>JAKATG010000031.1:0-70682 GCA_021828105.1 Pseudomonadota bacterium
GAAGGCCGGTACAAGGATGCTGTTTTGCCTGGCGTGATGACCTTTGCGCCCTTCGCCGGCAAGCCTGTGAAAATGCTGACCGGAGCAATGAATCGCAAGGGCCACTATGACGACGTTGTCGAGAATTTTGCGAGTTCTTCCAGGACTCCCAATGCAACTGCCGCCACAGGAAACGGAATCAACGTAACGCCGGCAACACGACAGGCTCAATTCACGGCGGGTCCGTTCGGCGAACAAATTCCTCAAATAAGAACGATTGAGGCAGTGGAGGACGCACTGCCTCAAATGCCAGGAAGCAAACCAGGGGGCTGGGATAATATTGTCTTCGAAGAGCCCAGGCCGGGCGAATTTTGGGCCCGTTCAAGCCCGTGGATGGTACAATATGGGCCACTACGCAAGCCACCGCGCGAATTCGCACTTGACTATCCAGATGGGGGTGTTGCCGACGAAGCGGGAAACCTCTTAAAGGATATCAGTGGCAATGATCTTGTATCAAAGAAGATCGCGGGAAGACGAAAGAAGGGCGAAAAGGACCAAGGCCTAACGCCAGATACAATCCGTTCCATCATTGAAGATGATTTCAGGGTACCTATTCTAAGGGTTCATAAAAGCGAGTTGCCTGGCCGTTCCTTGGGCGCAGTTGCGACCCGTGACGGTGTTCCCATTTGGATAAAAGTTTGGGATCGCCTACCCCAGGATCAGACCAATGTTGTGCTAGCGCATGAACTTGGTCACATTATCGATTACGCTACAGGACGGCAGACAACGAGAGGCCTTACTCAAGAACTGGATGGGATTTTCAGTGAAAACATAAGCGGCCAGCCGAACCGAATGCCTCTAATCACTCCAAAATCGGTTGGCTACCAAAGGGATGCGTACGGACGAGAAAGAATGGCTGAAGCCATTCGAACAGCCATCGTCAATCCCAATACAATAAAAACTATTGCACCAAAAACTGCCAAGTTCCTGAGAGAAATCATAAACAAGCACCCGATTGTCTCAAAAATACTGCAGGTCAACGGCGTTCCGCTCGGTATCCCTGCAGTTACCGCGGTCACAGCGATTACAGGAGGGGACAATCCTTCGAAGGCGCAGGTACCTGCGAGGGACCCTCGTGGCGCGTATACCTCCATCAGCGCATATCCGTGGAGCGGTTCCGGCAATACAAGAAAGCTTGCGTCTGCACTTCTCGCAGCCGGCGTCAGGCCAATCCCCGATTCACTTCAGTCTATCACACGTGTCTTATCGAGCGCACGAGACGGGTCTGTCCGGCCTGGCCGAAAAGAATCCAAAGATCTCGTTCGAGCGCTCATCGAGCTTAACGCCAGGCAGAATCGTCAATTCTATGGCGGCCCAAGATGACGGATGAACAGTCTATTGATCAGGAAGTCCATGACAACGGTAGTGGCTGGTACGCAAAAATGACGGCTTGGGCGACGACTTGGCCGACGGCGACGGGTCCACGTCCTCACTGGCTTGATCAACTGACGCCTGCGGAAAAGCTGCAGTGTGAAGCCGAGGAGCGCTGGGCGGCCCGCGCTTATGTGGAGGACTTGCCAGGCCCGGTGCGGATTCACGTGATTGTCGACTGAGGTGCTCGCTCACGCCAATTGTCGACGACCTCGATGGCTTGACAAACTGACTCCCGCGGAATGGCGGCAGTAGCCGAAGTGATATGGGCGGTCGGAGAAGACTGCCAAGCCTGGTGCGAATATCGGTGCACGAAAATCCTTGGGCTCTGAGTGCGTGCATGCGAAGTGCGAGTGAACAACCAATGTGATTGGGCGCCCAAGATCCGGCAGGTCAGCATTTAAAAAGCCATCCTCATGCCACGCAATCCGGCAGCACACCCTAGCGAAGCGCTGGAAGGTGAGCTGGTTAGCAACGACGAATATTTCGTATGAGCTGACGGCACGCCTACTCAACGTACGTGCTGAGGGAGATCAGATACCACTCCTCATTTCTCGCTTGCAACTTTCTTTTTCTTTGCGACCTTCCGGTTGGACAGTGAAAAGCGAATCTGATCCCAGGATTCGATGCGCTTGCGGGTGGCTGGCCAGTCGGCCTCCGACACGCGCATGATCATGGCTTCGACCAGAGTGAGCAGGCAGACCTGGGTGTCCCAGGCCGTCTTGAGCTCGATCGGCACGGCGAAGATATGCGTGCTGTGGGCCGCAACCGGCGACAGCCACTTGTCGGTGACCGCAATGACGATCGACTGTCTTTGCTCGGATATGACGCGCGCGAGCTCGGCCAGATTGGGCTGGTAGCGGCGGACGTCGAACAGGATGACGACGTCCTGCTTGCGCATGCGCAGGACATATTCCGGCCAGAGCTCCGCGTTCGACGGCAAGTGGTAGATGCGGCTGCGGATCTGGTGGAGATGGATCGACAGGAGGAAGGCGATGCCGTCGGTCACGCGCCCGCCGAGAATGAAGATGTTGCGCGACGTGTCGGTCAGCAGCGAGCACACCTTGTCGAACTGCTGCAGCGGCATGTTCTCGGCCATGAACTTCATCTGCCGCATGAGCCGATGGGTGTAGTCGATCAGGAAATGGGCGCCGCGCGCCGGCGCCTCGGTCACCTTCAGCTCGATCGGCGAAAGCTCGCGCTGCTTCAGCTCGCCGATCAGCTGGCGCTGGAATTCCTGATAGCCGTTGCAGCCGATCTTGGCGACGAAGCGCGTGATCGACGGCGCGCTGACGCGCGTTCGCCTGGCGAGCTCCTGTATGGGGACGAGGCCGCCATAAGGATAGTCGGCGAGGATAACGCCCGCGATCTTGCGCTCGCTGGCGGTCAGCTCATCCGCAAGCTCCGCTATTCTTGCTTTCAGGCCCTTCTTGGTCTCGGTCTCGCGCATGCCGCGGCAGCTCCCCCCATCTCGACGCACCATCCCATTTTGAAAAAAAATCTTCAATTCGAAAATCGATGTTGACTTTGATCAAATATTTTCGTTCCAATGATTTTAAGAAGAGCATTGCGGAATGACCCGACGGGCAGATTTCTGACCGGCCGAGCGATCATGTCGGCGAACCAGCGATGCCTTGGCGAGGAACGGCAGGACGAGAGGGGCACCGATGGGCAAAACCCAGGACGCGATCAACGCAGTGTGGAAAGCGCTCGACGCGGATCGGGATTATGTGACGGTCCTTACCCAGAATCTCGTCCGCATCCCGTCCGTCAATCCGAAGTTCGTCAAGGACCCTGAGCAGAACCGCGAGAGCGCCGTCCAGGACCTGGTCGGGAAGGAGCTCACGTCTTTTGGCATGTCGATCGACCGCTGGGACGTCTTTCCGGAGCGTCCCAATGTGGTCGGCGAGCTCACCGGGTCGGAAGCGAAGAGCCTGCTTCTGTGCGGACATATCGACGTGGTGCCGGTCGGCGAGCGTGGCGCCTGGACCGTCGATCCGTTCGGCGGGGAGATCAAGAACGGCAAGCTCTATGGACGCGGCGCCGTCGACATGAAAAGCGGCGTCGCCGCTGCCATCGCGGCCGTGCGCGCCATCCGCAAAGCGGGGATCGATCTAGAGGGGCGGCTGGCGATCCATTCCGTCGTGGACGAGGAGACCGGCGGCTTCGGCGCGATCGATGCGGTCAAGCGCGGCAAGCTGGCGAAGGCGGCGATCATCACCGAGCCGAGCTGGGGCGAGATCCAGGTCTGCGAAGGCGGCCTCGAATGGATCCGCATCACCATTAGCGGCCGGCAAGGCCACTCGGCCTGGCGCTACAACGAGATCTGGCCGCAACGCGACGAACCCTCGCGCCTGCGCCCGGCAGTCAACGCCATCGACATCGCGGCGCGCTTTATCGAGGCGCTGCGGCAGTTCGAAAGCTCGCGCTGCCGGCTCCGGCAGCATCCGCTGCTGCCACCCGGCATGAACACGATCAATGTCGGCGTCATCCGCGCCGGCGCCGGACTGGGGCCGGACGGCCTGCCGCTGATCATGACCAATCCGGCCATCATTCCCGATATCGCGGTCATCGACCTCGATTACAAGTTCCTGCCCAACCAGACCAAGGAAGAGATCCGGGCCGAGTTCGAAGCCTTCGTCCATCACTTCTGCCAGCAGGATCTTTGGCTCCAGGAGCATCCGATAAGGATCCAGTGGGAGCTGGGCGGCCTGCATTTCCCGCCCATGGACACGCGGCCCGATCATCCGGTCGTCCAGTCCTTGTTCAAGTACCGCAGCGAACTCGGCGGCAAACCGAAGATCACCGGCTTCATCGCGGTCGCCGACTGCGCCCATTATGCCGGCGCGGGCGTCGATGCGGTGATCTGCGGCGCCACCGGAGACGGCTTCCACGGCACGGATGAATATGTCGACGTCGCCTCGATCCACGAGACCACCAAGACGCTTGCGGCGACCATCATCGACTGGTGCGGCGCGCGCTGAACAATCGCAACGAAGAACAGGGGAAGGAACATGAAATCGTCGATCGCTATCAAGAGTCTGTTTCTGGCCGCCGCGATGCTCGTGACGCTACCCGCCTTGGCTCAGGAGAAGGTGGCGAAGATCGGCGTGCTGGCGCCGCTGACCGGAGGTGCCGCCGCGGATGGCAACGAGATGGTCAATGGCGCCAAGCTCGCGGTCGATGAGATCAATGCCGCCGGCGGCGTCGCCGGCTACAAGCTCGAAGTGGTCGTCGGCGACACCCAGGACCAGACGGCCGATGCCGTCACCAGCGCCTTCGAGCGGCTGACGGGCGACCGCGATCTCAATGCCATGGTCACCGGCTATGCCAGCGGCAGCAATTTCGAGATCGAGATGATGGCGGAGCAGGAGATGCCCTATCTCATCTCCGCGAACTCGGCCCAGACGCGCGACATCATCGCGCCCGAGCCCGACAAGTTCCCCACGGTCTGGTCGCTGACACCCTCCTACGACGCCTATGAGAGCGAGATGGTGCCGGTGCTCAAGGAACTGCAGGACGGCGGGAAGCTCAAGCTCCAGAACAACAAGGTCGCGCTGATCTCCTCCGACAATCCCTATTCCAAGACGATCATGGAGGGGCTGAAGAAGAACTTCGAGGCGGCCGGCTGGACCGTCACCTCTGCCGACCTGTTGCCCTTCGGCGAGATCAACGACTGGCGAGCCTTCCTCGCCCGGGTGCGGCAGGACAATCCGGCGCTCGTCGTCAACACCGACTACCAGCCGGGCAATGCCGCCAAGTTCCTGACCCAGTTCCTCGAGCAGCCGACCGACAGCCTCATCTTCATCCAATATGCGCCCTCGGTGCCCGAGTTCCTGAACCTCACCAAGGAACATGCGACGGGTGTCGTCTACAATCTGCTCGGCGGGGTCCTCAACACGCCGAAGAACCCGCGGGCGGCGGAAGTCCTCGGAAAGTACAAAGACAAATATGGCAGCGAGCCCGGCACCTATGGGCCGGCACTCTATGAGCAGATCTATATCTATGCCGAGGCCTTGAAGAAGGTCGGCGATCCGAGCAAGCGGCTCGAGATCGGCAAGGCGATCGGTGAGACACAGAAGCAGGTCGCCAGCGGCATGCTCAAATTCGATCCGAAGACGCATCTCGCCATGCAGGGCAATGACGCCATACCGATCCAGTTCTTCCAGATCTGGAATGGCGAGCGCGTCCTGTTCTATCCCGGCGCCTATTCAACCGGCGAATTCCAGGTACCGCCCTGGATGAAAAAATAGTGGTCACCCGATAGGAGCCGCGCGTCCACGGTGGATGCGCGCCTCCGGCGGTATCGAAAGATCGATGACCCAAGCGTCCCACGACATACCCTTGCTCGAAGTGCGGAACGTCACCCGGCGCTTCGGCGCCTTGCTCGCCGTCAACGATGTCTCGTTCACGGTGCGTCAGGGCGAGGTTTTGGGCATCGCCGGGCCGAATGGCAGCGGCAAGAGCACGCTCTTCAATGTGATAACCGGCATTCCGTTCCCGCCCAGCGCCGGCGAAGTCCTGCTGGCCGGCCAGCCGATCCACCAGATGCGGCCGCACCAGATCAGCCGCGCCGGCGTGCTGCGTACTTTCCAGAAGGACGCCGAATTCGCCACGCTGAGCGCCTTCGAGAATGTCTATGCGAGCGCCGTCTATTGCGGGCAGATGAGCCGCGATGCGGCGCAGGCGGCGGCAAGACAGGCGCTCGCGGATGTTGCCTTGCCGCAGGAGCGCCACGGCCAGGCCGCGTCGAACCTCTCGGTGTTCGAGCGCAAGCAATTGATGATCGCCTCGGCCATAGCGGGCCGGCCCAAGGTGCTCCTGCTCGACGAGCCGGCGGCCGGCCTGACCAAGCCCGAGATATCAGGCCTGTCGAACCTCATCCATACGGTGCATGGACGCGGTGTCACGATCCTGCTGATCGAGCATGTGCTGCCGCTGCTCCTCAAGGTCTCGCATCACCTGATGGTACTCAATCAGGGCGCGGTGATCGCCGCCGGGGCGCCTCAGGACGTGGTGCGCAGCCCGCAGGTCGTCGAAGCCTATCTCGGCAAGCGGGGGGCGGAGCTGTGAGCGATCCGGCGAATGCCCTCGAGGTCGACGGCCTGCGCGCCGGCTATGACATGTCCGACGTGCTTCTCGGCATGAGCTTGCATGTCGGACCCCAGGAACGCGTGGGCCTGTTCGGACCGAACGGCCATGGCAAGACCACGCTCCTCAACACGATCTCCAAGGTGATCGCGCCGCATGCCGGCCGCGTGGTCTTCATGGGGGAAGCCATCGACGGCCTGCCGCCGCAGCAGATCGTCGCGCGCGGACTGATTCACGTCGCACAGGCGAACCGCTTGTTCCCCGACATGCAGATCATGGAGATCCTGGAGCTCGCCGCCTTCACGCCCCGCGCGCAGGCCGACCGCAAGGCCAATCTCGATTATGTGCTGGGCCTTTTTCCGCGGCTCGCCGAGCGGCGGCGTCAGCAATGCAAGACGCTGTCCGGCGGCGAGCGGCAGATGCTGTCGATCGGCGTCGGCCTGATGTGCGCGCCGCGCATGCTGATGCTCGACGAGCCGACGCTCGGCCTGTCGCCCAAGCTCAAGGACGAGCTTGCCGAAGCCATCGCGGAAATCTCCGGGCGCGGCATCCCGCTGCTGCTGGTCGAGCAGGACATCGCCTTCATCCTGTCGCTGGTCGAGCGCATGTATCTCGTCGATCACGGCGAGATCAGCCGCGAGATCCGCCGCGGCGGCGAGGTCGACCATCAGGAGATCATGAACATGTATTTTGGCGCGGACGGTGCCCGATGACCGCCGACACGATCAGCGCTATCCTGGTGAGCGGCATCGTGCTCGGCTCCATCTACGCGCTGATGGCGAGCGGGCTCTCGCTGGTGTGGACCACGCTCGGCATCTTCAATTTCGCCCATGGGGCGCTGATGACGCTCGCCGCCTATGTCGCCTGGACTGTATCGGACGGGGCGGGTCTCGGCTGGGGCCTGTCCGCCGGCATCGCCGTTTCGATCGCGGCGCTCGTCGGCGCCGGCATCCTGATGGAGCGGCTCGTGGTGCGACCCTTCTACGATCATCGCGACATCCTGCTCATCACCGTGATGACCACGCTCGCCGCGACGATCTTCCTGGAGAAGGGCATCCAGCTCCTGTGGGGGGCGAGGCTCAAGCAGCTCGCCCCGATCTGGCCCGGCAAGGTCGAGCTCTTCCGCACCGCGATCTCAGGGCAAGAGATGCTGATCATCATCGTGGCGCCCGTACTCCTCGGCGCGCTGGCGTTCTTCCTGCGCACCACAAGGATCGGCCGCGGCATCAGGGCCGTCGGCCAGAATCCGGACGCCGCAAGGCTGATCGGCATCGATGTGTCGCGCCTGTTCACCATCACCTTCGCGATGTCGGCCGTCCTCGCCGGATTGACCGGGATCCTGCTCGGCTCCGTCCGCCTGGTGACGCCGGAATTCGGCGCGGAGCCCCTGGTCAAGGCCCTGATCATCGTGATCTTCGGCGGGCTCGGCTCGCTCACCGGCACCATCCTTGCGGCCTATCTGATGGGGCTCGTCGAGGCGGCTTTGACCTTCTTCATCGGCATCTATTGGGCGCCCTCGATGATCTTCCTCCTGCTCATCATCGTCCTGCTGCTCAGGCCGCAGGGATTGCTCGGCAAGGTGGTGCGCTGATGGCCGGCCATGCACGGACCTTCATGCTGGGAGCCCTCATCGTCGCCGGGCTCCTGGTGCCGTTCTTCGTCGCGGACACCTATATCCGCCATTTGTTCATCGTCGCTTTCATCTACGGCATCGTCGCGGCGAGCTGGGACCTGAGCCTCGGCTATGCCGGCATATTCAATTTCGGCCATATCGCCTTCTTCGGCATCGGCGTCTATGTCACGGGGCTCGCGGCGAAGCTCATCGGCATAGACCCCTGGCTCGCCATGCTGATCGGCGGTCTTGCGGCCTCGGCCGCGGCGGTGCTCGTCGCGCTGCCCGTCGTGCGGCTGCAGGGCGTCTATGTGGTGCTGGTCACCTTCGCTTTCAGCCAGCTCGTGCTGCAACTCGTCATCAGCCAGTCGGCGGTGACCGGCGGAACGCAGGGCATGGTGCGGGTGCCGACGATCGAGCTCTTCGGCCACAATTTCCTGCGCGACTATAAATTCGGCTACTACTATGTCGCCTTCGCCTTGCTGATCGCGAGCGCCGCATGCCTGCGCCGACTGGCGCATTCCGATTTCGGTCTGTCGATCCAGGCGCTTAGGGACAACGAGGACTATGGCGTATCGCGCGGGATCTCGGTCGGCCTGCAGCGATTAAAGGTTCTCGTCGCCAGCGCCTTTTTCGCCGGCCTCGCCGGCGGCTTCTATGTCATCTATCTGCGTGTCGCGTCACCCGAGGTCTTCGACTTCTCGGTTGTCTCGCTGGTCCTCAGCATGGTCTTGATCGGCGGGACCGCCAGCATCTATGGCCCGATCTTCGCCGCCCTCGGCCTGACCTTCGTGTCCGAAGGGCTCGCCAATGTGGAAGGGCTGGCGGAAGGACGCTTCATCCTGGTGGCGGTCGCCATGGTGGCCGTCCTCTTGTTCCTGCCCAAGGGGCTCGCCTCGCTGCTCCCGGTTCTCCACCGTCTTTACGGCCGCGTCGCTAGCGCATGCCGGCAACAGTGACGAATTCACCAGGGATGAGGTAGCGGCCATCGGCGGCACGATGGTCCTGTACCGAGGCGAGGAACTCGTTCTCCACTTCCGCCAGCACTTGAGGCGTGAAGCGCTTGACCGCCAGCGCCACCGGTCCGCCGATGAGCATCGCGGTCAGCAGCGCTTTCTCGTCGCGGAATTCGAGCTCCTCCTGCTGGCAGTGCGCGCGTACGCCGTTCAGCCCCGCCGCGGCGAAATCGCGGGCGAGGTTGCCGGCGGTGCCGGGTCCGAAGAACATCGGGCAGACTTCCGAGGCGACGCGGGCATCGACAATGGGGAAGATCTCGGCCCAGCCGCAATTCCGGCGCTCGCCCCAGACGGTTGCGACCACGCGGCCGCCTGGCCTGACGGCGCGCCGCATCGATGCCACCGCCGCCGGCGGATCGGGGACATACATGATGCCGAGCGCGCAGAGGGCCGCATCGAAATGCTCCGCTTCGACGGCGAGATCATCGGCGCTCATGCGCGCCGTCGTTACCCAGGCAAGGCCTTCGGCGTCGCATCGGCGCCGCGTCAGGTCCACCATGTTCTGCGACAGATCGGTGGCGACGACCTCACCGTAGGGACCGACGGCGCCGGCGATCATGCTGGTGACAAGCCCGCTTCCGCAAGCCGCCTCCACCACGCGTTCGCCCGGCTTGAGCGATGCAAATTCAAGAAGCGCCCGCTGGGCGGGGAGGAGCGGAACTCGCCAGCCGTCCTCATAGAACGCCGACGCGGCGTCCCAGCCATAACGCTGAACCCGGTTCTGGAGCTTCGGATCCAAGGTCTTATCCGCCTGCCGCCACAACGCGGGCGGTGACGTTCTGGGCGTCCCGCAAGGCAAGAAAATAGGGGTCAGCCCCCAAGGCGCGATCGATCATGGCGGTTACGGTCTCCCACGGCCCCGAACTGCGGACCGAGATGATGAAGCGTGTCGCGAGCGGTGCGGCCGTGTTGCTGCCGACACCGAGCATGGCGCCGTCGTCGAAATCCATTTCGACGTCGACATCGATCGCATCGATTGCCACCGCCTCACGGGTCGCGGCAAGCTTGATGCCGATGGCCACGCAGCCGGCCAATCCGGCGCGGATGAAGAAACCAGGTGTCGGACCTTTCTCATCGCCGCCGAGGACCTTGCCCATGTCCATGACGGCCTCATGCTTCCCTTGGCGAAAGGCGCAGGTCAGACCATCCTCAATTCTCGCGCTGCCCTTGATCGTGCTCAAGGCCGCCTGTGGTTTCTGCTGAAAGACGGTGATGACGCGCTCCTGCGCGGCGCGAATTTCGGCATTCCTGTCCATGTCTTCATCTCTCCCTGGCGATGGCGGCCTATAGCACGGCACTTCGCTGCGGCACCACCGGAGATATGCGGTCCGCAGAGCAAAGCTCGTTGGATTATGCGGAAAACTGCGAAATCAATTCGGATTTGTTAGCCGTTTGCCACGGCCGCTCTCGGCCCACTCGGTCACCAGAAACGCGGCCAGGGCCAGGCCGGCAAAGCCTGCGAAAAGCGGGGTCACTGAGCCGTCATAGAGCCGCCCGATCGATGTGCCGGTAGAGACGGCGACGAGGGTCGAAGCCGATGCGATGATCGCCGCGGCGACGCCCGCGATATGGCCCATGGGCTCCATGGCGAGCGCGTTGTAGTTGCTGAACAGCATGCCGTTGAAGAAGAACAGCGCCGTCATGAAGCCCATGAACAGCCACAGGGGCGGATGGCCGTGGAGCAGGATGGTGGTCAGCAGAAATGCTGCGGCCAAGATGCAGACTGACCGCAACGCCCATTTGGACAGATTGCGCATGCCGAAGCGTACGACAAGCCGCCCGTTGATGACCGATGCGACGCCGATGCCGGCGGCCAGCAGGCCGAAATAGACAGAGAACATTTTGCCGGTGCCATATTGTTCCTGGAAGATCTGCTGCGCGGTGCCGAGATAGCTGATCACCGCGCCGAAGACGAAACCCGTCGCCACCGAATAGCCGAGCGTGACACGGTTGGTGATCGCCTCCCTGGCGGAACGCAGGATGCGGCCGATGGACAAGGGCACGCGATCGGATGGCGCCAGCGTTTCCGGCCGGCGCCTTGCCAGCCAGAGGAAATCGATCATGCCGGCGACCGCCAGTCCATAGAAGATGGCGCGCCAGTCGGCGATGAGCAGGATGAGCTGACCGATCGAAGGCGCGAGCACCGGCACCAGGATCAGCACCGCCATCACGAAGGACATGATCCGCGCCATGGGGGAGCCGGCATAGAGATCGCGCACCATGGCGGTGCCGACGATGCGGGGGCCGGCGGCGCCGAAACCCTGGAGCGCGCGGCCGGCGAGCATCATGGGAAAGTCGGTCGCGAAAGCGCAGATGAGCCCGCCGACGATGAAGCAGCCGATGCCGGCATACATTGCGGGCTTGCGCCCGGTGCTGTCGGAGATCGGGCCGTAGATGAACTGTCCGACCGAGAGGCCGGCAAAGAAGGCGGCGAGGACCAGTTGGCGGTCATTGGGGTCGCGCACGCTGAGATCGGCGGCGATGTCGCCCAGCGCCGGCAGCATCCCGTCGATCGACATGGCGATCAGCGAGAAGGTGAGCGCCATGAGCGCGATGAACTCGGCGCTGGTGCGGGCGGGGCTCGATGTCGACATGATGAGATTCTGTCAGCTCGGCGTGATGATCCGCGCGGCGCGCCCGCGTTCCGCCCATTCGGTGACGAGGAGGGCGAGCGTTTCCATGACGGCGAAGCCGGCGACGAGCGGGATGACGGTGCCGTCGTAGAGCTGTCCGATCGGCGTGCCGCTCCCGACCGCGACGAGGCTCGACAGCGATCCTATTACCGCCGCGGCGACGCCCGCTATATGGCCCATCGGCTCCATGGCCAGCGCGTTGTAGTTGCCGAACAGGAGGCCGTTGAAGAAGAACAGCATCATCATGAAGGCGACAAAAGCCCAGAGCGGCGGGTGGCCGCCGAGCAGCCACGCGACGAGAAGAAAGGCGAGCGACAGTATGCAGGCGGACCGCAACGCCCATTTGGACAGGTTGCGCATGCCATAGCGCATCACCAGCTTGGCATTGACGATGGAAGCGAGGCCGATGCCGGCGGCGAGCAAGCCGAAATAGAGGGCGAAGAGCTTGCCGGTGCCATATTGCTCCTGGAAGATCTGCTGCGAGGTGCCGAGATAGCTGATGAAGGAGCCGAAGACGCAGCCGGTGGCCAAAGTATAGCCGAGCGTGACCCGGTTGGTGACCGCCTCGCGGGCGGACCGCATGATGTGCCCGATCGACAGGGGAACCCGGTCCTTGGGCAGGAGCGTCTCGGGCTGGCGGGTCCACAGCCACAGGAAGTCGATGGCCCCGATGACGACCAGTCCATAGAAGATGGAGCGCCAGTCGGCGACGAGCAGCATGAGCTGCCCGATCGAGGGCGCCAGGATGGGCACCAGGATGAACACCGCCATCACGAAGGACATGATCCTGGCCATGGCGCGGCCGGCATAGAGGTCGCGCACCATGGCCATGGCGACGATGCGCGGACCGGCCGCGCCAAAACCCTGCAACACCCGGCCGAGCACCATGGTGGTGAAATCTTGGGTGAGGGCGCAGATCAGCCCGCCCAGGAGGAAGCAGCCGATGCCGGCATACATCGCGGGCTTGCGCCCGGTGCTGTCGGAGATCGGGCCATAGATGAGCTGGCCCAGCGTCAGGCCGGCGAAGAAGGCGGTGAGCACGAGCTGACGGTCGTTCGGGCCGCGGGCGCCGAGATCGGCCGCAATGTCGGCCAGCGCCGGCAACATCGAATCGATCGACATTGCAATCAGCGAGAATGTGAGTGCGACAAGCGCGATGAATTCCGCGCTGGAGCGGGTGGTTCCGGAGGCTGACATGGGGGACTTTCGCGACTGGCGCGGACAATAGCGGGCAGCCGACCGCCTGTCACCCCTGGCATCCATGCGTCTGGCGCAACCTCAGGTGACGAAATTCAGCATCCGCAGGATGTCGAGATAGTTCGCCGTTTCATAGCGGATGGTGCGATCGCCCGCATGGCCGGCACCCGGATACCACGACATGCGGTAGGCCAGGACCGGATTGGCATAGGTGACTTCGAGGACGAAGCGCTCCGGCAAGGCGATGAGGCTCTTGCCGGGATCGGCCTTGAGAGCCGCTTCGGCGCCCTGGCGGATGGCGGCGATGGCGGCCTTGGCCGTCATGGTGACGGTCGACTGGCCGACGCCGCGCTTGACGCCGCAGCGCCCGATATGGGCATTGGTCGATTCCACTTCCGCCATCAGGCCCTCGTCGCCGGTGACGAAAACCGTCGGCACGCCGAGCATGCTGCCGGCCAGCGCATGGATGTAGAATTCCGATGCGATCCGGTCATTGAGGCGGATGAGATGCGGCTTGAGGGAGAGCGTGTGGGCAAGCGCATTGGCTTCCGAACCCGCCGCCGCGTGATAGCCGATCATCATCACCGCATCGAAGCTCTTGTCGAGCTCCTGCACCATGCAGAGCGGATGGCCGGCCCAGGAGCGGATCAGCCGGATCTCCGAAGGCAGCATCGACGTGATGAGGTTGCGGCCCGAATCATGCGCATCCTTGACCCAGATCTCCTTCGCCCCCGCGGCCTGCGCCCCCTCGATGGCGGCGATCGCCTCGCGCGTCATCTGCTCGCGGAATTCTGGATAATCGCGATGCGTCTTCTCGGCCTCGTCCCAATGGGTGATGCCGGCCACGCCCTCGATATCGACACTGATGTAGACTTTCATGCTAAGCCCCTGGCAGGATTGCAGACATATGAAGATCGACAGGACCAGCCGAAGCGTCAGCCTCGATCCGCGCGATCCGGGTTTCGTCAACGATCCCTATCCCGCCTATCATGAATTGCGCAAGACGGTGCCGGTATTCAAATGGGAACAATATGGCTATTGGTGCTTCGCGCGCCATGAGGACGTGGCAGCGCTTCTGCGCGATCGCCGTTTCGGCCGCCAGATCCTGCATGTGATGTCGCGCGAGGAGCTGGGCTGGGCCGAGACGCCGCCTAATCTCAAGCCCTTCTACGATTTCGAACAACATTCGCTGCTCGAGACCGAGCCGCCGGTCCACACCAGGCTGCGCGGGCTCGTCAATCGCGCCTTCCTGTCGCGTACCGTCGAGAGGTTGCGCCCGCGCATCGCGCAATTGGCGCATGAGTTGATCGACGGATTTGCGGACAAGCGCGAAACGGATCTCCTGGAAAGCTTCGCGACGCCGATCCCGATCTTCATCATCGCCGAGCTCCTGGGGGTGCCGACCGGGGAGGGATCCCGACTCCTCCAATGGTCGCATGACATGGTGGCGATGTATCAGGCGCGACGCGATACCGAGATCGAGCGCAAGGCGGTTGCGGCTACCGTCGCCTTCAGCGATTTCATGCGCGGGCTTGTGCGGGAGAGGCGCGCAAGCCCCGGCGATGATCTCCTGTCGCAGCTTATCGCCACCGAGATGCAGGGCAATTCGCTCAGCGAAGATGAGCTCATCACCACGGCGATCCTGCTCCTCAATGCCGGCCATGAAGCGACCGTCCATGCCATTGGTAATGGCGTCAAGGCGCTCATCGAAACGGGGCAGGCCGGCGCTCGGCTGGGCGAGGGCCATTTCGAGGAACTGCTGCGCTACGACGCTCCCTTGCATCTCTTTACCCGCTATGCGCTGGAGGACGTCAATTATGGTGGGCTCAAGCTACGGAAGGGCGAGACGGTGGGGCTGCTGCTCGGCGCCGCCAATCGCGACCCCGAGCGCTTCGCGGAGCCCGACATATTCGATCCTGAGCGCACGCCCAATCCGCATGTGAGCTTCGGCGCCGGCATCCATTTCTGCGTCGGGGCGCCCCTGGCGCGGCTGGAACTCAATGTCGCTTTGCCGATCCTGTTCGAGCGCCTGCCGGGGCTGAAACTCGCGGGGCCTCCCCGCTACCGCGACGCCTACCACTTCCATGGCTTGGAAAGCCTGAACACCATCTGGTGACAAGTCGTTTCCGCGCCATGCCAGGGCGGAAATGCGCCGTCTCCCGACCCCTGTTGAGCGTATCACCCGGTGAGGTGAGGTAAATTCAACGGTGTGACGATGTCCGAAGCCCAGACCCTTCCTTCAACCGGCGGCCGGCGGGCCCGTGGCGGCGCCGAAGCGCGGCGCGCGGCACGCACCTCCGGCACGGCCAAGCAGCAGGGCTTCATCCGCCGCGCCACCCCGCTCTATGAGCCCTTTACCACGGAGCAGCTCGAGCTCATCGAGGCCAATGCCGAGACCGTGCTGCAGGAGATCGGCATCGATTTCCGCGACGATGCCGAGGCGCTTTCGATGTGGAAGCAGGCGGGCGCCGATGTGAAGGGCGACCGGGTGCGCTTTCCCAAGGGCCTCGTGCGCTCGCTCCTCAAGACGGCGCCGCGCGAATTCGTGCAATATGCCAGGAACCCCGAGCGCTCGGTCACGGTCGGCGGCAACAACACGATCTTCGTGCCGGTTTATGGCCCGCCCTTCATCCGCAATCTCGACGAGGGCCGGCGCTATGCCACGATCGAGGATTTCCGCAATTTCGTGAAGCTCGCCTATATGTCGCCGTCGCTGCATCATTCGGGCGGCACGGTGTGCGAGCCGGTCGACATCCCGGTGGCGAAGCGCCATCTCGACATGGTCTACAGCCACATCCGCTATTCCGATAAACCTTTCATGGGCTCGGTCACCGCGCCCGAGCGCGCCGAGGATTCGGTCACCATGGCGAAAATGGTGTTCGGCGATGAATTCGTCGACCAGAATTGCGTGCTGATCAATCTCATCAACGCCAATTCGCCGCTGGTCTTCGACGGCACGATGGTGGGCGCGCTCAAGGTCTATGCCCGCGCCAACCAGGCGACCGTCGTGTCGCCCTTCATATTGTCAGGCGCCATGTCGGCGGTCACCGTCGTCGGCACGCTGACCCAGATCCTGGCCGAGGCCTCGGTCGGCATGGCCTTCGCGCAGCTCTGCCGCCCCGGCGCACCCGTTGTGTTCGGCACTTTCGCCAGCTCGATCTCGATGCAGTCGGGCGCGCCGACTTTCGGCACGCCCGAGCCCGCGCATGTGCTCTTTGGCGCGGCCCAGCTCGCGCGCCGCCTGGGCGTGCCTTTCCGCTCGGGCGGAGGCCTATGCGCCTCGAAGGTCACCGATGCCCAGGCGGCGCACGAGACTGCCAATACGCTGTGGCCTGCGCTGCTCGGCGGGGTCAATTTCATGCTGCATGCGGCGGGCTGGCTCGAAGGCGGGCTCGTCAGCTCATACGAAAAATTCGTGATCGACGCCGACCAGCTTACCATGTTCCAGCGCTTCGCCGAGGGCGTCGATTTCTCCGAGAACGGGCAGGGGCTCTCGGCCATCCGCGAAGTAGGGCCGGGCTCGCATTTCCTCGGCTGTGCTCATACGCAAGCTAATTTCGAGACCGCCTTCTGGCGCTCATCTATCGCCGACAACAATTCCTTCGAGCAATGGCGCGATGACGGCGGCAAGGATGCGAGCCAGCGGGCGAACGAGACCTGGAAAAGGATGCTGCGCGACTATGAGGCGCCGGCGCTCGATCCAGGCCTCGACGAGGCGCTCCAGGCCTTCATGGCCAAGCGCAAGGAGAAACTGCCGGACAGCGTGGCGTGAAGATGGTCATCGGGAATCTCGGCGGACCAGGGCGGGCTTCCTTTACAGCTTTCAGAGCCCACTTAGCTTTGGCGTCTAATTCCCGATCTACCCTATCGTCACTCTCGTCCGCGAAAGCGGAGGTGACGGCAAAGAAGGAGAGGATGAGATGCCACAGGCAAGGGCGCGAATTTTTAGCCGCCACAGACCGCCGACTTCCACTTACCTCGTTGATGATTCCCCGAATCTGCTTTGCGTCTCGGTGAGATCAGAAATATTCATCTATTACATTCACTCGCCGTGGGCCCGGTAAGTCCTCTCGGAAAGCCCGGCCAGCCCAGCGCCCCTCGGCGTCGTATTGTCGCCGCTCCGCTGGTGTCAGGGTATCAATCCAATGGACATCCTTGCCCCTGGCAGCCGCTACTTTCGGGTACCAGTCTGCGTGTTCTTCAGGTTCAGCGGGCTTCCCCCTGGACTTCTTGGGTTTCATGCCGCAACTCGTAGGTACATCGTCGCAATTCTTAGGGGCCAGTTGCAGGTCGGTGAGGTTAGAAATATTCATCTGCTACATCCACTCGCCGTGGACCCGGTAAGTCCTCTCGGAAAGCCCGACCAGCCCAGCGCGCCTCGGCGTCGAATTGTCGCCGCTCCGCTGGTGTCAGTGTATCAATCCAATGGAAATCCTTGCCCCTGGCAGCCACTAGTTTCGGGTACCAGTTTGCGTGCTCATCGGCTTCTGGCCCGGCTGGCTTCTTCTTGGATCTCATAGCACAACTCTCGAGTGTGGAGTTGATGTCATTATAGCACATAGCGCTGCAATTTTACAACGATAGCTCCTCACCTTGGGCTATCTTAGGGTTGAGGCTCCTGCCTGGCCTCCAAGTTGGCGAGTGCCCGGACAAGGTCTCGGAATTTTCCGTTCCCAGGGGCTGGAGGGTAGAGGCCGCGTCGGAAGAGCGCTTTCTTGAGCTCGATCAAGCCATCAGCGCTTGCTTTCGTTGCCTCATCTCCCGACCTCGAGGGAGTGAATGTGCCGGGAAGCGAGCCTCGGTTTTTTGGACCGTTCCCCTGCGGGGCGTGCGGCGAAAAGGTCTCTGCTGCAGTGGCTTCGTTGCTTTCCCCTGCCGCTCCAAGCGCTGCGGCGACGGTCGCTGCGGCAATGCTGTTGTTGATGAGCAGCTTGGCGAGGTCGGGATTCGATTTAATCCATTGTCTCAGAGTTTTGTAGAATACGGGTAACTCAGTTTTCCCATAGTTCGGCTTTCTTAAAGCGGCATAAATGGCATCTGCAACCAATTCCCTGTCGGATTTTATCGGATCGCGATAGCCGCTATCAATATCAGAAGGGCGTGTAAGCGTTTTTGAATCGGGGCCACTCGCAAGCATGCTATAATTGCGCTCCAACTCATTTCTCATCGCTGGATCGATTATCGGCTTAAAACCAGTTTTTGCATGTATCGCATGAGCGAGTTCATGGGCGATAACGCGTTCTCGCCGAGTCTCGTTGAGATCGTCGGCAATGCGAATAACGGTGGGTTCCATCGTATCTGGATCAGTAAAGAGCCTGCCCGAGGCGTCGTTGATATCCGCTCTGGGAACTGTTTCAACTTTGACCAGCTTCTTGGCGATTTCCTGGAACTGCTTGGGCGAAAATCCTACGTCATTTCCTCCCAAGGTTTGTCTTCCGGCCACGTATGGCGCAACGATCGGGTCTCCGTCGATATCTTCCAAGAGCTTTCCGCTTTCATCATGAGCCGGAGTCTTGGAGTAATCCGCTTCAAAGGGGCGCTGGGGCTTGTGGGGCGGATTGAAAATGTCTCTGAATTTGGGCGGCGCATTGTGAGTGTCCCAAATATCATCCGATGAGACGGCGCCTGTAGAAGGGCGCTGTGGAGCGCTGACGTCGTCGGCGATCATTTGGTCGGGAGGATAGTTGTGTCTCTTCTTTTCCAAGTCTTTGGTCAGAAAATTTTGCTTAGGTATTCTTCCAGCAAATTGACCGGTTGGCGGAACCGTACTGACAGATAGATTTCCGGTTCCAGCAATCTCATTTCCCTTGATGGCTCTGGCGTAATCAGGTTCAAGGGAACCCCGCGGCTTGCCTGGCGGATTGAAAGCATTCGCAGACTTGTCCTGAGCACTTTGGGCCGTCTGAATCTCGTCCGATGGACTGGCGCCGCTTGGAGCCTCTCGGATTGTGTTTTTTGATTTGTTACCGCTGGTCCAGTCGATATTGTTCCTGGCAGCCGCCGGGCCAGGTTCGTTGGCCGCAAGGCGCTCCGCATCGAGAGCTGGGCCAGGAATTTCAGCGAGCCTTGCTTTTGAGCCCAAGGAGAGGCCTTCGCGGACCAGTCCATATCCGCCGCCAACGATTCCGAGTATGTCCAGCGCGCTGCCGACCGGGTCGGTGATCATTGTCTTCTTGATGTTGTCGAGTCCCCAGTATCGATCTTTCAGCTCCTGCCCAACCGTTGTGGCCGCCGCCTCTTCTCTCGCGACGTCTTCCGGGTTTCGGCGCGCCGCCAGGCCGCGATCGGCAAGGTAGGCATTCAGCTCATCTGCGCCCATAAGGTTCATTGCGCCACCAGCTACGGTCTCCAGAGATTGGAGTGTCCGTACGGGGTGCCTGACCATTTCATACAGCCCCGTCACTGCGTTGACGGCAGAGGGCCCAATATTCCCCGGCAACTCGGACCAGGAGTGTTTTGGCGTCGACGGTTCGCGATGGGGGAGCAGCCACTTCATGGTAGGAAACTGCTTGGCGAATTCTTCATCCGTCACTTTTTCCCCTCCGTTTCTCAGACAAATCATACGCTTTTAACGTATAAAATGTCAATAGAAAAGCGTATGTCCCGATTGCGATCGGCGGGACCGTTCAGTTGGCCCGGGAATTCAGGTTTCTGTCGCCGGCGTCCTGGCCGCCCTTGCATCCGACCAGGCATAGAAGCCGACGCCCAGGATGATGAGGGCCGTGCCGATGGCGTCGATGAAGGTGAAGGCCTCGCCCAGGAAGATCACCGCCAGGATGATGGTGAAGAGCGGCGAGATGGTCGAGATCATCGAGGCGGCCTGCGGGCTGGTGCGCCCGAGGCCCGCATTGATGAGGAAGGAGGGCAGCACGGTTGCGAAGAAGGCGCAGCCGGCGACCAGGCCCATATAGTTCCACGACACGGCCGGGCCCACGCCATGCGAGGTGATGGCATAGTGGACCAGGCTCGCAAAGCCCGCCGCCGACATGGCGATGGCGGTGAAGAGGGTGCTGCCCAGCGTGCGGATCAGGTCCTTGGCGAGGAGCTGGTAAAGCGCGAAGGCCAGTGCCGCGGCCAGGACCAGGAGCGAGCCGATGGCGGTATTTCCGCCCCCGAGGGAAACGCCATTGGTGAAGATGAGCGCGAGCCCGGCATAAGTGATGGCGGCACCCAGGACCCCCTGCAGGGTGATCCGGCCATTGAAGAACAGCCAGCCGAGGAACATCACGAAGACCGGATAGGTGAACAGCACCAGCCTTTCGAGCTGGGCGGTGATGAAGGTGAGGCCGGCGAAATCGAGATAGGCGGCGACATAATAGCCGATGAAGCCGTTGAGCGCCGTGAAGGCGACGGTGCGCCAGCCGGGATAGGGACGGCCGGCGCGGCGATGCAGATAGAGCGCATAGAGGCCGACGGCGAGGAAGAAGGGCAGCGACATCATCATGCGCAGCGCCAGCATGAGAGCGGCGTCGGATTTCTCAAGATAAGCGAGCTTGATGAAGATGGCCTTGGAGGAAAAGAGGGCGGCACCTAAAGCCGTGAAGGCATAGCCCAGCCACGGCAGCGGTTGGGCTGCGGCCTCGCTTGCTCCGGCGGTGGTTTCGCTCATGATGCCCGCTTACACGGAAATAAGGTTCCTAGCCTCAAGGGGATCGGCATGCCAGCCGCGCCATTCCCGCAAGGCTTTCGGGAACTCAATGCCCCTCGAAGGACACCAGCGTGTGGATCTTGACGCCCTTGTCGCGCAGCAGCCGGCTGCCGCCAATATCGGGGAGGTCGATGACGAAGGCGGCCGCGACGATGTCGCCGCCCGATTTGCGGATGAGGTCGATCGCGGCATTGGCGGTGCCGCCGGTCGCGACCAGGTCGTCGATGAGAAGGATGCGGTCGCCCTTGCTGATCGCATCGGCATGGATCTCGATCGTGTCGACGCCATATTCGAGCGCGTAATCCTGGCCGATAACCTTGTGCGGCAGCTTGCCCTTCTTGCGAATGGGTACGAAGCCGCGGCCCAGGACATGCGCCACGGCTCCGCCCAAGATGAAGCCACGTGCTTCGATGCCGGCGACATAGTCGATATCGCCCTTGAGAAAGGGCCAGGCCAGCTCGTCGACCGCGGCGCGGAAGGCATGAAGATTGGCAAGCAGGGTAGTGATGTCGCGGAACAGGATGCCCTTCTTCGGATAGTCGGGAATCGTCCGGATATAGCGCTTGATGTCGAAACCGTTCCGCAGATCCATGTTCATCCCCTCATCTCGGGTTCAGGGCCATTTCACCTCGGGCGGCAGCGAGGACAGAATCGACTCGACATTGCCGCCCGTCTTGAGACCGAAGATCGTGCCACGATCATAGAGCAGATTGAATTCGACATAGCGGCCACGGCGGATGAGCTGCTCCTCGCGATCGACCTCGGTCCAGGCCTCCGTCATATTGGCGCGCACGATCGGCGGATAGGCGGCCAGGAAGGCGCTGCCGACCTCCCGGACGAAAGCGAAATCGCTATCCCAGTCACCTGAATCGAGGTAATCGAAAAAGATGCCGCCAATGCCGCGCGCTTCGCCGCGATGCGGCAGGAAGAAATAATCGTCGCACCATTTCTTGTACTTCTCGTAATCGGCCACGCCATGCGCATCGCAAGCCTGTTTCATGGCGGCGTGGAAAGTTCGGGTGTCGCGGTGATCCTGGGTTCGCCTTCGCTCCAGCACCGGCGTCAGATCGGCGCCGCCGCCGAACCAGGCCTTCGACGTCACCACCATGCGGGTGTTCATATGGACGGCGGGCACATGGGGATTGCGCGGATGGGCGATGAGCGAGATGCCGGATGCCCAGAAGCGCGGATCCGTGTCGGCACCCGGGATCTGGCCGCGGAATTCGGGCGAGAACTCGCCGTGGACGGTCGAGCAGTGAATGCCGGCCTTCTCGAACAGGCGGCCCTTCAGCAGGGACATGACCCCGCCGCCGCCTTCGGCGCCCGAGTGATCCTTGCGGGCCCAATCCTTGCGGGCGAAGCGGCCCGGCGGATCCTTGCCGCCCAGTTCGTCCTCGAGTCTTTCGAATCCGGCGCAGAGATCGTCGCGCAGCTGCTCGAACCAGGCGCGCGCCGCGGCTTTGCGTTGTTCCAGGGAAGAGGTCATGGCGCGAGTCTGGCGAAAGCCGGCAGGAATGACAAAGCGTTTTCTCGACACACCATCACCCACCCGGAAAGCCGCCGATCTGACGCAGAGCCTCGCCGGTGATCATGGCGCAAGCGAGCGCCACATTGAGGGATCTGAGGCCCTCCCGCATGGGAATGAGGAGGCGGGCGTCGGCCGCCTCATGCACCTCGGGAGGCACGCCGGCGCTTTCGCGGCCCATGAGCAGGATATCGCCCGCGCGGAACGCGAAATCGGTGTAGGGGACAGCGGCCCTGGTCGAGGCAAGGACCAGGCGCCGGCCTTCCGTCGCCTGGCGAAAGGCTTCCCAAGAGGCATCGCGCGCCACCAGCGCCTGGTCGAGATAGTCCATGCCGGCCCGCTTCAGGGAAGAATCGGACCAGGTGAAGCCCGCGGGCTCGATCACCCGGACCTTGAGGCCGAAGCAGGCCGCCATGCGCATGATGGTCGCCGCGTTGGGCGGGATGTCGGGTTGATAGAGGGCGATTTCGATCATGGATATCAGCTCCTTAGCCTCTGAGCAGGGAACGCGCGAAGGATCGTCTCACTGCGACACTTGATGGCTAGACATTCCGGAAACCCGATGCCAAAAACACACCAATTCATGTGCCAGCCCGTCCCCAGCGGGCGCTGCTCCATGTCCTTTTGCGAGAGGAAACCGCCACGTGTCCACAGCCGAACATGCCGATCCCAACCGGCGCGACTTTCTCTATATAGCCACCGGTGCGGCCGGTGCTGTGGGTGCGGCCCTGGTGGCATGGCCCTTCATCGACCAGATGAATCCCGACGCCTCGGTGTTGGCCTTGGCCTCGATCGAGGTCGATCTGGCCCCGATCGCCGAGGGCCAGAGCATCACCATCAAATGGCGCGGCAATCCGGTTTTCGTGCGCCACCGTACGCCCAAGGAGATCGAGGAGGCCAAGGCGGTGCCGATCTCCGACCTGCCCGATCCCGACGCCCGCAACGCCAATGTGAAAGAGGGCGACCCCGCCACCGACATCAACCGCGTGGTCGGCGGCAAGGAGCAGTTCCTGGTGATGATGGGCGTGTGCACGCATCTGGGCTGCGTGCCGCTCGGCCAGCAGGGCGACTACGGCGGATGGTTCTGCCCGTGCCACGGCTCGCATTACGATACGGCCGGACGCATCCGCAAAGGTCCGGCGCCGCAGAACCTGCCGGTGCCGATCTACGCATATATCTCCGATACCAAGATCAGTATCGGCTAACAGAGGGCACGCGATGGGCGGACATTCGAACTACCAACCCAAGAGCGCCGCAGAGAAATGGCTGCATGAGCGCCTGCCGATCGTCGAGCTGGTGAAAGCCCAGGTATTCGACTTTCCGACACCCAAGAACCTGAACTACTGGTGGACTTTCGGCGGCATCCTCGCCCTCATGCTGGTGGTGCAGATCCTTACCGGCATCGTGCTCGTCATGCATTACACGCCGCAGGCCGAGCTCGCCTTCGATTCGGTCGAGCACATCATGCGCGACGTGAATTACGGCTGGCTCCTGCGCTATATGCACGCCAACGGCGCGTCGATGTTCTTCATCGCCGTCTATATCCACATCTTCCGCGGCATGTATTACGGCTCCTACAAGGCGCCGCGCGAAGTCCTGTGGATCATCGGCGTCCTCATCTATCTCGTCATGATGGCGACCGCCTTCATGGGCTATGTGCTGCCCTGGGGCCAGATGAGCTTCTGGGGCGCCAAGGTGATCACCAACCTGTTCTCGGCCATCCCCTTCGTCGGCGAGGCGATCACCACCTGGCTGTGGGGCGGCTATGCGGTCGACAACCCGACCCTCAACCGCTTCTTCTCACTGCACTATCTCTTGCCCTTCGTGCTGGCCGGCCTGGTCGGCTTGCACATCTGGGCGCTGCACGTGCCGGGCAACAACAACCCGACCGGCGTCAGCGTGAAATCGGGACAGGACACGGTGCCGTTCCACCCCTATTACACGATGAAGGACTCGTTCGCGATCGTGGTGTTCCTCATCCTCTTCGCGCTGTTCCTGTTCTTCTCGCCCAACTATCTCGGCCACGCCATCAACTACGAGCCGGCCAACCCGTTGTCGACGCCGGCCCATATCGTGCCCGAATGGTATTATCTGCCGTTCTACGCGATCCTGCGCGCCATCCCCGACAAGCTCGGCGGCGTCATCGCCATGTTCGGCTCGATCCTGATCCTGTTCGTGCTGCCCTGGCTCGATACGTCCAAGGTGCGCTCGGGAACCTACCGGCCGCTCTATAAGGTGTTCTTCTGGCTCTTCGTCGCCGCCTGCATCGGCCTTGGTTATCTGGGCTCGAAGCCGCCCGAGGGATGGTATGTCACCTTCTCGCGGCTGCTCACCTTCTACTACTTCTTCCACTTCCTGGTGATCCTGCCGCTGCTCGGCCTGCTCGAGACGCCGAAGCCGCTGCCGTCGTCGATCTCCGATGACGTGCTCGCCAAGAAGAAACCCGCCTTGCCGGAAGGCAAGGCCGTGCCCGCCGAGTGATCTGGAGAAACGACCCATGAAGCTCTTCACGACACTCGCTGCCGCGGCCTTCGCTCTCATCGCCGTGCCGGCCTTCGCCGCCGAAGGCCAGAAGGACGCCAAGGACATCTCCTATTCCTTCGAGGGGCCGTTCGGGACCTTCGACAAGGGCCAGCTGCAGCGCGGCTACAAGGTCTATAAGGAAGTCTGCGCGGCCTGCCATTCCATGCGGCTCTTGCACTTCCGCAACCTTGACGAGCCGGGCGGCCCGGGCTTCACCGAGGAACAGGTCAAGGCGCTGGCCGCGACCTTCACGGTCAAGGACGGGCCGGGCGAGGACGGCGAAATGTTCGACCGTCCAGGCCTTCCTTCCGATCGGTTCCCCTCGCCCTTCCCGAATGAGCAGGCGGCGCGCAACGCCAATGGCGGGGCCCTGCCGCCCGATCTGTCGCTCATCACCAAGTCGCGGGCCGGCTGGTACGGCACCTTCAACCAGCTGGTCAACGGCATCGGCGGACCGGAATATGTCTATTCGGTACTGACCGGCTTCGAGCAGGCGCCGCCCGAGCTCGCCAAGGAAGCCCCCGAGGGCAAGCACTTCAACCCGTATTTTGCCAGCGGCCATTGGATCGGGATGGCGCCGCCGCTCGTTGACGGCCAGGTGACCTTCGATGACGGGGCGCCGAACAAGATCGACGACATGGCGCGCGACGTCTCGGCCTTCCTCGCCTGGGCGGCCGAGCCCAAGATGGAGGAGCGCAAGTCCACGGGCTTCGCGACGGTCATCTATCTCGCCGTCCTGGCGGTGCTGCTCTATCTCGTGAAGCAGCGGGTGTGGGCCAGGGTCGATCACTGAATTCAATGTGAGGGCGGATGAAATGGCCGGAGATTCTCCGGCCATTTTCTTTGCACCTCACATTGCCAAACTTTAAGCGAACCGCCACGGCGCAGCCCGATTCGTAAGCCACCTGATGACCAGGAGGCTTACGAGCGATGGCGACGAACCGTTCTCTGAGACGCGAATTCCTCAGCACGCTCATCGAGACGTCGCGGCATCTGCGTCATTTCGTCGACCGCAGAGCCCGGCGGCTCGGCCTTACCGGCGCGCAACTGCGCCTCTTGTCCAAGCTCAGGCGCAATGAGGGCGCGACCCAGGCGGAGCTCGCAAATGAGATGGAGATGCGGCCGATCTCCCTTTCCGCCCTCGTCGACAAGCTGGCACAGCAAGGCTTTGTGGAACGGCGCGCCGATAAGAGTGACCGCCGCCTCAACCGTCTCCATCTGACACCGGCGGGCAGGAACCTGGCCCTGAAGATCGACAGCTTCCGCGAGGAGGTGGCGCATGACGTGCTGCGGGACGTCGATCAGGCCGCGCTCGCTGCGGCACTTGGCGTGCTCCACGTCCTTAAACGCCAGGTCAAGGCCGAGCCCGACGGACTGACGATCGCGGCGGAATGAGATGGCACGTCCCATGAAGCGCATGACGCTCTTGCTCGGCTTCTTCCTGGCGGTCGCCGCCGGCGTTCTCGTCTATTGGCAGAGCGGTCCGCTCATGCGGGGTGCGGAGGCGCAGGATGCGGCCCGGTCGCGGCAAGTGAGGGATGCGGCGATACCGGTCGTGCTCGGCCAGGCCCGGCGGATGACCTTGCCGGTGATCTTCTCGACCATCGGCACGATCCAACCGGTGGCGTCGATCACCGTCACATCGCAGGTCTCGGGGATCGTGTCGGATGTCGCCATTGCCGATGGCGCCGATGTCCGGCAGGGCGACATCCTGATCGCGCTCGATGCCCGGCTGATCGACACTCAAATCGAACAGGCGCAGGCCACGATCGCCAAGGACAAGGCCAATATCGAGAAGGCGCAACGCGATCTCGGTCGCATCGACCGCCTGCTCAAGAACAAGTTCGAGACCCCGGAAAATGCCGCCGATGCCCAGACGACGCTCGATCTCGCGCAAGCGACGCTCGCTTCCGATCAGGCGTCGCTGCGCAATCTCGAGGTCCAGCGCGAATACTACACGATCCGTGCGCCGGTAACGGGGCGCATCGGCACCGTGCCGGCGAAGCCCGGCTCGACCATCGTGGCGGGCGCCCAGGCCAGCCCGATCGCCACCGTCAATGTCTTCGACCCGATCTACGTGGCTGTCGGAATCCCCCAAGGGATGATCGCCGATCTGGCCGAGGACAAGGCGCAAGGCCGGGCGAAGATCAGCCTGACGGTGCCGGGACGATCCGACAAGCTCGAGGGCGCCGTCACGGTCATCGACAATGCGGCGAGCGCCGCGACCGGTCTGGTGACGGCGCTGGCTACGATTGCGAACAAGCCGCCGGTGCTGTGGCCGGGCGAGGTCGTCAATGCCGATGTCGTCTTCCGCGACGAGGCCGATGCTCTCGCGGTTCCCAATGAAGCGATCCAGACCAATCAGCAGGGCCCTTATGTCTACACCGTGGACGGCGAGCGGCGCGCCCATGCCAAGCCCGTGACCGTGGCGCGCAGCATGAAAGGCATGACGGTCATCGCCCAAGGCCTCAATGAAGGCGACAGTGTCGTGACCGACGGGCAATTGCTCCTCACCGACGGCGCGCTCGTTTCCGTCAAGCAGGCGATGGCGGGAGAATAAGATGTCGCTCTCCGAGCTGTGCATCCGGCGGCCGGTCATGACGGTGCTGGTGATGCTGTCGCTCGTGGTGCTCGGCATTGCAGGGTTTCGCCAGTTGCCGATCGCGGCTCTGCCGCGCATCGACTTTCCCACCATCCAGGTAACCGCCACCTTGCCCGGCGCCAGCCCGGAGAGCATGGCCTCGTCGGTGGCCGAACCGCTGGAGCGGCAGTTCTCGACCATTCCCGGCGTCGACTCGATGACCTCGACCTCCACGCAAGGGTCGACCTCGGTCATCCTGCAGTTCGATCTCGACCGCGATATCGACGCCGCCGCCCTCGATGTCCAGTCGGCGTTGAGCGTCGCCGCACGCCGCCTGCCGCCCGAAATGACCGATCCGCCGAGCTTCAGGAAGGTCAATCCCGCCGATCAGCCGGTGCTGCTCCTGGCCTTGGCATCGTCGAGCCTGCCTTTGACCGATGTCGATGATTATGCCGAGAATGTGCTGGCGCCGCAGATCTCGCAAATATTAGGCGTTGCCCAGGTCTCGGTCTTCGGCCAGCAGAAGCGCGCGGTGCGGATCGAGGCCGATCCCCGGCTGGCGGCAAGCCGGGGCTTGAGCCTGACCGACATACGAACCGCCGTGGCCGCCGCCGATTCCAACGCACCCATCGGCGCCTTGAGCGGCCAGAACCGGAACCTCACCCTCAATGCGCCCTCGCAGCTCACCAAGCCCGACGACTACCGGCCACTGGTGATCGCCTGGCGGGACGGCAAGCCGGTACGGCTCGGCGATGTGGCGACCATCCGCACGGGTGCCCAGGATGAGCAGACCGCAAGCTGGATCGATGACGAGCGCGCCATCATCCTCGCCGTGTTCCGTCAACCTGACGCCAATACGATCGACGTGGTCGATCAGGTCAACGCGCGTCTCGCCACCTATCGCAGCCAGATGCCGGCGGCGATCTCGGTCCATGTCGCCAATGACCGCTCGGTGTCGATCCGCAATGCGGTCGCCGATGTCGAATTCACCTTGCTGCTCGCGGCCGCATTGGTTGTGCTGGTCATCTTTGCTTTCCTCAAGTCGGTGCGCGCCACGCTCATCCCGGTGCTGGCGCTCCCGGTATCGCTGATCGCGACCTGCGCCGTCATGGCGGTGCTCGGCTATTCGATCGACAACATGTCGCTGCTTGCCATCACGCTGGCGACCGGCTTCGTCGTCGACGATGCCATCGTGATGCTGGAGAACATCGTGCGCCATATCGAGGCGGGAGCGCGGCCATTCATGGCGGCGATCGAAGGCGCGCGCGAGATCGGCTTCACCATCCTGTCGATGACCGTATCGCTGGTGGCGGTCTTCATTCCCGTCTTGTTCATGGGGGGAGTCGTCGGACGCATCTTCCGCGAATTCGCGGTCACCATATCGGTCGCCATATTGGTATCGGGCTTCGTGTCGCTGACGCTCACGCCGATGCTCGGCGCAAGATTGCTGCGGGCGGAAGGTCATGAGGCCGGCAAGAGCCTGCTCGCGCGCGCCTCCGACGGGGTATTCGGCTGGATGGAGAGCGGCTATCGCCGCACCCTCGATCTGGCCTTGCGCTTCCAGGGCTTCATGCTGCTCGTCACGCTGGCGACGCTCGCGGTCTCGGTGTGGCTCTATATCGTGGTGCCCAAAGGCTTCTTCCCGACCGAAGACACGGGCTATCTGACCGCAACGCTGAGAATGCTGCCCAATACCGGCTTTGCCGCCATGGAAGACAAGACCCGCCAGGCCAGCGCAATCATCCGCAAATATCCGGCCGTGGCCTATGTGATCGCGACCGCCGGCGGCAACGGCGCCTCGGCGAATACCTCACGGCTCTTCATCGCCCTCAAGCCCATGGATCGGCGCGATGCGCCGGCAGACCAGGTGGCGCGGCGCCTCAAGCGCGCGACGGCCGCCATTCCCGGCATCGACGGCTTCTACCAAGCGGTGCAGAATATCCAGATCGGCGGACGCCGGGCCAATGCCGATGTCCAATACACGCTGCAAAGCGCCGATCTCGCGACACTCGTCGCCACGGCTCCCGATCTCGTGGACCGCCTGAAGCGGCGCCCAGAGCTGCGCGACGTGACGAGCGATCTCGAGCTCAGCAACCCCGAGCTCATCATCGATATCGACCGCGACCGCGCGGCGGCTCTCGGCGTCAATGTCGATGATGTCCGCCAGACGCTCAACAACGCTTTCGGTACGGCCCAGGTAGCGACACTCTATCTCCCGGCCAACGACTATCCGGTGATCCTCGAAGCCTCGGCCGAACTGCAGAACGACCCCAATGCGCTGTCATTGATCTCGGTCACATCGGCGAACGGTACGGCAATCCCTCTCGATCAGGTGACGGTGAGCCGGCGCCAGGCCGGTCCCTTGTCGATCAATCACCAGGCCCAGCAGCCCTCAGTCACCATCGCCTTCAACGCGGCGCCCGGCGTCTCGCTCGGCCAGGCCGTCGACGTGGTCAATCAGGAAGCGGCGGCGGCGCATCTGCCGGATTCGGTGTCGGCGAGCTTCGCCGGCACGGCGCAGGTCTTCGTCGACGGGCTGAAAGGGCAGGGCTTCCTCCTCCTGGTAGCGGCGCTCGTGATCTATATCATTCTCGGCATTCTCTATGAGAGCTACATCCATCCCCTGACCATTCTGTCGGGTTTGCCTTCGGCAGGCATCGGCACACTCATCTCGCTCATGCTGGCGGGCATGGATCTCTCCGTCATCGCGGTCATCGGCATCGTCATGCTGATCGGCATCGTCAAGAAGAACGGGATCATGATGATCGACTTCGCGCTGGCGCGGCAGACGGCGGGCGCTGCGGCGCACGACGCGATCCGCGAGGCGTGCCTCAGACGCTTCCGGCCGATCATGATGACGAGTTTCGCGGCCATCCTCGGCGCCCTTCCGATCGCCATCGGCTTCGGGGCGGGATCGGAATTGCGCCGGCCCTTGGGGGTGGCGATCGCCGGCGGCCTCGTGCTGTCGCAGCTTCTCACGCTCTATATCACGCCTGTCGTCTTCCTCGCTCTCGAGAGGATGAAGGCGAGGTTCGGCCGTCATGCGCACCAGCCCGTCGAACACAAGGCGCCGGCTGCGGCCGAATAGCGGGAAGGCGGCGAATCTCCTATGCTCCTTCGTCTCATTGCGGGCGGGAGCTGACTTTTCATGACGAAATCCGTACTCGGCATCATCGGCGGATCAGGCATCTATGACATCGAGATGACAGAGGCGCGCTGGGAGACAATCACATCGCCCTGGGGCGAACCCTCCGATCAGCTGCGGCGCGGCGAGATCGACGGGCTGCCGGTGGTCTTCCTGCCGCGCCATGGCCGCGGTCACCGCTTCTCGCCCACTACGATCAACTACCGGGCCAATATCGACATATTGAAGCGCGCCCAAGTCACCGATGTGGTGTCGCTGTCGGCCTGCGGTTCGCTGCGCGAGGAACTGGAGCCTGGATGTTTCGTGCTGATCGACCAGTTCATCGATCGCACTTTTGCGCGTGAGAAGAGCTTCTTCGGAACGGGGTGCGTCGCGCATGTCTCGCTCGCCTATCCGGTGTCGCCGACGCTGCAGGACCTGGCCGAAGCGGCGCTCAAGGCGGAGGCCATACCCTATGCGCGCGGCGGCACCTATCTGGTGATGGAGGGGCCGCAATTCTCGACACTGGCGGAATCTCAGCTCTACCGGTCCTGGGGCTTGAGCGTCATCGGCATGACCAACATGCCCGAAGCCAAGCTCGCGCGTGAAGCCGAGCTCACCTATTGCACCGTGGCGATGGTGACGGATTACGATTCATGGCATCCGCATCACGGCGAGGTCGATATCATGTCGATCCTCAAGGTGCTCAAGGGCAACAGCGAGAATGCGCGCCGCTTCGTGACCAGGCTGGCGCGCGACTTTCCCCGCGAGCATCCGTCCTGCCGAGTCGGTTCGGACCGGGCACTGGAATATGCGGTCATAACGGCACCGGAAAAGCGCGATCCGGAACTTCTGCGCAAGCTCGATGCTGTGGCGGGGCGTGTGCTCGGAGCATCGGTCCGAAAAGTGTGAGCGGTCTTCGGGCAAGCCGATGTGTGAATGAAAGAGCCCGAGCATCTGCTCCGATTCCACCGGAACAGGCGCTCGGACTCGCCAAAATAAAGCCATCAGAGAGTCAAAATCCGCGCGATGTCTCAGGCTATTGAACCATTGAGCACCTTTGCGCGTTAAGGGCGGGACAAGTGGTTGCGGAGGAGGATCAATTGGCCAGATTTATTACGCGGCGTTCGTTTCTTGGACGGACTCTCATGGCCGGCGCCGGCGTGGCTTTCGCCAGCACTGCAGGCTCTGCCCAGGAAGAGAATATGGGCACGACCGACGGTACGGTCGATTCCTTTCCGATACCGCAAGTCAATCTGAAGAAGATCCCGCCGGAATTCCGCCGCCAGACAGTCGAATATCTGGGCCATGAATGGCCGGGCACCGTCGTTGTCGACACCAAGAACCGGTTCCTGTTCAAGATCCTGCCGGGCCAGCAGGCGATCCGTTATGGCATCGGAGTGGGACGTGAAGGCTTCACCTGGTCGGGCGAGGCCGTGGTCGGCGCCAAGCAGATGTGGCCGACCTGGAATCCACCCAAGGAAATGGTGGCGCGCGATCCCAATGCGGCGAAATGGGCGAACGGCCAGCCCGGCGGTCCGGACAATCCATTGGGTGCCCGAGCGCTTTATCTTTACCAGAACGGCAAGGATACACTGTTCCGTATCCACGGCACCAATGCGCCGAAATCGATCGGCAAGGCGATGTCTTCCGGCTGTATCCGCATGCTCAACCAGGATGTGGTGGAGGTCTATCGCATGACGCCGATCGGCACGCGCGTCACCGTGCTGCCCGCCGATCCGCAGGAGATCTTCGAGGAAGACGAGATCGCCGGCGCCGGAACGCCCGACATTTACCAGCAGTGAGCAAAGCATCTAGCTAGTTGAACAGCGCCGCCGACTTCTTGCGCTTCTTGGAGGCAAGATTGGTCGTCGTGACCTTGCTCGGCTTGTAGATCGGCGCCATCACCATCTTCACGAAGGGATGCTTGGCAAGCCGCTTCTGCTCGGCTGCATCGAAGGCCATGTGCTTGCGGTTGCACGCCTTCGTCACCTCCTCGCGTATCGCCTGGGCCTTCCTGTCGACCTCTTCGCAGCTGCGCCCGCGCAAGGCGCTCACCCGCGTCTGGATCTCGTTGGCGCATCCCATCCAGATCGAACGGTGCGTCTCTTCGTGCTTGCGCAGGAAGGAGGAGAACTGCTGCCAGCGCGCGCGGGCACTGGCGGACAGCGCCGCTGCATTGGCGAGTTTCGGCAGGCGGATGGTGAAATCGGCGGAGTATTGATAGTCGATGATCCGGCAACTGTTCTTGAGCTCGAGCTTGCCGCGCTGGGATGATTCCATCAAGGTCGCGGCATAGGCCTTGGCGCCCTTCACATGCGGACCGCGCTTGAGCATCGAGATATAGACGCCCGCAGCACTGTCGCCCGAGACTTTGTAATAGACATATCTGGTGCTGAAAGCCGGCGCCGCCAGCGCCTGCTGCGATCCCAAGGCTGACAATAGAACAGCCGCCCCAACCGCCAGCCTCATGATCGACCGCATCGACGCCTCTCGAAGTTGTAACAGAAAGTTAGGGCAGGGCCGCCAATCGGGCAAGCGCTAAGACACGATTTGGTTGCCGGCCGGCCGAGCTAAATGAGCCTTGCCGAAAAACCGGCCTTGCGGCATAGTCGCGCGCCGGTTTGCAGAAGTGCAAAGCCGGTCGGGCAAAGCATTCGAACCCGGTGAAGACTGTCTACGGCGCATGGGATATGCGTCCGCACCTGCCCTTCCCGCCGTTTTGACGAGCTGAGCCTCCTGTATTCGGAAGTCCACATTCCGTCACAGGTCAGTTGAGGAAACGGGTCAAGGAGTTTTCACCGCATGCGCCAGAATGGCACCATTAAGTTTTTCAACCAAGCCAAGGGCTACGGTTTCGTGTCGCCCGAAGGGGGAGGCAAGGACGTGTTCGTGCACATCACCGCCGTTCAGCGCTCGGGCATCCCCGAATTGAACGAGGGCATGAGAATCAGCTTCGAGGTCCAGCCGGACAAGCGCGGCCGTGGACCTCAGGCCGTCGAGTTGCAGCTTCTCTGAGAGGCGATTTCCGCAAGCCGCCCGCCTGTGCTATGCTGGCGGCATGGGGTAGGTCGCTCTTATCTCCTTGCGGTCACTCTGGCGATCGCCGGGGTGGCCGTCTCCGCCGGAGAGGCCGCAGCGCATAATTGCACATGCCGGGCCAACGGCCAGGTTTTTGTCCTCGGACAGATCGCCTGCATTCGCGGCAAGCTTTCCCAATGCCAGATGAACCAGAACGTGCCGACATGGCAAACAGTCGCCGACACCTGCCCAGAAGCACAGCTCAACGCCCGGCCGCCCCTCGCCGCCCTTGTCTCGCTGCCTGTCTCCTCGCTGTCGCCAGTCTCGCGCTAGCCTCCGTCGCCTCGGCCCGTGGGCCGGTTCCCGGCCAATTCGATTACTACGCTCTGTCACTGTCCTGGTCGCCGACCTATTGCGGGTCCGAGGCCGGCCAGGGAGACCCACAGCAATGCGGCACCGGCCGCGCCTATGCCTTCGTCGTCCATGGCTTGTGGCCGCAATATGAGCGCGGGTGGCCCGAGGACTGCACCTTGCGCGAGAAGTGGGTCCCCAACGAAATCATCGGTGCGATGCTCGATATCATGCCGTCCAAGAAGCTCATCATCCATGAATGGAGGAAGCATGGCGGCTGCTCCGGCCTCAGGATGAAGGGTTATTTCCGGCTGACGCGCGATCTTTTCACCAAGCTGCGCATACCGGCACGCTATCTCTCGCCCCGGGCGGTGATCATGACGACGCCGGAGGAGCTGGTCAGCGACTTCGTCAAGACCAATCGCGGCCTCAGGGAGGACATGCTGTCGGTCCAGTGCGGCAATTCGCGGGGCGCCGCGCGCCTTGCCGAATTGCGCGTATGCTTCGGCAAGGACGGCAATCTGCAATCCTGTGGCGTCAATGAGAAGCGGCAATGCCGGGCGAAGAGCCTGGTGCTGCCGCCGGTGAGGGGAGGCATCCGGTGAAGCAAGCGCTTGTCCTGCAGCATATGGACCACGACACGCCGGGCCGCTTCCTCGATTATTTCATCGAGGACGGCATTCGGCCCAGATCGGTCAGGCTTTGGGAGGGCCAGGAGATCCCGCCGCTCAAGGACTTCGATCTGATGTTCGTCCTGGGCGGGGCGATGGATGTGTGGGAGCTCGAGGAAAATCCCTGGCTCAAGGGCGAGATGCAGGCCATTCGCGAATGGGTGGCGGAACGCGGCAAACCCTATATCGGCCTTTGTCTCGGCCATCAGCTCCTGGCCAAGGCGCTGGGTGGCGAGGTCGGACTCGCACAAGAGAGCGAAGTCGGCGTGCACGAGGTCACAGTGAATGGCGCAGCGCGAGGTCATCGCCTGTTCGAGGGCTTGCGCGGCAGCTACAAGGTCATGCAGTGGCATCATGCGGAAGTGAAGACGCCACCGAAGGAGGCCACGGTGCTCGCTGCATCGCCGCGGGCGGCGGTGCAGGCGATCGCCATCGACGATCATGCGCTCGGCCTGCAGTTTCATGCCGAGTTCTCGGCCCAGACCGTGGCAAGCTGGGAATCGCTGCCGAGCTTCATGGCCGCCCTCGAGCGCGAACTCGGTGCCGGCGCCTATGCCAAAGTGAGCGCCGAAGCCTATCCGCTGATGCCGCAAATGGGCGCCATGGCGCGGCGCATCTACGACAATCTCAAATCCGCTTCGGGGCTCGTGCGCTGAAGAAGGTGCGCGCCGCGATCATCACGATGAAGGCGGCGAAGACCGCGGCAGTGGCATAGGGGAGGCCGTCAGGCCCGAAACGCTCGATGGCCCAGCCGCCGAGCAGCGCGCCGAAAAGCGCCGCACCGCCCCACATGGTGGAAAAGGCGGCCGTGCCGGCGACCAGCTGGTGGCCGGAGAAACGTTCGCCCAATTCGGCGAGCGCCAGCGTATAGATGCCGGCCGAGGCGGCGCCGGTGACGACGAGGGCCGGCCAGATGAGCCAGGTCCCGAAAGCCCAAGGGATCAGCGCGCTGCTCAAGGCGGTGACGATGGCGCAGACCGACATCATGCCGCGCTTGCTCCAACGATCGGCGATCCAGCCAATGGGGAATTGCAGGACGACATTGCCGACGATGAAAGCGGTAAGCATCAGCGATGCGGTGGCCTGGCTCACGCCCTTCTTGACGCCATAGACCGGCAAGAGACCGAGATTGGCGACATCGATGATGGCGAACATGCCGACGGCCACGAGGAGGATCGGGGCCAGTCGGGCGAAGCCGAAGATAGTGAGAGCGCTCGACTCCCGATCGGGCGCAAAGGCCTCGGTCGGACGATAGAAGAACATCGGCACGGTGCCGGCGACAAGGAAGAGAGCGCCGATGGCGAAAGGCAGGAAGCTGTCGACGCCGGTCAGGCTGATGAGTGCCGGCCCAAGGCCGAAGCTCAGGGAGAGAACGCCGGTATAGACAGCCATGATGCGCGAGCGTGCCGGTCCTGCCGCCGCCTCGACCAGCCAGGCCTCGCTGACCGTGAACAGGATCGCGACCGCGAAGCCCTGGACTAGGCGCATCGCGAACCATCCCCAGTAGATCGGGATGAAGGGATAGGTGACGATCATTGCCGCGGTGAGGAGGGCGGCGGTGATCGCCACCGGCTTGGTGCCGAAGCGCCGCGTCATTTGTGGAACGACGAAGCCCGCCAGCAGAATGCCGAACGGGTGCATCGCGGTGTTGTAGCCGATGACCTTCGGCGACACGCCGTTCTTCTCCATCACCAGCGACAGCAGCGGGAACATGAGGCCGAGCGCGAAGCCGAAGACGGTGATCGCGGCGAGGGCGGCGAAGAGGTTGATCCAGCGCCTATCCATGAGCGGCGCTCCGTATGAATCTGCCGCCGGTGAAGGCAAGGCAAATGAGCAAAAGGACATAGACCAGGCAGACAGTGAGCGGGATCGCGTCGATGCCGAAGGCATCGGTCGCGGCACCCGCGATGGGCGGTCCCAACAAGCCGCCAATGCCCCACATCGCGGCGAAGGCGGCGCTGCCGGCGATAAGGTCAGGCCCAGTGAAATTGTCGCCGAGGATGGTGAGGCCGATCGTATAGATCGCGAAAGCGCTGGTGCCGAGGACGAGCATGACCGGCCAGATCAGCCAGGAGTTGATGGTCCAGATCATCGCCAGGGCAAGGAGCGCCGTGATCACCGCGGAGAGCCTGATCACGCCGAGCCTCGACCATTTGTCGGCGAGAAGCCCGATGGGTAACTGCAGCAGCGCATTGCCGATGATGGCGACGCCGAGGATGAGTGTCACCTGCTCGACGAGGAGCCCCGAGCGCAGACCGAATATCGGGAAGAAGGACAACATCACCGCATCGAAGAAGGTCAGCGTACCGACGGCGAAGAGCAGCATGGGCGCGCGCCGCACGAAGGCGAGGAAGCCCGCCCCTTCCTCATGCTGGAAAGCACCTTCCGATACTTTGAGGAAAGTGAGCGGGACGGCGCTTATCGCCACGCAGGCCATGCCGATCAGCCAGGGCATCCAGCCGTCGAGACCGGTCAAGGGGAGTATGAGCGGGCCCACCGAAAAGGTGATCGCGAGAAGGCTCGTATACAGTCCGCTGACGCGGCCACGATTGCGGTCATCGGCGCCGCTCAGGATCCAGGCCTCGCTGACCGTAAACAGCGTGCCGGCCGACATGCCGAAAACGAAGCGTATGGCGAACCAGGACCAGATGCTGGGAAACAGCTTGAACGCCGCCAGCGTCGCGATGATCATGACGATGCTGACATAGACGACCGGCTTCGAGCCGAAGCGCGAAACGATGCGCGGCAGGAACGGTCCGCCGAGCATGATGCCGAGCGGCGCCATGGCGGCGTTCAGTCCCATGATCCAGGCGGGAACGCCCCTCTGCTCCATCAGCAGCGGCAAGAGCTGCAGCGTCAGGCCCATGGCAATATCGCAACTGCCCACGGTCGCTAGGGCGGCGACAATGGTCCCGTAGCGCTGCGCAAATGGCAGTGACGCCGACATTGCTCATCCTCAGGAGGTCTGGTTGCTCCACAAGCCTCCCTCTAGCGGTTCCGCTGCGGCTTCCGCAAGTGCAGCCCTGTGCCTTGCGCATAGCGCCCGTCACCGCTATGCACTGCGGCCATGACACGTCCAAAAATCATGATCATTCCCGTGACACCGTTCCAGCAGAATTGCTCGCTCATCTGGAACGACGACACGCAGATTGGCGCTGTTGTCGATCCCGGCGGCGACGTCGAGGTGATCCGCAAGGCGATCGATCAATCGCAAGTCACGGTCGAGAAGATACTCCTGACCCATGGCCATATCGATCATGCAGGTGGTGCCGCTGAACTGCGCGACAAGCTCGAGGTTCCGATCGAAGGTCCGCATACGGAGGATGCGTTTCTCCTCGCCAAGCTCGCCGAATCCGGCGCGCAATACGGCTATGAGGCGCGCGCCGTGGTCCCCGACCGGTGGCTCAAGGAAGGCGACAAGGTGACGGTCGGGGCCCTCGATTTCGCGGTTCTCGAATGTCCCGGCCACACGCCGGGCTCGGTCGTGCTGTTCAATGATGCCAACCGCTTCTGCTTCATGGGCGATGTGTTGTTCCAGGGATCGGTCGGGCGCACCGACTTTCCTTATGGCGATCATGCGACATTGATCGCCTCGATCCGCGACAAGCTTTTGCCGCTCGGCGATGACGTTGCCTTCCTGCCGGGCCACGGCCCCGCCAGCACGATCGGTGAGGAACGGCGCAGCAACCCGTTCCTGGCGGAATTGCGATAGCGCTCAGATGCCCTGTGCCAGAACCACCACGCGCGTCCCGACCGGGCTGCGCCGGTAAAGCTCGATCACGTCCTCGTTGATCATGCGGATGCAGCCCGAGGACATCGCCTTGCCGATGCTGGTCGGCGTATTGGTGCCATGCAGGCGATAGAGCGTATCGCGGCCGTTCTGGAAGAGGTAAAGCGCACGGGCGCCGAGAGGGTTGTCCGGACCGCCCGGCATGCCGTCCTTCCATTTGGCGGCATTGGGGTCGCGCTCTACCATCTCGGGCGGCGGGGTCCAGCGTGGCCACATGACCTTGCGCTCGATATCGGCGAGACCGGCCCAGCGGAAGCCTTCGCGGCCGACACCGACGCCGTAGCGGATGGCTTCGCGCCCCTCGAGGATGAGATAGAGATGCCGCTCCGCCGTGTCGACGATGATCGTCCCCGGCCAATGGCGGCCCTCATAAGGCACGATCTGGCGACGGAACTTCTTCGGAATCTTGGTCAGGTCGGTCGGCGGGAAGGTGATGAGGTCGTTGTAGTCCCGGCCCGGACGGAACTGCTCCATCTCGTTCAGGGCCTGCGCCCGGCCCATGCCAAGGCCCAAAAGCGCCGCTCCGCCGGCCGCCAGGAGGCGGCGCCGATTCATACCGATTTTCATGATGGCTTACTCTTCTTGTTTGAGCATGATGGTGGATGGCCGGGTCAAGCCCGGCCACAAGCTTTTCCGGATCATGCTCCTAAATGCCGACCAGGCGCATCTTGCCGGCGTGATAGGCATCGCCGGTGCTCTTGAACTCGCTACATTCGGTAGGCTGGCCGGCCAGGCTCTGGCACAGCTGGCCCTCGACCGCCGACCAGGTGCCGCGGCCTTCGCCCTTCACATCGTCCTGGTAGGTCAGCGAGCCATCGGCATTATAGGTGACGAAGCCGCTCGAATCGGAGCGGGTATATTGCCAGCCCTTGCCAGCGAGGGTGGTACGGATTTCCTCGGCGGACAGCATGCGGATCGGCTGGGCTTGGGGCTGGGCCGCATTGGACGACGAGGTCTGGCCGCCGCTCAGAAACTTGATGCCGCTCTTATCCGGCGAGTTGCTGCAGCCTGCAATCATCAAGGCGACCCCGACGGCCAGGACGCATCGCGCAAAATCGGTCATTCCTTAATCCTTTACCCCCATGCCGGGCGCCATGTGTCACAGTTACGCCCGGAGGGCAAGACGGGGGGAGACTGACGTTCGGATAGGGCAAAAACAGGGCAAAGCCCTGCCTCGACTGCATGCCTGTCAGCCGACCTGGCGCACGATGTCCAGGAGCTCGCCCAGATGCGCGATATGCCGGTACCGCCGGTTTGCGGTCGGCGCCTCATCCTCCTCGAGCGCCCAGGTCAGGCTGTGCGGCACATGGACACCCCAGCAGCCCGCCTTGAGGGCGGGGACGATGTCGGATTTGAGCGAATTGCCCACCATCATGCTGCACTCAGGGCCGTCGCCATGGCGGGCAAAGACCCGGTCATAGACCTCGGCCGATTTGTCGCTGACGATCTCGACCGCCGTGAACAGCTCGCCAAGGCCCGATTGCGCGAGCTTGCGCTCCTGGTCGAACAGGTCGCCCTTGGTGATCAGGATGAGGCGGTAGTCGCCGCTCAGCGCTTCGAGCGCGGTGCGGGCATGCGGCAAGGGCTCGATCGGATGGCTGAGGAGGTCGCGCCCGGCATCGACGAGCTCGCGGATGACGCTCGCCGGCACCCGGCCCTCCGTCACCTCGATGGCGGTCTCGATCATCGACAGGGTGAAGCCCTTGATGCCGAAACCATAGGCCTTGATGTTCCGCCGCTCGGCTTCGAGCAGCCGGTCGGACAGATGGCCGGGCTCGGCATAGTCGGCGAGCAAGGCGGTGAAGCGCTTCTCGGTCAGCCGGTAGAACTGCTCGTTCTGCCACAGCGTATCGTCGGCATCGAAACCGATGGCCGATAGTCGGGTGGCGGCAGGGGGCATCCGGGGGCTCGCTCGGTTGTCGAAGCTGCGCAGCATAGGCCCAGGCGGCAAGCGGATTCAACATGCCCGGGCTTGCCTGCCGGTATTAATGGTTTATGAGGAAAGGACGGATCTTTGGGGGCGAAGATGAGACGGCGGATTCTGCTTGTTTGCATGCTGCTACTGCTGGCGGGGTGCACAAAGACACTGCCGGACAATTATTCAGGACCAACGGCCGTTGTTAAGGACACCTATGCAAACTACGTCGAAGGCGGGTTCTTCCGGGATGAAAAGGTGGATCTGTTCGTCATGCAAACCATGGATGGGAAGCTGATCGACAATGGACAGTTGGCGACTGCCCGTGCCAGTTTTAAATCGAGCCTCGGCATTGCATTGAAGCCTCAGGCCTATGAAAGACGGGTGCCCATAAGGCCAATGACGATCGGGCTCGCTGCGATCATCAGCTATGCCGCGGGCGGTCAGTATGGGGGTAGCCGCGAACCCCAGACGATGGCTAGCCGGAAGGTCAAATTCAATCCTGTGGCAGGCGAGACATATGTTGTGCGCGGACGGATCGCGCGGGATAATTCAGCGGTGTGGCTCGAGACTGCCAGCGGTCGGATTGTGAGCGAGTAGAGACAAATCGTTTCAGCGTCCGCCCTTCTTGAAGGTTCGTGTCCCCGGCCTTCCCCCCTTGGAGGCGGCGCGGCGCATCGGCTTGGGAGAGGGCCAGGAGGCGGTGGCGGGCTTGATATTGGACGCGCCGCGGCGCGGCTCGTCCATCGGATCGCGCGCCAGAGGATCGTCCATCACCGCCAGCTCGACGTCGCGCAGGCGCTTGACCTCGTCGCGCAGCCTTGCCGCCTCCTCGAATTCGAGATTGGCGGCGGCCTCGCGCATGCGCTTCTCCATGTCGGCAATGACGCGCTCGAGATTGTGGCCGACGAGCGGTGCGCCGTCCTCGGCCAATCCTGAATCGACGGTCACATGGTCCTGCTCATAGACCGACGACATGATGTCGGCGATGTTCTTCTTGATGCTCGCCGGCGTGATGCCGTTCGCCTCGTTGAAGGCCTGCTGCTTCTCGCGCCGCCGGCTGGTCTCGGCCATGGCGCGCTCCATCGAGCCCGTCACATGGTCGGCATAGAGGACGACCTTGCCGTCGACATTGCGCGCGGCGCGGCCGATCGTCTGGACGAGCGAGGTCTCGGACCTGAGGAAGCCTTCCTTGTCGGCATCGAGAATGGCAACGAGGGCGCATTCGGGAATGTCGAGGCCTTCGCGCAGCAGGTTGATGCCGATCAATATGTCGAAGGCGCCGAGCCGCAAGTCGCGGATGATCTCGATGCGCTCCAGCGTGTCGATGTCGGAATGCATGTAGCGCACGCGCACCCCTTGCTCATGCATATATTCGGTCAGGTCCTCGGCCATGCGCTTGGTCAGCACCGTCACCAGTGCGCGATAGCCCTTCTTCGCCACCTCGCGACATTCGGCGATGAGATCGTCGACCTGGTTCTTCACCGGCCGGATCTCGACCGGCGGATCGATGAGGCCGGTCGGGCGGATGACCTGTTCGGTGAAGACGCCGCCGGTGCGGTTCATCTCCCAGGAGCCTGGCGTCGCCGAGACATAGACCGACTGCGGGCGCATGGCGTCCCATTCCTCGAAACGCAAGGGCCGGTTGTCGATGCAAGAAGGCAGGCGGAAACCGAATTCGGCCAGCGTCGCCTTGCGGTTATAGTCGCCGCGGAACATGCCGCCCAATTGCGGGACGGTCACGTGACTTTCGTCGACGAAGACCAGCGCATTGTCGGGCAGATATTCGAACAAGGTCGGCGGCGGCTCGCCCGGCTTGCGGCCGGTGAGATAGCGCGAATAGTTCTCGATGCCGGCGCAGGAGCCGGTCGCCATCATCATCTCGAGATCGAACAGCACGCGCTGCTCGAGGCGCTGGGCTTCCAGCAGCCGTCCCGCGGCATTGAACTCGGCAAGCCTCAGGCGCAGATCCTCCTTGATGCGGGAGGCGGCCTGCTCGAGCGTCGGCTTCGGCGTCACATAGTGCGAATTGGCATAGAGCTTGATCTCGCCCAGCTCCGCCGTCTTGTGGCCGGTCAAGGGATCGAACTCGACGATCGCCTCGACCTCGTCGCCGAACAGCGAGACGCGCCAGGCGCGGTCCTCGAGATGCGAGGGGAAGATTTCGACGGTGTCGCCGCGCACCCGGAAGGTGCCGCGCACGAAATTGCCGTCATTGCGCTTGTAGTGGAGGGCAACGAGATCGGCGAGGAGCCGGCGCTGGGCGATACGCTCGTTCCGCTTCACCGTGAAGGTCATGGCGGAGTAGGTCTCGACATCGCCGATGCCGTAGATGCAGGAAACGGAAGCGACCACCACGACGTCGTCGCGCTCGAGCAAGGCGCGCGTCGCCGAATGGCGCATGCGGTCGATCTGCTCGTTGATCGACGATTCCTTCTCGATATAGGTGTCGGTGCGCGGAACATAGGCTTCCGGCTGGTAGTAATCGTAATAGGAGACGAAATATTCGACCGAGTTGTCGGGGAAGAAGTTCTTGAACTCGCCATAGAGCTGCGCGGCGAGCGTCTTGTTGGGCGCCAGCACGAGCGCCGGGCGCTGCGTCGCCTCTATGACCTTGGCCATGGTGAAGGTCTTGCCGGAGCCGGTGACGCCGAGCAGCACCTGATCGCGCTCGGCCGACCTGACGCCGGTAACGAGGTCACCGATGGCTTGCGGCTGGTCGCCCCGGGGCTCGAAATCGGAGACGATCCGAAGCGGCCTGCCGCCTTCGGATTTCTCCGGCCGCGGCGGGCGGTAGGGGACGAAGGTTTCGAGGGGCGAGAAATCAGGCCGCAAGCTTTCGAGACCGGCCCGGGGCCCCGACATATCGGCGCGCGGATCCGGCCGCTGGCGCAACGCGTCGGCGGTCGGTATTTCGGGGAAGCCTTCCAGCGGCTTCTGCGGGGCTTCCGAGAAACCGCCTTCCTGTCGTGAATGTCCCATGATGGCCGTAATATAGTGCGGCTTGGCACCGGCCGGAAGGGTCGGAGGCCGTCACTGCTGACATCATAATGGCAGGATGCGGCGCCCTAACGACAAGGGGAACCCGACAGGCTAAGCTCATGTCGATTCTGGGGAAGGGGGACTAGCCTTGACACTCATCCGCAAACTCGGCTTTGCCTATTTCGCGCTGTTCGTCATCGTGGCGGCGATGAGCTACGTGCCGCAGTTCAAGGATGCCAATGGCATGATGTTCGGGCTGTTCCGCCTCGATCTCTATGATGACGCGCTGCACCTGTTTTCCGGCATCTGGGCCGGCATCGCCGCCTTGAACTCGACCCGCGCCACGGTCACCTACTTCAAGCTGTTCGGCACGCTCTATTTCCTCGACGGCGTGCTCGGCCTCTTCACCGGCAGCGGCTATCTCGATTTCGGCATCTTCATCAACGGCGTCCTCGATCTCGATCTCACGACGCGCATACTGGCCAATCTGCCGCATCTCGCCATTGGCGGTTTCGCCGCCTATGTCGGCTTTGTATTGTCGAAGCACCATGGCGAAGCTGCGTAAGACCAAGCGGACGCTCCTGGCGCTCGCGATCTTCCTGGCCGTGCCGGCGCTCTATATCGGCGTCGGCTGCCGGGGCTCGTCCGACATCGGCAGCTCGGTGACCGTGCCGGTGATCGATCCCGAAACCCGCACCAAGGTCGACGGCGTACCGAATTACCGCTTCCCGGAGGAGAAGTCCTATCTCACCTTTCCGGAATGGTACATCGTCTACACCTCACAGGATTTCGCCAGCTATATCGACAAGAACTACCCGAACGGCTTCAGCTATTTCCGTTCGGCCGGCGAATTCTGGACCAGCTATTGCGCGGTCAATCAGTGGGTCACGCCGCGCTACGAGTTCAATTTCGGCACGCATCTGATGATCTATGTGATCGGCATCAGCCATACGGTCGAATATGTGATCAAGGGCATTTACGAGAACACGATCGGACGCCTGAGCGAGCTGTTCGCGCCGGTGCCGCCGACGCCCGAGGACCTGTTCCAGCGCAAATATGCTTTTGACTATGGGCAATGGCTCAACACCGTGCCCTGGTATGATTTCGCCTTCGGCGAGCGCCTGACGCAATTCTGGGAAACCGTGCCTTTTGCGGGGCCGGGCCCGGTGCGCAAAGCCGAGCGGCGCTTCGCGGTCTCGGCCGAGCTCGCCGTCAAGGCGGCCTATGGCTGGCTCATCAAGGGCGGCTCCGAAACCGTCTATGAGCCGGCGCAGCTCGAGATCCACGCGCTGATGCGCGGGCTCCCGCTTGACACCGCGCCCATCGACCGGCGCATCGTCCTCGTCGAGACGTTTCGCGATGGAACGCAGCTCGTCAAGCTGCCGCGCTATCAGCCTTTCACCGAGATCGTGCAGAAGCTCGGCCAGACCAATGCAACCTTTCTCGAGATCGGCGGCAACAGCAACATCCTGATCTCGCTGACGGTGCCCGACAACTGGGCACCGCCCGAGGGCATGCCGCCGATCCTGTTCGAGACGAAGATCCTCTCTGGCGCGGGTGGAAAACGGGTCGGGCTTTCCGTGCCGGTCACATTGCTGCTCGATGTCGTCCGCAATATCGCGCCGAGCGGGGCGCAACTGGAGCACGTCTATGACTATTGAGGGTCCGCTCCGCCGGCTTTTGCGTTTCGCAGGCGGTGCTTCAGTCGTGCTCGCTGCGTGGACGGCGATCCTGGCAGGGCTCGCTTTCACCTTGCCGCCCGGCGCGCCGCTGGCGGTCTTCGCGCCCGGACACGCCCTGGAAACGGTCGCCGCGGCTCGCGGCTCGTTCGAAGGGCTTGGGCACAGCATCGCTGTCACGCGCTCGCCGGAACCGGGGCTCACGCAAAGGCTCTATCAAGCGGGCGCGCTGCTGGTCATCGATGCGAGGGTAGTGATGTCCTGCCGCGCCTTGCTCTCCAAAACTTGATTTTCGCCCCGGCATCCACCGCTCCTAAGCTCGTGCCCGGCCTGTCAAGGACGGGCGTATCGCAGCCATGCCCGGCAAGATCCACGAGTCCAAGCTTTGGCGCTTCATGCTGGTGACGGCGGTCTTCGTCGTCCTTGGGCCACCGATCGGCGGCCTCGTCGCCTGGCTCGGCATGGGGGCCTCATCCCTCAGATCGCCTCTGCCCTTCATCTTGGGCTCCTATAGCGAAGGCATATGGCTGGCGCTCGGGACCGGCATGATCGTCGCCGGCGCCGGCCTGTGGTTGAACATGACGTCATGGCTCGTCCCTGCGGTCGCGACGCTCATCGTCAATGCGCTGTTCTTCGTGCTGACGGCGGGCATGGATTTCTCGCAAGCCGACTATCCGGCGGTCCTCCTCGGGGTCGGGCATGCCTTCCTTCTGCCCTCCTTCGTCGCCGCCTGGCTGTGCTGGCTCATCACCCGCAAGCTGTTGCTGGCTCAAGATGTGGACAGGTCCGCCGCATAGGCTTCGTAGAAGTTGTTGCTGAACAGACCTTGCGGATCGAAGCGCTTCTTGGCGGCGAAGACCTCCGCGATCATCGGATAGGCGCGGCGGAGCTGGGCCGCATCATAATGGCGCTGATAGGGCAGGAAGAACCGGCCGCCATGCTTGTCCGCCAAGTCGATCAAATCGCGAGTGAGCGTCCGCATCTTGGCGATGCCCGTATCGTCCACCGACTGATTGACGTAAAGTACGACCGAGAACGCATCCGCCGGCGCGTAGTTGAGAGCGACATCTTCCTGATGGACGACGCGCACCGAGGCGTTGAGCAGCAAAGTGTCCTGGCGCGTCATGAGATCGCGCATGTCATCGACGAAGGCGATGAGATTGGCGCGCGGCACGAAATATTCATGCAGTATGTCGGTCTCGCGGTTCATTTTGTTGAACAGATAAGGCACCGAGTCGTGCATCGGCTCGTTGCGCGAGACGAGGCAGGCTTCGCCCGTCGTCTTGACGATGTCGCTGACCGTGCAGGGTTCGAAACGGTGCTCGAGCTTCTTCTCGGCATACCATTTGGCCGCGCTGAACAGACCGCCCTGCTTGGCGAGGTTGAAGATGAAGCGGCGCAAGCCGGCCGAGCTCACATCGGCCAGCGGCGGAAGCGATGGATCGGCAATGTCCTCGCGGTGATAGGTATAAATCAGCATCTCATCGAGGAAGCTTCCCGGCGCAGTCGAGAGATGGCCATAAAACAGGCCGATCGCCGGATCGGCGGCGATCTCCTCGGCGAAAAGCTTCGGGAACTCGGCAAGCGTGATCAGCCGGCGCTCGGAACGATAGATCACATTGTCGGCGATCTCGATCTCGGCATCGAGGATGACGCCGAACAGGCCGTAACCGCCGACCACATGGCGGTAGAGATCGGCATTCTCCGTCCGGCTCGCCGTGACGACCGTGCCGTCCGCCAGCATGACCCGGAGGCGCTTGAGCGTGCGCTCGATGGCGCCGACCTGGTGATCCATGCCATGGGCATTGACCGAGATCGACCCGCCGACGGTGAAGACGTCGGAAGACTGCATGGCTTTGACGGCAAAGCGCGGATGCAGCACATTCTGGATGTCGTGCCAGCGAGCGCCGCTCTCGACCGTCATTGCGCACGCGGCCTCATCGACCTTGACCGCGTTGAAGCCGGTCATGTCGAGCACGATGCCGTTGCGTGCGAAAGCGTGCCCGCCCATGGAATGAAGCGCTCCGGCCATGGAAACCTTGAGGCCGTTGGCGCGCGCATAGCTCAGCGCATCGGCGATGTCTTTCTCGCTTTTGATCGCGATGACTCCCTTGACCGGCGTGCGCGAGAGGCAGCTCACATCGTTCACGGTGCCGGCGCGCAGCGACCAGGGCAGGCTCGCCTCAGGCGGTGAGCTCGGGGCTTCGCCTGGCGGCAGGACGGGCCCGCAATCCTTGGGCGCGATCGGCGCGGCTCCCAGGTAATAGGCCTCGGCTCCGGCCCAGACCGAAGCCGCTCCGAGCCCGATCGCACCGATGGCCTTCCGGCGCGTGAACCCTTTCGCCATGAGTCATCCCCCTCGAGTGGCCGGACACTAGCCTAATACCTCTTGGGGGAATAGAAGGCGCCCTTATGAACTATCGCCACGCCTATCACGCCGGCAATCATGCCGATGTCCTCAAGCACATCGTCATGATGCGCGCTTTTGCGCAGCTGAAGAAGAAGGACAAGCCGTTCCTGTTCCTCGATGCGCATGCGGGCATCGGACTTTATGCGCTGTGGGGCGATGAGGCGCTGAAGACGCTCGAATGGCAGGACGGGGTGGGGCGCTTCTACGACCCGTCGGGCATGCCGGTGCCCCTATCCTCCGACTGCGAGCAGCTGCTCGCATCGTGGCGGATGGCGATCGCCGCCGTGAATGCGAGCGGGCAGCCCTTGTCGCACTATCCGGGATCACCCGGCTTCGCCTTGGCGAATCTCCGCCCGGCGGACCGCATCCTGCTCAACGAGCTGCATCCTGAGGATCATGGCCGTCTCAGCGATTTCGCGGCGCGCGATGGGCGGGTGAAGATCACCGAAGGCGAGGCGGCAAGCGCGATCAAGGCGCATCTGCCGCCGCCCGAGCGGCGCGGCTTTGTCCTGATCGATCCGCCCTATGAGCTGGAGGATGAAGCGCGTCGCGCCGTGCAGATGCTGCGCGACGGATACCGCCGCTTCGCCACCGGCGCTTTCGCTCTGTGGTATCCGGTGACGGGAGACCGGCTATCCGAGCATATTGTGGCTGAGGCGAAGGCGCTCGATCTTGCCAAGATGCTCAAGATCGAGCTTTGCGTGCGCGAGGCCGTGCGCGAAGGTGGTCTTGCGGGTTCGGGACTCATCCTGGTCAATCCGCCCTGGCCTTTGGCGGACGAGCTCGCGGTTCTGGGACCGGCGCTGCGCGATCGCCTGAAGCAGAATGACGGCGCCAGCTGGTCGCTCGACTGGCTGACGGCGCCCGGCTGACACCGCCTGGTTGTGGACTGATCCACCAGACGTGACCTTTCGGGAATATGGCTCACCACACAACCGTAATGAGACCTGTCTCAGTGCGTGGGAACCTTGCGGACATTATACCGGCGCTTGATGCGAGCGACTTGACAGGAGAGCTGACGGCGCGACAATCGAGGGGAGAGAGGGTACAATTTGAGTCCACAGCCCGCCAGCGCGCTCAGGCCACGCACGCTCTTGCCCGGAGACGGCAAGTCCATCGCGCGTCTGATGCGCAAGATTACGCCCCTCGACGACAAGCTCGACCGCAACCTGGCCAAGGTCCTCGACGATCTTCTCGAGGAAGAACGGCTGATCGGGGGCCTGATCGAGGATTATGACGCGGCGGGTGCCAGGACTGTCGTTGCGGCAACTCTTTCCGCTTTCGTACCGCCCGAATTCCGTGAGGCCTATCTCGACAGGCCCTGGCCTTGCCTCACCAACTGGCTGCTGCTGCGCTGCCTCAAAGGCGATTCGGGACTCTTCCTCGATCGGGCGGAGCAGGCGCAAGGCAATCTCGCCAGCGGGCTCGATCTCGTGATGCTGGATTATATCCAGACGCCCATGGATTTCACATCACCGGAAGGACGCCGCATCATGACGGTGTTCTTTCCGTTCTTCCTGTCGATCCATCGCGGCTACAATCTCAATTCGATGATCGTCGAAGCCGGCGCCATCTATGAGCAGATGGCGCTGAGCGCCGGCTTCAGGCTGTACAAGCCGCTCGATCTCGATACTGATCCGCCCGCTGAGCCCGTGCCCACCGGCGCCTCGACGAAACGGGCGGTCTACTTCTTCCAGCGCGACATGATCGCCGACACGCCGCCATCGACACCGGTCTCGGCCGTCTTCACTTATCTGCCGCCGCGATTCCGCTTCACCGCCGGCGAGCAGCGTACGCTGCTGCGCGCCATCGACGGACTGACCGATGAGGAGATCGCCGGCACGCTCGACGTATCGCGCGATGCGGTCAAGCAGACCTGGCGCTCGATCTATGATCACGTCATCCAGGTGATGCCGGATCTCGTCGATCGCGGCCAGATGGTCAGCGGCGAAGGATCGCGCGGCCAGGAAAAGCGGCGGCGCATCGTCGCCTATGTCCGCGACAATGCGCAGGAACTCAGGCCGCATTATCTGCGCCGCGGCTGATTTGCCAAAAGCCCCTCATCCCGGGCGTCGGACCGGAATGAAGGGCCAGGCTACCCCCGGAGGAAGACCGGAGGGCAGGGGAGAATCAGGCCTCGCCGTCGTCACCGGCCAAGAGCTTCACCGCCAGCACGCCCAAGGCGATCGCGAGCGCGAAGACGAAACTCATGAAGACGAAGAGCGTCACGAAACCGGTAGCTTCATAGGTTGTCGCCGCAAGGCGGGCGCTGGGCCAGATCGCCATGACCGCGACGATGGCGAAGCAATAGAACGCGAGCTCCGTGAGAGAGGGCGATAAGAGCTCGCGTCCCGCACCCAGGGCTCCGAAGAGCGCCAGGGGCAGGAAAAGGAGAACGGCAGCCAAGAGGCTATCGGGCTGCAAGAGAAAGAGTGTGCAGGCGGCGGCCAACAAGGTCGCGAGCGCGCCGAGCGCGAGGAGGGAGCGCCCGCGGCTGACCCGGAGGCGCAGAGAGCCTCTATGCTGCGATAAGCGGATTTGCATGCGCAAGCTCCCAACCGGGCCAAAGCCATGAGGCGCCAATAAAGGCGCCAGCCCGGATCGTTTTTCCGAGCTTATTCATGTATTTAGTCCGAAATCTCAGCGTTTGACGGGTCGTCAGATAGCCAGACTGACGCGATCACAGGAAGGTCACAATCCCCATTTTGGGGAGGCCAACGAAGATTTGGGAGGTGCAAAGGGAAGAGCGCCTGTCCGTCGGCGTTCTTCCCTAACGTTAGAAATTCAATTCACGCCGGTTTCGATGTGCTCGGCCAGCTCCTGATATTCCTCGCAGGTCGTCCCGCAACGGCTGGCAATTTCATTCAGCTGCACTTTGGCGAGGTCGACCCGGCCGGCGGCCACATAGCCTTCGCCCAGATATTCGCGGGCCAGGACGAAATTCGGATCGATTTCGAGGGCCTTATGATAGTAGCGGAAAGCTTCGTCGAAGCGGCCGGCTTTGCGGTGGCTATAGCCGATGTAATTCAGGACGCGTGGATCCTGCTTGTTGCTGACCAGTTCCAGCACCCCGATCGCCCAGTCATATTCGCCGGAAAGCGCCAAATTGCGGCCCTGCTGATACAGGTCCTCGTCGGGCAATACGCCAGGATTCTTCGGCTTGCATTTTCCATTCTTGACCACTTCGTTCTTCTTGCATTTCGGCTTCGGATTGGTGTCGCTGGTGCCGCCGCTATCCATGGCGAAAGAGGGAGCGACCGATGCCGCGCCGAAGGTCAAAGCAAGTATCGTGACCAAAACGAGATGAATCTTCATAACCTGTCCTCCAGGGGAAATACGAGACTATTACGTTTCCGGACGCATTTACATTCCACGCCCCAAAAGGCCGTCTGTTTCAGGATCCTTACCACAGATATCCGACATGCGGATGTCATGAACCCGTGATGAACCCGCCATTCAGGCCAGGCTAACAGCGACTTTGCCATCCTCCCGCCATCGATCGGACACGATCGCCAATTGCTGGAGGTTCCTATGAATAAGCTTTCTAAGTTCTCGCTCGCCGTCTTTGGCGGTGTGAGCGTGCTTATGCTGGCCGTCCCGGCGGATGCAGCGACCGGCCGCGTGAAGTTCCGCGCTTCGGTCGACGAGATTCGCCGCTACTGCGAGCGTCTCGACGAAGATTTCTGGCGTACCGAACGCACCTATGGCTGCGGCAACAAGGTCGGCTGTTATGGCGGCAAGTGTACGGCGAAGTTCCGGAGCCCGCCTCCTCCGCCTCCGCCTCCGCCCCCCTTGTTTGCGCGGGATGGAAGCGGCAACGGCGGTGGTGGCCAGGGCGGTCAAACTGCCGGCGGCGGGCGTGGCGACGGCAATAGCAACGGCAATAGCAACGGTAGGGGCAGTTCCTCTGCCGGTGGCCCGAACTGATCGGGAATGAAGCAGGTCCGGATCACGATCATGTCGCTGATCCGGACCCGTTCTATTTGGCAGGATTCCGGTAATCCAGGATCTTGACCACCAGGACGGCCAGGAAGACCGCGGCGACGGTTGCAATCAGCAGAATATCTCCCGTCGGCGCCATGGTGACGAGATTCTTGGCCTCGGCCGCAAGGAAGCCGGCTTGCGAGGGGACGGCGCTGACGATCATCAGCACGATGATCGCGGCAATGAGGCCCAAGGCAAAGACGCCCATGACCAGATGGGTGCGCGCCGCGAAGTCGCGATAGCGCTCTATGACCTGTCTTGCCCGCATGCTTGCCGTCCAATCCCGAAATCCAACGATCCAATGAAGTTCATATGAGAAAGCTTTGTGCGCGCTTAAGGCCGAGCCTGTGGCGAAATGATGTTATTCCGTTAACGGAGGATTAAGCGGCCCGATCACGCGCGTGGATCGAAGTCGTAGATCCACGCCATGCGATCGAGGAAGCGGGCCGGGTCGGTCATCCGCAACACCGCGTTCCGGGCGATGCGCAGTGGGCCGCCCGCATGATAGGCACGAGCGAGGCGTAGCGAAGACTGGGCGATGCGCCGGGTTCGTGGCTTGCGTAAAGCCTCATAGGCACTGAAGGCGTGGGCGATGCTGTCGGCGCGTTCGGCTGCGCGGGCGAGCGTGACCGCATCTTCGAGCGCCATGGCGGCCCCTTGCGCAAGATAGGGCAAAGCCGCATGTGCGGCATCGCCGATGAGGGTCGTCCGGTTGCGCGACCAGCTTGTGACAGGCGCCAGATCGGCGGCCGCCCATTTGTGCCAGGGCGAGGAGATCGCCAGGACCTGAAACAGATCCGGATGGATCTTGGCGAAATGCGCCATGATTTCCTGGCGGGCCGCCGGCGCCGACCAGTCCTCGCTTTCCCAGCGCCCGTCCATGGCGGCAACGATATTGAGCGCCTTGCCGCCTCTCACCGGATAGTGCACGACATGGCCGCGCCGGCAGAGCCAGAGCGTTATGGCCGCCAGGTGCTCCGGCATGGGCCGGTCGAAAGATGTCAGCGCCCGGTGCAGGATCTGATCGTGCTTGCGGAGCGCACCCTCCTGGCCGAGGCTTCGGCGGACGGCCGACCTTATGCCATCGGCGCCCAGCAGGGCTTCGCCGCGCTCCGACCCGGCCGGGGTCGTGATCTCGACATAACCACCCTTGTCGGCGACACTCGTCACTTCCGCATTCATCGCCAGTTCTATACCGGCATGCTGCTTGGCCCGCTCCGCCAGCCCGGCCAGGAGGTCGGCCCGGTGGATGACCCGGTAGGGCTCGCCGAAACGCCGTTCGAATTCGGCACCCAGCGCAATCTCCTGGAGGATTCTGCCGCTATGGCCGTCGCGAATGAGAATCCTGGGCGGTGCGAAGCTCGCCGGCGCGACGCACTCCCAGACATCGAGATATTTGAGCGCCCTGACGGCATTGGGGCCGATCTGCAGCCCGGCGCCGACAGTCTCGAAGGCGCCCGCCTTCTCGAGCAGGCGGGCTGCACGGCCGCTGCGAGTGAGGGCAAGAGCGCTGGCAAGTCCAGCGATGCCGCCGCCGGCGATGAGAATCGGATGACTGGGCATTAACGCACTTATCTCCGATCGGCTGATCTCGTACAATTCACCGGGACAGAATTCGAAAGGTGCAGAATGCAAGCAACGGAACTCAAGGCTCTCCAGGCCCCCCTCAAGGAGCTCTATCGCCAGGACGGCAAGGCGGCGCTCATCACGCTCAAGGCCGAGGGCCGTATCGGCGAAGGCGTTACCTGCTCGGTCGACACGGCAAAAGCGCTGGTCGAGGCGGGGCTTCATCCGGCGACCGGCGGCTCGGGCGTCCATGCCTGCTCGGGGGATATGCTTCTCCAGGCGCTGGTCGCCTGTGCCGGCGTCACCCTCAATGCGGTGGCGACCGCCCTCGGCCTCGATATAGGCGAAGCCAGCGTCAAGGCGGAAGGCGATCTCGACTTTCGCGGGACCTTGGGCGTCGCCAAGGAGGCGCCGGTCGGCTTCCGCGACATCCGCCTCACCTTCGACATCCAGGGGAAGCTCGACGAGGAGCAGAAATCGAGCCTGATCAAGCTCACGGAGCGCTATTGCGTGGTCTACCAGACGCTGCGCAACCCGCCGCCCGTCGCGGTAAACGCCCATTGGGGGTGATCCGCCTAGATCACGATGAGTTTGGATTGAGTCAATCCAAACTCATTAACGTGATCGATTCTTATATTTTAGCGCGGGATTCTCGCGAAAAACCGGTACCCACTTTTTCGCATCCCGCGCTAAGGGAATGTCGCCATGACAATGGGACCCTTGCGGTCGGGCGGTGGCGGCGCTACCAGATGCCCGCGCCAAAACCAGGGATCATTGGAATGGGCTTTATCTCAGACTCGCTGAACCGCATCCAACCGTCGGCCACCATTTCCATCTCCAACAAGGCGATGGCGCTCAAGGCCGAGGGCCGCGACATCATCGGCCTGTCGGCGGGCGAGCCCGATTTCGACACGCCGGACAATATCAAGGAAGCGGCGATCACGGCCATCCGCAAGGGTTACACGAAATACACCAATGTCGACGGCATCCCTGAGCTCAAGAAGGCGATCGTCGCCAAATTCAAGCGCGAGAACGGACTCGACTACAAGGTCTCCCAGGTCTCGGTCGGCACCGGGGGAAAGCAGATTCTTTTCAACGCCTTGCTGGCGACGGTGAATCCAGGAGATGAAGTCATCATCCCGGCCCCTTACTGGGTGAGCTATCCCGATATCGTGATGCTGGCGGGCGGCAAGCCGGTCTTCGTCGAGACGACGATCGAGCACGGCTTCAAGCTACAGCCGGAGCAGCTCGAGCGCGCCATCACGCCGAAGACCAAGTGGTTTATCTTCAACTCGCCCTCCAACCCGAGCGGAGCCGCCTATTCGAAGCCTGAGCTCAAGAAGGTCACCGACGTGCTGGCAAAGCATCCGCATGTCTGGGTGCTGACCGACGACATGTACGAGCATCTCGTCTATGACGACTTCGTCTTCGCCACACCGGCCCAGGTCGAGCCGACGCTCTATGAGCGGACCTTGACCATGAATGGCGTGTCGAAGGCCTATTGCATGACCGGCTGGCGCATCGGCTATGGCGCGGGACCGGAGCCCCTGATCAAGGCGATGTCGAAGCTCCAGTCGCAGTCGACCTCGAATCCATCCTCGATCGCGCAATGGGCGGCGGTCGAGGCGCTCAACGGGCCGCAGGATTTCATCCCGGCCAACAACAAGGTGTTCAAGGAGCGGCGCGATCTCGTCGTCTCGATGCTCAACCAGGCGAAGGGCCTCTCTTGCCCGACGCCGGAAGGCGCCTTCTATGTCTATCCCTCCTGCAAAGCCGCCATTGGCAAGACGGCGCCCTCCGGCAATGTCATCAAGACGGACGAGGATTTCGTGACCGAGCTGCTGGCGGCGGAAGGTGTTGCCGCCGTCCATGGCGCGGCCTTCGGCACATCGCCGTTCTTCCGCATCTCCTATGCGACGGCGACCGATGTACTGGAAGACGCCTGCCGGCGCGTCCAGCGTTTCTGCGGCAATTTGAGGTGAGCACCCATGATGTATGATGCGTCGGTTCCGGTCTTCATCCACTTCCTCAATGGCCTCGCGGCGCTGCTGCGCAAGGCCGAAGTGCATGTGCAGGCCAAGAAGCTTGATCCCAATGCCTTCCTTCTCGCCCGCCTGTTTCCGGACATGTTCACCTTCACCAAGCAGGTGCAGCTCGCCTGCGATTTCGCCAAGGGCACGAGCGCCCGGATCGCCGGCGTCACCGCCCCCAGCCATCCGGACGACGAGAAGAGCTTCGATGAACTCCATGAGCGCATCCGCAAGACGATCGATTTCCTGCGCGGCCTGAATAAGGAACAGTTCGCCGAGGCCGCCGACAGGGCGGTCACCTTCAAGGCGGCGGGCAAGGATCTGACCGTCAAGGGTGCGCAGTACCTCTCCAATGTCGGCCTGCCGAATTTCTATTTCCATGTGACGACCGCCTATGGGCTTTTGCGCCACAATGGCGTCGAGATCGGCAAAGGCGATTTCCTGGCCCGCAGCCTGAGCTGAATCAGCTCCTCCGGAAGGCCTGCGGGGTCATGCCGATGATTTCGCGGAAACGGGCGTTGAAGGTCGACAGATCGCCGAAGCCCGCGGCGAAGGCGACCGCGGCAACCGGTGCCGTTGATGTCTTCAGCGCCATCGCCGCGCGCCGCATACGCAGGTTGAGCAGGAGCTGATAAGGGGTCACGCCGAGGACCTCTCTGAAGGTGCGCAGGAAGTGATAGCGGCTCATACGCGCCACTTGCGCCAGGTCGCCGAGACCCAGAGGCATGTCGGCACGCTCCTCGATATAACGCACCGCGTCGCTCACGCGTTGCCGGTCGCGCGCAGGTGCATCGGCCCTGTGGGGCGTGCCGTCGGTGAGAGTCTCGAGCACCCCTTCGGCGAGGCCGATCGACAGTTCCTCCAGCCGTAGCGGACCTTCGTCGTGGCGCCCTGCCTCCGCCTTTACGACGAGCCCCGCCAGCTTGCGCCAAGCCGGAAGCATGGTGGTCGGGAAGCGGAAGCGGTGCGAGCCTGCGGCCGTCGTCGCGATCTCTTCGAAGAACGGGCGCGAGAAATTGAAGGACAGGCAATGATCGCCCGTCCCATGCTCATGGCCGCATTCGAAACAGGCGCCGGCATTGCCGAGCAGCAGCGATCCCGGATACATCAGCGCCCGTTCGCCGTCGCTGCGATAGACGAAGGAGCCGGCAAGGACGACGGCGATCGCCACATCCTCATGCTGCTCCTCGAAAGCGCGATGCTCGGGCCCCAATGTGCAGATCACGTCGCTGACACACCAGCCTTCGCCCTTGGCCAGGATGCGGGCCGCAGGCGGGCGTGGTGGGGTGTCGGGAAGGGCTGCGCTGGCCATGCGCAAAAATAGCAATTTTCCCCAAGCCGGCCAATCGCCGACAGGCTTAGATGCCCCACACTGCTGACATTTTCTGAAGGAGATTTTCCTATGCTCGATCATGTCTCGATAGGGGTGCGCGATGTCGCGGCCGCCAAGCGCTTTTACGATGCGGCCTTGAAGCCCTTGGGCTATGCCTGCCTCAGCGACAGCCCGGGCTCGCTCGGCTATGGCAGCGGCAGTGTCACCCTGTGGATCAGCGAAAGCGACCGTCCGGTTCCGGCGGATGAGAAATCGGGCCTGCATTTCTGCTTTGCGGCGCCGAACCGGGAAAGCGTCCAGGCCTTCCACAAGGCGGCACTGGCCAAGGGGGGACGCGACAATGGCAAGCCCGGATTGCGCGCCGATTACGGGGCGGATTACTACGCGGCCTTCGTGATCGATCCGGAAGGCTACCGGCTCGAAGCCTATTGCGGCAAGCCGGCGAAAGGCTGAAGTGATGAGCGAGACGGAGGCGATGCGCCAGCTCAAGGCGTTGAACGCTCGATTCATCCATAATTTCGTGACCAACGACGTCGCATCGCACGATGCCATCACGCACCGGGATTTCGTCTATGTATCCACCGAGGGTCTGCGGCGGGGCCGGGACGAATATCTGAAGCGCTGGGCGACCGGCTTCAATCCGGACGTCATCGTCTATTGGGACTACCGCGATGAGCGCATCACGCTGTTCGGCGATGTCGCCCTTATCTGGTCGGTCAACAAGCATGTGATGGTCTCGGGCGGTGAGGAAGTCGCCGGGATGACCGGCTATACCGACACCTATCTTCGCGATGGCGGAGACTGGAAATGCATCCAGGCCCAACTGGTGCCGGTGTCCCGGGACAACTATCCGCCGGATCAGACGATCGTGCGGAAATACGTCAAAGGCAAGGTGCAGGCATAAGGCAAAATAACGAGTCAATTGAATCCGTTAGGCGCAAGTCCTAAACGGATAGGTGATGACCGCGATCGCACCTGAAGAACCGGAGCAGCGTCAACAAGTGCTGGCGCTCAACCGGCTGGCGTTCGAAGGCGAAGACGAGGCGCGGATCATCGAAGCCTTGAGTCGTGGTGGCCTTTGCGTGCTCTCGCTCGTCGCGGTTGATGGCGCGACGATCACCGGCCATATCCTGTTCAGCCGTCTCGCAGTCGAAGTGGATGGCCGCCAGATCAAGACTGTGGCGCTTGCGCCGATGGCGGTGCTGCCGGCCTATCAGGGCAAAGGCATCGGCTCGGCCCTCATCCGGCGCGGCCTCGCGCTGCTGGCGGCGCGGGATGTCGAGGCCGTTATCGTGGTCGGACATACGGGCTTCTATCAGCGCTTCGGCTTCGCGGCGGAACGGGTGCGCCATATCGCAAGCCCGTTCCAGGGGCACGACGCCTATATGGGACTCGAGCTCAAGCCCGGCGCGCTCGCCGGCAAACAGGGAACGTGCCGTTACCCGGAAGCCTTCGCGCTCTGAAGCCGCGCCGCCCGCCAGCGATAGATGAGCGGCCCGAAGAAGACGAGCGCCGCGATGACGAGCAGCGCCAGCGACAAAGGATGGGTGAAGAATACCGAGGCATCGCCCTGGCTGATGGTAAGCGCCCGGCGGAACTGTGCTTCGGCGAGGCGCCCCAGAATGAGGCCGATCACGCAAGGCGCCACCGGGAAATCATAGCGCCGCATCAGGAAGCCGAGGAGGCCGACCAGAAAGAGCAGGATGAGATCGAAGGTCGAATTGTTGAGGCTGTAGACGCCCAAGGTCGAGAACAGCAGGATGCCGCCATAGAGAAGGGGCTGAGGAATGGCGAGGAGGCGCACCCAGAGCCCGGCGAGCGGCAGGTTCAGGATGAGCAGCATCATATTGCCGATATAGAGGCTGGCGATGAGCCCCCAGACGAGCGTCGAGGAGGACGAGAACAGCAAGGGACCCGGCTTCAGATTGTATTGCTCGAAAGCGGCGAGAAGGATGGCGGCGGTCGCCGAGGTGGGCAGGCCCAAGGTCAGAAGCGGAACGAGCACGCCGGCGACGGCCGCATTGTTGGCGGCCTCGGGCCCGGCCACGCCCTCGATGGCGCCCTTGCCGAATTCCTCAGGCTTCTTCGACAGGCGCTTTTCGAGGAAATAAGACAGAAAGGTCGGGATCTCGGTGCCGCCGGCCGGCAGGGCGCCGAAGGGGAAGCCCAGAGCGGTGCCGCGCAGCCAAGGCTTCCAGGAGCGTCGCCATTCCTCGCGGGTCATGAACAGGGAGCCGCGAATGGGCATGACCTCGCCCGCCCGCATGTCGGGCCTGGACGCCATATAGAGCGCCTCGCCCACCGCGAAGAGGCCGACCGCGACCACCACGATATCGATGCCGCGCAACAGGCTCAAGATGCCGAAAGTCAGGCGCGGCTGGCCGGTCAGGACATCGGTGCCGACAAGGCCGATGGCGAGGCCGAGCAGCAGGCTGGTGATGCCGCGCGACAGCGACAGGCCGAGGAGTGCCGAGACCGTGGTGAAGGCCAGCACCATGAGCGCGAAATATTCCGCCGGGCCAAAGAGCAGAGCGAGCTTGACGAAGAGCGGGGCCAGGAAGGTGATGGCGATGGTGCCCAAGGTGCCGGCGACGAAGGAGCCGATGGCGGCCGTGGCAAGCGCTGCCGCGCCACGGCCCTTCTTTGCCATCACATTGCCCTCGACCGCGGTGATGATGGAGCCGGACTCGCCCGGCGTGTTGAGCAGGATCGACGTCGTCGATGAGCCATACATCGCGCCGTAATAGAGTCCGGCGAACATGATGAAGGCGCCGGTCGGGTCGAGCTTGGCGGTGATCGGCAGCAGCAGAGCGATGGTGAGGGCAGGGCCGATGCCGGGCAGGATGCCGATGGCGGTGCCAAGCGTCGTGCCGAGCAGGCACCACATGAGGTTCATCGGCGTGATCGCCGTCGCGAAACCCTGCAGGAGCGAATGGAGCACGTCCATGGCTACAAGACCCCTGCGAGGATGCCGGGCGGCAATTGCAACCCGAGCCCGTGCGTGAAGCCCAGATAGCTCGCCAGCACCAAGATGACCGCGACGATGCCGTCACGCAGGAAATTGCGGCTGCCGAAAGCGAAAGCCACGCACAGGAAGAGGAATATTCCCGAAATCACGAAGCCCAGAGGTTTCAGGATATTGAGATGGATGAGAAGACCAGCGCCGATGATGAGCAAAGCGCGCCAGTCGGTGTCAAAACCCTCGGCCACGATCTCGCGCTTGGCGCCCGGCGCCCAGGCGTTCCAGACGAAATAGGCGCCGACGGCGGCGAGCGCCGCGGCGATGAAATAGGGAAAGGCCTGCGGGCCGACGCGCGCATAGGTCGGTGGCACTTGCATTCCCAGGGAGTCGACGAAAACGATGAGGCCCAGCACGGCAAGGCCGAAGCCGATCGCGAGACCGGCTCCGGATCTTGGTGTGTTGTTCTCCACGGGGGCCGCCCTACTGAACGAGGCCAATGCCTTTCAGGATCTCCGTGACGCGGGCATCTTCCGCGGCGAGGAGTTTGCCGAACTCATCGCCCGGCAGATAGAGATCGGTCCAGTTCTTGGCGGCGAGCACCTTCTTCCAGGCATCGCTCTTGACCGCGGCATCGACGGTGTCGAGCAGGGCCTTCTTCTGCTCGTCGTTGATGCCGGGCGGGGCGACGATGGCGCGCCAGTTGGCGAGATCGACATCGACGCCCTGTTCCTTGAGAGTCGGGATATCTATCCCTGCGACGCGCTCGGGCGCCGAAATGGCGAGCGCCCGCAACTCGCCCGATTTGATCTGGCCCTCCCATTCGCTGTAGCCCGAGATGCCGGCCACCACATGGCCGCCCATCACCGCGGCCAGCGCCTCGCCGCCGCCCGAGAAGGGCACGTAATTGAGCTTCGACACATCGGCGCCCGCCGCCTTGGCGATGAGGCCCGCCAGAATGTGATCGGTGCCGCCGGCCGAGCCGCCGCCCCAGGCGACCGCACCCGGATCGGCCTTGAGCTTGGCCACGAGGTCGGCGAGCGTCTTGATCTCGGACGAGCCCGGAACGACGATGACCTCATACTCGCCGGTGAGCCTGGCGATCGGCGTCGTGTCTTTGAGCGTCACGGCGGATTTGTTGGTGAGGATGGCGCCCACCATCACCAGGCCGTTGACCATCAGCACATTGTCCTTACCGGATTCCTGCCCGGCGAGCTGCGCCAGACCCACGGTGCCGCCGGCCCCCGGCACGTTCTCGACGGTGACCGCCTTGACGGCGCCACCTCCCTGCACCGCTTCCTGCATGGCGCGGGCCGTCTGGTCCCAGCCGCCGCCTGGCGCAGCAGGCGCGATGATGCGCAATTCGTCGAGCGCCAGAGCCGGAGTGGATGCGAGATTCGGATAAAGGCCGCCGGCCAGCAAAAGCGCCATAGCCGAGGCAAGAAGGGTTCTACGGGTCATCGGGTTCCTCCACTTGTATCGATATCGACAGACGGCCATCTTGTTGTGGCCTAACTCATGGAGCCGCGTTTAAGCTCGAATCCTGTCATGAAGCTGTCATTGCCACAAGCGGTTTTATACTCGGTCCTTGGCGCCAGATGCGGATCCTGATCGTCGAGGACACGCCGGATGTCGGCGAAGCCATCGTCGCTGCCATGTCGCGGGCGGGATATGCGGTCGACTGGCAGATGACGGGAGAGGGTGCGCGTGATGCGCTCAATGTGCAGTCCTATGACCTCATCATTCTCGATGTGATGCTGCCCGATATCGACGGCTTCACGCTTCTGGGCGAGATCCGGGCCCGCAAGATCGACACGGCGGTGCTGGTCCTGACGGCGCGCTCACAGGTCGACGACCGGGTGAGCGCGCTCGATCTCGGCGCCGATGATTATCTGGTCAAGCCTTTCGACTTCCGCGAGCTCGAAGCGAGAGCCCGGGCGCTCGGCCGGCGGCGGCATGGCGCGACGGTGAGCCGGCTCGAGGTCGGCGATGTGGTTCTCGACCAGGCGGCGCGGCTGGTGATGGTCGCCGGCGAAAGAGTGGACCTCACGCGGCGCGAAGTGGCGCTGCTCGAAGTGCTGATGGCGCGGCCGCAGAGGGTGTTCAGCAAGGCCGAGCTCCTGAACCAGCTCTTCGGCTTCGGCGAGGAGGCGAACGAAAACGCCATCGAGCTCTATGTCGCGCGGCTCCGCCGCAAGCTCGGCGCCGCCAGTATGGAAATCAGGACCTTGCGTGGCCTCGGCTATCAGGCAGGGACGATCGATGAGAAGTAGGTCGTCGCTGTTCTGGCGGCTCGCCGGCCTGATCTCGGCCATACTTCTCGGCGGCGCCGCGGTGCTCGCCTTTGCCGCATCCAACTATGCCGAGACCGCCGCCGATGATGCCTATGACCGCGTGCTCTATGGCGCCGTGCGCCAGATCAGCGAGACGCTCTCGGCCGAGAACGGCGTGGTCGAGGCGCAAGTCCCGGTGTCGGCGCTCGAGACGCTGTCGATCTCGCGCAGTGCCAGGATCTATTACCGCATCGCGACCGCCGGTGCGGCGAATGTCACGGGCTACGACGATCTTCCCTTTCCGCCGGGCGCCGAAGCCGGCGGCGCCGGGCCATTCGTCGGCGATACGACATTCAGGGGCCACCCGATCCGGATCGCCGCCGTCGGGCGCTACTTCGCCGAAGCCAATGGCTGGGTCATGACCGTGGTCGGGCAGACGCTTGAGGCCCGCGATGCGCTTGCCCGTGATCTTACCTTCAAGGCCATGGTGCTGGTCGGCGTCATGAGCTTCCTGGCGCTCGCCGGCATGATCGTGGCGATCAGGCTCGCCTTGCGGCCGCTTGCGGATATCGAGGCGGCACTGCTCAAGCGGCCGCCCAATGTGCTGACCCCTCTCGATGTCGAAGCCCCGGCCGAGATCGCCACCCTCATTTCCGCCATCAACAATTTCATGGAGCGCCTGGCGGGACGGCTCGCCGCCATGCAGCGCTTCATCGCCGATTCGGCCCACCAGATCCGCACGCCCTTGACGGCGCTCACCGGACAGGTCGAGCTGCTTGCCGCGGAAAAGGACCAGGCGAGACGCAAGCATCATATGGAGCGGGTCAAGGCGCGCACCGCCGAGCTCGCACGCCTCACCAACCAGCTGCTCAGCGACGCGATGGTCAGCCATCGCGCCGAAACCATGGGGCAGTCGGAGGTGGATGTGGCGATGCTGGCGCGCGAGGCGTTGGCCAGCGCCGTGCCGATCTCGCTCGACCGCGACATCACGGTCGCCTTCGACGCGCCGGCGGAACCCGCGGTAATGCACGGCGATGCGGTGAGCCTCAGAGAGGCGTTCAAGAACGTCATAGAGAACGCCATCCAGCATGGCGCGCGTTCGCTCCTGCGCGTCGTCGTGCGCAAGACAGGGACCGGAATCGAAATCGAAATCGCCGATGACGGGCCGGGGATTCCAGCCGAGCAGTGGCCACAGGCGACCGAACGGTTCTTCCGCGGCAAATCTTCAGGTCCGGGTTCCGGTCTCGGCCTCGCCATCGCCAAAGAGGTGATCCAAAATCATGGCGGCGAAATCCGGTTCGCGGCGGCGGAGGGGATATTCTCGGTGCTTTTCCGGTTCGATGGGATCAAGGCTTCATGACCAGGCGCTGCCATTCTCTCCTGGCTGTGATCTTTCTCGCGACAATGGCAAGCCTCGCCGCGGCCAAGGAGAATTACCGCTTTCCGGCGGTCGGACAGGAAACCGGCGTGCTCACCATCCATGCGGTCGCCGATCTCAGCGCCATCGAGCCGATGATCCGGGATTTCCAAGAGAGCCAGCCCGGCATCACGGTCGACTACACGGATTATCTGACCAACGAGCTCTATGATCTTCTCGTGGCGCAATGCGCCAAAGGCGAAACGATGGCCGACATCGTCATCTCGTCCTCGGTCGACCACATCGCCAAGCTCGCCAATGACGGCTGCGCCCAAACCTATTCCTCGCTCAACACCAGCCGCACCCCGGATTGGGCGAAATGGCGCGACGAGGTCTTCGGCTTCACCTTCGAGCCGGCGGTCATCGTCTATAACCGCAATCTGGTTCCCGCGGCCGACGTCCCGCGCACGCATCATGATCTCGCCGAGCTGCTCAGGACCAAGCCTCAGCTCTATGACGGCAAGATCGGCACCTACGATATCGAGCAGTCGGGCATCGGCTATCTCTTTGCCTTCTTCGACACGCAGCAGTCGAATATCTTCGGCCGGCTGCTCGAAAGCTTCGGGCGCTCGCGCGCGGCGTTGCGCTGCTGCACCGGTGAGTTGCTGGCGCGGATCGAATCGGGCGAATTGCTGATTGGCTACAATCTCCTGAGCTCCTATGCCTATGGCCGCTACAAGGCCGGCGCGCCGATCGGCATCGTCATGCCGCGCGACTACACGCTGGTTCTGAGCCGCACCGCGATGATCCCCAAGACGGCAGGGCATCCGGATCTCGGCCGGAAATTCCTCGATTATGCCGTGTCGAGCCGCGGACAGGCGGTGGCGGCGGAGAAGTCCTTCTTCTTCTCCTTCGACCGGCCGGTGCCGCCGGGGGTAGATGCGGTCGATCCGGGCACGGGCTCGGGCGTCTATCGGCCGATCGTCATCGGTCCGGCCTTGCTCTCGACCCTCGACCGGCAGAACCGCCGGCGGTTCCTCTCCGAATGGAAGGCGTCCATGGAGCGGGACTAGCGGCGATCGGTAGCGAATTTCGCCCCTTCTTGACGGCATCTGGAAATAACGCGGCCGCGGCGCCATATATTCATATCAGGAGCGCTGGCCATGAAATTGGTACGCTTGGCCCTTTTGGCGGCTGTTCTGGCTGTGGCGGCAGGTGCTCTTCTCTCTCCGGCGACGGCGGAGACGGGCGCGCCCAAGGTCGCCCTATTGATCGAGATCGACGGCGCCATTGGCCCCGCGACGGCCCGGCTGGTGAAGGACGGCTTGGCCTCGGCGACCGAAAGACGCGCCGAAGTGGTCATCCTGCGCCTCAACACGCCGGGCGGACTTGCCACCAGCATGCGCGAAATCATCGCCGATGTGCTCGCCTCTCCTGTCCCCGTCGTCGGCTATGTAGCACCCTCCGGCGGCCATGCGGCAAGCGCCGGCACCTATATCCTCTATGCGACGCATGTGGCGGCCATGGCGCCGGGCACCAATCTCGGCGCTGCGACGCCGGTCGAGATCGGAGCACCTTTCCCGGGGCTTCCGAGCGGGGAGGACGGCAACAAGGACACCACCGGCAAGGATGAAAAGAATCCGGCACCGTCCGCTCCGCCCAAGGATGCGATGTCGGCGAAAGCCACCAACGATGCCGTCGCCCTCATCCGCAGCTTGGCGGAGCTGCATGGACGCAACGCCGACTGGGGCGAAAAGGCGGTGCGCGAAGCGGCAAGCCTCTCGGCCAACGCAGCCCTCGATCAACGCGTCATCGATCTGGTGGTCCCCGACATCAACGGCCTGCTCCAGTCGATCGATGGACGCAAGGTCGAGATTGCCGGCAGCCCACGGAGCCTCCAGACGAAAGGGTTGCCGGTCGAAACATTCGAACCCGGCTGGCTTATCCGTCTCCTGGCGGTGATCACCGATCCCAATATCGCCATCCTGCTCATGATCGTCGGCGTCTATGGCATCATTTTCGAATTCATGAGCCCCGGCGCGGTCGCGCCCGGCGTCATCGGCACGATCAGCCTGCTGCTCGGCCTCTACGCGCTCAACCTCCTGCCCATCGACTATACCGGCCTTGCTCTGATGCTGCTCGGCATCGGCTTCCTCATCGTCGAGGCCTTCAACCCGACGGTCGTTCTCGGCGTCGGCGGTCTTGCGGCCTTCCTCCTCGGCGCGGCGATGCTGTTCAGGGTACAGGCTCCGGGCTATCAGCTGTCCTGGACCATCATGGCCGTCGCGGCGGCGCTGATGGCCGGGCTGTTCGTCCTCACCGGCCGGTATCTGTGGAGCGCACGCAAGAACCCGGTGCGGGTCGGGGCTCAGGCCATGCGTGGAAGCTCCGCCGAGATCCTCGACTGGTCGGAGCATTCGGGCCACGTGCTGGCGCAAGGCGAGCGCTGGCGGGCGCAAAGCGATGAAATGCTCAGGGCCGGCGATGAGGTGGAAATTGCCGACGTGAAAGACTTGACTCTCACCGTGCGCCGTCGCCGGACCAGCTTGGGAGAACCTCCATGATGCTCGACTATCTCGCTTATCTGGTGCTCGCCGTCATCGTCATCCTGTTCTTCACCTCGGCCATACGGATCCTGCGCGAGTATCAGCGCGGCGTCATCTTCACCCTCGGACGCTTCACCGGCGTGAAGGGGCCGGGCCTCATCGTCCTCATTCCCTTCGTGCAGCAGATGGTACGGGTAGACCTGCGCGTCGTGGTGCAGGACGTGCCGCCGCAGGACGTGATCTCGCGCGACAACGTTTCGGTCAAGGTGAACGCCGTCCTCTATTTCCGCATCGTCGATCCGGAGCGCGCGATCATCAAGGTCGAAGACTTCATGGCGGCGACGAGCCAGCTCGCACAGACCACCTTGCGCTCGGTCCTCGGCAAGCATGAGCTCGACGAAATGCTGGCGGAACGCGACCGACTCAACAGCGACATCCAGGAGATCCTCGATCAGCAGACCGACGCCTGGGGCATCAAGGTCACCAATGTCGAGATCAAGCATGTCGATCTCAATGAAAGCATGATTCGCGCCATCGCCAAGCAGGCGGAGGCCGAGCGGTTGCGCCGCGCCAAGGTGATCAATGCCGAGGGCGAGCAGCAGGCGGCAGAGAAGCTCGTGGAGGCAGGCCGCATGCTCGCCCAGGAATCGCAGGCGATGCAACTGCGCTATTTCGCGGCACTCCACGACATCGCCGGCGAACGGTCATCGACCGTGGTCTTTCCCATACCCATAGACCTGTTCGCGCATCTGAAAGCTGCGGCCGGCGAAACGAAGTAGCGCCGGCGCCGCCCCTCACATGGGCCCGCGGCCATGCGCTTCGGCTTCTCCAGCGCGGGACTTGAGCCAGTAGCCGACGGCCACCACCAGGGCGGCGCCGACGGCGGCTATCACATAGACGATATTGGAATGCGGCTCGATGGCGAAGCGGTCGGCGACGATATGATCGGTGGCGATCATCTCGCCGGCGATCCAGCCGAGAAGGGCAGCACCCGCCCAGACGATGATCGGGAACTTCTCGATCATCTTCATGATGATCTGCGAACCGACCATGATGAGCGGGATGGACAGAGCGAGACCGAAGCCGAACAGCCAGGGATCGCCCTTCGATACCGCGGCAATGGCGACGACGTTGTCGAGGCTCATCACCGCATCAGCGATGGCGATCGTCCACACCGCCTTATAAAGCTTGTCGGAGGCGGCGATGTTCTTCTCTTCAGCCTCCTCGCCCTTGGCGAGCTTCACGGCGATCCACAGGAGGAGAAGTCCGCCCACGACCTTGAGGAACGGAATGACCAGGAGATGGGCGATGACCGCGGCGAAAATGATGCGCAGCAGGATAGCGACGCCGGCACCCAGCACGATGCCCCAGGTCCGCACATTCGGCGGCAGCGAGCGGCAGGCCAGCGCGATGACGACGGCATTGTCGCCCGAGAGCAGGAGATCGATCCAGATGATCTGAAGGATGGCGAAGGAGCTGGCCAGCAAATAGTCCATGACAACGCCGATATGAGGGAGATTTGCCCAAAATCCAAGAGCTAAAGCGCGAGACCTTCAGATCGGGTCGCCTCTGTGCTTTATCCTTTTGTTGCGTATGGTCTTTTCGGAAGGCAGATGCCGCTCTTCCGGCCAGGTGGCGCAAGCGAATCGCGGGCGACAATCCTTCATGCCCCCCGCAATGCGGCGTTCACGGCCGTCAATCCGTGCGCGGACGGATTCGTGCCGGTGGTCACGTTCGGGTTGAGCGGATTTGCGGGTGCAGCCGGCGGAATCCCCAAAGCCTGGGTGGATGTCTTCCGGCGGCAGGTATCGTGCGCGACGGCACGCTTCTTCACGATCTTGACTTTCAGCCCTCGAGCGGCGAGGTAGACTGCGCAAGCAAGGCCGTCGTGGTCCGCGCCGACAATAAGAATACCGCTCGTCTCTCCATGCATGTCCATTTCATCTGTCCGGCTCGCGGCTTCGCGCTGCGTCAATGGCGGGTCGCATTAGAGACACAATCGGCGCTAGGATTCGGCCAGCTTTCAAAGAAAAGGGAAACATAATGCGTAAGCTCGCTTTGGCCGCCGCTGTCGTGGCAGCGCTCGGCCTCTCCGCTTCGGCGGCAGATGCGAAATCGGGGGTCAAGATCGGGGTGCTGACATGCTCGGTGGAGGGCGGTGTCGGCCTGATTCTGGTATCGTCGAAGAAGGTCAATTGCGTCTATCAGCCCTCGGGCGGGGGACGGGTGGAGCGCTACGAGGGGCGCATCCGTAAATTGGGGGTGGATATCGGAGTCACGAACCAGACCATCCTCGCCTGGGCGGTTTTCGCCCCGGGTAAGACCAAGCGGGGCGCGCTCGAGGGGACCTATGTCGGGGCGAGCGCCGAAGCCACGATCGTGGCCGGTCTCGGCGCCAATGTCCTCATCGGGGGTTTTAAAAAAACCATTTCGTTACAACCGCTTAGCGTCCAGGTCCAAACCGGCCTCAATATCGCGGCGGGTGTCGCCGGCCTCTATCTGGATTTCGTGCGCAGATAGCGAATCCATAAAGCGCGATAGCCTTCGGTCTTCGCGCTCATCACATTGTTTGCACGCGATCTTCGGAAAATGATCGGATGGCCGGGGTGTACCGGCTCAATGTGGCTATGCGTCCCTATACAAGAAACGGCCGATATCGCATTTTCCGCAGATCAGCCGCGCCGATCGAACCTTTTGCTGGCGCTGCCCTGTATCGACCCCTATCGCGAACATCGCGCCGGCGGGTGGCGGCAAACCGACATGCGGCTGATCGAAGGGCTGATGCGCGCACGCGCTTGCAAGGCAAAGCGATCTTTTCGCTGCCTTTGCGGCAGACGATCAAGAAGCTGGAGGCGGCCGGGATCAGCGCGCCGGACGGTCTTGCCTATCTCGCCTACGAGCTGTTGAGTTGCGGCGTCATCGTGCATCAGGGGAGCGCCGGCATGGCGATGGCCGGCATAGCCGCCGACATACCGCACGTGATGATCAGAACGGACGCCGCAAGGGCCGGTCCCGCTTGCCCATGTCCCAGAATTGCACGGTGCCTGCGATTGCCACTTGTCATCACCGCAATTCGGCGCAAGCATAGGACCTGAGGAGCCGCCCCCGACGGGGTTTCCTCGGCACGAGACGGGCGGTCCCGGACGGCATTGGCGCAGTCAAAAGGGAGGTCCCGAATGAGTACAAATGGCAGAGAACGTCAGGGTCCCAGGTGTATCGCACTTGTGGGCCCCTATCTGAGCGGCAAGACCACGCTTCTCGAAGCCATTCTGTTCCGCCTCGGCGCCATACCGCGCCAGGGGAAGGTTGCCGACAAAACCACCGTCGGCGATGCCGCCCCCGAGGCGCGGGCGCATGGCATGAGCGTCGAGCTCAACGCGGCCACAGTCCAGTTCATGGACGAGAGCTTCACTTTCATCGATTGCCCCGGCTCCATCGAATTCGGCCAGGAGGCGCGTGCAGCGCTAGCCGGCTGCGATGCGGCCGTCGTCGTCTGCGAGCCCGACGATAAGAAAGTGCCGGCGCTGCAGCTGATCCTGAAGCAGCTCGATGACCTCAAGATCCCCCGTTTTATCTTCATCAACAAGATCGACCGCAGCGAGGGAAGACTGCGCGATGTATTGAGCTATCTGCAGCCGGCGAGCTCGACACCGCTGCTCTTGCGCCAGATCCCGATCTGGAAGGACGAAATCGTGCGCGGCTTCGTCGATCTCGCCCTCGAGCGCGCCTTCGTCTATCGCGAGCATGCGCCGAGCGAAGTCGTCGACATGCCGGCAGACATGCTCGACCTGGAAAAGGAAGCGCGCTTCGCCATGCTCGAAAAGCTCGCCGACTATGACGACGAGCTGATGGAGCAGTTGCTCTCCGACATCGAGCCGCCGCGCGACCGCGTCTTCGTCGACTTGACCCGCGATCTTTCGGAAGGGCTGGTCACCCCGGTCTTGTTCGGCTCGGCGGAGAACGGCAACGGCATCTTCCGGCTCATGAAGGCGCTCAGGCATGAGGCGCCGGCCGTCGGCGCGACGGCCAAGCGGCTGGGGCTCGCGGATGCGAACGGCACCGCCGTCCTGCAGGTCCTCAAGACCTTCCATACCGCCCATGGCGGCAAGCTGTCGCTGTCGCGCGTCCTTTCGGGAACGATCGCCGACAGCGCCACGGTCTATGGCGGCAAGGGGCAGGATGCGCGCATCGCCGGCATGTTCACGCTGCTGGGCTCGACGCCGCAGAAGATCGGCAAGGCCGAGACCGGCGACACGGTGGCGCTCGGCAAGCTCGACAACATGGCGACGGGGGAAACGATCTCCACCGCCAAGGGCACGACGAAGCAGCTCACCAAGCTCGACGTAGCACCCGGCGTCTATGGCCTTGCCATCTCGGTCGCCGACCGCAAGGACGAGGTGAAGCTGACGAGCGCCATCGCCAAGCTCATGGAGGAAGATCCCTCGTTGTCGCTCGAGCAGAACCAGAGCACGCATGAGATGGTGATGTGGGGGCAAGGCGAGATGCATCTGCGGGTGGCGCTGGAACGGCTCATGGGCAAGTTCGGCGTCCAGGCGCATGCCAGGCCTCGACGCATCGACTATCGCGAAACCATCCGCAAGCCGGTGCAGATCCGCGGCCGCCACAAGAAGCAGTCGGGCGGGCATGGGCAGTTCGGCGATATCGTCGTCGAAATCAAGCCACTGGCGCGGGGCTCAGGCTTCACCTTCACCGACACGATCAGCGGCGGCGTGGTGCCGAAGCAATATATCCCCGCCGTCGAAACCGGCGTCCGCGACTGGATGGGGCAGGGTCCTCTCGGTTTCCCGGTCGTCGACTTCACCGTCAACCTCTCCGACGGCTCCTATCATGATGTCGATTCCTCGGAAATGGCGTTCAAGACGGCGGCCCGCATCGCCATGACCGACGGCATGCCGCAATGCTCGCCGGTGCTGCTCGAGCCGATCGTTGCGGTCGAACTGCATGTGCCGAGCGATGCGACCTCGAAGGTCAACCAGATCGTCTCGGGCCACAGAGGCCAGCTTCTCGGCTTCGACAACCGCGAGGGCTGGTCGGGCTGGGATACGGTCAAGGCGCATATGCCGGAAAGCGAGATCGGCTCGCTCATCATCGAGCTCCGATCGGCGACGGCGGGCGTCGGCACCTTCGTGTTCAAGCACGATCATATGTCGGAGCTGACTGGCCGGCTCGCCGACCAGGTGGTGACCCACCGCAAGGCCACGCTCGCGGCCTAGCATAGAGCGCCGGGCTTTTCTCGTAGAATTGGCCCGGCGCACTATCTCGTCTTTGCGCATCGGCTTGCCCGAAAACCGGGATGGCCGGGTTTAACCCCATAGGCGCTAAGATAAGGCCAGTCCGGGTAATAATGTCCAAGTCTGGGGCATCCGCCGTCGTGGCGGCTCGCGCAAGCGGTATCGGACGCGCTGCGCATTGGTTGGCAGGATTGCGAGGCTGG
>JAKATG010000032.1:0-70554 GCA_021828105.1 Pseudomonadota bacterium
CAGATCGCTCACCTCGATCCATCGCTCTGTGCACCTCCACCAAACAGAAGGAGTAAAATGTGGGAAAAAGTGACCTTGACAAAAAGCCCCATACAAGGTGGCCGAAGGCCGGATGAGGGCTCTTTCGTAACAATGTGCTCAAATCTCGACGAGAATCCCTCGCTGAGACAAAGAGCCCTCACCCGCCCTTCGGGCACCCTCTCCCATTGCTTCGCAACGGGAGAGGGGGAAGGACTGGAGAGGGCTCGCCTATTTAGAAATCGAATTGGCCGACATTCTCCTTGGTGAAGACGAAGGGCGCGCCGAGCAGGATCTCCGAGCCGTTGATGACCTGGAGATCGCCAAGCTTGCCGGCCTTGACCGAGGTGGCGCCGGCCTTCAGATCGCCATCGGCGACGGCGCGCAGCACATGCATCGCGGCGTAGCCTAGATCGACCGGGTTCCACAGCACCACCGACTTGACGCAGTCCTTCTCGACATAGGGCTTCATCGCATTGGGCGTGGCGAGGCCGACCACCGCGATCGTGCCGCACTTGTTCGCCTGCGTGACCGCTTCGGCGGAAGCCGGTGTCGCGACGCTGGTCATGCCGAAGATGCCTTTCAGCTCATCGCCATGCTTGTTGATCAGCGTCGTCGCCTGGTTGAAGGACAGCACATTGTCTTCCTGCGCCTCGACCGTCTCCAGCCATTTCATCTTGGGATGGCACTTCTCGGCATAGGCCCCCATCTCGGCGATCCAGCGCGCCTGGTTCGGCGTGGTGAAGGTCGAGGTGACGATGGCGAAAGCGCCCTCCTCGCCGATCTCCTTGGCCATGTTGTCGACCATCGCCTTGGCGATGCCGTTGAACTCGGCCTGGTTGACGAACCACTGGCGGGCCGAGGGCTCGGAATTCGCGTCATAGCCCACGACATTGATGCCCTTGCTCAGCGCCTTCTTCAACACCGGGGCGATCGCGACGGGATCGTTGGCGGCGAACAATATGCCGTCGACGCCGCTCGTTATGTAATTGTCGATGAAGGTGATCTGCTGGTCGATATTGGCCTGGGTCGGACCGTCGGTCTTGGCATCGACATTGCCGAGCTCCTTGGCCGCATCGGCGATGCCCTTCGAGGTGGCGTTGAAATAGCCGATGCCGATGAGCTTCGGTATATCGACGACGGTGATCTTCTTGCCCTTGCGGTCGGGGGCGCCGGTCGGCTCGCCGCCGTCATAGGGCTTGGCCACGGCGGCACCGGGCGTGCCGTCGCAGGCCAAGGGATTGGTCGGCAAATCGTCGCCCCCGGTCCAGGCCGAGGCGGCAAATGCGCTCCCCGTCATGGCGGTCAAGGCGACAGCGGCAATCAATGTCTTGTGTATCATGTCATGCTCCTTGCGCTTCACATCCGGACCTTGATTCTGCTGACGGCCCTGAGATCCGGACTCTCCCTTTTGGTCAACCGTCTGCATCCTTGCGAAACATATTGCTGATGAGGATCGTGCCGATGAGCACGGCGCCGATCACCACGATGGTGCCGTCGCCCTTGACGCCGGCGAGGGCAAGCCCGTTCTTCAGCGCCTGCATCAGGACGAGGCCGAGCAGCGTGCCGATGATCGTGCCGCGCCCGCCGAAGATGCTGGTGCCGCCCAAGACCACGGCGGTGATGACGTCAAGCTCGAGCCCGGTGCCCATGTCGGAGCGCGTGGTCGAGACTCGCGACACGAAGATCACCGCGGCGAGCCCGGCGATGAGGCCCGAGGCCGTATATATAAGAAGCAGCGTGCGATCGACGCTGAGGCCCGAAAAGCGCGAGGCGACGGCGTTGGAGCCGATCGCATAGGTGGCGCGCCCGAAGGTCGAGAGGCCGAGGATGATGGCGGCGATGAAAGCGAGGATGGCGAAGACCCACAATTGCGTGGGCACGCCCAGGAACTCACCCTGGCCCAGCGCGAAGAACCAGTCGGGATAGCCTCGCACCGAGCGCGCCTGGCTGATGCCCTCGGCGAGGCCGCGATAAAGCGCGAGCGTCGCCAGCGTCGCGATGAGCGGCGGCACGCCGAAGCGGGTGATGATGAGGCCGTTGACGAGGCCCGCCACCCCGCCGACGACGATGCCGAGCACCATGGCGAGCGGCAGCGGCAGGCCGAGCTTCTGCCAGAACACGCCGAGCAATATGGCGACGAGTCCCAGGATCGAGCCGACCGAGAGATCGATGCCGCCGGTGACGATGACGAAGGTCATGGCGAGCGCCACGAGGCCGACCTCGGCCATGAGCCGCCCCTGATTGAGCAGGTTGTCGGCGGTGAAGAAGCGGTCGGACTGGAAGGCGAGGATGACGAGCGCCGCGATGAGCAGGACGCCCAGGATCGCCTCGTGCCGCAGCAGCAATGATCGCAATGCGGCGGTCATGGGACGAGGCTCCGGCGCCGCCGCGCCATGTCGGCGAGCACGGTGGCGAGGATCAGGAGGCCCAGCACCGCGCGCAGCCAATAGGCCGACACATTGAGGAAGATCAGCGCCGAGCCGATGCAGGCGAAGAGGATGGCGGCGAGCGTCGAGCCGATCACCGTGCCGGTGCCGCCGAGGATCGAGACGCCGCCGATCACCGCCGCGGTGATGACGGTGAGTTCGAGATTGGGCGGCACGGTCGACTGGATGACCTGCAATTGCGTGGCGAAGAGCAAGGCCGCGATGCCGGCGAACAACCCGTGCAGCGCGAAGACGAGGACGCAGGTGCGCTCAGGGGAAAGCCCCGAGGCGCGCGCCGCTTCGGCATTGCCGCCGACCGCATAGATCGAGCGCCCCATCGCCGAATAGCGCATCCACAGCGCCATGACGATGGTGAGGATCACCATGAAGTAGACCGGCGCCGGAATGCCGAAGAGCCGCGCCTGGGCGATGAAGAATCCGGGCGGCATGCCGGTGATCCAGGTGCCGCCGGTCAGGCTGATGAGCCCGCCTTTGAGGATCGACAGCATGCCGAGCGATGCGACGATCGAGGGCACGCGCATATAGGCGATGAGCGCGCCGAGGAAAGTGTTGATGACGATGCCGACCAGGATCGGGACGATCCACGCGACCCAGATCGGATAGCCCTGGACCGCGAGCGTCCCGGCGATGGTGGCGAGCACGCCGATAAGCGAGCCGACCGAGACGTCGATATGGCCGGAGATGATGACCATCGCCATGCCGATCGCCGCCACCGCGATATAGGCATTGCCGGAAAAGATGCTGGTGAGGTTGGTGTCGGAGAGGAAGCGCGGATTGTAGAGGCCGACGACGATGAACAGCACCACGATGGCGGCGAGGACGACGATCTCCTGGCCATAGGCTTCGAAGAGACGCGCGAAATAGGCGGGGCGGCGCCGCGGCAGGGCGATGTCGCTCATGCCGCCTCCTCCGCTTGCGCCAGCGTCATGGCGGCGCCGACCGTTTCGGCCGTGGCATCCTCGCGCGCGATCTCGGCGACGATGCGCCCGCCATTCATCACCAGCACCCGGTCGCTCATGCCGAGCACTTCCGGCAGTTCGCTCGAGATCATCAGGATGGCGAGGCCGCTTTGCGCCAGCTTCGACATGAGCGCATGGATCTCCGACTTGGCGCCGACATCGATGCCGCGCGTCGGCTCGTCCATGATGAGGATCCGGGGCTCGGCCGCGAGCCACTTGGCGAGGACGACCTTCTGCTGGTTGCCGCCCGAGAGCTGGCGCGCCGCTTGTCCAGGCCCCCGCGCCCTGATCCCCAGGCGCTTGATGAAATCGCGCGCCAGCCGGTCTTCCTTGCCGCGATCGACGATCAATGCGCGCGCCAGCTTCTTGAGCACGGTGAGCGAGATGTTCTCGGCAATGGTCTGCGGCCTGACCAGGCCCTGCAGGCCGCGGTCCTCCGGCACATAGGCGATGCCGAGATCGCGCGCCTGGCTCGGCGACTTGATATGGACTGGCTTGCCGTCGATGAGGATCTCGCCCGACGTCTTGGGCGTGATGCCGAAGATGGTGAGCGCCGTCTCGGTGCGCCCCGAGCCGACGAGGCCGGCAATGCCGACGATCTCGCCGGCGCGCAAGGTGAAGGAGACATTGCGCACCCCCTTGCCATGCGACACGTCGCGAAGCTCGAGCCGCGGCGGCCCGATCTTCGCCTCTTCCTTGGGGAAGAGCTGGTCGATCGAGCGCCCGACCATCATCGCGACCAGCGAGCGCTCGCTGACGTCCTTGATATCCTTCGTGCCGACATGGTTGCCGTCGCGCAGGACCGTCACCCGGTCGGCGAGCGCGAAGATCTCCGGCAGCTTGTGGCTGACATAGACGATGCCGACACCCCTGTCGCGCAAGCGCCGGATGATGGTCATCAATTGCTGGACGTCGGCTTCGGCGAGCGACGCGGTGGGCTCGTCCATGATGACGACGCGGGCATTCTGCGACAGCGCCTTGGCGATCTCGATGCGCTGCCGGTTGGCGACCGACAGGGATCCGACCTTGGTATCGACATCGAGATGATGCGAATCGAGATCGTCCAGGAGTTGCCGCGAGCGCTCGCGCATCTGCGCCCAGTCGAGGCCGCCCCAGCGATTGCGCGGCGCGTGATTGAGGAAGATGTTCTCGGCGACCGAGAGCTCGGGGAAGAGAAGCAGTTCCTGATAGACGATGGCGATGCCGGCTTTCACCGCCTGGCCGGGATTGGCGAATTTCACCTGATCGCCGCCGATCCGGATCTCGCCTTCATCGGGCGCATGCACCCCGGCGATGATCTTGATGAGGGTCGACTTGCCCGCACCATTCTCGCCCAAGAGCGCATGCACCTCGCCCGGCCTGACGTCGAAATCGACCGCATTGAGGACGCGCACGCCGACGAAGGATTTGGAGATGTTTTTGAGCTCGACCAGCGCGGTCATGGCGGGTTTCTCCGCCCAGCGCAGCCATGATCACAGTGAGCGAGATTAATCAACTCTCTCAGGTCGGGAGCCGGGAATGCGATCGGGGCGATCCCGCAGAATGCTTTCCGGGAAATACCGCCAATGCAGTCCATCCGCATCTTCCTCCCACCCGGATATGTCCGTTTTTATTGATTTCCCGCGGGGCTATCCGGCGCCGCCGCAGAGGGCTTCGAGACCAGGCTTGCCATTGCCTGAGGGCCTCATCATGATTAAGATTGAACAATGATGAGCAATTATGGTCAAGCCATGAATCGCAATCATCTGACAAATAAGCGTGAGTGCACGCTCACGCCTGTGATCATCGCTGATCAAACTTGCGGCCCTCCCCAGGTTTCCCCCTCTCCCGTTGCGCAGCAATGGGAGAGGGTGCCCGAAGGGCGGGTGAGGGCTCTTTGTCTCAGCAAGGAGTGCTCTCCGAGATCAGAGCACACTGCACGAAAGAGCCCTCATCCGGCCTGTCGGCCACCTTCTCCCACGCTGCGCGCGGGAGAAGGGGCAACTTTCCAGCAGCACCATCATGGATGAGAGCGAACGTCACCGTCTCATCCTCGATGCGCTGAAGGAGCGGCCTTTCGCGACGGTGAAGGACCTGCTCGACGTCCTGAGAGTGTCGCCCGCCACCATTCGCCGCGACATCGCCAAGCTGCATGCGGCGGGCAATGTGCGCAAGGTCTTCGGCGGCATTGCCTCAGGCCTGCATGATTCATCGCCCGAGCGTCTGGCCGCGCGCCCCTTCGAGGAGAACCGCATGCTGGCGGTCGATGCCAAGCGCGCCATTGCGCGCGAGGCCGAAGCCCTGGTGCGCGACGGCGACGCCCTCATCATCCATGGCGGCACCACCTGCTATCTCTTCGCGCTCAGGCTCGCGCGCCGCAATGTGAAGATCTACACCAACTCCATGCCGCTCGCGGCGCGCCTGTGGGAGGACGGCTCCTGTCATTTGACCCTTGCCGGCGGCGAGCTCTATCGCGAGCCCGGCATCATCTATGCGCAAGGCTCGGGCCCGCCCGATTTCTATGCCTCGAAATTGTTCCTCGGCGCGCAAGGCATCGGTCCCAACGGCATCATGGAATCGCATCCTTTGATCGCGCGCGAGTCGGAGCGACTGCTGTCCCGCGCCGATGAATTGGTGCTCCTCGCCGACAGCCGCAAATTCGCGATCCGCACCCGCTATAGCGTCCTGCCGCTGTCGCGCATCTCGACTCTCATCACCGATGACGGCCTGTCGGGCGAGCATGCCAGGATGCTGGAAGACGCCGGCATCCGCACCATCATCGCCAAGGTCGGCAAGGATGATACCCTCGCCCCGCGCAGCGGGGAGAGGGAGGGGCCCGGTGCGTAGCACCGGGAGGGTGAGGGGCGCCTTTACTTCTTCACTGGGATCCAGATCTCGAAGCCGCCGAGACCGGAATGGGGATCGAATTTCGCGTCATAGCGCTCGAAGCCCGGCGCGTCCGCGGCCTCGTATTCCGATTGCGGCAGCCAGCTGTTCCAGATGGCGTTCATCGTGCCGCGGATGGTCGAGATGTGCCCCTCATGGGCGAATACCGCATAGAGATGCTGCGGCACGCGCAATCGCGCGAAAGTCTTCGGCAGGTCGGAGAAATCGGCGACTTCGACGCCGGTCATGTAATCCATATTGCCGCTGTCGTCGGTATTGTAGAAGACGCCATAGGCGACATTGCCGATCTGGCCGGGCACATGGCCGATATGCGGCTGGAACTGCTGCCATTGCGAGGGAATGGCGGCGCTCGACGCATGCGTATAGCGTTCGCTCAGTCCGGCGATGAGCAGGGTCTTGCCGGTTTCGATGCGCGGCGGCTTGAGGGCGTTGGGCGGTGTATCGTTCATGGCAATGGGCTCCACGAGTTGGACGATGTCGAGGATGCGCCCTCCCCGCAGCTGTTCCGGCGTCAGGCCGAACTGGTCGCGGAAGGCGCGGGTGAAGGCTTCGTGGGACCCATAGCCCGCCTCGAGAGCGACGGTGAGGATGTCGGGGGCACCGTGGCTGAGCTTCTTCGCCGCCTCGCTCAGGCGCCGCGCCTTGGCATAGGCAATGACCGACATGCCGGTCGCCGCCGCAAAAGCGCGCGTCATGTGATAGCGCGAGACGCCGCCGACCGCCGCTACCTCGTCGAGGGAAATGTCCTGGGCGAAGTGGCTTTCGACGAACCAGAGCGCTCTTTCCGCGGGATTCATGGCAATCCTCACAAAGCCTGGCCGGCATCATGCCCGCTGAGCCAAGCGCTTGTTTGACCGATATTGCGCTTTTCTTCCAATTCGACCCACCGCTTGTGCATCGCGGTCGAGGGCGATGGACCTTGGTCCAACTATATAGAGGCGTTGGGCGAAGGTTTAATGCCGGGAGGGTCCGCCGACGGGCGGGCAGGCCGGCAAGGGTCTCGACGATCACCGAAAGAGAAGCTGACGACAATCCCCACTCGCATCGTCAGTGACGCATTGCTTCCGGGGCTGGGGGCAATGCCGGTCGCCGAGGCGCCTGCCGCGGAATCGGCGTTGGGCATGTATGGGCCCGGTTTCCGCCATGGCTTCGCCGGGCTCATGCCCGTGGCCCGGCGCCTTTTCGTGAGTTATCCTTGCGCCCGCTGTCGGGCATCCCGCCCTTGATGGACTTATCCGATGTCGACAAGACTTCCGAATACCCTTCCGGCCATCGATGCCCCGGCTGGATATCGCCGGCGCGATGTTGTCCTTGGTGCCGCTTCATTGACGGCGAGCGCCTTCATGCCGATGACGGCAAAGGCGCAATCCCTCTCTCCGTCCGCAGCCAGGCCGATTACCCAGGAAGCCTATATCTACGGCTTCCCGATGGTGGACAGCTATCGCGTCCAATATTCCTATTTTGTCGATCGGGGCGGACCCGAATTCAAGGCGCCGTGGAACACCATTTTCAACAATGCGCGCGTCTACACGCCCGACGACAAGGCCATCCAGACGCCGAATTCGGACACGCCCTATTCCTATGTCGGCGCCGATCTCAGGGCCGAGCCCTTGGTGTTCACGGTGCCGGAGATCGAGAAGGACCGCTACTATTCGCTCCAGTTCATCGACATGTACACTTTCAATTTCGCCTATGTCGGCAGCCGCGCCACGGGAAATGCGGCAGGAAATTTCATCCTCGCCGGCCCTGGCTGGAAAGGCGAGACGCCGCCTGGCATCAAGGCGGTGATACCGTGTGAGACGCAATTCGCCTTCGTCCTTTATCGCACCCAGCTCTTCGGCCCCGACGACATCGAGAACGTCAAGAAGGTCCAGGCCGGCTACAAGGTTCAGCCGCTATCGTCCTTTCTGAACCAGCCGAAGCCCGCCCCGGCACCGAAGATCGATTTTCTCAAGCCCTTGAGCCCGGAAGCGGAGAAGACGTCGCCCGCCTTCTTCACGGTCCTGAATTTTCTGCTGCAATTCTGTCCGACACATCCTTCCGAAACCGAGCTGATGGCGCGCTTCGCCACGCTTGGCATCGGCGCCGGCAAGACCTTCGATCCGCAGGCGCTTTCCCCCGAGCTTCGCGCTGCCGTCACCGACGGGATGGCAGATGCGTGGAATACCTTCAAGCAATTCAAGAGAACCCAGCTCGACACCCACAAGCGCAGCGCCGATTGCTTCGGAACACGCGAGCATCTGAAGGGCAGCTATATCGACCGCATGGCGGGAGCCGTCCTCGGCATCTATGGCAATTCGAAGGAAGAAGCCATCTATCCGGTCTACTTCGTCGATTCCCAAGGAAAGCCACTGAGCGGGGCCAAACAATACACCTTGCGTCTCGCCCCCGGACAATTGCCGCCGGTCAACGCCTTCTGGTCATTGACGCTTTACGCGCTGCCCGCAAGCCTTCTTTCCGCCAATCCGCTCAATCGCTATCTGATCAATTCGCCGATGCTGCCGAATCTGAAGACGGACGCGGATGGCGGGCTCACGCTTTACGTCCAGAACCAGACTCCCGGCATGGACAAGGAGTCGAACTGGTTGCCCGCACCTGCCGGACCGTTTTTCCTCGTCATGCGCCTCTATTGGCCGAAGCCCGAGGCGCTTGACGGCAAATGGGAAACGCCACCGCTTGAGCGCGCGAAATGAGCAAGAGGACAGCCGATGATGGTTTGCGCGCTGACTGTTGGCATCGGCATGTCAGGCCTTGCGGCCCGGCTCGTGCGGTAACTGGATAACAGGATGATGATCTTACAAACTGCATAAAAACCTGCGCTTGTTGGCTATCCTTCAAATATAGCGCTTGGTAAATGAGGAACCCCTCGCCTAGAGTTACCCTCGCCAGAATCGGGATGGCATATTTTTTGAGAGGGTATTCCATGGTTGTCTGTTCAAGCCGCTTCGTGCTGGCCGTTTCTCTTTCGGCCTTGCTCATCGTTGGACCTTCCATCGCCGGTCATTCGGATCTGTTGTCCTATGATCAGGCTTTCGCCGAAAAGGGCGGAAATGGCGGGGGCAATGGTGGTGGCAAGGGTGGTAGCGGCGGAAACGGCGGCGGCGGCAGCGGTGGCGCGCAAGGCAATGCCGGCGCAAGCAGTGCCGGCGGGGGAAGCCAGTCGGCGAATGCCGGCCAGGCGGGCAAGTCGTCATCGAGCAAGGCGTCCGAAAAGAGCAAGGACAAGAGCCTCGCCAACGAGCTCGGCGCCTTGAATGCGGCGCATGCATCGTCGAAAGCCCTGGCCAATGCCTCGCCCAATTCGCGCGTCGGCAAGATCGCCGCTTATAAGGCTGCGAATGACGCCGCGATCGACGCCCAGGCGGAGGCGGACGAGGCCGCTGCCGCGGCCATCGCGGGCAATCCAGCGGCGGTGGCTGCGGCCGCGGAGACCAAGCTGGCTGCCGACGATCTCGCGGCCAAGCAGCAGACCCTTACGGGCCTGCAGGTCGCCGGCGCAGATCAGACTGAGATCGACGCCGCGCAACAGGCGGTCGATGACGCCGCCGATGCCTTGGCCGCGGCGCAAGCGACCCAAGCTGCGGCGGAGGCTGCCGCTATAGCGGCCGACCCAGCCGCGCAGCAGGCGCAAGCCGAAGCCGATGCCGCAGCCGAGGTCGCGAATACCGCGCTCGAGACGGCGGCGAACAAGCCGGTAACCCCGGAAGTCAAGGCTGCCGTCGACGCGCTTCTCGCAGGCAAATAAGCCGCGACATCCGAAAAGCTCCGTTGTCCCGCGATGCGACCATCGCGGGACAATGCTGTCCGGCATGTCCTACGCTGTTCATCCCGGCCGCCTGAGGTATAGTCTTTCCGTCGGGGGCGAGACCAGGCTGATGCCGATCCCAAGGGAGGATGAAATGCAGCGCCGTCTCCTCAAACTACTTTCCGTGTCGCCGGCCGTTTCCTTCGTCATTTTCGCAGCCGGCCTGTTCGCCGTCACCTTGCCTGCCGGCAGCGCGAAGACAACCCGCCTCGACGTCATCGAGCATGCGACGACCGACACCGTCACCGATACTGGCGCCAAGGGCGACAGCGTGGGCGACCTCCTGACCTTCGCCAATGAGGTCTTCGACGCGAAGGATGCCCAGAAGGTCGGCACTAGCACCGGCTGGTGCATCCGCACCGTCGCCGGCAAATCCTGGGAATGCTTCTGGACGCTGACGCTCGCCGACGGCCAGATCACCGTCGCGGGTCCTTTCCTTGATGCCGGCGACTCCGTGCTGGCGGTCACCGGCGGCACCGGCAAATATGCCGGCGCTCGCGGCGAAATGGCGCTCCACGCACGGGACGCCAAGGGCAGCGCCTATGACTTCAAATACAGCCTGATCAAGTAAAGCGCCTAGCCCCAGTCCTGCGCAAACCTATTTCAACTTGGCGAGCACCGCCGCCTTGCCGTCGCTGCCGTCCCAGGCGGTGACGCCCGCGAGCCACTGGTCGAGCACGCCCGGATTCGCCGTGAGCCACATCGTCGCCGATTGCGCGGCATCCTTGTTGGCGAGGATGTCCTCCATCACAGCACCTTCCATCTCGACGGTGAACTTCAGGTTCTTCAGGAAGCGCGCCACATTGGCGCATTCCTCGCCATAGCCGGAGCGGACCAGCGTATGGATGGTCGCCGGCCCGAAACCGTCCTTCTCGAAACCTGAAAGATAGCTGATCGGCATCTTGCCCATCACCGGATGCGGCGTCCAGGCGAGGAAGATGATCCAGTTCTTTTTGCCGAGCTCTTTTTCGGCCTGCGCCAGCATGCCCTGTTCGCTCGACTCGACGAGGCTCCAGTCCTTGAGCCCGTTAGCCGGATCATCGATCTTGCCTTGCAGGATTCGATTGCCGTCATTGCCCGGCTCGATGCCATACATCTTGCGGCCGAATCTCTCGCCTTGCGCCGCGAGGTCGGCGAGCGACCTGACGCCGGCCTCCGCCACATAGGCGGGCACCACGGGACCATAGCCCGCTCCCTCGAGGTTCACGGCAAAGCTCTCGATCGTCTTGGCGTCGAGATAGGGGCGCACCTCGGTGGTCTGGCTTGGCATCCAATTGTCGAGCCAGATGTCGATCTGCTTGTTCTTGAGGCTTTCAAGGATGACGGGCACGCTCAAGAGCTGGTCCTTCGGCTCATAGCCGAGATGGCGCAGGACCGTCATCGCCAGGGCGTTCTGCGCGGTATTGTCGGTCCAGCCGCCATCGGCGATGCGCGGCGCGCGGCAGCTGTCGGGCTCCTTGCCGGCGGCTGCCGATGTGAGAAGCAGAAAGGAAATACCGGCGAGCATGATGAGTTTGAGCATGGCTGTCTCCTCCTGTGCCAGAGCATCGGACCGAAAAGTGCGAAGCGGTTTTCGGGTAATCCGATGCGCAAACAAAAAATAGAGCGCCGGGGCGATTCTATGAGAATCGCCAGGCGCTCTATGTGGCTGTTTCCCAGTGTTTTGGCCAGTTGCCGGGCACTCTGAGATCCACTCCCGCCTGTTGCTCGATGGCCCGGCACACGCTGAGTTCGCCTTCACTTCCGCCATAGCGCCGCCGGGCCGCCTCGAACTTGGCGCGCACGAGGCGCGTCAGATCCGCATCGACTGTCTGTTCCTCGGCAAGACCGGCGATCAGCGCCAGGTCCTTGCAGCACAGATCGAGCGTGAAGGAGGGATCATAGTGGCCGGCGAAGATCGACGGGACGTCATGCCGGCAAACGAAACTGTCGGCGGCGCCTGATTTCATCGCTTCCCACAAGGCAAGCAGATCCACGCCGGCCTTGCGCGCCGTCACCATCGCTTCGCCGATTGCCGCGGCATGAATGAACCACAACTGATTGGTGACGAGCTTGACGACACCTCCCGAGCCGAGGGGCCCGACGAAGATGATACGTCCTGCCGCGCCCAGGATGGGACGGACGCTTTCCACCAGATCGGCGGAACCGCCGGCAAACAAAGTGAGCTCGCCCTTGATCGCGCCGTCGATCGCGCCAGTGACCGGTGCGTCGATCGTGGAAACTCCCTTGTCGCCGAGAAGTGTTGCCAGATGCCGGAGAAGGCTCGGGCGGTTGGTCGTCATGTCGACCCAGACGAGACCGTGCCGCGCCGCTGACAGCAGTCCGTCCGGTCCTGTCACGATGGCCTCCACTTCGGCCGGGCCAAACACCATGGTGATCACGCAATCGGCATGGGCCGCGCACTCTGCCGGGCTTGCCGCCCATCGGGCGCCCTCCGCGACGAGGGTGTCAGCGGCTTCGGGACGGATGTCGTGGACGGTAAGCTGATGGCCAGCCCGCAGGATATTGCGCGCGACCGCGCAACCCATCCTGCCCAGCCCAATGAAACCGACTTTCATCTGCGTCGCGCCGCCTCTTATTTGCCGGCGAGCCTGACCCATGGCTATAGTGAGCACAAGCAAATTGCGTTGATGCCCACCATAAGAGGCGATGATGCGATGAATATCGAAATCAGGCTGTTGCGCAGTTTTGTCGAGATCTACGAGGCGGGGTCGCTGTCGCGCGCCGCCGTGGCGCTCGGCTGCACTCAGGCAGCGATGAGCATGCGTCTCAAGATGCTGGAAGACGAGTTGGCGCGCCCGCTCTTCATCCGTCGCCATCATCGGCTGGACCCGACCCCGTTTGCCGCCGATTTCTACGCCAAGGCGCTGGTCGTGCTCGCCTCTTATGACGAGTTGATCTCGGCCAGCCGAAGCCGCGCCGTCGTCGAACGCGTGCGGATCGGCATACCGGACGATTATGCGCTTGGTTTTTTGCCGGATGTGATCGCCGCTCTGCTCGGCGCCCAGGCCAGGATCGACTTCGATATCAGATGCGATCTGAGCGCCAATCTTGCCGCCGCCGTAGAGAAGCAGGATCTCGACATAGCCATTGCGACTCTCGCCAATCCTCCGGAAACCGCGATCCTGCTCGGCGAGCCGGCGCTCTACTGGGTCGGCAGCGCCGCGCGGGTGATGGATGTGTCACCACCCATCGCCCTTGCCGCCTATCCTGAGGGCTGTGTCTTCCGCAAGGCGATGATCACCGCTCTGGAAGCCGCCGGTCTCGGCTGGCGCGTCGCCATCCAAAGCCGCAATCACGCCGGCATCATTGCCGGCATACGCTCTGGGGCAGCGGTGACGGCCATGGCGCAGGGCACGATACCTGCAGGCCTCGTCTGCATCGACGACCCCTACTGTCTGCCGCCGCTCGGCCATGCCCCGATCTACGCGCTGAGAGGCCGCACCGGCATCCGCCACATCGATGAGTTGGAAGCGGCATTGCATAAAGTCATATCGGCATTCTCCGGCGACGACACTCCCGCCGATCTTACTCGTGATGGAACACTTCCTCCATCGGCGCCCACCATTCGCTTTTCTTGCGCGACGACAGCGGCACCTGCATCGGGTCGGTGATGCGCCACCAGTCCTGCATGCGGGGATCGGCGCGCATCAGCGCCATGTCGGCGGCGAAATCCTCTCCATGATATTCCCAAGATGCGAAAAGCAGGTTCTCGGGCTCGCGCAGGAAGATCGTATAGTTGCGGATATTGCAGCGGCTGATCAGCGCCAGGATCTCGGGCCAGACTTGCGCATGGATCCTCTTATATTCGGGGATGACCTCAGGCCTGAGGCCGATGACGAGACCCATTCGCTGCATGCGCTGTTCCCTTCCGTTGCACTATGTTATTGTAACACAAATGGAAACGAGCGGTCAGGGAGTGAGACACGATGACGATGACGCATGCTGAGGAGAAAACGATGGCCAAGGCTCTGCCTTTCGATCAGGCAAAGCTCGACGGTCTCATGGACAAGGCCGGGATCGATGTCCTCCTCCTCACCTCCAAGCACAATATCCAGTATCTGCTCGGCGGCTATCGTTTCTTCTTCTTCGATTTCATGGATGCGATCGGCGTCAGCCGCTATCTGCCGGTGATGATCTATCGCAAGGGCCGCCCCGATCAGGCCGCCTATTTCGGCAATGGGCTCGAGATTTATGAGCGCCAGCTCGACAAGTTCTGGCCTTCGACGGTCGAGACCAAGTCCTGGGGCACGCTCGATGTGATGCGGCTCGCCGCCGACCACCTGAAGAAGCTCGGGCCCATTCGCACCTTGGGGGTCGAGATGGGCTTCCTCCCGGCCGATGCCCATGCCGCCCTGCGTGACGCGGCGCCCAATGTCGAGATCGTCGATGCGCTCTTCCCGCTGGAGCGGCTGCGCGCGGTCAAGACGCCGGAAGAGCTCGAGCTCCTCAAGAAGGCGTCGGAAGGCGTCGTCTCATCCATGCTCGCGGTCATGGGCGCGCACGGGCCCGGCTCGACCAAGAAGCAATTGGCGGAGGCCTTGCGGCTCGAAGAGGTCAAGCGCGGCCTCACTTTCGAATATTGTCTCATCACCGTGGGATCGAGCCACAACCGCTCGCCCTCGCCCGACAGCTGGAACAAGGGCGAGGTGCTCTCGCTCGATTCCGGCGGCAATTATAAAGGCTATATCGGCGATCTCTGCCGCATGGCCGTGCTCGGCGAGCCCGACCAGGAGCTGAAGGACCTGCTCGCCGAGGTCGACATGATCCAGCAGGCGGCGCGCAGGCCGATCCGGGCCGGCGCCCGCGGCGGTGACATCTATGTCGAGGCCGACAAGGTGTTCAAGACGGCGCCGCACCGGAACATCATGCATTTCTGCGCCCATGGCATGGGCATGATCCCGCATGAGGCGCCGCGCCTCACGGGCTCAGGTCCCGTGCCCTATCCCGCCTATGACGAGGATCTGCCGCTCGAAGAAGGCATGGTCATCTCGATCGAGACCACTCTGCCCCATCCCAAGCGCGGCTATGTGAAGCTCGAGGACACGGTCGCCGTGACCAAGACGGGCTATGAGCCCTATGGCGATGGCGGCCGCGGCTGGAATCGCGGCAAGGTCTGACCCCTTGCAATCGTGGGCCAAGCCGTGAGATTTGGGAAATATCAGCGTGGAACATTGCGCTTGGCCGTGTGACGCTCTGACGTGCAAATTCCCTGCTCGAATTGGCAAATTCCCTGCTCGAGATTCTAACCCCTTGATATTGCTGGAGTGGGTAATTTTTTCAAAAATTCCCTGATATTCCCTGCAAATCCCTGAAACGGGCCGTCCCTAGCGGCGATGCATCACTTGCGGCGTCGCCTCGGGAAGTCTGAGCGCCAGCAGGCCTTGCCGGCGCAGCGTGTCGAGCCTGGCGAGCTTCTCCGGCAATCGGGCCGGGCGCTCGCCCCATTCCTCGTAGAGCGCCTGCGCATTGCGCAGCAGCCTTTCGGGCGAATCCCAGGCAGCGAAAGGCGTGGCCTGGAATTTGGCGCTGAGCAGGAGATCGGCAGCCGCCGCATCGGCGCGCCTGCCCTGCCTGCGGCGGCGATCGAGCTCCTCCTGGATGAGCTCCCAATAAGCGAGCTGCAGCTCGACATCGGCGCGCGTCGCGAGCGGCCCGTGGCCGGCGACGATGACGTCGGCATCGAGGCTCAGCACCTTGCGTAAGGCGCCGGTGATGTTGGCGACCGGCCCCGCCCAGACCACCGGCGTTGAGGAGGTGAAGACGATGTCGCCGGCATAGAGCACTTTCTCGCAAGGGACGAAGATCATCGCATCGCCCGGCGTATGCGCCGGTCCCATTTCCATGAGCACGACGTCGATGCCGTTGAGCGTGATGGTCCTCTCGCCGGAAAAGCCCTGGTTCGGCGCGACGATATGGATGCCGGTGAAATCGTAAGGCGCCACCATCGCGCTCACATAATGGCCAAGGACGTCGATGCCCGCCACCGGCAGGATTTTCATCACGCGCGCCGCCCTGGCGAGAAGCTGCATCGTCTTGGGCTCGACATGATGCATATGGCCGATGCAGGCATGGGTGGCGATGATCGGCACATTGCCGAAGAGCTGGTTGCCCCAGCAGTGATCGCCATCGGCATGGGTATTGATGACGCTGTCGACCGGCGAGCGCGCCAGAAGGTCGGCCGCGCCGTCGAGAAATTCATGCGCGCAACGGAGGTCCCAGCCGGTGTCGATCACGATGCTTTTACCGCCGCAGTCGATGAGGCCGAAATTGGTTTCGCCCCACGAACCGTTCGGCACCATCCAGGCATAGGTCTTGGGACTGAGGCGATAGAGGCCTTCGCGGAATTTCGCGCGTTCGCCGAAGCGCGTCACGTTGCGGTCGGGGCCGTTGAGCCAGGCAGCCTTGCGCATCGCCTCGCTCATCAGACGATCCGGTGGACGATCTCGCCCACCTCCTCGATGACGAGCCGCAATTCATCGCCGCTCTCGAGGAGGCGGCCCGCTTCCAGGCCGGAACCGCCAGGGAGCGTGCCGCTCGCGATCAATTCGCCCGGATGCAGCGGTTCGTCGCGCGAGAGATGCGCCAGCACTTCGCCGATGGAATAGCGCATGCCCGCGGAGCCCGGCGTCGAGACGAGTTTGCCATTGATCTCGACGCGGGCCTTGAGTGCATCGATTTTCGGTAAGATGGCGTCGGCCGTGACCATTGTCGCCGACATGGAGTTCAGGAAATGCTTGCTCTTCTGCGGTCCGAAGCCCGAGCGCATTTCGGCGCGCTGCACGTCGCGGGCGGAAAAGTCGTTGACCACGACGAAGCCGCCCACCGCCGCGAGCGCCTCTTGCGGTGTCGCGTTGAGCAAGGGTTTCGCCAGCACCCAGCCGAGCTCGAGCTCGTAATCGAGCGCCTTTGTGTAGGACGGTATTTTGACCGGCGTGCCGCTTGGCACAATGGTGAGATGATTGCCGAAATAATAGACCGGTTGCCGGGCGAGGAGCTTCGGCGGCCGGAAGGCGGGAAAGATCGTGCCGGTCAGCTTTTCGTAGAGTGCCGTCACCTGGAACGCCGCCGGCATGAACCGCCGGACATAGCCGCGCGAGGACTGGACCCAATGATCTTCGTAGAGCAGCACGTCGCGAAAGGAGCGCGGCCCGAAGGGCAGGATCTCCGGCCCTTGCGTGAGCGGTGGCGGCAAGGCCGTGAGCCAGCCGAGCTGCAACGCCGCGGCCTCGCTTTCGGCCAGTTCGGCCCAGGCGCCATCCCTCTCGATCTGAAGGACGCTGCCACCTGGCCGATATTCGCGACGTATCTTCATTTCACTGTCGGCTTGAGGATGCGTGTCAGGATTTCGCGCAAGACCGGTCCCTGATCGGTTGGATCGAAATGTGGATCGAGCGCCGCGCGGCCGAAGGCGCCGTCGATCATGGCGGCAATCCAGGTCGCGTGCTTGTTCATGTCGAGCGACGCATCGATCTGGCCGCGCGCCCCCGCCTTCTTGAGGAGATCCATCAAGGCGGCATTAGCCTCTGCGTCGCGGCGCGCTGCAAGCCGGCCGATCGCCGGATTGCGCATCGCCTCGGCGAAGATTTCGATGCCGATCTGGCGATGGACCGGTTCAACCACCTTGGCGAGACGTTTTTCCATGAGCTTGCAGATTTCTTCGAAGAGATCCTCGGCCTGGCTGGCTTTCTCGTGGAGTTCCGCCGTCTCGCGCCGATCCCGCTCGACGATCGCTTCGATGATGGCATTCTTGGTCTTGAAATAGTGGAAGAGATTGCCGGGGCTCATTTGGGCCTCGGCGCAGATCTCCGCGGTGGTCGTCTTGTGGAATCCGCTCTTGGCAAAGCAGGTGACGGCGGCGTCCAGGATTTGGCGTTTCCTGGCCTCGTATTTCTGGGAGTCGACTTTTCGCATGATCTGCTTGCGGGCTAAAGCTCGGTCCGGACGTCCCACAATTCGGGGAACAGCACGACTTCCAGCATGCGCCGCAGATAGGCGACGCCGGATGTCCCGCCGGTGCCGCGCTTGAAGCCGATGACGCGCTCGACCGTCGTCACATGATTGAAGCGCCAGCGGCGGAAGTAATCTTCGAAATCGACCAGCTTCTCGGCGAGCTCATAGAGCTCCCAATATTGCGCCGGATCGCGATAGACCCTGGCCCAGGCCGCCTTGACGCTGTCATTGCGCTGATAGGGCTCGGCCTTGTCGCGCTCGAGCACCGTTTCGTCGATGGTGAAGCCGCGCCGCGCCAATATGGCGATGGCTTCATCATAGAGGCTGGGCTTGCGCCTGATGCCGTCGAGCCAGTCATAGAGCTCTTGCCGGTGCTCATGCGGCTTCAGCATCGCAACATTCTTGTTGCCGGCGAGATATTCGATGGCGCGATATTGATAGGATTGGAGCCCCGAGGACTGGCCGAGACTCGAGCGGAAATGCGTATATTCGCTGGGCGTCATGGTGCGCAAGACATCCCAGGCGGAATTGAGCTGCTCCATGATGCGCGCCACGCGCGCCAGCATCTTGAAAGCGGGCTGCAGATCATCACTGGCAATGGCGCGCGCCGCGGCGCTCAATTCATGGATGGCGAGCTTCATCCATAATTCGGAGGTCTGGTGCTGGATGATGAACAAAAGCTCGTCATGCGCCTGCGACAAGGGCTCTTGCGCGTTCAATATCCGGTCGAGCTTGAGATAGTCGCCATAGGACATCCGGCTCGTGAAATCGGTGAGCGCCCCGTCCTTTTTCGGATCGAAGGGCTCGGTGCTCATGTGACTTGGGCCTTCTTCTTGAAATCGGCGCGGTCCCACAGGCCTTCGGCCAGCACGCGCTCGAGGATGTGGGCGGCGTCCCATACATCGGCGAAGCCGATATAGAGCGGCGTCAGGCCGAAGCGGATGATGTCGGGCGCGCGGAAGTCGCCGATGACGCCATGGGCGATGAGCGCCTGCATGACGGCATAGCCGTCGGTGCAATGGAACGACACCTGGCTGCCGCGCCCCGCGGCGTCACGCGGGCTCGCGAGCTTCAGCCCATGGGAAGCGCAGCGGCCCTCGACTTCGGAAATGAAGAGATTGGCCAGGCGGACGGACTTGTCGCGCACCGCCTGCATGTCGACGCCGTCCCACACATCGAGGGCGGAATCGAGCGCGATCATCGACAAGACGCCCGGTGTCCCGGCCCTGAGGCGATCGATGCCTTTGGCCGGGCGATAATCGAGATCGAAAGCGAAAGGTGCCGCATGTCCCATCCAGCCGGCAAGCGACGGCTCGACTCTGTCCTGGAGATCGGGCCGCACATAGACAAAGGCCGGCGCCCCCGGCCCGCCATTGAGATATTTGTAGCCGCAGCCGACCGCGAAATCGGCATGGCCATCCGTGAGGTCGACCGGGAAAGCACCGGCCGAATGACAGAGATCCCAGATCGCGAACGCGCCCGCCTGATGCGCCTTGGCTATGAGCTTCTTCATGTCGTGCCGGCGTCCGGTGCGGTAATCGACCTCGGTGAGCATGAGCACCGCGAGATCGTCGCCGATGGCGCCTTCGACCGATTCCGGCTCAACGATGCGCAATTCCCACGCGCCGCCCAAGGCCTTGATGACGCCTTGCGCGACATAGAGATCGCTCGGGAAATTGCCGCTGTCCGAGAGGATGACATGGCGCCCCGGCTTCAGCTTGAGCGCCGCGGTCAGCACTTTCACCAGGTTGATCGAGGTCGAATCCGCAGCGATCACGGTGCCGGGCCTGGCGCCGATGAGCCTGCCGATCCGGTCGCCCAGCGTGCGCGGCAGATCGAACCAGCCATGCGCGTTCCAGCCGCGAATGAGGCTCTGGCCCCATTCCTCGCTGACCGCGTTGCCCAAGCGCTTCGCCACATGGCGCGGCAAGGGGCCGAGCGAATTGCCGTCGAGATAGATGGTGTTTTGGGGAATGACGAAGAGCTCACGCCGCGCGCCGAGCGGATCGGCTCGGTCCAGCGCCTCGGCTTCCTCGCGGGTGATCATTTGCGCGCCTCTTCGTCGCGGAGGGCGAAGCGCTGCAATTTGCCGGTCTGGGTCTTGGGCAGCGTGTCGCGGAACTCGATGCGGCGCGGATATTTGTAGGGCGCGATTTCTCTTTTCACATGGTCCTGCAACGTCTTCACCATTTGCGCATCCCCCTTGTGGCCGGATCTCAGCACGATGAAGGCCTTGGGCACCATGCCGCGCTCCTCATCGGCAACGCCGACGACCGCACATTCGGCGATCGCCGGATGGGTCAGAAGCGCATTCTCGATCTCGGGTCCGGAGATGTTATAGCCGGCCGAGATGATCATGTCGTCGGAGCGGGCCTGGTACCAGAAATAGCCCTCTTCATCCTGGGTGAAGGTGTCGCCGGTGATGTTCCAGCCCTTTTCGACATAGTTGCCCTGGCGCGGATCGTCGAGATAGCGGCAGCCGATCGGACCTTTGACGGCGAGGCGTCCGGGCGTGCCGCGCGGCACCTCGTTCCCCTCGGAATCGATGATCTTCGCCTGATAGCCCGGCACCGGCAGGCCGGTCGAGCCGGCGCGGATCTTCTCTTCCGGCGCGCCGATGAAGATGTGCAGCATCTCGGTGGCGCCGATGCCGTCCATGAGCTTGATCCGGGTCGCTTCGTGCCAGGCCTCGTATACCGCCTTGGGCAAAGTCTCGCCGGCCGAGACGCATTTGCGCAACGAGCCGCAGGATCCGGGCTTGAGCCTCGCCAGCATGGCGCGATAGGCGGTTGGCGCGGTGAAGGTGACCGTCGCCTTGTGCTGGTCGATGGCGGCGATGAGATCGTCCGGTGTCGCCTTTTCGAGGAGGATGGAGGAGGCCCCGACCCGCATCGGGAAGACGACGAGGCCGCCCAGGCCGAAAGTAAAGGCGAGTGGCGGCGAGCCGATGAACCGGTCGCTGTCTCGGGCCTTGAGCACATGCTTGCCATAGCCGTCGGCGATGAGGAGCACGTCGCGATGGAAATGCATCGTGCCCTTGGGCTCGCCCGTCGTGCCCGAGGTGAAGCCGATCAGGCAGACATCGTCCGCCGCCGTATCGAAAGCGGTGAACTCGGGCGAAGCTTTGCGCATCAAGGCTTCGAGCCCCCGGTCTTCGGGGCTGTTGAAATAGACGATGCGCTGGAGAGCGGGCGCCAGCGTTCTCGCCTTTTCCATTTCCTCGGCGAGCCTGACGTCGCACAAAGCGAGCGTGATCCAGGCCTTGTTGATCGGGTAGGCGAGCTCCTTGGCGCGCAGCAACGGCATGGTGGCGACGGCGATGCCGCCCGCTTTCATGACGGCGAGATAGGCGGCGACGAATTGAGGGTTGTTGGCCGAGCGCAGGAGCACGCGGTTGCCGCTCTCGAGGCCGAATTCCTTGACCAGCACATTGGCGATGCGGTTCACGCGCTCCGCCAGCATGCCATAGGTGACGGTCTCGGCTCCGGTGATCAGGCAGGGACGATCTTGCCAGTCTTTGGCGAGCCAGCGGTCGAGGAGCTCGGTCACGCAATTGAGCCGCTGGGGATAGCGATAGTCGGAAAGCTCGAAGATCAGATCAGGCCATTGCCCAGCCGGCGGCAGATGATCGCGGGCGAATGTATCGACATAGGCACTTGGAATCATTGCATCCAATCCTCGCGGGTTTAGTGCGAATAATCGCGGCCGCTTCGATAGTTTAATTCTAAAATAATTGCCTTCAATGTCAATCGCGCTATCATAAACCATAACGATGATCATGGAGGGGACTACCGATGGCCCGCAGGCCCAACCGCATGTTCGACAAGGATCAGTTTCTCCTGGGCACATTCGCGTCCAACTGCTCGAGCGGCATGACCGTGACCAAGGTCGAGGAGCGCTGGGACAACAGCTGGGACAACAATCTGAAGCTGGCGCGGCTCCTCGATCAGGCGGGGATCGACTTCATGCTGCCGATCGCGCGCTGGATCGGCTATGGCGGGGAGACGAACTTCCATCACAATGTGCTGGAGACGATCACCTGGGCGGCGGGCCTCCTCAGCTCTACACGCGACATCACGGTCTTCGCCACCATCCACACCGCCGCCAATCACCCGGTGGTCGCCGCCAAGCAGCTCGCCACCATCGATCACATCAGCAATGGCCGCATCGGCATCGGTCTCAATATCGTGGCGGGCTGGAACAAGCCCGAATATGAAGCGCTCGGACTCACTCTGCCGGACAAGCATGAGGTGCGCTACGGCTATGCGCAGGAATGGTTCGACATCGTCAAGGCGCTGTGGCGCGAGGACCAGAGTTTTGACTGGGACGGCACCTATTTCCAATTGAAGCAGGTGCTGGGCGCGCCAAAACCCTTGAGCCCGGTGCCGATCATCAATGCGGCGGGATCCGGCGAAGGGCGAAACTTCGCCACCCGCAATGCCAATTTCCTGTTCACGCCCGCCATCGATCTCGCCCGCTCGAAGGACGAGATCGCAGAGCTCAAGGCGATGGGAGAGAGCAATGGCCGCCATATCGACGTGCTCACCTTCTCGCATGTCGTCTGCCGGCCGAAGGAAGAGGACGCCAAGGATTATCTCGAGCACTTCGGCCGCAAGCACGCCGATTGGGAGGCCGTCGACAATTTGGTGCGCCTGCAATTCGCCCATGCGCAGTCCTTTCCGCATGACCTGCTGGCTTTGATCCGCGACCGCATGGCGGCGGGCCATGGCGGCTTCCCGCTCGTCGGCACGCCCGAGCACGTGGCGGAAGGCATCATCTCGCTCCATGAAGCGGGCTTCAAAGGCACGACCTTGTCCTTCGTCGACTATGTCGAGGAATTCCCCTATTTCCGCGACACCGTTTTGCCGATCCTGGCCGAGCGGGGCCTGCGCCACGCGCATCAGGAGGTCGCCGCGGCGTGAGCGGTTTGACGGAGCGGAATGGCCGCCATTGGAAATCGCTTTAGACTTGAAATAATTTCCGTCTCGCCCCTACAATCGCCAAAAGCGAGCGATTGGAATGTCGGAACAGAGAGCACTCGTCACAGGCGGCAGCCGGGGCATTGGCCGCGCCATAGCGCTGGCGCTCTCCGCCTCGGGCTATGAGGTGACGATCATGGGCCGCTCGGAAGAGGCTTTGGCCGGAGCGATCGCCGAAGGCGTGGCGCGGAAATCGCGCGCCGTCGATGTCACGGACGAGGCTGCCTTGCGCCAGGCGGTGGCGGAAACCGGCCCCTATCACGTGCTGATCAACAATGCCGGAGCGGCCGAATCGGCGCCGCTCGCGGCAACCGACCTCGCCCTCATCCGCCGCATGATGGCGGTCAATGTGGAGAGCGCTTTCACCGCCTCGCGCGCGGCTCTGCCCGGCATGAAGAAGCTCGGCTCGGGCCGCATCATCAATGTCGCTTCGATCGCCGGCCTCAAGGGCTATGCCTATGTCTCGGCCTATTGCGCGGCGAAGCATGCCGTCATCGGGATGACGAAGGCGCTGGCGGCCGAGCTCGTCAAGTCGAACATCACCGTCAACGCCCTTTGTCCGGGCTACACTGACACCGATCTCATCGCCAATGCGGCCGACGCCATAGCCCAGAAGACCGGTCGCGGCACCGCCGAGGCGATCGACCATTTTGCCAAGACCAATCCGTCCGGCCGATTGGTCACGCCGGAGGAAGTCGCCAATGCGGCTTTATGGCTCGTCTCCGAGGGCGCCTCTGCCGTGACCGGCCAGGCGATCACCATCGCCGGAGGTGATCCATGACCGACGAGCCCCTGTGGATCGATGCCGAAACGACGGTCTCGGCAAGGCCCGCCGATCACAAGATGGAGCTGCGCCTGTGGCTCAGGCTCTTCTCCTGCTCGCGCCTCATCGAGAACGACATCCGCCGCCATCTCAATGGCGAATTCGAATTCAGCCTGCCGCGCTTCGACATCTTGGCGCAGCTCGACCGCGCCGATGACGGCCTGGTGCTGGGCGAAGTGTCGAAGCGGCTGATGGTCTCGGCCGGCAATATCACCAGCCTCGTAGACGGCCTGGTGAAGTCGGGCCACATCACCCGCACCACCTCGAGCGGCGACCGCCGGGCGCAGGTCATCCGCCTCACCGATAAGGGCCGGCGGGAATTCCGCCGCATGGCCAAGGTGCACAGCGACTGGATCGCCGCCTATTTCGAGCATATGTCGCAAAAGGACATCGACAGGTTGATGGACCTTCTGGCGGTGCTGAAGGAGTCGGCGCGCCGCAGCATCATAGCGAAGCAGGATTCATGAACCGCACACATGCGATAGCGCCGCCCTTGCGCGACTACACAGCCCGCCATGTGCTGCTCGCCGTCGAAGGCGGCATCGCCCATATCACGCTCAACCGGCCTGAGAAAAAGAATCCGCTCACTTTCGACTCCTATGACGAGCTCACGGCGATCTTTTCGGCGGCGCGCAAGGACGACGGCGTCCATGCTTTCGTGATCTCGGGCTCAGGCGGCAATTTCAGCTCCGGCGGCGATGTCTTCGAGATCATCGGGCCCCTGACCCAGATGAATGTGCCGCAATTGCTGCGCTTCACCGAGATGACCGGCGATCTCGTCAAGACGATGCGCGCCTGTCCCCAGCCGATCATTGCCGCAATCGACGGCATTTGCGCCGGCGCCGGCGCCATCATCGCCATGGCGTCCGACATCAGGCTCGGCACCGCTGAGGCGAAGGTGGCCTTCCTGTTCAACCGTGTCGGGTTAGCCGGCTGCGACATGGGCGCTTGCGCCATGCTGCCGCGTCTCATCGGCCAGGGCCGCGCCTCGGAACTGCTCTATACCGGCCGGTCCCTCGGCGGCGCCGAGGCCGAGCGCTGGGGCTTCTTCAACCGGCTCGTCGAGCCTTCGGCCATTCTCGAAGAGGCGCTGAGGCTCGCGGGCCAGATCGTCCAGGGCCCGACCTTCGCCAATGGCATGACCAAGCGCATGCTGCAGGCCGAATGGGCAATGAGTATCGACGATGCGGTGGAGGCGGAAGCCATTGCCCAGGCGCTGTGCATGAAGACCGAGGATTTCAAGCGCGCCTATGAGGCATTCGCGCAAAAGCAGAAACCGGTCTTCAAGGGCGATTGAGCGATGGCCGATCAAAGCTTCCTCACCTGGCCGTTCTTCGAAAAGCGGCATCGCGACCTCAGAAGCGAAATGGAGGATTTCGCCAAAAGCGTCGTCCCGCCGCTCATCGACCACCACGATCCGGATGCCTCCTGCCGCAAGCTGGTCAAGGCGCTCGGCAAGAGCGGCGTCTTGCGCCATGCGGTGACGGCACCCCATGGCGGGCTATCGGAAAAGTTCGACGTGCGCTCGCTCTGCCTCATTCGCGAGACATTGAGCTACGCCGACGGACTGGCCGATTTCGCTTTCGCCATGCAGGGCTTGGGCACCGGTCCCGTCACTTTGTTCGGCACCGAGGAGCAGAAGCGCCAGTGGCTTCCGCCCATCGCCGAGGGCAAGGCGATCTCGGCCTTCGCTCTGTCTGAGCCGGAAGCAGGCTCCGATGTCGCAGCGCTTGCCTGCAGCGCCAGGCCGGACGGCAATGACCATGTCGTTATCGAGGGCGAGAAGACCTGGATATCCAATGGCGGCATCGCCGATCGCTATGTCGTCTTCTGCCGCACCGGCGAGGCGCCGGGCGCCCGTGGCCTCTCGGCTTTCATGGTCGAAGCCGGCACGCCCGGCCTCACCATCGCCGAACGGCTCGAGACCATCTCGCCTCACCCCTTGGCAAGGCTTCGCTTCGAGAATTGTCGCGTGCCCATTGCCAACCGCATCGGCCAGGGCGGCGAAGGTTTCAAGATCGCCATGGCGACGCTCGACATCTTCCGTTCGAGCGTCGGCGCCGCCGCTCTGGGCTTCGCCCGCCGCGCCCTCGATGAAGCCCTCGCCCATGTGACGAGCCGGCGCATGATGGGCGGCGTGCTCGCCGACCTGCAGATTGTGCAGGGCCAGCTTGCCGATATGGCGCTCGATGTCGATCAATCCGCCTTGATGGTCTATCGCGCCGCCTGGACCAAGGATCAGGGGGCGGAGCGCATCACGCGTGAGGCCGCCATGGCGAAATATACCGCGACCGAGGCGGCGCAGCGCGTGATCGACACGGCGGTGCAGCTTTTCGGCGGGCTCGGCGTCAAGAGCGGCTTGCGGCCCGAACAGCTCTATCGCGAGATCCGCGCCTTACGCATCTATGAAGGCGCGAGCGCCGTGCAGAAGGTCATCATCGCCCGCTCGCTTCTTTCCGGCAAAGCCTGAGATCATGACGACATCCCCCGTAACGCTCACGCGTGAAGACGGCATCGCCGTCATCACCATCGACAACCCGCCGGTGAATGCCCTTTCGCAAGCCGTGCGGCAGGGACTCTTCGACGCCGTTCAGGCGATTGCCGCCGATGCCGCGATCAAGGGCGTCGTCCTCGCCTGCGCCGGCAAGACTTTCGTCGCCGGCGCCGATATCCGTGAATTCGGCAAGCCGCCGGTGCCGCCGATGTTGCGTGACGTGATCGCCGGCCTCGAAGCCCTCGACCGGCCGGTCGTCGCCGCCATCCAGGGCACGGCCTTGGGCGGCGGATTTGAACTGGCGCTCGGCTGTCATCATCGCGTGATGGACGCGCGCGCCTTTGTCGGCCTGCCGGAAGTGACGCTCGGCATTATTCCGGGCGCCGGCGGAACCCAGCGCTTGCCGCGCCTCATCGGCATGGCGGCCGCCATCGACATGATCACGTCCGGCCGGCGCGTCGATGCGGCGGAAGCATTGAAGCTCGGCATCGCCGATGCCGTCGCCGAGAATGACCTTCTGTCAGAAGCCAAAGCAAAATTGGCTTTGCCCGCTTCACGTCTCTCCAAGCGCACGCCGCCGGCAACATCACCCGAGGTCTTCGCGCAGGCGCGCAAGCAGATTGCCGCCAGGTCGCGCGGACAGATCAGCCCCTTGCGCGCGCTCGATCTTTTGGAAGAAACAGCCACGGCGAGCTTCGATGCCGGCATGGCGCGCGAGGCCGAGGTCTTCGTGGGCTTGCGCAATTCGGACCAGGCCCAGGCACTGCGCTATGCCTTCTTCGCCGAGCGCGAGATCGCGAAAATCCCCGAGGCCGACGCCAAGCCCATGACCGTTGCGCAACTGGGTGTCGTCGGCGGCGGGCTGATGGGCACCGGCATCGCCGCCGCAGCCCTTCTCGCCGGATTGCCGGTCACGCTGGTCGAGCGCGATCAGGCCTCGGCCGATCTCGCCAGGGAACGAGCCCTGGGCTTGCTCAAGGCCTCGGTCGAGCGCGGCAAGCTCAAAGCGTCCGACTATGATGCCATCGCGGCGGGCCGGCTCCGCACCACCGCCGCCTATGCCGATCTCGCCTCCGCCGATCTGGTGATCGAAGCGGCTTTCGAGGACTTAGGCGTCAAGCAGGCGATTTTCCGCGAGCTCGACAAGGCCGCGAAGCCGGAGGCGATCCTCGCCAGCAACACATCCTATCTCGATGTCGGCGCGATCGCCGAGGCGACAAGGCGGCCGGGGAAAGTCATCGGCCTGCATTTCTTCTCGCCCGCCCATATCATGAAATTGCTGGAAGTGGTCGTGCCTGAAGGTGCTACGCCTGAGACCGTGGCGACGGGCTTCGCGCTTGGTCGCAAGCTCGGCAAGATCGCGGTCAGGGCGCAAGTCTGCGACGGCTTCATCGGCAACCGCATCCTCTCGGCCTATCGCAAGCAGGCCGAATATCTGATGGAGGACGGCGCGGCGCCGGCGGAGATCGATAAGGCTTTCCGAAATTTCGGCCTGCCCATGGGCGTGTTCGAGATGCAGGACATGGCAGGGCTCGACATCGTCTGGGCCAATCGCAAGGCGCTCAGCGTCAGGCGCGATCCCCGGGAGCGCTATGTCCGCATCGTCGATCTCATTTGCGAGCGCGGCCGCTTCGGCCGCAAGACCGGCAGCGGCTATTATAACTATGCGAACACGCCTCCCACGCCGGACGAAGAAACCCTCGCCATCATCGCCGAGGAGCGTCGACGCAAAGGCATATCACCGCGCAAATTCACCGCCGATGAGATCATGGACCGCATCCTGCTGGCCATGATCAATGAAGGGGCGCGCATCCTCGATGGGGGCATCGCGCTGCGTGCGAGCGACATCGATGTGGTCATGGTCAACGGCTATGGCTTCCCGCGCTGGCGCGGCGGGCCGATGTTCATGGCCGACGAGATGGGCATGGCTGAGGTCCTGCGCCGCATCGAAGCTTACGTAAAGGACGATGCTTATTTCTGGAAGCCTTCCGCTCTGCTCAAGCGTCTTGCGCAAACTGGCGATGGTTTTCGCAGCACAGCGATCCGCTTGACCGCGAATTAGATGTGTTCCTGGCCACCTGATTGTGCGATAGTGCGCTATCGTCAGAATCATGCATTCGACGACTGAGAGCAGACTTCGCTCCCGCTATGCAGAAGGAGCGGAGAGAATGGTAAGCCGCACGGCCAGGGAATCCAAAGCGCAGTCAACCCATGTTGCGGCGATGCGGATCATCGAAGCCGAAAAGGCGCAGCAGCAACTGAAAACTGCTCGCTTGCGCAAATTGCGACTGGCGCGGCAGGGGGAAGCCGATAAGAAGGACAGATCACCAGAAGCAGGCACTGCCTTGAGCGGCGGGGCCGTCCGAGATTGATGGCGCCTCTCGGAATCTCTTAGGATTGGAACAAGAATGATTGAACCTGTCACGAAGGATATAGGGCGCGAGGTGCTTTACACGGGCACGCGGGGACGCGATCGAACCGCCAAAGTAGGTGTGATCACCAGCTTCGATCTGCATTGCGTCTATGTGCGCTATGGCCAGCACACCACATCCGAGGGCAATCGTCGTCAGGATCTCGAATGGGTCGAGACACAACCAAACTGGACCGCGCCACGAATTAGTGCCGCCTGACAATTATTTGTGCTTGCACATCTGGGTGAAAGCGCCCATATGGGGTGCTTCGAGTTTCGGCCGCATTGATTATCGGTCGCGCGCAGAGGGCAAAAGCCCGGCGCCAACTGACGACCTCTCTCCTGAACATCGATCGTTTAAGCGGACGCGATGATGCGTTCCCGCGACGCCTGTCTTATGAAAGGTACAATCATGCAGGTAGGAACTGTTAAGTTCTTCAATACTCAGAAAGGCTTCGGCTTCATTCAGCCCGAAGACGGAAGCAAGGACGTTTTCGTCCATATCAGCGCCGTCGAGCGGTCCAATATGGGCACGCTCAGCGAAGGCCAAACGGTTCGCTTCGAGCTGGTCACCGACCGCCGAACGGGCAAGACCTCCGCCGGCAATCTGGAAAGAGCGGCTTAGAGCATCGGCCCGAAAAGTGTGCACGGTTTTCGGATAAGCCGATGCGCAAAACGCTCTAACGCTGCTGTTGGCAGGGCAGACCGCGGATGTACCGGCTGTTCTGCCACTTGCTTCCTTGGTGATTTGATGGGGCTCGAGCCCGAGAGGTGCGCATGCAGGTGTTCGTACGCGACAACAATGTCGACCAGGCGCTCAGGATCCTGAAGAAGAAAATGCAGCGCGAGGGTCTCTTCCGCGAGATCAAGAAGCGTGCTGCCTATGAGAAGCCGTCCGAGCGGAAGTCGCGCGAGAAAGCCGAGGCGATACGACGGATAAGAAAGCTGGCGCGCAAGAAAGCCCAGCGTGAAGGGTTGCTGCCGGCGCCCAAGCCGAAAGAGAAGCCGGCACGGCCGCGCGACATCTTCCGTTCACCGCAACCCGCCAAAACTGCCGCGGCCCCAGGCACACCGCCCGAGGCGGCGACCTGATCTGCGCCACGGCCCCGTTGGGTCGATCTCGTGCGCTCACACTCCTCGCGCCGGGCGAAATTCCAACGGACCATGCGCGAGGCGCTCCACACCAATCATTCGATGCGTCGGGTCTTGCCGGATCGAAGCCGATCTGCGCTTCCCGCAGAAACGCCTATCTGAGCAGTTCATCGGGAACCATGTTTCCCTCGCTATCCGGTCTCGGCTCCAGAGCACCAATTTAGAGAGGAACGACGTTTGGCACCGCTACCCAACTACAGGCAAAACCGGATGGACCGGACACGCGCCAAGAACAGAAAGGCGCAGGAAAAGCAGGCGCGCCGCGATGAGCGGCGCAAATCGCATCAGGCCGAAGAAGAAAAGCCGGACGCCAGCGAGAAAACGGCGAAGGAGCCGGAATAATGGGAAAGCGAAGAACGCGTGTCACGAACGACTTCATACTGTTCGACATAGTCTATGAGGACGGCACCAGGTCGTCTCGGCGCAAGATACCCGCTGCGCATGTCGGGGGATTTGACGGCGACAAGGCCGTTGGTGCGCTGATCGAAGAGCAGGATCGCAAGATTGCCGAGATGTCCGGTGTGAGGCGCGGTCCGGTCAAATCCTTCGTCAGATCGCCCGGCCAGTGATTCTACGAGATTTGCCCAGGAAGGGACATGACATGTATGATGTATATCGGCACGCCGTGCGGAAGCAATTCCACCTGACGGTGCTTCAGGGTACCGAACTGCCGGAAAAGGCATCTGGTGCAATGTGGCTGCTGCTTGCCAATCGCAAGCTGGTCCCAAAGATTGTCCGTGATGAGATCGGCCGGGCGGGCTACTGCGTCACCAGACCGAAGCGACGGATGGGATAATCCGGAAGATCGCAATCTGGATCCATAACCTCGGGGCCTCATCGCGCTTTAGCTGCGGCTGCGCAGAGACTCGGGATCATAGGGCGACTCTGCGATCACCTGGGCCTTGCGCCTTTCCGCAAGGATGGGCACTTCGAGCTCGGTCCCGACCGTGCACAGCTCGACCGGCAGCAGAGCCAACGCCACATCATGACCGAGCGTGTGGGCGAAGCCGCCGGAGGTTATCCGCCCGACCAGCCTGCTCTGATGATAGACGCTCTCATGCGCCAGCGTGCTTGCGCCTTTGGTCTCGATCTTGAGCGTCACCAGCCGTCGCACAATGCCGCTCAACTTTTGCTGGACGAGCGCATCGCGGCCGATGAAGTCGCCTTTGTCGAGGGCAATGAAGCGGTCGAGACTGCTTTCCCACGCCGTCAGCTCCGGGTTCATGTCGCGATACATGGCCCTGAACGATTTTTCGAGTCTGAACGATTCGAGCGCGTAGAGTCCGACCAGCCGGAGTCCATGCACTTGTCCGGCGGCCATCAGCTCATCCAGCAGATGCCGCTGATAGCTGAGCGGATAATAGAGCTCCCAGCCGAGCTCACCTTCGTAGTTGACACGCAGGATGCGTACATCGCTGGCAAGCCCAACCGTGCCTGAGCGCAGGCTGAACCACGGAAATGCCTCGTTGGACAGATCGATTTCCGTCACTGCCTGCAACACGTCGCGGGCCTTGGGCCCGACGATGGTGAAGCAGCCGCGATCATTGGTGACATTGCGGAGCTCTACGCCGCCGTCGTCGGGCACGAGTTTCGACAGGTCGTCGAAATTCCAGCGCTCAGCGCGTGGTGTAGAGATGAGGTAGAAAACATCGTCGGCGAGGCGCGCCACCATATATTCCGCCTGGACGCCGCCGCTCTTCGTCAGCTGATGGCAGAGCTTCGTCCTGCCGGCCTTCGGAAGGCGATTGGCGAGGATGCCATCGAGCCATCTTTCGGCAGCGGAACCACTGACCTCGAATTTGGTCATCGGCGAAATATCGACCAGGCCGACGCCGTTCCTGACCGCATGGACCTCCTCGCCGATATATTTGTCGTAAGGCGTCCAGCGCCAGCTATAGCTGTCGGGCAATTCGACGCCTTTGGGCGCATACCAATTGGCGATCTCCCAGCCATTGAGGACGCCCCATCGGGCGCCGAGCGCCGTCAGGCGGTCATAGGCGGGACCGGTCTTCTGCGGCCGCGCCGCCGGCAGGCTTTCGCCGGGATAGTGGAGAAGAGCATGCGTGCCCCAAGCCTCGCGCACCTTCTGCCGCGTCCAGTTCTTGTTGGCATGATCGCCGAAGCGGCGTGGATCGAGGTCCGACACATCGAGGCTGTTGCCGCCTTCGACGATGCGCTCGGAAAGATAATAGCCGATGGCCCCGCCCCACAGGATTCCGCCGGGCACACCCTCGGCGAGCCACACATTCTTGAGGCCCCAGGCCTGCCCCATCAGGGGCAACTCGTCCGCCGTCATCTGGAAGGGACCGCGAACATTGGCCTTGATACCGGCCTTTCCGAGGACGGGCAGCAATTCGACGGCGCGCTCCCAGTTCACCGAGACGGAATCGAAATCCTCTTCCAGCAGATCGGCGCCGAACCACTCGGGCACGCCGTCTTCGGCGAAGAGCTTCAGCTTTTCGGTGCGCTCATAGGGCCCGAACATCAGCCCGTCGCCTTCCTGGCGGACATAGCCTTCGACATCCTCGTCCCTGAGGATCGGCATTTCGGGAAGGCCCTTCTGCTTGCGCTCGATAAGCTCGGGGATGGCGTCGGTGATCCAATATTGATGGATGATGGGGATGGCCGGAATGTCGAGCCCCAGCATGGCACCCGTCTGCCGCGCATAGTTGCCGGTGGCGCAGATGACATGCTCGCAGGTGATGTCGCCCTTGTTGGTCTTGATCTTCCACTCGCCGGAGGGCGTCCTCTCGAAGCCGCGGACCTCTGTCTCGAGATAGACCTTGGCGCCGCGGTCGCGCGCCCCCTTGGCCATCGCCTGCGTCACATCGGCCGGCGCGATGTGGCCGTCATCGGGATTGTAGAGCGCGGCCAGCATGCGCTCACCGGTGACGAGCGGCCAGAGCTTGCGCGCCTCCTCCGGGCTCATGAGCTCGGCCCTGGTCCCTTGCGCTTCGCAGACGCTCATATAGCTCTTGAACTCATCGAGCCTTTCGCGGCTGTTCGCCAGGCGAAGCTGGCCGCATTTGTGCCAGCCGACGCTCTGCCCCGTATCGGCTTCGAGACCCTCATAGATCTCGATCGTCTTGGCGATCATGCGGCCGATATTGAAATTGCGCGTATAGGACGGCACCAGGCCGGCGGCATGCCAGGTAGAGCCCGCGGTCAGCTGCGTCCGTTCGAGGAGGGCTATGTCCGACCAGCCTCGTCGTGCGAGACCATAGAGGATTCCCGCACCCACGCACCCGCCGCCAATGACCACCGCTCTTGCATGCTGCTGCATCAGATTTTTCCCACACTGCTCCTGGTTTGCCTAGCCAATCTCAGCATGGCCGACAAGGCATGGAAAGCTAGGGAACGACCGCCGTCGCCTCGATCTCGACCAGCGCCTTGGGCTCGACCAGGCGCGTGACCTCGACGGTCGCCATCGCCGGGTAGTGTTTGCCGATGATCTCGCGATAGGCGGCTCCCAGGCCTTGCGGATCGGCGAGATATTGCTCGACCGAGGTGACATACCAGGTGAGGCGCACCAGATGTTCCGGTCCCGCGCCCGCTTCCTCCAGCACCGCCCTGATATTGAGGAGTGTCTGGCGTGTTTGCGGCACGAAGCCTTCGGGGAACACGCCCGCTTCGTTCCAGCCGACGAGGCCGCCGGTGAAGATGAGCCGGCCTTCCGCCAGGATGCCATTGGCATAGCCCCGGGGTCTGGGCCATCCCTTAGGCTGCAGGATGCGATGCAAGGGCGCTGCGCCCGCATGCTTCTTCACGTCGTTCATGTCACGCGCTCCCTTCATCCAGCGCATGACGTTTCGGCCGCGCCTTGGTCTGCAATTCCATCTGTTTCTGCCGGGTCCGCTCCTGCTCGCGGAAGACCTGATTGCGTCCCGGCAGATATTGCTTGGGCCAGCCCTGCTCGCGTGCGCCATACCAGGCCTGCGCCTGATGGGCGAAATAGGGGTTCCACAGATGCGGCCGCGCCAGCGCCACCAGATCGGCGCGACGGGTGTGGAGGATGGTGTTGACTTGTGCGGGCTCGGTGATGGCGCCGACCGCCATGGTCGCCATCTTCGGCACATTGCGGATCGCCTCGGCGAAAGGCACTTGATACATGCGGCCATAGACGGGCTTCTGGTCGGGCACCGTCTGGCCGGACGAGACATCGATCAGGTCGCAGCCCGCCGCGCGGAACGTCTCGGCAATGACGAAGAGGTCGGCCTCGCTGACGCCACCCGGCTTCCAGTCGGAGGCCGAGATGCGCACCGACATCGGCCGTTCAACGGGCCACGCCCTGCGCATCGCCTGGAACACTTCCAGGGGGAAGCGCAAGCGGTTCTCGATGGTGCCGCCATATTCGTCCTGGCGGTGATTGGTGAGCGGCGAGATGAACGAGGCGAAGAGATAGCCATGGGCGCAATGGAGCTCGAGCATATCGAAGCCGGCGCGCGCGGCGCGCTCCGTGGCGGAAACGAACTCGCACCTGATGCGCTCCATGCCGGCGCGATCGAGCTCGGCCGGCAGATCGCTGATCGCTTCGAAATAGGGGATGGGCGAGGCCGAGACCAGGGGCCAGTTGTCTTGCGCGTCGGGCAGCGGATGATCGGCATCTTCCCAGCCCAGTTGCGTCGAGCCTTTGCGCCCGGCATGGCCGAGCTGCATGCAGATCTTCGCATCGGAATTCGCATGGACGAATTCGACGATGCGCTTCCATTGCGCCTCATGCCCGTCCGTCCATAGACCGGTACAGCCGGGCGTGATCCGCGCATCGGGCGACGGACAGGTCATCTCGACGAAGATCAAGCCCATGCCGCCCAGCGCATGCGAGGCATAGTGCACAAGATGCCAGTCGGTCAGATTGCCCTGGGCATCGGCGGAATATTGCGCCATGGGCGACATCACCACCCGGTTCACGACCTCCATGTCGCGCAGGCGGAATTTGGTGAACATCGGCGTCGGCCGCGATTCGCGGTAGTCATAACCGGTCTCGCGGTAATAGCGCTCATACCATTCGGTATCGGCCTTGGCGACGAAGCCCGGGTCGCGGACCAGGAGATTGTCATAGGTGATCGTCTTGGCGCGGCACATGACCACCATGGCGAATTGCATCGGCTCCATGTCGAAGGAGCGTTTCATATGCTCGAACCAGGCAAGCGACACATCGGCATTGTGCTGGACGATCTGGCAGGGCGTGCGGCGCGCCGCGTCATAGGCGGCGAAGGCCTCCTTCACGCTTGTCTCCGCATGCTTGACGGTCGCTTCGGACAGGCCGATGGCGCATTCCATGGCGAGCTTGGTGCCGGAGCCTATGGAGAAATGCGCCGAGGCCTTGGCGTCGCCCAAGAGCACGATATTCTTGTGCGACCAGTTCTCGCAGAAGATGCGCGGGAAGCGCCGCCAGTGCGAGCGGTTGAGCAAGAGCCCGTGCCCGTCGAGCTCTTGGGCGTAGAGAGCTTCGAGCTTGGCCCTCGAATCCTCTTCATCGGTCTCCTTGAAGCCGTGGCCATGCCAGCAGGCTTCGTCCATCTCGAAGACCCAGGTCGATTTGCCCTTCTCATATTGATAGGTATGGGCGCAGATCACGCCATGCGGCGTCTGCTTGAAGAAATAGTTGAATTCGTCCATCGGCCGGGTCGAGCCCATCCAGCAGAAGCGGTTGGCCTTGAGCGACACCGTCGGCTGGAAATGCTCCTTATAGTGCTCGCGGATCACCGAATTGATGCCGTCCGCCGCCACCACGATATCGGCCGATGAGCACAGCTGCTCGATCTCTTCCGGATCGATGCGGCGGCTGAAGGTCAGATGGACGCCCTCCTCGCGGCAGCGCGCATGCAGGAGCTTGAGCAAAGTGATGCGCGACAGGCCGCAGAAGCCATTGCCGCCGCAGCGCGCCTCATGGCCTTTGTAATGGATCGCGACATCGTCCCAATAGGCGAACTGCTTGCGGATGCGCGCATAGGATTGGGGATCATGGCACAGGAATTCATCGAGCGTGTCGTCGGAGAAGACGACACCGAAGCCGAAGGTGTCGTCATCCCGGTTCTGCTCGATGACCTCGATGTCCCAGTTGGGCTTCGCCTTCTTGGTCAGAAGGGCGAAATAGAGGCCGCCGGGTCCACCGCCAATCACCTTGATCCGCATCATTCAGTCTCACGCGTTCGGGCTTATTTCGCCGGATCCTTGGGCGACCATAATATCGTGCCGCCGTCTTTTTCATACGCCATGCCCTTGGGATAGCTGATGGCCTCGAACTGCAGGCCCCAGGGCGCCATGAAATAGAGAATCGACTGGCCGGCCGCCGGACCCTGATCGACCGGCAAGGGTCCCATCATGGTCTTCACATTGTTGGCCTTGAGATAGTCGGCCGCCGCCTTGATGTCATCGACATAGAAGGCGATGTGATAGCCGCCGATATCGCTGTTCTTCGGTGTTGCGTCCTTCTGGTCGGGCGATGAATATTGGAAGAGCTCGATATTGGAGCCATAGCCGCAGCGCACCAGCGAGATCTGCTCGATCTTGGCGCGCGGATTAACGTTGAGCAGATCCTGCATGAAGGTGCCCTTGTCGTCGGAAAAAGGCCCGAAGGTCATCGCATGCTGGCAGCCCAGCACATTGGTGAAGAAATCGAGCGCCTGCTTGATGTCGGGAACCGTGACGCCGGTGTGGTCATGGCCGCGAAGGCCCGGCAGCGATCCGGCCATCGCAGGCGTGATGAGGTAGAAGGCAAGCGACAAAGATGCGGCAAATCTTTTCAGCATGATGCTTCCTCCGGGACAGGCCGGTGCCGGGCCGGTCCGTTGTCTCGCGAACGGCACCTGGGAAATTACTATAGAACTAAAATAATTCCCGAACAATGCTATAGGTCTAAACTAATTCTTGCGCGCGCCGCCTCACCACCGCATTTCCCCTACCCTTGCGGGGAGGGTAAATTCCATCAAAGGCTCTCCACCGTCTTGAGCGCGCCTTCGAGGGCATTGCCGTTCTCGTCCTTCAGCGCCGCTTCGCGCAGGCGGCGCAGCCATTCGGCGCCGTCATCGCGCCCCTCCAATATCGGCAGCGCCGAGAGCACGCGATCATAGCGCGACAGCCCGCGTACATGGGTGTCGCTGTAGCCCTTGATCAGCCTCCGGCAGCGCAGCACCTCGACGGCGAGATCGTAGTTTCCCCGCGCCAGCCTTTCGACCTCACCGAGCCAGTGCGCGAGATGCGCCTGCTCCACTTCATGGCGCAGCAGCTTGCGGCGGAAGCGTGAGAAGCCGCCCAATATATAAAGTATGGTGAACCAGAAGATCGAATCGGTGCGTACTTGGCGGCCGCGATTGACCAGACGATCCATCGCCTTGAACAGGCGCGGCCGGTTTTCGATATAACGACCGAGGCGGGCCGGCAGCATGCCGCACACTTCCTCCATGCGCGGATGCATGAATTCGGTGAGCTTGAGCAGCTGGCCGTCGCGCAGCCGCATCTCCTTGCGCACCTGCGCAAAGCGGCGACTCTGTGTTTTTATCCGCGCGACTCGGATGACATCGTCATAGGCCATGGCATTGGCGATGTATTTCGCGGCCTCGCGCGTCAAGGCGCGACCCTTGCCGTCGCCGCCGAGATCGTGGTCGAGGGCCGAGATCCGCACCAGGCGGCTCAGATATTCTTCGCCATAGGCGATGTCCTGGAACTCCACCACCTTGGCGAGGCCGGCGCGGGCCATCTCCTGGGCCTCGGGCGGCATCGCGTCCTTGACGCGCAGCACGAGGTCCTGGTAGCGCGCCGTGAGCTGGTCGGGCCCTTTGGTGATGGAAAGCTTGGGCTTCTTTTCGGGCGGTGCCGCCGGCACCGGCGCCAGGGCCGCATCGAAGGCTTCATGGAAGGCCCTGAGGCTCGCCTCGATGCCCTTGCCGCCGCTCCGGATCGTCGCTTCGAAACCGTCGCGGCTGAAGGGCAGCACGCCCGAGGCCGCCAGCGCGCCAAACAGGCTTGCCGAGATCACGCTGCCGTTTCTGACCGCGATCCGCTCGAGATCGGCGGCGATGAAGCGCCGCGCCGTCTTGCGCGCCGTCTCGATGACCTGGCCGCCATCGCTGATGCCGTCACCCGGTACGACTTTCTCCGACACGGCATAGGCGCGGTGCGACGAAGCGATCAGGGTGGTGCGCTCCGGCGTCACCAGGCCGCGCATCATGGCGCGCCCGGCCTCCATGAGCTCGGCGGCAAGCACGATGTCGACATCGCCGGGCGACGGCATCAGCGCGAGGATCGGCGTCTTGCCGCGATCGGGCACCATCTCGATATAGTAGATCGTGGCGCCGGTGCGCTGCGCGACACCCGGCACCGAGGTCGCCTGCGCATACCAGCCGTTTTCCTCGGCGAGATGCACGATCCAGTCCGACACCACGCCGCCACCTTGCCCGCCGACCGCCAGGATCGCGAGTTTGATGATCTGATTCTGGCGTGACGCCTGAATATTCACGGGGCTTGCCCCACTTTCGCGAAGCTGAGCGACTTCCGGTCGCGCCGTCTCTGCAGCCAGGAGATGACTGTCCGCCGCATTAAGGACACGAAACGCTCGAACAATCCCGGATTGTTGACGACATCGGCGCGATAGAAGGAGGGACACAGCACCGCGGCGTCGGCGACCTCGCCGCAATTGCCGCAGCCGACGCAGGACTGGTCGATCGATGCCACCGGATCGTCACGCAAAGGGTCATCGAGCTTCTTCACGCTGAGCGAGGGACAGCCTGACAGCCTGATGCAGGCGTGATCGCCGGTGCACACATCCTCATCGACGCCGAAGCGCGGCTTCACCACCCGCTTGCCGTCATGGATCGCCTTGGCTAACAACGGCCTCTCGCGCCTTTGCTTGTTGAGCATGCATTCCGACGAAGCGACGATGACCTTGGGCCCTTTCTCCTTGGTGGTCAGCGCCTCGCGCAAAGTATCGCGCATGCGTGTGACGTCATAGGTGCGATCGATCCGGCGCACCCAACTGACGCCCACCCCTTTGACTGCATCCTCGATCGGATGTTTCGTCGAGCGTGTCCGGTTGTTGGCGCGCGAGGACAATATGTCCTGCCCGCCGGTCGCCGCCGAATAGTAATTGTCGACGACCAGGATGACGCCGTCGCTCTTGTTGAAGACGGCGTTGCCGACGCCCGACGCAAGACCATTATGCCAGAAGCCGCCATCGCCCATGATGGCGATCGAGCGCTTCTTCGCCGGCACGTTGAAGGCGGAGGCCGAGGCGGGACCCAGGCCATAGCCCATGGTGGTCGCCCCGATATTGAAGGGCGGCATGATCGAGAACAGATGGCAGCCGATATCGGCCGCGACATGGTGGGGCCCGAGCTCCCTCTCGACCAGCTTCATGGCCGAGAAGATCGGCCGCTCCGGACAGCCGGTGCAGAAGCCGGGTGGGCGCATCGGCACGACCTGCGCCAGATGCGAGACATCGGGCGGCGCTACCGGCGCATTGGGCAGACGGATCTTGGCGATGAGGAGCTCCGGCGCATGGGCGCGCAGGAATCCCGACAGGCCGTCGAGCATCACCTGCCCGGTATATTCGCCGGCCATCGGCAGGAAATCCTTGCCATGGAGCCGGGTCGGGGCGGCGGCCTTGTGCAGCATATGGCCGAAGGCCTGCTCGAGATGATCGGGCTGGCCCTCCTCGACGACCAGCACCGCGTCCTTGTCCGTGCAGAAGCCGAGGAACTCGTCATCGACCAGCGGATAGGTGACATTGAGGATGTAGAGCGGCACCATCGATGTGCCGTAGAGGTCGGCCAGTCCCAGACGCTGCAGCGCCCGGATCACGCTGTTATACATGCCGCCCTGCAGCACGATGCCGACCTTGCCGCGCTTCGGTCCTGTCATCTCGTTGAGCTTGCGCGATTTGATGAAGTCGATCGCCGCCGGCCAGCGCTTCTTGACCTTCTCCTGCTCATGCAGGAAGGACGCGGGCGGCAGCACGATGCGCTGCGTGTCGCGGCGCGGCGCCTCGAGCGCTTCCGCCACCGACATGAGGGGGCGCTGATTGTCCTTGGCGATGAAGCGGCCATGCACATGGCAGGACCTGATCCTGACTTCCAGCATCACCGGCGTGTTGGTCGCTTCCGAAAGCGCAAAACCGTCTTCGACCGCCTTCACGATCGCTTCCAGATTGGGCTTGGGATCGAGCAGCCAGATCTGCGATTTCATCGCGAAGGAATGGCTGCGCTCCTGCATGATGGAAGAGCCTTCGCCGTAATCCTCACCGACGATGATGAGCGCACCGCCAGTGACGCCGCCGGAAGAGAGATTGGCGAGCGCGTCGGAGGCGACATTGGTGCCGACCGTCGATTTCCAGGTCGCCGCCCCGCGAATGGGATAGTGCACGGAAGCCGCGAGCGCCGCCGCGGCTGCCGCTTCGCTGGCGCTCGCTTCGAAATGGACTCCGAGCTCGCCCAATATGTCCTGCGCATCGGCGAGCACGTCCATTAGGTGCGAAATTGGCGCGCCCTGATAGCCGACGACATAGCCGACACCGCATTGCAGGAGCGCCTTGGTGATGGCGAGGATGCCCTCGCCGCGGAACTCCTCGCCGGCGCCGATCTTGAGTTGCTGGACTTCTTTTGCGAAGGAACGTTCGGCCATAGTGAGCCTCCGTCAATCTTGGTTCATATTCTGCAGCATCTTATGCAGGACGGAAATGAAGCTTTCATATTCGGCCTCGCTGACGCCGGCGAACACGTCGGAATAGCGCCGATACATGGCGGGCCAGAATTTGGCGAAGAGCTGCCGGCCCTCTTCCGTCAGATAGACCTCGCGCACGCGCAGATCCTCCTTGCGCGGCCGGCTCTTGATCAGCCCCTGCTCCTCCATCGCATCGAGGGTGCGGCTCATGGTCGACTGCTCGGTGATCGTATGCAGCGCCAGGTCGTTCGCGGTCATGCCGGGCGTGATCGAGAGCACGGCGAGGGTGCGCATCTTCGCGGTGGTGAGGTCGAAGGACTTCAGCACCTCCAGCATGTCGGCATTCCAGCGCGCCGAAACGCGGTTGATGAGATAGGGCGCGAAATGATTGAGCCCGATCTCGCCGATCGATGGCGTAGCGTCCTGATCGGCATTGGCCGGCTTGAGCAAGGCAGTTCCGAAGCGCCCGACCATGGTGATCACCTCAAAGCTTGCGCCAGCATGAAACCCGAGCCGCCGCCGAGGCCGGCGCCGGGATGGGTTGACGCGCCAATATGATAGAGATTGGGAATGAAGGTGCGGTGATTGACCGAGGACTTGAACGGCCGCCACAGGAAGGACTGGTCGAGGCCGCAGAAGCCGCCATAGGGATCGCCGCCGACGAGATTGATGTTCAGCCTTTCGAGATCGGCCGGTGAATAGGCCTTGCGGGCGAGCTTGTTGGCCCTGAAATCGGCGATGTGCCGGGCGAGGATCGCTTCGATGCGCTCCGCATAGGCTTCGCGCACGGTCTCGGTCCATTGACCGTCGGCCGGCACGGCGATCTCGCCCGCCGCATCGCCCTTGATATGCCGCGGCGCTTCCGGCAGCTGCAGCCAGAGTATGGCGGTCCCCTCGGGGCAGCGGCTCGGATCGAGAGCATGGGGCTGCCCGACACAAATGGTGGGCACTTCCGGCAGCATGCCGCGCTCGGCTTCATTCGCGGCCTTGGACACGCCGTCGAGGCCCGGCGTCAGATGCAGGAGCGCCACTTTCTCGAGACCGGCGGTCAGCCATCGAGGCGGCGATTTCAGCGCGTAGTGAAGCTGGAAATTGCCTTTGCCATAGCGGTAATTGCGCAGCGCGGTCTTGAGCTCGCCCGGCACCGTCCAGCCGTTGAGCAGCCGGTCATAGAGCTGGTTCGGCGTGACCGAGCAGATGACGCCTTGGCGCGCCACGATCTCCGCGCCGTCGGCGAGCTTCACGCCCCGCGCCGCGCCACCAGAGCCGGCGAGCACCGCGGCGACATCGGCCTTCGTCCTGATCTCGCCACCCGCCTCGCGGATGAGAGCGGCAAAGGCATCGAGCAATTTCTGCCCGCCGCCTTTGACGATGGGGGCACCCGCCGCCTCCAGCGCGAAGGCGATCACCTTTGCCATTTGCGCCGAATAGGCGCTTTCGGGCGAGAGGCCGGTATGCAACACCCAGGGCGCCCACAAGGCGCGGGCGACATCGGACTGGTAGTTCGATTCGAGCCAGGCCCGCGCCGTGGTGAGCGCTTCGCCGAAGAACTGCGCGAGCTGCCGGGGTCCCCGTCCCCAGGCCTCGCGCGCGAGGAGCTTGGCGGTCGGCCAACTCCACAGCTGGCCGCCGAGAAGCGCGAAGAGCAGGTGAGCATTGCGCTCGACCCCGCCGACATCGGCAAGATGCTGGGCGCCGTCGCCGGGGCTCAGCCGGTCGAGGGCTAAGCCATTGTCGGCACGCTTCATGCTGACGATGGCCGAGCGCCCGTCCGGCAGGAGCACCCCCGAAGGATGCTCGCTGTGGCAGAATTCGAGCCCATGCCGGCCGAGATCGGCGGCGAGCGCCGCATAGCCCGGCGATGTGATGAAGAGGACGAAGGTCGTCGCCATCACATCATGGATATAGCCGGGGGCGGTGATCTCTTCGGTGCGGATGCAGCCGCCGATGCGATCATTGCGCTCGAGCATCAGGACGCGCTTGCCGTTCTTGCCGAGCATGGCGGCGGCGACCAGCGCGTTGATGCCGCTGCCGATGATCACATAGTCAGGATCGGACATGTCCTCCTCCTGAGCGATGGGCGTCGCCCCTAGCGCGCCACCAGCGCCAGCACGCGCAGCGGGCTGCCGGTGCCGTTCACGATCTTGAGCGGTGCCGCGATGAGGATGGCGCCCTTGGGCGGCAGCTTGTCGAGATTGCACAGGCTCGCCAAGCCGTAGCGATTCGACTTGTGCATCAGATTATGCGCCGGGAAGGGCGGCGTCATGCCGCCGGCGGAACCCGCATCGGTGCCGACCGTCTCGCTGCCCCAGCCGATGGCGCCCTTCGACAGGATATATTCGATGCAATCGACGGTCGGTCCCGGCGAATGCGGGCCCTTGTCATCGGCATTGAGGAACTCCTTCTCGCTGCCATTGCGGGTGTACCAGTCGGTGCGCATCAGGACCCAGCTGCCCTTTGCGATGTCGCCATGCTTTTTCTCCCAGGCGCGCACGCCGTCGGCCGAGAGCAGGAAGTCCGGGTTCTTCTTCACTTCGGCGCTGCAGTCGATGACATTGGCCGGCGCCACGAAATTCTTCGGATTGATCTTGTCGGTCGAGCCGTCGGCATAATCCTTGCCACTGATCCAGTGGATCGGCGCATCGAAATGCGTGCCGGAATGCTCGCCGAGCTTGAGCCAGTTCCATGACCAGAAGGGTCCGTTCTTGTCATAGTTGGAGATGTTGTGGATCTCGATCGCGGGCGTGTTCTTGGCGAAGTCGGGCGGCAGCTTGATGAGCGGCGTCTGGGGCCCGAGCGGTGCCGAGAGATCGACCACCTCGACCGAGCCCGACAGAAGGGCTTCGGCCAATGAACTCAAATCTGCTTTCTGCGCCATGATTTCCTCCGCTGCGGCTTGCTGTTGTTTGCCTCATCCTATGCCCAATACTTGCAATTGCAAGTAAGATTTAGGGCATTTGACTGCTACAGTGGAATCTCATGGACAGATTATATGCATATGCCAGTATGTGCGTCAGGGAAGGAAGCGCGCATGACCTATGACGCCATCATCGTGGGCAGCGGCCATAATGGTCTGGCCTCGGCCATCCATCTGGCGAAGCAGGGCTGGAAGGTCTCCGTCTTCGAGCGCAACAAGGTGGCGGGCGGCGCCGTGCAGACTCGCGAAGTGACGCTTCCGGGCTTCCGCCATGATCTCTTCGCCATGAATCTGGGTCTCTTTGCCGGCTCCCCGTTCATGCGCATGCATGGCGAGGCGCTGATGCGGCACGGGCTCGCTTTCGCCGCGGCGAGTGATTGCTTCGCGACACCTTTTGCCGATGGCTCCTGGTTCGGGGTCTCCAAGGACATGGAGAAGAACATCTCCCGCGCCCGGTCCTTCTCCGAAGAGGATGCGGAAAGCTGGCGCCGGATGAGCGAAGCTTTCGGCCAGGATGCGCCGCACATATTTTCCCTTCTCGGCAGCCCAATGCCGTCGCGCGACCTCATCTCCATCGGCTGGAAAGCCTGGCGCGCCCGGGGACTGCCCTGGATCATCGACACGCTGCGACTCCTGGTGTCGTCCCCACGCGCGTTCCTCGATGCGAACTTCGAGTCCGACAAGATCAAGGCGACGCTTGCCGCCTGGGGAATGCATCTCGATTTCGCCCCCGACATAGCGGGCGGCGCCCTCTTTCCCTATCTCGAAGCTATGGCCGATCAGAGCTTTGGCATGGCGCTGGGCCGAGACGGCGCCGATGTGATGATCAAATCCATGACCGCCTATTTGAAAGAGCTTGGCGGCGAGATCCATCTCGACGCCGAGGTCGCGCGCATCGACAAGGCGAATGGCCGCGCCGCGGGCGTCACCCTCACGGATGGTCGAAGCTTTGCCGCCAAGCGCGCCGTCATCGCCAATGTCGTGCCGCAGATCGTCTTCGGAAAACTTCTCGCCGGCGGCAGCGGCAATGCGGAAGCCGACCGGCAGATGACGTCCTTCCGTGCCGGCCCGGGCACGATGATGATCCATGTCGCTGCCGATGGGCTTCCCGACTGGGCGGCGGGGGCCGAGCTTCAGCGTTTCGCCTATGTCCATCTCGCCCCCTCGCTCGACATGATGAGCCGCGCCTATCATGAAGCGCTCGCCGGATTGCTGCCGGCAGAGCCGGTGCTGGTGGTGGGCCAGCCGACCGCCGTCGATCCGAGCCGCGCGCCCGAAGGCAAGCACATCCTCTGGATTCAAGTCCGTGTGCTTCCCGCGACTGCGGACTGGAGCCAGATCAAAGAGACCTATGCCGACCGGGTCATGACCATTCTCGAAAGCTACGCGCCGGGCTTCAGCAAGAAGATCCTCGGCCGCGCCGTCTTCTCACCACTCGATCTGGAAAAGGAGAATCCCAATCTTCTGGGCGGTGACAATCTCGGCGGCAGCCATCATCTGAGCCAGAATTTTCTGTTCCGCCCGGCGCCCGGCTGGTCGCGCTACAAGACACCATTGGACGGGCTCTATCTCGTCGGCGCGTCCACCTGGCCGGGTGCTGGCGTTGGGGCGGGATCGGGCTTCATGCTCGCGAAGATGCTGACCAGATGATCTTGCGGTGGTTTTATTTTAGACCTAAAGTATCTTGATAAATACAGAACGACAGGGAGAGGAAACATGACGACATCCAGGCGGGAAGTATTGAAACTTGGGGCGTTTGGCGGTGCGGCGCTGTTTGGCGGCCTTGCCGCCACGACTGTCTCGGCGCAAGGCTCCGAGCTCACCATTGCCTATAATGTGAACCTACCCTCCTGGGATCCGACCGTCGGTCCTTCCGCCGTCAATCCGACGATCCAGGCGATCTACCGGTCGGTCTTCGACATGTATATCGCGCAGAATCCCGACCTCTCCTTCGCGCCGGGCCTCATCACCAAATGGGGCTGGAACGACGACAAGACGCAGATCATGTTGGAGGTGCGGGACGGCGTCACCTGGCATGACGGCTCGCCCTTCACGGCCGAAGACGTCGTCTGGTCGCTCGAGCGCGCCGGCAAGCCCGAGACCGGCAATCCGATCCAGTTCGTGTGGAGCAAGATCGGCAATTTCAAGGTCGACGGCAACAAGATCACCGCCGATGTGAAGGAGTTCGAGCCGGTCCTGTTCAAATGGATGGCATTCCTCACGGGCTATGTGTTGCCCAAGGCCTATTATGAGAAGGTCGGCGCCGAAGGCTTCGAGAAGGCGCCGATCGGCACTGGCCCCTATATGATGGAGAAATTCGAGCGCAACGCCTTCATGCGGCTCAAGGCCAATCCGAATTACTGGGGCGGCAAGCCTGCCTATGACACGGTGATCATCAAATTCGTGCCCGATGCCTCGAGCCGCGTCGCCGAGATCGAATCCGGCTCCTCGCAAGTGACGCTCGAAATTCCTTATGACGAGTTCGATCGCCTCAAGGCCAAGGAGGGGCTTGCCGGTGTCACCACGCCGATCTCCGATATCGGCATGATCTTCCTCAACGACATCGACGTGATGCTCGACAAGAATGTGCGCCTCGCCGCCCATCATGCGATCGACAAGCAACTCATCATCGACCGCCTGCTCAACGGCTATGGCATCGCCATCGACACGCTCCAGACGCCGCAATACACAGCCTATGATCCCTCGATCAAGGTCGGCTACGACCCCGAGAAGGCGAAGCAGCTCCTCGCCGCCTCGGGCTACAGCCCGGACAAGCCGGTGAAGTTCAAGATCCAGACCACCAAGGGCTTCAAGTCCAAGGATTACGAGATGATCCAGGCCATTGTCGGCATGTGGCGCAAGGTCGGCATCGAGGCCGAGATCGAGATCTACGAGATCGCGAAGCATTTCGAATTGCGCGCCGCCGACACGCTGGCGCCGGCCGCCTTCTACAATTGGGGCAATGCCCTTGCCGATCCCAGCGTCTCGACCGGCTACGCCATGTTCGGGCCGAGCCCGCATTCGGTGTGGGATTCCAAGGACCTGATCGACAAGATCATCCCGCTGTGGGGCGAGAAGGACGAGACGAAGCGCATCGAGGGCTGGAAGGCGGTCGACAGATACATCGCCGAGGAAGGCTATGTCATTCCGCTCCTGCAATATGTGCAGCCGATCATCCATGTCAAAACGGTCAAGGTCACGCCGAATGTATCGGGGGCGCTCTTGCCAGCGCTGATGTCACCGGCCTAGGTGTAGCGGAGAGGATCGCCTCGGCGATCCTCTCCGACTGCTCTGGCAAGGTTCTGAGTTGGCATGGGCCGAAACCTCCTGATCCGCCTCGGCTCGACTGTGGTCACGCTTTTCGGCGTGGCTCTCATCGTCTTCATCCTGGTGCGCGTCGTCCCCGGCAACCCCATCGCCATGATGCTGCCGCCCGGCGCCTCCGACGCCGACATCGCCCTACTCACCGCCCATTACGGCCTCGACAAGCCGATCATGACGCAGTTCTGGATCTGGCTCGGTCGCGCCTTGCAAGGCGATTTCGGCACTTCCATCTCCTTGCGCCAGGATGTGATGGGGCTGATCTTCGGCCGTCTGCCGGCGACGCTCGAGCTCGCGACACTGGCGCTCGTCATCGCCGTGGCCTTGGGGGGCAGCCTTGCCGTCATAGCGGCGCGCTATCGCGGCACGGCGGCCGAGACCGGCATCGACCTCTTCAATGGCGCAAGCCTCGCCATGCCGGATTTCCTCTGGGGTCTCACCCTCATTTTGCTCCTCGGCGTCGCCTTTCCGGTCTTTGCCATATCGGGCCGCGTCTCGCCGACCCTCGATCTCAATTTCGTCTCGGGCTTCTATCTCATCGAAAGCATCCTGCGTCTGCGCTTCGACATCTTTCTCGACCTCATGCGCCATATGCTGATGCCGGCCCTGGCGCTGGCGCTGCCTCTGGCGGCGGTCATCGCCCAGCTCCTGAAAACCTCACTCAAGGAGGCGATGCAGCAGGATTATGTGATGCTCGCCCGCACCAAGGGCTTTTCCGAGACCCGCGTGCTCTTGTCGGAAGCGCTGCGCAACGCCGTCATCCCCACCCTCACTCTGGCCGGCGTGCAATTCACCTTCCTCATCGGCGGCACGGTGATCGTCGAGCGGCTCTTCTCCTATGAAGGCCTCGGCAATATGGCGATCGATGCCGTGATCAATCGCGACCTGCCCTTGATCCAGGGCATCGTCCTCGTTTTTGCGTTGATCTTCGTCATCATCAATCTCCTGGTCGATCTGAGCTATGCGCTGCTCAATCCGAGGCTCCGGCATGGCTGAGGCCCGCGCCATCACGGTGAGAACCGGCCCCAGGCTCTGGCTCTCCGGCCTGTGGCTGATCCTCATGGCGCTGGCGGCGATCTTCGCACCCCTCATCGTGCCGCATGATCCTCTCGCTCAGGATCTCATGCTCGGCAAATTGCCGCCCGCCTGGATCGCAGGCAGCGAGCCCGGCTATCTTCTCGGCACCGACAGCCTCGGCCGCGATGTGCTGTCGCGTCTCATCTCGGCGGCGCGCCCGGCTTTCATCGTCGCCATAGGAGCGGGCCTCGCCGCCTGCCTTCTGGGATCGGCCCTCGGCCTCCTCTCGGGCTTCTTCGGCGGCTGGACCGACCGCATCATCTCGCGCATCGTCGACATCTGGATGGCCTTTCCGCCGGTCCTCCTCTCCATTCTCCTCGTCGCCTTCTTCAATCCGAGCCTCACCTCGGTCATCCTCGCCATCGCCATTATCGACTGGACCCGCTTCTGCCGTGTGGTGCGCGCCGAGACGATGCAGCAGCGCCGGATGGATTATGTCGAAAGCGCCCGCGCCATGGGCCTTTCCCGCATGGCGACCTTGCTCAAGGAAGTGCTGCCCAATGTGCTGCCGGCCATCACGGTGCTGCTGTCGCTCGAAATGGGCATCGCGGTGATCGTCGAAGCCATCCTGTCCTATGTCAATCTGTCGGTATCGACCGATCAGGCAACCTGGGGCAGCATGATCGCCGAGGGCCGCGGCATCATCTACCAGGCTTGGTGGGTGCTGCTTTTCCCGATGATCGCTCTCTTCCTCACCGTCCTTGCCTTCAGCCAGTTCGGCGAAGGCTTGAAGGAACGCTTCGATCCGGTGCTCAGATGACGGCGCCCTATCTCACGATCGCCAGCCTGAGCGTCGCCTTGAAGCAGGGCGGCCGTCTGTTGCGCTCCGTGTCGCTCACCGTCCATCCGGGCGAAGTCCATGCGCTGGTCGGTGAATCGGGCGCCGGCAAGAGCATGATCGCGCGCGCCGTGTTCGGCATCCTGCCCCGGGCGGTCGACATCGTCGAGGGCCAGGTGACGCTGGCCGATCAGGATCTGGCAGGGCTGCCGGAAAGCGCCCGCCGCCTCTATATCGGCAAGCGCGCCGCCTTCATCCCGCAGGATCCCTTGACCGCGCTCAATCCGGCAAAGCGAATCGAGCAGCAGATCTGCGACCGGCTCATCCATATTCTCGGCATGCAGAAAGCCGAGGCGCGAGCCCGCGCTCTGGCGCTCCTCGCCGAGGTGAAGATCGCCGAGCCGGAGCGGGTGATGCGGCTTTACCCGCATGAGCTCTCGGGCGGCATGCGCCAGCGCGCCCTCATTGCTTCGGCCTTCAGCGCCGAGCCGCGCTTGATCGTGGCGGATGAGCCGACGACGGCGCTCGATGTCACGGTGCAGAAGCAGATCTTAGGGCTCATCGCCGACATGCAGGCGCGCCACGGCACGGCCTTGCTCTTCATCACGCATAATCTCGGCGTCGTCGCCAAGCTCTGCCAGAGCGCCACCGTGCTTTACGCCGGCAAGGTGGTGGAGCAGGCGCCGGTCGCTGAGCTCTTCGCCAGGCCGAAGCATGCCTATACGCGGGCCTTGATGGCGGCGACCCCGCGCTATGACCGGCCGGAAGACTCGCTCAAACCCGCCTCGCCCGAGCTGATCGCGGAACTGGCGCGCGAGGTCGCCCTGACCGACGCGGCCTGGACGAGGAGACCGGCCCATGGCTGACGCCTTGTTCACGGTCGAGAATCTGCATCTGTCGCTGCCCGACATGACGAAGAAGCCTCTGCTCGGAGCAGCACCCCGCATCGAGATCCTGAAAGGCCTGAGCTTCACGCTCAAAGAAGGCGCCATCACGGGCATTGTCGGCGAATCGGGCTCGGGCAAGACTTCGTTGGGGCGCACGCTGATCCGTCTGCTGAAGCCCGATGCCGGCAGGATCGTCTTTGCCGGGCGCGAGATCGCCACGCTCACCGACGACGACTTGCAACCTTTGCGGCGCGATCTCCAGATCATCTTCCAGGACCCGTTCTCGTCTCTCAATCCGCGCAAGACGGTGGGCGCGATCATCGCGGCTCCGCTCTCACTGCACGGGTTGGCCCATAGCCGTCAACGGATAGCCGAAGCGCTCCGGCAAGTCGGCCTGCCGGAAAGCTTCGCATCGCGTTATCCCCATGAGCTGTCGGGCGGACAGCGCCAGCGGGTCGGCATCGCCCGTGCCGTCGCCTTGAAGCCGCGCTTCATCCTGGCGGACGAGATCGTCTCCGGCCTCGATGTGTCGAGCCAGGCGCAGATCCTCGATCTCCTGATGACCTTGCGCGCGCAAATGAATTTCACCATGGCCTTCATCAGCCATGATCTCTCGGTGGTGCGGCGGCTGTGCGACCGGGTGATCGTCATGCGCCAGGGCGAGATCGTCGAAGACGCCGAAACAGCGGCACTTTTTGACAGACCGCAACACGCCTATACAAGGCTCTTGCGCGATTGCATTCCCTTGCCCGAAGTCAGCGATGGCTGGCTCAAGGAGGCCTGACTTGGAAGCCTATATCGTCGATTTTATCCGCACGCCGATCGGGCGCTATGGCGGCGTCCTCGCCTCGGTGCGCACCGATGATCTCGCCGCCCTTCCTGTTCGCACCTTGGTCGAGCGCCACAAGGGAATCGATCCTGCCGCGATCGACGAGGTGATCCTCGGCTGCGCCAATCAGGCGGGCGAGGACAACCGCAATGTCGCCCGCATGGCGGTTCTGCTCGCGGGCCTGCCCGAAACCGTGCCGGGGATGACGGTCAACCGGCTGTGCGCTTCGGGTCTCGACGCCGTCATCGCCGCTTCCCGCCAGATCAAGACCGGCGAGGCCGATCTGGTGATCGCCGGCGGTGTCGAGTCCATGTCGCGGGCGCCCTTCGTGATGCCGAAGGCGGAAACGGCTTTCGCCCGCGCGCCCGAAATCCACGACACGACCATTGGCTGGCGTTTCGTCAATACACTGATCAAGGCGCAATATGGCATCGAGTCCATGCCGGAGACGGCGGAGAATGTCGCCGCCGAGCATCAGATCTCCCGCGCCGACCAGGACGCCTATGCGGCGCAGAGCCAGGCGCGCGCCGTGACGGCGCAAGGAAACGGCCGCTTCGCGCAAGAGATTGTCGCGGTGACGGTGCCGCAGAAGAAAGGCGAGGCTCTGTCGGTTGCTACGGACGAGCATCCCCGCGCCGGCACCACGGTCGAGAAACTCGCCAAATTGCCCACACCTTTCCGCAAGGACGGAACGGTGACGGCCGGCAATTCATCGGGTGTCAATGACGGCGCCGCCGCTTTGCTGCTCGCCTCGGAGAGGACGATCGCGAAATATGGCCTGACACCCCTCGCCCGCATCTTAGGCGCAGCGAGTGCCGGCGTAGCGCCGAGGGTCATGGGCATGGGACCCGTTCCCGCCGTCGATAAATTGCTCGAACGGCAGAAGCTGAAGCTCGCCGATTTCGGCGTGATCGAGCTCAATGAGGCCTTCGCCGCGCAAGTCCTCGCCGTGACGCGAGCCCTCGGCATCGATGCGGCGGATGAGAACTTCAATCCCAATGGTGGCGCCATCGCGCTCGGTCATCCGCTCGGCGCTTCGGGAGCCCGCATCGCCGGCACCGCGGCGCTCGAGCTCAAGCGCCGCAACGCCAAACGCGCTTTGGTGACGCTCTGCGTCGGCGTCGGCCAGGGCGTGGCGCTGGCGATTGAGGCGGTCTAGTCCAACAACGGACCCTTTGTGCAACGCGCTGGCTGACATTGGTCGCCCTTCGCTCAGCTGAGTTCTTGGGCGAGTCCGATGAGAAGCCCTTCAGGCCCGCGGATGTAGCAGAGCCGATACGCGTCTTTATACTGGACGACTTCGCCTACGAGCTGCGCGCCGCGATTGCGGAGCCTTTCCAGCGTCGCGTCGATGTCGTCCACGGCGAACATGATGCGGAGATAGCCTAGAGCGTTAACCGCGGCGTTGCGGTGATCCTCGACGGCAGGCGGCGTGAGGAAGCGGGATAGCTCGAGCCGGCCATGGCCGTCCGGCGTGCGCATCATGGCAATCTCGACGCGCTGATCGCCCAGTCCCGTGACACGTCCAGCCCATTCTTCTTCGATCGTGGCCCGCCCCTCGAGTTCAAGGCCGAGTTCGCGAAAGAAATCAATCGTCTCTCCGAGATCATCGACGACGATTCCTATGTTGTCCATCCGTTTGAGCGCCATGTGTCAAACCCGCAAGGTGTCGCCTAGATCAGGATTGGCCCGAGCTCGAGCTTGGTCAGGACCTCGGGACCAGTCTCGGTCAGCAATACCGTATTGGACAGGAAGTCGTCACCCCTCCCGCTTCCCATCAACCATGACAATATGTGAAAGCTCATGCCGGTCCTGATCTCGAGGTCGGAATCATGCCTGAGCCCGGTCACCGTATTGCCCCCGGTCCAGGAGGGGGGCTGCCCGATGCCGACGCAATAGCCGCAATGATGCCGCCGGTAATGCGCGAGACCGGCCTCATCGACGACCTTCTGCCAGGCGGCATAGACGGCCTTCGCGGTCGTGCCCGGCCTGATCGCCTCGACCACGGCATCGAAGGCCTGCCGCACGATGCCGGCGATCCTCGCATCCTCCTCGCGAATGGCGCCGATATGGACGAGCCGGCCCAAGGGCGCATGATAGCGCGAGACACAGCCTGAAAGCTCGACGAAGACCGGCTCGCCTTTCCGGTATTGGCCGTCGCCCCAGGTCGCATGCTCTTCACCGAGCCGGCTGCCCGGGCGGATGAAAGGACCGAATCCCGGCGGATGGCCGCCGGCCTTGATCATCGCCGCGCTGCAGAGAGCGGCCACATCTCTCTCCCTGGCGCCATCGGCAATGGCCGCGACCGCCGCTTTCGCCGCCGCATCGCTGATTTTCGCGGCGCGGCGCATCAGCGCCTGCTCTGCGGCGCTCTTCACCAGCCGGAGCCCGTCGGCGAGACCGGTTATGTCGGACCATGTGGCCGTAACTTGGCTTTGCAGCGACGACGCCAGGCCGAAGCTCAAGCCCGAGGTCCAATATTCGAGGCCGATCGATTTATCGGTGAGGTTCAGATCCTTCAGCACGCGGGCCGCGATGTCGGCGGCGGTCTCGCTGTCCGGATGGCCGCGGAACTCAGCCGATCTCACCTGCTTCTCGACCGAGACGCGCTCCATCGCGCGGGTGATGAGAATATTCGCACCCGCAAGCGGCACGATGAGGAGATGCGGCGCGAAATAGCCCCAATGATCGAGGCCGGTCAGATAGAAGACATTTTCGGGTGAAGCGAAGATCGCCGCGTCGAGCTTGCGCTTCGCCAGCTCCTGCCGCACCCGCGCCAGGCGCTGCCTTATCTCGCCATCGCTGAAGGGATTGTCATGCATGGGTGGCTCAATCGATGACGATCAGCTCGCGCGCCACATCGGTGAGGCGCTCGCCACCCTTGTCGGTGACGACGAAGGATTCCGAGATCGCGACACCGAAATCCGCGAGCCACACACCCGACTGGATATGGAAGCACATGCCGGCGTCGAGCACGGTCTCATCGCCGGGCCGGAGTGACGCGGTGCGCTCGCCCCAATCGGGCGGATAGGCAAGGCCGACCGGATAGCCGACCCGGCTTTCCTTCTTGAGCCCATGCTTGCGCAGGACCGCTTGCCACGCGGCTTCGACCTCGGCAGCCGTGTTGCCGGGCCTGGCCTTGGCGAGGCCGGCATCGACGCCCTCGACCACCGCCTTGGCGACGTCGCCGATCTCCTTGGGCGCCTTGCCCAGATGCATGGTGCGCGTCAAAGGCGCATGATAGCGCCGCCGGACGCCGGCGATCTCGAGCATCACCAGGCCCGAATTCGGCAAAGGCTCGTCGGTCCAGGTGAGATGCGGCGTGCTCGTGCCTTCGCCGACCGGCATCAACGGGCAGATCGCGGCATAGTCGCCGCCAATGCCGCCGACGCCCATCGTCTGGGCATGATAGATCTCGGCGATCACCTGATATTGCGGCACGCCGGGCTTCATCTTCGCAATGGCGCTGTTCATCGCATGGGTGCAGATGCGCCCCGCCTCGCGCATGAAGGTGAGCTCGGCTTCCGACTTGACGAGCCTTGCCCAATTGACGAGGTCGCCATTGTTGCTGAAGCGCGCTTCGGGCAATCCCTTGGTCAAATGCGCATGGCAGCGCGCGGTATAATAATGAGCGTCCATCTCGACGCCGATCCGCGCTTTGCCCCAGCCGCGCGCGCGGATGAGCTCGGCCAACTCGTCATAGGGATGGCCCACGGGATGCTGGATGAGCTTCTCCGAGAAAGGCACGATATTCCGCGCCGGCAGATAGGTGGTGAAATGGGCGCTCTTGGCATCCTGGGCGCGGCCGAACCAGATCGGCGTCTCCTCCTCCTGATGCACCAGAACGCATTGCGGCACATAGAAGGACCAGCCGTCATAGCCGGTAAGCCAGCCCATATTGGCCGGATCCTGGCAGATGATCAGGTCGAAGCCCGCTTTGTCCATGCGGGTTTTGACTTGCGAAAGTCGTTGCGCATATTCCGCGCGGGAGAATGGCGTGCTCACATGGGCCTCTTCAGCTTTTGATCATGGTGCCGATGCCGGCCTTTTGGGCTGAGGCATAGGCGTGGGATGCGATGGCGGTGTCCTGCGCGCCGGTGCCGGTGAGATCGCAGATCGTGATGGCGCTTTCCAAAGCCCGGCCGGGATGAAGGCCTGCGACGATCTGGCCGAGCTCGGGCGGGGTGTTGCCGTTCATGAGGCCCAAGGCGCGCGCGGCGCGCAATTCGCCAAGGGCTGCCGCCTGCGCGACGCGGTCGCAAGAATAGAGATCGGCAAGTGCCACGGCGCGCGGGTCGATCTCGTTCTTGCCGGCCTGATCGGAGCCCATGGCGGTGATGTGCAGGCCTTTATGCAGCCATTCGGCGCGCAGGATCGGCTTCTTCGCCGAGGTCGTGGTCACCACGAGCTGCGCCTCGCCGACGGCTTGCGCCGCATCCGTCACCGCTTCCGCCTTGACCTTGAGCGCCTTGGCGATGTCCTTGGCGCAAGCCTCGGCCTTGGCCTTGTCGCGGCCCCAGACCAGCACCTTGTTGAACGGCCGCACCAGATGCGCGGCGATGATCTGCAGGCGGGCCTGCATGCCGGCGCCGAGCACCGCCGCGGTCTCGACCTTCTTCGGCGCCAGATATTTGGCGGCGACGGCGCCCGCCGCCGCGGTGCGGATGTCGGTCAGATAGCCATTGTCGAGGAGGAGCGCCGTGACCAACCCGGTCTTGGCCGAGAACAGGATCATCAGGCCGTTGAGGCTCGGCAGCCCGATCTTCGGATTGTCGAAGAAGCCCGGGCTTACCTTGATGGCGAAATTGTCGAAGCCCGGAAGATAGGCGGTCTTCACATCGACCTCGCCATGGGCGTCTTTGATCTCCATCGACAGGATCGGCGGCATGATCACCTTGCCAGAGGCGAGGAGCCGGAAGGCCTCCTCGACGACGGCGAGGACGCGCACATCGAGCGTCACGGCCTGGCGCAGGTCTTTCTCGGTCAGGATCGCGATATCGGCCATGTCTATCCTCTCACCAGGCGATCGCCGAGCATGACCGCATCGCCCCGGACGACGCCCAGGAACTGATCCATGTCGACATTCTGGCCGGAGACGATCATGGCGGTCGGCCCGTCGAGCTTGATCTTGCCGGCAAGCAGTGCGGCGATGCCGACGGCGCCGGCACCTTCGGCGACGAGGCGCTCCTTGAAGAAGAGGGCGCGCATGCCGCGATAGATCTCCTCTTCGCTCACCAGCACTGTTTCATCGACATGCTTGCGGCAGAGGTCGAAGGTCCATTGATTGGCGAGATTGATACCGCCGCCAAGCGAATCGGCGAGCGAGGGGACTTCGGTCACGGCAATCGGATGTCCGGCCTTGAGGCTCTCATGCATGGCTGCCCCCTCTTCCATGCTGACGCCGGTGATCCGGATCGAAGGCTTCAAGGCTTTCGCCGCGAAGGCGATGCCGCCGATGAGGCCGCCGCCCGACAGCGGCACGACGATCCGGGTGAGGTCGGGCCGTTCGCTCAAGAGCTCGAGCGCGATCGTCGCCTGTCCTAAGATCACGTCGCGATGATCGAAGGGCGAGATATCGGTCAAGCCTTTCTCGCCGACGAGGCGATCGGCATCCGTTTGCGCGTCGTCCTGGCTGGAGCCGCAGCGCCGGACCGTGGCGCCAAGGGCAGCGATCGCATCAACCTTGATCTGCGGCACCAGATTCGAGAGGCAGATGGTGGCGGGAATCCCGAGACGGCTCGCGGCATAAGCGACCGCGCGCCCATGATTGCCGGTCGAGCAGGCGACGACGCCGCGGCGCTTGGCCTGATCGTCGAGGCGTAAGAGCGCATGCGCAGCGCCCCTGATCTTGAAGGCGCCAATGGGCTGAAGGGTCTCGAGCTTGAGCAGCAGCGGCTGGCGGGCATCGGCGCCGATGCCGCGGGCCTCGATTAGCGGGGTCCTTCGAGCGAGCCCGGCAATGAGGCGGTGAGCCTCCATGACCTCGGCAAGAGCAAACCCCATCGGATCCTCAAATGTGCACAACAACGAGACGAGCGGCTATGCCGCACGCCAAAACTGCTTATTTTCAGATAAAATACATCTTCCCTTGCAGCATGTCCAGATAAGTTGTATACAACAAAGCGTACCTGGCAGGAAGCCTCAGGCTCATCCGTTGAAGACCGGGACCCTATTCGCGATGTTTCAGGGAGAAACGCATGTCCAGAACGATCATCACGCGCCGTCATTTGCTGAAGGGGACCGCCGGCCTCGCGCTGGCGGCATCGACCTTCGCCTTTGCCTCTTCGGCCTTTGCCGAAACCACGCTCGAGCGCGCCAAGGCGCAGGGCTTCATCCGCATCGGTTTCGCCAATGAGGCGCCCTTCGGCTACGCGACGCCCGACGGCAAGCTCACCGGCGAGGCGCCGGAAGTGGCCAAGGCCGTGCTCGCCAAGATGGGCATCGCGCAAGTCGACGGCGTCCTCACCGAATTCGGCTCGCTGATCCCCGGCCTCAAGGCGGGCCGCTTCGACATCATCGCCGCCGGCATGTTCATCAATCCCAAGCGCTGCAAGGAGATCGCCTTCTCCGAACCCTCTTACGGCATCGGCCAGGCCATGCTGGTGAAGACGGGCAATCCCAAGGGCATCAAGGACTATACGAGCTTCAAGGACAACAGCGCGCTGAAGCTCGCCGTCATGGCGGGCGCCGTCGAGGTCGGCTATGCCAAGGATGCGGGCGTGCCGCAGGACCAGCTCGTGATCCTTCCCGATCAATCGAGCCTCATTGCCGCCGTGCAGTCCGATCGCGCCGATGGCGCCGCCTTGACCGCGCTCTCCATCGCCGACATGGCCAAGAAGGGCGAAGGGGTCGAATCGACGACGCCCTTCGGCGAAGTCGCCGGCAAATCCGTCAAGGGCCATGGCGGCTTCGGCTTCCGCAAGGAAGACACCGATCTCTATGAAGCCTTCAACAAGGAGCTCACGGCCTTCCTCGGAACGCCGGAGCATCTGGCGCTGGTGACGCCCCTTGGTTTCGGCAAGGACTACCTGCCGAACAAGACCATGGAGCAACTGTGCAAGGGTGAATAGTCTCGACCGCAAAGACCGGGGCTTCGCGGTCTGAGCTTGAAGGCGTGGCGGCACGGCGTGCTGCTCGCCTTCTCGAGACACCTCATCGGGAAAGGGCAAGCGCATGGGCATTCGCACGCTCATCGTCATGCTGGTGGCGTCGATCGTGATCATCGCCATCCTCGCGACCCAGGAAACCTATCGCATCTTTCTGCCGGGTCTGCTCGAGGGCGCCGTCCTCACCGCCAAGATCACGGTGCTCGGCGCCCTTCTCGCCGTCGTGATGGGCGTGCTGGCGGCGCTCGGCAAGCTCTACGGACCGGCGCCGGTCCGCTGGCTCGCCAATATCTATATCGAGATCTTCCGCGGCACCTCCGCTCTGGTGCAGCTCTTCTGGCTGTTCTTCGTCCTCCCGCAATTCGGCATCAATCTCGAGGCCTTCACCGTCGCCGTCCTGGCGCTCGGCTTGAACATCGGGGCCTATGGCGCCGAATGCGCCCGCGGCGCCATCACCTCCGTGGCGCGCGGCCAATGGGAAGCGGCGACCGCTCTCAACATGACGCGCTTCCAGATGCTGCGCCGGATCATCCTCCCGCAGGCCTTCATCGCCATGATCCCGCCCTGGGGCAATCTCTTCATCGAGCTCCTCAAATCGACGGCGCTCGTATCGCTCATCACTTTGTCCGATCTCGCCTTCAAGGCGCAGCAGATGAACCAGACGACGATGAAGACCATCCCGATCTTCACCCTCGTGCTCCTCATCTATCTCGCCATGTCGCTCGTCATCACCATCGCCATGCGCTATCTCGAGCAGCGCGCTTCACGTGGCCTGGCGCGCGGGAGGACCGTCTGATGTGGGATTGGGCCTTTGCTTTCGAGATCCTTCCCATTCTCGCCCGCGCCGCGGTCATCTCAATCGAGGCGACGCTCGTGGGCTTCGTGCTCGCTGCCGGCCTCGGCCTCGTTCTCGCTCTCGCCCGCATCGCCTTTCCCTGGACCGCCTGGCCGATCTCGGTGCTGGTGGAACTGATCCGCTCGACGCCCCTCCTCATCCAGATCTTCTTTCTGTTCTTTGTCTTTCCGTCTTTCGGCATCACGCTCGATGCCTTCACCGCGGGCGTCCTGGCGCTCGGCATCCACTATGCCGCCTATTGCTCCGAGGTCTATCGCGCCGGCTTCGACAATATCCATCGCGGCCAGTGGGAGGCCTCGATCGCCCTCAATCTCAGCGCCTGGACGACCTTCCGCGACATCATCATCCCGCAGGCGATCCCGCCCATCGTGCCGGCGCTCGGCAACTATCTCGTCGCCTTGTTCAAGGAGACGCCGCTGCTCTCGGCCATCGCCGTGCTCGAGCTGATGCAGACCGCCAAGATCATCGGCTCCGAGACCTTCCGCTACACCGAGCCCATCACGCTTGTCGGCCTGTTCTTCCTGGCGATGAGCCTTGTTTCCGCCAGCCTCATCCGTGCCGCCGAACGCTATCTCAACCGGAGACCCGCGCGATGAACGACAAACCCATGGTGCGCTTCGACAAGGTCTCGAAACGCTATGGTCCGTTGACCGTGCTCGACTCGCTCGAGCTCGACGTGATGAAGGGCGAGAAGGTCGCCATCATCGGGCCGTCGGGCTCGGGCAAGACCACGGTGCTGCGCATGCTGATGACCCTCGAGGCCATCGATGACGGGGTCATCTGGGTCGAGGGCTCGCCGCTCACTCATATGGAGCGGAACGGCCAGCTGGTGCGCGCCGACCAGGCGCATATCCGCAAGATCCGCGCCAAGATCGGCATGGTGTTCCAGTCCTTCAATCTCTTCCCGCATATGACCGCGATGAAGAACTGCATCGAGGCGCCGGTCACGGTGCTCGGCATGAAGAAGGCCGAGGCCGAGGCGCGCGCCGCCGAACTCCTCGACATGGTGGGCCTGTCGCAGAAGAAGGAGCATTACCCCTCGCAGCTCTCGGGCGGCCAGCAGCAGCGCGTCGCCATTGCGCGCGCTCTTGCCATGCGCCCCAAAATCATGCTGTTTGACGAGGTGACCTCCGCTTTGGACCCGGAGCTCGTAGGCGAAGTGCTTCAGGTGATCAGGAAATTGGGCAGCGAGCACGATCTCACCATGCTGATGGTCACCCATCAGATGGGCTTTGCCAAGGAATTTGCCGACCGCATCTGCTTCTTCTATCAAGGCAAGATCTGCGAGCAGGGCCACCCGAAGGAATTCTTCGGCAATCCGAAGAACGAGCGGACCAAGCAGTTCCTGCACGCGGTGCTGGAGGCCGGATGAGCTTTGCCGCCGACAATGACGACAAGCCGCTGACCCTGGCGCGCGAGCGTTTCGAGCGCATCTACAATACCATTCGCGACCGCATCTGCCTCATCGAATATGAGCCGGGGCGCAGGCTTGCCGAGGAGGATCTGGCGCGCGAATTCGGCGTGTCGCGCACGCCGGTGCGGCGCGTCCTCGCCCGTCTCGAAAGCGAAGGACTGCTCGAAAGCCGGCACGGTGTTGGCACTTTCGTGATCGACGTCGATCTCGAGGCGCTCTTGCCGGTCTATCGCCTGCGCATGGAGCTGGCGGGCCTCATGGGCAAGCTCGATCCCTTGCCGCGTTCGCCGGAGGACCTCTCGCGGGTACGCGCTTTGCTCGGGCGCTGCGATGCGCTCATCAAATCGCCCGAGCCCAAGGCCTATGCCCGCCTCAATATGGACTTCTTCCATGAGCTCGCGGCGATGATCGGCAACCGGCCTTTGCGCGAGATATCTGAAAGGCTCTATTTCCTCACCAACCGCGCCTGGCTGAGGTCAGCGCCGAATCTCGATCTCGCGGACGAGATCGCCGTCTTCCGCCGCGAGGTGGCCGATATCCTCGCCGCCATGGAGCTCGGCGACTGGGAAAGCGTCGGCTTCATCCGGCGCAGCCACATCTCCATGTGGGTCCGCCGCATGCAGGAACATCAGAAGCGGGAGTAGCCCGACGAAGCCGAGCCACGATTCCATCCGGACCGGAATACCTGTAAAATCTTTCGGCAGGCGAGGTTCGCATGATACAAATTCTGGTCGAGAAAGTGCCGCTTGGCCGGTCCGGTGTCTCCGTCACCAGGCTCTGCTTTGGTCTGGCGCCGCTTGGCAGCATGCCCGACACCTATGGCTATGACGTCGCGGCGAAACAGGCGCGCGAGACGGTGCGCGCCATTTTCGACAGCTCGGTCAATTGCCTCGACACGTCACGCAATTACGGCTTCGGCCGAAGCGAAGAGCGCGTCGGCGATGTGATCCGCGAGCGGGGCGGCCTTCCACCGGGCTTCGTCATCTCCAGCAAGCTTGACCGCGACATGGAGACGGGCCACTTCGATGGCGCGCGCGCCCGCCGCTCCCTGGAGGAAAGTCTCAAAGCACTGAATGTCGATCATATTCAGCTCCTCCATGTGCACGATCCCGAACACGCCCATTCGCTTTCCGACGTGACCGCTCTAAATGGAGCGCTGGCCGAGCTCTTTCGCATGAAAGAGGAAGGTCTGGCCGAAGCCGTCGGCCTTGCGGCCGGGCGCGTCGATATCATGATGCCTCTTGTGCGCGACTGGGACTTCGACGCGCTCATCACGCATAACCGTTTCACTCTCGCCAACCGCAATGCTGAAGAGTTGATCGACTATGCCCAGGAGAGGGGAATCGCCGTTCTCAATGCCGCGCCCTATTCGGGCGGCATCCTCGCCAAGGGCTCGGCATCGCATAGGCGCTATGTCTATCAGGAGGCCTCGTCCCTCATGCTCGAGCCGATTGCCAGGATCGAGCAGGTCTGTGCTAGGCATGGGATTCCGCCCGGCGCCGCGGCCTTGCAGTTCTCAATGCGAGATCAGCGCATCGCCTCGACGATCTGCGGCATCAGCCGGCCGGAACGCATAAGCCAGACGCTGGACTGGATGCTATACCCTATCCCTCAGCAGGCCTGGGACGAGTTGATGGCGCTCCCCTACGCGACCGACGATCCGGAGGCCAAACGAGCCTATCGGCCGGGATGAACCATTTTTCCTGTTCGTGGTCAAATGGCATCCGTCAGATATTCATCGATGAGCTGGCGATAGCGCGTCGGTCCGGAGCTTGGGAAAGGCCGCCATGCACGACGCTCACTCCGACCGGCCGGATGCGCTCGAACGCCGCCTGATAGGTGCCGCGGTCGGAATGATAGGCATCATCCTCCGGCGATTCGCGCTTGACATCGTGGGCCAAACGGTAGGATTGGGAAATATCAAGATCGGAGTTGTTAGGCTCCGACTTCACTAGCCGCGTTGGATAGCCGGGCCTAACCGGCCCGTACGGTCATCCACTTAGCGGCTCCCAGGGCGTTTCATTTCGTTTCTGAATAGAAACTCCGCAATCCTCCAGATCATCAAACTCCCTAAGGCTGACCGAACGCGCGTCAGCCTCCATCCCAACTCTGACAAAGGATCATCCGAATGGTTCTCGATCGCCGAGAGAGGCATGGCCTCGTGCAAGCTTTACTACGTGCGCATAACAGGAAGTATGGGGGTAATCTTCTCGAGAATGTCGCACAAAGCGGCACGGCATCTGGCGATGGAAGCTACGGCGAGCCCGTTTTTGGAGGAGCAAGATTTTTCTCCTCATCACAGTCGGGCGTGACGACTGGCGACCAAGTTGCAAGTCAATCGTACAAGCTTATACCGACGCCTCGTTCTCATCCATTCCTCGATTCGGCAAGATTCTCCTATACCGGCGAGGTTGTCGACACGGCGAAAGCCGGCGGCTTTCCTGCTTTCAAGGAAGCGCCCAGAACTTTACCACGGCTGGTTAATCCGCAGACCATCTATGACCCGCCATTGGCGGTCTATGCAGCCAACAGCACTGAGCACAAACCGACCGGCGGATACCTTCTCGGCAAGACGCTTGACCTGAATAAACATCCGGCGACAAATGCCACAAGAGCACATCCTGTTGCGCTTGCAACACAATTGGAATCTGGCTAAACAAGGGCATATCAAAGCGGGGAGGATACAAAGACGGGATTCAATAATCCTAGAATTGATACGTTGCGCCGACGGTCATGGGGTCATGACGGAACTGCGGAGACCACCCCGCCGGGACATCGCCCAGCCACTTCGCGTCTGGCCGACGGTGGACCAGATATGGCCAAGGAAGCTCCGTACCGAGAGAAAAAAATGCCAGAAGTTCGCTACCCGACGTCCGGCGAAATCTGGTCAGAGTTCTTAGGAGGAATTGGCAAAGGCATTGCTCAGACATTTGCAGATATGGCGTTCGATGACGCCAAAGCCCGGCAGGCTATAGTCGACGGCATCTATATTGATACCCCAAATCCTGAGTTGTTTAGGCCACCAACAAGTCCATGGGACGATACCGGCAGGAAGATTGCATCGGGATTAATGGTGGTAATTGCGCCGGCGACGCTCAGAAGAAAGGGAAAAACTTGGCGAGGCAAGATAATTGGGAAGGTTACGCCTCCAAAACACCTGAAACCCGGGACCGTTCCGTTTGGCAATTATATGCACGAAAAAATCGCAGAATTTTTGAAGGAGTCGTACCCAAAAACTAGATTCCGTAATAATGTCAAAACCGGCCAAAAGGGACCTGATATGGAGTATCAGTATGATCTGGATCCGGGCTTCGAAATTCTAGATATTAAAACGAACAAACCGCATAGCCAAAAGCAACTGAATCGGCAAATCCAGAACTGGGGATACGAAGAATCAAGGGTCAGAGCTATAAGTTATGACGAGGAAGGTAATATTTACGATGGATTTGGTGACTAGCCCGGATTCTGCTGGCTGGGCGCTCGCAGAGGAAGGGAAGTATCAACAAGCCCTTGACGCATATAATGAAGCGAAAACCCGAGGTTTGAATTTAACGCCCCCGGATCACGTGAACTGCGGACTTTTTTTGTTGTGTTTGGAAAACTATGAAGAAGCATTGGCTCAATTTAGAGAGGCGACCGAGCTAAAGGAAATGCCGCACAGGAAAGACGAGGGATCACATCTCGAATACGAGGGAGTTGCCCAATGGCTGATGGGCAGACATGCTGAGGCTGTGATCGCGTGGCGATATAGGGTGTCAGGTATCCTAAGTGGGAAAATTCTCTATACCGACTTCGCTGGAGGCGCATCGGATGGATTGTTGCTCTGGTATGCAGCTGTTACACTGAAGGATCATGATTTACTCAACTACACGATGGATTATTTTCGCAAGTTATCGACCTTTGGCCATCTTGCATGTTGGCCGGGGCCTCTGGTCGACCTTGCTTTGGGGATAAAATCCGCTGAAGTAATCTTCCAGCAGCGCTTTGGTAGCAACAAATTATTAGGCTGGCTGCGGAGGAAAGATTTTTTGCGGCGGAGGGAACTCGTAAATGCTCTCTTTTATTTTGCTGTGAGGCACAGGCTGGATGGTCAAGAGCATGAGTGCCGAAGATTGATGGCCAAGGTTGTCCAGATAGAGAACCCGTTGATTGAGCTCGAGTGGTATCTGGCTCGTGGAGAACTTTCGTAATCGTCTGATGAAGCGTCAATCAGCACCGCCCTGGAGCGATCCCGATGAAGATTGTATATTTTTACCGAAGCCGCCTAACAGACGGAAGAAGAAGAGGTAGCGACCAGTGAAGAGAATCGATCTCCGCGCTTTGCTAAAGCAAGTGGAGCCTCATAGAAATGAGGTAGTGGAGATCGATGGGGTATCGATGCCAAAGAGCGCGGCCATGCTGCTGTCCGGTCTCGCAACTGAAACCGAGTGGAATGTGCGCATCGAACTCTATGGGTGCGCCATCTCTGAATGCGGATTGGCTGACAATACCGCAGCTGCCGTCAAGTTGGCGCAGGCGTACCATCAGGAGTTCCCTCATTACATATCGTTGATGACTTTATCCGGAGCATTGTTTGAGAATAATGAGCAGGAGGCGGGGCTTTTGCACGCCAGGGAAGCCCTTGAACTGGCTATCCAGAGGCAAGGGGGCGTGAATGATGCGGCGGGAAACCTGGTTCGGCTGTCCGTCAAGACAGGTACAGTTGAGACGGTGAACGAGGCTATGGAGACGCTCATCGACTCTACAGACGTACCGCGCACGGGAGACTGCGTGTTGGACATCGACTGGTGTGACGATGCAGAGGCGCTTGGCGCCGATATGGAGTTGATATCCTGGATCAGGGCGGTCGCCGAAACACAAATGTCGCACACGGAGCGCGAACGCGAACGTGAGTCCAGAGAGCGAGCCAAACAGAAGTATAGAGAAGATCGTGGTGGATGAATGATGCACCCAGGCGATTTCTGCCACACCGCAGTTCGAGGCTTATTGGGTTATTGCGCCGCTCACTTCGCCGTCACATGGCACCCTGCCTTGCGCAAACCTGCCAGATAGTCATCGATGAGCTGGCGATAGCGCGTCGGTCCGAAGCTCGGGAAATGGCCGCCATGCACGACGGCGACCGCGTTGAAGCGCTTCGAAAGTCGCCTGATAGGCGGCTCGGTCGGAATGATAGGCATATCCTGCCGGCCGCGGCGATTGGCGCTTGACATCGTGGGCCAAACGGTAGGATTGGGAAATTTCAAGATCGGAGTTACTAGGCTCCGACTTCAATGGCTGTGTTGGATGGCCGGGCTTATCCGGACCATACCCGGCAACCCCGTTAGCGCCTCCCAGAGCGCTTCATTCATTTCCGAATAGAATCCCGCAATCCTTCAGGTCATCAAACTCCTGAGGGCTGACCGAGCACGCGTCGGCCCCATCCCAACTCCAACAAAAGGATCAACCGAATGGTTCTCGATCGCCGAGATAGGCATGGCCTCGTGCAAGCTTTACTACGTGCGCATAACAGGAAGTATGGGGATAATTCCCTCGACAATGTCGCGCAAACCGGTATGGCATCGGGCGATGAAAGCTATAGCGAGCCCGCGTTTGGAGGAACGAGATTTCCCTTCGCATCGCAGCTGGGCATGACGACAAGCGAGGAAGCTGCAAGTCAATCGCGTGAGCTGATACCGACGCCTCGTCCTTACCCATTCCGTGAACCGACAAGATCCTCCTATCCCGGTGAAGTTGCTGACAGGGTGAAGGCTCGCGGCATTCCAGCGCATAACCAGCCTGCTTTCACGGAAGCGCCCGGCACTTCATCACGGCCGGCAAATCCGCAGACCATTTATAACCGTCCATTTGCGGTCAAAACGGCGAGCGTCCTCCCATGGAGATACTTGGATTATTTATGGGAAAGATCCCCTTCTTATTGCCCACCCATGGACGACAATCTCACATTTCCTCCATTAATCTATCAAGATAAGGCACCACTTACTGAAGCTGACAAGGATCATTGCCACGATCAATTTTTTCATGACAATGAACAATGCCACAAGAACTACGGCTATAGCCCGGAAGCTTGGCGTAAATGCCACGAGCGCGCCCTCGAAATTCGTGACCTGTGCCTGAGAGGCGAAAAAGAAACAAGGCCCTGGAGCGATCCCGATGAAGATGGTATATTTTTACCGAAGCCGCCTAACAGACGGAAGAAGAAGAGGTAGCGACCAGTGAAGAGAATCGATCTCCGCGCTTTGCTAAAACAAGTGGAGCCTCATAGAAATGAGGTAGTGGAGGTCGATGGGGTATCTATGCCAAAGAGCGCGGCCATGCTGCTGTCTGGTCTCGCAACTGAAACCGAGTGGAATGTGCGCATCGAACTCCATACGCTCGCTATCTCTGAATGCGGATGGGCTGACAATACCGCAGCTGCCGTCAAGTTGGCGCAGGCGTACCATCAGGAGTTTCCGCATTACACATCGTTGATGACTTTATCCAGAGCATTGTTTGAGAATAATGAGCAGGAGGCGGGACTTTTGCACGCCAGAGAAGCCCTTGAACTGGCTATCCAGAGGCAAGGGGGCGTGAATGATGCGGCGGGAAACCTGGTTCGGCTGTCCGTCAAGACAGGTTCAGTCGAGACGGTGAACGAGGCCATGGAGGCGCTCATCGACTCTACAGACGTACCGCGCACGGGAGACTGCGTGTTGGACATCGACTGGTGTGACGATGCAGAGGCGCTTGGCGCCGATATGGAGTTGATATCCTGGATCAGGGCGGTCGCCGAAACACAAATGTCGCACACGGAGCGCGAACGCGAACGTGAGTCCAGAGAGCGAGCCAAACAGAAGTATAGAGAAGATCGTGGTGGATGAATGATGCACCCAGGCGATTTCTGCCACACCGCAGTTCGAGGCTTATTGGGTTATTGCGCCGCTCACTTCGCCGTCAGATGGCACCCTGCCTTGCGCAAGCCCGCCAGATACTCATCGATGAGCTGGCGGTAGCGCGTCGGTCCGAAGCTCGGGAAATGGCCGCCATGCACGACGCTCACCGCGAGCGGCCTGATGCGCTCGAACGTCGCTTGATAGGCGGCGCGGTCGGAATGATAGGCATCATCGATCAACGGGCCGTCATAGACGACGTCGCCTGAGAGGAAGATGCCGGTCTTCCTCTCGAAGAGGCCGATGCCGCCCGGCGAATGGCCGGGCGTGTGCACGACCTCGAAAGCGCGGTCGCCGAGATCGATCACATTTCCATCTTCGAGCAAGCGCTCCGCCGGCGCGGGGGCGATGCGGTAGCTCTCCGTCTTCCAGCCTTGGGGCAGGCGATCGAACATCTCTTCCGTCGCATATTTGTCGGCGAGGGTGAGGTCGCCCCGCGGATCGGCCAGGATATCGGCTTCGGCCGTATGCACGAGGCGGTGCGCGAATTCGTGATGGCAGCCTATATGGTCGAAATGCGTATGGCTGGCGACGCAGAACAGCGGCCTCTCGCTCAGGCGCGCCACATGTTTCTTCAGGCTGAAATGGCCGAGCCCTGAATCGAACAGCAGGTCGCGGTCGCGCCCGCGCACATGCCACATATTGCAGCGGTAGAATGGCTTGATCCACGGCTCATGGATGAGCGTGACATCGTCGCCCAGGCGGATCGTCTCATACCATTCATGCGCTTGCGCCGCCGCGAGCTCTGCCATTCCGCTACCTCGTCAGCACCAGAACATGGCGGGGATCGCAGGCGAATTCAACCACATCGCCCGCTCGGACGGCGGCGTCGGCAGGCAATCGCGCCAGGAGGTCGATTTGCGCGGCGCGCTCGGGCGCCGCCGTGACGCGCTTGAAGCTTCCCTGGAAGACGACATCGCCGACCTTCGCCCGTCCGAGCGCCAGCGGCCCGTCGCCGATGGCGACATGCTCGGGCCGCAAGGCGAGAGCGACGTCCGCTCCAGTGGCCGCGTCGGTGTTGAGCCGCCAGGTGCCGAATGGGGTTTCGATCTCGCGGGAGGATGTGACGCGGCCCGGAAAGATCGTGCTTTCGCCCATGAACGTCGCGCTGAAGCGGCTGCCGGGCCTCGAATAGACGCGTTCCGCCGGTCCTTCATCCTCGATCCGGCCATGGTTCATCACCACGCAGTGATCGGCGAGCGCCATGGCCTCTTCCTGGTCATGGGTGACATGGACAAAAGCCGTGCCGACGCGCTTCTGGATGGCCTTGAGCTCGTCCTGCATCTGCCGCCGGAGCTTGAGATCAAGCGCGCCCAAAGGCTCATCGAGCAGCAGCACCGAGGGCTCGACGACGAGCGCACGGGCAAGCGCCACGCGCTGGCGCTGGCCGCCCGAAAGCTGATGCGGCTTCTTGTCGAAGGCTTCGGCGAGGCCGACCAGCGCCAGGACGTCGCGTGCTCGCCGGTCTCGCTCGGGCCGCGCCAGCCCACGCATGCGCAGGCCGAAACCGACATTGTTGCCGACCGTCATATGCGGGAACAGCGCATAATCCTGGAAGACCGTGGTGGTCGGCCGCTTCGCGGGCGGCATGCTGGTGCAGTCCTCGCCCTCGATGAGCACTTGTCCTTCGCTGGGCTCGAGGAAGCCGCCCAGGATCGACAGCAAGGTGGTCTTGCCCGAACCCGAGGGGCCGAGCAGGACCGTATAGCTTTCGGGTGCGATGTCGAGCGAGACATGATCGAGCGCGCGCATGCTGCCGAAGAGCCGGGAGACATTCTTGACCTGGACCAGGGCTGTCATGATTTGGGTTTCCGGAAGAGAGCGATCTCGAACAGGAGTACGAAGACGATGGAGATGAGGAAGACGAGCGCCCCCACCGCATTGGTCTTGGGGTTGAGGCCGGAGCGCAGGAGGTTCCAGATCTCGACCGGCAAGGTCGTGTCGAAGCGGGTGAGCAGGAAGGAGATGACGAACTCGTCCCAGGAGAAGGTCATCGACAAAAAGAAGCTCGCGAACAAGGCCGGCCATAGCATCGGCGCGGTGACGAGCGCCAGCACTTGCCATTCCTTGGCGCCGAGATCGCGTGCTGCGCGCTCGATATTCGCCTGGTGCTCGCCCATCTGGCTGTAGAGGATAGCGAAGCAGAGCGGCAGGTTGATCACCACATGGCCGATGCCGGCGGCGGTGAGCGACTTGGGCATGCCGATGCGGTTGAAGAGCACGAGCAACCCCATGCCGATGATGAGATAGCTCACCGTCAGCGGCAAGGTGATGAGGCCGCGCAAAAGGGCTGAGGCCGGCAGCACGAAGCGGGCGAAGCCCCAGGCGGCGAGGAAACCGAGGAGCGTCGCGAGCGCCGATGAGATGACGGCAACAAGAAGCGAGTTCCCGAGCGCAGAAGTGAGCCTCTGGTCGGCGAGCACCGTCTGGTACCAGCGCAAGGACGGACCCGAGAAAGGCGGGATCGGGAAGGATGTCGCCTGGAAGGAGAACAGCACCAGGGTCACGACGGGGAGGAAGATGAAGCCGTAGACGAGGCCGGCATAGACGATGGTGATCGCGCGCATGCCGCCTTTCATGTCACGCCCTCTCGATCTTGAGCCAGCGGGCCGACGCCAGATAGGCAAGCGTCACCACCGCCATCAGCAGGATGGAGAGCGCCGAGGCGAGCGGGAAGTCGCCGCGCCGGCCGATCTGCAGCATGATGAGCTGCGGCATCAGGAGCTCGTTGTTGCCGCCGAGGATCTGCGGCGTGATGTAATCGCCGATCGCCAGCACGAAGGTGAGGAAGGCGCCGACCATGATGCCGGGAAGGGTGAGCGGCAGGATGACATGGATGAAGGTCTGGACCGGGCCGGCGCCGAGATCGGCGGCGGCCTTGCGGTAGCTCGGGCTCAGTTGCTTCAGATTGGCGTAGATCGTCAGCGTCAGCAGCATGACGAAGAAATGGACGAAGCCCGTGACCGTGGCGAAGCGGGTATTGGCAAGCTGGATGGGCTCGGCGATGAGCCCCAATTGCACCAGCGTGTTGTTGACCACGCCCTTTTCCGCCAGCACCAGCAGCCAGCTATAGGAGCGCACCACATAGGAGGTCCAGAAGGGCAGCACGGCGAGGATGAGCGCCAGCCTCTGCCAGCGTTCGGGGATCTGCTCGGCGAGGATCCAGGCGAAGGGATAGGCGATGAGGATCGAGACGACCGTCACGATGGCCGTCACTTCGAGCGAATTGACGAGCGCCTGATAATAGCTCGGATTGCTGAAGAACTGCTGGTAGTTGGCGAGCGAATAGCCCTCGGGGGAGGTGACGCTCACCACCGCCATGGCGATGAAGGGCAGGACGAAGAAGGCGAGCGTCCAGAAGAGGGCCGGCCCCGTCATCAGCCAGGGCAGCGCCCGGCCGGCATTCGAGCTTTGCGTCATTGCAGGACTGGAATCTCCCTCCGCCGCGCAAAGCGCGGGGAGGGTGGACGCCCGACCTTGCTCCGCCGAAGCGAAGCAACCTTGCTCTGCCGAAACGAAACTTCGGCTTCGCGAAGGCGAGAGGGCGGACGGGTGGGGTCTCTCCGCGGAGAAGAGTTCGACAGTTGGGCTTGTAAAAACACTGGATGAGAGACCTTCCTTGCTCAGACACCCCACCCGTCGCGCGTTCCGCGCGCCACCCTTGTATCTGGAAGCTGTCGTCGAATCCTGTTCAAGGATCGACGTAGCGAGGGGCCTGGCGGCCGCCAGGCCCCTCGCTCGGCGATGTCGCCCGTCCACCCTCCGGCTACAACCGTCGGGGAGCTTGGGATCTTCGCTGTTCTCACGCACAACCGAACAGTCGCTGGTTCACAGACGCAAGAACAAGGCAGGTTACCG
>JAKATG010000033.1:0-64748 GCA_021828105.1 Pseudomonadota bacterium
AGGGATTTGCTCATATCACTTTGCATGGGGGTCACGCTCCATCAGATGTGTGGACAACGATGGGCATCTTACCCTCGTCGTCCGCCCCATTGAATCTTCTCCCACGCGTGCCGCGCGGGAGAAGGGGAAAACCTGTGGACTCCTAAACCACATAATCGCCGAGCTTCGGGAAGGTCTCGTGTCCCCAGATCTGACGCTCACGGATGATGGCGCGCGGGCGCTCCGGATTGACGCTCTCGAATTCGCGCGCGATGCGGTGGCCGTCGAAGATCGCGTCGGCCAGATAGCGTGGCGCCAGGCAATCGCCTGAGCGAACGATCGTCTCGAGCTGGGTTTCCTGCCAGCGCGGCTTCAGCGCCATGAGACCGTCATAGAGTTCCGTCTTAGCTTCGCGCGCGGTGCACAGAATGACGCTGTCACAGCGAAGAATGTCGAGCGCATTGCCGAGGCGGCGCGGATAGACGCCGGTCTGAGGCTCCGTGGTGCGGCGTGAGCCGTCGCGATAGAGATCATAGAGCGCCACCTCGACGCCTTGGGTACCCTTCTCCACGCGCTCGACCCAATGAGCGAGCCGCTCGCCGATGCCCTTCTCGCGCATCATGCGGCGCAGATTGTAGCCTTCGAGCGTCAGGCCCGCCATCGGCGCCACCGTGTCGAGATGGGTGACCAGCGTCACCTCCTTGCCCTGGTCGGCCAGCACTTCGGCGATGCTGATGGCCATGAAGTAGCCGTCCGAATCGAGCACCACGACGCGATTGCCAATCGCCTTACCGGCGAAGAACTGCTCGGGCGTCACGAAATGATCGAGGCCCGAGTCGATGCCCGGTATCGCATCCGGTCCGCTGGCGCCCAGACCGTTGCCGACCCAGCGCGCACCCGTGGCCAGCACGACGCGGCGGGCGCCATAGCTCAGAATATCCTCGGCGGTGACGAGGCCGGTGCCGCGCATGATGGTCACATTGGGCATGCGCGCGATCTGGCTTTCGCGGTAATCATAGACCCGTCCCCATTCGGCGAGGCCCGGCAGGCGGACAACATCACGCAAGTGGCCGCCGAGCTGCTCCTTGGCTTCGACGAGATGCACCTCGTAGCCGCGCTTGCCGAGTACGCGAGCGCATTCGAGCCCTGAAGGGCCCGCGCCGACCACCAGTACCATCTCAGGATCGGGCGCAGGCTCGAAGCGCTCCGGATGCCAGCCGCGGCGATATTCTTCGAGCGCCGTGGGATTTTGCGTGCAGATGATCATGTTATTGAGATTGAAGCGCGACACGCAGGCATTGCAGCCGATGCATTCGCAAATATCCTCGACGCGCCCTTCATCGATCTTGCGCGGCAGCCAGGGATCGGCGATCGACGGGCGCGCCGCGCCGATGATGTCGAGTTGCCCTGAGCGAATCACCCGCACCATCTCGTCGGGCTCGGTGAAGCGCCCTACACCCACCACCGGCACCTTGGCGATGCGCTTCACTTCCGCATTCCATGGCGCCTGGTGGTTCGACTTGTAGAAGCGCGAGGGGCCCGAATCCTCGCCCCACATGTCGTTGCCCGAGCCGCCGATGATGACATCCCACATGTCGACGAGACCGAGCCTGGTGATGTATTCGACGAAGGCCAAGCCTTCGTCGCGGAGCTCGAGCCCCCAGGGCCCGGCCAGGTCGTCGATCGAAATGCGGGTGGCGACGGCGCATTCATCGCCCGCGACCTTCTTGAGCCGCTCCAGCGCCTCGACCCAGAAGCGCGCGCGGTTCTCGAACGAGCCGCCGTATTTGTCCGTGCGACGGTTGAAGTGGCGCGACAAAGCGTGCACCGGAAAGACGCCGGCGGCGCCGTGGATATAGAGAATGTCGAAGCCCGCATCCTTGGCGCGGCGCGCGGCATCCTCATACATCTGCATGACGCGTCCTATATCCTCCTCGGTCGCGGCATAGGTATAGACCTTGGGCGTGCCGGCCGAAGGGAAGCGGTCGATGGCCGGCGCTATATAGCGACTCCACAGATTGTCCTTGACGCCGCCCGCGCCCAATTCGACGCCGGCGAGCGCACCCCATTTGTGGACCTCGTCCACCATGTGACGGTGATTGATCACATCGCCTTCGTCCCACAGGGTCGTGTTGGTCGAGGTCGACTGATTGACCTCGGGATGGATCGAGCAAGATTCGGTCGAAAGGCCGCCCCATCCCCCTTCCGCCTTCACCGCCCGGTGACCGGCATTGGATCCGGGCCGCGGATGGCCGGCGCCGGTGCATTGCGGAACCTGGTAGAACCGGTTCTTCATCGTCTTGGGCCCGATGCGGATCGGCTCGAACAGCGGATCATAGCGCGGGTCGCGGCGGCGCGGCGCCGCACCGGCGGAAGCGGAAGGTTTCTCCAGCGATGCCGTGCTCATGGCGCGATCTCGATGATGGCTTCGACCTCGACGCTGACGCCGCGCGGCAATGTCGCGACGCCAATGGCGCTGCGGGCATGCCGGCCGGCCTCGCCGAAAACCTCCACCAGAAGCTCGGAGGCGCCGTTGGCAACGCTCGAGGGATCGGTGAAGGATGGGGCGGAATTGACGAACACCGTCAGCTTGAGGAACCGTTTGACCCGGTCGATGCGCCCGCCAAGGGCTTCGTTCAGCTGGACGATCAGGTTGAGCGCGCAGAGCCGCGCCGCCTTGTAGCCCTCCTCCAGCGAAAGCGTGTCGCCGACGCGTCCCTTGAACTGGATGTCGTCGCCGCGGCGCGGGATCTGCCCCGACATGAAGACCAGATTGCCCACGGTCTGGGCCTGCATGAAGAAGCTCGAGCCCGCTTTGGGGACGGGCGGCAATTCGGCGCCCAAGGCTGAAAGGCGGTCCTGGAAAGTCACACTCATGATCTTGAAAATCCCCGTCAGGAAATGTCTGGCTGCCGCCCGCCGGACCCTTAGCCGGAGCCCGGCCTTGCGCTACAGCCAGCGAATTGTAAACTTATCAGACATCTTTCGGCAAGACGGCAGTTGAGGGCTTGCGCAAGATCGGATGATGCTGCAAATCAAAGGTTGCGCATGCAGAAAGGGAGAGCAGGCTTGACTCGCAAAACCGGCGCAAAAACGGTGCGGCAGAAGGCTGAATGGCAGGTGCAGTCGGCGAGCCGGCCGTCGCGCCTCGCCGACCAGCTCTATGGCAAGATCCTCGACCGCATCGTCTCGGGCGCCATGCCGGAAGGCGAGAAGCTGCCCTCGGAAAGCCAGCTTTGCGAGATCTACGATGTGTCGCGGCCGGTGGTGCGCGAAGCATTGTCGCGGCTCCAGGCCGATCGCGTGGTCATCTCTCGGCACGGCTCCGGCACCTTCGTGCAGCGCCGGCCGAACCAGGCTTTCGCGCTCTTGGCGCCGATCGACGACATCGCCGGGCTCATGCGCTGCATGGAATTCCGCATCGCGCTCGAGGGCGAGGCCGCGTTCCTGGCGGCGACGCGGCGCACCGACGCCGATCTCGAGCGGATGAAGCGGGCCTTCGACGATCTCGAGAAGATCATCGCCACGGGCGAGATCGGCAGCGAGGCCGACCAGGCCTTTCATGTGGCGATCGGCGCCGCCGCCCAGAACCAGCTCTTTGTCCAGACCATGGAAATCCTTTCGGAGCACACGCTGCGCGGCATGGAGCTGGCGCGCACCTTGTCGCTCCGGCAGAGCACGCGCCGCCTGCAGCTCGTGCAGCAAGAGCACAGCCGCATCCTCGACGCGATCACGGCAGAGGAGCCGGAAGAGGCGCGCAAGGCCATGCGCACCCATATCGACAATGCCCGCCTGCGCGTGCTGAGCGACAGCATAGAACCCTGATCGGGGTTCAGGCCGCCGCCTTGGCGCGGGCCAGATCCCGCGCATGGAGCTCTCGCGCGAGCGGCGCCACCCGCAAGCCTTCGCCGTCGCTCAGATTCGACAGAAGCGGCAGGATCGGCCCCATATCGGCAATGCCGGCGAAGCTCACCCCGTCATGCAGCACGCGCGTCGGGTTGATCTCGTCGCGGGCATTCTCGAAAGGCAGAAATGCCTCTCGCAGGCTCTCCGCCTCGTCGAAGGCTCCGCTCTTCAGCGCATCGAGCAGCGCCGTCGACAGCCTGGGCGCGATCGATACCGAGCCCGAGGTGAAGGCCCTGAGGCCGAAATGGCGCCAATGAGCGATGGCGGGCCGCTCGCCGATGCCGCTGATGATGCGCGCTTTGTCCACGTGCCGGACCAGCTCGGAAAGATAGGCGTCCTGGCGCGGATCGTCGCGCACGACAGCGTATTTGATCGCCGAGACGATGCCGCGGTCGATGAGGCGGGTGACGGATGACACCGACAGATAGGTCTCGGATTTGAGATAGATAATGACCGGACGGCCGAAGCTGTCGGCAAAGCGGCCGATCCCGTCGGCCGTGCCTTGATCGGTCGCCATGCCGCTTGCGGGCAGCACCATCGCCGTCGGAAACGGCTTGGTTCGCAACACCTTGGCCTGGTCCTTGAGCTTGCCGAAATCCGGACCCGCCGACGGGATGACCCACGTCGCGGGCGAGGCAAGCTCGAGCAGCATGTCCAGCACCTCGGCATAGTCGCTCGGCGCCAGGTGGTAGAAATTGGCGTTGCCGCCATACATCAAGGTCGAGACGCCGCCCCGTTCCAGATGACGGATCAAGGCGGCATTGGCCGCGCGGTTGAGAGTAAGGTCGCCATTCCGGGCAAGCGGCGGTACCGCCACGACCGATTTTCCCGGGTCACTGTGCACTGGTCTGTCCTTGTCGATGGGAATGAGGGTTGCGGAAGAGAGGCCATTCCTACCCGCCTCGCGCCGCTGAGTCAACCAAAGACATAAACTTGTCTTACGTCTTTTGACTAAGTCAGGCCGAACAGCCGCCGCGCCGTCCCGCCCATCACCTGCGCCCTGTCCGCCGCGCCGAGTCCCGGGAAAGTCTCGCCCCAGGCGATGAGTTTCTTATAATCGCAGATGCGGGCGGCGCCCGGATAATCCGATCCGAACAGTGTGCGCGACGGACCGAACCGGTCGAGGATCTTGCGATAGAACACGGCGATATCGGGGAAGGGATAGGGGCTCGCCGCGTCCTCGGCGGTGCACAGGAGCTTGCAATGAATATTGGGCTCGCTTGCCAGGAGATCGAGACAGGGCTCCACATCCCGCCGCGCATGGATGTGCGGTCCGAGATAATCGACGATGACGGGCAATGTCCCATGGCGTGCGGCGAGGCGGGCAACGACCGGCGCCTGATCGATATCCATGTGGAAGGATAAAGAGAGGCCCGAATCGGCTATTGCCGCGAAGAGGCTCTCATATTGCGCGCCCGTCAGCGCGCTCATGTCGCCTTGGCGGATGGTGTTGAGGCGCAGGCCCCGATAGAGGCCGTCGGCGCAAAGGCGCTCGAAGTCGGCGCGCGGCACGGCGGCGCGCAGATCGATCTGGCAGATGCCGGCGAAGCGGCCGGGCCAGGCCTCGAGGCAACCTTTGAGATAGCGGTGGTCCGGACCATAGGCGCTCGGCTGCACCAGGATCGCCTTGTCGACCCGGGCCCGGTCCATATCGGCAATCAATCGCTCGATCGGCGCGGGTTTGGTCGGCGCCGGCACATGGGCGAGAATTGGTCGGAAGGGATAGGCCTCGCGATCGGCGGACCAGACATGCACATGCGAATCGACGATCATGCCTGCTCCTGCGACACGTCATATCCTTGAACAATGGGCGGCGACATATAAACTCGACTGACAAGTTGCACAAGCACGCCCACCACCTTGAGGGATTCTTCTTCGCCATGACCGATAACCGCCCGCTCCTGCTCACCGGCGCCGCCGGCATCCTCGGCCGCTGGCTCAGGCCGCGCCTGATCGAGAAATATGGCGCGCTCAGATCGTCCGACGTGGCCGATCCGGCGCCTCCCCTTGCCGGCGAGGAGATCGTCGTGGCCGAGCTCGCCGATTTCGACGCGGTCGACCGGCTGGTGAAAGGAGCGGGACGGATCATCCATTTCGGCGGCATTTCCTTCGAAACGAGCTTCGATCGCATCCTCAAGGCCAATATCGCCGGCACCTACAATGTCTTCGAAGCGGCGCGGCGCCATGGCGCCGGTCCCATCGTCTATGCGAGCTCCAACCATGCCATCGGCTTCTACACGAAGGACGACCGGCTCGATGCCAATGTCCCGCAGCGCCCGGATTCCCTCTATGGCGTTTCCAAGGCCTTCGGCGAGGACCTGGCCAGCTTCTTCGCCGACAAATATGGCATGGACTTCGCTTGCCTGCGCATCGGCACGGCGCGGCCCGATCCCATAGATCCGCGCCATCTGTCGACCTGGCAGAGCTATGAGGATCTCCTGCGCCTGATCGACGCCTGCTTTGCTGCGCCGAAGCTCGGCTGCACCATTCTCTACGGCGTCTCGAACAACGACCGCAGCTGGTGGAGCAACGCCGACGCGCCGCATGTGGCCTACCGGCCTCAAGACAATGCCGAGACCTTCGCCGCCAAATTGCTGCCTGACGGCGACAAGCGCGATTTAGCCGCGCCGGCGGTGAAATATCAGGGCGGCCCCTTCGCCGCCGAGGACTACATGCAGCGGCCCGCCGACGCGCCCGGACGCTGAAGCTGCGACCGACGCTTCAATCCGGCCAGGTAAGCAGTGCCTTGAAGTTGCGTTCCTTGCCGGCTTCGGCGAAGCGCGCGGCATTGGACGAGCGCAGCGTGCCCGAAAGCCGCCCGGCGACGATCTCGGCCTCGCCCGGATGCAGATTGCACGGATCGAGATAGAAATGGCCGCGTTCCGTCTCATGGTCGCGCACGATGACGGGGGGATCACCGGTCGCAAGCGCCGCGGCAAGGCTTGCCGCCGAAAAGCCGCTATCGGGATGGACCGAAAGCTTGAGCCGGTCGAGCGGGTTATTGGTCGGATCGGGAACGATCTCGGCCACGACGCCCGGAATGGCTTGCAGGGTGCTGAGCCAGAGGTCCAGAGCCTGGCGCTCACGCTTGCGGATCCCCGCATGGTCGCGCTTCTCCCAGGCTTCGAGCGCCGCCATCACCCCGGCAATGCTTTCCTTGCCCACCTTCATGCCGCGGCCGACGCCGCGATTCTGCAGATAGGCGGCACGCACGAGATCCTTGCGCCCGGCGACGATGCCGGTCGTCGGTCCGCCGAGAAACTTGTGGCCGGAATAGATGACGATATCGGCGCCCTGCGCCAGAAAGCCCTTCAGATCATATTCGGAAGCGGCATCGACAATGACCGGAACGTTCTTGGCCCGGCAGATCGCCGCGAACTCTTTGAGCGGAATCATGCCATATTGCACGGTGTGATGCGACACCACATAGAGTGCTGCCGCGGTACGCTCGTTGATCGCATTCTCGAGTTGATAGCCATAGCTGCTGCTGATGGTGCCGACCGGCACCACTGTGCCGCCCGCGAGGCGAATCGACTGATCGACCGGCGCGCCATAATTGACGATATGCCCGATCTGGATGGGCACTTCGGTCTTGAGACCCCTCGTATCGTCCGGCAGGCGTTCGATCGCCAGCAAATCGTCGCGCGTCATGGCGCCGGCGATCGCGAGCGCGATGCCGCTGGCGCAGGAGGCAGTGACGAAGCCGGCTTCGCCGCCTGTCAGCCGCGCGATGACCGGGCTTGCCTTGCGATGCAGCGCGTCGATCTCGACGAATTGCGGCGCGATCGCCGCCATGGCGTTGATCGCTTCCGGCACGATGATCGAGGCACCGAGCGCCGTCATGGTGCCTGAGACATTGATGATGGGCCGCAAGCCGAGCTTTGCACGAATGTCGTGGTCTTTCACCTTGTCGTTCATGGGCCTTCCTTTATGACTTCGAATATCGCTTCGATCTCGACCGAGATATTGCCCGGCAACGATCCCATGCCGACCGCCGAGCGGGCATGTTGGCCGGGCACACCGAATACTTTCGCAAACAGATCCGAGCAGCCATTGATCACCGCGGGATGATCATGGAAGTCCGGCGTGGCATTGACCATGCCGAAGAGCTTGACGACCTGCGCCACGCGGCCGAGATCGCCCAGCGCCTTGTGGGCGACGCCGAGAAGATTGAGGCCGGTGAGCCGCGCATGTTCATAGGCCTCGGCGACACCGAGGTCGCGCCCGACCTTGCCGGTCATGAGCCGGCCATCCGCCTGCCGGGGACCCTGGCCTGAAAGATAGAGCATATTGCCGGAGAGCTTGAAGGGAACATAGGTCCCGATCGGCACTGCAGGCGTGAGCAACGGCAAGCCGAAAGCCTTGAGCCGATCGTAAGGGGAATTCGCGTTCATCGCTGTTTCATCTCAAAGACGGTGGGCGGCGCTGAATCTTGCGAGGAAGCTGCGCAATCGCTCGTTCGGCTGGTTGGACGAAAAGATGTCGGCGGGAGGCCCCTCGGCGCTGATGGCGCCATCGGCCATGAAGACGATGCGCTGGGATGCATCGCGGGCAAAGCCGATCTCATGCGTCACGGTGAGCATGGTCATGCCCTCCGCCGCCAGCGACAGGACGACATCGAGCACCTCACCGATGAGCTCGGGATCGAGCGCAGAGGTGATCTCGTCGAGCAGGAGGATCTTGGGCTCCATCGCGACGGCGCGCGCAATGCCGACACGCTGCTGCTGGCCACCGGAAAGCTCGGACGGCAGGCGGTTGGCCTTGTCGGCAAGCCCCACGCGGGTGAGCCAATGCAGGGCCTTGTCCTCGGCCTCGGCGCGGCCGAGCCCCCGCACTTTCGTCAGGCCGAGCGTGATGTTCTGCGCCGCCGTCAGATGCGGGAACAGGTTGAAGAGCTGGAACACCATACCGGTTTCGGCGCGCATGCGGGCGAGATCACGCTCCGGGCGGCGCTTGCGCGCCTCGCCGTCGCGATAGCCCACCTCGACGCCGTCGATGGCGATGGATCCCCCATCGTAAGTCTCGAGGAAGTTGACACAGCGCAGCAAGGTGGTCTTGCCGCCGCCCGAGGGCCCGATGATCGAAATCACTTCGCCCTTGGCGACGTCGAGATCGATGCCGCGCAATACGTGAGTCGATCCAAAGGATTTCTGCACGCCCCGGATGCGCAAGAGCGGCGTTGTGGCGGATGAGGTCGCAGCCATGAGCTCCTCTATTCCCGGATGTAGCTGAAGCGGCGCTCGAGCGCGCGGCTTCCGATCGACAGAGCGTAGTTCATCACGAAATAGAGCAGCGCGCCGAAGCAATAGAGAACCAAGGGATCATAAGTCCGGCCCACCACCTTCTGGATGCCGTATAGGAGATCGCCGACGCCCAGCAGCGAGATGAGTGCCGAGCCCTTCACCGCGTCGGTGACGCCGTTGAGCCAGGGCGGCAGGAACCGTCGCATGGCTTGCGGTGCGACCACGTAGATCAGCCGCTCATGGAACGGCAGGCCGATGGCCTTGGCGGCGTCCATTTGCCCGCGCGGCACCGACTCGATGGCGCCGCGCACATATTCGACAACCTGGGCGATCTTGAAAACAGTGAGCCCGAGCACCGCCGCCGCGAAAGAATTGAGATTGAGCCCGGTCAGCGGCAGGCCGTAATAGACGAAAAACAACAGCACCAGGATCGGGATGCCGCGAATGATGTCGCTGAAGCCGCGCACCGCCCAGCGCACGGGGAGCGGACCATAAACGAGGCCCACGCCCAGCACGATGCCGATCACGGTCGAGACCGCCACTGTGATGAGCGACACTTCGATGGTGACGAGAAGCCCCGGCAGCAGGAAGGGAATGGCGTAGGCGATCTGGTCGAGCATGTCAGCGGCCGATCGCGTAGCGGCGCTCGAGCATGCGCAAGCCGATCAGGATGGCGTAGCCGGTGACGAGATAGAGCCCGGTGACGACCAGATAGACTTCCATGATGCGGAAAGTGTTGAAGTTGATCCACTGCGCGCCGTAGGTGAGCTCGGGCACGGCGATCACGGAAGCGACGGATGTGTCCTTGAACAGGGACACGAAAGTGTTGGACAGGGCCGGCAGGGCGATGCGCAGCATCGTCGGCAGGCGGACATGGATGAGACGCTGGAGCGGCGTGAGCCCGATCGCCTTGCCGGCATCGATGAGGCCGCGCGGCACGGCATCGAGGCCGGCCCGGAAGACTTCGACGAGATAGGCGCCGGCATAGGCCGACAAGGTCACGACGAACGACGTCGTGTTGCTGTAGGCGAAGTCGACGACCGTCGGCAGGCCGTAGAAGACGAGATAGACCAGCAGGATGAGGGGGACGTTGCGGATCACCTCGACATAGGCCGCGATGATCGCGCGTGCGACACGTCCCCCCGACACATAGATGACGGCAAGAGCGAGCCCGATGACGCAGCCGATGCCGATCGACAATATCGCGAGCTCGAGGCTGAGGATCAGCCCCGACCACAGCTTGTCGAAATGCCGCCAGATCAGCGTGAAATTGAGGTCATAGCCCATCACCAGCGGCCTGGCCTTCAGTCTCAGATGGACGGGAAGCCCGTCGCCCGCGCCGCCAGGTCGATGCCGAAATATTCCTTGAAGGCCTGGTCGTAGATGGCGCTGTCATTGCCGTGCATCGCCACGCTGAAGCAGGTGTTGACGAAGGTCAGCCAATCGAGATCGCCCTGCTTCACGCCGGCGCCGTAAAGCTGGTTCTGCCAGCTCTTGCCGCTGTCGGCATAACGGTCGGGAGTCCTGGCGACCATCCAGCGCACCGTCGAGAGATCGACCGCCGCCGCATCGGCCCGCTTCGATTCGAGCGCCTGGATTACATTGGCCTGGGTATCGACCTGCAGCACCTGGGCCTCGGGAAGCACCGCATGCACGTTCTTTTCGCCATCGACATTCTGCAGGATCGAGACCTTGGTGTCCTTGCCGCCCTTGAGCAGCGCATCGAAAGTCTTGTTCGGCGCATCGGGACGGGTGAGGAGAGCAATGCCCTCGACATAATAGGGCCGGGAGAAGTTGATGAGCTGGGCGCGCGCCGCCGAGATCGTCATGAACTGGATGACGATGTCGACCTTGCCGGTGGTGATGTTGGGAATGCGCTGGTCCGGAGCCTCATCCACGAACTCGACCTTGGTCTCGTCATCGAACAGTCCCTTGGCGAGAATCTTCGCCATGGTGATGTCCATGCCGACGAGCTCGCCCTTGTCGTTCTCGAAATGCCATGGCGCATTGGTACTGCCGGTACCGACGATGAGTTTGCCGCGCTCCAGTACCGTGCGCAGCAGACTGGTCGACGCTGCCTGCGCATAGGCCTGTTCGGGCTTGAGAGCCGTCGTCGCAAGCGCTGCGGCGCCTGCCATGGCGAGCCCCACGGAGCCGAGTTTCAAGAAATCACGGCGTTCGAGATCCTGGTCCATCGCTTCCCTCCTTGGCACCTTATTGTTTCGGTCACCGAACCCGATGCCGGAACGGTTCAGCAACCAGCTTGTCCAATATACTGGACATCTATCTTGTATTCTGTACATGCTATCACAGAACCTGCCTCAGACAAGGCCAAGTTGCGAAGAGGAACGCGTTTTGGACCAGACTCCCCCGTCCAGTCAGAAAGCCGGGAGCGGCGGCTCGAACCGGGAGCGCGGCCTCGACCGGGTGATTGCTCTTCTCGCGCATCTGCATCGTGTCGGCCGGCCGGTGCGCGTCGGCGACCTTGCGCGCGCCCTCTCAGCACCCCGCTCGACCGTCTATTCGCTGGTCAAGAGCCTGATCGATGCGTCGCTGCTCGAAAATATCGGTCCGAATGGCGAGGTCTTCTTCGGCAAGAGCATCTATTTCTATGGGATGGATTATCTGCGTGCCCATGATCTCTTCGAGCGCGCCCGCGCCGAGGTCGACAGGCTGGCGCGCGAAACCGGCGAGACAACGCAATTCTGCGTGCTGCATGAAGGCCATTATACCGTCGCCCATATGAGCTCGGGGCAGCGGCCGTTCCGCGTCAGCTCGGAAGTCGGCGTGCCTATACCCCTGCCCTGGACAGCCTCAGGCCGGCTGCTGCTCGCCGATTTCTCCGACGCGGATATCCGCGCGATGATAGCGCCGGGCGACTTGCATCCGCCGCGCAGTGCGGCCATGACGATCGAGGAATTCCTCGCAGCTGTTGCAACCGCGCGTCGGGAAGGCTCCTGCATCACATCAGGCCTCATCGATCCCTACACCCATTGCATCGCCGCGCCGATCAGGGACCAGGCCGGCCGCGTGACCGCGACCTTGTGCTTCGTCGTGCTGGTCAACACGCCGCCCGAACGTATCGCCAGTTTGCGCGACATGCTCATCGCCAGCGGGCAATCCCTGTCGCTGGCGCATTGATCAAGGTTGCTCCATTTATCAGAGGCAGGTGCCAAGCGGTTTGATTTTGCGGGCTCTTGAGCTATTGCGCAATCCTCGCTCCATTACGAAGTCACGGAATTCGTTTTGCCGCAAATTCTCCGATCTTCCTGGATCTGAGCATTGGCATCGAAGAGACGCGGCGTGGCACCAAACGGATCGCGCATCTTCCTAAAACAAGTTTGAGCATCGCGCCAAAGTGAAAGCTTCACATCGAAACGGCGCTCAATATCTGATGCGCATGGTCGTTATTCGAACATCCCTTTCGGCCTTTCACCCTTCAGGAAGGGCTCGATGACGGCATGGAGCAGATCGGCTTGGCCGATGACGGCGGTATGGGACGTCGCCGGCAGCACGGCGAGTCGCGAAGCGGCCAGGGGCTTGCCCATGTCGCCCATGGCACCGCCCCCCAGCAGCCGAAACAGCGCAACCGCATGTTCGAGCGTCACCACATCGGCGTCGCCGGCAATGATCAGCACCGGGGCCTTCAGCGTCTTGACATCCGCCTTCCAGGCCATCGGCTCGCGCTCGAGCGCGATCAGCTTCTTGACCAGGGCCGGGAAGCCGTCGGGATTGGCGGCGAGTTTGCGATAGTCGGCTGCGAAAGGCATGCCGACAATCATCTCGACCGTCATCTGCGGAATGAAGGCCCTGAACTCCGGCTGCCAGCCCTCGGCATCATAGGCGACGGAGGCCGCGACGAGCTTGTTCACCTTTTCCGGATGGCGGATGGCGAGCTGCAGGCCGGCACCGGCGCCCATCGAGTAGCCGAAAACATCGGCCTTCTTGATGCCCACCTTATCCATGAAGGCGGCGACATCATCCGCCAGATTGGGATAGGTGATCGGCCGGTCGATGTCGGTGGTGCGGCCATGGCCCTGAAACTCGAGCGCATAGACCTTGTGCGTCTCGGCCAGCTTCGGAATGATGGCGCCCATTGTCGGGATATTCATATAGGCGCCATGCAGGACGATCAGCGGATCGCCCTCGCCCGAAACCTCATAATACATCGTCATGCCGTTGACTTCGACCCGGTCGCCTTTGGGTTCGGACTGGGAAAAGGCCGGGCCTGCCATAAGCAGCAGAACCAGGGCCGTCAGGACGCTACGGAACATCGATATCTCTCCTCGTTGCTGCGCCGGCTTATGCCAGCGTCGACACCACGACGAAAGACGCCTCTGCCAATCGACATCGCCCCCGAAATTTTTTAGCAAAGAAAAGGCCGCCCCGATGCTTGCCGGGACGGCCTTTGACAGTCTCGATTTTTGCGGTTCAGGCGATCGACTGCTCGATCCAGGACTGGAGCTGGCCCTTGGGCGCCGCACCGACCTTGGTCGAGGCGACCTTGCCGCCTTTGAACAGCATGAGGGTGGGAATGCCACGCACGCCATATTGCGACGGCGTCTTCGGATTGTCGTCGATATTGATCTTGACGACCTTGACCTTAGGCCCGAGCTCCTTGGCGATCTCTTCCAGCGCCGGGGCGATCATCTTGCACGGCCCGCACCATTCGGCCCAGAAATCGACTACCACCGGACCATCCGCTTTGAGGACATCGGCGTCGAAGGAAGAATCGGAGACCGGTTGCGTTGCCATGGAAACCTCGTGGGGAAATAGGAATCGGTTGATCGAAAGGTAGGGACCGGGCCCTTCAGGGTCAAGGCCGGTCCAGTCACATGGCTGGCATGAGCGCCAAGCGTTGCGATGATGCCGGATCGGCACTTTCGCGACCTCCGATTTCCCTGCTGGGGATCTCGGCCGATTTTATCCATGCCTTTGTTATCACTTATATTTTTTATTCTCGACAGGATCGGGAAAACCCTCTTTGCGAATTTTCCCTGTACCTTCCCTGTATCCGCTAACCGCCGGCAATGCGATCGCCATGTTTTCAATTACTTGCGCCGATCACGCGAGCAGTTCGGGCGGGATGACCATCAGCTGCGGGATCTCGGTCCACAGAAGCGCTGCCGTCACGGTTTTCTCAGGGAACATCCGGGCAAGGGCCGAGCGATAGGCGGCGAGTTGGGCGACATAGGCAGGCGGGACACCGCGCAAGTCCTTGGGCGGTGCGCGGTCGCTCTTGTAGTCGAGGATCAGGACCTCGGTCCCGGTCACGACGATACGGTCGACCTGGCCCGCCAGCACGCCCTTCTCGCCCAGATCGGCGACCAGGGGAATTTCCGCCAGGCCGCTTTCGCCGAAATAGGCGGCATAGTCCTGATGCTCGATGATGGAGATCACACGGTCGGCGAGAGTCCTGGCCTTGCTGCCGGTGATCTTGCGCCTTTCGAGAAGCTGCAGCGCCGCCTGGCGTCGCCCGCCGCTCGGCATGTCGGGCAAGAGCTGGAAGAGCCGATGCAGCGCCCTTCCCTGCTCCAAGGCGGCGGCCGACCCTGAGACCTTCTTGCGCAAGAGCCGCGAGGGATTGACCCAGTCGCCGCCCGTCAATTCCCGCGGTGGCCTTTCCGTGATCCAGGCCGGCACACTCTCAGTGCTTGCCGATCCGGCAAGGCTCTCGGATGCTGCCTCGAGAGGCGCCGTCTGCACGCCTTCGATGCGCAACAGGCCTTGCGCGTCGCGCGGTCCCTCGACGCTCGCCTCGACCAGCGCATACCAGCTCTGGGACTTCGGCGCCTCGTCGGTCGTGTAGCCGCAAATATAAAGCTCGTCGCGCGCCCGGGTCAGCGCCACATAGAGCTGGCGGCGATATTCGTCCATGCGCTGTTCGCGCAAGAGATTGCGCAAAGCCGTGACGCCCGGCGCCTCGACGCCGCCGCCGAAGCGCCAGAAGGGGACGACCTTGCCTTCCGGGGCTGGAATCATCAAAGGCTGCACTTCATTGCGATCATCGGGCATGGAACAGGTGTCGGGCAGGAAGACGATCGGCGCCTCGAGCCCCTTGGCACCATGCACGGTCATGATCCGCACCACGTCGCTTGCCTGATCCATATCGCGACGGATCTCGGTGTCGGCCGAGGTAAACCAGTGCAGGAATCCCTGCAGGCTCGGCGTCTCGCGCTGCTCATAGTCGAGTGCCAGATTGAGGAAGGCATCGATGAGATCGACCGCCTCGGGACCGAGGCGCGACAGGATATTCTGCCTCACGCTCGGCATGTCCTCACCGAGCACACGGGCGTAGAAGCCGAAAGGCGATTCTTGGGCGCTGATCGCCATCCATCTGCGCAACCTGGCGCAGACCGGCCGCAGCGCCGCGCTGTCCTCGAGCCTTCGCCACAGGCTTTGCCGCCCGCGGCTCTCAGCCAGCGCGAAGAGATCGTCATCGTTGAAGGCGCGGTCCTCCGGATGCCGGATCAAGGGTGATTTGAGCAGGCAGGCGAGCGCGTGATCGTCCTCAGGCAGCACGATGAACTGGCCGAGCGCCAGGAGATCCTGGATGGCGATGTGCTCATTGAGCGTCACCCGGTCGGCGCCCGCCACCGGCACCCGCAAGCGGTTGAGCTCGCGCAGCATGCTGGTGAAGAAATCATTGCGGCTTCTGACCAGGATCAGGATGTCGCTGGGCCGCACCGGCCGGCCCAGAGCCGTGATCTGCCTTTTCTCCCTCAGCCAGCCGGCGATGGTTTCAGCGATGCGATGCGCCAACTTGCGCGCCGGGTGGTTGCGGTCGATGCGATCGACCGGCACGAGCCAGGGATCATGCTCAGGCTTCTCGTCCTTGAGCATGACCGGCCATAGTTCCACACGACCGGCATAGCCCCTTCGCACTGCCTCATGCACGATGTCCGTCTCATTTTTCACAACCAGACCGCGTCGCGCTATCTCATTCTCAAAAACGTCATCGACTGCTTTGAGCACCGTTGCCGTCGAACGATAGGAAACATTCAACGCCACATTGCCCAAACCTCCTTCGTCCTCACTGATGCGGGCCTTGAAATAGAGATGGGCTTCCTCGAAAGCCGCCGGATCGGCGCCTTGAAAAGAGAAGATCGACTGCTTTCGATCGCCGACAACGAAAAGCGTGCGCATCACGCCGCTGCGCGCACCTTTTCCCGCGAAGAACTCCTCTGCCAGCACCTTCACGATCTGCCATTGCGCCGGGCTCGTATCCTGGGCCTCATCGACGAGGATGTGGTCGATGCCGCCATCGAGCTTGTAGAGAACCCAGGCCGAAGAAACCTGCTCGACCAAGAGGCGCCTCGTGCGCAAGATGAGGTCCTCGAAATCATAGCGGCCATAGAGGCGCTTGAGCCTTTCATATTCGGCGATGATGCGGGCGGCGACATCGACCAGCGCTTCCGTCGCCTCCATCATGACGAGTGCTGAACGCTTGCTGAAAAGGGCAAGCACGCGAGCCATTTCCGCGTCGATGGCTTCCGCAAGCCAGGGTGCTGCGGTTCGCAGCTTCTTGCTCGCGATCGAGCTCGGAGCCTTGGGCTTGCGGCCTTTGGTGAGGAACAGATCCTCGAAGGCGTCAAGATCAAAGGCCTTGATGCGGCGCAAGGCGCGGGCCGATTTCTGATCGGCAGCCCCGGACGAGGCCTCGAGCGTGACGATCATGCGGTCATAAAGGACAGGATCGATGGCAAAGAACTCGGCCTCGGCTGTTGCTGCCGTATCATTCGGTCTCAGGCCCAGTTGCCGGCGAAGGTAACCCAGATCGACGGAAAGATCGGAGCGCTTGACAAGGATCGTGCGCAGCAATTCATCGAAAGCATCGGCCTGGGCACGCGCCACGATGCGCCGGAGCGCCGGATCGCCCCCCGTCTCGGCCGCCGCGATGATGCTGCGGCGGGCCTGGTCGAGAAGCTCGGCCGAGCTTCGCTCATCCATTACCTCGAAGCCCGGCACAACGCCCGCCTCGACCGGGAAGAGCTGCAGCAGCCTTTCGCAGAAGGCGTGAATGGTCTGGATCTTCAAGCCGCCCGGCGTCTCGAGCGCCAGGGTGAAGAGCTCACGCGCCCGCTTCAGCGTATCGGCCGTCACCTCTTGATGACCCATGGCGCCGATATGGCGGGCAAGTTCCGCATCCGCGAGCGTCACCCAGTCACTGAGCCGCCCGTGGAGCCGGCTCGCCATCTCGGCCGCCGCCGCCTTGGTGAAGGTGATGCACAGGATCTTGTCGGGCGCCGTGCCTGAAAGCATCAGCCGGATGACACGGTCGATCAGAACATGCGTCTTGCCAGAGCCGGCATTGGCCGCGACCCACACTGACCGCAACGGATTGGAGGCGAGACGCTGTTCATCGCTCGCGACATTCAGGCGGAGATTCATGTCTCCTCCTCGGCAATCGACCATTCACGCCAGCGCGAGAGATGGTCGAAGGGCGATGTATCCTGCTCCTTCTCCATCGCCGCGCGCGGAATATAGCCATGCGTCACATCATCATAGGCCCGCATCAGCGCCTTGAACTTTTCGAGATGCTCATGGGCCTTCGCCATGACCTCGATCTCGGTGACCGGCGCCAGCAGCCCCGGCGGTTCGCCGCCCGACAGCTTGATATAGAGAAGCTCGCTCGTTTCGATGGGCGAAACCGCTTCAAAGCCGCCTTCGGAAAGCATGGCGGCTTCGAGGGTGAGCTGCGGCGCCAATCCCGACTTCACCTGCGGACTCGTCGGTATGCGGCCCGTCTTGTAATCGATGAGCCGGGCCTTGCCGGAGTTGAGGATGTCGATGCGGTCGGCGCGGCCCGTCAAGGTGAAGCCGTCGAAGCGATAGGCGGCCGCGACCTCGGCATAAGTGCGAACGATGCCTTCGCGCAACTGTCGTTCCTCGCCGATGAACCAGGGCACGATGCGCTCGAAACGCGGCCACCAGAAGCCCGATACATCGGCATCGGCGAAGTACGGCTCGAAAACCTCCCGCCCGATCTTGCGCAGCTGCATCTCGGCGTCGTCGGGTAATTCGACCGGATAAGCCATGGCGAAGAGATTGAACGCCTTGTGGACGAGATTGCCCCGGAGGCCGAAATCGGCCGCAGCACCTATGGGCGACAGGGGCTGAAGCTTGAGCACCTTCTCGGCATAGATGCGGTAAGGATCGCGCATCAGCTTCTCGACCTGGGTGATCGACAGGCTCCTCGGCCTGGCCGCGACAGGCGGCTTGGGCCTCGGCATTGCGACGCGGCGATCGCCCTTGGCATCGTCGAAGCTTTTTGCCCAGGCGAGCCATTGCATGCCCGCCTCATAAGGGACGCTGGTCGCCGCAAGGATCATTTCGAGCCGCAATACCCAGCGCGAGGCGACGGCCGGCTGCTCCTTGACGCGCTTGGACCAGGTGAGGACCAGCTCCTTGGCGCCAAAGCCTTGCGCAAAATCATGGGCGGTAAGGCCGATGCTGCGCTCGGGCTGCATCAGCTCAAGCATCGCGCGCATCGGCCGGTTGATCCACGGTCCGGGATCGGGCTGGGCCGGCCAGCTTCCCTCCGTGAGCCCGCCCATGATCACGAGATCGGGATTGATCAGGCGCGCTTCGAGCAAACCCAGGATGGTGAGGCGAGGATGATGCAGCGGCAGGCGCACCGGCAGACGGCGCAGCCAGCTCGTGAGGAACATCAAGGCGCGCTGCCGGTCGCAATCGGGCAGGAAGTGTTCCGCATCCCCCATCGATAGGACGAGCTTGTCCAGCGCTTCGGCCGCGTGCGGGTCGGCCATGTCATCGACGGTCGCCGCCAATGCCGCCATGAGCAGGCCGATATGCCGGTTGAGCGGCGCCGACGCCGCCCTGTCTTGCGCCAGGGCGCCAAGAGCCCCGGCGATTCTCAGCGCATAGTCCTTCGCCAATGCCCAATCATCGTCACCGAGCCGCTTCAGGGCCAGATGGGCATGGTGATTCGTCCGTGCCTCCTGGCGCGCGCGCTCCAGCGCTTCGGCAATCGCTACGGGTTCGAGACGGTCGCGGCCGTCGCGCAACAAGGCCAGGTCGATTATGGCTTGCGCCTTCTGCGCTTTCTCAGGCAGCCAGCCGAAATGCGCCAGCGGGTGATGCAGCAGCTTGGCGAATTCGTGAATGGCAAAATCGGTGAGCGTGTAGTCGATCAGGGCGGCGACCAAAGAGCCCAGCGGCCGGCGGATGAGCGGCTCACCGGCCGAATCGTCGATCTCGATCCCCCAGCGCTTGAGGGCGCTGATCACGCGCCGGGCCAGATCGCGGTCGGGTGTCACCAGAGCCGCGGTCTTCTTCGGATCCTCCAGGGCCTCGCGCATCGCCAGGGCGATGACCTGGGCCTCCTGATGGTGGTCGCGCGCCTCGACCAGGCTGACTTTCTCCATGCCGCGCACGATGTGCGCACGGCCCGAGTTCAAAGTATCGCGCCAGGTCGAAGCCGTGGGCGTCGGGCGCATGATCTCGGAGGCGAGCCACATGCGCGCCGCGTTGCGCCTGAGGCCTTCGACGCCCGGCAGCATTTCCACCTCGTCGCGCTTCACATGCCAGCCGTCGAGAAGGCGCTTCAGGCCGAATTGCGGATGTTGGGGACCGACATGGCGCCAGCTCTCCTCGCTCATCGTCTGGTCGAGGCCCGGCAGGACGACCGCGCCTTGGGGAAGAGAGGCGATCGTCTTCAGAAGCTCGGCCGCCGCCGGTATGGAGCCTGTCGAGCCCGCGGCGATGATGGGTGTCTCAGGCTTCGTTTCAGCGAGGCGGCGTGCTTCGAGCCTGAGCAGGCGGCTGCGTCTCTCCATGGGCCCGAGGCGGCCCAGCATGAAGAGCTCGACCGGCAGCTTCTCGCGAATGATCGCGAGAAAGCTCAGGATCGAATTGCGGTGCTCGGCGAGATCGGCCGTGAACAGCTCCGGCAGACGATTGAGATCGACCTCCTCGGTTTCGAAGGTGTCGAGTAGCTCGGCGAGACTCTGCGCCAGCGCAATGGCCTGCGAGGGAGAGCCGGCGATCTCGAAAGCAAGCCTTTCCTCGGGATGCGCCGCGGCCCATTCGTCGATCAGCCGGATGAGGAGCGCTTCGCGTTCGAGTGTCGAAATGGCGGTCGCCAGATGATCTTCGTGCGGCGAGGCGCCCGGGATATCGGGACCGAGCAGATCCTCATCGACATCGCCAATGGGCCGGATGCGCGGCAGGAGCATCGCCTCGCGCCCGGCGGCGCCGAGGAAGCTGCGCTGCAGGCTGCGCACGGCACGCCTGGTCGGCAAAAGGATGGTCCAGCGCGGCAGATCTTCCACGCGCGGCGGCGCTGTGGCGGAAGGAATGTCGCCTGAGAGAATTGCGCGCGTCAGCGCCGGCAGGAAGGCGACGTCGGCGGGGATCGTGAACAGCCGGAGGCTCACGCCTCGCTCCCATCACGCGCCGAGGGCGCGCTCGGCCAAGGGGATGGCATCCGGCGTGCCGACATGCAGCCACTGCCCCTCATGCTCGATCCCGTAAAGACGCCTCTCAGCAATAGCCCTGTCCCACAAAAGGTTCATGGAGAATTTCGACAAGCGAACATTGGCGAAGAGCCTCGGATGCACGAGATAGGCGCCGATATAGGCCAGGCCCGTCTCGCCCGGCTTGGGCCTGCCGGTGAGCCGGCCCTCGGCATCGATCAGGAAATCGCCACGGCCATCATAGCCGATGGTCCTTTCGGGGTGACAGAGCAAAAGCAGGCAGTCCATGCGCCGATCATCCCAGCGGGCGATGAGGCGTTCGAGCGCCGGCTTACCGCTGTCGATCCAGATCGAATCGCTGTTGACCACGAAGAAAGGTGCTTCCCCCAGGAGTGGCAAGGCCTTGAGGATGCCGCCGCCGGTATCGAGCAGCTCGCCACGCTCATCCGAAATGACGATGCGGGGCGATGAGTGCCGTCTGGCCCAGGCCTCGATCTGATCGGGGAGATAATGGACATTGACCACGGCGAGGTCGCAGCCGGCATCGCTCAGATGCTCAAGGCCATAGTCGATGAGCGGCTTTCCCGCCACTTCCACGAGCGGCTTGGGCTTGCCGTTGGTCAAGGGACGCATGCGCTGGCCGAAGCCCGCCGCCATGATCATGGCTCGCTTTCCGAGATCGCTCATTGCGGCAGTGATTCCCTCAAAGACTGCGGCAAGTGGCGGTCATACCATTGGCGCAGGTTGCCGAGCCGCGGATGGCCGAGATTGCGCTCGAGATAGCGCGACACGCGCGGCATGTGGCGTAAATAACCGCGCTTGCCGTCGCGCTTGGCGAGACGGGCGAAGATGCCGAGGATCTTCGTCGCCCGCTGTGCGCCGAAGAAGGCATAGGCCGAGCGGAAAGCCGCCTCGTCGAAGCCGGGCTTGCCCTCTCGCAGCGCGCAATATTTGTCGAGCAACCGGTCGGCCAGAGCGAAATCGACGTCGACGCGCGCATCCTGAAGGAGCGAGGCCACGTCGAAAGCGGGATGGCCCAAGACACAGTCCTGCGTGTCGATGATGCCGACCCGCTTCAGGCCACGCCGTTCCGGCAGCCACATCAGATTGGGCGAATGGTAGTCGCGCAGGATCCACACCGGCTCATCATGCTCGGCGAGCGGGAAGAGGTCGGACCAGATGGCGAGGAACTCGGCACGATCCTTGTCGGAAGGGATCGAGGCCTTGGCGAAGGGCCAGAACCAGTCCAGCACCAGCTCGACCTCGATGGTCATGGCGTCGCGGTCATAGGCCAAAATATGATGCCAGCCATTGTCCGGGATAGCGACCTTCTGCGGCCAGGCTTTGCCCGCCATGTCGGCCAGGAGGCGCACCGCTTCTTCCAGCGGCTCGGTCATGTCGTCGCCGCGCAGCATCTTCTTGCCATAGACGTCCGAGCCTAGGTCCTCGATGACGGCCAAGCCCGTCTTGGCTCGGGCAGCGAATATTTTGGGCGCGCTATAGCCCTGCTCCTCGAGGCAGGTGTTCACCGCCAGCACCGCCTTGATGTTCTCAGCCAGATGCGCAATGGCGCTGTAGGGCTTGCCGTGCTTCACGATGGGACCGTCAGGGCGCTCGGCCATGTCCATCAGCACCGCCGTCTTCTTCCCCATGACCAGGCGCTCATAGCGCCGGAAAGAGGCATCGCCTTCGAGGAACACGCGACGCGCCTTGGCCCAGGCCGTGTCCTTCAGGAAATCGGCGATTGCCGTGAGCCGCTTCAGCGCCAGCGCCCAGGCGCCGGAGCCTGCGAGTTCCGCGTTCCGGCCCTTGCCCGCCGTCGTGAGCTTGATGTCGAGCCGGTCGGCCGAAAAGTCGGCCCTCAAGCGCTCCGGCCATTCCACGATCAGCTGATGGGTCAGGAGAAGCTCGTCCAGCCCGAGTTCGCCCAGCTCGTCCGGTGCCCCCAAACGATAGAGATCGATATGGGCGACCGGCACCCGGGTCGTGTCATAGGTCTGGACCAGGGTGAAGGTCGGCGAGGGCACCTCGATTTCCTCGCCCGCCAGGGCCTGGATGAAGCTGCGCGCCAAAGTGGTCTTGCCCGAGCCCAATTCGCCATGCAGGCAGATGACGCTGCCGGCCCTGGCCATCAGCGCAAGCTCGGCGCCCAGAGCGGCGGTTGCTTCGGTGTCTTTCAGCTGTCGTGCAAATGAGGCCATGCTGTCCGGATCGGTCACGCGGCGACGGTGCCGCGCCTATGCTCGTGGGAACCGCGATCCTGCGCGTGGGGGCCACGCATCGGGAAGCGGCAGATGACGGTCGTGCCCTTGTTGACCTGCGACCGCAAGGAAACACGCCCACCATGTAATTCCACGAAGCTCTTGACGATGGCAAGCCCCAAGCCGGGGCCCCTATGGCCGCCCGGCATGGGCTTGGACTGGAAGCGGTCGAAGACCCGCTTCTGGAATTCGGGGTCGATGCCGCGGCCGGTATCGGCGACCCAGAGCAGGATGTCGTCGCCATCATGCGCCGCCCCCATGCGGATGATGCCGCCTTCCGAGGAGAAGCCGATGGCGTTGGCCAGGAGATTGTGCAGGATCTGCTGCACCCGCTTGGGATCGCCCACGAAGCGCGCCGCGTCCTCGGCGACCTCGATGTTCAAGGTCAGGTCGCGCTTGGTCATCCATTGGCCAAGGCCCTCGCCCACCTGCTGCATGATATCGACGACATCGATCTCGGAAAGCCTGAGCTCCATGGCGCCGGCATCGATCGTCGTCAGGTCGAGAATGGCGTCGATGATGACGAGAAGATCCTGGGACGAATCCTGGATGTCGCGCAGATATTCCTGCTGCTTGGGCTTGAGGTCGCCGGCAATGCCGAGCGACAGGCTCTCGGCGAAGCCCAGTATGTTGGTGAGCGGCGTGCGCAATTCATAGGAGACGTTCGACATGAAGCCGGTCTTCAGGCGGTCGGCCGCCTCGAGCGCCTCGGCGCGCTCGCGCAAGGCGTTCTCGATGCGCTGCGAGTCGGTCACATCTACATAGGTCAGAAGCGCGTTGCCGTCGGGCAGGGGCACGAAGGCATATTCGAGTGCCAGGCCGTCGGGCCGGTTGAGTCGTCCTTTGAGCGGCTTGCGACCGGTGTCGAGGCTGGTCATGCCGTATTTGAGCTCGTCCCAGACGAGGTCGTCGGCGAGCAGCTTGCGGCACTGGTCGATGACCGGGTCGATATGCGGCTGGCGGTCGAGGAAGGCGGGATCGAGCGACCAGAAGCGGGCAAAGGCCGGATTGTGCAGCTTGAGCCGCCCGTCGGTGCCGAACAAAGCGACAGCCTCATGCAGATTGTCGAGGGTCTCGCGCTGGACGCCGATCAATTCATTGTAGCGGCTCTCGAGCTGGATCTCCTTGGTGACATTCTCATAGAGATAGGTGGTGCCGCCGAAAGGATGCAACTCGCAGATCACGCGCAAGGAGCGCCCGTCGGGCAAATACCACCAGCTTTCGCGCGTCTCGAGCGTCGTAAAGGCCTGCAGCTGCTTGGCCTTCCAGTCGCGGTAATTGGCCTGCTCGGGCAGGCGGCGCAGCTCGCGCAAGCGGTCGAGGATCTCGCCGTCGCTCGGCCCCAGGGCCAGCCAGTCCGGATCGAGAGACCAGAGCTCGGCATAGGCCGAATTATGGAACAGGAGCCGCTGGTCGGGCCCGAAGATCGCGATCGCGGTGTCGAGCTTGTCGAGGGTCGAGGCATGGCCCTGGATATGGCGCTTCAGCTCCTTGCGCGCATTCTCGATCGGCGTGACGTCGATGGCGAAACGAGCAAAGCCGTCGGCAAGCCTGATCTCATGGACGTCGAGGGCGCATTTGGTGCCGCCGATCACCGCATGGCTGCGGCCCTTGAGGCTCGACGATTGGCCACCTTGCGGCGGCTCGATCCTCGAGTCGTCGACGATCTCGATCCGGTTGGCGATGACGGCATCGACATCGGCCGCTTCGACCGCCTTGATATAGCTGTCATTGACCCAGATCGTCTCGCCATTCGTGTCCTTGAGCCAGATCGGGAAGGGTGCGGCGTCGAGCACCGCGCTCAGGCGCTCGACCTGCTTGCCGAGGCGGCGGGCATCATAGGCGAGCTCGGTGACCTGGCGGCGCTCGCCGGCAAGCGGCCTAAGCCGCAAGGTGGTGAAGCCGCCGGCGGTGCGGCCGTCGGCTTCGAGAAGCTCGTCTTCGAGCGTGCGGATGCCGATATTGAAGGGCGCGCCCTGATCACGCATGAGGGCGACCGCGTCGTTGAGTGCCCCCGCCGATTCGGCATCGAGCCAGGAGGGGAAGTCGAGAAGCCTGTCCTTGTCGGCCGGGACCTTGACCACGCCCCGCATGTCGCCGGCAATCCGGTTGGGCAGGCCCTCACGGCCATGCCAGACCATGAGGACGGCCGGCTCCGCCGTCAGTATCGCCTCGCTCTCATTGAGCGCGGTCTCGAGCTCGCGCGCCCGCCGCTCGGCGGCCTGCTCCTCGCGAATGAGCTTGCGGATGACGAAGAACGCCCACAGGAAAACGGCGGCGGACGCAAAAAGGGCGGAAAAGGTCAGCGGATCATCGGCAAAACGCGTGGCGAAGTCATGGCCCCAGTCGCCTTGCGCGGCAGCCGGTGCCACGCCCCAGGCCATGACGGGAAGAGATGCGCCGAGCCTTGTCGTCCAGCCGCCGACAAATGTGCATATAGAGGCACAGTCTCTGCGCATTGCCTTCCTGAATATCCTTTCGGGAGCGCCCCGATCCCAATCCTCATGCGACGCATGCTCACGGCGTCAGCCGGCGGGCCGAATCACCCGCCGTCCGCTCATGGGGAAGATATACAAGCAAAGTCCCGGCGCAGGAATCCTGCGGCGTATGCTGTTCAAAACTAGTAGCGATAGTAGTCGGGCTTGTAGGGGCCTTCCTTGGTGACGCCGATATAGGAAGCCTGCTCGTCCTTGAGCTTGGTCAGCTTGACGCCAAGCTTGGCGAGATGGAGGCGGGCGACCTTCTCGTCCAGCGTCTTGGGCAGCACATAGACCTCGTTCTTGTACTTGCCATTGCCGGCATTGGCGTAGAGCTCGACCTGCGCCAGCGTCTGGTTGGTGAAGGACGCCGACATCACGAAGCTCGGATGGCCGGTGGCGTTGCCGAGATTGACCAGGCGACCCTGCGACAGGAGGATGATCCGGTTCCCCTTGGGGAAATGGATCATGTCGACCTGCGGCTTGATGTTGGTCCACTGGAAGTTCCGGAGATCGGAAACCTGGATCTCGTTGTCGAAGTGGCCGATGTTGCAGACGATCGCCATGTCCTTCATCTGGCGCATGTGATCGACGGTGATGACGTCCTTGTTGCCGGTGGCGGTGACGAAGATGTCGGCGGTCGGCAGCGCATCCTCGATGGTCATCACGGAAAAGCCGTCCATGGCCGCCTGCAGCGCGCAGATCGGGTCGATCTCGGTCACGATGACGCGCGCGCCTGCCCCTTTCAGCGATTGGGCCGAGCCCTTGCCGACATCGCCATAGCCGCAGACGAGGGCGACCTTGCCCGCCATCATCACATCGGTGCCGCGCCGGATCGCATCGACGAGCGATTCGCGGCAGCCATATTTGTTGTCGAATTTCGACTTGGTGACGCTGTCATTGACGTTGATCGCCGGGAAGGGAAGCTCGCCCTTCTTCTGCAGGTCATAGAGGCGATGGACGCCCGTCGTCGTCTCCTCGGAAACGCCCTTGATCGAGGCCCTGATCTTGGAGAACCAGCCGGGGCTCGCCTTGAGGCGCTTCTTGATCTCGGCGAAGAGGCATTCCTCTTCCTCATTCGTCGGATTGGCGATGAGGGAGGGATCCTTCTCCGCCTTGGCGCCCAGGAGAATGAAGAGCGTGGCGTCGCCGCCGTCATCGAGGATCATATTGGCGGGCTCGCCCGGCCAGTCGAAGATGCGGCCGGTGAATTCCCAATATTCCTTGAGGCTCTCGCCCTTGAAGGCGAAGACCGGAATGCCGCGCTTGGCAATGGCGGCGGCGGCATGGTCCTGAGTCGAGAAGATGTTGCAGGAGGCCCAGCGCACCTCGGCGCCGAGCGCCACCAGGGTCTCGATCAGGACGGCGGTCTGGATGGTCATATGAAGCGAGCCCGAGATGCGGGCACCTTTCAGCGGCTGCTTAGGCCCCAGCTCCTCGCGGATCGCCATCAGGCCCGGCATCTCCACCTCGGCCATCTCGATCTCTTTGCGGCCCCAGTCGGCCAGGCCGATATCGGCAACATGAAAATCCTTGGAACTCGCCATGACAGATCCCTGCTTCAGTTGATGGGTGGAATTGGCGGGAGCCTATAGCAGGCCGGTCCCGGCGTGTCCATAAAGATATAAAGAAATCTTTATATCTTGGACTATTCCTCGCCGAACTTGTCGGCGATCAGGGCGCCCAGGGCATCGAGCGCAGCAATGGCCTGGGGCCCGGCAGCCGTCACCTGGATGGAGGAGCCGGGGGTCGCCGCCAGCATCATCAGGCCCATGATCGAGGTGCCGGGGACCGTCTGGCTGTCGCGGCTGACCAGGATCTCGGCGTCGAACTGCTCGGCGCATTTCACGAATTTGGCCGAGGCCCGGGCGTGGAGACCGCGGCTGTTGATGATCAGGAAATGTCGCGTATGGGGATCCGCCATTATCCGCTCAAGATCTGGCTCGCGATATTGATGTATTTGCGTCCAGCCTCCTGGGCCTTGACGACCGCGGTCTCGAGCGATGAGTCGCCGCGGATGCGGGCGAGCTTGACCAGCATGGGCAAGTTCACGCCGGCGAGGACCTCGACCCGGCCGTTCTCGAGCAGCGAAATGGCGAGATTGCAGGGCGTGCCGCCGAACATGTCGGTGAGCACGATGACGCCCTGCCCGGTGTCAGCCACCTGGATGGCGGCCATGATGTCGGCGCGGCGTTTCTCCAGTTCGTCATCCGGGCCGATCGAGACCGTCACCAGATTCTGCTGCGGACCGACAACATGCTCCAGCGCAGACCGGAATTCTTCCGCCAGCCGCCCATGGGTGACCAGAACAAGTCCGATCATGAATTCAAATGCTCCACCGGAACATATCCTATTCCTTTAGCGCGTGATCAGGAAAAGTGGACACCGGTTTTCCGTCCGATCACGCGCAATATTGAGATTCCGATCACGTTCATCACTTCAGGTCGCTCACGACCTGAAGTGATCGTGATCTAGGGTGGGCGAATGTGCCGGGAAGTGCTGCCATATGCAATATCAAGCCCCACCTTGCCGAATTTGCCGCAGTTCATCGTGAGGCACCGCGGTGAGGACGGCGCGGATGCGCGCCGTGGCCGTCACCTTGGACGGATCGATGGCGATCTCGGGCAGCACCACGCCGGCGATCCGGTTGATTTGGGCATTGTCAGGCAGGCGTTCAATCTCGGTCGCCGGCATGAGCCTGACCACGAGGGTGAGCCGCGCCTCCGGCAAGTGATCCACCTTCACGATCCCCTGCCCCCTGATTTCGAGCAGGCCCGCTATCGGCTGAGGCGCCGTCGCGAACAACGCAGGTCCTCGCCTTTCGATGACCGTCTGATCATCTGCAACGAGCCGCCCGCGGATCAGCTTAGGTCCGGTCCCATAGCCGGGCTGATCGAGGAGCCTGAGGACAAGGTCCGATTTCCCCGATCCCGGCGGCCCTAAGATCAATATGCCGTCATCGCCCAGCGCTACACAGCTTGCATGCAAGGTGATCCTGGCAGCGTCGGCGTCAGCCATCTTCGGCGGCCACCCAGTCCTGCGGGATGGCGGGGATACGGACGATGAAACGGGCGCCCAGAATGGGCCGCTCGCCGCCCTGGGGCGCCTTGCCATAGCGGTTCTCGGCCCAGATGCGGCCCTTATGGGCTTCGACGATCTGGCGCGAGATCGACAGTCCCAAACCCGAATTCTTGCCGAAGGAGCCTTCCGGACGATCGGTATAGAAGCGCTCGAAGATGCGCTCGAGATTTTCCGGCGGAATGCCCGGCCCCTCGTCCTCGACGCGGAACTCGACATAATATTGCAGGCGGCGCACGCGTACCCGGATGGTCGACTGGGCGGGCGCGAAAGAGCGCGCATTGTCGATGAGATTACGCACCACCTGGCCGAGCCGCGTATCGTGGCCGAGAATGACGAAGGCCCGCTCGCGCGGGATCGCCGCGGGCGGCGGCTGCACTTCGAGCGTGATCGCCGCCTGATTGTCCTTGCGCGTCTCATTGGCGAAGGAGACCAGCGTGTCCAGCACCTCGGCGACATTGAGCGGGTTCGCCTCGGAGCGCGCCAGCTCGGCATCGAGCCTGGAGGCGCCCGCGATATCGGTGATCAGGCGATCGAGCCGGCGCACGTCGTCCTTTACCACCTCGACCAGGCGATTGCGCTGGTCCTCGGTCTTGGCGAAGGGCAGCGTCTCCACCGCGCTGCGCAAGGAGGTGAGCGGGTTCTTGAGCTCATGCGAGACATCGGCGGCAAAGGCCTCGATCGCCTCGATTCGATTGTAGAGCGCCGTCGTCATGTCGCGCAGCGCCCCCGACAAATGCCCGATCTCGTCGCGCCGCTGGGTGAAATCGGGAATCTCGACACGCTTGTTGACGCCGCGCCTGACCCGCTCGGCGGCGCTGGCGAGACGGCGGATCGGCTCGGCGATGGTGCCGGCGAGGAACACCGAGAGCAGGATGGTGACCAGCGCCACGAAGCCGAAAGTGAAGAGCACGATCTTGCGCTCGGCGAGGAGCACATTGTCGATCTCCCCACCCGAGGTCGAGAGCACGAGCGCGCCGAGCACGGCGCGGAAGCGCTGGATGGGGACCGCCACCGACACGATGATCTCGTTCTGGTCGTTGATCCGGACGATCGAAACCGAGGCGCCGTTCAGGGCAGCGAGGACTTCCGGGAATTCCTTGCCGTTGTCGACGCCATAGTCCTTCTGGTGCGGATAGTCGTTGGTGAACAGCCAGTCATTGAGACGCTTCCACCAGCGCATCCAGATCGTATCCGGCTTGCCGTCGAAGGGCGGCAATTCGCGCTGGGTGATCTCGCCCCGGCCATAGAGATAGCGGCTGTCGACCACGAGATTGCCATCGGGATCGATGATGCGGGCGCGAATCGACGTCGAGGCGAGGAGACGGCGCAGGATCGGCCCGGCATTCTCCGGGTTGATCGGAAAATCGAGATCGCGCAGCTGCTCGGCGTCAGCGGCGGTATCGTCCTGCGAATTGATGAGCGCATCGGGATCGATGACGATCGAGCCCGTGTCGACGGTCGCCTGGCCCGCCACCGCAGCGGCGATGATGTTGGCCTGCGGCATCAGGCTCTGCACCCTGGCATCGATCAGGCCCTGGCGGAACTGATTGAAATAGAGAATGCCGAGGACGAGGACGATCAGCCCTGCGATGTTGAGGAGGACGATGCGGCTGGTCAGGCTTGCCGGGGCGAGGCGATGAATCCACCAGGCGAGGCTGCGTTCGCGCTCGGCGACCGCCTCGGATGTGGTTGCTTCCTCGATCTCGATCCGGTCGGGTGTCTCGACGCCCGTCACCATTCCCTGCCCAACCTATATTGCTTCGGCGATCAGGACTCCTTGAATCGATAGCCGACGCCGTAAAGCGTCTCGATGCCATCGAAATCATCATCGACGAGCTTGAATTTCTTGCGCAGCCGCTTGATGTGGCTGTCGATCGTACGGTCGTCGACATAGACCTGATCGTCATAGGCGGCATCCATCAGCGCGTCGCGGCTCTTGACGATGCCGGGGCGCTGGGCCAGCGACTGCAGGATCAGGAATTCGGTGACCGTCAAGGTCACCGGCTTCTGGTCCCAGGTGCAGGAGTGACGATCGGGATCCATGGACAGCTTGCCGCGATCGATGGTCTTGGCAGCCTCCTGCGGCTGCGCGGCGGCGTCACGCGGCACGGCGCGGCGCAGGACCGCCTTGACGCGCTCGACCAACAGACGCTGCGAGAAGGGCTTCTTGATGAAATCATCGGCGCCCATCTTGAGGCCGAACAATTCGTCGATCTCATCGTCCTTCGAGGTCAGGAAGATGATCGGCAGATCGGATTTCTGGCGAATGCGGCGCAACAGCTCCATCCCGTCCATGCGCGGCATCTTGATATCGAAGATGGCCATGTCGGGGGGAGAATCCTGCAAGCCCTGGAGTGCCGCGGCACCGTCCGAATACTTCTGGACCTGGTAGCCCTCAGCTTCCAGAGTGATTCCGACGGACGTCAGAATATTGCGGTCGTCATCGACAAGAGCGATCGTCGGCATGTGGTCCTATTGATCCCATGGTTAAACACTAACGCGGCTGTAACCTTGGAACTGGCGCAAAATGTGGCGCCCCCGTATTCGGTCTACCCCCACTCTATTAGGGAAATCACCCCTCCATGACAACTCCTGCCAGCCGCAGCTTTACCGGTACCGAAGCCCGAGCGCTCCTCAGACGGGCGCGCACCGCAGCGCTTGGAACCAGCAATCGCGAGCCCCGAGGCCCCTATGTCTCGCTCGCCAATATCGCCACCGACGGGCAAGGCTACCCCGTCATCTTCATCTCGCGGCTGGCCTGGCATACGCGCAATATCGAAGCTAACCCTGAGGCCAGCATCATGGTTAGCGAAATACCTACTACGGGCGACGCACTGACCGGTCCCAGGGTCACCATCATGGGGCGATTCGAAAAACTTGACGCTTCGGAAATCGCTCAGCGCTATGCCCGACACCATCCGGCGGCCCAGACCTATCTCGATTTCCCGGATTTCTCCTTCTGGCGCCTCGTCCCTGAAAAAATACATGCCGTGGCAGGCTTCGGCCGGATCGAAACCATGGAACCCGATGAGGTCTTCCTGCCAGAAAGCGCAGCAACGGCGGTCATGGCGTCGGCGCAAGGCGCCATCGATCACATGAATGAGGATCATGCCGATGCGGTCGAGCTCTATGCGGTGAAGCTCCTCAAGGCCCAGCCTGGAAAATGGCGGGTCACGGCCATCGACCCTGACGGCGCCCATCTCGAGCTCGAAGGCAAGGTGCTGCGGCTCGCCTTCGACCAGCCGGCGGAAAAGGCCGCCGACCTGCGTCAAGCCTTTGTCGCCCTGGCGCAGAGAGCTAGAAATTCATGATGCGAAACAGTCAACAGTATGAGGGTCGATACCGCAGAAACCATGAGTTAAAGACATCTTTCTGGCTTGTTTCTTGCTGCCCTTCCCCCTACCTTGCCGGTTCGGCGAAAAATTCAGGGAGGAACAACCTTGCATCACTCAGGCCGCTTCAACGCCAATGTCCCCTTGATCGTCACGGAGCCGCGCTCGGTCGCCTTCAATTCCGGTGTGCCCCAGCTCTATGAGGAGGCGCTCCGCCGAGGCGAGGGACGCGTGGCCGAAGGCGGCGCGCTGGTGGTCTCGACCGGCAGCCATACCGGCCGCTCGCCCAATGACAAGTTCATCCGGCGCGACGAGCAGAGCGAGCCGTCGGTCTGGTGGGACAACAACAAGGCCATCTCGCCAGAGCATTTCGCCACCCTCAAGCGCGACATGCTGGCTCATGCCAAGGACAAGCATCTCTATGTGCAGGACCTTTATGGCGGCGCCGACCCACAGCACCGGCTCTCGGTGCGCGTCATCTGCGAATATGCCTGGCACGCGCTGTTCATCCGCCATCTCCTGATCAGGCCTGAGGCGCACGATCTCGAAAGCTTCATCCCTCAACTCACCATCATCGACCTGCCGAGCTTCAAGGCCAGCCCTCAGCGCCATGGCGTGCGCTCGGAAACCGTGATCGCCTGCGACCTCACTCACGGGCTCGTGCTCATCGGCGGCACGCAATATGCGGGCGAAATGAAGAAGTCCGTCTTCACGGCGCTCAATTACCTCTTGCCCGGGAAAGGCGTCATGCCGATGCATTGCTCGGCCAATGTCGATGAGAAAGGCCGAAGTGCGGTGTTCTTCGGTCTCTCCGGCACCGGCAAGACGACGCTCTCGGCCGATCCCAGGCGCACCCTCATCGGCGATGACGAGCATGGCTGGTCGGATGACGGCATCTTCAATTTCGAAGGCGGCTGCTATGCGAAAGTGATCCGCCTGTCTGAAGAGGCCGAGCCCGACATCTACGCCACGACGCAGCGCTGGGGCAGCGTGCTCGAGAATGTCGTCATGGACCAGGAGACCCGCAAGCTCGACCTCGATGACGGATCGCTCACCGAGAATACGCGTTCGGCCTATCCGCTGAGCTACATTCCCAACGCCAGCAGCAGTGGCCTGGCACCTCTGCCGCAGACGATCGTCATGCTCACCGCCGATGCCTTCGGCGTCATGCCGCCGATCGCGCGCCTGACCGCGGCACAGGCCATGTATCACTTTCTCTCCGGCTACACGGCGAAAGTCGCCGGCACCGAGCGTGGCGTGGTCGAGCCGCAGGCGACCTTCTCGGCCTGTTTCGGCGCCCCCTTCATCCCGCGCCATCCGAGCGTCTATGGCGCGCTGCTGCGCGATCTCATCGCCCGCCACAAGGTCGAATGCTGGCTGGTCAATACCGGCTGGACCGGCGGCGCCTATGGCAAGGGCAAGCGCATGCCGATCGCGGTCACACGCGCGCTGCTCGATGCCGCCCTCTCGGGCGCGCTCAAGAACCAGCCGATGCGCAAGGACCCGCATTTCGGCTTCGAAGTGCCGCTCGCCGTTCCGGGCATCGATGCGAGGCTGCTCAATCCGCGCGACACCTGGGCCGACCCCGCCGCCTATGACATCCAGGCGCACAAGCTGGTTCAGATGTTCATCAAGAACTTCGCCAAGTTCGAGACCTATGTCGGCGAGGATGTGCGCGCCTGCGCGCCGGCAATGATCGCTGCGGCCTAGGAGCGACCTAACCCGCCTGCTCGTGGGCGATGCAGATTTGCGTCGTCTCGATCTCGGCCAGGGGCTCATCGAAGAGCATGCACAGATGCGGGCCTAGCGCATCATCGCTGCGCCCCTCCGCCCGCCAGAAACGGCAGGTCGTGCAGGAGCCGAAAGTGGGACCGAGGCGGCGGGTGACTTCCTGCGCCAGCACTTCGGCCAAGCCCCTGTCCATGCGCCGGCGCGTCTTGCCGCCAAGGGCATCGCAGCTTTGGGCGAGCGCCGACCACGGGTCCTTCGCCATCATGGCCGTGCCGGCGGCCGACAGCCGCAGCACCACCGAGCGTTTCTCGCCCGGCCTTTCGCTCTTCTCAATGAGCTTCTTGCGTTCGAGCGCCTTGACCGTCTGGGAGATCGTCCCCTTGGTGGCGCCGAGATAGCGCGTCAGGGCGCCGGGCGAATTGGAAAAGCGATTGGCGCGCGCCAGGAAGCGCAAGGCTTCCCATTGGGCAGGATTGAGTCCATTGCCGAACTCCGCCGCGCGCATGAGCCGCGACAGGCGCTCGAGCGCATATACGATTCCTGAACCGTCGGCTTCCGCCTTCGCCATGGTTGCGCCCTAATCCGCTCCCCTCGGCAACTCTGACACGCCCTTGAGAGTCCGGCAATGAACAGCTTTTGTTCCAAAGAATCAGGCCATGATGACGACATGATTAAACGTCATTCCTATCGCCTAGTTTCGCTCGGGATTGGCGCGAAAATCAGTTGATCGTCCGCCTTCCCACCCTGACCGGGCGGCATTTAGACAGGGTTAATCACCCTCATCGATGCTTCAGGCGCGGGGTCACTTAAGGCAACGATTCATGGGGACTAACGGCAGGGGTCAGAGGCAGCGCGGCCGAGGGCATGAACAGCGCCGCGAGCCCTCGCTTTTCGGCGGTGGCGGCGGCGGTCGCGGCGGCAGGAACAGCAGCGTGCCGCCCAGCCGAGGCCCAAGGCGCCGGCGCCGCTCGGGCTTTCGCATCTTCAGCCTGTTCCTCGCCCTCGTCTTCTGGGCCGTCTTCGCCGGCGCGGCCGGTTTCGGCTATCTATGGATGAGCCTCGACCAGAAGGGCCTGTTCCAGATCCCGGCGCGCGAGCCCGGCATCATGGTGCTCGCCGCCGACGGAACGGTGCTCGCCGAGCGCGGCGCCTTCTATGGCGACGATGTCCGCCTCGCCGATCTGCCGGCTTATGTTCCGCAAGCGATCATCGCCATCGAGGACCGCCGGTTCCGCTCGCATTTCGGTGTCGATCCCTTGGGGCTCATCCGCGCCATGGTGGAGAATCTCAGGGCCGGGCGCGTGGTCCAGGGCGGGTCGACGCTCACCCAGCAGCTTGCCAAGAATCTCTTTCTCAAGCCCGACCGGACGATGGGCCGCAAGGCGCAAGAGGCGGTGCTCGCCATCTGGCTCGAGACCCAGTTCACCAAGGACGAGATTCTCCAGCTCTATGTGAACCGCGTCTATTTCGGCGGCGGCGCCGTCGGCATAGAAAAGGCGGCACAGAAATATTTCGGCAAGTCGGCGCGCGACGTGACGCTGGCCGAGGCCGCCATCCTCGCCGCGGTGCTCAAGGCGCCCACCACCTACAACCCCATCAACAATCCGGACGGCGCCAACAAGCGCTCGCGCGAAGTGCTCAACGACATGGTCGATGCCGGCTTCATCGACGTCGGTGAAGCGCAGATGGCGCTGACGGCGCCCTCGACGGTGCGCGCGTCGGACTATGTGTCGGCGACCCAATATATCGTCGACTATGTCGGCGAGACCCTGCCGCAGCTCGTGCAGAACTTCGATCAGTCGATCGTCGTCTGGACCACGATCAATCCCGATATCCAGCAGAATGCCGAGCGCTCCTTGCGCCGCAGGCTCACCCAGGACGGCCCCAAATTCAACGTCGCGCAGGCCTCCTTCGTGATGCTCGACCCGACCGGCGCGGTCATCTCGATGGTCGGCGGCAAGTCCTACGTCAAAAGCCAGTTCAACCGGGCGACGAAGGCGAAACGCCAGCCGGGCTCGGCCTTCAAGCCCTTCGTCTATCTCACCGCCATCCAGCAGGGCTATGGGCCGGACTCGGTCGAGGTCGACGAGCCGGTGCGCTTCGGCGACTGGGAGCCCGAAAACTACGGGCACAAATATGCGGGCCCCGTGACCCTCACCAAGGCTTTGGCGCTGTCGCTCAACACCGTCGCCGCCAAGCTCGCCTTCAACGTGTCGCCCGCCGCCGTCGTCGCCACCGCGCATCGCCTCGGTATCACCTCCGAGCTCGTCGACAATGCCTCGATCGCGCTCGGCACCTCGGAAGTGACCCTGCTCGAGCTCGTCTCGGCCTTCACGCCTTTCGCCAATGGCGGATCACCGGTCCAGCCTTACATCGTCACGCGCATCACCACGCGCGAGGGCGCCGTGCTCTATGAGCGCTCGGGCGACGGTCTGGGCCAGGTGGTCTCCAATTACGATCTCGGCTCCATGAACCGGATGATGCGCGCGGTGGTGACGCAAGGCACCGGGCGCAGCGCGCAGTTCGGCGATTTCGAGATCGCCGGCAAGACCGGCACCAGCCAGGACTATCGCGATGCCTGGTTCATCGGCTACAGCGCCCATTACATTGCCGGCGTCTGGGCCGGGAACGACGACAACTCGCCGACCAAGAAGATGACCGGCGGCTCCATACCGGCCGCCATCTGGAAAGACGTGATGGAGCAGGCTCATGCCGGGCTCGTCAATCTGCCGCTGCCCGGCGACAATGATCCTTACAATGACGGATCCGGCGCGGTCGCTTCCTATTCCGAGACCGTCCCTGACGCTTACGCCGAAGAGGAATATGCGCCGCGCAAGCGCAAGCGCGGCTTCTTCGAAAGACTGTTCGGCTCCTCGGACGACGAGGAGGAGAGCGATGCGCCGCGGCGCCGCAACAATGACGGCCAGTCGGCCGCCCAGAAGCTCAGAGAGCGCGGCAACAATCGCTGATCATCCCTTCATCGCATAGGCGTGCAGCTCGGCGCCATGCGCCTTGAGCCAGCTCTTGGCCCGCGCGGCATTGGGGCAATGGGTGAGGACCAGGCGCCAGAATTGGCGCCCGTGATTCATGTGCTTGAGATGCGCCACCTCATGGGCCGCGACATAATCGAGGACGAAAGTCGGTGCCAGGATGAGCCGCCAGGAATAGGACAGCGTGCCGTCGGAGGAGCAGGATCCCCAGCGGCTTTTCTGGTCGCGCACCGACAGGCGGTGGAATTTGACACCCATGGCCTCGGCATAGAATTCGCTCGCCTTGAGGAGATCGCGCTTGGCTTCGGCCTTCAGCCAGTCCGTCAGACGGCGGCCGAGATGCGCCGCATCGCCCGAGACGATGACGGACGCATCGGCAAGCGCCACCGTGCCGCGCCTCGACCCCGAATGCAGGATCACGCGCCTCTCGCCGCGAATGAGAAGCTCAGCACCCGCCCGCAACGGCCGGTCCGCCGGTTCGGATCTGAGCCGCTCGCTGATCCAGCGCGCCGATTTCTTGGCGAAATCGAGCGCCTCGCTGCGGCCGACGCGCGGCGGCAGGGTGACGATGACGCCGGCGCGGTCGCGCGACAGGCGCAAGACCAGGCGCCGCGCCTTGGCATTGCGCCTGAAGCTGACGGGGATCGACTTTCCTTCGATGGCGAGGAGGGCCGGCGGAATCGTCTTCGGGCGCTTGACCAGCCCAAAAGTTTCCAGAAGCCGGGTCACGGCGCCTTACGCATGCTTGCGCATGAAATCGACGATGCGCGGCACCGCATCGCCACGGAAGCGCGAGCCGTTGAACACGCCATAATGGCCAACACCCTTCTGCAAAAGATGCTGCTTCTTGTCGGGCTGGAGGCCTGAGCAGAGATCATGCGCGGCCTCGGTCTGGCCGACGCCCGATATGTCGTCGCGCTCGCCCTCGATGGTCATCAGCGCCGTCTTGGTGATGGCGGAAGGGTCGACCTTCTCGTCGCGATGGCGGAACAGGCCGCGCGGCAGCTCGTGATTGACGAAGACCTTCTCGACCGTCTGCAGATAGAACTCGGCGGTGAGATCCATCACCGAGAGATATTCGTCATAGAACTCGGTCTGCTTCTCGGCCGCATCGCCATCGCCCTCGACCAGGTGCCAGAACAATTCACGATGCGCGTCCATGTGGCGGTCGAGATTCATGGTCATGAAGCCGGTGAGCTGCAGGAAGCCCGGATAGACGTCGCGCATATAGCCCGGATGCGGGAAAGGCACGTTGACGATGGCATTCTTGCGGAACCAGTCGACGCCGCGCGCCACGGCCAGGCGATTGACGACCGTCGGGTTGCGCCTTGTGTCGACCGGGCCGCCCATCAGGATCATGGATCTGGGCTGCTTCGGTTTTTGCCGCTTCGCCATCACCGACACGGCGGCGAGCACCGGTACCGAGGGTTGGCAGACCGCCATCACATGGACATCGGGGCCCAAAAGCTCAAGCATCTCGATGACATAGTCGATATAGTCGTCGAGGTCGAAGCTGCCATAGCGCAAGGGCACTTGGCGGGCATCGACCCAGTCGGTGATATAGACATCGGCATGGGGCAGCATTGCCGCGACCGTGCCGCGCAGCAGCGTCGCATAGTGCCCGGACATCGGCGCCACGATAAGCAGCTTCGGCTGCTTGACCGGCGCCTTCTCGGCCGGCCAGCGCTTGGAGAAATGCACGAGCGTGCAGAAGGTCTTGTGAAGGATGCGCTCTTCGGCGATCGATACCGTCACACCATCGACGGGAATTTCGGTGATGCCGAAAGAGGGCTTGCCGTAACGGCGCGTGACGCGTTCGAAAAGGTCAAGGGAAGCGGCAACCGAACGGCCCATATAGGTCTGGGCGATGGGATTGACCGGGTTTTTCCAGAAGAGGTTCGCTGCATCCGCTGCGGCGCGCCAGGGCGCAATGGCGGCGTGGTTCATCTCGTATAGGTAATAGAGCAATTCCCTGGTCCTTTGGAGGTTAGGGTGCGCCGCAACATATTAGGTACATAACAATGCGAAGTGAGTCCGGCAACCCGACCATGGGCCTAGACCCATGCAAAAACCGGGCATCGGACCCAGCGTCCAAATCGTTCCTAACCTATTGAAATTACTGCTGAACGGCCTGGCGCAGCGCCTCGGCCAGACCTTTCGCCTCGGTGCCATAGGTGAAATGCTTCACGAATTTGCCGTCCGGGCCCATCAGATAGAGGATGGTCGAATGGTCCATCAGATAGTCGGTCTGGTTCTCCGTTCCCTTGGCCTTGGCATAATAGACCCGGTAGGCCTTGGCCACGGCCGCGATATCGGCTTCCGAGCCCGTAAGGCCGATCAGGCGCGGGTGGAAATTGGACACATAGACCTTCATCGCCTCCGGCGTATCGCGTGCCGGATCGATGGTGATGAAGACCGGCTGGATCTTGTCGGCCTCGGATCCCATCTGGTCGAGCGCCGCCGACATCACCTGCAGCTCGCTCGGGCAGACATCGGGGCAGAAAGTGAAGCCGAAGAAGATCAGCATGTATTTGCCGCGGAAGTCCTGGTCGGTCACCCGCTTGCCGTTCTGATCGGTCAAGGTGAAGGGCCCGCCCACCAGCGCCGTGCCCGATCCTATGGGCCCTCGCGGAAGTGAGCCGGTGAGCCACAAGGCGCCCGCCCCCGTGATCGCGGCGATCACCAGAACGACCAGGGCGAAAATCAGCTTCTGACGGGATGGCATGATGATGAGGTAGAGAGACTTGCTCCCCCGCACAAGCCCGTAATGTCAGACTTGATCGGGCGGAATGACGCCCTTCTTGAAGGCGAAGCAGCCATAGAAGCGGCGCTCGCCGGTCTGGATCACGCAATAGGCCTTGCGCGCCAGGTCATAGAAGGCGAAGCGCTCGATCGAGCCCATCGGCCAGGATTTGCCTTCCGCCCGATCGATCTCGGACTGAACCTCGGCCTGTACGGGTGGGATTTCCTTGGGCTTGCCGACGATCTCCATCCTGAGCGCCGGATGCTCGACGAAGCTGTCGAGCGGCATGACCGAGAGAACGGCGCGCGCGGCCCGCCCCGCCGTCACATTGTCGATGCGCAAGAGCCTGCCCAACACGGTCTGGCGGGCGACCGAATCGGCCGGGAAATTCGTGTCGCAGATGATGACGTCATCGCCATGGCCCATGGCGCGCAAGGCATAAAGCACATCGGCATTGAGCGCCGGATCGATCGATTTCAGCATGAGATTTCCCGCTTTATTATTTTGCGCATGATCTTTTCGGAAAACCGGTCCCCACTTTTCCGGATCATGCGCTTATTCCCCGTAAGGTATCCACACATTCTTCACTTGCGTCGCATGGCGCAAGAAAATCGGCCCCTCAGCCTGCGCCTGGTCGAACCAGTCCGTCGCCAAGCCATGATCGACCAGCGTGCGCTTGAGATTGGAGGCCGACAGGCGCTCGGCATCGGCGGAGGCTTTCTCAGGCCCGAACACCCACAGCGCATCGACATCGTCATGCTCGGCGAGCGTCTTCACCAGCGCCAAGCGATCGCCGGTCACGATATTGACGACGCCCGCCGGCACATCCGAGGTCTCGAGCACCGAATAGAAATCCGTGGCGGCGAGCGGATGGCGCTCGCTCGGCACCGCGACGACGCGGTTGCCCATGGCGATGAGCGGCGCCACGAGGCTGATGAAGGCGAGAAGCGGCGCTTCATCGGGACAGACGACGCCCGCGACACCGATCGGCTCCTTGAGCGCCAGCGCCAGGCCGCGCAAAGGCGGTGTGTGGATGTCGCCTTCGAATTTGTCGGCCCAGGCGCCATAGGTGAAGAGCCGCCTGATCGCGGCATCGACCTCGGCCAGCGCGCTTGCGTGCTTGGCGCCGGTCATCGATGCGATGCGGCCCGCGAATTCCTGCTGCCTCCCGCTCAGATTCTCGGCGATGTAATAGAGGATCTGCGCGCGGTTATGCGCCGTCGCCTTCGACCAGGCTTCGGCACCACGCGCGGCCGCCACCGCATTGCGGATGTCCTTGCGATTGCCTTCGCCCACTTCACCCAAAAGCTCGCCCTTGGGCGAGAGGACGGGCCTTGAGTAGTTCCCATCGGGCCGCGATTGCTTGCCGCCGATGAACAGTTTCGCGGTGCGGTCGATCACGGGCAGGCCGGCTTGAGCTTTCGCCTTCATCGCCGGCAACGGCTTCGCCTCAGGCCTCGGCTTGCGCTTCGCCCAGGCCTTCGGCTTCAGATATTCGTAGGCCCCCTCGCGCCCGCCTTCGCGGCCAAAACCCGACTCGCGATAGCCGCCGAAGCCGGCGCTGGCGTCGAAAAGATTGGTGGAATTCACCCAGACGACGCCCGCCTGCAGTTTGGGCGCGATATCGAGCGCAAGGCCAATGGTCTCGCTCCACACACTCGCCGCCAGGCCGTAGCGCGTATTGTTGGCGAGCATCACCGCCTCGTCCGGCGTGCGGAAGGTCATCGCCACCAGGACGGGTCCGAAAATCTCCTCACGCGCCACCGTCGAAGCGGTGTGCACATTGGTGAGCAAGGTCGGCGGATAGAAGAAGCCCTTGTCGGATGAGCTGCCTGGCGACTGGTAGCAGACCGCACCTTCGGCAACGCCCTGCTTCACCAGGCTTTCGATGCGCTCGAGCTGCACCTTGTCGACGATGGCGCCCATGTCGACCGCCTTGTCGAGCGGATGGCCGACACGCAATTTGCCCATGCGCGCCTTCAGCCGGGCGATGAAATTTTCCGCTATGCCTTCCTGCACCAGAAGCCTCGAACCCGCGCAGCACACCTGGCCCTGGTTGAACCAGATGGCATCGACGAGGCCTTCGATGGCGCCATCGATATCGGCGTCATCGAAGACGATGTAAGGCGACTTGCCGCCGAGCTCCAAGGTGAGCGACTTGCCGGTGCCGGCGGTCTCCTTGCGGATGATGCGGCCGACCTCGGTCGAGCCTGTGAAGGCTATCTTGTCGACGTCCTTGTTCTTGACGAGTGCGGCCCCCGTTTCGCCATCGCCGGTCACGATATTGAGGACGCCCGGCGGAAGGCCCGCCTGCTCGGCGAGTTCCGCGAAGAGGAGGGCCGAGAGCGAGGTGAATTCGGCGGGCTTCAGCACCACCGTGTTGCCAAGCGCCAGAGCCGGCGCCACTTTCCAGGCGAGCATCAGGAAGGGGAAATTCCAGGGAATGATCTGGCCCACGACGCCAACCGGCTGATAATCGGCGAGCTCCGTCTCCTGAAGCTCGGCCCAGCCGGCATGATAATAGAAATGCCGCGCCGCCAAAGGCACGTCGAGATCGCGCGTCTCGCGCACCGTCTTGCCGTTGTCGAGACTCTCGATGACCGCGAAGAGACGGGCATGGCGCTGGATCATGCGCGCCAGGGCATAGAGATGGCGCGCCCGGCCGTGACCGCCGAGCTTCGCCCAGCCTGGTTGCGCCTTGCGCGCCGTCTTCACCGCCCGATCGACATCCGCCGCCGATCCTTGCGAGAGTTTTGCCAGGACCTTGGCCGTCGCAGGCTCGAGCGTGTCGAAATGCGCTTTGCCGTTGATCCACTCGCCGCCGATGAAATGGCGGAAGCCCTTGTCGTGCCGCAAGAGCCAGGCGCGTGCCTCGGCATCGCTCTCGGGTGCGGGACCATAGTCCATCGTGTCGAAATAATGCGCGACGCTCATTTCCTATCCGGCCGCATGGCGATTGAAGGCCGAATACCGGCCGGTGACATGGTGCTCGAGCTGGCGCTCGATATCGGCGAGGAGCGATGAGGCGCCGATGCGGAAGAGATCGGGCTCGAGCCACTCGCGGCCGAGCTCTTCCTTCATCAGGATCTGGTAGTTCAGCACATCCTTCGCCGCCCCGATCCCGCCGGCCGGCTTGAAGCCGACCTTGAAGCCGGTCGCCTCCTGATAGAAACGGATCATGCGCAGCATGGCGAGCGTCACCAGGAGCGTCGCATTCACGGTCTCCTTGCCGGTCGATGTCTTGATGAAATCGGCCCCTGCCATCATGCAGACCATCGCGGCCTTGGCGACATTGCGCAAGGTCTTGAGGTCGCCGGTGGCGAGGATCGCCTTCACATGGGCATCGCCGCAGGCGGCGCGGAAATCGCGCATCTCGTCGTAAAGGGCCTGCCAGTTCTGGGTGAGCGCATATTCGCGGGTGATGACGATGTCGATCTCGCGCGCGCCGTCGGCAACCGAGGCCTCGATCTCCTTGAGCTTGACGTCATGCGGCACGAGGCCCGCCGGGAAGCCGGTCGAGACGGCGGCTACCGGAATGTCCGACCCTTCGAGCGCCTCGACGGCGGTCGCGACAAAGCGGTGATAGACGCAGATGGCGCCGGTGGTGATGCGCCGATCGGCCATGCCGAGCGCCTCCAACAGGTCGGGACGCACCGGGTTCATCGCCTTGGCGCAAAGCCTTTTCACGCGCGCCGCCGTGTCATCGCCCGCGAGCGTGGTGAGATCGATGCAGGTGATAGCCTTGAGCAGCCAGGCCGCCTGGGCATCCTTCTTGACCGTGCGGCGCCCGGGAAGGGCCGCGATGCGCCGCTCGGCGGCCGGGAAGTTCAGGCGGATGTCGTCGATGAGATCGAGGGAGAGCTTCATGCCCGCATTGCGGGGCAAGGCATTATGTCCCGGCTTGTTCAAGGGCAGGATCGCGACACCAGACATCATCACTCTCTAACGCATCAACAGATGGCGGAATCACCCTCGCCCCCAACGGGGGAGAGGGAGGGGCCCAATGCAAAGCATTGGGAGGGTGAGGGGGAACCGGCGGTGACATCCTTTTGCATCGCGGGAAATGTCTCCGTCTGTTCCCCCTCACCCTAACCCTCTCCCCCGTTGGGGGAGAGGGGATCGTGTCCAAATCATTCGAATGCTAGTTGGCGGCGGCGCCTCGCGCAACTAGCCTTTGAGCCGGGCGGCGGCGGTGGCAAGCTTCGCGATACCGGCCCAATCCTTGTTGGCGATCAGGGCCTTGGGCGCCATCCACGAGCCGCCGATGGTGATGACATTGGCGAGCTTCAGATAGGTGGGCGCGTTCTCGGCCGTGATGCCGCCGGTCGGGCAGAACTTGACCTGCGGCAAGGGCGAGATCAGCGCCGAAAGATAGGCGGCGCCGCCCGATTGCTCGGCGGGGAAGAATTTCTGCAGCCCATAGCCATGCTCGAGCAGTGTCATCGCCTCGCTCGGTGAGCGCGATGCCGGTAGGAGCGGGGTCTTTGTCTTCTGCGCAGCCTCGATCAGCGCCGGCGTCGCCCCCGGCGAGACGGCAAAGGCGCAGCCCAGTTCCTCGCTGAGCTTGAGCGTGTGCCGATCGAGCACGGTGCCGGAGCCCACAATCGCGCCCCTCACTTCCGCCTTGATGGCGCGAATGCAATAGGGTGCCGCCTTGGTGCGCAAGGTGATCTCGAGCACGGGAAGCCCGCCTTCGACCAGGGCCTTGGCCAGCGGCACCGCATCGACCACATCGTCGATCACCAGCACCGGCACGACCGGCGCCTGCCTCAAGAGGGCTTCGAGGCCCGGTTGTCGCTCGCTCATCACTGCACCCTGAAAATCGTGGCGCCCTCATCGGCGCGATTGACCTGGGACCGGAAGGGCGTGAAGAGCTCGCGCCCGACGCCGAAATCATTGGCGCCCAGATCGGCGGTGACCGGCGCGCGCGATGCCCATTCCGCCGCATCGACCAGCACTTCGAGGAGGCCCGACACCGCGTCGAGCCTGATCATGTCGCCATCGCAGATCTTGGCGATGGCGCCGCCCTCCGCGGCTTCGGGCGTCACATGGATGGCGGCCGGTACCTTGCCCGAGGCGCCCGACATGCGCCCGTCGGTGACGAGCGCCACGCGATGGCCCCGATCCTGCAGCACGCCGAGAGGCGGCATCAGCTTATGGAGCTCCGGCATGCCATTGGCCTTGGGACCCTGGAAACGCACCACGGCGACCACATCGCCCGAAAGCTCACCCGACTTGAACGCCCTCTGCAATTCTTCCTGCGAATGGAAGACACGCGCCGGCGCTTCGATGACATGCCGGTCCTTCGGCACGGCCGAGCACTTGATCACGGCGCGGCCGAGATCGCCGGCGAGCACCGCAATGCCGCCCGTCCGATCGAAGGGATCGGCGCAGCCGCGCAGGATCGCTTCATCGCCGCTCTCTTTCACCGCCTCCGTCCAGGCGAGGCCGTCCGCCGCGAGCCGCGGCTCGACGAGATAGCCCTCGAGCCCGGTTCCCCAGACCGTGCGCACATCCTGGTGCAGGAGGCCGGCGCCCAAAAGCTCGCGGATCAGGAAGCCCATGCCGCCCGCGGCGTGGAAGTGATTCACATCCGCCTTGCCATTGGGATAGATGCGCGTCAGCAACGGCACGAGGGCTGAAAGCTCCGCCATGTCCTCCCAGGTCAGATGGATGCCGGCTGCCGCCGCCATGGCAATCAGATGGATCGTATGGTTGGTCGAGCCGCCGGTGGCGAGAAGGCCCACGACGCCGTTCATCACGCTGCGCTCATCGACGATGCGGCCGATCGGCGTATATTCATTGCCCGTGGCGGTGATCGCCAGCGCGCGTTTGGTGGAAGCGCGCGTGATCGCATCGCGCAAGCCGGTATTGGGATTGACGAAGGTCGTTCCCGGCAGATGCAGGCCCATGATCTCCATGAGCATCTGGTTCGAATTGGCCGTGCCGTAGAAGGTGCAGGTGCCGGGCCCGTGATAGGACTGGGATTCCGCTTCGAGCAGAGCCTCGCGGCCGACCTTGCCTTCGGCATGAAGCTGGCGGATGTGCGACTTCTCGTCATTGGCGAGGCCCGATGTCATCGGTCCCGCCGGGATGAAGACCGATGGCAGATGGCCGAAAGTGAGCGCGCCGATGACGAGGCCGGGCACGATCTTGTCGCAGACGCCGAGATAGACCGCGGCATCGAACATCTGATGCGACAAGGCTACGGCGGTTGATAGCGCTATCACGTCGCGCGAAAATAAGGAGAGCTCCATGCCCGCTTCGCCCTGGGTCACGCCATCGCACATGGCGGGCACGCCGCCCGCGACTTGTGCCGTGGCGCCGGCCTCACGTGCCGCCTCGCGGATGATGTCGGGGAAGCGCTCGAAAGGCTGATGCGCGGAGAGCATGTCATTATAGGCGGTGACGATCGCCAGATTGCCGCAAGCCGCGTCGCGCAGCATCGCCTTGTCGCCCGGGCCGCAGGCGGCGAAGCCATGGGCGAGATTGGCGCAGCCGAGCCGGGCGCGCCGGGGCGCGGTCTCGCGGGCTTTCTCGATGCGGTCGAGATAGCGTTGCCGCGACGGGCGGCTGCGTTCGATAATCTTTTCCGTAAGACCTGCGATCTTTTCGGTGACGGGCATAGCAGCTTCCTGTTAGGAGCTCTCTCCCTCGTTCCCCTTCTCCCGCGCGGCACGCGTGGGAGAAGGTGGCCGAAGGCCGGATGAGGGCTCTTTCGCGCAATACGCTCTGATCTCGACGAATATCGCTTGCTGAGACAAAGAGCCCTCACCCGCCCTTCGGGCACCCTCTCCCATTGCTTCGCAACGGGAGAGGGGAAGCGTGGAAGGCTGCTCACTCACCTTAAGAATTCTCATGCGCGATGGGTCCTCTCAATCAGGGGGACCAATAGAGGATGATGGGCTCGCGCGCGCGCAGGAAGGCGCGGATCGGCATGTCCTTCACCGGTCCCGGCTTCTCCGCCTCGGCAAGCGTCTTCTTCTTGTCCTCGCCTTCGATCAGCAGTGCCACGAAATTGCTGTCGAGCAGGATCGGCAAGGTGAAGGTCAGACGCTTCTCCGGTGCTCCCGGCGCCGTCATCGTCACGATGCGTTTCGTGGTCGTGACATCGAGCGCCTCGGCGAGATTGTCGCCGCCGGGAAAGAACGAGGCGGTGTGGCCGTCGGCTCCCATGCCGAGGACCACCACATCGAAGGGGCCGAGTTGCTCCGGATGACCATGGCCGCCATAAAGCTGCACGAACTTCGCCGATGCCGCCTTCAGCCGCAAGAGATGGTCGCGCACCAGCTTGGCATTGGAGCGCTCGTCCGTCACCGGCACGCAGCGCTCGTCCACCAGAGTGATGGTGACGCGCGACCAGTCGATCTTGATATGGGCAAGCTCATGGAAGAAGAGCTTGGGCGTCGTGCCGCCGGAAACGGCGAGCTGGGCCTGGCCGCGATCGGTGATGGCGGTCGACAGGCTCGCCGCCACATCCGATGCCAATGCGGCCGCAACTTCCTGCCTGGTGGCGAACAGCTTACGTTCAGCAATCAACTCGCATCATCCTCATGCCAAGTGCGACCGTCGCGCTCGATCAACGCTACTGCCGCGGCAGGTCCCCATGTCCCCGCCGTATAGGGCTTGGGCAAATCGGCCGTCGCCGCCCAGGCGTCAAGAATGGGACCGATCCAGTTCCAGGCCGCCTCGACCTCGTCGCGGCGCATGAACAAGGTCTGGTTGCCGCGCACCACATCGAGGATGAGGCGCTCATAGGCATCCGGATTGCGCACCCCGAAAGCCTCGGCGAAACTCATATCGAGCGGCACATGCTGAAGCCGCATACCGCCGGGGCCCGGGTCCTTGATCATCAGCCAGAGTTTTACGCCCTCATCCGGCTGCAGGCGAATGACCAGCCGGTTGGTGTCGATCGGACCGGCCCCATCGTCGAAGACCGAATGCGGTATGGGCTTGAAGGTAACGACGATCTCGGAGACGCGTTCCGGCAGGCGCTTGCCGGTGCGCAAATAGAACGGCACGCTGTTCCAGCGCCAGCTGCCGATTTCGACCTTGAGGGCCACGAAGGTCTCGGTCTTGCTCGAAGGCGAGCCGAGCTCGTCGAGATAGCCGGGCACAGCACCCCCCGCCGAAGCGCCGGCGCGATACTGGCCGCGCACCGTCATATTGGCCCCATTGTGGGCCACGATCGGCTGCAGCGACTTCAGCACCTTCAGCTTCTCGTCGCGCACCGCATCGGCCTCGATCGAGGTCGGCGGCTCCATCGCCACAAGGCAGAGGAGCTGCAGCATATGGTTCTGCACCATGTCGCGCAGCGCGCCCGCCGTATCGTAATAGCCGGCGCGGCTTTCGACGCCCAAGGTCTCGGCCACGGTGATCTGCACATGGTCGATGTGACTGGCGTTCCACAAGGGCTCGAACAGCGCATTGGCGAAACGCAGCGCCATCAGGTTCTGGACCGTCTCCTTGCCCAGATAATGGTCGATGCGATAGATGCGGTTCTCCGGGAACACCTTGCCGACCGCGTCATTGACGGCGCGCGCCGATTCGAGATCGCGGCCGATCGGCTTCTCCACCACCACCCGGCTCTTCGCCGTGACCAGGCCGTTCTTGCCGAGCCTTTCGCAGATCGGTCCGAAGAGATCGGGCGAGGTCGCGAGATAGAAGACCCGGATGCGATCTTCGCCGGGTTTCAGCACCTTGGCCAATCCCTCCCAGCCTTTGTCCTGCGTGGCATCGAGCGGTACATAAGAGAGTCGCTTCAGGAAGGCATCGACCTCGGCGGGTTTGCGCTCCTTCTCGGGGACATATTCCTCGAGCGCCTGCCAGGCGACGGCCTGGTAATCGGCATCGCTCAAGCCACGGCGCGAAACACCGATGATGCGCGCACCTTGCGGGATCTGCCCGGCCTGGTCACGGTGATAGAGGGCGGGCAAGAGCTTGCGCTGGGCGAGATCGCCCGTCGCTCCGAAGACGACGAGATCGAAAACCTCGACAGGGATGATGCGCGTGGTCATTTTTTGTGCAGTGCAATAAAAGGAGCGTTTGTATTAGACTCAGTGGCCGTCGCAGACAACTGCCAAAGCAGCGCACGCTCCCGAAAAGGTTACCAATTGAAGGATTTCCATCAGGCTGATCGTTTCAGATCGACACTGTCTGACGTGATCATGATCTAAGGCTTGACGGAACGGAGTTGAGCTGTTTGACCGGGACCCGATGTCCGATTTGCCCATCACACCCATTTTGCCGAGCCTCGCCAAGGCATTGGCCGGGCATGCAAATGTCGTCCTGGCGGCGGAACCCGGGGCGGGCAAGACGACGCGCGTGCCCTTGGCCCTCCTGGGCGAGCCCTGGCTCGGGCGCGCCAAGATCGTGATGCTGGAGCCGCGCCGGCTCGCAGCGCGCGCCGCCGCCTCGCGCATGGCGCAAAGCCTCGGCGAGCCGGTCGGGCAAACGGTCGGCTACGCGGTCAGGCTCGACCGCAAAGTCTCCGCCGCCACCCGGATCGAAGTGGTGACGGAAGGGATCCTGACGCGGAGGCTGCAGGCCGATCCGGCCTTGAGCGATGTCGGTCTCCTCATCTTCGATGAGTTCCATGAGCGCAGCCTCGATGGCGATCTGGGCCTCGCTCTGGCGCTCGATGCGCAGGCCGGGCTGCGGGACGATCTGAAAATCCTCGTGATGTCGGCGACGCTCGATGAGGCGCGGTTGTCCCGGCACCTCTCCGGTGCGCCCGTGATATCGGCGCCAGGACGCACCTTCCCGGTCGAGACGCGCTATGGCGACCGGCCGGAGCGCGCGATGCTCGCCCGCGACATGGCGCGCGCCATCCGCGGCAGCCTCGCCGAAACCAAGGGCGGCATCCTGGCCTTCCTGCCGGGCGAAGCCGAGATCCGCCGCACCGAAGAGGCCTTGCGCTCATCCGCACTACCCGATGATGTCGCCGTCATGCCGCTCTATGGCGCGATGGCGCTTGCCGATCAGGATGCCGTCATCAGGCCGGCGGGTGAAGGTCGGCGCAAGATCGTGCTTGCCACCACCATCGCCGAAACCAGCCTCACCATCGACGGCATCGACATGGTGATCGATTCCGGCCTCAAGCGATCGCCGCGTTTCGATCCCGCGACCGGCATGACGGAACTGGCGACGGTCAGGGTCTCGCAAGCCTCGGCCGATCAGCGGCGCGGCCGCGCCGGGAGGCTTAGGCCCGGAATCTGCCTCAGGCTGTGGCCCGAGCAGGAGATGCGCGCGCTCAAGGCCCATGACGAGCCCGAGATCCTGATCGCCGACCTCGCGCCGCTGGTCCTCGAGCTCGCCAATTGGGGCGTCACCGACAGGACTGCGCTCAGCTTCCTCGATCCGCCGCCCGAGGCCGCCTTCGCCCAGGCACGTGATCTTCTCATCGAGCTCGACGCGCTCGACGGCAAGGGCGCCATCACGGCGATGGGCAAGCTCATGGCGAAGCTGCCGCTCCATCCGCGCCTCGCCCATATGATCGTGCGGGCGAAGGACCTCGAGGCGGGCGCGCTCGCCGCCGATCTCGCGGCACTGCTCTCCGAGCGCGACCCTCTCGGGCGCGACGCCGGCGCCGACATCGCCGACCGGCTCGCCGCACTGCGCAAGGGAAATACCGGCAAAGCGCTCCGTGAGCGGATCAAATCGTCGGCGCAACAAATCCGCGGCCTTGCCGGCCTCGCCAGGGAAGACGACGGCGATGTCCTGCCCGGCGTGCTCATCGCGCTGGCCTGGCCGGACCGGATCGCCCAGGCGCGCGGCGGGCGCGGCCGGTTCCGCCTTTCGGGCGGCGGCGGCGCCATCCTGCCCGAGCACGATCCCTTGGCGCGCGAGGCCTTCCTCGCCGTGGCGACGACCGACGGCGCTTCCGGCCACCAGCGGATTTTCCTCGCCGCGGCGCTGACGCGCGCGGATATCGACACCCATTTCGCGGCTCATATCGGCGAGACCGACATCGTCAGATGGGACAGCCGGAACGAGCTCGTGGTCGCCAACCGGCAGCGCCGGCTCGGCGCGCTCATCCTCGAGGACCGCGCGCTTAGCCTGCCCGATCCGGAAGCGATCGCTCAGGCCATGACCAAGGGCGTCGCCGAAATGGGCCTCGCCGTCCTGCCCTGGAGCGATGCGGCACAGAATCTCAAAGGGCGCGTGCGCTTCCTGCGGCGGATTTTTCCGGAGGACGGCTGGCCGGATCTTTCCGATGGCGCTCTTCTCGCCACGCTCGATGGCTGGCTCACCCCCTATCTCGCCGGCATGACGCGGCGGGCGCATCTCGACCGGCTCGACATGCTGGCGATCATCTCCCATCTCATCCCGCCCGAGCTGAAGCGCCGCCTCGACAGGCTGGCGCCGCGGCATGTCGCCATTCCCTCGGGCGCCGACATCACCATCGACTATGAGACCGACGGCGACCCGGTGCTCAGCGCCCGCTTGCAGGAAATGTTCGGGCTCAAGGAAACGCCGCGCATCGCCGATGGCCGGGCGGCCCTGCGCATCGAGCTCCTGTCGCCAGCCAGGCGACCCTTGGCGGTGACCCAGGATCTCAAGAGCTTCTGGGTCAATGCCTATCCGCAGGTCAGGTCCGAGATGCGCGGGCGCTATCCCAAGCATCAATGGCCGGAAGATCCGCTGTCGGCGGTGGCGGTCAAGCCGAACAGAGTGCGATAGCCACACTCTTTGCTTCTCCTTACGACAACCTTATGCTGGAAGCCGGAAGGAGGCATGCCATGCAGCTCACGCGCCGCGGCTTCGTTTCCGGCTGCAGCCTCACGGCCATGGCCGCGCTGGCGGCGGGGCCGATTTCTTCCACGCGCCTGATTGCCGAGGCGGCTCAAGCACCGAACCTGCTCGAGATGAGCGGCAAGGCCGAGCTTGTCGTCCTCGGCGAAAATCCCCTGGTGGCGGAGACGCCGGCGCATCTGCTCGACGAGGATGTCACCTCGACGGAAGCGTTTTTCATTCGCAACAATGGCGAGCCGCCCAGGCCGATCGCCGATCCCGACGCCTGGATGCTGACCGTGGACGGCGAAGTGCACAAGCCGCTGGCGCTCCGTCTCGGCGAGATCAAGGCGCGCTTCCGGAAGGTCGATTATGTGCTGCAGCTCGAATGCGGCGGCAACGGCCGCTCGGGCTTTCATCCCAAGGCGCGCGGCAATCAATGGACCGTTGGCGGCGTCGGCTGTGCCCGCTGGGGCGGCGTGCCGTTGGCCGATGTGCTGAACCAGGCAGGACTGAAGCCGCAGGCCTCATACACGGCGCATTATGGCGCGGATCTGCGCACCGACGGCGCGACGGGGCCGGTTTTGTCGCGCGGCGTGCGCCTGGCCAAGGCGATGGAACAACACACGCTGCTTGCCTATGAGATGAACGGCAAGCCGATCCCCAGCATCCATGGCGGGCCGCTGCGGCTGATCGTGCCCGGCTGGCCGGCCTCCGCCTCCCACAAGTGGCTGACGCGAATCTGGGTCCGCGACCGGGAGCATGATGGGCCGGGGATGACCGGCACCAGCTACCGGGTGCCGGTTGTTCCCGGGATACCGGGCGACCCCGATTTCGACACCAAGGGCATGCGCATTCTCGAATCGATGCCGGTGCGCTCGATCATAACCAACCTGCGCGATGGCCAGCGATTTACTGCCGGAACGCGCGAGCTGGCGCTGCGCGGCCATGCCTGGGCCGGCGAGGACACCGTGGCGGCAGTGCATGTCAGCGCCGATTTTGGCCAGACCTGGACCCAAGCCGACGTCATCCCTGCCGTCAACCGCTATGCCTGGCAGCGCTGGACGGCAACGCTCAAAGTACCGACCCACGGCTATTACGAGCTCTGCGCCAGGGCCACCGACGGCAGCGGCAAAAGCCAGCCGCCTCTGGCGGGCTTCTGGAACCCTCAAGGCTATGGCGGCAATGGCTGGCACAGGGTGCCCGTGCTGATCCCAGCGTGAGCGGGCGAAAGGAACATTCGCCAAATTGGACACAACCGTCTAAAAGGGCGGGCCCAAAACCCGGAAACCCTTCGATTTGCGCTTTTCCATGCAGCCCATCGTCTCCATCACCGATGTCTCCAAGACCTATGCGACCGGCTTCCAGGCGCTGAAGAGCGTCTCGCTCGACATCCACAAGGGCGAGATCTTTGCGCTGCTCGGTCCCAATGGCGCCGGCAAGACCACGCTCATCAACATCATCTGCGGCATCGTGCGCGCCTCGACGGGCCATGTCCTCGCCGACGGCCACGACATTATCAGCGACTATCGCCAGGCGCGTTTCAAGATCGGGCTGGTGCCGCAGGAACTGACGACGGATGCTTTCGAAACCGTCTGGGCGACGGTCACCCACAGCCGCGGCCTGTTCGGGCGCGGCCACAATCCCGCTTACGTCGAAAAAGTGATCAGGGACCTGTCGCTGTGGGAGAAGAAGGACTCGAAGATCATGACGCTGTCCGGCGGCATGAAACGGCGGGTGATGATCGCCAAGGCGCTGAGCCACGAGCCGACGATCCTGTTCCTCGACGAGCCTTCCGCCGGGGTCGATGTCGAGCTCAGGCGCGACATGTGGGGTCTCGTGCGATCCCTGCGCGATAGCGGAGTCACCATCATCCTCACCACCCATTACATCGAGGAAGCCGAAGAGATGGCCGACCGGGTCGGCGTCATCAACAAGGGCGAGATCATCCTGGTCGAGGAGAAGAAGGCGCTGATGCGCAAGCTCGGCAAGAAGCAGATCACGCTCGAGCTCGTGAAGCCGCTCGACAAGGTGCCCGAGGGGCTGGCCCATTACCAGCTCGAGCGTTCGGCCGACGGCCATGAGCTCACCTATAGCTACGACACGCAAGGCAGCCGCACCGGCATCACCGCCCTCCTGCACGATCTCAGCGAAGCCGGCATAAGGTTCCGGGACCTCAATACCCAACAGAGCTCGCTCGAAGAAATATTCGTCAACCTGGTGAGGGAGCGGCCATGAATCTCTATGCCATCCGCGCCATCTACAAGTTCGAGATGGCCCGCACTTTCCGCACGCTGCTGCAGAGCGTGGTCTCGCCGGTGGTCTCGACCTCGCTCTATTTCGTGATCTTTGGCGGCGCCATCGGCTCGCGCATCGCCGAGATCGACGGGGTGACCTATGGCGCCTTCATCGTGCCGGGCCTCATCATGCTCTCGCTGCTCACGCAAAGCATCTCGAACGCCTCCTTCGGCATCTATTTCCCGAAATTCATCGGCACGATCTACGAGATCCTGTCGGCGCCGATCTCCTCGCTCGAGATCGTCACCGGTTATGTCGGGGCGGCGGCGACCAAGTCGATCATGCTCGGCCTCATCACGCTGGCGACCGCGGCCCTGTTCGTGCCGCTCCATATCGAGCATCCGGTGTGGATGGTGGCCTTCCTGGTGCTCACCGCGGTGACCTTCAGCCTGTTCGGCTTCATCATCGGCATCTGGGCCAAGAATTTCGAGCAATTGCAGCTCATCCCGCTTCTCATCGTGACGCCACTCGCTTTCCTGGGCGGCAGCTTCTATTCGATCGACATGCTGCCGCCCCTGTGGCGCACCATCTCTCTCGCCAATCCGGTGGTCTATCTGGTGAGCGGCTTCCGCTGGAGCTTCTTCGGCACCGCAGACGTCCGGATCGAGATCAGCCTCGCGATCACGCTTCTGTTCCTCGCGGCCTGCCTCGCCATCGTCACCTGGATCTTCAAGACGGGGTATAGATTGAAGAATTGAATTCGGCCGTTCCAGGGTCATTTGCAGACCCCCCGCCGGCGCCCGCCGGATCGGCACAAGGCACGAGAGCAGGGCGAAACCTCTCAGGGACATGGATTGACCATCAGGGCAGCCAGTGCCAAATATGCCGTTAGGGAAGCCCTCCAGTAATGCGAACCACTGCCATTGGGGTTGGCTCGATCGTTGATTGGGATAGGAGGCTGATCGCGATGCATTCTTCGCGCAGGACGGTGATAGGCCTGGGGGCGGCCCTCTTTACGGCAGCCTGTGCCGGTCTTGCCAGCGCCGCCGAGCGCGGAACAGCTGAAGAAGCAAAGGAAATGGTTGCCAAGGCCGTGGCACTATTCGAGGAAAAGGGTGAGGCCGCGTTTGACGAGATCAACAACGGGGACAAGTTCAGATACAAGGACCTATATGTCTTCGTTCACAGTTTCCGTCGATATCAAGGATGCAGACGGCAAGCCAATTGGCCAGATGTTCCAGGAGCTGGCAACAAGCGAAGGCACGTGGGTGGATTATCGCTGGATGAATCCAACAACGAAAACACCGGAGGAAAAGTCAAGCTGGCTGATCCGCGCCGGCAGCTACATCTTCGGTTGCGGCGTCTACAAATGAGCATGCGTTGACACCTGAAGTCGAGCGCTGCCTCTTCCGGCAGACCAGCTAACAACGGTATTGATCATCAAAGGAGTCTCCTGACATGGCATCGATCACCGAAATCGCGGACAAGTTCTTCGTCGCCTGTGAGACCGGTAAGGGCTGGGAGGGTTGCAATGCCTATTGCACGCCAGATGCGACATTCGCCGCGCAAGCCGAGCCGCTCGCCGACGTAAGGAGCCTGCAGCAGTACTGTGATTGGATGAAGGGTCTGCTCGGCTTCATGCCCGACGGCCACTACGAGCTCGTGTCCTTCGCCACCGACGAGAAGCGGCGCAATGTCTCGGCCTATGCCGTCTTCCATGCCACGCATACCGGCCAAGGCGGACCGGTTCCGCCGACAGGCAAGAAAGTGGCTACGGACTATGTCTATGTCATGCAGTTCGATGGCGACAAGATCAAGCACATGCAGAAAATCTGGCACTCAGGTCTCGCGGTGAAGGCGCTTGGCTGGGCGTAGCCTGGGCGGCATCGGGGTGAGCGACGCAGCGCAGGCGGATCTGAGCCTATATCTCGTGAGCGGCTTCCGCTGGAGCTACTTGGGCACCGATGTCGGATCAGATCGCGGCGACAGACTCCAGATACTCGCGCGCGGCGGCATGGATTTCCGCTTGTTGCGTCGGCGTCAGCGCGGTCCCGATCAAAGCAAGCGCAAATTTCGCCTGCGCAAATGACGTGGCTGTTGGGCGGCCCAGCCTGAAGCTTGCGTTCACCGGCGCGGTCGACACGATATTGCTGGTCAGCAGCAAAGTTGCGCCGTCCTTCATCATGGTCATGCCGCCGGCGCTGCCCGATTTGCGCGAGGCGATGTAAAGTCCCCTCCCGTCGGCATTGGCGACGACACCTGTCGTCGCACCTGTCTGGTTGACTCGCGCGGTCGCAACATTGCTGGCCGTGCGCGGGTTGATCGTCGTGCCTCTGGTGCCGTCGAAAAATCCCGCGATCGAGTTGGTGAACTGCGCATCGCGCAGATTGAAGATGCCGAGCGCGCCTGAGTTTTGCTGGAACAGGCCGCCTGAGGTCGAGGGATTGAATCCGGTATCGAGCTCATCGTCGATGCCGTCAGTCTCGTAGCCCTGAAACGCGGTGAAGACCGGCGCCCCTGCAACGGTGAGATTGAACGCATCGGCCTTCCAATTTCTCTGCGCCCCTTGCGCGTCATGACCCGCAATGCCGTAGATGGCATCGAGACTGCCCCAGGCATTCGCGCCGGCCTTGAGCGCCTTGATGAAGATATCGATCCGTTTCTTGTGCGTGTAGGTCGGCTGGGCCAAGAAACGGGCAAACAGGGCGGTCGAGGCGGCGTCATACTGGAACAGGTTTATCTTGTTCGTCGCAACGACCGCCGCACATTCAATATCGACCGGAGTGGTCGGGTGCTTGCCATCACCATCATTCGGGGCCGCCTTGACGACGTGGCCCGTGGCGTAAGCTCCAATCGGGAGGGTCAGCGTGACCGAATATGGTCCAGAACCGCTCACGCCGATCACCGTCGATTTCTGGTGCCCGGCGGTACCGTCGCCAAACACCAGAAGTTCGCCCTTTACCGGCGCGGCATGCATCACGACCGGACCCGTGCCGCCGGCAAAATCGCTCGTCAGGGCGGCTGAAAAGCTTCGCAGCTTCCACTTGTCGGTTTCCACCGCGTCATGAACGACAGCGCCGATGTCGAACGTCATGACGGCGGGCGCCGGGCTCGACAACAGCCCGGTGTTGAGGGCGAGGCGCGCGTCACTGGCGACTATCTGATCCGCCAGTGTCGTGAAGGGCCTGTTGTTCGAGAACGCTGCCTTCGGCAGGCACGTCCGGTAGGCGCATGGTATGCCATAGCGATCATTCAGAAAGTCCAGCATCTCGTCCATTCTGGCACGCCACGCGGAGGCGTCGACATTGGCGTCATTCTCATCACCGAATACGGCAAGATCGAAAGGCGTGTTGGCCAGGCCCTGGATGACCTCGTCACGCCTGAGGAATGCGCCTGGTACAAGCGAGCATTGCCCGCTGCAGCGCGTGCCCGGGACGGCGAAATTCATATAGGGCAGGCGCGGCCCGGTGACATTCTCATCAAAGCCGCGCTGCCAGAAACCGACATTGGCGCGGGCGTCGGCCAAGGAAACCGTCTCATCCTCGCTGAAGTCGATACTGTTGATCAGGACGAGCGGCACGAGCCTGCCATCGTTGCCGCGCGCCACGGCACAAGCAGGCCCGTAATAGCGCCCGCTTGCCGTGTTTGTGATCGCACCGCCCGACAGCAGACCCAAATTCGGCGTCGCGGACCATTGCGCAGCCTCGTTCATGCTCGACATGCGCGAATAGCCGATCGGTCTCACATCACCGATGTTTGCCTGATGAATCGTGCGCGCCCATCCGCGCTGTGCACCCGGCGAAGTGAAGGTCGGGATACTCCCCCACTTGCCGGCCGTATTGGCCGCGAGCGTGCAGCTTTGGGATCCCTCGAACAGCGTCGGATGGAATATGCCTGCAAATTCAAAGGAGCCATAGACGGTCGCAGCATTGGCGATATCCCGTTCCGGGCTGTTGGTTGTATCGGTCTCATCAATCCAGAAATTGGGATAAAAGGCCCAGAAGTCGTATGTCGCATATTCCGGCACCGCGAAGGTAATGCGCGATGTCATGCACTCGCGGCCGGCGATCAGCGGCGCGCTTTTCGAAATCATCATATGCAGCCGCGTGGCTGCACCGAACAGCATTTCCTCGCGCGCGAGGGGCATGACCTCTCCACCGCCGGCGCCCACCGGTCCCCGTCGACGGAGCGTAACACCCTGCCCAGCGCCAGCCAATTCCACATTGGTGGGATGCTGTCTGCCCGGAAGCCGGGATAGTTCCTCATGGGCAGCGCAAGCTGAGGATGAGGGGTGGGGCCGAACTCATCACGCTACTGCTTCACTTGTGCGAAATTGGCGTGCGCCACCACGAGCCAGGCTCCCTCGCTGCGGCGGAAGACCGTGAGCCGCGGCGCACGTGCCTCCACCGTCTTGCCGTCAATCGTCGCGTCGAACGTCAGCGCGTAGCGCGTCACCAGAAGGTCGCCGTAGCCGGTCGCGACCATATTCTCTGTGGCTGGCAGGCCTGCGATCTTCGGCAAGTCGCTTTCGAGATATTCGGCGGCCCCGTAGGCCGAACCGTCGGCGCGGACGATCTGGAACTCCGGTGCCAGCACCCGGCGGACACGCTCCTTCTCGCCGCTCGCGACCGCGCCTACCCACGAATCGATCGCCTTCTTCGCCTCGGCCTGTGGGTCGACCACGCTCCCGGATCCGAGATTGGCGAAGGCCTGCAGCTTCCAGCCTCCCGCGGCCCGCGTGAAGACCGCAAGGCGCGGCAAGCGCGTGACTTCGCGCTGGATGCCTTCGATTTTGCCCCGAACGCTCGCGAAGAACGTCACCATGAGGGCATCGCCCGTACGGGTCGCCTTGAAGCCGTCGAACTCATAGGTCTGCAGCGATGCCGGGTTCACGACATAGCCCGACCTGTCATAGCGCATGCCGTCGGTGCGGATGAGCTGGAATCCCTCGCCCAGGATCTCAGCCAACGGCGCCTTGCCGGCGGTCGCGGCATAGAAGTGTTCCACTTGCGCGCGGGCCAGCGAATCCAGATCCTCCGCTGCATCAGCAGTGAGAGCAATGCCGCGGAGCTGCCACCCGGCCAAGACGCCGATGATCAGCGTCGCGGACATCAGCAGCAGACGCCCCGACCTCACCGGGGCAAGATAAAGCTTCCGCATCAGGGTCTCCTTCCCAAGCCGGTCGTTCCAGCCGATTGCATGCTCCAAAGCTCAAGACTGGACCCGTGAAGGTCTTCGAGGCAATCCATTTCGGCATGGAGCCGTTCCGCTCGCACCTACTCCCTTGCCTCGCTAAGCATCAAGCCTAAGACGTCGGCTTCTGGCCCCAAGGCTACATCCCAGCTACAAATTGTGATGCCCGGGTTTGAGGGGAAAGCTGCCGTACAGCCGACATGGCATGAAGCCCGCATCTGACCAGATGTCGGCCCAGATCAGCGGGCCGATCCAAACCATGCACCGGAGCGTGTCTTCTATGCGCGGATTGCGGTGGCCCGTGGCAATGCTATCGTATGGCCTTGCCCGGCACAGAGAGGTGCCAGAGGCTATGAGGGGATCACGGGCAGGTGGTCGAACATGCCGTAGAACGCCGTCTGGCGGCGATCCTAGCCGCCGATATGGTCGGCTACAGCCGACTTATGGGCAAGGATGAGGCCGGGACCCTCGCTGCACTGAAGGCTGTCCGGGCCGAAGTCATCGACCCAAAGGTCGCAGAGCACAACGGTCGCGTGTTCAAGGCAACCGGCGACGGTGTTCTGGCAGAGTTCCCGAGTGTCGTGAATGCGGTGGCGTGCGCGGTCGCCATCCAGCAGCAGATGGTTAGTCGGAGTACCGGCGGGCAACCCGAACAGCAAATTGATCTCCGGATCGGGATAAACATTGGCGATGTCATCGTCGACGGCGACGATGTCTTTGGCGATGGCGTAAATGTGGCGGCGAGGCTTGAAGGTATCGCGTCTCCAGGCGAGGTCGTTGTTTCCAGCGCCGTACGCGATCACATAGGCAATCGACTCGATTTGCTATTTGACGACCTAGGAGACCAACAGCTCAAGAATATTTCGATGCCAGTCCGATCCTATCGTGTCCGTCTTGGCAATAATGAAAAGAGTCAACGGTTAGATTCTGTGCCTTCGACCAAGACCTCGATTGCCGTCCTCCCCTTCACAAATATGAGTAGCGACCATGAACAGGAGTATTTCGTCGACGGCCTGTCGGAAGATCTGATCACGAGTCTTTCCAAAATCCCGGAGTTGTTCGTTATCGCGAGGCATTCGACATTTGCATACAAGGGCAAGTCGATTGATCTACGACAGGTGGCAAGAGAACTAGGCGCCGATCATATAATTGAAGGGAGCGTGCGCCGAGCCGGGAGGCGTGTCCGTGTGACCGCCCAGCTCATTGAGGCCAAGAGTGGAGGGCATTTGTGGGCCGATAGATTCGACCGCGATCTCGAAGACATATTCGCTGTTCAGGACGAAGTCGTAGCAAACATTGTCAGCTCACTATCTATGGCGTTGCCCGCGTCACGTACCCGGCGGGAACGGCACGTGCCGAGCATCGAAGCATATGACCTCTTCGTTAGAGGGCGAGCACTTTCCGTAGATACCATTGAAAAAACTACTCTCGCTTATCCGCTACTCGAAAGAGTGATCGAGCTTGATCCTGACTTCTCCGATGCCCATGCCTGGCTGGCCATGAACCTTATATTTCAGTTCATTGATAGCGGGAAAGGTGAGATGGAGAAGATCCTATCAGCCGCGAAACGCGCGGTCTCCCTTGACCCTGAAAATGCCTTGGGTCATTTTGCTCTAGGCTACGCCATTGCCTATTCAGGCGATCTTCGCGAAGGCAGGGTAGAGTTTGAACTTGCCCTACGCTTCAACCCCAATCACGCCGATGCATGGTTGTATCTCGCTGACCTGGAGGTATTGGATGGACGTCCAGAGGCGGCAGTCAGCACAGTTGAAAGAGCACTACGCCTGAACCCTTATCCACATGCGACTTATTATTGGCTATGGGGCTTCGCACTCTATGCGGCTCGGCGATACGAAGAGGCTGCCAGACATCTTGAACATCCGTCTTGTCGCGGGACCGGTTCACAACGCATTCGGGCGGCAGCACTGGCGCAGCTTGGGCAGCTGAATCAAGCTCATGACGTGAGCCGGCAGTTTATGACAAACTATCCAAAATTCACGACCAGTGGCTGGGCAAAGACTCAACCGTTTCGCGATCCTCGCGACCTGCAGCATTTTGTCGACGGCTATATCAAAGCAGGATTGCCCGCATGACCACCAACCGCCGCCTCGCCGCGATTATGGTCGTCGACGTAGTCGGCTATTCTTGAAGCTGGCACAAGGCGTTCAAAAACACGAGCGATCTGCCGAGACACCGTAGGGTCCGCGAATCCCGCTCCTGTATTTTACAGGGAAGATACAGGGTATTCTCTCGAAATGAGGGCTTTCCACGGGCGGAAATTTTGAGATTTTCTTTTAAAATCATTCACCTATGAAGAAAACTATTGCTCCCCTCGAACAGGGAAATTCGAGCGTCGCGCAACAGGGATCGGGTGCTTCAGCAGACACGCAAGATTGATCTAAATTAGTGGATTCATTGATTAATCGTCGAGTCTTGTTCTTTTCTCGAAGCGGATCTTTCGCATGGTCCGCCGGCGCGGTGAGGCTTTCGCGCCGGGCTCACTGCCTCCCAGGCGTGCGAGCCGACATGCGCTCTCCCGCTCGATCAGCGCCTTGAGGGCTTCATGGACCAGCACTGATTCTTCCTCGAGGCCCGTTCAAGCTTTGGCCTTGGCAAGGAGCTCGCCGTCGAGCGTTAAGGTTATCGTGGTCCGCACAGTCATGCTCGAAAACTATGTTCCCCATGGCTGGTTGGCCAGGCAGCATTTCTTCGCCTTCTTGCCGCTGCCGCAAGGGCATGGATCATTGCGTCCGACATCGCGCATCGGGTTGATGAACGGCGCACTTGAAACCCAGTCCGTATCCCGAAGGTGTGGGCGGCTCGGCAACTCGGCGAGCCTGTCGATGGTTCTCGTCCAGGCCAGAGCCTCAACGGCATTGTCAAGATAGCCAAGACCGAAGCCTTCAAAACGCTCGCTGTCGCTCGGATCCTTCTCGGCCTCCGCGAGATCTTTCTCGAAATGCTCGCGCCCGAGAACACTCGTGTCTATCCGGCCTTCCTCCCATGCGCGGTGAAAAAGCGGCGCCAGGTCGCGCAGGCCAAGCAAGGCGATGGCTTCGAGCCATCCGACCCAGGCATATTCATTGTCTTCCGCCAGCCTCTCGTCGTAGAACCGCTGCAGAAAGCTCCGCATGCGGTCACGACCTATGCGGCCTTCCCATGTCAGAAAGGTCGCGGCGCCGAACAGTGCCGAACGCACAAAGGACTCGACAGAACGCTCGGCGATCACTGCGAAAAGACTGTCGGCGTCGCCATCGTACATGCCTGTGGCGATCTGCGCGAGCGACTGGGTGATAGCAGCACCCAGCAAGTGATCGAGCTCGTCGGCGGGCCGGCGCAGCAGGCGGAGCAAGATCGGCCAAGCCTCAGTGTCGCGTGCCTCGCCCAGTATATAGACGCCGCGAAAGACCAGCATCTCCTCGCCTTCGGTCAAGGCTTCGCCCTCGGCCGCCTTGGCGAGAATCGTGCGCAACACGGGACCAGATTCCTCAATCCGGGCAACGCACATGTCGATCGCGAAATCCGGCAAGTCCTTGTCGCTCGCGAGTGCGCGCAGATGCTCTTCGATCGGACCGTTATCCGCAGGTCCCCCGTCCGAACCAGACATTGCAAGTTCCTCTTTCTTCATCGGATCTCCTCGCGACAAGGCGCATCGATCATAGCGCAAAAGAACGGGCGCCGGCACCTCGGGCGCGCGCCGATATGCGGATTTTCAACGGATTTAACAGCCGACGAGCCGATGCTTGGACGTCAGAGCCACGACTTTCCATGCGCGAGCGGGGCGATCCCCAGATGCGTGGCGATCGTCTGGCCGATATCGGCGAAGCTGGCGCGCCGGCCGAAGCTTCCAGGTGCGGCGCCCGGTGAAAAGCTGAGAATCGGCACACACTCGCGGGTGTGGTCGCTGCCGCGCCAGGTCGGATCGCAGCCGTGATCGGCGGTGATGATCAGGAGATCGCCCGGCTTCAGGCGCTCGAGCGCCTGCGGCAATTGCTCGTCGAATGCCTCGAGCGCCGCGCCATAGCCCCTGGGATCGCGGCGATGGCCATAGAGCATGTCGAAATCGACGAAATTGGTGAGGAGCAGGCCGCCGTCCTCGAGATCGGCCATCAGGCTGAACGTCGCTTCGAAGAGCGCGTCATTGCCGACTGCCTTGATCTCACGCCCGGTGCCCGAATGCGCATAGATGTCGCCGATCTTGCCGATGGAGACGACGTCGCGCCCGGCTTGGGTGAGCCGGTCGAGCAAGGTCGGGGACGGCGGCGGAATCGAATAGTCCTTGCGGTTGCCGGTGCGGGTGAAATCGCGCGCATCGGCGCCGACGAAGGGCCTGGCGATGACGCGGCCGATATTGAGATCATAGGAGAGCTCGCGCGCCGCCGCGCAGACCTCATAGAGCCGATCGAGGCCAAAGGTTTCCTCATGAGCGGCGATCTGGATCACCGAATCGGCCGAGGTGTAGATGATCGGCTTTCCCGTCTCCATATGCTCCTCGCCGAATTCGGCGATGACATCGGTGCCCGAAGCGTGCTTGTTGCCGAGAAGGCCCGGCAACTCGGCCTGCGCGACGATCGCATCGGTGAGTGCCCGCGGGAAGCATGGAACGGTCTTGGGGAAATAGCCCCAGTCGAAAGTGACCGGCACGCCCGCGATCTCCCAATGGCCCGACGGCGTGTCCTTGCCATTCGACACTTCGACGCCATAGCCCCATTTGCCGCGCAAGGGGACATCGCCGTCAAAGCCTTTGGGCAAATGTCCGCTTGCCGCCTTGGCGGCATGTCCCAATCCAAGAGCGGCGAGATTGGGCAAGAACGGATGCGCCTGCGCCGCCACATGTCCGAGCGTGTTGGCGCCCTTGTCGCCGAAGCGGTCGGCGTCGGGCGCGCCGCCAATGCCGACCGAATCGAGAATGAACAGGAAAGCGCGGCTCATCTTGTCTCAGGTCCAATGCGGTCGAGCACCGGGGAAGCGGGCGCCGGTGCGTCGCCCAAACGATAGGCCTTGCGCAGCGCGAAGGCGGCGCGTTCGAATTGCGTCTCATCGCGGGCATGGACGACGGCAAGCGGGCGGTCGCGCCCGACATGCGCCGATCGGCCGGCCAGGCCGGTCAGGCCGACGGCCGGATCGATCTTGTCGTCCGCCACGCGCCGTCCGCCGCCGAGCTCGATCACGGCAATGCCAAGCGCCCGCGTGTCGATATGAGCGACATGGCCGTCATGCGCCGCCATCACCGGTCGGATGATCGGCGCCTTGGGCAAGAGGCTCTCATAATTCTCCAGGAGGTCCTTGGGCCCGCCAAGAGCCGAGGCCATGGCCTGGAACCGCTCGGCGGCCGTCCCTGAGCTCAGCGACCGCTCGAGCTTGCCCGTGCCTTCGGCCACGGTCCCGGCAAGGCCGGCCAGCACCAGAAGCTCGGCGCCCAGCGCCAGCGTGACCTGGTGCAGCCGCTGGTCGCGCTTTTCGCCGGTCAGATAATCGAGCGCATTGGCGATCTCGACGGCATTGCCGGCAGCGCTCGCCAGGGGCTCGTTCATGTCGGTGATCAGCGCCGACGTCCTGAGGCCTGAGCCATTGGCGACCGCGACCAGGCTTTCGGTCAATTCAAGCGCCTCTTCCGGCGTCGCCATGAAGGCGCCAGTGCCGGCCTTCACATCGAGCACCAGCCCGCCGAGACCCGCCGCGAGTTTCTTCGCCAGGATGGACGCGGTGATGAGCGGCACCGATTCGACCGTGCCGGTCACGTCGCGAATGGCATAGAGCCGCTTGTCTGCGGGCGCCAGATCGTCGGTCTGGCCGATGATGGCGCAGCCCTCTTCCTTCACCACCTTGCGGAAGCGATCGATATCGGGCTGCGACACATAGCCTGGAATGGAATCGAGCTTGTCGAGCGTGCCGCCGGTATGGCCGAGGCCGCGTCCAGAGATCATCGGCACTGCGGCACCCGCGGCGGCGAGCATCGGCGCCAGCATCAGCGAGACATTGTCGCCGACACCGCCGGTCGAGTGCTTGTCGACGACCGGGCGATCGACATCCTTCCAGGAAAGCACGGTGCCCGAATCGCGCATCGCGCGGGTCAAGGCCACGGCCTCGGCGCGCGACATGCCGCGCAGGAACACCGCCATGGCGAAAGCCGCCGCCTGGCCCTCCGAGACGCTGCCCTGGGTGAGGCCGGCGATGAAATCGCCAATGTCGCCATGGGACAGCTCCTTGCCGTCGCGCTTCTGGCGGATGAATTCCTGGGCCAGCATCACGTGCCGCTCCAGCGAAACGGCCCCTTACCCTCGCCCCTCGAAGAGGGGAGAGGACCTCCCACCAACAAGTCAAGGTCTTGCGGGGCGGTAACCCCGCGAGAAGAGAGGACGAGAAGGTTCCGTGATTGTCGATTGTAGCGCCGTGCTCGCAC
>JAKATG010000013.1:0-207596 GCA_021828105.1 Pseudomonadota bacterium
TGAAGTCGTCGGGGTGGATTGCTTCAATGTTATGTTTGCTGAGAATGTGCGCCGGGAAGTCTTTCAGGTTTGTGGTTATGATGGCGTCGCATCTCGCATGTATGGCCGCGGCTAGAACATGGCGGTCTTTGGGGTCAGGGAGATTAAGTGCGGGAATTAGGTATTCGTAATTGGTTATCAGGCAATCCAGGATCGCACCGTTCATCATGTCGCGTGTGCGTTCGAGCTGGAGACGAGTAAGGTCGGGTCGACGCTCCAGGACACTGTCGATCCATTCATCGTGGATCTGGTTTGTCCACTTGGCGCGGAAAAGTGAAGTCGTTGCAAGCTGGACCAGGATATCCCGCAACGGTGCTGGGTATAGGACACAGGCATCAAAGAGAACGGTATAGAATGAGGGCTTAATACCCAAGGTCCAGATCCTGGGCCTGCTTTACCAGTTCATCCAGCGCTTTGTTTTGCTTGGCCTTGAATGTCTTCTTGAACGCTTCAAGGTCCAAGAACTTCACCCTTCGGTGTGTCCCCGCTTTGTGGAAGGGGATCTGATTTTCTTCAAGAAGACGAATGAGGAAGGGTCGCGAAACGCCTAAAAAATCCGCCGCCTCCTGCGTCGTCAGCTCTGCATGTATCGGTATGATCGTAACCGCATTTCCCTGCGCCATTTCCGTGAGCAGGTGAATCAGCAGACGGCCAGCGGATTGCGGCAATGCCAATTCGGTCCCGTCATCGAGACGGACTCTAAGCCTCTCGGTTGGGTTTTTTGAAAGCTCCCGGCTTGCCTCCGCAGCAATCTTGCTGTCGGATTCCGTAGGCAGCACGGGAGCCAATGAAAGCTTGTCGGCGGCCAGCATTTTTGGTCCTCCAATCTTGCAATAGATATAGTCCCCTCTCTGCTAAACGCAATAATCGAAAAAGGGGACTTTACACCGAAAATAGGATTAAAAGAATCGATATGGACAAAACTTGACTCAAGAAGTCGGGTATTTACACTGCGCCCCGCAGCCAGGCCGAAAACCCAGCAAAACCAAGAATAATGTGCAAGGGCCTGAATGTATCTGGAACGAACCGATCCTATTTCCAAGCGCCATTCGCTCAGGGCAATGAGCCTGTTGCTCGGCGTTGCCCTGGCGCTTTCGAGCTTCGCCGCGGCCGCTTCCGCCAAGGACGATATTGCCCTCGAGCTCAACAAGCTCGAGCCGGTGAAGGACGCCTGCCAGGCCTATTTCCTCATCGAGGAGAAGGCCGGCAAGCCGCTCCAGTCGCTGAAGACCGATCTCATCATCTTCGGCAAGGATGGCGGCATCGCCAAGCGGCTGATCGCCGAGATGGGGCCGGTCAGGTCGAAGAAGACCAGCGTCAAGATCTTTTCGATCGACGTTCAGTGCCCTGAGATTTCCGGCGTCCTGCTCAATGATGTCGCGAGCTGCGCGCCCGATGCCGCGCCCGAGGCCTGTCTCGACCGGCTCGCCGTGTCGTCCCGCCTCGCCACCCGTTTCTACAAGTGAGTGACCGATATGCAAGGTGGAGAAATATCCCCCGTCGAAATGTTCATGCAGGCGGGCCCGGTGGTGAAAGCGGTGATCGCGATCCTCATTGCCGCATCGCTCTGGTGCTGGATCATCATCTTCGAGGCCTTATGGACGCTTCGCCGCTTGCGCCGCGCGATCCGCAGCGAAGGCGCCAACAAGAGCCGCATGGGCGAGCTCATCGGCAAGATCTTCGCGGCCGGACGCGAGGAGGCCTTCGAGGCACAAGCCTCGGCCGCCGAGGCCGACCGGCGCAGCGCCATCATCGCGGCAATGCGCCGACGCGCCCAAGAGCTCGTCGAATCTTGCCAGCGCGGCCTGCCCAATCTTGCGGTGATCGCCTCGGTCGCCCCCTTCATCGGCCTGTTCGGCACGGTGTGGGGCATCATGACGAGCTTTGCCGGCATTGCCGCGGCCAAGGATACGAGCCTTGCCATCGTGGCGCCGGGCATCGCCGAGGCGCTCGCCGCGACGGCGATCGGCCTTGCCGCCGCCATACCGGCGGCCTTCGCCTATAATCGTCTCGCCGCCGCCTTCGGCACGACGTCGCGCGGCCTCAACCGGCGCATCGAGGATTATGGCACCAGGCTCGCCCGCGAGAACGCCCCTGTCTCCACCTTGCGGAAGAAGATCGCATGAGCTTCAACCTCTCCGCCGACAGTGACGGCGACGATCTGGCGCCCATGGCGGAGATCAATGTCACGCCCATGGTCGACGTCATGCTCGTGCTGCTCATCATCTTCATGGTGGCGGCCCCGATGCTGAGCTCGGGCATGAAGGTCGATCTGCCGCAGGCCAAATCGGCCGAGCCGACCGATCCCAAGAACCCGATCGTGCTCACCATCGCCACCGGCAACAAGATATCGCTCGGCGCCGATGAGATCGCCCGAACCGATCTCGTTCCGCGGATCAGAGCGATGATCGGCACGGAGGACCGTGTCGTCCATGTGCGCGGCGATCGCACCGCGACTTACGGCGACATCGTCAGTGTGCTGGATGAGCTGGCGCTCAACGGCATCACCAGGCTTTCTTTGATCGCCAACAAGAACGGCAATCCGGTGGAGCCCGTGACGCCATGAACACCGGCGGCCTGTCGCATGGCTCGCGCCTCGTCTGCATCATCCTCGCGGTGGGTGTCCATGCCGCCGCGGCCGCAGCCTTCATGCTGACACCGAAGATGGAGCCGCCGCCACCGCCCGAAGGTGTCGAGATCGAGATGCTGGCGGAGATCACGAGCGTGGTCGCCGAAGAGGTGCCGCCTTCGGTCGCCGCCGAGGCGGAACAGATCGAGCAGGTAACCGAGACCCAGCCGGGCGAAGCCGCATCCATGGATGGTGAAGTGGCAGAAGCCGTGGCATCGCTCGAGACGAAGCCGACCGAGGTCATGCCGCCAGAAGTCGAGGACACGGCTGAACCTGAGGTCCGGCCGGAGGCGGTGGAACCGGAGGCCCAGCCGGAAGCGGAAGACTCTCCGGAAGTGGAAGATTCGCAAGAGGCGGAAGAGCCGCAGGAAGCCGAGACGCCGCCCGAGGAAGCTCCGGTCACCATGCCGATCGAGCTGGAAGAGCCGAAGGTCGCGACGCCGCAGGCGCCGGCTTTGGCCACGAAGCCGAAGGCCGAAGCAAAGAAGGCCGAAGCAAGGAAGACCGAAGGAAAGAAGACAGAGAAGAAGGTGGCGAAGAAGAAAGCCAAGGCTCAGCCACGCCGCCTCGCAGTGGCGGGCTCCACCTTGGCCAAGGAGGCCACCCGCAAGGGCCAGTCGAGCGCTCAGTCATCGGGAGGCCGGAGATCGAGCTCCGAATATCGCTCGATCGTCCAGGCGAGGCTGTCAGCGCGGCGCTCTGCGATCAGCACGAGCGTCGGCTCGGGGCGGGTCATCATCGCCTTCGCGATCGGCGCCAGCGGCCGCATCACCTCGGCATCGATCTCGCAATCTTCCGGCAATTCGAGGCTCGATTCCGCCGCTCGTTCGGTGGTGGCCGCGACCTCTTTCCCGCCGCCGCCCGCCGGGTCCTATCGCGGCCGCATCCCGATCTCGGTTTCTGTCAGATAGCGAGAGAGATCTTACCAGCAGCAGTAACCGCCGTCGGCGAGGACGATCGATCCGGTCATCAGGCTCGCGGCATCCGAGGCCAGGAAATGGACCACGGAGGCGATCTCGTCCGGCTGGCCGACGCGGCCCATCGGCGTCATCTCGAGCCAGGTTTTGTACATCGCCTCATTCTCCCTGATGCCGAAGGAGGTGAGAGGGGTCTCGATATAGGTGGGCGCCACCGCGTTCACCCTGACACCGCGCATGGCCCATTCGGCGGCGAGCGAGCGGGTCAGGTGATGCACCGCGGCCTTGGAGGCATTGTAGAAGGATTGCGGCTGCGGCTTGTTGACGATGAAGCCCGACATCGAGCCGATATTGACGATCGAGCCCGAGCCCTGCTTCAGCATCTGGCGCCCGAAGGCGCGGCAGCACCAGAACAGGCCGTCGAGATTGACATCCATGTGGAAGCGCCAATGGTCGTCGCTGGTATCTTCCGCCTTGACGTCGCTCTTGGCGACACCGGCATTGTTGACCAGGATGTCGACATGGTCATGCTGCTTGATGATCTGGGCGGCGACGGCATCGACCTCCTTGGACTTGGTAACGTCGAGCTTCACGCCATGCGCCTTGATCTTGAGCTTCTTGAGCTCGGCGACGCTGGCATCGACGCGATCCTGCAACATGTCGGCGACGATGACCGTTGCCCCGGCTTCGCCGAGCGCTCGGGCGCAAGCGGCGCCGATGCCCTGGCCCGCTCCCGTCACCACCGCCACCTTGCCGTCGAGCTTCAGTTTTTCCAGATACACTTTTCCGATCCTTTCAACTCAACTCATCCATTGTCCGCCGTCGACATTGAAGGTCTGCGCCACGACATAGTCGCTTTCGGGCGAAGCGAGGAAGATCGCGCAGCCCACGTGATCCTCGGGCTTGCCCATGCGGCCATAGGGAACGCCCTCGCCGACGAGACGCTTCTTCTCGCCCAAGGGCCGGCCCTCATATCTGGCGAAGAGGGCATCGACCTCGTCCCACATGGGCGTGTCGACGACGCCGGGCGCAATGCCATTGACATTGATGCGATGCTTGATGAGGCCTAGACCCGCCGATTGTGTGAGGCTGATGACGGCGGCCTTGGAGGCGCAATAGACGGCGACCAGCGCCTCGCCGCGCCGGCCGGCTTGCGAGGCCATGTTGATGATCTTGCCGCCTTTGCCGCGCCGGATCATGGAATTCGCTACCGCCTGGAGGGTGAAGAGCAGGCCCTTCACATTGACGGCGAAGATCCGATCATAGCTCTTCTCGGTGATCTCCTCGATCGGCGCCAGGTCGAAGATGGCGGCATTGTTGACCAGGATGTCGATGCCGCCGGTCTTTGCCTCGACCTCGTCCACCAGCCGGTTGATCGACTCGATCCGCGTCACGTCGAGATGCGCGGCGAAAGCGCCGCCGCCAGTGTCACGGGCGGCGGCACGGGCTGCATCATCGTCAAGATCGGCGATGCAGACCCGGGCGCCCTCACGCGCATAGCCCTCCGCTATGGCACGCCCGATGCCGCGCGCGCCGCCCGTGACAACCGCTGTTTTCCGTTCAAGCCGCATTACGAATCGTTTTTCCCTTGTCATCGAAGCGATGGATACGGCCGTTTTCCGGGGTCAGCCAGATCCTGGCGCCCGGTCCTTGCGGAAATTCGCCGGCGGCGCGCACGGTGAGCCGGCCGCATTTCGGGGCATCGACATGGAGGAACGTATCCGCACCGAGATGCTCGGCAAGCGCGATGGTGCCTTCCCATTCACCCGACGATTGTGAAAGGGCAATGTGCTCGGGTCGCACACCGATCGTATGAGCCCGGTGCGCCGCCGCCACGTCGCTTGAGATGAAGTTCATCTTCGGTGATCCGATGAAGCCCGCAACGAAGAGCGAGTCCGGTCTGTTGTAGAGCTCGAGCGGCGAGCCCACCTGCTCGATATTGCCCTTGTTGAGCACGACGATGCGGTCGGCCATGGTCATGGCCTCGACCTGGTCATGCGTCACATAGATCATGGTAGCGCCGAGCGACTGGTGCAGCTGCATGATCTCGATGCGCATCTGGACGCGGAGCGCCGCGTCGAGATTGGACAAGGGCTCATCGAACAGGAAGGCTTTCGGCTGGCGTACGATGGCGCGGCCGATGGCGACGCGCTGGCGCTGGCCGCCCGAAAGCTGGCGCGGCTTGCGGTCGAGATAATCGGAGAGATTAAGGATCTGCGCCGCCTTGTTGACCTTGGCCTCGATCTCGGGCTTGGGCAGGCCCGCCATCTTGAGGCCGAAGGCGATGTTGTTGCGGACACTCATATGCGGATAGAGCGCATAGGACTGGAACACCATGGAGAGGCCGCGCTTGGCGGGCGGGAGCTGTGCGGCGTTCGTGCCGTCGATGATGATCTCGCCCGCCGTGACATCCTCGAGCCCCGCGATGAGCCTGAGCAAGGTGGACTTGCCGCAGCCCGACGGGCCGACGAAGACGACGAACTCGCCATTCTCGATGCCGAGATTGGCTCTGGGGATGATGGTGACGTCGCCGAAGCTCTTCTGCACGTCTTTCAGAACGATAGTGCCCATTATTTTACAGCTCCGAAGGTGAGGCCACGGACAAGTTGTTTCTGGGCGAACCACCCGATCACCAATATGGGTGCGATCGCCATCGTCGAGGCGGCGGAAAGCTTCGCCCAGAACAGGCCTTCCGGACTCGAATAGGAGGCGATGAAGGCGGTAAGCGGTGCGGCGGATGAGGTGGTGAGATTAAGCGTCCAGAATGACTCGTTCCAGGCAAGAATGATGTTGAGGAGGAGCGTCGAGGCGATGCCTGGAACGGCCATCGGGGCGAGAACAAAGACGAGTTCCTTCCACAAGGACGCGCCGTCCATGCGGGCTGCTTCCAAGATCTCACCCGGAATCTCCTTGAAGTAGGTATAGAGCATCCAGACAATGATCGGCAGATCGAGCAGGAACAGGATGGCGATCAGGCCGCCGCGCGTGTCGAGGAGCCCCAGGTCGCGGAAGATGAGATAGACCGGGATGAGCGCGCCAACCGGCGGCATCATCTTGGTCGAAAGCATCCACATCAGGAGATCCTTGGTGCGCTTGCCCGGTGAGAACGCCATGGACCACGCTGCGGGAATGGCAACCAGAAGCGACACCAGGCACGAGCCGATGGACAGTATCAGCGAATTGGTGACGAAGCGCAGGTAGTTCGATCGCTCCTGCACGATCTCGTAGTTTTCGAGCGTCCAGTCGAAGAACAGGAATTTCGGCGGAATGGAAAAAGCCTCCAGCTCCGTCTTGAAACTGGTGATGACAGTCCAAAGGATCGGGAAAAAGATGAGGAAGCCGATGATCCAGGCAATCACGGTGCTGATGGCGCGTCGGCGTGCCGATACTGCTCTGGCCATGGCTAACCCTCCAGGTTCCGGCCGACCATCCTGACCAGGAAGAAGGCCACGATATTGGCAAGAACGACCGCCACGATCCCGCCCGCGGAGGCGCCGCCGACATCGAAATTGAGCAAGCCCTGGAAATAGACAAGATAGGGCAGGTTGCCGGCAGGTCCGCCGCTGCCGGTGACATATATTTCAGCAAACACGTTGAGGAGGAATATCGTCTCGATCAGGATCACCACGGTGATCGGGCGCGCGAGATGCGGCAGGACTATGTAGAAGAAAAATGAAAGCGGTGGTGTGCCGTCCATTTCGGCGGCCTCCTTCTGCTCCTCATCAAGCGACTGGATGGCAGTCAAGAGGATCAGCGTTGCGAAAGGCAGCCATTGCCACGCCACCATGATGATGACGGCGGTGAGCGGCGCCGAGGCAAACCAGTCAATTGGTTGAAGGCCGACCGACTTCATGAGCCAGGCAAAGAGCCCCGAGACCGGATGCATGAACATGTTCTTCCAGACCAGCGCGCTCACCGTCGGCATGATGAAGAAAGGCGCGATCACCATGAGGCGCACGATACTGCGGCCGATGATGGCCTGGTCGAGGAGAAGGGCGAGGAGCGTGCCGCCGATGATGCTGATGGCGAGCACCGCGAAAACGAGCTTCAATGAATTGCCGATGGCCGCGAAGAAAGCCGGATCGGTGAGGAAGTATTCGTAATTGAAGAGTCCGACGAAGCTCTCATTCCCCGGATCGAGGAGATTGTAGCGTAGAAGCGAGAACCAGATGGTGAGCACCAGCGGCACGATCATCCACAGGAACAGCACGATGACCGAGGGCGCTACGGCGAGCCGGCCTAGCACTCGTGTTTGCTGCGTTGCCATGGCGTCTCTCCTAGTCCATGTTTCCCTTCTCCCGCGCGCAGCGTGGGAGAAGGTGGCCGAAGGCCGGATGAGGGCTCTTTCGTGCAGGATGCTCTGATCTCGATGAATGTCGCTTGCTCAGATGGAGAGCCCTCACCCGCCCTTCGGGCACCCTCTCCCATTGCTTCGCAACGGGAGAGGGGGAAACCTGGAGAGGCCTGTGCATATGACTATCCCCCATCATCACCCGGAGAAAATGGCTGCCCGGCGCTCCGGGCAGCCCAGTCCAGGGAGGTGCCGTCCTATTTGATATAGCCGGCTTTGGTCATTTCGCGCGTCGTCGCCGACTGCGCCTCGGCGAGCGCGTCATCGACCGACTTCTCGCCCGCGAGTGCCGCGGAGAAGATCTGGCCGACCATCGTGCCGATGCCCTGGAATTCAGGAATGGCGACGAATTGCACGCCGACATAGGGCACGGGCTTGACGGTGGGCTTGTTCGGATCGGCCGAGTTGATCGAGTCGAGCGTCATCTTCGCGAAAGGCGCGGCCTTCTGATATTCCGGATTGGCGTAGAGCGAGCTGCGCGTGCCGGGCGGCACGTTCGCCCAGCCTTCCTTGGACGCGACGAGGTCGGCATAGTGCTTGCTCGTGGCCCAGGAGACGAATTTCTGCGCCGCCTCGGCTTTCTGCGAGCCGGCGGGCACGGCGAGCGACCACGCCCACAGCCAGTTGCCGCGCTTGCCGAGACCCTTGTCGGGCGCGAGTGCGAAGCCGACCTTGTCGGCGACCTTCGAGTCCTTGGGATTGCTCACGAAGGAGGCGGCGACCGTGGCGTCGATCCACATGCCGCATTTGCCGGCATTGAACAGCGCGAGGTTTTCGTTGAAGCCGTTCGAGGAAGCGCCCGGAGGGCCCGCTTCCTTCATCAGGTCGAGATAGAAGGTGAGCGTTTCCTTCCATTCCGGCTGGTCGAATTGCGGCTTCCAGTTCTCATCGAACCAGCGGGCGCCGAAGGAGTTGGAGGTGGCGGTAAGGAAGGCCATGTTCTCGCCCCAGCCGGCCTTGCCGCGCAGGCACACGCCATAGGTCTCTGATGCCTTGTCGGTCATCTTCTTGGCGGCATCGGCGATGAAGTCCCAGGTCGGCGCATCCGGCATCTTCAGCCCGGCCTTGTCCATGAGATCGGTGCGATACATCACCATGGAGCTTTCGCCATAGAAGGGCGCCGCATAGAGCTTGCCGTCGAGCGACAGGCCGCCGCGGATCGGCGGCAGAAGATCGTCGACATCATAGTCGGCGCCCAGATTGTCGAGTGGGACGAGCCAGCCCTTCTTGGCCCAGATCGGCACTTCATAAGTGCCGATGGTGAGAACGTCGAACTGGCCGCCCTTGGTGGCGATGTCGGTCGTCACCTTCTGGCGCAGGACATTCTCCTCGAGCGTCACCCATTCGAGCGTGATGTCGGGGTTGGCCTTGGTGAAATCCTCGGTCAGTCCCTGCATGCGGATCATGTCGCCATTATTGACGGTAGCGATGGTGAGCTTGGTTTCGGCGAGCGCTGTCGTCGACAAAGCGGCGACGGCGAAGGCGCCGAGAATGCCGGTGAGAATGGCCTTCATAGAATCCTCCCATATTGAGCATTTGCCTTTTTAGTGGGCATTATCCCAATATGATTGCCAAACGAAGTCAAGCCGATTTCCTGTTGCGACGCACAAAAGCGCTGCAACATCTGCGACAATGTCTTGTTTTTACGAGAGAATAAAATTTGAGCTTTTGCTGGTTATTCAAGCAAAAGCTCAGCCATTTTTTCATTGGTGACCAGACCATTGATCAATTTCCCACGCAGCGCGCCCTTGATCGCCCGGAATCGGGGGACCGCCATGGCGATGCCGATCATCCGGCGGGTTGCCGGCTGCTCCAGGGGGACGCTCAGCACCCGGTCATTGGTGAGCCCGTCGATGAGCTTGCCATCGCCGTCATAGGCCCAGCCGACGATCTCGCCGACGGCCCCCGTCCTGACCAGAGCGCGAATCTCGTCGGGGCGGACGAAGCCGTCGCGCAGCAGCGCGGCATCGTCATCGACGGTGCCGATGCCGACAAAGGTGACATCGGCCTGGCGCGCCAGCTCGATGACATTGCGCAAGGGCTTCTGCGCCAGGAGGAGCGATTTCTCATGCACGGTCGTGGCAATCACCGGCAGCGGCATCGGATAATGCGGCGCCTTCACGCGGTCGCCGACGCGGCTCACCACATCGAAGAGCGAGGCCGAGCCGTCGGGCGCGATATTGCCGACCAGCGACACGACCTTGTGCTGCGGGCAATCCATCGGCGTCAATTGCTCGACCATGGCCCGCAGCATGCGCCCGGTGCCCATGGCGACGATGACGGGATGCTGCGAGACGAGGTAGCGCTCGAGCTCGGCGGCGGCGGCTTCCGCGACGCCGATCGAGCTCGAGGTCGATTCCGGATCGCTCGGCACGACCTCGCAGAAATCGATGCCGTAATGGGCTTTCAGCTTCTCCGACAGCTCGAGGCAGTGTCCGATCGGATGATCGAGCCGGACCTTGATCAGCTTCTCGCTGACCGCGAGCGACACGAGCCTCTGCGCCGTCTGCCGCGACACGCCGAGCTTGCGAGCGATCTCGTCCTGGGTGTTGCCGGCGATGTAATAGAGCCAGCCCGCCCTTGCGGCGTCATCGAGCCGGTCAGCTTCTGAATCGGGTTTGCGCGCCACTCTGCCCATTTCCTGTGGGCATGAGCTTTTGCACATTGGCGCGAAAATGGGAACCCATGCCTTTGCCCTCGCCCCGCTTTAGCGGGGAGAGGGTAGGGGCCCGACGCGAAGCGACGGGAAGGGTGAGGGGCTTGTATCCGATTGCACACAGGCCCCTCACCCTTCCCATTGCTTCGCAATGGTTCCCTACCCTCTCCCCGCTAAAGCGGGGCGAGGGCAAAGGCGCCGTTCTCAATCGTTGCTAATTCAATCTAAGCCCGCTTTCGCGATGGAAGACATGGATGTCGGCGGTCTTGGCCGTGATGATCCGGGCATCGCCGGGCGAGAACTGCGGCCGGTCCAGCGTCAAGAGCGTCACGCGCTCCTGGGCGGCATCGAGCGTAACTTGCGTGCTCATGCCCAGGGGTTCGACGACCGCCACCGTCGCGGCAATCCCTGATCCGGCGAAATGCAGATGCTCCGGCCTGATGCCGATCACCACTTCCTGGCCTTCAGTGGCTGTCGTAGAGGCCGGAAGCGCCAGCAGCGCGCCATCGGCGAGGCGGGCCGACCTCTTCTCGATGACCGCGTCGAAGAAATTCATCGTCGGCGAGCCGATGAAGCCCGCGACGAAGATATTGGCGGGGCGATCATAGAGCTCGAGCGGCGCTCCCACTTGCTGGATGACGCCGTCATTCATCACCACGATGCGGTTGGCCATGGTCATCGCCTCGACCTGGTCATGGGTGACATAGATGGCGGTCGTCTTGAGTTGCTGATGCAGCGCCTTGATCTCGGTGCGCATGGTCGAGCGCAATTTGGCATCGAGATTGGACAGCGGCTCGTCGAACAGAAAAACCTGGGGCTGGCGCACGATGGCGCGCCCCATGGCGACGCGCTGGCGCTGGCCGCCGGAAAGCTGCTTCGGCAGGCGCTCGAGCAGGCTGCCGAGGCCGAGCTTCTGCGAGGCGGCGCCGACGCGTTCGCTGATCATGGCCTGAGGGCTCTTGCGCAAGTTGAGGCTGAACGCCATGTTCCGCCGCACATCCATATGCGGGTAGAGCGCATAGGACTGGAACACCATGGCGATGTCGCGATCCTTGGGCGCCACGTGATTGACCTCCCGTTCGCCGATACGGATCTCGCCGCCATTGATGGTCTCGAGCCCGGCGATGGATCTGAGCAACGTCGACTTGCCGCAGCCCGACGGGCCGACGAGCACGACGAACTCGCCATCGGCGATGTCGAGATCGATCGATTTGAGCACCGTGATCGGTCCGAAGGCCTTGTGGACATTGCGCAGGGAAACGGAAGCCATGATTAGCCCTTGACGGCGCCGGCGGTGAGGCCGGTGACCAGATAACGTTGCAGGAACAGGAAGAACAGGCAGACCGGGATGAGGGCCAGCACCGAGGCCGCCATCATCTGCCCCCAGTCGACGGCGAATTTGCCGATGAAGGTGAGAAGCCCGACCGAGAAGGTCTTCTGGCTCTCGCTGTTGATCAGCATCAGGCCGAACAGCAACTCGCTCCAGGCGGCGGTGAAGACGAAGGCAACGGTGGCGCCCATGCCGGGCAGCGTCAAGGGCAGGATCACGCGCCGGAGCGCCATGAGGCGCGTGCAGCCGTCGATCATCGCCGCTTCTTCCAAATCCTTCGGCACGCCGTCGAAGAAGGACTGCATCAGGAAGGTCGCGAAGGCGATATTGAAGGCGGTGTAGATGATGATGAGCCCATAGAGACTGTCGGTGAGGCCGATCTGGCCCATGATCCGATAGATCGGCGGGATCACCATCACCAAAGGAAAGGTCTGGGTGAGAAGCAGGACGAGGCTCACCATGGCCTTGCCGCGGAAGCGGAAGCGCGACAGCGCGTAGCCGGCGAAGGACGCGACCGCGGTGACGATCACCGCCGTCGCCACCGAGACCAGGATGCTGTTGAGGAAATAGCGCGGGAAGTCGGTGGCCTCGAGGACGCTCGCATAATTGGCGAGCGTCATGCGGCTCGGCCACAGGCGGATGCCTTCGCTATAGAGCAGATCCTGCGGCGTCACCGAGATCTTGATCGTCCAATAGATCGGGAGCAGCGCGAAGGCGACATAGGCGGCGACGGCGGCGTAAAGGCCGATCTGGCCGAGGAGGCGCTGGAGGAGGGACTGGCCGGGCATGTCAGGTGTCCCTCAGAAGCGCGCGCCGCATCTGGATGACGATCAGCGCATAGGCGATGAGAAGCACGAGCAGGAGGACGGCGATGGCCGAGGCATAGCCCTTGTCGAGCGATTTGAAGGCCGAGACATAGATGTAGGTGGCGATGGTGTTGGTGGAGCCCGCCGGCCCTCCCGCCGTCATGACATAGATGAGATCGGCGAAGGTCGCGATCCACACGGTGCGCAGCATCACGGTGATGGCGATGGTGGGGGCGAGGAAGGGGAGCGTCACCTTGGTGAATTGCTGCCAGGGCGAGGCGCCGTCGATGGCGGCGGCCTCATAGAGCTCGGAAGGAATGGATTTGCGCGCCGCGAGCAGCGTGATGGCGAAGAAGGGGATGCCGAACCAGACATTGGCGATGATCGGCCCCCACATGGCTGTTGCGGGATCGGCCAGGATGGTGACGGGCTCGGCTTGAAGGCCGATCGCATGGAAGACATGCGGCAAGGGGCCGATGAGCGGATTGAACAGCCACGCCCAGGTGAGGCCGGTCAGGAAGATCGGTACCGCCCAGGGCAGGAAGACGAGGCCTTGCACCAGCTTCTGGCCGTGGAAGGGCCGGTTGAGCAGGAGAGCGAGGCCGAGGCCCAAGAAGAACTGCAGAGCGAGGCTCCAGACCGTCCACCAGAAGGTGTTGATGAGCGCGCCATGCAGGACGGGATCGCCGAGCATCGCACGGTATTGGCCGAGGCCGACGAATTCCGAGCGGAAGGCCGAGAACTTGCGGAAGGAATAGCCGATGCCGATGATGAGCGGCACGATGAGGATGGTGAAGATGATGACGAGCGCCGGGCTCAGATAGAGCCACGGTTCGAGCCACCGGCGCCGGTCGGCTTGCCGCTGCAATCCCCCAATGTCTTCGACGAGAACTGTCATTTCATGCTTTCCCCTTCTCCTGCGCGGGACGCGTGGGAGAAGGTGGCCGAAGGCCGGATGAGGGCTCTTTCGTGCAGCGCACTTTGATTTTAAAGAACAGTTCTAGCTGAGGCAAAGAGCCCTCACCCGCCCTCCGGGCACCCTCTCCCATTGCTACGCAACGGGAGAGGGGAAGATTCAGGTGACAGCTTTCGCTTTCTACCATTTACCTACTTATTGCTTTCCATCCATTTCTTCTGCTCGGCGGTGAGGAAGGTGGCCCATTCATCCGCCACTTCCTTCGGGCTGCGCTTTGCGAGCAGGATCTGCTGGAAGCCGGTCGGCACCATGGAATCATAGAACACGCCCAGATTCTCGAGATGCGTCGGCGGCGTCACGAACACATATTTGTCGGGGTTCGCGAGTTCCTCGAACCAGCCCTTGAACTGCTCGGTCTTGAAATGCGCATCCTGGTCGGCGCCATTGTGGATCGGCAGCACGCCCACCACCTTGGCCCATTCGAGATTCTGCTTGTTGGAGGACAGGAACTCGATGACCTTCCAGGACTCCTTCTTGGCCGGGCTGTCGGCGAACATCGACCAGCCGGCATAGCCCAAGGTCGGATAGGACTTGCCATTGGGACCGACCGGCATCGGCGCCACGGCGAAATCATCGGCCTTCATCTTCTCGGCGATGCCGATCAAGGCATCCGGATCCTGGTCGAGCATGGCGCATGTGCCGGTATAGAAGCCGGTCACGATCTCGTTGAAGCCCCAGCTCACGCTGTCCTTCGGCACGAGACCGTTCTTGTACATGTCCTGCAGCATCTGCAGCGCCTTGACCGAGCCTTCCTCGTTGAAGGTCGAGGTGCCGTCCTCGTTGAAGAAGCCGGGCTTGCCGTCCATGATGTTCATGAACATCTGGATGCCGCCGAAGGCGCCGGGGCCGCCCCTCAGGCAATAGCCGTATTTGCCGTTGCCGAGGCCTGAGATCTTCTTGGACGCATCGATGAACTCATCGATCGTCTTCGGCGCTTCTTTGAGGCCGGCTTCGGCGAAGAGCTTCTTGTTCCAGAACATCGCGCGGGCGTAATAGCCATAGGGAATCATATATTGCGTGTTCTTGACGGTGGAGCCGAAAACCTTGGCGCGGTCGCCCAAGGTTCCGAATTCCGGCCAGTCCTTCATATAGGGGCCGAGATCCTCGAGCTGGCCGTTATTGCCATAAAGGCCCATCCAGCGTTCCGGCATCTCGACGATGTCCGGTGTCTCACCCGCCTGCACCATAGAGAGGAATTTCTCGAAGGCCTGGCCCCAGGGCAGCGACACGATCTCGACCTTGATGTCGGGATTGGCCTTCTCGAACTCATCGAGCTCCTTGCGCAGGAATTCGGTGCGCTGCGGGCTGGTGATCACCTCCACCAGTTGCACCTTGGTCTCGGCCGAAGCAACGCTCGCCAGAGCGGCGATGCCGGCGCCGAACATGATTGTCTGCAGCAGTCTTTTCATGTGGTCTCCTCCCTTGTTGGTTCTCACGTCACACTCTTCGCCAGGGCGTTCTCGAGATCCGCCCACAGCGTCTCGGCATCCTCCAATCCGACATGCAGCCTGATCGCCCGCGGGCTGACGTTGAAGCGGTCGAAGGAATTGACGCCCGGCGTCTGCGCGAGCGATGCAGCGACCGGCACGACAAGACTCTCATGCCCGCCCCAGCTGACGCCGAGGCGGAAGAATTTCAAGAGATCGGCGAAGCGCGGGATGTCGATCGCCTCATCGACCTCGAAGGTGAAGAGGCCGGTGAAACCCGACAAGGTCGCGCGCCCCGGATGGTTGGAATAGACCGGATGATGGATCTTGGTGACATGCGCATGTCCGCGCAGGCGCTCGGCAAGAGTGAGCGCGCTTTCCATATGGCGCTTGAGCCGGAAGGGCAAGGTGCGCAGGCCCCGCGTGAGAAGGAAAGCCTCGAGCGGCGACAGCTTGGCGCCGAGGAAAGGATGGGTGAGCTCGTTGATCCGGGCGATGAGCGCCGTCGAGCCTGAGACCACGCCCGCCACCGTGTCGCTGTGGCCGCCGATATATTTGGAGGCGGAATGGAGCACCAGATCGACGCCATGGGTGACAGGCTTCTGGAAGATCGGCGTCGCCCAGGAATTGTCCATGACGGTGATGATGCCCTGGGCGCGGGCAGCCTTGGCGAGGCGCCCTATGTCCTGCAGCTCGAAGACCATGGAAGAGGGGCTTTCGAGATAGAGGAGCCTGGCCCCGGGAAGGGCTGCCTCGACCGCCTCGGCATCGGACCCGTCGACATAGTCGACCGTGACGCCGAAGCGCGGCAGGAGCTTCTCGAAGAAGCGATAGGCATCGCCATAGCAATTTCGCACCGCGAGGATGCGGTCGCCCGAGGAGACGATAGAGAGCACGGTCGAGCTGATCGCCGCCATGCCGGAAGAGAAGGCGCGGGCGGCCTCGGCCTGCTCGAGGGCGGCGATGCGGCGTTCGAAATCATGCACCGTCGGATTGCCGACACGGCTGTAGATGTAGCCATTGCGCTCGCCGGCAAAGGCGTTGCGCATTTCGGCATAGTCTTTGAAGGTGAAGAGCGAGGTCTGGTAGATCGGTCCGACGACGGGGTCGTGGAGATGCGGCGCATCATCGGTGACGATGAGCGAAGCGGCTGCGATGGCGGCGTCCGCGGCGTCGGTCATGCGGCTCTCATGCTTCATTTGGATAGGCCTCGCGGATTTCCTCACCGACGCTGTCGATGATCTTGAGCGCTTCGGCGCGCGCCGCTTCCGGATCGCGCCGCGCTATCGCGTCAAACATGCTGCGGTGGAACGGGAAGGACGCCTCGGCGAAATTCGGCAGCTGCAGCGGGTTCTCCCAGAACTGATGCACCAGGTCGCGCATCGACTGGATGATCTGGGTGAAGAGCGGATTGCCGGTCGCCTCGATGATCGACTGGTGATATTCCCAGTCCTCCTCGGAGGAATTGCCCTTGGCATGGGCGCGCTCCATGCGGTCGAGCGCCGTCTCGATCATGGCGATGCGGTCGGGCGAAGCGGAAGCGGCGCAAATGGCGGCGGCCTCGCCCTCGAGCGCGCGGCGCACCTGCAAGCCATAGAGCAGGCTCTTGACCTTCGATGACTGGCTGAGGACCAGCGGCACATGCAGGATGTTGCGCCCGACCGCCTTGCGCAGGAAAACGCCCGAGCCTTTGCGCATCTCGACGATGCCGAGCGCCTCCCAGCGCTTCAGGGCCTCGCGGACCGTGGGCCGGCTGACTTCCAGCCTTTCGCACAGCATGCGCTCGGAAGGGAGTTTTTCCCCCAGCGCGATGTGGGCTTCCTCGACATAGGCCGCCAGCGCATCAATCACAGCAGAGTCAAGGGTTTGGCTCTTGACCGGACCCAGAAAAGCAGACGGCGCAGGCTTGGATTTCAAGACGCTTCTCTCTCTGTCCTGACTTCAAGCGGTCAGGCTGTCAGACCAGTTGAGTCAAGCTTCAAGAGGGAGAAAAGTCAAGCTCCAATCAGGAACCGCTAGCGGTTCGCCGGCGTCCGGCCGTAGAGCAGGAGCATCGCGATGATGACGACGCCATAGATGATCTGCCGCCCCGCCTCCGGCATCTGCATCACCGACAGGATCGACTGCAGGAGCGTGATCAGGATGACGCCCGCCACGGTGCCGAGATAGGAGCCGCGGCCGCCGAGGATCGACGTGCCGCCCAGCACCACGGCGGCGATCGAAGGCAGGAGATAGGTGTCGCCCATCGACTGCGCCGCCTTGGATGCATAGCCCGCGAGCAGCACGCCGCCAAAGGCGCTGAGCCCGCCTGAGACGACGAAGGCGATCAAGACGACGCGGCGCGTGTCGATGCCGGACATGTAGGCGGCGCGCTCGCGATTGCCGATCGCATAAACGCTGCGGCCGAAGGTCGTGCGGGTCAAGGCGAAGACCGCCGCGGCGCCGATCAGCGCCCAGATGATCACCGCATTGGGCACGCCCGGTACGAGGAAGCCTGTCGCGATGTAGCGCATCGCGGTTGTGGCTGAATCCTGGGGCGAGAAGCCGCCGGTATAGACGACCATCAGCCCTTGCGCGACCGCGTTGGTGGCGAGCGTGATGATCATCGATGGGATACGCAGATAGGCGACGCCAACGCCATTGGCCAGGCCGATCGCCATGCCGCACAGGATGCCGAAGGGAATGGCGAGCACCTCGCCGACATGACCGAAAGCGGCAGCGGCACAGGCCATCATGCCGCCGACGGCCACCGACCAAGGCACCGACAGGTCGATCTGGCCGAGCAGGATGACGATCATCATGCCGGTGGCGATGACGCCCAGGAACGAGGCCACCTTCAATTGCTGCAGAAGATACTCGACCGACAGGAAGCTCGTCGAATAGATGCTGCCCACGGCGAGCAGCAGCAGGATGCAACCGAAAGCGGTGGCGACCGCCGGATCGATGCGGCGAAAGAATTTCGGCAGGCGGCGCTCCATCCCGCGTTCTCCAGTGATATCGCTCATCCGAACCACTCCAGCCGATTGCGGACACGGAACAAGCCGAAGGCGCCGAGGCTGACGGCGATCAGCAATACTACGCCCTGGAACAGCGGCTGCCATAGCGGGTCGAAATCGAAGACGAAGAGGAGATCGCCGATGGTGCGGAAGGCGAATGCGCCGAAGATCGCACCGATGACGCTGCCCTTGCCGCCGAAGAGCGATACACCTCCCAGCACCACGGCGGCGATGGAGAAGAGCGTATAGGCATTGCCGCTCGCATAAGCGGCCTCGCCCGTATAGGTGAAGAAGGTGAGAAAAAGGCCGCCGATCGCGGCGAGGAGACCTGCGAGCGCATAGGCCAGGAATTTCGCCCGGCGTATCGGCATGCCGGACATATAGGCCGCGGGCTCGGACGAGCCCGAGGCATAGGCGGCGCGGCCCAGCACCGAACGGCTGAACGGCACCCAGACCACCAGCACCACGGCAGCGAGCGCAACGAGGCTCGCCGGGATGCCGCCAAACAACTTGCCGGTCAAGGCGTCGGCCAGGCCCTCATTCACCGAGCCACCAGGGTAGGGCCGCAGCAGCAGAGCGATCCCGAAATAGGCGGCCCCGGTGGCGATGGTGGCGACGATCGGCTGCAGCCGGCCATAAATCACGATCAGCCCGTTGAGGATGCCGCAGGCGAGACCTGAGCCCAGCACCGCGATCACGCCCAGCGTGGTTGCGCCGGCCCCGCCGACGACAAGCCAGGAGGCGAGGCAGTTGGTGAGGATGAAGATCATGCCGACGGAGAGATCGATGCCGGCGGTGATCACCACCAGGGTCTGCGCCATCGCGACGAAGGCGAGGAGCACGCTCTTATTGGCGGCGGTCTGCACGACATTGGCGGTGAAGCCCGCCGGATGATTGGCGACATAGATAGCAAACATGACGGCGAAGATGCCGATCGCCATCAAAGTCTGGCGCTGCTCGGCCAGCCAGAAGCGCCATTCCTTCATATGCGGACCTCCTTCATCCGCGCCTGATCGACATTGAGGGCGCTGGCGACCAGCGCGCGTTCGGTGAGGCGGTCGCCCGAGAGCTCGTTGACGACGCTGCCATTGTAAAGGACGAGCACGCGGTCGCAGCAGCCGATCAGCTCGTCATAGTCGGTCGAATAGAACAGGATCGCAGCACCCTGATCGGCGAGGCGGCGCAGCAGCGCATAGAGCTCCTGCTTGGTGCCGACATCGATGCCGCGGGTGGGGTCGTTGAGCAGGATCAAACGCGGACTGCGCATCAGCCATTTGGCGATGACGACTTTCTGCTGATTGCCGCCCGACAGAGCGCCGACCGGGATGTCTAAACCGGCGGTCTTGATGTCGAGCAGGCGCACCATCCCGTCGATGAGCTCCTCCTCCTTGTCGCGGTCGATGATGCCGCGGCGCGCCACGCGGTCGAATGCGGCGATGGAGAGGTTCTCGCGCACGGTCATCGGCAGCATGAGACCCTCGGTCTTGCGGTCCTCCGGAATGAGCGCCATGCCGATACTCTCGTGGCAGGCCTTGGCCGGACCGGTGATGGGTTGGGGCTTGCCATCGATGAGGATCTCTCCCGTGGTGCCACGCAAAACGCCGAACAGAGCGAGCAGCAGATCGCGCTGGCCCTGGCCATCGAGACCGCCCAGGCCGACGACCTCGCCTTCGCTGACCGTCAGCGAGATATTGCGCAGGCGATCGTCCCAACCGAGATCGCGGCATTCGAGCACCGGCGGTTCAGGACGGGAAACATGCACGGGCTTCGCGGGAAAGACATTCTTGTATTCGCGCCCGATCATCATCTCGACCACTTCGGTCTCGCTGCGGGTGCCGGCCTTATAGGTCGCGACATTGCGGCCGTTGCGGAAGACCGTGCATTCATCGGCGAGCTCGGCGATCTCATGCATGCGATGCGAGATATAGAGGAGCGCCATGCCCTCCGCGCGGAATCTCTTCAGGACGGCGAAGACCTTAGCGACGTCGCCGGCCGTCAAGGCCGAGGTAGCCTCGTCGAGAATCAGAATCTGCGGCTTGCGGGCGAGGGCCTTGGCGATCTCCACCATCTGGCGGCGCGACAGCGGCAGATCCTTCACCAGGGTGCGCGGATGGATGTCGTCGGCGCCGGCGCGCGCCAGCGCTTCGCCGGCGATGACGCGCTGCGCCTGACGGTCGATCAGGCCGAAACGGCGCGGCGGGTTGGAGATGCAGATATTATCGGCGACGCTCAGATCCGGGATCAGCGACAGTTCCTGGAAAACACAGGCGATGCCGGAAGAGGCGGCTGCGGCGGGCGATGCGAAACTCACCTCGCGGCCATCGAGAAGGAGGCGGCCTTCATCGGGCGCGACGACGCCGGCCATGATCTTGATAAGTGTCGACTTGCCGGCGCCATTCTCGCCGAGGATGGCGTGGATGCGACCGGGCATGACGGTGAGCTCGGCCTTTTCAAGCGCACGCACGCCGCCATAATATTTGGAGATCCCCGACATGCTGAACAGCGGGGGCGCCGTTGCGGTTTCCTGACTCGTCATGGGACCTTCCAGCAATCGGAATCCTGCGCCGCGGCATGCAAGCCGCGGCGCAGAGATCGAAACGAGTTCTACTGGTTCTCTTTCGACTGTCCCATGATTTCCTGCGCGGAGAAATTGATCCCGCAGGTGGGGAAGGAATTGCCGACGAAGAAGTTATCAGACTGGTCCGGAAAGAAGTCCTGGCCGTCCTTGAAGTTAGGGTCCTCGACGATGGCGAGCGGCAGCTTGACCGACTGCGGCACGACATTGCCTTCAAGTGCGGCGATGGCCGTCTTTATCGCCACCGCCACCTGGGCAGGACCCGTGCCGGCGGACGAGCATTTCAGGCCTTCGCCCGCGAATTTAGCGCAGAACTTGCGGAAGCCGTTCTCGGTCTCGCCACCGAAGGGCACGAAGGGATGCTTGGCATCGATCATCGCCTGCACGACGCCGGTGTCGCCGCCCTGCGCGGTGATGCCGTCGAACTTCTTGTGCACGGCGATCGCGTCGGCGGTCGCCTTCTGGGCGGTCGGGTCGTCCCATTTGCCGAGCACTTCGACGACTTCCCACTTCTTGCCGGTGGCGTCGAGCGTCTCATGGATGCCGTTGTGGCGGTCGGTGTCGACCGAGGTGCCGGCGACGCCGCGCACTTCGAGGACCTTGCCGCCATCGGGCAGATGCTTGGCGAGCCAGTTCGCCCACAGAACGCCCAAACCCTTCTGATCGACATTCACATTGATCGCATCCTGGGTGTCGAGGATGTTGTCGAAGGCGACGAGAACGACGCCGGCCTCCTTGGCGCGCTTGATGACGGGAGCGAAGGCGGTTGGGTTTTGGGCGTTGACGACGATCGCATCATAGCCCGAGTCGATGAAGTTGTTGATCGCCGAGATCTGTGCCGGCACGTCCTCGCCGGTCGAAACGACCTTGAATTCCTTTAGCTTGGCGGCGACATCGGGCTGCGCCGCATAGGCCTTGGCGGTCTGGATCATCTGGATGCGCCAGGTATTGGCGATATAGCCATTGGCCAGGGCGATGCGATAGGGACCGTCCTTCTTCGGGTATTTGTAGAACTTCGTCTGGTCCGTCCATGGCACGAAGCAATCGGGCTCCGAGGCGGGGCCGGCGACGGCTTCAGGTCCGGCGGCCAATGCGGCCGTATAGGCAAGGCTCAGAGAGAACGCTCCCGCAATGGAAGCAAGGCACGCCCTTTTCACTGTAGAGATCATGGATGGTTCCTCCCAAACGCCATTCTCGAGTTGGCTTAAAAGCTCTCGGTGGGGGGACGGCCCGGTGATTATTCTTATTGCGGCAAGCGAAAAAGAGGTCGGTCCGGCCATCGGAGCCAGCATGAAGGTATTATATGATGAAAGCGCTGTCAATTGCGATTGCCTGAAGGTAAAGATATGAGGGGAGCATGATGCATATGCCGCGAAAGCAGCGCCGGCCGCGCAGCAAATTGTCGGATGTAGCGCTTCGTGCCGGGGTGAGCGCGGTCACGGTGTCGCGCGCCTTGCGCCGGCCGGAAATGGTCTCGCCGCACTTGCGCGAGCGCATCGAGACCGCGATCAAGGATCTGGCCTACATTCCCAATCGCGCGGCCAGCATCCTCGCCTCGTCGCGCTCCAATGTCATCGGCGTGGTCGTCTCCTCGCTCACCAATGGCGTCTTCGCCGATTATTTGCGCGCCCTGCACGACATGTTCCAGCCCAAGGGCTTCCAGGTCATGGTGCTGAACAGCCGCTATTCGCCGCTCGAGGAAGAGAAGGCGATCGTGACGCTCTTGGGCCAGCGCCCGGAAGCGCTCATCCTCACCGATGTCGACCAGACACCCTATGCCCGCGAGCTTCTGGAACATGCCGGCATCCCCATCATCCAGACCATGGGGCTGACCGACAGACCGGTCGACATCAATATCGGCATCTCGCAATTCGAGGCGGGCGGACTCGCGACGCGGCACCTGCTCGATCTCGGTCACCGGCGGATCGGCATCATTGCGGCGCGGCTCGATTCACGCACGCGCAATCGCGTGGCGGGTTATGTCGATGCGATGAAGAAGCAGGGCCTCCATGACGAGAGCCTGATGGAATGGAGCACGCTGCCATCTACGGTGAAATTGGGGGCCGAGCTTTTCGAGACGCTGCTCGCCCGCCGCTCCGACCTCGAGGCGGTGTTCTGCGGCAATGACGACCTCGCTCTCGGCGTCCTGTTCGAATGCGGCCGCCGCGGCATCGCCGTTCCCGACGCCTTGTCGGTCGTGGGCTTCAACGACCTCGAATTCGCCGCCAGCGCCTATCCGGCGCTGACGACCATCGCCGTGCCGCGCCACGAGATGGGCCGGCTCAGCGCCGAGATCATCCTGGAGATCATCCGCGGATCGGGCAAGCGGCCGTCGGCGTCGCGCATCGATCTCGGCTTCAAGCTCAGCCTGCGCGCCAGCACAAAGCCATCGGCGTCCGCTGCTGGCCGGAAACTCTCCCGCTCGATTTCAACCGGTCCGGCCACGTAGAATATCCGCTGCAGGTTGATCGCAGCAAAATTATTGCATTGAAATGCCAATAACTTTCGTCTGCCTGAGGCATTTGCCGTAAAATAGAGAAGGAATCTCGACACGCGTCGCCCATTTGGAGGTCTTTCCGATGAATGACGATACCGCTCCTGTCGGCCCGGATTTTGCGCTTGGAGTTCCTGTGAGCGACATTCCCGATGACGGCTGCCTTGCCGGGCATGTCGGCAAGAAAGAAGTGTTGCTGGTCCGGCGTGGCGAGGAATTTCTCGCTGTCGATGCCCACTGCACGCATTACCATGGCCCGTTGGCGGAGGGGATACTGGTCGGGGACACGGTTCGATGCCCCTGGCATCATGCCCGCTTCGACTTGCGTACAGGCGAAGCCATCGGCCCGCCGGCGCTGAGCCCGCTTGGATGCTGGGATGTGGATCACAGTGACGGCAAGGTTTACGTCAGGCGAAGGCGTCCATCGGCAGGCCCGGAGCCGCGCCGGAAGAGGCCGCGAAGGACGGACCCGGAGAGGATCGTAATCATCGGAGGCGGCGCGGCGGGATTTGCCGCCGCCGAGATGCTGAGGCGGGAGCAGTATCGGGGCGGTCTCGTGATGCTCAGCGCCGACAGCGCGCCGCCGGTCGACCGCCCGAATCTTTCGAAGGATTATCTCGCCGGCAGCGCGCCCGAGGATTGGCTGCCGCTTCGTCCAGAGACCTTCTATTCCGAGAACGATGTCGATTTACGGCTTGACGCGAAGGTGGTCGACATCGATGCGCGGTCGCGGGACGTTGCGCTCGGAGACGGGAGCAGCATCGGCTACGATCGTCTGCTGCTCGCGACAGGTGCTGAGCCTCGCAGGTTGTCGGTTCCCGGATCCGATCGATTGCCCGTTCTGACACTGCGCTCTGTTGCGGACTGCCGCACCATCATCCGGCATGCCCAAGGGGCGCGGCGAGCTGTCGTTGTCGGCGCGAGTTTCATCGGGCTCGAAGTTGCCGCGGCTTTGCGGGCGCGTGACATCGAAGTTCATGTTGTCGCTCCGGAAAAGCGACCGATGGAGCACATTCTCGGGCCCCAGATGGGTGAGTTCATTCGCGCACTGCATGAGGAGCATGGAGTAGTGTTCCACCTCGAGGACAAGGTCAGCCTGATCGACGGTCTGCAGGTCAGGCTGGGGAGCGGTCATAGCCTCAGTGCCGACTTCGTGGTTGCGGGTGTCGGCGTCTAGCCGAGGATCGACCTCGCTGAGCGAGCCGGACTGGCTATCGACGGAGGTGTCATCGCCGATGCTTTTCTTGCCTCGACTGTGCCGGATATTTTCGTGGCAGGCGATATTGCACGCTGGCCCGATCCTCACAGTGGAGAAAGCATTCGGGTCGAGCATTGGGTCGTTGCGGAGCGGCAAGGACAAACAGCAGCACGCAATATGCTCGGATATCAGGAGAAATTTACCGCCGTTCCGTTTTTCTGGAGCCAGCATTACGATTTATCGATCAACTATGTGGGTCACGCCGTCAAATGGGACGAGATCGCAATCGAGGGCGAGATCGCATCCAGAGACTGTGTTCTCCGCTTCAAGAATGATGGGCGCAGCGTGGCGGTTGCCTCGATCTTCCGGGATGTCGACAGCCTGGAGGCCGAACTGGCAATGGAGCGCGGCGTGAGTTGATGCACCGGCGCTAGTCAGAAGCGAGCTTGGCCGAGACCTCGTCCGCGATGGCAAGGCTCGCGGTGAGACCGGGGCTTTCGATGCCGAAGAGATTGACGAGACCGGCAATGCCGTGATCGGCGGGGCCTGAGATCACGAAATCGGCGGCAGGCTCGCCTTGTTTCGAAAGTTTTGGCCTTATGCCGGTATAGCCGGGCTGCAGCCGGCCATCGGCGAGGGCCGGCCAGTAGCGGCGGATATCGGCATAGAAGGATTGGCCGCGCCGCTCATCCAGCGTGTAGTCGATACGGTCGATCCATTCGACGTCGGGCCCGAAGCGCGCCTGATGACCGAGATCGAGCGTCAAATGCACGCCGAGCCCGCCATCGACGGGGACGGGATAGATGAGCCGCGAGAAGGGCGCCTTGCCGGTGAGCGTGAAATAGCAGCCGCGGGCGAAAGTGAGCGGCGGAATATGCTGCGCCGGGAAGCCTTTGAGCTTGCCGGCGACATCCTGCGCCCCGAGTCCCGCCGCGTTGATGACGCTCCGCGATAAAAATTCATAAGCCGTCCCATCACCCGTCACCGTGCGCAGGACGATGCCCTCGGGCGTGATCCGGCCTCCTTCCACTTTCGTTTCGAAGGCGAAGACGGCGCCCTTCGCCTCGGCATCGCCCTCAAAGCTCAGCATCAGCGCATGGCTGTCGATGATGCCGGTCGAGGGCGAGGAGAGGGCGGCGACACAGGCAAGCTCGGGCTCCAGTTTTTGGGCCGCCGCCTGGTCGAGAAGGACGAGATCATGCACGTCGCAAGCCTCGGCCGCCGCCCTGATCTGCCGGAGTTTTGGCAATTGATCATCGCTGGTGGCGACGATGAGCTTGCCCAGGCGCTCATGGCCTATGCCGCGCTCCCTGGCATAGGCATAGAGCCGGTCACGCCCCCTGACGCAGAGCCGCGCTTTCAGGCTGCCTTTCGGATAATAGATGCCGGCATGGATGACTTCCGAATTGCGCGAGCTCGTCTCCGTGCCGATGCCTTGAGCGGCATCGATGACGAGCACGTCGCGGCCAGCGAGCGCTAGAGCGCGCGCGACGGCGAGGCCGATGACGCCGGCGCCGATGACGGTGCAGTCGATTCTATCCACGCGACTAGACTACCCTCGCCAGAAATGTGAGCCAGACTCTCCCCACTCGTCATGGCCGGGCCCCGACCCGGCCATCCAGGCTCGACGCCATACAGCTGCTGCATGGATGGGCTGGATGGCCGCCTCAAGGGCGGCCATGACGAGTTGGGGCTTAGTGCACACGCTGTTCGGCCGCATGTCCAGCGTCGCCGAAATAGGCCTCGGTGAGCGCGGTGCCGTCGCCGAGCGAGGCCTTCGTCTCATGCAGCACGATCCTGCCGTTGCGCATGACATAGACGCGCGAGGCGAGGTCGGCGACGCGTGCCGTCGACTGCTCGATGACGAGGAGCGTCATGCCCTTGGCGTTGAGCTTGCGCAAGGCGTCGTAGACCTGGTCGATGACCAGAGGGGCGAGGCCGAGCGACGGCTCATCGATCATCATGAGCCGCGGCTTCTGCAGGATGGCGCGGGCGATGGCGAGCTGCTGCTGCTCGCCGCCCGAGAGATAGACGGCAGTGCTGCTGTAGCGCTCGCGCAGGATCGGGAAGAGGGTCAGCACCTCGTCGAGATCGGCGCGGATCTGCTGGCGGTCGTCGCGGATCGTGGTGCCGAGCGACAGGTTCTCGGCGACGCTGAGCGTGCCGAAAATATGCCGGCCCTCGGGCACGAGGACGAGGCCGCGCCGGCAGATCTCCTCAGGCGCCTGACCTGAGATCGCCGCGTTTTCGAAGGCGATCGATCCCGCTTCCGGCCGCTGCAGGCCGGAAATGGTCTTGAGGAGCGTTGATTTTCCGGCACCATTCGGCCCGATGAGGAAGACGACCTCATTCTCCTGGACCTCGAGCGAGATGCCTTTGATCGCCGAGACGCGCCCGTAAGAGACCTTAAGTTCTTCAACCTTCAGCATTTCCTCTCCCTGGCGCCGGCGGACCCGTTTGTCCACGGATCAAATGTTCATTTTCGGACTCGTTTCATTTGACAAGTCTTGATCTAAAAACTAGCCTGTCCTCTGTCCACAGTCTACAGAAGACTGATAAACACAAGAAATGGCGCCCCGCCCGGGGTGCCGGCAGGGAGCCAGATATGATCTCTTTCCGATCGACCCTTCGCGCCGCGGCCATTTTCGGCACGGCGCTGTTCTCGCTGAATTTCGCGGCTGAAGCCGAGGAGAAGCCGATCCAGATCGGCTTCGCCATCGCCGAATCCGGCTGGCTGCATAATTATGACGGCCCGCCCTTCAAGGCGGCGGTGATGCAGATCGAGGAGATCAACAAGGCGGGCGGCCTCAACGGCCGCAAGATCGAATACAAGGTGATCGACACCAAAACCGAGCGCGAGCGCTCGGCGACGGCCGGCGCCGAACTCGTCGAGGCGGGCGTCGATCTCCTGGTCGTCTCCTGCGACTATGATTTCGGTGCGCCCGCGGCGCTCGCCGGCAACCAGGCCAAGATCATCACCATCAGCCTGTGCGCCGCCGATCCGAAGATGGGCGTGCAAGGTGTCGGCCCCTATGCCTTCACCGCCAACAGCGCCGCCCAGTCGGAAGGCATCGCCATTGCCGAATGGGCGCAAAAGAAGCTCGGCCTCAAGACGGCCTATGTGCTGGAAGACCTGACGATCGAATACAACAAGTCGTCCTGCGCCGGCTTCCGCGCCGCCTGGATCAATGGCGGCGGCGAGGCCTCGATCCTCGGCGATGACACGTTCAAGAATGACGACCCCTCGATTGCCGCCCAGATCACCAGGCTCAAGAGCCTCAACCCGCAGCCCGACGCCGTCTTCGTCTGCAGCTTCACCCCGGGCGGCGCCTCGGCGGTGCGCCAGATCCGTGCCGCCGGCGTCGACCTGCCGATCCTCGCCAACACCGCGATGGTCGACAATTACTGGCTGAATTCGGCGCCTGGCCTCAAGAACTTCTATCTCGCCGCCTTCATGTCGCTCTATGGCGATGACCCGCGGCCCGAGATGAACAAGTTCGTCGAAGCCCACAAAGCGCGCTGGGGCGAGGCGCCAGTGTCGTCCTATTCGGTGCTGGGCTACAGCCTCATCGAGCAATGGGCGCATGCGGTCAAGCAGGCCGGCGGCACCGACTCCGACAAGGTGCTCGAGGTCATGAACAGCTACAAGGACCAGCCCTTCCTGGTCGGGCCGACCTCCTACACGCCCGAGCTCCACATCCAGACGGCGCGTCCCTGGCTCATCATGAAGGTCGAGAACGAGTCCTTCCACGCGGTCGAAATCTACCGCAACAGCTTCACGCCCTCGATGGAACTGCTGTTCCGCGTCGGCAACTGAGGCAAGCGCATCGGCCTGCCGTGCACAGCGGCAGGCCGGTTCGGAGACGGGACTGATGAGCACGGTTGCACAGGATAGCGGCCTTCATGCACGCGACGTGCATGTCGCCTTTGGCGGCCTGAAGGCGCTGAAAGGCGTCGACCTGAAGCTGAAGCGCGGCGAGGTCCTGGGCCTCATCGGACCGAATGGCGCCGGCAAGACCACGATGGTGAACGTGCTGACCGGCTTCCAGGCTGCGACCTCGGGGGATGTGACGCTCGACGGCCGCTCGCTCAGCGGTCTCGGGCCCCGCAATGTGGCGCGCGCCGGCGTGGCGCGGAGCTTTCAGGCGGCGCGCCTGTTCCGCGATCTCACCGTCCGCCAGAATCTCGAAGTCGCCGGGATCGGCTCGGGCCGGAAGCGCAAGGCGGCGCGCGCCCTGGCCGACGCGCTGCTCGACTGGATCGGCTGTGCCGGCAAGGCGAACCTTTTGGCCGGCAGTCTTCCTTATGGCGATGAGCGCCGCATCGGCATCGCCCGCGCGCTCGCTTTGTCGCCCAAATATGTGCTTCTCGACGAGCCGGCCTCGGGCATGAACGACCAGGAGTGCGATGCGCTAATGCGGCTCATCGCCGAGATACCCGACAGGTTCGACTGCGGCGTGCTTCTGATCGAGCACAATATGCAAGTGGTGATGGGGGCCTGCCGGCGCGTCCATGTTCTCGACAACGGCAAGAGCCTGGCCGAGGGGACGCCGGCCGAGATGCGCGCCAATGCCGAGGTCAGACGCGCCTATCTCGGCACCAAGTCCGATCACGGCCAGCTGATCTGAGGGCCCGATGCTGAATTTCATCCAGGTCCTCTTCGATGCCGCGGCGCTTGGCAGCCTCTATGCCCTGGTGGCGCTCGCCATCGGCCTCGTCTTCGGCATCATGCGGCTGATCAATTTCGCGCAAGGCGACTATCTCACCATCGGCGCCTATTCGCTGGTGGTGCCGACCGCAAGCGTGACGCCGCCCTTGCTGTTCGGCGCTTTACCCTGGCCTTTGATGGTGGCGGCGGTCCTCGCCACCTGCATGATCGCCGCCTTGCTCACCGAGCGCATCGCCTTTCGCCCCTTGCGCAACGCCAATCCGGCGACACTTCTCATTTCGTCCTTCGCGGTGAGCTATTTCCTCCAGCATGCGCTGATGCTCGTCCATACCGGGCGGCCGAAATCGGTCGCCATCGGCGCATCGCTCGCCCAGGCCATCGACATCTTCGGCGTACGCATCCCGGGCCTGCAGCTCGTGACCATGATCACCACCGTGACCTTGCTCATCGGCTTCGTCATCCTGCTCAAGAAGACCGCGATCGGCATCCAGATGCGGGCCGCGGCGGAGAACTTCCAGATGGCGCGCCTGCTCGGCGTCAAGGCCAACAAGGTCATCGCTTTCGGTTTCGCCTTGAGCGGCTTCCTCGCCGGCACCGTCTCGCTGCTGCTCGTCGCCCAGACCGGCACGCTCGACATCCGGATGGGCATCATGCCGGTTATCTATGCCTTCTTCGCCACCGTCATCGGCGGCATGGGCTCGCTTGCCGGCGCGGCTCTCGGCGGCTTCCTGGTCGGTGTGGCGAGCGTCCTGCTCCAGGCCTATTTGCCGCCCGACTTGCGTCCCTTCCGCGATGCCGGTGTCTTTGCGCTCGTCATCCTCATCCTGCTTGCTTATCCGAAGGGCCTCATCCCCTCGAGCGCGTCGAGGGAGCGGGTATGATGGCCTTGCGTCTGCTGAAACAGGCCTGGCCGATCCTCGGGCTTCTGCTGCCTCTGGCGCTCATCGTGTTCCTCGCCGAACAGTTCGGCTCGATCTCGGTCGAACGCTCGGTGACCGAGGGCTTGATCAAGATCGTCACCGTGGTCGGCCTCTACATCTTCATCGGCAATTCCGGCGTCGTCTCCTTCGGCCATGTCGCCTTCATGGCGATCGCCGCCTATGCCACGGCCTGGCAGACCTGCTGCTCGGCCTTGAAACCGATCACCATGTCGGGCCTGCCGGAGTTCCTGCGCAGCCATACCTATCCGGTGCTGCCCGCCGGCATCAGCGCGGCGACGCTCGCCGCGGTCGCCGCCTTCATCGTCGGCCTCGTCCTCATGCGCCTCTCAGGGATAGCCGCCTCGATCTCGACCTTGGCAGCGCTCTTCATCCTCAATGTCGTCTATTCCAACTGGGACAAGGTGACGATGGGCACGGCCTCGATCGTCGGCCTGCCCACCTATGTGACGCCCTGGGTCGCTTTCGCCTGCGCTGGCCTTGCCATGGTCATCGCCTATCTCTTCCAGGTTTCGAGCTGGGGCCTGACGCTCCGGGCGACGCGCGAGGACGAGGTGGCGGCCCGCGCCTCCGGCATCTCGGTCTATTGGATGCGCCTCGCCGCCTTCACCCTCTCCGGCTTTGTCATGGGCATGGCGGGCGTGCTCCATGCGCATTTCCTCGGCACCATCTCGGTCGACACGTTCTTCTTAGGACTCACCTTCATCACCCTCACCATGCTGGTGGTCGGCGGCATGAAGTCGCTCTCAGGCGCCGTCCTGGGGGTGGTTGTCATTTCCTTCGTGACCGACATACTGCGCCGCATGGAGGCGGGGATGTCCTTCGGCGGCGGGGAAGTGGCGCTCCCGGCGGGAAGTCAGGAAGTCGTGCTTGCGGTCGTCATGCTGCTGGTGCTGATTTTCCGCCGAGATGGCCTGACCAAGGGCCGCGAATTCGTCTGGCCATCCCTCAGCCGGCAAACCGGTTCTGGAGATGTCACATGACGATGGATGACGGCCGCAAATCTCATGCGCAGGGCTCGAAGGCCTTGCGCGACCAGGCGGCGGCGACGACGCTCGACCGCAACAGCCTCGTCGACCAGGTCGAGAACTTCCTGTTCAAGCAACTGGTGGCGGGACGCCTGCAGCAGGGCGAGCGGATCAACGAAGCCGAGCTCGCCCGCATCTTGGGCATCAGCCGCAACCCGATCCGCGAGGCGGTGCGCAAGCTCGAGGAGCGGGGCCTCCTGATCTCGATCCCGCATAAGGGCAATTTCGTCCGCCATTTCGAGCTCGAGGATGTGAACGACATCTTCACCTTCCGCATCTGCATCGAAAGTGCCGCGATCAGGGCGGCGCTGCCGCGCATGACGAACAGCGATTTCGACGGGCTGGCGCACATCGTCGACGCCATGGTGGCGGCGGCCGCGGCCAGCGACGAGAGGGCGCTGGTCGAGAACGACATCGCCTTCCATCACCGCATTTGCGAGCTTTCCGGCAGCCGCCATATCGCGCGCGCCTTCAACGACATCTATGCCGAGGTGCGCATGCTGATCACTCTGGTCGAGCACCGCTTCGAGAGCCTCAATGCCGCGGCCGTCGATCACTGGCCGGTGGTCGAGGCCCTGCGCACGCGCGATCCCGAGAAAGCCATTGCCGCCATGGTCACCCATATCAAGGACCCATGGGGGCGTATCGTCAAAGCCTACGAGAAGAAGAGCCCCGCCAAGCAGACGTGACGCGGAAGTTTGAGTTCAGGAGAAGACATCATGCAGAACATCATCGGCATCGACATCGGCGGCACCTTCACCGATTTCGTGTCTTATGACCCGAAGACCGGCGAGATCCACAATTGGAAGAACCTGACGACGCCGGCCGAGCCGATCGATGGCGTGCTCGAAGGCCTCGAGCGTGTCGAGGACGTGAAGAAGCTCGACAAGCTGCGGCTCGGCACGACGATCGCCACCAATGCGCTCCTGACCCGGCGCGGCGCCAAGGTCGCCTATGTGACCACCAAGGGCTTTCGCGACGTGCCCTTCATCCAGCGCGGCGACCGCCGCAGCCACTATGACATCACCTGGATCAAGACCAAGCCCTTGATGAAGCGGCGCGACTGCCACGAGGTCTCCGAGCGCCTCTCGGCCAGGGGCGAGGTCGTCGAGGCGCTGGACGAGAAGGCGGTGCGCGACTTGGCCTTGAAGATCAAGAAGGAAGGCGACATCGAGGCGGTCGCCATCTGCACGCTCTTCTCCTACATCGATCCGACGCATGAGATGCGGGTGCGCGATATCTTCGCCGAGGTCATGCCCTCGATGCCGATCTCGATTTCCTATGACGTGCTGCCCAAATGGAAGGAATATGACCGTTCCTCGACGACGATTGCCGATGCCTATCTGAAGCCGGTCGTCTCCGACAATTTCCGCCGCATGCAGAAGCGCCTCGATGCCATCGGCATCGGCGGCAGGGTCGGCGTCATCAAGTCGAATGGCGGCGAGGCGACGCTCGCCGGCGCCGCCGCTTCACCGGTGCAGATGACGCTGTCGGGACCGACGGGTGCGGTCGTCGCGACAAGGGCGCTTTCCCGCCTCACCGGCATCAACAACATCGTCACCTTCGATATGGGCGGCACGTCGACCGACTGCTCGACCGTCGTCGACGGCATGGAGCATGTCACCACCAGCTTCGAGATCGAATGGGGCGTTCCGATCCAGGTGCCGATGATCGACATCCACACGATTGGCGCCGGCGGCGGATCGATCGCCTGGATCGACAAGGGCGGCATGCTGAGGGTAGGTCCGCAATCGGCGGGCGCCGATCCGGGCCCCGCCTGCTATGGTCGCGGCGGCGAGAATGCCACGGTGACCGACGCCAATGTCGTCCTCGGCCGCATCAATCCGGACTACTTTCTCGGCGGCAAGATGAAGCTCGACGCCGACGCGGCGCATCGCGCGGTCGAGAAGGTCGCCAAGGCGCTCAATCTGGCGCCCGATGCCGCGGCCTATGCCATGGTGCAGATCGCCAATAACAACATGCTGGGCGCGCTTCGGGCGGTCTTGCTGCAGCGCGGCCTCGATCCGCGCGACTTCACGCTTCTGGCCTCGGGGGGAGCAGGCCCCGTCCATGTCTGCGATCTCATGCATATCGCCGGCATCCCCAAGGGCCTCATCCCCAACTATCCGGGCCAATTCTCGGCTTTCGGCTTCATCATGACCGATGCCCGCGTCGACCGGCACCGCACCGTGCAGCAGATCTCGAAATATTTCGATCCCGTTCGCGCCACCGCGGCCATGACCGAGCTCGCCGACAATGCCGTCAATGAGCTGACCCAATATGGCTATACCCAGGGCATCGAGGTCTACCGCTCGATCGAGGCGCGCTATCTGGGCCAGAATCACGAGCTCGAGCTGACCTTCCCGGGCAATGAGTTCAACGAGAAGACGGTCGCCGATCTGTGGGACCGCTTCCATCAGGAACATGAAGCCCGCTTCGGTTTCTCGATTCCCGGCGAGACCATCGAGACCGTCAATCTCAAGGTCGTGGCCATATCGGTGTCGGAGAAGCCCTCGATGAAGACGCTGGCGAAGGGCACCGGCAAGGCCGAGGCGCGCGGTAAACGCCGCGTGCGCTACGAGGAGGGCTGGCACGACGTGCCGGTCTTCAACCGCGAGGATCTCAAGGACGGCGACAAGATCGCAGGTCCCGCCGTCATCGAGGAAAACGCCTCGGTCACCATCCTTCGCCCCGAACAGAACCTGGTTGTCGATCGCTTCGGCAATCTCCTCATCGCCTCATAAGGAGACCGATCATGGATCTTGTCACCATGAACATCCTGGAATCGACGATGGTGTCCATCTGCCGCGAGATGGGCATCGTGCTGATGAAGACGTCCTATTCCACCATCTTCAACGAAGCGCTCGACTTCACCTGCGGTCTGGCCGACCTCGACGGCGACATGATCGCCGTCGCCGATTACTGCCCGGCGCAGATCGGCGGCATGCCGCTTCTGGTGCGCTCCTGCCTCAAAGAGATCCCGCTTTCGGAGATCGAGGAGGGCGACGTCATCCTCCACAACGATCCCTATCGCGGCGGCCTGCACACGCCCGAGCACACGTTCTTCAAGCCGATCTTCGTCGAGGGCGAGCTCATGGGCTTCGCCGTGGCCATTGGCCATATCGCCGAGGTCGGCGGCATGGCGCCCGGCGGCTTCTGCGGTGAGGCGACGGAGATCTTCCAGGAAGGCCTCCGCATCCCGCCGGTCAAGATCAAGAAGCGCGGCAAGGACGTCATCGAGGTGTGGAAGCTGCTCCTCGCCAATGTGCGTACGCCGCGCGTGAATTATGGCGATCTGCGCGCCCTCATCGCCGCCGTCGATCTGGGCGAGAAGCAGATGACCCAGGTGTTCAAGAAATACGGCAAGCAGAAGGTCAAGGAGACGGTGCGCGATCTCTTGCTCTATTCGGAGCGGCGCATGCGGGCCGAGCTCGAAGCGTTGCCCGATGGCCGCTTCTCCTTCATCGATCACATCGAAAGCGACGGCATCGAGGAGGACCGCAAGCATACGATCGAGGTCGAGGTCACCAAGAAGGGCGGCGACATCATCGTCGACTATACCGGCTCATCGCCCCAGGCCGCGGGCCCGATCAATGCGACGCTCGGTGTGGCGACGTCGGCCGCCTACAACGCCGTGCTGCACATGACGGACCCCTCGATCCCGCGCAATTCCGGCTGCTTCCGGCCGATCCGCATCGTCGCACCCCCCGGCACCATCGTGAATGTGGACTTCCCGGCGCCCGAGGTCGGCGGCAATACCGAGACCCATCCGCGCATCGTCGGCGCCATCATGGGCGCCATGTCGAAGGCGGTGCCCAACCGCACCATGGCAGCGGAAGGCGCCACCCATTGCAACTTCGTCTTCGGCGGCGTCGATGCCGAGACCGGCGAGTTCTTCGCCTGCTACGATCTCGAAGCCGTGGGCTGGGGCGGGCGCGCCTTTGCCGATGGCAATGACGCGGTCGATTCGATCAACGGCAATTGCCGCATCACGCCGGTCGAGGTCTATGAGACGCGCTTCCCCTGGCGCATCGAGAGCCTCGCCTTCAACCCGGATTCGGGCGGCGCCGGCGAATATCGCGGCGGCGTCGGCTACACCAAGCAGATGCTGTGCCTCAACAAGGAGATCATCTGCTCGCAGATGACTGACCGCCATCTGATCGCACCCTGGGGGCTCAATGGCGGCGGCGAAGGCGGCACCGGCGCCACGCTGGTGCAGAAGGCGGGCGAGAGCAAGTGGAAGACCATGCGCGAGGCCTACGGCAAGAAGTCGACCAGCCGCTATTCCAACGTGTCGATCCGCAAGGGCGACCGGGTGCGGCTGGTGACGCCGGGCGGCGGCGGCTATGGCGATCCCAAGAAGCGGCCGAAGGATCACGTGCGCGACGATCTCACCGAAGGCTACATCACGGGCGACTTCGCCAAGCGCAACTATTCCTTTGAGGAGTCGAAGTCATGAAGTTCTCCCAGAACGGGCTCTATATCGAGAGCTATACGAAATGCACCAATTGCGGCGTGCTGATCTATGAGCAGGCTGGCGAGGCCAAGCGCGGCCCGGACAATGGGGTCTATTGCTCGTCCTGGTGCATCGACTGGAAGAAGGACCGCGACGAGCGTCGTGCCAGAGCAAATCCCGCTAAAGTCTCCCGACTTTAGCGATAAGGATTTGCTCCAGCATTTAATGGGCGCGAATCCTTTTCGGCGAAGTGAAACCACTTCGCCGGGATGCGCGCTAAGGCCAAAGCGTAAGGAAGATACCCTTGAGATCGAACGCATCACTGGCTGAGCGCCGCAGCGCCGCCATTCCCGCCGGGCTGGCAAAGCACTCCGACATCTATATCGAGCGCGCCGAGAATGCCGAGCTCTGGGATGTCGAAGGCCGCCGCTATGTGGATTTCGCCGCCGGCATTGCCGTCACCAATACCGGCCATCGCCATCCGGCGGTGGTCGAAAGGGTCAAGCGGCAGCTCGACCAGTTCACCCATACGTCGTTCCAGACGACGCCTTATGAGGACTATGTGTCCTTGTGCGAAAGGCTCAATGCGCTGGTGCCGGGCGATGTGCCCAAGAAGACCTTCCTGGTGACGACGGGGGCGGAGGCGATCGAGAATGCCGCGAAGATCGCGCGCGCGGTCACCGGGCGCTCGGCGCTGATCGCCTTTTCCGGCGCCTTTCACGGGCGCACCTTGCTGGCGATGACCCTCACCGGCAAGACGGTCCCCTACAAGGCCGGCTTCGGTCCCCTGGTGGGCGACATCTATCACGTGCCGTTCCCGATCGCGTTCCATGGCGTGAGCGTGGCGGACTCGCTCGAAGCGCTGCAGCAGGTGTTCCGCGTCCAGGCCGATCCCTCGCGCGTCGGCGCGATCTTCATCGAGCCGGTGCAGGGCGAGGGTGGCTTCTATCCGGCACCTGTGCCCTTCCTCAAGGCCTTGCGCCGCATTTGCGATGAGCATGGCATCCTGCTCATCGCCGATGAGATCCAGACCGGCTTCGGCCGGACGGGCAAGATGTTCGCGATGGAGCATTCAGGCGTCAACGCCGATATCGTCACCATGGCGAAGGGCTTGGGCGGCGGTTTCCCCATTGCCGCGATCACCGGCCGTGCCGATCTCATGGACAAGATCCCGGCGGGCGGCGTTGGGTCGACCTTCGCCGGCAATCCGCTGGCCTGTGCTGCGGCCCATGCCGTCCTCGATGTCATCGAGAAAGAGAAGCTGGTCGAGCGTGCGCAGGAGATCGGCAAGCGGATCAAGGCGCGGCTTGAGCCCTGGGCCAATGGCAATGAGTTTCCGACCATTGGCGAGGTGCGCGGCCTCGGCGCCATGGTGGCGATCGAGTTCGTGACCGACCGTGCCACAAGGGCCCCGGCCGCCGATCTTGCCAAGGCGGTGACCAAGATCGCCCTGGATTCGGGATTGCTGGTGCTCAATTGCGGCATCAGGGGCAATGGCGTGCGCCTCCTGCCGCCGCTCACCATTCCCTTCGACCTGCTGGATGAAGGGCTCGACCGTCTGGAAGCAGCAATTCGCCAGGCGCAAGGCGAGGCCCGATAGGAGAGGACATGGCCGATCGTCCGGTCGTTCTGGTGGCAGGCGCCTCGCGCGGGCTGGGCCTCGAGCTCGCCCGCCAGTTCGCCGAACGCGACTGGCAGGTGATCGCGACCGTCCGCAATCTCGATGGCGCGCCAGATCTGGCTCGCCTCCAGACGGAAAGGCCGGATCGCATCGCGATCAATCGCCTCGATATCGCCGATCAGAGCAGTGTCGCGGCCTTCAAGGCCGAGATCGGCGATCGGCGCCTGGACGTCCTTTATATCAACGCCGGAATCATGGGACCGCGGCATCACGACCCGATGCGGATCAGCGATGATGAATTCCAGTCCCTGATGCTGACCAATGCCTTGGCGCCGGTCCGCTTCGCCACGACGTTCCTCGGCAATCTGCGCGAGGGTACCGGCGTCTTCGTCTTCATGACCTCGCAGCTCGGCAGCGTGGCGCGCAATGAGGGCGGCGATTACGACCTCTACCGGGCCAGCAAGGCGGCGCTTAACACCCTGACCCGCAGCTTCGTGGCGAGGCTCGGCGCCAGGAAGCTCGCCGTCCTCTCGTTCCATCCCGGCTGGGTGAAGACCGATATGGGCGGCGCGAAGGCGCCGCTCGATGCCGAGACGAGCGTCGCCGGCATGATCGGCATCGTGGAAGGAGCGCGCGGCACCAGCGGCCACCGCTTCCTCGATTATCAGGGCAATGTCATTCCTTGGTGATCAGAGCCGGAACGCCTCGCGCACGGCGCCGCTGATGCCGTCAACAAATTCGTCGAACAACAGCTTGCCTTTTTCCGGCGAAGCACCCTTGGCGGTCGCGAGGATTCCCGTCTGCGTGCCTTGCGCCGGATCGACCGGGAAGAGATCGTAGGGCGGGTAGATGACCGGTTTCTGGTTGGGCACCCGGTCCATATGGATGAGATCGGGCCTGAGATGGAGCAGGACCGATGTGGTCATCACGCCCGCATGTTCGAGCGGCCAGCCGGGAAAACCGTCCGGGAACACCTTCGCGAGCGTCGCCTCCGAGATGAACTCGAAATAGCGCACCTTCATCACCTTGAGGTCGCCGATGCCCCAGGAGTTGAGATCCTTCAGAGCGAGGTCGATCCCTTCGATGAGGAACATCTCGTTCTCATAATGCGAATCGAGAATGAGGATGCGGCGCGCGCCATGGCGGGCGAATTCGCAGATGATGTCGCGGGTGAGCCGGACCAGCGTGTCGCCGTCGAGGCTGGTGGTGCCGGGAAAATGGTTGCCGCCGCCGGTGCGCGGCATCGATTTATAGCCATAGGCGATGGCGGGCGCGACCAGGCCGCCGATCTTTCCGGCAATGGCCTTGCCGATCTCGGTCGGGATGATCGTGTCGCTCGCCAGCGGCGAATGCGGCCCGTGCTGCTCGAGCGAGCCCACGGGCAGGATGATGACCGGATTGTCACGCTTCAGCTTCGCGTCATAGCTCGTCCAGCTGAGCTCGGAAATGAGAACGCCGCCGCTCACAGCGCGAACTCCTTCTTCAGCGCCTCGGCGATGGTCTCGACATATTCATCGAACATGTATTTGCCCTTCTCGGCGGTTGCCGTCTGGCCCGAGGACAGGGCGCCCGAAGCAGGGATGCGATGCGGCTCGACGGGATGGATGTCATAGGGCGGGAAATCGGCCGGCGGATGCTTCGGCACCTGGCCGAAATCGACGAGGTTCTTGCGCAGATAGAGCATGACCGACGTCTCCATGACGCCCGCATGCTCGAGATTCCAGCTCGGGAAGCCGTCGGGGAAGACCTTGCGCATGGTGGGCTCGGTCATGAATTCCCAATAGCCCATATGGATGATCTTCATGTCCGTGACGCCTTGCGCCTTGAGGTCGCGCAAAGCGAGGTCGCAGGCCTCCGTGGTGAACATGAGATTCTCGGTATGGCCGACGACGATGGCGATCTTGCGCACGCCGTGGCGGGCGAATTCGCGGATGATGTCGCGCGTCATCAGCACCAGCGTGTTGCCGTCGAGGCTGGTGGTGCCGGGGAAATGATTGCCGCCGCCCGAGCGCGGCTGCGACTTGTAGCCATATTCGAGAGGCGGCGCCACCAGCGCGCCGATCCGCTTCGCCACCCCTTCGCAGACGGCCAAGGGAATGACGGTATCGCAATTGAGCGGCAGATGCGGCCCATGCTGCTCGAGCGCGCCGACCGGCAGGAGCACCGGCGTGCGTCCGTGGGCCAAACGCTTGTCATAGTCCGTCCAGGGCAGTTCAGAGATCAGTACGGTCTCGCTCATCATGGCTCCAGATTCATTTGTTTTTCAGGATGACGGTATGCTCGGGTTTCCAGCGCAAGGTGAGGCGCTTACCGCGCACCGCGCCCAGAGGTTCGAGCGCATGCTGTTGCAACTGGGCGCGGAAGCTTTTGTCCTCGCCGATATCGACATGGAGCGTCACGAAGGCGCCGACGAATTCCTCGCTGATGACCGTGCCGGCGAGCGCGTTCTCGCCTTCGGCCTTGCCGTCGCTGACGGTGACCCGGTCGGCGCTGACGACGACGGCGACCGGGTCGCCGGCCTGACAAGCTTGATCCGCCTTGGCCTGCAGCGTTCCGAAAGGCGTATCGACGGCCGCCAGGCCCTTCGCCAGCGAGACGATCCGCCCGCTCAATATGTTGTTGGCGCCGACGAATTCGGCGACGAAGCGGTTGGCGGGTGCGCGATAGACCTCGCGCGGCGGCCCCACTTGCTGCAGCCGGCCCTCGGCCATGATCGCGACCCGGTCAGCCATGGCGAAGGCTTCCGACTGGCTGTGGGTCACATAGCAGAAGGTGATGCCGAGCTGCTGCTGCAATTGCTTGAGCTCCGCCTGCATCCTGATGACGAGATGGGCGTCGAGCGCCGACAGCGGCTCGTCGAGCAGCAGTATCTCGGGCTCGGTGACGAGTGCCCGGGCAAGGGCGACGCGCTGCCGTTCGCCGCCCGAGAGCTGGTCGATCTTGCGGTCGCGATATTTGGCGATGCCGAGCCTCTCGAGCCAGGACATGGCACGCCTGGTGCGCTCGGGGCCTACGACATCGCGCATCTTGAGACCGAATTCGACATTCTTGAGGACGCTCATGAAGGGAAAGAGCGCCAGGCTCTGCCAGACGAGCGGCGTGTCGCGCTCCCAGGGCTTGACCTCGTTCATGCGCCGCCCGCGCAAGCGGATCTCGCCTTCGCTCGGCGTCTCGAGGCCGGCGATCATGCGCAAGGTGGTGGTCTTGCCGCAGCCGGACGGACCCATCAGGGCGATGAACTCGCCCGCGGCGATATCGAGATCGAGCCGGTGCACGGCGGTGTGATCGTCATAACGCTTGACGATGCCGTCGAGCACGAGAAGCGGTTCAGGCACTTACGACCCCTTTGCTTTGCCGGAGCCCGGCGCCCGCACCAGGAAGACGATCTGGGCGAGCATCACGAGCGTCATGGAGATGATGAAAACCAGGCTGCCGATGGCATTGACCTTCGGGCTCACTTCGCGCTGCAGCAGCATCAGGATGCGCACCGGCAGCGTCTCGTTGAAGCCGGAGACGAACCAGGCGATGGCATATTCATCGAAGGATACCGCCATGGTGAGGAAGAGCGCCGAGAGGATGGCGGGGAGCGTGAAGGGAATGATGACGTCGCTGAGCGCCCGCCACTGGCTGGCGCCGAGATTCCAGGCGGCCGCTTCCATGTCCTTGTTCATCTGCGACAGCCGCAGGCGGATGAGCGCCATGGCGAAGGGGATGGAATAGACGACATGGGCGATGACGATGGAATGCAGCCCGCCCGAAAGATCGACGCGCGCCTGGAAGACCAGCATCGCGAGCCCCAGGATGATGACCGGTATGGTCGGCGGCACGAAGGCGAGCGCCAGATAGGCCTTCTTGCCGAAGAACTCGTAACGGTAGTCGGTATAGGCGGCGGTGAAGCCGATGAGGGTGGCGAGGACCGAGCTTGCCACGGCGACGATCACCGTATTGCGGAAGCCCTTGGCGACGTCGGGATCGGCGAAGGCTTCCGTGTACCATTGCGTGCTGAAGCCGCCCCAGGGAATGGCCGCGAATTTGTTGGCATCGAACGAGAAGACGAAACTCGTGAGGATCGGCGCGAAGACAAGAAGCAGCGCCATAAAGATATAGGCTTTGAGGGCAACGGAAATAGCACGATCGAGCTTCATCGGCGCCGCCTCTCGGCGCCATAGGCGAAGTTCATGGCGAGGAAGGCGACGATGAGGAGGGTGCCCACCATGGTGAGGGCCACCACCGCGGCGCGTGGCCATTGCGATCCCGATTTCACCGCATCGACCATGAGCACGCTCAATGTCGGCGGCTTGTTGTTGCCGAGGAAGCTCGGGCTCACGAAGTCGCCGAAGGACAGGATGAAGGCGAAGGTGGCGGCAAGGACGAGCCCGGTCCGGGCACTTGGGATGATGACTTGAAAGACCGTGCGTATCCGCCCGCAGTGCAGATTATGCGCCGCCTCGATGAGCCTTCGGTCGACATTCGCCAGGCTGAAATACTGCAGGAGGATCACGATCGGCAGGATGAGGGTGAGATAGCCCACCATCACCGCGAAGAGATTGCTGGTCATGGGCCAGGGGCCGAGGCCGATCCAACCCAGAGCGCTGTTGATGACGCCCTGTTCGGTGAGGAGGATCTTCCAGGAATTGGCGCGCACCAGGTAGCTGGTGAAATAGGGCATGATCAGGCTGGCGACGACCAGCCGGCGCATCAGGGCAGAGGTCTTGAAGGCCAAGCCATAGGCGCAAGGGAAGGCGATCAGGCTCGAAACCGCCGCCGCCAGGGCGGCATAGAGAAAGGTGCGCAGATAGGTGGCGCGGAAATAGCCGGCGGAATAGATCTTGATCCAGTTGTCGGAGGTGAAGTCGGGCGTGACGCGGAAATTCTGCACCGACCAGAAGCTCATGACCACCAGGAACAGGAGGGCGGCGACGAAGAACAGGATCTGCCAGACCGGCATGGGCAGGGCCAGGATCCAGGCGAAGGGCAGGGATCGCCCTCGGCGGGCCGCCGGATTCCTTGGTGAATGGGATATGGGTCCTGCCATGGTCGGATCAATTATATCAGCCGCAAAGGCGTCCGCTCGCGCCGGCACTCCGGCGCGAGCGGTACGCCACCCCTGCCTCGACTACATGTTCTTGAATTCGGTCCAGGCTTCGTTCCAGGCCTCGATCGGCTGCTGCTTCGGGACGTCGCGGACGAAGATCTTGCCCTCTTTCAGCTCGTCCATGACATTGCGCTTGTCGAGCTGGTGCTCGAGCTTTTCGGCCGCTTCCGGATTCTTCTCGTTGAGCAGCTTCCAGCCGGCCTTGTTGGGGATCGATGCCCAATAGGCCGATTTCGTCGCTTCCTTCACCTGGCCCTCGGGCGAGGTCATGTATTGAATGAGCTTCTTCGCCAAATCCTTCTTCTGCGAATTGGCGGAGATGGTGAGCAATTCCGTCCATTGCAGGCCGCCTTCCTTCGGCACCACGGCCTTGATCGGCACGCCGCCTTTCTCGAGAAGCAGAGCGGCCCAGGCGCCGACGCCCGGCATCACCCAGGATTCCTCATTGGTGAGCTGCGAGAAGACCGATGACCACACGCCAATCCCCGACATTTGCGGCGCCAGCCCATAGAGTTTCTTCTTGAGCGCTTCGAATTTCGCTTCATCGATGTCATGCGGCGGCCGGTTGCCTTCACCGAGGCTGAGGCACATCATGTTCGGCAGATACCAGTCATACATGCCGACCTTGCCCTTGACCTTCTCGGTCGAGAGAATGGCGTAGGAGTCGACCTCTTCGCGCGTGAGCCGCTTGGTATTGTAGACGAGGCCCAGGAAGCCATAATCGACGATGATCGCGTAGAGCTTGTCGCCGACATATTGTGCCGGGAATTTCTGGAACTCCGGCCAGTAATCGTTGAGCGGGTAATCGGCCGGGTTCAGTTCGTCGATGAGGCCCGCCTGCTGCAGCTGGCTCGTATATTCGGCATCGCTGAGGATGACGTCGAACGTGCCGGGCGGCGACGACTGCAGCAGCGCCACCATCTCTTCGCCGCTGGTATATTCCTTGGCCTGCACCTTAACGCCATTGGCCTTCTCGAAATCGCCGACCACGTCCTGGGCGCCATGTCCCGGCCAGCTCAGAAGGCTCACGACCTTGTCGTCCGCGGCCCATGCCGGCTGGCCGATCGCGGCGGCGCCCGCCACGGCGGCACTGCCCGTAAGAAGGCTGCGGCGGGTGATCAGTCCCCGGCCATTGTAACTATGGATCATCGTCCTCTCCTTTGTTCCCACCCTAAGTTCCGATCTCGACTTTTCTCATTGTCGCGACGAGAGACTTTCACACTTGCTGGCTTTTAAAAATATCCATGTAGCATAGATAACTTTGATCTTTCGAAGCTATCGCTATCGGCGTGACGTATGTGAATTCTCACAATACCGTTTAAATACAACATGATATCGTACATATTATGGATCTTTTGATTATCATCGTGCTCCTTGATATGTTGAGAAATCGAGATGTAATCTTATTCAAATTGAGAAATCAGCATGTTCAACTTCGCTGAGAAGGACCTGCGCCTACTCAAGGTCTTCACCGCCGTGGTGGAGAATGGCGGCTTTACCGCCGCCCAGGCCGAAATGAACATCGGCGCCTCGACCATCAGCAATCACATGACCGAGCTCGAGCACCGCCTGGGCGCAAAACTGTGCCAGCGTGGCCGCGTCGGTTTCCAGCTCACCGACAAGGGTGCCGTGGTCTATGAAGCGGCGAAGCGCATCTTTGCCTCGATCGGCGACTTTACCGGCGAGGTGGCGAGCCTGCGCGGGCAATTGACCGGCTCGCTCAATCTGGGGCTGCTCGATTCCGCCATCACCAATCCGCTCTCGCCCGTGCATGATGCGATCTGGCGCTTCAATCAGCGCGACAATGATGCCCGCGTCACGGTCAGGGTCGAGGAACTGCATGTCATGGAGAAGCTCTTGCTCGACGGCCAGCTCAATGTCGTCGTCGGCTGCTTCCCGCGCAAGATCAGCGGATTGACCTATGAGTATGTCTATTCGGAGAAGCAGGAGCTTTATTGCGGGCGGCGCCATCCGCTCTATGAGATGGACCCGCAATCGATCAATGTGCAGGATCTGTCGCATTATCGCGTCGTCTCGCGCAGCATGTGGATGCAGACCGAATTGCCGCGGGTGATGGTCGAGACGGCATCGGCGACGGTGAACGACGTGCTCGCCAAATCCTTCCTGATCCGCACCGGGTCCTATATCGGCTTTCTCCCCAAGCATTTCGGCGATGCCTGGGTGACGACGGGTGAGCTCAAATCGGTGTTGCCGCAAGTGCTGGGCTGGAGTGCTGCTTATTATATCGCGACCCGCAAGGGCCATTCGCCCTCGCTTCTGATGGATACCTTTCTCAAGGATTTCTGGGCCGCGCTCGAAGCGGCCACGATCGAGCAGGAAGTTTGATCGTAGAACTGTTCCAATCATTAAATTTCATCCATGCGGGCGTCTGCTTCTCGACTGAAACAGATTAGCCGAGTAGCGTGCTCGGGAATTTAGATTCCATAGAAAGGAAATCCGGAAATGCTGTGTCTTCACGGCGCGCCGAAGCGCGCGCTCATTTTCGTTTCTGCCGGCTTTTCGCTCCTCGCTTTCGCGAGCCTCGCAGTCGACGCCAAAGACCCCATGACCTATGAGATGACGCTCAAAGGGCAGGCCTTCACGCCCGCGGAGCTCAAAGTGCCGGCCGGTGAGCCCTTCATCATCAAGCTCAAGAACGAGAATGACGCGCCGGCCGAATTCGAATCGAGGGAGATGAAGTTCGAGAAGGTCGTCGCCGGCCATTCGGAGATCCTCACCAGGGTCAAGGCGCTGCCGGGCGGTGAGTTCGAATTCTATGACGAGTATCACGAGGATGAAGCGCGTGGAACAGTGGTCTCCGAGTAGGGATCACAGTCATGCTCGCCGCCCTCATCATCGTATTCCGGGAAGTCGTCGAGGCGGGCATCGTCGTCGGCATCGTGCTGGCGGCGACGCGCTCGGTCGGCGGCAGCCGGCTGTGGGCGGCGGCCGGCGTCATTGCCGGCGTGCTGGGGAGCTGTCTCGTCGCGATATTCGCCGGCGCCATTGCTTCGGCCTTCGAAGGCTTTGGCCAGGAATTGTTCAACGCATCTATCCTCGCTGTCGCCGTCGTCATGCTCATCGGACACAATATATGGATGGCGCGACATGGCCGTGAGCTGGCTGAGGACATTCGCGCCACCGGCGAGGCGATCGCCCGCGGCAGCAAGTCGCTCGTGGCGCTCGCGGTGGTGGTCGGCATCGCGGTGCTGCGCGAGGGATCCGAGATCGTGCTCTTCCTCTATGGCATCGCCATCACCGATGGCGGCTCGGGCGCATCGCTGATCCTCGGCGGCATCGGCGGCCTCGTCCTCGGCGCAGGTCTTTTCGCTCTTACCTATCTGGGGCTCATCAAAGTGCCGGCGCGCCATCTCTTCAGGGTCACGAGCCTGATGATCGCTTTCCTCGCCGCGGGCATGGCTGCCCAGGCCGTTCTCTTCCTGGAGCAGGCGGGCGTGATTGATATCCTGGGCGGAACGGTCTGGGACAGCTCGGGCCTGCTGTCCGAGACGAGCATCGTCGGACGCGTGCTGCATACGCTGATCGGCTACAGCGATCAGCCCACCGCCCTCCAGCTCGTCACTTATCTCGCAACGCTTCTCGTCATCTATGCCTTGACGCGCGGTTTTTCGGCGGCGGCGAAACCTCAGGCGGTTGGCAACTAAGCCACGCCGCTTTTGCTGAATTTGAGCGGCGTCAGCCCAAGCTTTTCCGACAGCTCGCGGGCGGATTGGGTGAGGGCGGCGCGGTAGCGCTCATAATTGCGCGCCGCGTCCTCGCGTGGCGCGATCAGGCACAATGTTGCGACGCAGATCTCGCCTTCCTGATAGACGGGTGCGGCGAAGCAATGGGTGAAATTATCGGCGAGCGAGTCGAAGGAATAGAACCGTGCCGTCCGTGCCCGGGCGACATCGGCAAGGAATTTTTCAGGCGTCAGCCGCGATCCATTCGGCAGGGTGAAATCCTCGTCCGGGATGAAGGCCAGGATCTCTTCATCGCTCATATGCGAAACCAGAAGCCGTCCTGACGCCGTCCAGGTGATGGGAATGCGCTCGCCGACATCCGAGCTGATCCGGAACGGCCTCACCCCCTCGCGCATCATGGCGACGGTATATTTGTTGCCGTCCAGCATGCAGAGCTGCGAGGTCTCATGCGTCGCTTCGGCCAGATGGTCGAGGAAGGCCTTGCATTCGCGCGTCAGGTCGAACTGCGTCTGATAGGCGAGGCCGAGGAAATAGAGCTTGCGTCCCAGAAAGACGCGGCCCTCCTTGTCGGCATATTCGACAATGCCGGCCTTGATCAGGAGATTGATGAGCTCATAGGTCGTGGATTTCGGCGCCTTGATACCGATCGCGATCTCGTTGGGTCGTGCCGGACGCCGCTTCCGGCGCAGATAGTCCAGGATTTCGACGGCGCGGTCGAGCCCGCGCATCCGTCGGCCCGTATAGAAATCCGTCACTGCATCAGCCGTCATCTCAATCCTCTTTTCGGGCCTTGGTCCTATTGCTCGCGCTTGGGAAGGAAGATAGCATTTGTCTTCCGCTATACCGATAGGAGTTCCAGTATAGCGGAATCACACCCGGGAGGAAGAACATATGTCGAAGTCATCCGTGAAAGCCGTGGTCAGCGCCCTCTGCCTCGGCTTGTTCACTTGCGTCGGTTTCGTGGCGCAAGCCGATGCCGCTGCAAAATGCATCAAGGGCGATCGCAAGGCGCCCTTCACGCTGGGCTGGGCGAATATCTATTCGGTGCCGACCTGGATGAAGCAGACCGAAGGCACGATCTCGGCCGAGGTCGAGGAGCTGAAGAAGCAGGGCCTGGTCGACAAGCTCGTCATCACCGACGCGCAAGGCGACGCCAATGTGCAGATTCAGCAGATCCAGTCGATGATCGACGCCGATGTCGATGCCATCCTGCTGATCGCGGGCTCGTCCACAGCACCGGCGCGCGTCATCGCCGATGCCTGCGCCAAGGGCATCGCCGTCATCAATTTCGACAGCCTGGTCGACACCGACGAGGTGACGGCCAAGATCAATACCGATTCGAACGCCTGGGGCGACACGGCCGCGAAATGGCTGATCGAGCAACTGGGCGGCAAGGGCAAGATCCTGGTCCTCAACGGCCCGGCCGGCATCTCGGTCAGCGATGACCGCCGCAAGGGCGCCAATGCCGCGCTCGCCGCCAATCCCGGCATCGAGATCCTGGCCGAGACCAACACCGCTTACAATGTGGCGCCGGCGCAGGAAGCGGTGACAAGCCTGCTCTTCGCTCACCCTCAGATCGACGGCGTGCTGTCGCTGGGCGGTGCCTTGTCGGCGGGCGCCATCCTCGCCATGGACAAGCAAGGCCGCAGCATGGTGCCGATCACCGGCGAGAATGCCCGTCAGTTCCTGGAACTGTGGAAGGAGAAGGATCTGAAATCCTGGGCGACGATGCAGCCGAACTGGCTCGGCGCCTTTGCCGCCTATACCGCGGTCCAGGCCTTGCAGGGCAAGGACGTGGCGCCCTTCGTCAAGGTGCCGCTGCCGATCATCGACAACAGCAACATCGACAGCTACCTGGCGCGGGCCAAGGACTTCCCGGCCGACGGCTATATCTACTCGCCCTATGATCAGAAGCTCTTCGACGAGTTGCTCGCCGCGAAGTGATCGATCATAAATTCGGGCATGTCGCCTCAACCGATCATTGCGGCCCGGGGGGTCTCCAAGTCGTTCTTCGGCAATCCTGTGCTGCAGGACGTATCGATCGCCTTGGAGCCGGGTCGCATTCATGCCCTCCTGGGTGAGAACGGCGCCGGCAAGTCGACCTTGATCAACCTCCTGTCGGGAGCGCTCGCTCCCGACGGAGGAACCATCGAGATCGACAGTAAGGCGCATCACCGCCTGACGCCGCCCGAGGCCCGCCGCGCCGGCATCGCCGTGGTCCAGCAGGAGCTTTCGCTCACCAGCGACCTGTCGATCGCCGAGAATATCGGCCTTGGCGCCTTTCCGCGCCGCTTCGGCCTGATCGACTACCGGGCGCTGGCCAGGCGCGCGGCCCAGGTCTGCGCGCTGGTCGGGCTCGAGGAAAATCTGGCGACGCCGGTCGGCGACCTGCCGCTCGGCCGCCGCCAGATGGTCGAGATCGCCAAGGCGCTGTTCCGCCAGCCGCGTGTGCTCGTCCTCGACGAGCCGACCTCGTCGCTCTCTGCCCATGAAGCGCAGGTCTTGCGATTGCTGCTGGAGAGGCTGCGCGATGAGGGCACCGCCATTCTCTATATATCCCATCGTCTCAATGAGGTGATGCGCCTCTGCGAGCATGTGACGGTGCTGAAAGACGGCCAGGTGACCGCCGACCGTTCGCTCAAAGGTGTCGATGCGGCGGGCCTGGTGCGATTGATGGTCGGGCGTGATCCGGGCGATCTCTTTCCGCAGTGGACGCCCAATGCGAACCGCGAGACCATCGTCTCCGTCTCGGGCTTTTCTTGCGGGTTGCTGCACGACATCGATCTCGAGATCCGCCGCGGCGAGGTTTTGGGCATTGGCGGGCTCGTTGGCCAGGGGCAAGAGGATCTGCTTCTCGGCCTCTATGGCGCCTTGCCCGCCTCGGCGCGCAGCGCAAGCTTCAACGGCTCGTCGTCCATGCCGTCATCCGTGCCGAAGGCGAATGCCCTGGGCCTTGCCTATGTGCCGGCCGATCGCAAGCGCGAGGGGCTTCACCTCATTCACAGCATCGCCTGGAACATGATGTTGCCGGGCTTCGGCCGCACCCGCGCTTTGAGCGGGCGTGACCGCGCAAGTGAACGCAAGCTCGCCGAAGCGCTGGCCGACCGTCTCAGCATCAAGGGCGATCTCACCCGGCAGGTCCAGGCGCTGTCGGGCGGCAACCAGCAGAAGGTGGCGCTCGCCAAATGGATGCCGAGCGATCCGCCGATCCTGCTGCTCAATGATCCGACCCGCGGCGTCGATGTCGAAACCAAGCGCGAGATCTATGTCCTGCTGCGCCGCTTCGCCGAAGCGGGCAAGGCCATCGTGCTGTCGAGCTCCGACACGCCGGAGCTCGTGCACCTGTGCGACCGGGTCGCGGTGATGCGCGAAGGCGGCATCGCCGCCATGATCGAGCACAAGGCGTTGAGCGAGGAGGCGATCGTCGCCGCCGCGATGGGCGCCGAGACGGCGAGGGCTGCCGCATGACCGACACGGTACTCTACTGGCCGGCGCAGCGCCGGCGCAATCGCGGCCTCTACGGCCTCTACGCCGTCGTTCTCGCCTTCCTGGCGCTCTATGCCTATTTGTTCCCCGGCTTCTTGACCATCACCGGCATTTCCAAATTCGCCCAGAGCTGGCTGCCCTTGGCGCTCGTCTCGATGGCGCAGGCGATCCTCATGCTGACCGGCGGCATCAGCCTCGCCATCGGCGCGACCGTGAGCCTTGGTGCTGTGGTCGCGGCGACCACCATGACCGGGCCTTTGGGCGTTCCCGGCGGCATCGCCGCTGTCGCTGTCGCAGGGCTTGCCATTGGCGCCTTCTGCGGCGTGATCGCCATCCGCTTGCGCCTGCCGGCCATCATCGTGACGCTTGCCGCTTCCTTCATCATCGCAGGCAGCGCACTCCTCATCCTGCCGCGGCCGGGCGGCGCCATACCGGGCTGGTTCTCCGATCTCCTGGCCGGCAACACGCCGGCGGCCCTCATCCTGCTGGTGCTGACGGCGCTGTTGTGGAAGCTCTATCTCGCGACACCCTTGGGCCTCAGCCTCTATGCGGCGGGCGAGAATCCGGTCGGTGCCTATCGCGCCGGCGTGCCGGTCGATGCGGCGCGCATCATGGCCTATGCGCTGAGCGGGCTTCTGTCGACGCTCGCCGGTCTCTTCATTGCCGCGCAGACGGGCTCCGGCGATCCGGTGATCGGCCAGGCCTTCACGCTCAATTCGATCGCCGCCGCGGTGCTGGGCGGCGTCGGCTTCCTCGGCGGCCGCGGCACCATGCGCGGCGCCATTGCCGGCAGCCTTTTGCTGAGCGTGATGATCAATGTCATGTTCTTCTTGGGCTTCTCGCCCGTGGCGCAATATGTCGCGCAAGGCCTCATCATCATCGGCGCGGTGGCGCTGCCCGAGATCTCGCGCTGGCGGAGGGCGATATGAAGGACGTGAAGAGCACGCGCTTTCCCGCCTGGCGTCCGGCAGCGCTGCTGCGCAACCGGGCTTTCCTCACCTTTCTGATCGTGGCGCTGGTCTGGATCGTCGCTGGGATCGCCAAGCCCGGCTTCGGTTCCTACGGGCATTTGCGCTATTTGCTCGAGCTCGCGGCGGTGATCGGCCTTGTCGCCATCGGCCAGACCTATGTCGTCATTGCCGGCGGCATCGATCTCTCGGTCGGCGCGATCGTGACGGTCAGCGCCGTCGGTGTGCCCTTGGTGGCGCTGTCGGGCGACGGCAGCGGCGCTCTCGCAGTCTTGTTCATTCTCGCCGCGGCGACGGGGATCGGCCTGCTCAACGGCCTCGGCGTCGCCTATCTGCGCATTCACCCGATGATCATGACGCTCGCCATGGCGACCTTCCTGCAAGGCGTGCTCATTCTCATCGCCGGCGGCACCGCCATCTCGGCGCAGAATCCGCTGCTCGCATGGCTCGGCAATGCACGGGTGATCGGCATTCCGGCGGGCGTCATCCTGTGGGCGCTTGCTTCCGCCATTGCGCTCTTTGTCCTTCATGCGACGCCTTTCGGCGCGCGGCTCTTTGCGCTGGGCGCCAATCCGGTGGCGAGTGCGCTGTCGGGCGTCAATGTCAGGACCTCGACCATGGCGGTCTATGCGGTGAGCGGGCTCACCGCCGGGCTCGCCGGCGTCCTGGTGCTCGGCATGAACGGGCAGGGCTATGTCGGGATCGGCGATCCTTATCTTCTCGCCTCGATCGCCGCCGTCGTCCTCGGCGGCACGTCGATCCTGGGCGGCTCGGGGACCTATGCCGGCACCATTCCGGGCGCCATCCTTCTCGTCACCATCACCGCCCTCATCACCGTCGTCAATGCATCGGCCGGCTGGCGCAGCATCCTCTTCGGCACTTTGATATTGCTGCTGCTTCTCTTGTCCGGCCGGGACTCGCAGCGCCGTTAAGCGCTGTCGATATTTTCCTTCGGCAGCAGATAGCGCACGGCGAGGACGCAGAGGAGCGTGGTGAACGCCAGGACGAGGGCCACCAGCGCGTTGATGTCGGGCGTGAAGCCGAGCCGCATCATCGCCCAGAGCCGGATCGGCAACGTATTGTCGGTCCCCGTCACCAGGATGGTGATCATCGTCTCATCGAAAGAGAGCGCGAAGCAGAGGATGGCGGCGCCGATCAGGGCGCTCTTGAGATTGGGCAGCACGACATAAAAGAAGGTCTGCCAACTCGTGGCGCCGAGATCGTAGGATGCTTCGATTAGGGTCACGCTCAGCGATTGCAGGCGCACGACGATTGTCCGATAGGCGAGCGCCAGGACGAAGATCGTATGGCCGATGATCACGGTGAGGAGCGAGCGCGATATGTCGGCCTCGCGGAAGAAGATCAGAAGCGCCAGACCGATCATGATCGGCGGCATCAGGAAGGGAAGGAAGATCACGAACTGCATGACGTCGCGGCCGAGCGATGTGCCATTGCGGTAATGGACGGCGAACAGGATGCCGAGGATCACCGCCAGGAAGGTGGCCGAGAAGCCGACCAGCAACGTGTTGAGGAATGCCGTGATGATCCCTTCATTATGCATGAGGGCGGCATAGGCCGAGAGCGATGGTGCATTCCAGGCGACATCGCCATGCGCCACATCGAAGAAGGACGATGCGATGGGGACGAAGAGCGGCCCATAGAGGAGCGTGAAGACCAGCACCGTCACCAGCGAGAGGCCGAGCGAGGCGAGGCGCGAGAGCTGCATCATGACTGGCGCTCGAAGCGCCGGCCGAAGGCGATCACCGTGGTCATCACGATGGCGAGGATGACGGTGAGCGCAGCACCGAAGGGCCAGTTGAAGGCGGCGCCGAACTGGCTGTAGATGATACGGCCGAAAGTGAAGCCGTTGGGGCCGCCGACCATTTGCGGCGTGAGGAAATCGCCGATCGCCAGCACGAAGACGAAGCTTGCCGCCGCCATGACGCCGGGCAGGCTCAAGGGCAGGATGACGCGCCAGAAGGTCTGCCAGTTGGAGGCTCCCAGATCGACCGACGCCTCGATGAGGTTCCGCGGGATGCGCTCGAGCGAGAGGAAAATGGGCAGGATGGCAAAGGGGATCAGAAGCACGGTCAGAGTCAGCAATACCGCCTTCAAGTTGAATACGAAGAAAGTCAGCGGCTGATCGATCAAGCCCGTCGAAACGAGGAACCGGTTGAGGAAGCCGTTGCCGCCGAGGATGCTGCGGATCGCATAGATCTTGATGATGTAGCTCATCAACAGCGGCACCAGCACCAGCATGAGCAGCACATATTTGCGCCGGCCCGACAAGGTGACGAGCCGGAAAGCGACGGGATAGCCGATCACCACCGCGAGGAGGGCGACCGCAAAACACAGGAGGCAGGTCTGCCACAGCACCGGCATGAAGATGTTGTCAGTGAAGAAGCGGACGTAATTTCTGATTGTCGGCTCATGATGCAGCACGCCGCCCTCGACCCAAAAGAAGCTGTAGGTGAGGAAGCTCAAGAGCGGCACGACGATGAATATGAAGGGCAGGCCATAGGCGAGCGCCGTAATGAAGAGACGCCAGCCCTTCGCCTGCCGATCTCCGACGAACAACATGCGCTACAACCATCCCTAAGCGTGCGGTCCGGCTTAGTTCGCCGGACTGCCCGCGATCATCATATCAGGGCTGCGCCTTGACTTCGTTCCAGAGGTCGGAGCGTTTGGTCGGATCCTCGACGAATTCGAGCCACACCAGCTTGTCGTCGGGGTTGGCGCTGCCGGTCTCGGCGACGGTGTTGCCGAAGCCGGTGCGCTGCGACAGCTGCTCGCCGATCTTTTTCTGCAGCAGGAAATTGACCCAGCTTTCCGCCAGATCCTTGTCCTGGACGCCGCTGGTCATGGCCCAGGTGTCGAGCCAGGCGAGAGCGCCTTCCTTCGGATTGACATAGCCGATATCGGCGCCGGCATCCTTCATCGCCTTGACCTGCTGCTGACCGTAATTGGCCCAGATGAGCGCCACGTCATTGCTCTTGTAGAGCTGCAGCGCCTCGTCGGGCGTCGTGTAGAAGCTCAGCACATTGCGTTTGAGCTCGGCGAGCTTGCCCTTGATCTGATCCATCTGCTCCGCCGAAAGGTGGAACGGATCGGCGATGCCGAGCGTCAGAGCGGTGAAGGAGAAATTGTGCTCGCCATTGTCATAGGCGAGGATCTTGCCCTGATATTTCGGATCCCACAGGACCGTGAAGGAATCAGGCGGCGGGCTGACCTTGGCCTTGTCATAGATGAGGCCGATCGAGTCGAAGCAGAACGGGATGGCGTGCACCTTGCCGTCGCGCATGATGCCCTTGATCTTCGACAGATCCTGGAAGCGCGGCAGAACGTTCTTCTGGTTCGGCACCTTGTCGAGATCGTGCGGCGTGGTGAGGCCGCCATCGATATAGCGCTGGAGCTGCGCCGTATTGACGGCGAAGACGTCGAAATCCTTGCCTTCGCTGCCCTTGATCTTGGCCCAGATCTCGTCATCCGTGCCGATGAAGACGACCTTGGCGACGGCGCCCGTCTGGTCCTGGAATTCCTTGACCCAGTCGTCATCGGCATAGCCTTGCCAGGCCATCACCCTGAGCTCGCTTGCGGCCCGCGCCCATGTCGTGCGCAGAAGTGCCGGCGCGGCCACGCCCATCGCCAGCACCGCGCGGCGGTTCACTTTGATTGTCATCGTGCAGTCCTCCCTGATTCTTTTGCGACGCGAAGAGCGTCGTTGACGGCCCATGATCGTCACTATAAAGATATAGTATGAATAGTATGAAGAAAGCAATCTCAAGCCGTAAACCACGGATCCCACTTGCGAATCTTATTCGACGGCATCCGGCGCGCCCGCCTGCTGCGATGTCCGGCAGCTTGCACGGCATGGTCCTCAACCAGATCGGACAGCGCATCCTCCGGGGCGATCTCACGCCCGGCGATGCCTTGCCGAATGCCGACGACTGGAGCGCAGCCGAAGGGGTGAGCCGCACGGTGCTGCGCGAGGCGCTCAAGGTTCTCGCCGGCAAGGGTCTCGTCGAATCGCGGCCCAAGACCGGAACGCGGGTGCGTCCGCGCTCCCACTGGAATTTCCTCGACCCCGATGTACTGGCCTGGCGCTATGCCACGGCCGCCGGCGGCGATGAGGCGCGCGCGCTCTTCGAGCTTCGCCGCGGCATCGAGCCTATGGCGGCGGCGCTCGCCGCCGAGCGCGCCACGCCCGAACAGGTGAAGGAGCTCGAGTCCGCGCTCGCCGAGATGGAGGAAACGGCCGACGATGCCGAACGCTTCGCCGAGCCCGACCTCGTCTTCCATCAGTCCATCCTGCGCATGACCGGCAATGAGCTCATCGGCTCGCTCGCCGCGGTGATCGAGACGGCGCTGGTGATGAGCTTCCGCTTGTCCAACGACAATCCGCGCGGCCAGCGCCATTCCTTGCCGCTGCATCGCGACGTCGTCCGCAAGATCGCGGCGAAGGACGCCGAAGGCGCCAGGCAATCCTTGCTGACGCTGCTCGATCAGGCGGAGGAAGATGTCCGGCGCAGCCTGGATGCGCGGCGCGGCCGCCAGAGTGATGGTGAATAGGATGAGTGAGCAGCGGAAGTTGCGTTCGGCCGCCTGGTTCGGCGGCAACGGCAAGAACGCGTTCATGCACCGGAGCTGGATGAAGAACCAGGGACTGCCCGATGACCTGTTCGACGGCCGTCCCGTCATCGGCATCTGCAACACCTGGTCGGAGCTGACGCCTTGCAATGCGCATTTGCGCGGTCTTGCCGAGCGTGTGAAGCGCGGCGTCTATGAGGCGGGCGGGCTGCCGGTCGAATTCCCGGTCATGTCGCTCGGCGAATCCAATCTGCGGCCGACGGCGATGCTGTTCCGCAATCTCGCCAGCATGGATGTCGAGGAATCGATCCGCGGCAATCCGATCGACGGCGTCATCTTGCTGGTGGGGTGCGACAAGACCACGCCGGCTTTGCTGATGGGCGCTGCGAGCTGCAACCTTCCCACCATCGCGGTGTCGGGCGGACCGATGCTCAACGGAAATTTTCGCGGGCAACCCATCGGCTCGGGCACTCATGTGTGGAAGTTCTATGAGGATGTGAAGGCCGGCCGCATGCCGCTCGAGGATTTCCTCGCCGCCGAGCAGGGCCAGAGCCGCTCGGCCGGAAGCTGCATGACCATGGGCACGGCCTCCACCATGGCGAGCCTCGTCGAGGCTCTGGGCATAGGTCTGCCCGACAATGCCTCCATCCCCGCCGTCGATGCGCGTCGTGGCGTCCTCGCTCATCTCGCCGGCCGGCGCATCGTCGAGCTCGTCAAGGATGACGTGACGATGTCGCGCATCCTCACACGCGCCGCTTTCGAGAACGCGATCCGCGTCAATGGTGCGATCGGGGGATCGACCAATGCGGTGCTGCATCTCATTGCCGTTGCGCGGCGCATCGGCGTCGACCTCGATCTCGATGATTGGGACCGGCTCGGCCGCGATGTGCCGACCATCGTCGATCTGCTGCCGTCGGGGCGCTATCTGATGGAGGATTTCTATTATGCCGGCGGCTTGCGCGCGGTGATGCGGACGCTGGCCGAGGCCGGGCTTCTGCATAAGGAGGCCGAGACCGTCGCCGGTCAGTCGATCGGCGACATCGTCAAGGATGCGCCCAACTACAATAGCGAGGTGATCCGGCCCCTCGACCGCCCGCTCACCCTCCAGGGCGGCATCGCGGTGCTGCGCGGCAATCTGGCGCCCGATGGCGCCGTCATCAAGCCGTCGGCCGCGACGCCGAAGCTGATGCAGCACAAAGGCCGCGCCGTCGTCTTCGAGAATATCGAGCATTACCACGCCCGCATCGACGATCCCCAACTTGCCATCGATGCGAGCTCGGTCATGGTGCTCAAGAATTGCGGTCCGCGCGGCTATCCCGGCATGGCCGAGGTCGGCAACATGCCGCTCCCGGCCAAGCTTTTGAAGCAGGGCGTTGCCGACATGGTGCGCATATCCGATGCGCGCATGAGCGGAACCGCTTATGGCACCGTCGTGCTCCACACCGCGCCCGAGGCCGCGAGCGGCGGCACGCTGGCCTTGGTGCAGGACGGCGATCTGATCGAGCTCGACGTCGAAGGCCGCCGCCTCGAGCTCCATGTCGGCGCGGAGGAACTGGCGGCGCGCCGCAAGGCGTGGGTTGCACCCAGCCTGTCCTTGGGCGGCTATCAGAGCCTCTATGTCGAGCGCGTTCTCCAGGCCGATCAGGGCTGCGATTTCGATTTCCTCGTCGGCCGGCGCGATGCCGGCGTCCCCCGCCACTCCCACTGAGGTCCATCGATGCAGGGCGATATCGACAACGGCGCAGCCTATCCGAGCCTCGCGGGCCGCAGCGTCTTCATCACCGGCGGCGGCAGCGGCATCGGCGAAAGCCTGGTCGAGCATTTCTGCGCGCAAAAGAGCCGCGTCGCCTTCATCGATCTGGCGGAAGAGCCTTCGCGGCGGCTGGTTTCGCGCATCGCGGCGAAGGGCGATCCGGCGCCCTTCTTCATCCCGGGCGACCTGCGCGACATCGCGATCTTGCGCACGGCGATCGCCGAAGCCGCCAAGCGGAACGGTCCAATCGCCGCGCTTTGCAACAATGCGGGCAATGACGACCGGCATCGCAGCGAAGACGTCACCGTCGACTATTGGGACGACCGCATGGCGGTCAATGTCCGCCATCAGTTCTTCGCCGCCCAGGCGGTGCGCCCGCAGATGAAAGAGGCCGGCGGCGGCTCGATCATCAATTTCGGCTCCATCACCTGGCTGGTCGGCGATGGCGACTGTCCCGCCTATGTCACCTCCAAGGCCGCCATCACCGGCATGACGCGGGCCCTGGCGCGCGAATTCGGCCGCGATCGCATCCGGGTGAACTGCATGCTGCCGGGCTGGATCATGACCGAGCGCCAGATGCGCCTGTGGCTGACGCCGGAAGGCGAGCGCCAGATCGCCGAGCGCCAATGCCTGCCGGACCGGCTCTTTCCGCCCGACATCGCCCGCATGGCCTTGTTCCTCGCCGCCGACGACAGCCGGATGTGCTCCTCGCAGCAGTTCATCGTCGATGGCGGATGGGTATAGGGAGTTTGCGGAATGCGTCTCGTGCAATTTCAGGAATCGTCGGGTAAGCGACGCGTCGGCGCCATCGCGAACGGCAAGGCAAATCTCCTGGGCGGCGTCGAGCGTGTCTATGATCTCGCTCTGGCCGCCATTGCGAGCGGGTCGAGCCTTGCCGTCGAAGCGGAAAGGCATATCGACGGCACGCTCTTCGACTATGACAGGGTGTCGGCAGACGGATCGCTCCTGCCGCCCGTCGATCATGCTGAGCCGGCGCGCTTCTGGATCACCGGCACCGGCCTCACCCATCTCGGCAGCGCCGATGCGCGCGACAAGATGCATGAGCTCGCCCATGGAGCGGATGCGGACCTGACCGATTCCATGAAGATATTTCGCATGGGCCTTACAGGCGGGAAGCCCGCGGAGGGCGAGATCGGCGTCCAGCCGGAATGGTTCTTCAAGGGACTGGGGACCTGCCTGGTGCCACCGGGCAGCGCCCTGCCGCTTCCATCCTTCGCGCTCGCCGGCGGCGAGGAGGCCGAGATCGTTGGGCTCTATATCGTCAGCCCCGACGGCACGCCCTGGCGGCTCGGCTACGCCCTCGGCAACGAATTCTCCGATCAGGTCACCGAAGCCATCAACTATCTCTATCTCGCCCATTCCAAGCTCCGGGCCTGCTCGATCGGTCCCGAGCTCCTCTTGGGCGACTTGCCGGACGATGTCAGGGGAACGGTGCGCGTCCTGCGTGCCGGCAAGCCCGTCTGGGAGGGTGAATTCCTGAGCGGCGAAAGCAACATGTCGCATTCGGTCCGCAATCTCGAGCACTATCATTTCCGCTATGACATGTTCCGGCGGCCGGGTGATTTGCATGCCTATTTCTTCGGTGCGCCGTGTTTGAGTTGCGCCCATGACGTCAAAACACGGTCGGGCGATGAGTTCGAAATCGATGTGCCGGCATTCGGACGTCCGCTGCGCAATGCGATGACGGCACAGGCCGAGCAGAGTTTCGCGATCAGGGCGCTTTAGAACTTGGTCTTGATCGGCGCTCTTGCTGTGCTAGGCAGGTCCGATGAACGATCAAGCACCAAAGACCGCACAAACCGGCATCGATGATGACGAGGTGGCAAAGCTCCTGTCGCGCCTCGTCGCGGTGCCGAGCGTCAACATCGCCTTCCGCCAGGCGGGCGATCCGGATGAGTGGTTCAACGAGGCGCGGCTCGGCGCCGTCGTCGCCGACTGGCTCAGCGAGCACGGCATCGCGGTCGAAGTCGATCTGGTGGCGCCCGAGCGGCCGAATGTGATCGCCCATGTCAAGGGGACCGCGGGCGGTCCGACAATGATCTGGGAAGGCCATCTCGACACGGTACAGGTGACGGGGATGAGCGATCCTTTTACGCCGCGCCTTGCCGATGGCCGCCTCTATGGCCGCGGCGCCGTCGACGACAAGGCCTGCCTTGCCGCTTTCATGCTCGCCATGCGCGACCTGGCGCAAGACCCGCCACCTGGCGATGTGACCTTCCTCGCCGCTTCCGATGAGGAATTCAGTTTCACCGGCATCACCCATCATGTCGAGCGTGACGCCAGCTATGACATGGGCGTCGCCGGCGAGCCGACCGAATTGCGCGTGGTGCGTGCCTGCAAGGGCTGCGTGCGCTGGTTCGTTGAGGTGCAGGGCCGTGCCGCCCATACGGCGAAGCCGCATGAAGGAGTCGATGCCGTGGTCGCGGCGCGCAAGCTTCTCGATCTCTTCGAGGCGGAGATGCGCAAGCGGACCGAGATCCATCCTCTGCTCGGGCCGGCGACCTTGACCTGCACCGCCTTCGAGGCGGGCGAGGGGCCCAATACCGTTCCGTCACGCGCGCGCCTGCGTTTCGACTACCGCTATCTGCCGAACGAGGAGGGCGATGCCGTATGGCGCCGCTTCGCCAAGATCGCAACCGAGCTTGCCGGCGCATCGCCCGGCATCCGCATCGTCACCGAAGCGCCCTTCATCGATTCAGCCGCGATGGATGTGGCGGAAGGCGAAGCGGTGGTCGGCCTGTTCTCGGAAATCTGCCGCCAGCACGACATCGATCCGACCCCTGAAGGTGTTCCCTATGGCTCGGATTCGACCAAGATGGTGGCGTCCGGCATCCCGACCATCGTCTTCGGACCAGGCAGCATCGCCCAGGCGCATGTGCTCGACGAGCATGTCGAGATCGCGCAAGTGACCAAGGCGGCGCGCATGCTGGTGGACGCTGCACGCCAGGCCAAAGCCCGCTGATCCGCCGCGACGCGGCCCAATCCTCATCTTCCGCATTATCGGTCCCATAGATGTCGCCATGGGAATAATGAATTTGCGCGTCAAACGAAAGGAAACGAAAAACAAGCGAACAAAAAGCAAAAGAGGACGTAATGGGAGATGTCGAGGCGAAAGGGCAATCGCAAAACTGGGTGGCGGCCACGCCTGTCGACGGCCTCGAACCCAATGACGCGATGCGCATCCAGCATGACGGCACTTGCATCGCCATCTACAATCTCGACGGCCGCTTCTACGCCACTGCGGGCGTATGCACCCATGCGCATGCCTTCCTTTCGGAAGGCTATATCGACGGCCAGACCATCGAATGCCCGCTGCATCAGGGCCTTTTCCACATACCGACCGGAACGCCGTTGTCGCCGCCCGTCACCGAGCCCTTGAAGATCTATGAGACGAAGATCGAGCAGGGGATCGTCTATGTCCGCGTGAGCGGAGAATGAAGTGAATCAACGACTGCTCCCGAGAGAAAGATCTCCGGGAGAAACCAACAATCATCCATGGGAGGATTAGATGCCAGCCTTATCTCGTCGCCAGCTTTTCCAGGGTGCAGCCGGTCTTGCCTTTGCCGCTGCCCTGCCTGATCTCCTCGCCACGCCGGCGCAAGCCGAAACCGCGTCCGTCCACGACCTGCTCAATCAGCTGATCAAGAAATATTCCGATGCCGCCAAGGCCTCGATGAGCAATGAGGAAATCAAGGCGCTGTTCGAGAAGGACGGCTTCCGCGATTATCTCGATGTCTATCCGGTCGGCGACCTCGCCGGCGGCTTCGTCTGGAAGCCCGGCATGGGCGCAACCTTCACCGGGCCCTACAGCAAGCTTCAGATCAAGGCGCCCTTCACCGACTATCTGCCGATGGCGGAAGGGCCGGTGCTCGACAAGAGCAAGACCTATCGCATCGGCTTCGTGTTCCACGGCTTCAACCATCCCTGGCTCATCAGCCTGGCCGACACCGCGGCCTGGGAGGCGGCGCGCCATCCCAATATCCAGCTCGAGGTCATCGATGCAGAATTCGATGACAACAAGATGGGCCAGGTGATCGATACCTGGATCGCCAAGCAGTTCGACGGCATCGTGCTGTGGCCGTCGCGCGAAGCGCCCATGGGGCCGCCGGTCGATCGCGCCATTGCCGCCGGCATCCCGGTGGTGAGCCTCGACCGCCGCACGTCCTCGGAAGTGATCAGCTCGGAAGTGCTCGGCAATTTCTACGCCAACGGCCTGCAGCAGGGCCTCTATCTCCAGCATGCGGCGGGGGGCTCGGGCAGCATGATCTGCAACCGCAAGGACCTCGGCAGCACGGCGGATTCGATCCGCACCGGGTCCTATCTCGAGGTGATCGGCAACAGCCCCGGCTACAAGATGCTGGCCAATTACCACACCAACAGCCAGCGCACGCTCGCCTTCAAGTCGACGGCCGACGCGCTCCAGGCCTTCAAGGACATCTCGATCATCTTCAACACCGGCGGCGAGGAGGCCATGGGGGCGCTCGATGCGGTGCGCGAAGCAGGCCGCCTCAACAGCGCGCCCGGCGGCAAGAAGATCATCATCCTCGCCAATGACGACGCGCGCGAGGTTCTGAAGGAGATCCGCGCCGGCAATATGGACATGGTGGCGCCCTATACGCCGCTCCTCGGCGATATCGGCATCAGGGCCGTCATCATGCATATCGGCCACAAGGCCGGGCTCGCGGATGCGCCGCCGAAGCTCATCCTGACGCCCAATCTTCCCATGATCACCAAAGAGAAGATGACCATCGAAGGCATAGAGACGCTGACCCCTGATGAGTGGCCCTATGCCTATGGCCCCGAAGCCGCCAGCTGAACAGCGGGCAGGGCGGCCATGACGCCTGAGCTTCGGGCATGAGTGTCATCGACAACAATAGTGCGGTTCACTCCGCGGCTGCGATCCTGCGCCCCGCCTGGCGCCTGTCGCAGGTCGCGGAGGTGAGCCGCATCGGGGTTCTCCTCGTCCTCGTCGTGATCGCCGCGATCGTGGCGCCGTCTTTCCTCAGCCTCGCCAATCTGCAGGTGATCCTGATGGCGGTCGCGGCGATCGGCATCATGGCCTTCGGCATGACGCTGGTGGTGATCGCCGGCGAAATCGATCTGTCGATCGCCGGCGTCGCCATCCTGGCCTGCGTGATGGGCGGCATATTGATTCCGACCGGATCGCCCTTCCTCATCATCGCGGCGACGCTCGCGACCGGGCTCGTCGCTGGCCTGATCAATGGCTTCCTGGTCACGGCCTTCCGCATTCCCTCGCTCATCGCCACACTCGGCATGCTGGGCATCGCCCGGGCGCTCGCCAATATCGCTTCCGGCGGCCAGGCTCTCTATCCGGACAGCATCGCGACCTACCTCTGGCTCGGCCGCGGCACCTGGCTCGGCATGCCGATCCCTGTGCTCATTCTGCTGGTCCTCGCCGGCCTCGCCATCTGCCTCACCCGCTTCTCCGTCTTCGGCCGCGCGCTCTACGCGACCGGCGGCAATGCACGGGCGGCGCGGCTCTCGGGCATCAATGTGACGGCCGTGCGGATCACCGTCTTCATGCTGTGCGGCTTCTGCGCGGCCCTTGCCGGCATGCTCGACAGCGCGCGCCTCTCTTATATCAATCCGGCGGGCTTCGAGGGCATCGAGCTCAGCGTCCTGGCGGTGACGGTGCTGGGCGGCGCGGCGCTCTCGGGCGGCAAGGGCACGATCACCGGGACGCTGATCGCGGCGCTCATCATCGGCGTCGTCAACAATCTTCTCAACCAGCTCGGCGTCTCCATCTATCTGCAGCAAGTGGTGACGGCCGTGGTGATCCTCATCGTCGTGCTGCCGGACGCCTTGCAAAGGGGAAGCGGAAAATGAGCCAGGCCCAGCTCAGCGTTTCGCCAGGCCTCCTGTCGCTCACGGCACCGCTCAGGCGCGAGCCGCTCCTCTGGCTTATCGCGGCGATCCTGCTCACCGGCGCTTTCACCTCGGAATATTACCTCACCGGTCAGAATATCGAGAACCTGCTGCGCAGCGTCTCGGTCTTCGGCCTCTTGGCGCTCGGCATGACGGTCGTCATGCTGACCGGGCGCATCGACCTTTCGGTCGCGGCGACCATGATCTTCTCGATCGTCGTCGCGGTGAAACTCATGGTCTTCATGGGCGACGCCTTGGGATTGCGCTGGCTGGTCAAAGGCAACACCTATGCCGGGCCTGCCTGGCCGTTCCTGCTGATCGCCATCGCGACGGGCGGCCTCGTCGGTGCCGTCAACGGCATCGGCATCGCCTATTTCAGGGTCGCACCCTTCATCATGACGCTGGTCTCGCTGACCGCCTTGCGCGGCTTCAACTATGTCCTGACCGACGGCCATCCCTATTATCTGCGCTCCGCCGTCTTCAGCTTCATCGGCGACAAGGTGGTGCTCGGCATTCCCCTGAGCACGCTCGTCTCCCTCGTCGTTCTCGTCGCTCTGATCCTGTTCGTGAACGGCACGGTGTCGGGCGGCCGCTTCTATGCGCTGGGCGGCAGCGAGCGGGCGGCGCGCTATGCCGGCATCAGGACCGAGCGCTATGTGGTGCTGGCCTATATGTTGAGCGGCCTCTGCGCCGCGGTCGCCGGCATCTTGTTCACGGCCCGGCTCAAATCGGTCGATGCGCCCTTGGCCTCGGGCTATGAGCTGACCGCGATCGCCATTGCCGTCATCGGCGGCACGGCCCTTTCGGGCGGCGTCGGATCGCCCTGGCGGACATTGCTCGGAAGCCTCGTCTTCGCTTCCGGCCTCAATCTGCTGGCGATCTGGGGCATCGGAACATGGTATCAGAACCTCATCATCGGCACGGTGCTCATTGTCGCGGTGGCGCTTTCGGGCCTGGGCCGGAAAACAACAGACTGACTAGGGAGCTTCAACTTGCGCGGTCATCTCACGCTCGGCATCGATATCGGCACCACCAATGTCAAGGCCGCCATCCTCGACACGGCGACCGGCAAGGTCGTCGCCTTCGGCTCGAAAGAACACCCGCTCTTTCATCCCTTTCCCGGCTGGGCCGAGCAGGAGGCGAGCAACTATTGGGGCGCCGTCGTCGCGGCGATCCGTCAATGCCTCGATCAGGGCCGCTTCGCCGATGATGTCGCCGCCGTCGCTCTGTCGGGCCTCGTCGGCGTGACCTTGCCGGTGAATGACCAGGGCCGGCCGCTTCGCCCGGCGATGATCTGGATGGATGCGCGCTCCGAGCCCGAATGCGAGGACATCCGCACACGGGTCGGCGAGAAGACGATCAATCACAACAACGGCAACCGCGTCGCGCCCTGGTTCATCGATCCGAAGGCGCTGTGGATCAAGCGCCACGAGCCGCATATCTTCCAGGCCACCCACAAGTTCCTGTCGCCGTCGGGCTACTGCACCTTCCGCATGTGCGGCAACTTCACCATGAACACCGGCGATGCCGGCCTTGCCTATCCTTACGAATATCAGAAGGAGAAATGGAACGAGGCGATCGCCAATGCCATCGGCATCCCGCTCGAGAAGTTTCCGCGGCTCTATCGCTCGCATGAGCTCGTCGGCGAGGTGACGCGCCAGGCGGCCGAGGAGACGGGCCTGCGCGCCGGGACGCTGGTGGCGGCGGGCGGCACCGATATCAGCTCCGCCGCTCTGGGCGTCGGCGTCACCAAGGCGGGCGAAGCCTATTATTCGATGGGCACCGGTTCCAATCTCGGCATCATGATTCCGACCGAGCAACGGGTCGAGGAATACCGCATCCTCAAATGGCCGCATGTCCTCCCAGGTCTCACCATGTTCGACGGGCCCATGGCCTTCACCGGCGCCTCGCTCAAATGGTTCCGCGACCAGTTCGGCGATGGCGAATGGCGGCTCGCCGAACGCATGGGCCAGAATGTCTTCGATCTGTTCACCGCCCAGGCGATGCAGGTCCCGCCCTGCTCGGACGGACTGCTCTATCTGCCCTATCTCGGCAACACGCTCTCGCCCAACTGGCACAGCAACGCGACCGGCGCCTTCTTCGGCATCAGGCCCACCACCACGCGGGCGCATTTCATCCGCGCGCTCATCGAGGGCGTCGCCTTCGATCTCTATTCCAATGTGCGCATCGCGCGCGAGGCGGGCGTCGCGGTCGACGGCCTCATCCTCAATGGCGGACCCACCAAGAGCCGGTTCTGGAACCAGATCACCGCCAATGTCGTGAATGTGCCACTCAAGGTTCCCGATATCGGCGAGGCGGCGCCGATCGGCGATGCCATTCTCGCCGCGACCGCGGCCGGCATCTATTCATCGCCGGTCGAGCCGCTCGACCGCATCGTCAGGATCAAGGAGACGATCGATCCCGATCCCCAGCTGCATGAGCGCCACAAGGCCTTCTTCGACATCTGGTCGTCGCTCTACCAGCATGTGAAGGGCGACATGGACGCGCATCGCGCCCTTGTCGACCGCTATCATGCCGGCTGACGCGCCGCTTCTGGAAGTCCATGCGATCAGGAAGTCCTTTCCTGGTGTGGTGGCGCTCGCCGATGTGAGCTTCGACGTCCTCCCCGGCGAAGTTCACGCTCTGGTGGGCGAGAATGGCGCCGGCAAGTCGACCTTGCTGGCGATCATGAACGGCCTTCAGGCGCCGGATTCGGGCGAGATCCGGCGCGAAGGCCGCCCCATCCAATTACGCAACCCGTCGGTCGCGCGCGCCAACCGGCTCGCTCTGGTGCATCAGGAGCTCGTCCTGTGCCCCAATCTGACGGTTGCCGAGAACATCCTGCTCGGCCAGGAGCCGAAGAGCCGCTTCGGCCGCAGCGACCGTAAGGCCATGCACCAGGCGGCGCGCCGGATCCTGGAGACTATCCATGTCGATCTCGATCCGGCGCGGCTGACCGGCGAGCTCAGCCTCAATGAGCAGCAGATCGTCGAGATTTGCCGGGCCCTGGCGAGTAACCCTGAGGTTCTCGTCTTCGACGAGCCGACGGCCTCGCTCAATGACGATCAGGTCGGCCATCTCCTGGCCATCATCCGCAAGCTCCGCAGCAAGGGTCTCGGCATCGTCTATGTGTCGCATCGCTTGAGCGAGGTGCTCGACATCGCCGACCGGATCACCGTCCTGCGCGACGGGCGGGTGATCGAAACCCTGGAGGCGGGGCAGGCGAGCGAAGCGCGACTGATCAAGCTCATGGTGGGCCGCGACCAGGTGCCAAGTCAGATCGCCCATGCGGCGCGCCAGCTCGGCGACGTGATGCTGGAGGCGAAATCGATCGGCGCCGACGGTCTCTTCGACGACGTGTCGCTCGCGATCCGCAGCGGCGAGATCCTGGGCATTGCCGGTCTTCTGGGCTGCCAGAGAGAGGCGGTGGTGCGAGCGCTCTTCGGCAGCCAGCCGATCACGCGCGGCGAGATATGCGTGCAGCAGCGGCCGAGAAAATTCCGCTCGCCCGGCGAGGCGATCAAGGCCGGGCTCGGCTTCCTGCCCGCCGACCGCAAGCGGGAAGGCCTCGTCCTGCCGATGAGCGTCGGCGATAATATCGCGCTCACTCTGCTGTCGCGGCTGGCCTCCTTCGGCTTCATGCGCGCTGGCCGGCGCAACCGCCTGGCCCAGGACCTGATCCGGACGCTGGCGGCAAAGGTTTCCGGGTTGGCGCAGCCGGCGGTCGAGCTCTCCGGCGGCAACCAGCAGAAGATCGTCATTGCCAAATGGATCGCCCGCGGCGGCGACATATTCCTGATCGAGGATCCGACGCGCGGGGTCGATGTCGGCGCCAAGCCGCAGATCTGGCGCGCGGTGCATGAGCTCGCGGGGAAGGGCAAGGCCATCCTTCTGGTGACCAGCGAATTGCAGGAGCTCATGGATGTGTCGGACCGTATCATCGTGATGAGCCGCGGGCGCGTCACCGGGCATTTCACCCGGCCGGAATTCTCCGTCGAGAGCATCGCGCGCTGCGCGGTGCAATGACGCAACGACGCCTCGCTGAAACCGATAGAAGCATCGAAACAATGAATTTCCTATTCGCCGGCGATGCGCCTAAGCCCGAAAATGGAACTGACCGAGACGAGGAGACGTGATGATGCAGGGCAACGACGCCGCGAGTTTTGCCGGCATTGGCGGGATCGGCAGCCGCATCTGGCCGCTGACCGGTCCTGAGATCATCTCGCGCGACAAGCTCAAGACATTGCGCGTGCGCCAGAATGCGCCGGGGCTCATCCGCCTTGCCGTCCATATGACGGCGCTCCTTATCGGCATCGCCGCCATCTATCTGGCGAACGGCAATTTGTGGCTCATGATCCCGGCCATTCTGTTCTACGGCATCGTCGTGGTGCTGCTCTTCGCGCCGCTGCATGAATGCTCGCACGGCACCGCCTTCCAGTCGCGCTGGCTCAACCATTGGGTGGGCTTTGCGGTCGCGGCCCTCACCATGCGCCCGTTCCTCTATTTCAAATACCGCCACGCCGCGCATCACACCTATACGCAGCATGAGGACCACGATCCCGACATCGTGCCGTTCCCGACCTCCTTCGGCGACTATCTGCGCCAGATTGCCGGCTTCTCCTTCTGGCCGAAACTCCTCGGCACCCTGTGGCGGGGCTGCCTCGGCCGCTTTACCGAGGAAGAGCGCGAATTCCTGCCCGAGTCCGTCTTTGGCGCGGTCAGCCGCGAGATCCGCATCATGTGCCTTCTCTATGCGGCGATCGCCGTCGTCTCCATCTGGACCGGCAGCACTGTGGCGCTCGTCTACTGGCTCCTGCCGCGCATGATGGGCGAGCCGGTCCTGCGCGCCATCCGCATGGCCGAGCATACGGGCGCCGAGGAGAGCCCCAATCTGCTCGCGAATACCAGAACGACGCTGGCCAACCCGGTTTTGCGGCTGCTCTATTGGAACATGCCCTATCACGCCGAGCACCATCTCGCTTCCTCGGTGCCCTTCCATGCGCTGGGCGATCTCCACGAGCATGTGTCGCCGCACCTGCAGTGCGTGAGCAAAAGCTATATTGCGGTCCATCGCGACATCCTGCGCGAAGTGCTGCGGCGCAAGCCGAATGAGGCGGCGACAGGCTAGCGATGCAGCGGGGCGTTGTCATCGTCGGGGGCGGCCATGCCGGCGGGCGCGTGGCGGAAAGGCTGCGCGCGCAAGGCTTCAAGGACACGATCGATGTCATCGGCAGTGAAACCGAGCTGCCCTATGAGCGACCGCCGCTGTCGAAAGCCTGCCTCCTGGGGCCGGACCTCATCGCCAATGCCTATCTGCTGCCGGAGCAGCGTTGGCGCGATCTGGAGGTCACGTTCCATCTTGGCAACGAAGCCGTGGCGATCGACCGCGCCGCCCGCCGGGTCCATTTGGATAATGGCCGGCACCTGGCCTATCGCCATCTCGTGCTGGCGACGGGATTGTCGCCGCGCCGGCTCGATGCGCTTGGCCCCGTGGCTTCAGGGGTCAGCTATTTGCGCGACTTCGCCGATGCCGGAAGGCTGCGTGACCGGCTGAGGCCCGGCTTGCGGCTCCTCATCATCGGCGCCGGCCTCATCGGCCTCGAGGTCGCCGCCAGCGCGGTGTCGCGCGGCTCCCATGTCACGATCATCGAAGCCGCGCCGCGCCCACTGACACGGCTTTTCCCGCAAGCTTTGTCTCACTGGCTGTCGCAAGTGCATCAAGAGGCGGGAGCCAGAATTCTATGCGGCCGCATGGTCGTCGATGCGGTCGCGTGGGAAGAGGGCGTCCGCGTTACGCTCGATGACGGCCGCATGATCATGGCCGATGAGATCCTGGTGGCCATTGGCGGTCAACCCAATGACAATCTCGCGCAGAGGGCCGGACTCACGGTGGATGACGGGATCGTGGTCAATGAATTCGGCCAGACCAGCGATCCCGACATCTTCGCCATAGGCGACGTGGCGCGGCACCATAACGAGATCTTCGCTCGCGGCTGGCGACTCGAATCCTGGCGCAATGCCGAGGACATGGCGGCGGTTGTCGCAGCCAATCTCTGCGGGCTCCGCCAGGCCTATCGGGAAGTACCGTGGTTCTGGACCGATCAATATGACTGGAACATCCAGATCGCCGGCGTGCCGGCAGCCGGGGCCGACATCCTGACGCGCGGCGAGATGGGGCAGCGCGGTCATCTTGCTTATTATTGCGACGGCCGGCATTTGCGCGGCGCCGTCGGCATTGGCTGCGGCCGCGACATCCGCATCGCGCGCGAGATCATGCGATCGGGCGCCGCCATCGACCGGTCCGACTTGGCCAAGCGCGGTTTCGTCTCCCAGGCCGAGCCTGTCGGCGCATGATCGAGTCACGCGCGGCGATATGTATGGGGCCGAACCAACCCTTGATCATCGACAGCGTGTCGGTCGATCCGCCGAAAGACGGCGAGGTCCTGATCGAGATCGCGGCGACGGGCCTCTGCCATACCGATCTGACGGCGCTCGACGGCAGCAATGCGACCTGCGTCTATCCTCTCATCCCCGGCCATGAAGGGGCAGGGCGCGTCGTCGAGATCGGTCGCGGCGTTGCGGGCCTCGCCGTCGGCGATCATGTGATCCCCCTCTACGGGCCTGAATGCGGGGACTGCCGCATGTGCCGGAGCGGCCGCACCAATCTGTGCTGGTCGATCAAGGCGACGCGCGACAAGGGCGTCATGCCGGATGGCACCCCGCGCTTCCATCGTGGATCCGAGAAGCTCCATCATTTCATGGGGACCTCCACTTTCTCCCGCTATACGGTGCTGCCTGAAATCGCTCTGGCCAAGGCGCGCAAGGATGCGCCGCTGCATCACATCTGCCTTCTCGGCTGCGGTGTGACGACGGGCGTCGGCGCAGCTCTTGACGATGTGAAGCCCGGCGACACGGTCGCCGTCTTCGGCCTGGGCGGCATCGGCATCAATGTGATCCAGGGCGCGCGGCTCGCCGGCGCCAGCCGCATCATCGGCATCGATCTTCATGCCCATCGCCGGGAGCTGGCGACGGCCTTCGGCATGACCGACTTCCTGGAAGCGGGGAAGGAACGCGGCCACATCGTCCAGGCCATACGCGATCTGACCCATGGCGGCGCCGATGTGGCCTTCGAATGCACCGGCCTGATCGCGGTGATGCGCCAGGCCTTCGATTGTTGTGCCCCGGCCTGGGGCTGTTGCGTCCTCCTCGGCGTCGAGCCGGCGGGCGCCGAGCTCTCCCTTCCGCCGGTCGGCGTGCGCTACGGGCGCAAGATCAAAGGAAGCTATTTCGGCGGCGTCAAGGGCCGCAGCGGGCTTGGCTCCTTCATCGATCTCTATATGGACGGCAAGATCGCGATCGCGCCGCTGATCAGCCATGAGCTCGGGCTCGACGACATCAATCGCGGCTTCGAGATGATGAAGCGCGGTGAAGCGTTGCGCAGCGTGATCCGTTTCGAATGATCGGGGCCCATGAAGCGGGCTATGTCTTCCGCGACCGCTATCCTGAGCGCGTGGAGATCTATCGCGCTTTCGCTGAAACGAGCGATGCGGCCCGCCGGCAGCTGCCGAATATCTGCGACATTCCTTATGGCGATCATCCGCGCCAGCGCTTCGACCTGTTTTTCGGCGTGCCCACGGGTCCGCTGCTGATCTTCATTCACGGAGGCTATTGGCGGAGCCTGGCGAAGGGGACCTTCAGCTTCGTGGCGCGGCCCTTTGTCGCGAAGGGCTATACGGTCGCGATCGTCGGCTATCCGCTGCTGCCGGAAGTTCCCTTCGCGCACATTTGCGAAAGCCTGCGGCTGAGCGTGCCGGCTGTGGTCCAGGCCCTGCGCGACCGACGGTTTCATCCTCCCGCCTGGATCATATCCGGCCATTCGGCGGGCGGCCATCTGGCGGCGTGGCTCGCCACGGCGGGTGCGGTGGAACCCGGTATCCCTTTGCAGGCCTGCCTGCCGATCAGCGGGATTTTTGATCTCGCCCCGCTGCTCGAAACCTCGCTGGGGGAGATGCTCGGTCTCGACCGGGAGGAAGCCGCCGCCTTCAGCCCGATCAAAGCAAGGATCGCCGATACGAGGCTGCTCGCCGTCGTCGGCAGCGCGGAAACTCAAGCCTTCCGGGAACAATCGGCCGCCTATGTCGGGCACTGGTCGGATCGGGGTGGACCCTCTCGCCTGGTTCTGTTGAGCGGGCGGCATCACTACGATATCCTTCGCGATCTGATGCAGAAACGGAGCGAGCTTGTGGATCACCTCCAGCGGTTCATCGCGCCAGGTTGAGCAGCGGCTGCCATGGCAGGACGCAAGCTTCATTTCGTCAATTTCAGCCAGCTCCGGTCCTTCTACGCGGTCGGCCGCGAGCTGAGCTTCACCCGGGCGGCCGAGTTTCTCAATATCGGCCAACCGACGCTGACCACGCAGGTCAAGGCGCTTGAGGACGCTTATGACGTAAAGCTCTTCCTTAGGTCGCCGCGCGGCCTCAAGCTGACCGAGAGCGGCGAGGCGCTGCTCGCCATCGCCCGCCAGATCTTCTCCCTCGAGGAGCAGGCGGTCGAGCTTCTCGCCGCCAAGGACGGCCAGGTCACCGGCAAGCTCAGGGTTGGCACGGTCGGACCGTTCTTCGTCATGAAGCTCCTCGCCGGCTTCCACGAGAAGCATCCCTTGGCCCAGGTCTTCGTCGAGAGCGGCAATTCCGATCTCGTCTATCGCAAGCTGCTCGACTACGAGGTCGACGTCGCCGTGCTCGGCTTCAACTACAATGATCCGCGCCTCGACATGGTGCTGCTTGGCCGGCACGAGATCATTGTCTTCGTCGATGAAAATCATCCCTGGAGCGGGCGCGACAAGCTCGAGCTGTCGGAGCTCGACGGCCAGCGCCTCATCCTGCGCGAGCCGGGCTCGATGACCAGGCGGGCTTTCGAGGAATGTCTCGCCAAGCAGCGCATCCGTCCCAAGATCGTCATGGAGATCTCGCGCGATGCGGTGCGCGAGGCCGTCGCCGCCGGCCTCGGCATCGGGGTCGTCTCGGAGACGGAGTTCGTCGCCGATGGCCGGCTGCAGCCGCTGCGCATCGTCGATCACAAGGCCTATACCGAGGCCTTCGCCATCTGCCTCAAGGCGCGCCGGTCATTGCGTCCGATCGATGCCTTCATGAAGCTGGCCGAGGAGGCCGCCAGGTCGCATGCCGCCTGCGCGGGCACGGATGGCGACGTCCACATTTCGGCGTGAGATAGCTTCGCAATTTACAAAGTAAGCGCGAGAAAAATACTAATCAGCGTCGTTTTTATTTCGTGCGAAGGTCGATTCCTCTAATTTTCGCTCGTTTTTGCGGGCTTTTTCGAGGGAGTGCGGATTTTCGGCGATGACGATGATGGCGAGGCAGTTCGAGGGCGAGCCGCATGACCGGAATCTGGCGGATTTCGTCACATTCGCGGGCGTCGACAAGACCTATGACGGCAAGTCCTTCGTCATCCGCAACCTCAATCTCGCGATCTCTTGCGGGGAATTCGTCTCGCTTCTGGGCCCTTCGGGATCGGGCAAGACGACGACGCTGATGATGCTCGCCGGATTCGAATCCGCCTCGCGCGGCGACATCCACCTCGATGGCAAGCGGGTGAACGATCTGCCGTCCTATCAGCGCGACATCGGCATGGTGTTCCAGAACTATGCGCTGTTCCCGCATATGACGGTCGCCGAGAATGTCGCCTTCCCGCTCTCGGTGCGCAAGGTGCCGAAGGCCGAAATCGATGCGCGCGTCCGCGAGGCGCTCGAGATGATCGAGCTGCCGGGCATCGCCGAACGCAAACCGTCGCAGCTTTCGGGCGGCCAGCAGCAGCGCGTGGCGCTGGCGCGGGCGATGATCTTCGAGCCGCGGCTCATCCTGATGGACGAGCCCTTGGGCGCGCTCGACAAGCGGCTGCGCGAGACGATGCAGTATGAGATCAAGAAGCTGCATCGAAGGCTCGGCACGACCATCGTCTATGTGACGCATGACCAGTCGGAAGCGCTCACCATGTCGGACCGCGTCGCCGTGTTCTCGGACGGCGACATCCAGCAGATCGCGACGCCCGACCGGCTCTATGAGGATCCCGCCAATTCCTTCGTCGCCAATTTCATCGGTGAGAATAACGGGCTCAAGGGCAAGGTCGCCGAGATCCGTGACGGTCGCGCGGTTCTGGCGCTGCCGAATGGCGCGCGCGTGACCGGCATTGCCGGAGAGGGGCTCGCGGCTGGGGCCGAGGCCATCCTCGCTTTGCGTCCCGAGCGCGTGGCCCTCGCCGGGGGCGGCGCGGCCAAGGGCAATGAGCTAAGAGGCCGTGTCGATGACGTCACCTATTGCGGCGACCACCGGCGCGTGCAGCTCTCGACCGCCGACGACCAGGGCTTCATCGTCAAGATACCCAATGACCAGCAGCTCGCCGTTCCGCGCGAAGGCGAGACCATATCGGTCTATTGGCAGGAGGAAGACTGCAAGATCGTGATCTGACGCGTCCGGACCTCGCGCCGGCGCCATGAGCCATAACAACATAGGGAGACTGAGATGCTATCGAAATTGTTGCGTGCGAGCTTACTGGGCGCCGCCTGTCTTGCAGCGTCGTCCGTCATGGCGTCCGCCCAGGACAGCCTGACCATCACCACCTTCGGCGGCGCCTTCGAGAATGCCGCGGCGAAGGCCTGGTTCGAGCCCTATACGGCCAAATCCGGCACGGCGATCGCCAAGGAACAGTATGACGGCGGCCTCGCCAAGCTGCGCGCCATGGTCGAGGCGAAGAACACCACCTGGGACGTGCTCGATCTCGAGACCAATGATGCCATTGTCGGCTGCGATGAAGGCCTCCTGCAGAAGCTCGATCCCAAGGTCTTCGGCGACACGGCCGATTTCGTCCCCGGCGCCACCCTGCCTTGCGCGGTCGCCTCGATGGTCTGGTCGACGGTCTTCGCCTATGACACCTCGAAGCTGGCGCAGGGCCCTGAGACCATCGGCGATTTCTTCGACGTGGCGAAGTTCCCCGGCAAGCGCGGCTTGCGCAAGAGCCCCAAGGCCACACTCGAATGGGCGCTGATCGCCGACGGCGTGCCGGTGGCGGAAGTCTATAAGGTGCTCGCCACCTCGGAAGGCGCCGACCGCGCCTTCAAGAAGCTCGATGCCATCAAGGGCTCGATCGTCTGGTGGGAAGCGGGTTCCCAGGCGCCGCAATTGCTCGCCGACGGCGCCGTCGTGATGACCCAGGCCTATAATGGCCGGATCTTCGATGCCGCCAAGAACGAGGGCAAGCCGTTCAAGATCGTCTGGGACGGACAGGTCTACGACTTCGAATGGTGGGGTATCCCGGCGGGCACCGGCAAGACCGAGAAGGCCGCCGACTTCATCACCTTCGCGGCGGGCCCCGAGGTGATCGGCGATCTCTCGAAATATATCGCCTATGCACCGCCGCGGCCTTCCTCTATCCAGAAGATCGATCCGGCGATGGTGCCGAACTTGCCGACGGCGCCGGACAACTTCAAGAATGCACTGCAGATCGATGCAATCTTCTGGGCCGACAATTTCGATACGCTCAACAACCGCTTCCAGACCTGGCTCGGGCAGTAGCGGGTTGTCGAGACCGTGTCGATGACGGCCTCCGTCGATCTTGGGCCGGGTGCGGCGACGCGCCCGGCCAATGAGACCTTCGGTTACAAAAGAGCCCAGAGGGCCGAGGCGCGGCGCGCTTTCCTGCTCGCCGTGCCGCTTCTGGCTTTCCTGACACTCACTTTCATCCTGCCCATCGTCTCGCTTCTGTGGCGCAGCGTCGACAATCCGGAATTGCGCGCCGCCATGCCGTCGCTCGTCACCGCGCTCGCAAAGTGGGACGGCCGCGACCTGCCGGGCCTCCCGGTCTTCGATGCCTTCGCCAAGGATATCGCCAATGCCCAAGGCGGCGGCGGGCTCGCCCAGGTCGGCCGGCGCCTCAATTACTATGAGCCGGGCTTCCGCAGCCTGCTGCTCAAGACCGCGCGCAACTTGCCGGCGGCTCCGCAAGGCGACTGGCGCTCGACCATCGTCCAGATCGACAAGCGCTGGGGCGAGACCGAGACCTGGCGGCTGATGCAGCGCGCGGCGTGGTCGACCACGCCCGACTATCTCCTGGCGGCGATCGACCGCAAGACCGATGCGAATGGCGAGATCGTGCCCGTGGCGCCCGACCAGCGCGTCTATATAGCGGCCCTGCTGCGCACTCTATGGATCTCGACGGTGGTGACGGCGCTGTGCCTGGTGCTCGGCTATCCGGTCGCCTATCTCCTCGCCAATCTGCCGGCGCATCAGGCCAATCTGATGATGATCTTCGTCATCGTGCCGTTCTGGACGTCGCTCCTGGTGCGCACCACGGCCTGGTATGTGCTGCTGCAGCCCAACGGCGTCATCAATTCGCTCCTGATGTCGATGGGGCTCACCGCCGAGCCCGTGCCCCTCGTCTTCAACCGCTTGGGCGTGCTCATCGGCCTCACCCATATCCTCCTGCCGTTCATGATCCTCGCCAATTACGCCGTCATGAAAGGCATCTCGCCCGTCTATTACCGCGCTGCCTTGTCGCTCGGCGCGCATCCGGTCGAGGCCTTCCGGCGCGTCTATGTGCCCCAGACCTTGCCCGGCATCGGCGCCGGCGTGTTCCTCGTCTTCGTGCTGGCGCTCGGCTATTACATCACGCCGGCACTGCTTGGCGGCGGCGGCGATGAGATGATCAGCCAGCTCATCGCCATACAGATGGAGAAGCAGCTCAATTGGGGCCTGGCCGGCGCGCTTTCGGCCTATCTGGTGATCATCACGGTTGCGATCTATGTCGCCTTCAGCCAGTTGATGGGCGTCGATCGCCTCAAAATGGGTTGACCTGATGGCGCAGAATCAACCGACCGTTTTCATCGAACGCCTGGCGGGGCGCGCCGTGCGCATCTACAGCGCGATCGTCCTCATCTTCCTGATCTCGCCCATCCTCGTCACCATCCCGCTCTCCTTCAATGCGGGCTCCTATTTCTCCTATCCGATGTCAGGCTTCTCGCTGCGCTGGTACGAATTCGTCTTCGCATCGGCGGACTGGCAGCGCGCTTTCTTCAACAGCCTGTCGATCGGCGTGACGAGCGCAATCCTCGCCACCGTGCTCGGCACCTCGGCGGCGCTCGGCCTGTCGCAGCCGCAATTCCCCGCCCGCAACCTCGTGATGTCGCTCCTCGTATCGCCGATGATCGTGCCCGTCGTGGTGGTGGCGGTCGGCCTCTATCTGGTCTTCGCGCCGCTCGGGCTCGTCAACAATTATTGGGGCCTGATCCTTGCCCATACGGCGCTTGGCGTGCCCTTCGTCGTCATCACCGTGACAGCGACGCTCTCGTCCTTCAACTGGACCTTGACCCGCGCGGCGGCGAGCCTCGGCGCCAAGCCCTGGACCGTGTTCCGCAAGATCACGCTGCCCTTGATCATGCCGGGGGTGGTGACCGGCGCCATCTTCGCCTTCGCCACGTCCTTCGATGAGGTCATCGTCGTCCTGTTCATCGGCGGCGTCGACCAGCGCACCATTCCGCGCCAGATGTGGAACGGCATCCGCGACCAGATCAACCCGTCGATCCTGGTGGTCTCGACGCTCCTGACGCTGTTCGCCATCGCGCTCTTTGTGGTGATCGCCTGGCTGCGCCACCGCGCGATGAAGGCGGCGCGGTCAGGCTGATCGGCCGGCGAGCTTGACGAGCGCGAAAGCGGGATCGGCGATCTCCTCCGGCGCCGGCGTCACGCCGGCATCGATCAGGCGCCGGCCGGTCATGTAGCTTGCCGGATCGTTGATCGCATCGACGGCAATGAGCTTCTCGGCCTTGAGATACCAGATCGACTGCGCTCCCTCGCGCTTGGCCGGACGCCTGACGACGCGGTCATAGCCCTGGCTGACGCCCGCGATCTGCAGCTTGGTGTCATACTGATCCGACCAGAACCAGGGCGAGAATTTGCGGCCGGCGGTCGAGCCGGCAAGCGTGGCGGCCGCCGCTTCGCCTTGCTCGATGGCGTTCTGGACGGATTCGAGCCTGAGCCGCGTCTCGCCCCGGATGAAGCTGGTGCAGTCGCCGGCCGCCAGGATCCTCTCATCGCTGGTGCGGCAGTGATCATCGACGGCGATGCCGTTGCTGATGGTGAGCCCGGCATCGCGCGCGAGATCATCGGCAGCGACGGCGCCGATGCCGGCAACCACGAAGTCGACATCGAGCACATCGCCGTCGGAGAGATAAGCGCGCTTGACATGCGGATTGCCGGAGAGCTCGGCGACCTGCGTCGCCTCGCGCAGATCGACGCCTTTCGCGCGATGCAGCGCGCGGAAGTAATCGGCCGTCTCCGCTGCAGCGACCCGGCCCAATATGCGCTCCGCTGCTTCGACCAGCGTCACCTTGAGCCCGCTCTTGACCGCGATCGCCGCAAATTCGAGGCCGATATAGCCGCCGCCGATGATGAGAACATGGCGGCCTTCCTGCATCTCGCTTCGCAAGGCATCCGCATCGGCGATGCCGCGCAAGGTATAGATGCCTTTGAGACCCTGGCTCAAAGCCTCGGGCAAGGGCCGGGCGCGGGCGCCCGTGCATAGAACGAGATCGTCAAAGCTGAGCGTGCTGCCGTCGGAGAGGTGCAGCTTCGCAGACTTGCGGTCGATCGCTTCGACGCTGACGCCCAGTCTCGTGTCGATGCCTTCGCTGGCAAACCATTCGGCCGGCCTCAGGGCAAGGCGGTCTATCGTCCATTCGCCGCCGAGATAGGCTTTGGACAGAGGCGGACGCTGATAGGGCAGCCAGGGCTCATCGCCGATGAGCGTGATGGCCCGATCCGGCGCCAATTGCCGGACCTCCGCGATCATGGAGATCGCCGCCTGTCCGCCGCCAATGATGACCGTTCTGCGTACCATGGGTTCGCTGGCTCAAACATCTCAGGTCTATCTTGAGTTTCCCTTCTCCCGCGCGGTACGCGTGGGAGAAGGTGGTCGAAGGCCGGATGAGGGCTCTTTCGCGGAATGAGCACTGATCTCGACAAGTATGCCTTGCTGAGACAAAGAGCCCTCACCCGCCCTTCGGGCACCCTCTCCCATTGCTACGCAACGGGAGAGGGGAAGTAATGGGTAGGTCTTTCGTAGGATAAACTCACTCCGCGGCGAGGAGTGGCGAGCGGGCGACACCCGCCGTCCGCTCCGCGACATACTGCATGAAGTCGTAAATGGGCCGTTCGAGATAGGAGAGGTGGCCTGGGGCCGCCTTCTCGGCATTGAGGCCGCGGAACACCCGCTCGGTGCATTGCCGATCCTCGAGATTGACCTCATCGAGCAGCGTTTTCAGCGCCGTCACATAGTCTTTTGCCTTGGGATCATCGATGAATTCCGGCGACAGGCCGCCGCCGAAGACCATATGAACCTGGCCGACGCCCCTGGGATGCAAGGAGAGATACCAGAAATAGCCGGGCGTCAGGGTGATGAGATGGCTCGGATAGAGGGCGAGCAGTGCCGTCGTCTTACGCCATTTGCCTTCGAGCCTCGTATTGGAGGGATGCGCATTGCCGATCGCGAGGGAGGCTTCCTTGGTGATCCAGTGGTAGTTGAAAGCGGAGAGTCCGGGCGGGCATTCCATCTCCTCGAGCTTGGAATGAGGCCCGACAGTCGCCGCATGGCAGACCGGCAAATGATAGCTCTCCATGAAATTCTCGGCGAGGACCTTCCAATTGGTGTCCCATACATGGGTCTCGCGGAAGCACTCGATATAGTTCTCCATGCCGTAATGCGCGATCATGCCTTCGAGCGGCTTCAGTGTCTCGGCAACGGCCGGTGCCTGCGGATTGAGCGTCACATAGATCCAGCCCAGCCATTCTTCCGAGCGTATCGCGGGCAGGCGATAGTTTTCGCGGCAGAAGCCGGTGGTAGGCTTCATGAAGGGCGCGCCGCGCAAGCTGCCGTCGAGATTATAGGTCCAGGCGTGATAGCGGCAGACGATGCTGCGCGTATTGCCCTGGCCTTCGAGCAGCGTCGACATGCGATGCAGGCAGACATTGGAAAAGGCCTTGAGCTTCTTTTCGCCGTCGCGCAGCACGACGATCGGCTGGCCGGCGAGATCATAGGTGATGTAGTCGCCGGGCTCCTTGAGCGAGGACGAGCGGCCGATGCACACCCATTCCTTGGCGAAAATCGTATCGAGCTCACGGGCAAGGAAGGCTTCGCTCGTATAGACGCCGGGCGGCATGGCGGTCGCATCCTCGAAAGGACGCCGGGCGGTGTGCGTGAGGTCGGAGAGGGTGGCGTCGAGGGACTTCATTTGCGTCTTCCTCCGTTGACTTGGGTGCAAGCCTAGACCAGATTGAACCAAGGTAAAAACTTGAAATTCCTAAGAACGATATAGGTAAAATATGGTTCGCTATACGCTGCGCCAATGCGCCTATTTCCGCGCCGTGGCCGAGCATGGCGGCATCGCCCAGGCAGCACGGGCCCTCAATATCTCACAGCCTTCGGTGGCCCAGGCCCTCGACAAGCTCGAAGCGGTCTTGGGGCTGGTGCTCTTCGAGCGCCATCATGCCAAGGGCGTGACACTCACTCTGCAGGGACGTCTCTTTCTCGATCATGTGCTGGCGCTCGATCTCAAAGCGCGCCAGGTCGAGCGTGAGGCAGAAGCCCTCGCGGCGGAGCGCGCCGGCGAGATCAGGCTCGGCATCTTCCACACGCTGGCGCCGTTCTATGCGCCGAGCCTGATCCGCTCCTTCTCGGGCGAGGCGCCTGACATCAAGATCCATCCCCAGGAAATGTCCTTGAGCGAGCTGGCGGGAGCCTTGCACGACGGCACGCTCGATCTCGCTTTGACCTATGACCGGGGCGCCGATCTCGCTGGCCTCGATACGCTCACCCTTGCCAGTCTGCGCCCGCAAGCGGTTTTGGCCGCCGACCACAAGCGGGCGCGCCAGAAGACCGTCCGGCTCAAGGATTTGGCGCGCGAGCCCTATGTGCTGTTCGACGCGCCGGGCAGCCGGCAGTATTTCGAGGAGCTCCTCGCGGAGAACGGCATCGACCCACCGATCGCCTATAGGTCGGGCTCGCTCGAAACCGTGCGTAGTGCGGTGAGCAACGGCTTCGGCTTCACGCTCCTGGTCATGCGCCCGCCCAGCCCCATGACCTATGACGGAAGAGAGGTCGCGGTCATCGACATCAAGGAGAATGTACGCCGCCTCGGCATCGTCCTCGCCGCCCGCGAGAAGGCGCTCCATGGGCCGATCCTGCGCCGCTTCGCCGACCATGCCCGCAACCGCTTCAAAGCGGCATTCGCCCCGCTCCGGCAATAGGCCGGATACAGGGATTTTCAGGGATTATCAGGGAATTTCCGCGAAAAAATTGCTCACCTCAGTGATTTCAAAGGGTTAGATTTTCGAGCAGGGATTTTCGAATACCGAGCAGGGAATTTCGCAAGGGCGGACCCGCTACGGCCATTATGAGATTTTCCAAATCGCATGGTCTGGCCCGCGATAGCCAGGCAAAAATGCATCAGTTTAGGTGAAGCAGGACGCCGGAAACTAATATTTTCCAAAAGCCCTGGCGCGGCCAATACTCCTCTCATGCGAAGGAGGAGGATAAGTGGTCCAGCCTGCCGAGAGCCCGACTGATCCCCATTTGCGCCAGCGCTTCCTCGCCGGCATGGGGCTCGCTGCCTGCACGGTCAATGTCGTCACCACCAATGGTACGGCCGGGCGCCATGGCGTCACCGTCTCGGCGATGTCCTCGGTCTCGGCCGATACGGCACTGCCGACCTTGCTCGTCTGCATCCATCATTTGAGCCCGGCGGTCCAGGCCATCATCAATAACGGCGTCTTCTGCGTGAATGTGCTCCGCGACGACCAGTCCTTCGTGTCCGATTGCTTCGCCGGGCGCGTCAAGACGGCGGATGGCGACAAATTCTCCTGCGCCGACTGGACGACGCTCGCCACCGGCGCGCCGCGTGTCGTCGATGCGCTCGCCGCCTTCGACTGCCGCATCCTCTCGGCCCAGCAGATCGGCACCCATTATGTGATCGTCGGCAGCGTGGCCGAGATCTTCGCCTCCGACAGCGGATCGCCGCTGATCTATGCCAATCGCGCCTATGGCACGCCCTCGCGCTTCGACAGCTTCCGGGTGGGCAATGTCGCGGGCGCCGAAACCGTCAAGCTCGGGGCCTTTCATACTTTCGGTCCCTATATCGTGCCCAAGGTCTTGAGCGGCCTCGCGCGCAAGGAACGGCAGGTCGATCTCAAGCTGGTCGAGGGTGACCACCGCCGCGTGCTCGAGGCGGTGAAATCGGGCGATGTCGATCTTGCGCTGATGTATGACTTCAATCTGAGCGACCAGATCGCGTCCGAGCCTTTGACCGAATTGCAGCCCTATGTGCTGTTGGCCGAAGGCCATCCGCTGGCGAGCCAACCTGCGCTCTCGCTCGAAGCGCTTGCCGAAGAGCCGATGATCCTGCTCGAGCCGCCGCCGAGCGGCGATTATTTCCTCTCGCTCTTCAGCCGGAAGGGCCTCGTTCCGCATATCCGCTTCCGGACCTCGTCTTTCGAGATGGTGCGCGGCATGGTGGGCTCGGGCTTCGGCTACAGCCTCTTGTCGACCAAGCCCGCGGCGTCCATGTCCTATGACGGTGCCGCGCTCGTCACGCGTCCACTCGCCGAGCCCACGCCGCCGAGCCGCGTCGTCTTGGCCCGCCGGGTGAATTCGAGCCTCAGTCCCGCCGCCGAAGCCTTCGCCGCCGAGTGCCGCAGCCTGTTCAGGACGGTGTGAGTCAATCAACGCGCTCGATCCTGGCGCCGAGCGCCCGCAGGCGTTCGTCCAGTCTTTCATAGCCGCGGTCGATCTGCTCGACATTCTGGATCTCGCTTTGGCCTTCAGCGCAGAGGGCGGCGATGACGAGCCCCATGCCGGCGCGGATATCGGGACTGGACAGGCGCTGGCCGAAAAGATGCGACTGGCCGACCACGACGGCGCGATGCGGATCGCACAGGATGATGCGGGCCCCCATGGCGATGAGCTTGTCGACCCAGAACAGGCGGCTCTCGAACATCTTTTCATGGATCAGGATGGTGCCGGCGGCCTGGGTCGCGACCACAAGGGCGATCGACACGAGGTCGGCGGGGAAGGCGGGCCACGGACCATCATCGATCTTGGTCAGCGCCCCGTGCATATCCTCCTGGATCTGGAGCCGGGGATGGCGCGGGACATGGATGTCTTCGCCCTTCACTTCCCACTCGATTCCAAGCCGCCCGAAGGCGATGGCGGTCATGCGGTGCTCGCGCGGCCGGCAGTTGCGGATGATGAGATCGCCGCCTGTCGCGGCGGCGAGCCCGATGAAGCTTCCGACTTCGAGATAATCCGGTCCGACCTCATGCGTGGCGCCGTGCAGCGAGGTGACACCGGTAATGGTGAGGACGTTCGAGCCGATACCTTGGATGCGCCCCCCCATGGCGGTGAGGAGGCGGCAGAGATCCTGGATATGCGGTTCACTGGCGGCATTGTGGATATGAGTTGTGCCCGGCGTGAGCACCGCCGCCATGACGACGTTCTCCGTCGCCATCACGCTCATTTCGAGGAGAAAGATGTCGGCGGGCTTGAGGCCCTTGGGCGCGGTGAGACGATAGCTGTCGGGCGAGATCTCGACCTCGGCCCCCATTTCCTGGAAGGCGATGATATGGGCATCGAGCGGGCGCCGGCCGATGCGGTCGCCGCCGGGACGCGGCAAGGTGGCGCTGCCGGTGCGGGCGAGGAGCGGCCCCGCCAGAAGGAAGGAGGCGCGGATGGCTTGCGCCAGGGCTCGGTCGGGGGCGGAGTGGCGAATGGACGCCGCCTTGAAGGTGGCGCGGTTGTCGGTGATGCTGGTGACGCTCGACCCCAGACCCTGCACCAGATTGGCCATGACGCGCACATCGGCGATGTCGGGAAGACGGGTCAGGGTGACCGCCTCGTCGGTGAGGAGGGTCGCAGCGATGATGGGCAGCGCGGCATTCTTGCTGCCCTTGGGCTCGATCATGCCCGAGATCGGATGACGGCCCTCGATGAGGAAACGGGTCACGGCGACTCCTTTTATTCAAAAATGCGATTCGAGCGGGGTGGGGCGGGAAAGGTAGAGCACTCAGCCGAGGGGTGCCATGCCCGGCATCTTATCGGTCGAGATCACGCCCCGGCAATGGATCTCGAAGGCCTGCATGACGCTGGTCTTGCGCAGGCCTTTGAGCGTCGCCATGCCGAGCACCATGGGCGGATAGTCGCCGGCGAGCCTCACATAGGCCAGCGGCTTGCCATTGAGGGCCGCCTTGTTGAGCGGCCGGGCGGTGAGCAGCGAATAGCCGAAGCCGCTCGCCACATAGGACCGGATCGCTTCCGGATATTCCGAGCGCGTCAGGATGTTGGGGGTCAGGTTCTCGCGCATGAAGATCGACAGGAAATATTCGCGGCTAAGCGGCAGATCGAGCAGGATGAAGGGAAGCTCGGCGAGGGCGCTGAGCGCGACGGGCCCCTTCGCCGCCAACGGGTGATCGGCCGGCAGCAGCGCATAGGTCGGAAGCTCGGCCAGGGGCTCGAAGGCGATGTCGTCGGGAATATGCTGCGAATAGGTAATGGCGATGCTGATCTCGGCCTTGCGCAGCCGCGTGATGAGCTGCGCCTCGTCGCCCTCCGAGACATGGAGTTTTACGCGCGGATACTGGTCGAGGAAGCCCTTGCACACTTCCGATATGATGAGCGGGGCATAGGTGCGGAAGGAGCCGATATTCAAAGGCCCGCTGATCGAGCCCGCGACCTCGTCGGCGACATTGTGCAATTCCTCGGTCTGGTCGAGCAGCGTCTTCGCCGCCTGCAGGAAGCGCTCGCCGGCGGGCGTGAGCGACAGGCCTTGCGCATGGTGGCGCACGAAAAGCTGCAGGTCAAACTCCTCCTCGATCTGCGCGATCGCCGTCGAGATCGAAGGCTGCGAGATGTTCAGCCTCTCGGCCGCGAGCTTGACGCTCTTGGTCTCGCCCGCCGCTACGAAATAGAGGAGCTGCCGTAAAGTGAAACGCAAAGGCGAACGGCTGGGATCCCCTTTGCTCACACTCTTCCCTCTCTGCTGACTAGCCCGGATTTCTCAAACTAAGTAGGCGCATCGGAGCGCCGAATCAGCGAAAGTTGTTGTGCTGCAATAACTTCGAAGGATTCGAGGAGCGCCCCGATGCAGACAGAGTGTATAGCGGATTTGTTTGGATTTGCACATGTTGAAAGCCGCGAGGTTGTCGCGGCATTTGACGGTGGGACGATCAGCTCCGATGCTGGCGGGTTGCTGCTTGGGATGACGGATCGGGTGATCAGACTGATCGGTCGTTTTGCGGGTTGCTTTCGCGATCGGCGCTGCCCGGAGCTGATCGAGCATGAGGTGGCGACGCTGGTCGGGCAGCGGGTATTCGGGATAGCGTTGGGCTATGAGGATCTCAACGATCACGACGAGTTGCGCCACGATCCGGTTCTGGCGATCCTTTTGGGCAAGCTTGCAGCCAAGCGCCGGGATTGCGCGCCGGTGGCGGGCAAGAGCACGCTCAACCGTCTGGAGCTGAGCCGGTCCGTTGCGACGCGCTATCACAAGATCAGCCATGACGGTGCGGCGATCGAGCAGCTTCTGGTCGATGTGTTCCTGGAAGCGCATGTGCGGGCGCCCAAACAGATCATTCTCGATCTCGACGCCACCGACGATCCGCTGCATGGCCATCAGGAAGGCCGTTTCTTCCATGGCTACTATGACTGCTACTGCTATCTGCCCCTTTATGTGTTCTGCGGTCAGCATCTGCTGGCGGCCAAGCTCAGGCGGTCGAATATCGATGCCTCGGCCGGCGCGGTCGCGGAGGTAGCGCGCATTGTCGCGCAAATCCGCGTCCGCTGGCCGCGGACCCGCATTCTGCTGCGGGCCGATTCAGGCTTTGCCCGCGAGGAGCTGATGGCGTGGTGCGAGGCCAATAAGGTCGATTTTCTGTTCGGCCTGGCCCGGAACGAGCGGCTGGTCGGTGCGATTGCAGCCGAGCTCGAGGAGGCAGCCGCGCACAGCCGCAAGAGCGGCAAGCCTCAGCGCCGGTTCAAGGACTTCACGTGGACGACACGCGATAGCTGGAGCGCCAGGCGCCGGGTGGTGGCCAAGGCCGAGCACACTGGAGGAGAAGCCAATCCGTGCTTTGTGGTGACCTCGCTCGCCAGGAGCGTGTGCGCTGCACGGTATCTTTACGAGAACATCTATTGCGCCCGCGGCGACATGGAGAACCGCATCAAGGAATGCCAGGGCGATCTGTTTGCCGATCGCACCTCGACGGCGACCATGCAGGCCAACCAGCTGCGCCTGTGGTTTGCGTCGATGGCCTATGTGCTGCTCTGCGCCTTGCGCCGCATCGCGCTCAGACACACCCAGTTCGCCAAGGCGGCATGCGGCACCATTCGCCTCAAGCTTCTCAAGATCGGCGCGCTCGTCCGGATCAGCGTGCGGCGCATCAAGATCGCCATGGCGTCGGGCTGCCCCTATCAGCGCGAGTTCGCCGCCGCACATGCGATGCTCGCCCAACGGGCGCCCTGACGAACCAGAAGCCCTTGGACCACATAATCCCATCCGCCATCGCCCGCAGCGGCGAGGCGATCGAGCTCGCCCGAAATCGGCGAAAATCGCTCAAATGCTCACAACCCGAAAATCTCCAACCCAACCAACCCACCACTCGCCGCCGATTCAAACAGCAGTGTGAGAAATCCGGGCTAGCCGACTCCTCACAAGAGGAGTTTAGGTCAGGTCTGACGGAGGGTTCAATCCCAGCGCGCTTCCCGGCGAAGTGGTTCCCACTTCGCCGATAAGGAATCGCGCCGAATCTATATGTTGGAGCAAATCCTTATCGCCAAAGTCTGCAACTTTGGCGGGATTTGCTCTAACGATCGCCGGGCACGCCATAGCTCGGCGCTGACGAGGGATTGAGCGCGCGTGTGACATAGGCGTCCATTTGCGGCTGCCACAACTGCCATAGGCGCTGAAGCTCACCGATGGGATCGGTCTCGTGCCAGTCGACCCTGAGATCGGCGACCGGCCAGGCGACATCGCGCACCAGCAGCATGCCGGCCGAATGGACGGGGCCTTCCTCACCGCCGGCGGCAAGCGCTCCCTGCATGGCCGCGATCAGCCGATCGCCCAGGGGAGCCTTTTCGTCAGCCATGAAGGCATCGATCATCCGCTGCGGAATATCGATGTTTTTCAAGAGGTTGCCGGCGGTGACGACATTCGGCGCCTCGGCCGTGCGATGGGTTCCCAAGGTCTTGGCACCGGAAAAGGACGCTGTGCCGCCCTGGCGGTCGACCAGAGCGAGCTGGCGGTAGTCGATATGCGAGGCCCCCGCGCGGAGCTTCGCCAGGGCGTCCTTGGCCGAAAGTCCCTGGGCCAGGAGATCAAGACCCTTGGGACCCAGCATGGGGTCGGTGATGTTCTGGGTCGCGACCGCGCCGGCGCCCGAGCGCGCATGGGCGCAGCGCGCCGCGACACAGGGGCTCGAAGACGAGACCGCGATGCCGAACATGCCTGTCCTCGGGCAGCGGGCAGAGATGGAGAAGGTCATGGCGAACGTCCCCTTCAGCTCTTGTCGGGAATGACGGCGGTCACCTCGATCTCGACCAGCCATTCGGGCCGCGCAAGGGCGGTGATGACGAGGCCGGTGGAGCAGGGGAACACGCCTTTGAGCCAGCTCCCCATCTCGCGATAGACCGCCTCGCGGTGGCGCACATCGGTCAGATAGACGACGATGCGGCAGATGTGGCTAAGCTCGCTGCCTGCTTCCTCGAGCAGCAGCTTGATGTTTTCCATCGTCTTGCGCGTCTGCAGCGTGGCATCGCCGATATGCACGCTCTTCCTCGTGTCGAGGTCCTGCGCCACCTGGCCGCGCAGGAAGACCATCGTGCCGCGCGCGACGACGCCTTGCGACAGGTCATTGTCGAGCTTCTGCTCGGGATAGGTGTCCTTGGTGTTGAACGGTCTGAGACGCTTATGGATCATGATTGTTCCCCATTGGATAGTTGCAAGATGTTGATCATGTCGCACCCATCCATTCGGCGATGGGCCGGTCGAGTTTCTGGGCGAGGCGCTGCATCATGCGATTGGCGCCTGAGAGTTCGTCCATGCCGATCCATTCATCGGCCTTGTGCGCGCGGGCCATGTCGCCCGGGCCGCAGACAACGGTCGGGATCCGGGCTTCGCTGTAGAGCCCGGCCTCGGTGCCGAAGCTGACGGTTTCCTGGCCCGCTTCGACTTGGGCAAGGTCGGCCACGGCCTTCACGGCGGCATCGGTGGCGGAAGGAGCGAGCCCCGGATAGGCGGACATGTCCTCGATCACGATATCGGCCTCGGATGCCGTGCGCCTGAGGGACTGGCGCTGCGCGTCGACCAGCACATCGATGCGCTTGAGCAGACTTGCGACATCGGCGCCGGGCACGCTCCGGATCTCGAATTCGATCACCGCCTGGTCGGGCACGAGATTGAGGGCGGTGCCGCCATGGAGCGAGCCGACATGAAGCGTGCTGTAGGGCGGATCGAAGGCGATGCCGTCATAGGGGAGACGGCTCAATTCCCGCGCCATGTCGTCGAGGCTGGCGACGATGCGGGCGGCGGCGAAGACGGCATTGGCGGCACGATGCGTCATGGCGGAATGGCCGGTCCGGCCGGTGATGCGGATGCGGCGCGCGACCTTGCCCTTATGCGCCGAGACGACGCGCAACGATGTCGGCTCGCCGACGATGCACAAAGCTGGGCGCACGGGCAAAGCGGCGGTCGCCTTGACGAGGTCCGGCGCGCCACGGCAGCCGACTTCCTCATCATAGGAGAAGGCCAGATGAACCGGCGTCGCCGTGGCGGCGCGCTTGAACGCATCCACATGGGCCAGCGCCGAGGCGATGAAGCCCTTCATGTCCGAGGTGCCGCGGCCGTGGATACGATCGCCGCGCGTTGTGGCAGTGAAAGGCGGGCTCGACCATGACGGTTCCTCGGCCGGCACGACATCGGTATGGGCCGAGAGCACGATGCCCGCCTGGTCGGGACGCCCGATCGTGGCGAGGAGCGAGGCCTTCTTGCCCGACACATCGGGAATGCGGAGCACCCCGATCCCCTCTTGCGCGAGCCGCTTCTCGACATAATCGATGAGATCGAGATTGGACCTCGCACTGACGGTCGGAAAGCCGACCAGCCTGTCGAGAATGTCGAGAGTGTCCTTCAAAGTATCCATGCGATGTCAGACGCCCTCATTTTTCCCCTCTCCCGTTGCGAAGCAATGGGAGAGGGTGCCCGGAGGGCGGGTGAGGGCTCTTTGCCTGCAAAGGGAATACTCGTTGAGATCAGGGCCCTCTTTCGAGAAAGAGCCCTCATCCGGCCTTCGGCCACCTTCTCCCACGCTGCGCGCGGGAGAAGGGGAAACAAAGGAGAGACTGCGCATATCCAAGACTCGTAGCTAAAGCGAGCCGTTCACGCGGTCCGAGAGATTGGCCGATTTGCGCACGAAGTCGAGGGGGCCTGAGAAATCGAAGGCGCCATAGACGGCGGCGAGATGGTTGAAGTGCGGAGCCTGCGCGAACTGCACGAAAGTCAGCCGGTGATTGGCATAGTCGGAATTGAGCAGGTCGCGGGCGAAAGCCAGGAGCTTGCGCCGGTCCTCGGCCTGCCAATTCTCATTGAGGCTGTAGAACTTCTGCAGCCAGTCCTTCGAATCGCCATTGTTGAAAGCCGCCGCATTGGGCGTGACGCAGATCTGTCCGCCGCATAGTTCGCGCGCGATATGCATCATCTGCGGCAGGTTCGCGCAGGCATGGATGCGCCCGGCATAGAGGATGGACTGGTGCGGCATCAGGAGGTCGCCCGGGCTCTTCTGGGCGAGCGCGATCGAGGCCGTCAGATGCGCGTTGATGCCCTCGCGATAGCAGACGAGATCGGCGAGCTTCTCGCGCACCGCCTGGAGCTTGTCGAGGCCGGTCTGCTTGGCGTTCCACAGCGCCGCACCGATCATCATGTCGGCGACATAGAGGAGGCGCAGCGTATAGGGGAAGGCCGAATAGCGGTGCAGCGTGCCGCGGATATAGGCGGCGGCGCGCGTATGGCGGTAGAAGAACACGTCCTCCCAGGGGATGAGGACATTGTCCAGCACCATCAGGAAGTCGACCTCGTCGAACTTGTTGGCGAGCGGATAGTCGTCCGGCGTGCCGCGGCCGGCGAAGCCCGAGCGGGCGATCATCTTGACGCCGGGGGCGCCCATCTTGACGATGCCGCCGACGGCATAGTTGGAGAGCTTCTCGTTGGTCCAGGCGCCGACGGTCGGCTTGAGGAAGGCCTGGTCGGCATAGCCCGCCGCCGTCTCATATTTGGCGCCGCGCACGATGATGCCCTTGTCGGTCTCCTTGACGACATGCACCATCATGTCGGGATCCTGGTCCTGCGGCGGCTTGGAGCGGTCGCCCTTGGGATCGGTATTGGCCGAGACATGGAAGACGTCGGTCTCGATCACGCCCTGGATGTGGCGGCTGATGTTTTCGGAGAATTGCGGATCGATCTCGTTGAGGACGTCGCGCCCGTCATAGAGCGACCACATCTCGCCCACGGTCTCGTCGCCGACGCGCGTGACGACGCCGCCGATGTCTTCCATGACCGTGTCGACGGCCTTCCATTTGTCATGCCAGTCCTGCTGCACCTTGGGCAGGCGGTTGAAGATCGAATGGCTGTGGCTGTTCTCCTGATAGGTGAGGGTCGCCGCATGCTCGTTGTCATGCTGCATGTCGTACATGCGCGACCGGATGTCGATGATCGGCTTGAGCGCCGGGTGCCTGGTGACGTCCTTCACCCGCTCGCCGTCGATCCACACTTCCCGCCCGTCGCGCAGGCCTTCACGATATTGCTCACCCGTCCGTAACATCTGTCTCACACCGGTTTTTTGAGGTGGGAAGAGGCTACGGGATGCGGCTGGATCGTCAAAATATTTAATTCTGGTGGCGTGCTTCAAAAAAACTTCCCCTCGCCCCCAACGGGGGAGAGGAAGGGGCCCAATGCGCAGCATTGGGAGGGTGAGGGGGAAAGGACGTTGATTGTTCTCTCCGCCGGTTCCCCCTCACCCTAACCTTCTCCCCCGCTGGGGGAGAGGGGATAAAAGATCACGACATCACTTCCACCAGACGGTCGCCGATATAGCTCACCTCGTCATCCTTGAGCACGTCCATGACGATGCCGATCTTGTCGCCTTCCAGGATGGCGATGATCGGCGGCGAGCTCTCTTCCAGCCGACGTGCCACCTGGGCGGCTGACTTGCCGTTCTTCGCGCCGTCGAAAGTGAGGAGCAGGCAGTTGACCGGCTCATCGATGAAGCGCTCGTCCATGGTGAAGCATTTGGGCTCGGCCTTCAGGTCCGTGAGGCCGGAGAGACGCCGCTCCAGCATCGCGACCTGGCGACGATAGCCGGCGAAGCGGGCCGCATGGTCCATGGCGAGCCATTCCTCGAGCGCCACCAGCACGGCGATGATCGTCTGCCGGTCCATCTTGAGGGGACGGCCGAGCTTCAGATATTTGCCCGATTCATAGCGGGTGAAATGCACATTGCTGACCGCCTGGATCAAATCCTTGCGCCCCATGATGAAGCCGCCGGCATTGGGCCCGCCGAAATATTTGGCGCTGATGCAGACGAGATCGGCGCCGCGCCTGGCATAATCGCCCATGATCGATGTCGGATAGTTCATATAGGCGGCATCGACGATCACCGGGACGCCGCGGGCCCGCGCGATCCTGACCACCTGTTCGAGCGCGAGCGTGCCGGGCTTGCCGTCGAGATGGGCCGGATGAAGGATGGCGGCGGTGTTCTCGCCGATCGCCGCGTCGAGCTGGTCGGGGCGCGTGCCGTTCTCAGAACCGACTTCACGCAAGGCAGCGCCCGTCATGGCGACCTGCCGGTCATATTTATAGCGATGCCCCGCCTGGATCAGGACATCGCGCTTCATGCCGGTGATATCGGGGAGCTGCTGCGACTTGTCGCCGTCAGTGCCGGCAAGACAGGCGGCAGTGCCGAGGAAGATCGCCGCGGCGGCCCCTGGCGTGATGCGGGCCGCCTCGACGCCGAGGAGGTCGGCGATGCGCTCGCCGCTCTTGTCGAGCAGATCGGTCATGCGCACGAAATGGTCGTTGATCGCTTCGGCCGCCGCCCACGCCCTGGGGCTGAGCCTCGATCCGCCGAGATCGGTATAAATCCCTGCGGCATTGATCACCGGGCTCAAGCCCAGATGCTGGAAGAGGTCATATCCGTTCATCGCGGTTGTTGGCATGGACGATCTCATATAGGTGAATGGTCGAGCGCAGGATGTGACTTTGCCGCGGATCAAACATTGAAATCTATCGAGGTAAACCTCGCGCAATAACAAAACGAAGCGCCAAGAGGGAGCGGAGACGAGCCATGCTGGGACGGGTGAGCGATGCGGATCTGAGGCTGCTCAGGGTATTCTCGGCCGTCGTCGAATGCGGCGGCTTCGCCGCGGCGCAGGCGCTTCTCAACGTGTCCGAATCCACCATCAGCACCCACATGCACGATCTCGAGACCAGGCTCGGCTTGCGGCTCTGCCAGCGCGGGCGCGGCGGCTTCCGCCTGACCGAGGATGGCGAGGCCGTGTTCAAGGCGGCGAGCGATCTCTTCGGCTCGCTCGACCGTTTCCAGGGCCAGATCGCCACCCGCAAGCGGCAATTGAACGGGCCGCTCATCATCGGCATGCCCGACAACATCATCACCCATCCGGAATTCCCGCTCAGCGCGGCCATCGATCGCTTCTATGGCCGCGACAATGCCGTCCACATCACGGTCGAGGTCCTGACGCCGCGCGATCTCGAGCGTGGCGTGCTCGATGGCCGGCTGCATCTGGCGATCACGCCGCGCCATCAGCGCGTGGCGGGCCTGCGCTATGAGAAGCTCTTGTCGGAGCCCAATTATTTCTATTGCGGCCGCAAGCACCCGCTCTTCGCCCAGATGAAGCGGAAACTGTCGCTGGACGAGATCGCCGCGGCGGGCCTGGTCGGGCGCGGCTATATTTCCAATTTCGATCAGCGCTTCTTCAAGGACGCGCCGCATCATGCGACCGCCTACAGCATGGAGGCCTCGGCGGTGCTCATCCTCTCCGGCCGCTTCGGCGGCTTCCTGCCCTCCACCTATGCGCAGCGCTGGGTGGCGGCGGGCGAGATGCGGGCGCTGCGGCCGGATATCCTGAGCTATGCGCCCGATTTCTTCATGGTAACGCGCAAAGGCGCCGAGCCCGGCCTCGCGGCGAAAACCTTTTATAGTGACCTGCGCGCCTCCGCGGCGGAGAAGAAGAAGTAACCCTCGCCCCGCTTTAGCGGGGAGAGGGTAAGACGCGACGGGGGAGAGGGGATTGCAATGCTTCGACCGACGTCGAACCAAACTTCCGCAATGGCTGATTTAATCCGGCACCGCATGTGGTTTCGTTCAGGGGCAAGTATAAGCAAGGACAATGGTCGGGGAGGCCTCAGATGAGATTGCCGTTCAAGTTCCTTTTTCTGATGGGCGCCGTGCTCGTGGCATCGCCGCTCGCCGCCGATGCGCAGGAGAAAGTCACGGTCGCGACCGAAGCGTCCTTCCCGCCCTTCTCCAAGACCGAAGCCGATGGCAGCTTCACGGGCTTCGAGATCGATCTCGGCAATGAAGTCTGCAAGCGCGCCAAGCTCGACTGCGAATGGGTCAAGCAGGATTTCGACGGCATGATCGCCGCTTTGATCGCACGCAAGTTCAACATGGTCTTCTCGTCCATGTCGATCAAGCCGGAGCGCGAGAAGGTCGCCGATTTCTCCATTCCCTATTATGCCGGCAAGTTCGTCTTCTACGGCAAGAAGGGCGCGTTCAAGAATTTCGATGAAGACATCAAGGGCAAGCGCGTCGGCGTCTATGCCGGCGCTACCCAGGATCAATATGTGCGCAAATACCATGCAGGCGTGCTCGAGCCGGTCGGCTATGAGAATGCCGACCAGATCCATGCCGATCTGGTGAATGGCCGCATCGATCTGGCCTTCGGCGAGCAGCAGCCGGCGATCGAGTTCATGAATTCGCCGCAAGGCAAGGATTTCGAGCAGGCGGGACCACTGATCGACGATCCCGAAGTCCTGGGCCGCGGCGTCGGCGCCATGTTCAACAAGGGCGATGCGTTGAAGGCGAAAGTGGACGAGGCCATCCGCAACGTCTATGCCGACGGTACCTTCGACAAGCTGCAGGCCAAATGGCTTGCCGGTGCCAATATCCGCGCCGATCAGCTCTGGTAGTGAGCATGCGCTTCTGAGACATGGATTGGTCACTCTTCCTGCCGGGCCCGCAAGGCTGGGGCGATGAGCTCCTCGCCGGTTTGTGGCTGACCATCCGGCTTGGACTCACGGCCGTGGCGCTCGGCACCGCGCTCGGGCTCGCCTCGGCCTTGGCCGAGCTGTCGCGCTTCACCGTCCTGGCGCGGCTCGTCGCCGCCTATAATCTGGTGATGCGCAGCGTGCCCGAGCTGCTGGTGATCTTCCTGCTCTATTACGGCCTGTCCTTCCTCATCATGGGCGCGTTGGCGCCTTTCGGCATCGACGGCTTCGTCGAGGTGTCACCCTTCTGGGCCGGCACCTTGGCGCTCTCCCTCATCCATGCCGCCTATGCGAGCGAAGTGTTCCGCGGCGCCTTCCAGGTCATCCCGAAGGGGCAGATCGAAGCGGCGCAAGCCTTTGGCATGGGCCGCTTCCTCACCTTCCGGCGCATCAAATGGCCGGTGGCCTTCCGGCTGTCGATCGCCGGACTCGCCAATCTCCTGATGGCGACGCTCAAGAACACGCCGCTCGTCTCGGCGATCGGGCTCCAGGATCTGGTCCGCGTCGCCGGCGAAGCGGGCCAGAACACAAAGCTCTATTTCCAGTTCTTCATGATCTCGCTGTCGATCTATCTCGTCATCGCCGCCTTGATGATGATCCTGCAGACCAAGGCGGAAAGCCGGCTGTTCGCTCATTTGCGCCGGGGCCCCGCCACATGATGCTGGATTGGCCGACGCTCGTTCAATACCTCCCCATCCTGATGAAAGGGGCGGTGACGACGATCGAGATCACGGCTCTCGTGGCCCTTTTCGGCTTCGCCATCGCGCTGCCGGTGGCGATCGGACGGAACTCGGCATCGCCGCTCGCCCGCGGCGCAGCCCAGAGTTTCACCTTCTTCTTCCGTGGGGCGCCGATCCTCGCCGTGCTGTTCCTGCTCTATTATGGCCTGCCGCAGATCCCCGGCATCAGAGAAAGCATATTTTGGCATGTGATCGAGCGGCCGATGCCGATCGCCGTCCTCGCTCTGTCGCTCAATTCGGCGGGCTTCCTTGCCGAAATCTTCGCCGTCGCCTTGCGCAACGTGCCCGTGGGCGAGATCGAAGCGGCGCGCGCCTTCGGCTTCTCGACGTTGAAAGCCTTTTTCCGCTTCACGCTGCCGGCCGCGGCGCGGCTTTCGCTGCGCTCCTACGGCAATGAGCTGGTCTTCGTCCTTAAGGGCACGGCCGCCGTCAACTTCATCACCATCACCGATCTCATCGGCGCCGCCAACCAGGTCTATTTCAACACCTTCGACCCGTTCACGCCGCTTCTGATCGCGGGCGCCATCTATCTCTGCTTCGCGCTCCTGATCGTGACCGGCATCAGGCTGCTTGAGCGCAGGCTGTCGCCCTGGCTTTATCGCGAGAACACACCGGAACCCCGTCTGAAGGAGCTTGCCGCATGAAACGTGAGACGATCACCCTCGACAATGTCGAAGGCCTGCCGCTGTCGGATGCGGTGCGTTTCGGCGATCTCGTCTTCGTTTCCGGCATGGTGGGCTTCGGCGACGACGGGGCCATCGTCAAGAGCGGGATCGCGGCCGAGACGCGCCAGACCTTCCGGAATATCGAGCGCGTCCTCGCCAAGGCGGGCTCCTCGCTGGCTGATGTGCTGAAGGTCACGATCATTCTGACCGACGCTTCCGATTTCGACGCCTTCAACGATGCCTACCGCGCGTTCTTTCCGAAGTCACCGCCGGCCCGGATTTCCATGGTCGCCGGCCTCACCATCGATGCGCGTCTCGAGGTCGATGTCATTGCCGGTGTGAGCCGGCCCTGACCCGGTTGCGCTTCGGGTCTTGCCGTAGGGTGAATTTGCGCGCAATCAATGGGACCAGCACTCCGCCTCCTGTCGCCGTAGGAGCGGATGCGGGAGCCCGTCACGATCGACCGTCCTTCGTGGCGGGCTCTTTCCGGCGAACCACCCGATCCTGCGTGTCGGCAAGGTATATGACGCCGGCGCCGGCCTGCTGCAGGCCATGACGGGCGATGGCCACGGCGATGCCGTCCGTTGGGGAGATGATCGGCTCGGGCGGCGCCAGGGGATCATCCAGAGGCGCGATGCTGCCAAGATGCATGCCCTTGCGGACTTTGTCGCCCAAGGCGACGGTCGGCGCGAAGCGGCCGGCCAGGGAATTGCGGACATAGTGCTCTGGACGCCCAAGGAACAGCAATTGCGAGCGGCTCTGATCGGGCCGCGTGGCTCCCGCCCAAGGCACCACGCCAATATGGGAAAGCAGGCTGCGCAAACCATGTTCGGCGACGCCGAGCGAGGCCGGCGTGACACGTCCGGCACCGCCGAGCTCGGAAGAGATGGCCTTCTTGCCGAGGGCGCGCGCATGGCCCTCGAGCGTGCCGGTATGCGGCATGTCGCCCGCGGCTGAAACCTCGTCGAAGACGATGGCATAGGGCGCATCGAAAGCGAGCAGCGGATCGCGCATGGTTTCGAATTCGGCAGAATTCAGGCGTGCCTGGAGGTTGGAGCTCAACACGAATTCATGGGCGCTGCCGCCTGAATGAAGGTCGATCACCCAGTCGACATCGGCAAGGAGAACGGTCTCGACAAAGCGGGCGATGGCGTGCGCCGGCCCGTCACCGCCCGGCCGGCCATAGAGCCTGTTGAGATCGCTGCCGTCACCCGGTGTGAGACGCGTCCCTGCCTTGCAGGCAAGCACATTGTGCAAGGGGAGCAGAACGAGCGTGCCATGGACGTTCTCAGGTTCGATGCCGCGGCAGAAATTGGCGACTGTGATCTGACCTTCGAACTCATCGCCATGCGTGCCGCCGGCCACCAGGATGGTAGGGCCGTACCCATTATGGACGATAACGATGGGCAGCATCAGTTCGGCCTCGCGGCCAAGACGAACCTGGACGCACTGCTTGCCCGGAACCGCGAGGTCGATCTCGCCCGGTGAGAGGCTGCGCCACATGCTCATCTTCCCGTTGCTCCACGGTCTTCCTGCTAAAAGCGGCACGAGCGGCCTAACAGAGACAGTTTGTGAAGTGAACCTCAGCGATCGCAGAAGAAGCGGCGGAGTTTCGCATGGAGCAGTCGTCTGTGATTCAGACCACTGGACCTGGCCGGTCGAAGCAGGCCAAACTCACGGAGCTTCATGTCAATGTCTGGAGAACCGATATGCCGCTATCCGGAAGACCGCTCGAAGCGCCGATTAACATAGCGCAGCTCCTGCGCGCCGGGGTGGCGCGGGCGCCCGACGGCTTGGCTCTGGTGTCGACCGCGGCGCGCTATAGTTGGCGAGAGCTGGACCGGGCAAGCGGCAATCTCGCAGGCAATCTCCTGGATCTTGGGCTCAAGCCCGGCGACCGAGTGGCCTCTCTCCTGCCCAACTGCGCGGCTTTGATTATTCACTACCTCGCCTGCATGAAATCGGGCGTGGTGGGAGTACCGCTCAACTATCGCTACATGGCTCCGGAGATCGACCGTGCGCTGGCTGTCAGCCAGGCCTCCGTTTTGATTGCGCATGGCGGACGTGAACGCGATCTTGCGGGCTCCCGCCAAGTTGCGGAGCTTCCGCACGGTCTCATTCTCCACGAAGCCGAAGCAGGGTGCCGCCCAAGCCTTCAGGATCTGATCGCCAAGAGGCCCGCGCAGAGGGAGCTGCCGGTCCCCAAGGCGAGTGACCCGGCCTTCATCTTTTTTACTTCGGGCAGCACCGGGCCTGCCAAAGGCGTGACCCATTCCCGTGAAGGTTTAGGCTGGATGTTCGCTACTTACGCCGCCGCCCTTGAACTCACGGCCGACGATGTGATGCTGCCTGCCAGCTCGATGTCGCATATCGGCGGCTTCGGCTTCTCGTTCGGGTCGCTGGCCGTAGGCGCACGGACGATAGTTGCCCATAGCTTCGATAGTCAGCACCTGCTGGAGTTGCTGCGCGCGCAACGGCCGACAATTCTCTGGATACAGCCGATGATGCTGTTCCAGCTGGTCCGTGACGCGAGCGCGCGGCGGGAGGACTTCCGCTCGCTCAGGCATTGCCGGTCAGGCAGCGATAAGGTTCCGGCTGAGCTGGCCCGCGCCTTCGCCGATTTGACGGGCATGCTAATCAGCGAGGGCATGGGCATGACGGAGGTCGGCGTCGTCACCGCTACGCCGTCCTCGGCCATGATCAAGGTGGGCACGATCGGACAGGCTGCGCCGGGCGTGCAACTTTCGATCCGCGACGAGGCTGGCCGGGAGCTGCCGGCCGGCGCGGAAGGCCGCCTATGGATCAGCGCCCGTGGTCTGGCTACCGGCTATTTGGGCGATCCGGTGGCCACCGCGGCGGTCATGCGGGGCGGCTGGTTCGATTCCGGTGATATCATGAAGGCCGATGAGGAAGGTTATCTCGCCTTTTGCGGTCGCAAGAAGCAACTCATCGTCCATGACGGTTCAAATATCTCGCCCCAGGAGGTCGAGGACGCCTTGCTTCAACATGAAGCTGTAGCGCTCGCCGGCGTGGTCGGCGTGCCGGATCTCGTGCATGGCGAGAACGTCCATGCCTATGTCGCACTGAAGCCTGGCGCACCCGTACCCACAGAGCAGGAGCTTATCGGGTTCGCCCGCGCCCGGGTTGGTTACAAGGCGCCCGAGAGGGTTGAGTTCTTGACGGAGATGCCCCTCAACGCCGGCAAGATCGATCGCGCAGCCCTGAAGGCGCTGGCAGCGAAGCGCGAGGCAACGGCGCCGCGCCAGTCCTTCGATGCGTCTGACGCCTCTCCGGTCCTTGCGCAAGGAAGCACAAATGCCGGAGATGGCCCGAATTCTGCATGACAACCCTCGGGCTGTTCTCCTGTGGTCGTTTTGGGACGAAACCCCGACCCCCGGCGGTACCTGAATCGCGCAGGAGGACAGTCCACAATCCGTTATCGTATTGGCGCAGCGTCAACTCTCGTATTGACGGGCCGCACGATGCAGTCGGCGATATGGTCGAGCTCGTTCAGTTCCGCCGCATGGCGCTGGCCCCAGGCGCATAAAGCGAGCATCACCGGCTCGAGGCTGAGGCCCAAGGGTGTCGCGGAATAATCGACGCGCGGCGGCACTTGCCGGAAGACCTCGCGATGGACGAGACCGTGCTCTTCCATCTCGCGCAGTTGCTGCACCAGGACCTTCTGGGTGATGTGAGGCAGCAGCCGCTTCAATTCCGAGGAACGTTTCGGCCCGCCGAGCAGATGATAGAGGATGACCGCCTTCCAGCGGCCGGAGATCGCCTTCAAGGCCCGCTCGATCGGGAGAACCGGCAGTCTCTTCACATTGGCCATGGTTACCTGCTGGTGCCTTAGGGAATAAAAACTCTGTAGAGCCGGACTGGCCCCTAGAGATAGGACGCTCTGAGGACATTGCAACGAGGATGATCCATGCGGGCGATCCAACTGAGCCGCTTCGGCGGACCTGAGGTCCTGGAGCTGATCGAGATGCCGAAGCCGGTTCCCAAGGCGGGCGAGGTGCTCATCCGCATCCGGGCGGCGGGCGTCAATTTCTTCGAGACCCTGATGCGCCAGGACCGCTATGCGGTGACGCCGGATCTGCCGATGATCTTCGGCGTCGAGGTCGCGGGCGTCGTGGAGGAGGCAGGCAGCGGCGTGGAGGTGAGGCCCGGCAGTCGTGTCGCGGTGCCGCTCTTTGCCTTCAACCGGCCGGGCGGCGGCTATGCCGATCATATCGCCGTCGACGCAAGGAGCATCGTACCTCTTCCCGAGGCTCTCTCCTTCGAGACGGCCGTCGCCTTGATGGTGCAGGGCCTGACCGCCTTGCATGCCGTGCGGCGCAGCGACCCCAAGGGAAAGACGGTGCTGGTGACGGCCGCCGCGGGAGGCGTCGGGTCAGTGCTGGTGCAGCTTGCCAAGCGGTCGGGCGCCCGTCGCGTGATCGCCGCCGCCGGGACGGAAGAGAAGCTCGATCTCGCCCGCACGCTAGGCGCCGATGACGGCGCGAACTACACTCATCCCGGCTGGGCGGAGGCCGTGCATGCCGATGTCATCTATGATTTCGTCGGCGGTGAACTGACCGAAGCGTGCCTGAAGGCCCTGGCGCCGCAAGGCGAGCTGCTGTTCGGGGCGTTGGGCCGGACCGCGCTGGGCAAGGGCGCGCTGGAGGCGATGTTCGCCCGCAATCAAGCGCTTAAGGGATTTGCGCTCCTGCCGCTGCTCGCGCCGGAGACGGTCAAAGCCGATCTCGCTCATCTCTTCGACTTTGCCGTATCCGGCGGATTGAGAATCCCGCCCGGCGCGAGCTTTCCGCTCGATCAGGCAAGCGAAGCGCATCGCCTGATCGATGCGCGCCGGTCGATGGGTAAGGTCGTTCTCGTTCCTTAGGTCTTAGTCTCGTGGCTGTGCTTCTTCAGCCGGAAGGCGAAGGCGACGAAGAGCACCCCGAAGATGATCGAATAAGCGCCGATGACCCAGACGAGCGCCAGGGCGCCGGCACCCGGCATCAGCAGCATCACCAGGCCGAAGAGCACCGAGAGTGCCCCCGACAGGATGAGCCACCACTCATTGTCGATCTCCTTGCGGATCTTGATGGCGCCGACGATCTCGAAAATGCCGTGGATCAGCGACCAGACGCCGATGAACATCGCCAGCGCGAGCGCGGTGAGGCCCGGCCACAGGAAGGTGAGGAGGCCGGCCGCGATACCGAGGATCCCGATCAGGATCAGCCACCAGCGCGACTGCGCTTCGCCGCCGCGTATGGCGGCCGCGATGGCGAAGATGCCGTCGACCAGCGCATAGGCGCCGTAGAAGATGATGAGCGTCAGGAGCGTGATGCCCGGCCAGACGAAGGCCAGCACGCCGAAGATGATGCCGGCGATGCCGCGCAGAAGCAAAAGCCACCAGTTCTTGGCGAGAGCATGCAGTCCGGGTAAGGCAGGCCTGAGAGCTGTTTCCTGGGCCATGATGCACTCCTCCTTGTTGAGCTAGCATCCAAATCCGAGTTCGCCGCTTAGCCCACAAATGTTTCATGGCGCGAGATTCGGCGCAAGCGCCGCCCGTCGAAATTCGCTTGCCGCGCAATTGACTCGGTTTATTCACGAACAGGAATAAGCTATTGAATAGACAGAGAAATATTTGGGTTTAAGATGAGCTGGCCGCATCGCCTGTTTGCCGGGCAATTCACCGATTTTGAGTTGAAACTGCTACGCGTGTTTCGCGTGGTGGTGGATTGCGGCGGCTTTTCCGCCGCCGAGGCCGAGATCGGCCTCACCAAATCGGCGATCAGCAAGCATGTCAGCGATCTCGAAATCAGGCTCGGCGTCAGGCTGTGCGAGAGAGGCCGCGGCGGCTTCGCGCTGACCGAGGAGGGCAAGGTCGTCTATGAGGCGATCTCCCAGCTTCTCGTCTCCTTCGAGGAATTCCGCTCGCGCATCAACGCCTTCCACGCCGAGCTGATCGGCGAGTTCTATATCGGCTTCATCGACTCGCTCGTCACCGACGAGGCGACGCCTTTGCGCGAGATCCTGTCGGACTATTCGAAGGCCAACCCGGCGATCAGGCTCAATATGATGGTGGGCACCGAGAGCGAGATCGACCGCGCCGTGGAGGAGCGTCGTCTCCATATTGGCGTCTCGGTCGCCGGTGAGGGGTCGGTGCGCGCTCTGACGACGCCGATCTCGGTCGAAACAAGCTATCTCTATTGCGGCGCCGGGCATGAAGCTTTCGCCGTCGCCGACAGCGAGCTCAAGGACGAGGCTCTGTCGAAATATGCCCTCGTCCAGCATGGCTATTCGGCCGCCGAGAACCGGATGATCGCCAAGCTGGGCTTGCGTTCCGCGGCCACGTCGCATCAGACGGAAGGCATCCTGTTCCTGGTTCTCGCCGGAACCCATATCGGGTTCCTGCCGGCGCATTACGCCAAGAGCTGGGAGGTGCGGGGCCTCATCCGGCCGATCCGGCCGCAAGAAATCATGAAGACGACGCGGATCGCGGTAAAAGCCAACCGCTCGTCCTTGGCCAATCCGATGGTGCGCAGCTTCCTGTCGATCGTCAAGGCGCGGAAGAAGAAGGATGACGCGGGAGCGGCCGGCTAAAGCCCGGCGTGGCGGCAGACGATCTCGATCGATCTGACGAGGCCCTGAACCGCGAGTTCCGCCTTCTCGGCGATCAACTCGCCTTTGTCGTCCAGAAGTCCGGCCCCGGGCGTGATCATCATCTCGCCGGCATAGATCGGCGGCGGCTGCACACCCATCGCCGACAGAGCGCGTCCGATCGGATTGGTCTCGGCATAGAGGTCTTCCAGCGTGAAGATCGGGATGCCTTTTTCGCCTCCGTCCCAGCTCTTGAGATAATTCACCTCGGTGCCGCCGAGATGATAGGACTTGGTGATGACGAAATCGCCGGCGAAGCAGGATATCGCCGCGAAATGCCGGCAGACGATGTCATGAAGCTGGTCGATCGGCCGGCGGATGCGCTCGGGTTCCTCATGAAGCATGGTGAGCGCCGCGAGCACGCCCGCAAGCGCGGTCCGCCCCGGATCGAAGGCCGAGAACACCGCCTTGCCATGAGAGGAGACATTGCCGAAGCGGTCGCCGGCAAGGCCGAGGCCCTTGCGGATCGGCAGCATGGCGTCCTCCCGGCCGACGATCAGCCCGGCGGTCGGGGCGCGGGCGATCTTGTCGAGGCTCCAGAGCTGGACATCGGCATTGAGCTCGGCGGGGCCGCTGCCGATGATCGGCAGGGCGCTCGCAGAATCGACGATGAAGGGAATGTCGTAATGGCGCGCCAGATCACCGAACCGGCGCATGAGCACGGCGCGTCCTTCGGCGTCGCGTTCATGGTAGCCATAGCCCGGCGTGTCATAGCCGATGACATGGAGACCGGCGAGGCTGGCGCCATGGCGGGCCGCCATCCGCTCCAAGGCGGTGATCGTCTCTTGCGCATCGACGTCGAGCAGGAAGGGCACGATGTTCTGCCTTATGCCATGCACCTCGTAGCGCGCATTGGCGAAGGGCACGAACAAGGTGTCGAGATCGCACAGGCTTTTGGCTTCCATGCCGAGCTCGCCGGCGCTGACGCTGCGGTCGATCGCGACATTCTTGTATTTGGGCGGGAAGGGCCGGCCATAGGCGGCACCCCAGTCGCAATCCTCGCCATAGGGGAACAGCATGGCGGCGCGGCGGGCATCGCCCCGGCGCAGGATGGGTGGGGCCACCAGCGTTTCGATGGCGACGCGCAAGCCCGCCTCGCAGGTGTTGACGACGGCGCAGTCGAACCCATCGCCATAGGCATTCTTGATGAGGCTGCGGATCCGGTCCTCGATCGACTTCACGCTGCCGACGGGTTCGCGATTGGCGGCGACGATCGCTTCGAGCACGTAATCGGGCAGGGGCGCCGGGCGCGACGACATGCCGGAATAGAGCGCGATCCCGCCGGCAAAGCGCGCGAGGCCGATGCTCTCGCCATAGGCCCTAGCCTCGCGCTCGATCTCAGGGATCTTCTCGAAAAGCGCCTGGTACCATTCATGCCGATGCATGGGACAAGATCCTTTCTTCAGGCGGGCCGGCCGATGATGAAGAGCCAGTCGCCCGGGGACGATTTGGCGAGCGACCGGCGCGCCATGACCAGGCCGTCGCATCGCGCAGGGAGGGAAAGCGGCAGCTCGTCCGGCCGGTCAGGCCGATGCAGGCGCGCGACGGGCACGCCGGACCGTACGGCATCGCCGAGCCGCACCAGAGGCTCGAACACGCCTTCGCTTTCGGCGATGACATAACAATCATCGGGGCGCACATCGATGAGCTCCGGCTGTCGAAGCTCCGGCGCCGGCGTCGCGATGATGCCGAGATGAGTCAGCAGCCGCCGCAGCCCTTCCCGGCAGAGCGCCAAGGCATCGGCGGAGATCTCCGCCGAGCCGCCATATTCGCCGGCGATGCCGATAACCTTCTGCCTGAGCATGGCCGATTCGATGCCGACCTCGACACCCATGGTCTTGGCGCCGAACAGCATGCAGTAGCGAGCACCGAATGCGGCTGCGAGATCCTGCCGGCGCTGATCGCCTTCGGCATCACCCGTCACCACGAAAAGGGTCGCGGGCAGGAAATGCAGGATGGCGCCGCCGCCATGGAAGTCGGCGGCATAATCGGCCCTGGCATAGAGCTCGGTCTCGATGAAATGTGCAAGCCTTGAGGTGAAGCTGCCGTCGGCCTTGCCGGGAAAGGCGCGGTTGAGATTGAGACCGTCGACCGGCGTGGGGCGCGTGCCCGCGCGGCAGGCCGGGCCATTCACCATGGGCATGATGATGACCCGGCCCCGAATGTCGTTGACATCGAGCTCGCGCGCCAGTTCCGCCAGCGCCACCTGGCCTTCGTATTCATCGCCATGGACGCCGGCGGTGAGCACGAGGGTCGGACCGTCGCCATGGGCGAAGGAGCAGATGGGCACAGAAGCGGAGTCGATGCTGACAAGGCCTACTTGCCGGCCCGGCGCGTCGAGATCGATGTCGATCGAAGCGCTCACAGCACCGCCTTGATCGCGGCAAGGCCGCGGTCGATGTCGTCGGCATTGTTATAGAGATGCGGCGAGAAGCGGATGAAATCGCGCCGCAAGGAGGCGATGACATTGTTCGCCTTGAGGGTGCGGGCGAAATCCTTGCTGTTCTTGCCGGGGAGGCGCGCCGCGATCGTGGCCGAGCGTTCCTCAGCCTTTTTCGGCGACAGAACCTCGGCGCCGAGCTCGAGAAGGCCGGCCATCAGGCGATCGGCGATGTGGCGGTTATGGACGCGGATCTTCTCGATCGAGTGATCGAGGAGGTAGTTCATCGCCTCGGTGGCACCGAGCGCGGTACCATAGGCCATTGTGCCGAATTCATAGCGCTTGGCATTTTCGGGCATTTCCAGGCGATTGGCCTGGAAATCCCACATGTCCTTATGCGTGCGCCAGCCGATGATGCCGGGATTGAGCTTCTGCAACGCGGGCGAAATATACATGAAGCCGGTGCCGAAGGGCCCGCATAGCCATTTATAGGTGGAGGCCGCCGCCGCATCGATGCCCGTCGCAGCGATGTCGATCGGCACCTGGCCGGCCGACTGCGTGACGTCGACCACGCAAATCGCGCCATGCTGGTGCGCCTTCTTGGCGAAGCGGGCGAGATCGAAGACCTGGCCGGTGCCATATTCGACATGCGACAGGCAGACGACCGATGTCGAGTCATCGATAGCCGCTTCGAGACGGTCAGGATCGATATAGAGATTGTCGGCAGGCACCCAGCGCATCTTGGCGCCGGTCGCCTCGGCGGCGCGCATCCACGGATAGACCGTGCTCGGATGGGTGGTCTCGGTGGCGACGATGGTCGAGCCCCTGGGCGGCATGACGGCCCAGGCGAGCGATGCCATGAGCACCGTCTCGCTCGAGGCGGTGGCGATGTCTTCCGGCCGGGCGTTGAACAAGCGGGCCGCGGCGTTGTTGAGATTGTCGAGGCATTCGACCTCGTCCTCTTCGTCAAAGGCGATGGTGCCTTCATCCGCCAGCGCCTGCTGCCAGCGATTGATCGCCGCCGCGGCACCCTTATGGGTGAGCCCGACCGAGGCCGCGTCCATATAGACGAAGTTTTCGGCCGGCGGAAAGACGTCGATGGTACCAAGGCGTTGCATGAAGAGTGACCTTTCTGTTTGTGAGATGGCTCAAGCGGCGCGCTGGTGCGGCAGATGACGGTGCCATTTGCTTTCCCAGAATTTGAAGCCGCGATTGATGATGAAGACGAGCGCCATATAGAGGAGGGCGGCGATAATGAAGCCGTCGAAGCCGAGATAGTATTTGTTGTTGAACTGGCGGGCGGCGCCGAGGATGTCGATGATGGTGACGGTGCTGGCGATGACCGTCGCGTGGAGTGAGAAGATCACCTCATTCGAGAAGGCGGGCAGCGCGCGCCGGAGCGCGCTCGGCAGCACGATGCGGCGGAACAGAGTGAAGGGGCTCATGCCGCAGGCTTTGGCGGCCTCGATCTCGCCTGGCGGCACCGCCTCGATGGCGCCGCGCAGGATCTCGGTCACATAGGCGGTCGAGCACAGAGTGAAGGAGATGAACACGCACCACCAGGCCTCGCGCAGGATGATCCATAGAGCCGAGTCGCGGATGAAGGAGAACTGCGCCGCGCCGTAATAGAGAAGATAGAGCTGGACCAGCAGCGGCGTGCCGCGGAAGAGATAGGTATAGGCGAAGATCAGCGGGCTCGCGACAGGCACCCTGTTGGCGCGTGCGGCCGCCAGCGGAATGGCGATGAGAGAGGCGAGGCACAAGGGCCCGATGAGAAGGATGATCGTGTTCCTCAAGCCCAGCAGGAACAGGTCGAGATGCTTTGCCGCCAGCATGAAGTCGACCGGCGACCAGGTCTCGCTGAAGCTGGTGAGGTCGGCGATGATATCGGCGAGCATCATGGCGTCAGGCCTTCCTCAGATGCGCGCTGTAGCGCCGGTCGAGCCATCTCAGGCCCACATCCGAGATCGCGGTCAGGACCAGATAGGTCATGAGCACGACGAACATGAAGGTGAAGGGCATTTGCGTCGCCTTGCCCGCGGCATAGCCATTATAGACGAGGTCCTCGAGGCCGATCACCGAGACCAGCGCCGTCGTCTTCATCAGCGTGAGCCAGATATTGGTGAAGCTCGGCAGCGCGTAGCGCACGAGCTGCGGCCAGATGATGCGCCGGAAAAGCACGCTGCGGCTCATGCCGCCCGCAATGCCGGCCTCGATCTGGCCGCGCGGGATGGCAAGTGCCGCGCCGCGGAAGGTCTCCGTCATATAGGAGCCGAAGATGAAGCCGATCGCGAGAATCCCGGCGGTGAAGGCATTGAGCTCCCAATGCCGCCACAGGCCGGTCACGGCGCCGATCCGGTTCAGGGCCATCTGCCCGCCGAAATAGAGCAGCAGCATGAGGACGAGGTCGGGCACGCCGCGCACCAGCGTCGTGTAGAATTCGGCGATCCGCCGCGCCGCCCTGGACGAGGACAGTTTCGCCCAGGCGCCCAAAAGCCCCAGGGTAACGGCGACCAGGAGCGACAACAGGCTCAAGGCCACCGTTATCCGCAAGCCCGACAGAACGAAGGGCGAGAATTGCAGGACCGCGTCCATGGCAGGCGTCGAGAGCCGTTACTTGCCGTAGATGTCGTAGGCGAAATATTTCTTGGCGATCGTGTCATAGGTGCCGTCGGCGCGGACCTCGGCGATCGCCTTGTTGAAGGCCTCGCGCAGTTCCGCATCTTCCTTGCGCATGCCGATGCCGACACCTTCGCCGAAACATTCGCGATCGGTGTAGATCTCGGAGGCGAAAGCCATGTCCTTGCCGCGCTCGGTCTTGAGCAGGCCGAAATCAATGGCGATGGCATCCGACAGCGCCGCATCGATCCGCCCTGAAACGAGATCGAGATAGAGCGAGTCCGCCGTCTCATAGACGCGGATGGTGGCGTCGGGGAAGGTCTTCTCCAGATAGCATTGGGTGGTGCCGGGAATTGTGCCGATCACCTTGCCGCCGAGCTTCTTGTCGCTGACATCGAGGCTCGTGCCCTTGCGCGCCACGAAGGCACCGCCGGTCTGATAATATTTGTTGGTAAAATCGATCTTCTTCTTTCTTTCCTCGGTGATGGCCATCGAGGCGAAGATGCCGTCATATTTGTTGGCAAGCAGCCCCGGGATCATGCCGTCCCAGTCCTGCGCCAGGAACTCGCATTTGCGCTTGATCTTGTCGCACAGCGCCTGGCCGAGATCGATCTCGAAGCCGATCAGCGCGCCGTCGGGGCCGCGCTCGTTGAAGGGCGGATAGGCACCTTCGGTGGCGAAGCGGATCGTGTCCTCGGCCTTGGCCATCATGCTCGTCATGAGCAGGGCGGCGGCCGCCGCGAGCATCAGACATTGTCGTTTCATTTTCGAGTCTCCTCCTGTTTTGTTGTCATCGAAATCATTCGAACGGCTCACCCATGGGCGCGGGCGAGAAAGCGCTGGAAATGCGACGAGGCCGGGCGCGTCATGACGCTCTTGGGATCGCCTTCCTCTTCGATCTCGCCTTGGCGCAGGAAAATGACGCGGCTCGAGGCTTCGCGCGCAAAGCCCATCTCATGGGTGACGATGATCATCGTCCGCCCTTCCTCGGCCAGGGCGCGGATGATGGTGAGCACCTCGCCGACGAGCTCAGGGTCCAAGGCCGAGGTCGGCTCGTCGAACAGAAGCACCTCGGGCTCCATGGCAAGCGCGCGCGCAATGGCGGCGCGCTGCTGCTGGCCGCCCGACAGGAAGGCCGGATAGGTGTCCTTGCGGTCATAGAGGCCGACCTTGTCGAGCAGGGCCTCGGCCTGGGCGATCGCCGGCGCCCGGTCGATGCCCAGCACATGGACCGGGGCCTCGATGACATTCTCGAGCACGGTCATATAGGACCATAGGTTGAAGCTCTGGAAGACCATCGCCAGCTTGGCGCGCATGCGCTGGATCTGCTTCGGATCGGCGGGATATTGATCGCCATCGGGACTGAGCCTGGTCCGGATCGGCTCGCCATTGAGAGCGATCGTGCCTTGCGTCGGCGCCTCGAGGAAATTGACGCAGCGTAGAAGTGTGCTCTTGCCCGATCCGCTGGCACCAAGGATCGAGATGACGTCATGCTCATGGGCCGAGAGCGAGACGCCTTTCAGCACCTCGAGGCTGCCGAAGGATTTGTGGAGCTCACGGATCTCGAGCTTGGGCCTGCCGTCATGCCGGGCCTGGCTGAGCTCTATTGCCGTCCTTTGATCGAACACCGGGCGTGAACCTTCCGAACACATTGCCGGCATGCTCCGACGGAAGCGGCGCGCCCGTCGTTCGCAAAACCGTCAAGTGAAGTTTCCGGAAGAGAGGGTTTCTCGAAGCGGGCATTTGCGGGATTTTCCCGGCATCAGCGGTCAGAAGAGGAGCGGTCATGGCCAAGCAGGTTATTTCGGGAAGCGGCACTGAGGGCCTTCCCTTGTCGGAGGCGGTGCGGGCCGGCGATTTCGTGTTCGTCTCAGGGATGGTGGGCTTCGGTCCGGACGGCCGCATCGTCGAGGGCGGTATTGCCGCCGAAACCGACCGTATCATGGCCGATGTCGCCGACATACTGAAACGGGCCGGCGCCAGCCTCGCCGATATCGTCAAGGTAAATATCTGTCTCACGGATGCAGCAGATTTCGCGGCCTTCAACGAGGCCTATGCCCGCTATTTCCGCAAAGATCCGCCGGCGCGCGTCAGCCTGGCGGCAAGCCTCACCATCAAGGCCCGTGTCGAAATGGATTTCATCGCCTATACTGGCAAATAGGCGAATCCAGCGATGACATGGTGCGATGGCCGAGGCTCTGTTTTCCGACCTGAATGAGCTCGCGCGCTTCGGTGCGGAGAGAACGGGCGGCATCAGCCGCACGGCCTTCTCTCCCGCTTTCGTCGAGGCGCAAGCCTGGCTGTTGCAGAGAATGGCGGATGCGGGCCTTGCGGTCAGGATCGATGCCGCCGGCAATGTCATCGGGCGCCACGGGCCGCAGGGACCCGCGGTCGTCTCAGCCTCGCATATCGACACGGTGCCGAATGGCGGCGCGCTCGATGGCGCGCTCGGCGTGATTGCGGGGCTCGAGGCGTTCCGCCGGCTGAAAGCGCGCGGCCATGCCTTCGACCGGGCGCTCGAGATCATCGCCTTCGCCGATGAGGAAGGCGAATATTTCAGCCTGTTCGGCTCGCGCGCCATGCTGGGCCTGGTGACGCCAGAAGAGATCACGGCCGCACTTGGCGGCAAAGGCAAGTCGCTGACCGAAGCTCTGCGCGAAGCGGGGCTCGATCCGACGAAGGTCGCGCATGCCCGCCGCTCGAAAAGGGATTTCCATGCCTATGTGGAATTGCATATCGAGCAGGGTCCGGTGCTGGAGCGGCTGGGCCGCTTCGTCGGCATCGTGACGAATATCGTCGGAATAGAGGTGACGGAATTCGCCTTCACCGGCCGGCCCGACCATTCCGGCACCACGCCGCTCGACATGCGCCAGGATGCGCTGCGGGCCGCGGTCGAATTCTGCAAGGCCTGCTATGACCTGGCACGGGCTGCGGATCCGGCCCTGCGGCTGAATTTCGGCGCGCTCTCCATAACGCCCAAGGCGTTGAACGTCGTGCCGGGCCGGGGGTGGTGGTGCAACAGGAGCTTCGCCATCCCGATCCGGCTATCCTCAGCGCGGTCGCGCAAGAGAGCTGGCGCATGGCGGAGGGCTGCACCCGCAGGCTTGGCGTTTCGGCGCAGTGGAAGACGCTGTCGCGCGATGAGCCCGCTGCGATGGATCGCGACATGCAGGCGCTGCTCCATTCCTGCGCCGAAGGCTTGGGCATCGAGGTCCATGATCTGGCCTCGGGCGCCGGCCATGACGCGCAGCTTTTCGCGACCGCCTGCCCCACCGGCATGGTGTTCGTGCAAAGCACCGGCGGCCGCAGCCACTGTCCGGAAGAAAGCTCGCCGCCTGATGCCATCAGCCAGGCGGTTGCCGTGCTGACGGAAGGCCTCGCGCGATTGACCCGCGCCTAGCCGCATCACTATAAGCCAAGCCATGAGCAAATCGGACAAGGTGACCGTTCTCGCCGGCCGCGGCGCGGCCGTGGCGGTCGGCGAAGGCGATGAAGTCGCGATCGTCAATGTGAGCGGCACGCAGGTCGTCGATTTCTGGTGCCTGCCTGAATCCGCGCGCCAGGAATATCTCTCGCTCGAACATTGCCGCGAGGTTCTGGGCAAGATCTATTTTGCGCCGGGCGATGTCCTGATCTCGAATCTTTATGTACCGGTCATCGATTATCGAGCGGACACGACCGGCGGCTTGCATGACACGCTGATCGCGCCCTGCAATCCCGAAATGTACCGGAAGTTCGGACGGTCCGCCGATCATCCAAGCTGTGCGGGCAATTTCTGGACGGCGGTCAAGTCCGCGGGCCTTTCCATTCCCTTCGTGCCCTCGCCCTGGAACCTGTTCATGCGCGCCAAGGTGAAGGAGGACGGCACCATCGAATATGCGCGTCCGCCCTATATTCCCGAAGGCCGCGTCACCTTGGGCATGCGCCGCGATGCCACCATCATCGTCTCGGCCTGTCCGGATGATTGCTATCCGACAAATGGCGGCGACGGGAGTCCGCGCGACTTCGTCATCGAGATCAAGCGGGCCAGCTAAGCCCTCGATCGTCGCGCTCGAAGGTCAGTTGTTACTTGAGGGACCGATAAAAGTGACCACGCTTGGGATTTGACCAGTCGAGAAGTTCCGGAGCATCTGATGTATCGATGGCCTCATCGGGCAGTGCCGCGAGCGGCTTGAGTTCCGTTCGTTGCTCGGGCGTCAGCTCCTTAGATGTTGCCTTCTTCATAACTTTTCTTTCGCGCGCCATGGCTGATGATGCGGCCAACCACATATGGCATGCAGAGGGCGGCGAAGCTACTCGTCATTGCCGCCAGTATGGGCGACAGTTACCTTGACGTTGAGGACGCGGAGCGCCGCCAGCTGCTCTTCATCGGCCCCGTCGTCGGTGATGACTTCCGAGATCGCCGAGATGTCGCAGAAGGCCGAGAAGGAGGGCGCGCGAAACTTCGTGCTGTCGACGAGCAGAATGGCGCGCCGGGCCGAGCGGATCATGGCACGCTTGAGAGCGGCGACTTCGAGCGAGGCATCGGTGAGGATGCGCCCGGTGATGGCATAGGCGCCGACGAGGCAGAGATCGGCATGGATGGTGCCGAAGAAGCCCTGGCCCGGTTCGCCGACCATCATTTGCGCGCCTTGACGCACCGTGCCGCCGGGCACGATCACCCGCCAGGACGGGCACGCGGCGCAGAGGCTCGCAGCTTCGATACTGTTGGTGACCGCGGTCAGCGGGATCTGGCGCTCGGCCGCGGCGCGCACCGCCTCGAGCACGGTCGAGCCGGTGTCGAAGATGACGCTTTCGCGCGGATTGATGCGCAAGGCGGCGAGCGCGCCGATGGCGCGCTTCTGGCGGTGCTGGAGCTGCGCGTTGAGGGAGGGCTCGTGCTCGAAGGTCGCCTGCAGCGGCGGCACGAACAGCGCGCCGCCATGGGTGCGCTCGAGATAGCCGCCCTCGGTCAATTGCTCGAGATCGCGCCTTATCGTCGAGGCCGAAGCGCCGATCGCTTCGGCGAGCTCGAGGATCGAGGCGGCCCCGTCGCGGCGCAGGCGCTCGAGAATCATGGCGCGGCGCTTGGCCGGGATGATCTCAACCCGCTTCGACGGTGTTTCCATGGGATAATCCTGTAGCCATGATCCTAAGGCCCAGCATCAGAAGGCAACCGCCGGTAAAGCTGTCGCCGAGGCCGACGGTCGCCTTGGGATGGGCGAGATGCGGCGCGGCGCAGGACACGAAGGACCAGGCGCCGAGCCGCGCGAAAGTGGGGAAGGGCGGGTCGGTGAAGGTCGCCTGCGCAGCGATGCTCCGGGGATAGGCCGGAACGCCATGAGCCGCCCTGGTGCCGGCGAGAAGACAGCCCATCAACAGGGCGCGGCGTTCCTCCTCCGGATCGTCGCGCGTGACGGAGGCCGCCCAGTGATCGGCATGCACGCAGACGCGGTCGAGATCGAGCTTCGCGCCGAGCGCGCACATGCTCTCGGCGAGATCGGGCGTTTCCGGCGTCAGTTGGATGAATTCGGAATGGCTCATGCCGAGCGAGGTGATGGCGCCCTTGAGCCGGTCGATCACCCGGTCGCGATGGCTGGGCGTGTCATAGCCTGCGAGCTCGAGATGGACCGTGGGGACGCCTGCGGCGCGCCAGTGCTCGACCATGCGCCGCACGGGGGCGATCTCAGGGTCGATCTTCTCATAGGGGATGGAGTTGAAACCCGAGATCAATCCTGCGCCGGCCCGGGGCGCAAGCTTCACGCTGAGCTCATCGAATTGCACGTCATGCTCGAGGCCCGGATCGTGGAAGCGCACGATGATGCGCGACGAGCGTTGCGGCGTGACATCGCCGATCGCCCGGCCCGCAGTATATTCGATGATGAAGATCTCGGGCTGCCTTAGGCCGCGAGGAACGATCTCGGCGGCACGCCGGGCTTGGCCGGCCTCGGCGATCAATATGTCGGGATGGACCTGCGCGAGCTTATGGGCGCTACGGTCTTCGAGCGCGATCAAGGCGGGAGCGCCGATCGCCGCCAATGACCAGGCCGCTTGCGGACCCGTGCCGCCGAGCGCGTAAGTGATGGGCACATGCTGCGCGAGCCAGGCCGGGCCTTCCGGCCAGTCGACCCGCACTTCGCCGCCAATGCCGCGCCGGGCGCGGTCCTTCACCATCTCGCCGAAACTCCGCGCTTGCAGCGGTGCGTCGGGCGCAAAAAGCGGTCCGAGCTCATGCGCCAGGAGGCGGGCGTCGACACAGGCGCTGAGGCCGAAGAGCATGAGCGGGGCCGTCGCGGCGATGCGGGGAATGTCCCCGATGAGCTCCTGATAATGGCCGTTCCAATCCGTCACGGGTGGTGAATCTCCCTGGCCGGGCATAGAGGATCATATTCAAACATCTGTCAACAGATTGAAACATTTTGGAAGATTTGCCTCGCTATTTATGTAGCTATTTCAATACGATACATAACAACGCGATTTTCCAGGTGATAGATGTTGGAATCTGTTGATATTTATTGCTCATTTCTGCCTCGGGTGATATGGAAGCCCATCGGCACCTTGGAGATGGGACATGACGACGAAGCTGGATGAAAAACTGGCGCGCATAAGAGCCGGCAAATACAAGCGCTCGGATTTCATCATCGCCGATGCCAAGGATGGCGACATGGGTGCGGGCGTTCTCGGCGCCGCCCCCAAGCGCGGCCCCGACGGCACGCGTCTCAGGGGCAAGACCCGTGTCGAATTCCTCGACGACATCGAGGCCATCGTGAAGCAGGGCATCGTCGATGTCATGCTGGTCTCGGCCTCCAATCTCGAATTGCTGCATGAGCGGGGCGTCTTCAAGAAGAGCAAGGTGAAACCCGCGATCCGCGCCAATGACACGACCGATTGCTGGGGGCTCATCCGCCACGGCACCTATCACAAGGAGGCCTCGCGCCCCTTCCGCACCGCGAGCATTCCGCGGGTGATGTACAATGCGACGGCGCCGGTCAAGGGTGCCAGGAAGATCTACGGCACCGATCTCGGCCTCTATTCCATCACCATGATGAACGACGTCGATGCCGATCTGCGCACGCTCGAAGCCTTTGCCGCCTTCCGCCAGGAGGCGGCCGCCAACGGCTTCAAGTATTTCCTCGAAGTGTTCAATCCGAATGTGCCGCACACCATGGAGCGCGAGCATCTCGGCGAATATATCAATGACTGCATCCTGCGCTGCCTCGCCGCCGTCATGAAGGCGGACCGGCCGCAATTCCTGAAGATCGTCTATAACGGCCCCAAGGCGCTGGAAGAGCTCGCAACCTATGATCCGAGCCTGGTCATCGGCATCCTCGGCGGCGGCACCGGCACCAACCGCGACACCTTCGAATTGCTGCATCAGGCCGAGCGCTATGGTGCCCGCGTGGCGCTGTTCGGCCGCAAGATCAACCAGGCGGAAGCGCCGCTGAAAATCCTCACTTTCATGCGCCAGGTCACCGACGGCACGCTCTCGCCCGATGAGGCGGTGCGCGCCTATCACGGCGAATTGCAGAAGCTGGGGCTCAAGCCTTTCCGCTCGCTCGAGGAGGATCGGGTCGTGACCGAAGAGCCGCTCAAGAAGGCGATGCTCAAGGCCGCTTAATCAAGAAGAAGTGCGAGTACTCCCTGGACTGCGCCGGGTCTGACCGCCCGGCGCTTCTTTTTGTCATGTGCGGTCACGAAACGCCGCGAGCGCGTCATGGGTGGCGGTGAGCGTCGGCGGCAGCTTTGCATAGACGGTGCGATAAAGCTCTTCATAGCGCTCCATCCATGAAGGCTCAGGCTCGACGATCCTGACCTTGCCCAGCCCTTCCGTCATCTCTTTCTGCGCTTCCTCGATGGAAGAGAAGACGCCGGCACCCAGTCCGCCCAATATCGCGGCGCTGAGGCAGGTCGCCTCGCTGAGCGGTGTCACTTCGAGCGGCCGGCCATAGACGCTGGCCTTGATCTTCATCATGAGGTCGTTGCGGGTACCCCCGCCGATGACGCGGATGCGGGTAATCGCATTGACGCCCGGTACCGCGCTCAGATAATCGAGCTCGAGGCGGGTATAGAGGCAGAGGCCTTCGAGCACGCTGCGGAACAGGGCACCCGCCCCGCTGTCGCCGGTGATGCCGATGAAGGCGCCGCGCGCATGGGGATTGGGATAGGGCTGATCGCCGCCGCGCAACTGCGGCAGGAAGACGAGACCGTTGCTGCCGGGCGGAAGCTTCTCGGCTTGCGCGATCAGGCTGTCATAGCTTTCGCCGCCCGTCTGCTGGCGGAACCATTCGATGGCGCCGCCCGAGGTGGTGAGCCCGCACATGAGCGCATAGCGGGGCGTGCCGAGATGGAGCAGGCTTTGCTGATTGCCGCCCTGGCGCAGGAGGTCATGGAAGATGGGACGGTCATTCGCGAGGATCAGGCCCTCGGCGGTGCCCATGCTGTCGAGCAATATGCCGGGCGCGTTGGTGTCGGCCGCGACGGTGCTGATGACATGGTCATGCCCGCCGCCCGACACGGCCAAGCCCTCCGGCAGTCCGGTCTCCGCGGCAGCGGCCTTGTGCACGCGGCCTACCATCGCGCCATTGCCGACGAGCGGCGCGAAGAGCGAAGGATCGATATCGAGCTTGCGCAGGAGATCGTCCGCCCATGTGCCGCGCTCGAGGTCGAGCGCATTGGTGCGGGACGCAAGCGTATAATCGGTGCGCGCCTCGCCGGTCAGGCGGAAGGCGACCCAATCCGCCATATTGAGCCAGGTGCGTGCCCTGGCGAAGATTTCCGGATGGGTGCGCCGCCACCACAGGATCTTGGCAAGGCTGAAACTGTGGGAGGCGGTGACCCCGCTGGTCCTGAAGATGAGCTCATCGCCGAGCCGCTCGCGCAGCATCTCGCCATCGCCGACGGTGCGGCCGCAATACCAGGCGATGATGGGGCCGAGCTCCAGGCCAGCTTTGTCGATGAGGACGCCCGCCTCGCCCATGCTGCCGGTGGCAAAACCCCGGATGGTGCCATGGGCCTTGGCGGCTTGGGTGAGCCGCGACAAGACTTCGGCGACGGTCTGCCAGAGCTCCTGCGGATGATATTCGGCCCATCCGGCTTGCGGGAAATGCGTCGGCGTGGGCAGGGCGGCCTCGGCCAGGATGCGGCCCTTGAGATCGATGGCGACGGCGCGGACGCGGCCGGTGCCGAGATCGAGGCTCGCCAGCAAGGGGGCCTTGCCGCCGGGCACGCCCAAGCGGTCAGCCCCGGACGGCGCCGAGCGTCAGCCCGCGCACGATATAGCGCTGGGCGATGAGCGCGATGATGACGGGCGGGATGATGGCGGTCATGGCCCTGACCCCCATGAACCAGAACTGCACGCCGCGCGTATCGATGGCGCCGGCGATGTGGACCGGCACCGTGATGGCGGTGTTGCTGCCGATCGAGACGGCGAACAGGAACTCGTTCCAGGTGAAGGCGAAGATGATGAGGCCGGCGGCCGCCATGGAAGGGGCGGCGAGCGGCAAGGCGATGCGCCAGAAGGCGCCCCAGTGGCCGGCACCGTCGATGAGGGCCGCTTCCTCGAGCTCGACCGGGAGATCGAGGAAGGTCTGGCGCAGGATCACCACCACATAGGGCAGAACGAAGGTGGCATTGATGAGGACGAGCGCGAATTTCGTGTCGAGCAGGCCCAGATAGCGCATGGTGAGATAGAAGGGAATCACGGTCGCGACCGGCGGCAGCACGCGCTGCGACAGGAACCAGATGGCGATGTCGTGGTTCTTCCAGCGCTCGAAGCGGAAGCGGGCAATGGCATAGGCCGCGGGCGTGCCCAAGAGCAAAGCGAGAAGGGCTGCCGAGATCGCGATGACGGTGCTGTTATAGAGCGACATCGCCGTTTCCGGCGTGCCGAGCTGGTCGGTCCAATTGGCGAGCGTCGGTGTGAAGTTGATCCAGGGGATGCCGAGGCCCGCAACGGTGAACGTGTCGAGCGGGTTGCGCAGGGATTGCGAGAAGGCCCAATAGAGCGGGAAGATGAAGATCAGCGCTACGGTGATGGCGATAACCGACGAGACGGCCTCGCCGAGATGGGATCTGGATTTGGGCAGCCGCTCAGCCATAATTCACCCTGAGGCGCCGGAAGAACAATGTGATGATGACCATGACGACGATGAGGAGCGCATAGGCCATGGCGCTGGCGTAACCCAAGTCGAAGAAGCGCAAGCCGGTGCGGAAAGCGAGCAGCGAGAAGGGCTGCGTCGCCACACCGGGCCCGCCGCCCGTCATCGAGAAGGGGATGTCGAAGAGCTTGAGCGATTCGGCGAAGCGCAAGAGAAGGACGATGATGATCGTCGGGACGAGGAGCGGCAGCATGATCTCGCGCAGCATGTCCCACGGGCTCGCGCCATCGACGCGCGCCGCCTCATAGAGCTCCTCCGGAACGCCCTGGAGGGCCGCCAGGAACACCAGGAAGCAGAAGGGCGTCCACTGCCAGATATCGACCAGGATGACCGAGAACAGGGCGCCTGTCGGATTGGAAAGGAACGGTATGCCGGTCCAGGCGAGGGGGCCGCCGACCTCGTAGAAGATGGTGAAGAACGTATAGCCGACCGCAAGCGGGGTGGCGAAAATCGGCAGAATCATCGCCGCGCGCAAGACCGGCCGCCCGAAGAGGTGCTGGTTGAACAATATGGCGAGCAGGAAGCCGAGCGCGAGCTCGAGCGGCACGGCGATGAGGACGAAGAGCAAGGTGACGCGGATCGCCTCGCCCACTTGCGGATCGCCGAACATGCGCTTGAAATTGTCGATGCCGATGAAGGTCGCGATATTCACCTGGTCCTTGATCACGACATTCTTGGTGCGCGGCTGGCCGGCATCGTCGAGCATCGGCTTGCCTTCCGCATCGAGCATCGGCTGCTTCTCGCGCTTCACCTCGACCTTCTGCTCGATCTTGTAGAAGGCGAGATAGAGCGAATAGCCGAGCGGGAAGACGGTGAAGGCGAGCACCCAGATGACCGCCGGGGCAAGGAAAAGGAGTCGGATTTTTCCGGTCCAACGCATCGCTGCTACTGTGAGGATGAAGGCGGGAGCGGCGAAAGCCGCTCCCGCTGCTGGTCCGGACTGTTACGGCGTATAGCCGATGGCCGCCTGATAGTCGGCCTTCTGCTTGTCGCGCCCGATGCGGTCGGTGACGCCTTCCCAGGCCGTCGCCGTGTCGTCGAGCGCCTGCTTGGCGTTCTTGCCGCCGCTCATCGCCGCCGACAGGTTCTTGTCGAGGATGTCCCAATATTCGAAGGAACCCGGGATGCGCAGATAGGTGAGCATGGTCGGCGCGTAGAAGACCTCGTGATAGGCATGGGTATAGGTCTTCGCGTCATTCTCGGCCCAACCCGCCTTCACATAGTCTTCGATCTTCGCCGTGCCGCCATCCGCCTCCAGGAACTGGTAGGAGAAGCCCGGATCGACGCCGTCCCAGCCGACCGTCGCCATGAGCTTGGAGACGGGCCGGATCGCCATCAGCGACAGGAACGAATAGGTCGCTTCCGGATTGGCGGAGAAGTTCGAGACCACGCCATGCCATGAGCCGCCGGTGGTGTTGCCGACGAGACGCGGCTTGTCGAGCTTGACGAACTCCTTCTTCTCGAAGTCGTAATATTCATTCGAGGAGGGCATCATCGCCGCGGCGCATTTGCCCTTGATCTTGGAGCGGCTCTCATCCTGGCACAAAGCGCCGACATCGCCCCAGGAGAACACGAACACCGACTTGCCGCGCAGGAAGTAGTCCCAGGCTTCGCCGAGCGACCAGCCGACTTGCGCCGATGGGCCCGTCTTGTGCAGTTCCTGCAGGAATTCGAGCGCCTTCAGATGGCCCGGGCTGTTGATCAGGGGCTTCATGTCTTCCGGATCGAACCAGTAGACATTCTGCGTCCGCGTGACCTTGTCGCCGGGATTGATGACGAAGGACGAGGACAGCGACTGGAAGTGATAGTGCCCTTGCTCGCCGACCTTCAGATGCAGCACCGTGCCGCTGTCCGGCTCGGCATCGGTCGCATCCCAGTTCTTGCCATTGAAGTATTTCGAGATGTCGAGCAATTGCTGCCAGGTCTGCGGCGGGTTCGGCAGGTCGTAGCCATATTCCTTCTTGAACGCCGCCTGGTGCTCGGCATTGCCGAGCATGTCGGAGCGGTAATAGAGGACCTGGCCGTCGCCGTCGTTCAGCACGCCGTAGCCCACGCCCTTCCATTGATGCAGCGCCTTGAGCGAGGGCGGCATGTCGTCATAGGTCCATTTCGGATATTTGCCCGACTTCTGCAGGTCGTCGATGGCATAGGCGTAGCCCGCCGGCACGATATCGCCGTACCAGAAAGCGCCGACCATGAAGGCATCATATTGTCCGGTGCCGTTCCTGAGATCGAGCATCATCTTGGTGTAGTGCTCGGCGAAAGGCAGCTCGACGATATTGACCTTGCCGCCCGACAGCTCTTCCCAGATCGGGCGGAACTGATGGAGCGGGCCGCTGATGCCGCCCTTGGGGCCGGCGCCATTGACGGTCACCGTGACGGTCACGTCCTTGAAGGGCTGCTTGTCGGGGCCGAATTCGGATCCGAGCTCCTCGCGGGTCGTGGTGATCACTTGATTATTATAGGCCTCGCCGAGCTTGAGGAGGACGGTGCCGTCATCCTTCCATTCGACATTCTGTCCGGCTGATGCCGGCGCCGCGAACAGCGCCAAAGCGGGTAAAGCAAAAAGCGACCACTTCAGTGGATGCATCGTTCACTCCTCCCATTTTACCAGTTGTGCGGGCGCACTCTGGCTTGATCTGACGAGGCGAGCATACATTCTTGAGAAGAAAGCACAACCGTCCACTGACGATTTTGTATGACGAATGACGGGTGCACCGCAGCGAAAATTGCCGTGACTTTTCGATCATTTGGACCGAGAGCAAATGATCGAACAGCCGCTGCCCAATAATGATGCATCTCGACCAAAGTCGGATCATGCAATAACGTCAACGCGACAATTCAACGGCCCGCAAGGCGCTCGGCTTCGTCCGCGACGATCGCATAAAGGGTTAAGAGCAGGCGGGTGGGGCAGCATATGTATCTCGGCATCGATATCGGCACGTCCGCCGTCAAATTCGTCATCGTCGATGCCGATCAGACTATTCTGGCGACGGCCGAGCGGCCGCTGGCGCCGGTCCAGCCCAAGCCGCTCTGGTCGGAAGACGATCCGGAGAAATGGTGGCAGGCGGTCGCAAGCGGGCTCGATGAACTGGCGCGCGACCATCCGCGGCCCATGGCGGCGGTCGCAGGCCTTGGTCTTTCCGGCCAGATGCACTCTGCCGTCTTCCTCGATGAGAAAGACGAGCCGGTGCGCCCGGCGATCCTGTGGAATGACGGGCGCTCGACCAAGGAGGCAGCCGAGCTCGCGCAATTGGGCCTCGATCTCCAATGCGAGACGGGCGTCCTGCCGATGCCGGGCTTCACCGGTCCCAAATTCCTCTGGCTCACACGCAATGAGCCCGATGCGGCGCGCCGCACGCGCACGCTGCTTCTCGCCAAGGATTTCATCCGCCTGAAACTCTCGGGCGAGAAGGTGACCGAGGTCACTGATGCGGCGGGTGCCTGGCTCCTCGACGAGGGCCGTCGCCGATGGTCCGATCGGGCGCTCGCGGCCTGCGGCATCGACAGGTCGCTGTTGCCGGCGCTGACGGAGTCGCGCGCGCCGAGCGGCCTGGTGAAGGCGGATTTGGCCGCCCGCTGGGGTCTCTCGCGCAAGGTGGTGATCGCCGCCGGGGCAGGGGATGTCGCGGCGGGCGGCATCGGCGCCGGCATCGTCAATCCGGGTGACGGCTTCATATCCCTCGGCACCTCGGCGCAGATCTTTCTTGCCGACACCGCGCACCAGCCCGATCCCGGCCGGCTGGTCCATGCTTTCTGCCATGCCTTGCCGGATCGCTGGTTCCGCATGGCGGCGCTGTTGAACGGGGCGAGCCCGCTTTCGGTCTTCGCCCGCTGGTCGGGCACGCGCGATGTCGCAACCCTGCTCGCCGAAGCCGAGGCCGGCTTCAACGGGCCGTCCTCTCTTCTGGCGCTGCCCTATCTCTATGGCGAGCGTACGCCGCATAACGACCCTCTCGCCCGCGCCGCGATCATCGGCATGACCTATTCGACGACCCGCGCCGACGTGGTCCAGGCCATTCTCGAAGGTGTCGCCTTTTCGCTCGCCGACGGTCTCGATGTGCTCGCCGCCGCCTCGGCGCGGCCAAAGAGTGTCGCTCTCATTGGCGGCGGCGCCCGCTCGGCCTTCTGGGCCAAGCTCATCGCCTCGATCCTCGATTTGAGCCTGGTGCGCTTCGAGGCGTCCGATCGCGGACCGGCCTATGGGGCGGCGCGTCTTGCGCGCCTGGCGGTGACGAATGAGGATGCACAGAGGGTCGTCGTTCCGCCGCCCATACGCGACGTCATCACGCCCGACGCGGCTCTGTGCGAAGCCTATCGGCCGCGCATCGAGGCTTTCCGCACATTATATAAAGCGCTGAAGCCGGTCTGGCCGTCAGTGTCGGGCGCATAGGAGCCATCCTGAATACAGCTTGACAAAATGCTTCAGAACTAAAGAACATCGCCAAGAGTCCGCTGCCAGGGAGTTGCAACCATGTCCACCGTGATCAGGGGCGGCACGATCGTAGCCGCCGACCGCAGCTACAAGGCCGATGTGTTGATCGAGGGCGAGAAGATCGCCGCCATCGGCAGCAATCTGAAAGGCGCCAAGACGGTCGATGCGGAAGGCGCCTATATCATGCCGGGCGGCATCGACCCGCATACTCATCTCGAAATGCCCTTCATGGGAACGACCACGGCGGAAACCTGGGAGAGCGGCACGCTGGCCGCACTTTCCGGCGGCACGACTTTGGTCGTCGACTTCGTCATCCCGGGCAAGGAGGGATTGCTTCACGCTCTGGATCAATGGGAGGAGCGGGCGGCGCGCCAGGCGGCCTCGGACTATTCCTTCCATGTATGCATCACCGGCTGGTCGAAGGACATCTTCAACGACATGGCGAAGGTGGTGAAGCGCGGCGTCAACACCTTCAAGCATTTCATGGCCTATAAGGGCGCCTTGATGGTGAATGACGATGAGATGTACGCCTCCTTCTCGCGCTGCGCCGAGCTCGGCGCCCTGCCTCTGGTCCATGCCGAGAATGGCGATGTCATCGCGGCCCTGCAGCAGAAATATCTGGCGCTCGGCATTTCGGGGCCCGAGGCCCATGCCTATTCGCGCCCGCCCGAGGTCGAGGGCGAGGCCACCAATCGCGCCATCATGATCGCCGACGCGGCGGGCGTTCCGGTCTATATCGTCCACACCTCGTCCGAGCAGGCGCATGAGGCGATCCGGCGGGCGCGCCAGAAGGGCATGCGGGTCTATGGCGAGCCCCTGGTGCAGCATCTGACCCTCGATGAGAGCGAATATTTCAACAAGGAATGGAACCATGCGGCGCGCCGGGTGATGAGCCCGCCCTTCCGCGACAAGTCGCATCAGGACAGCCTGTGGGCCGGGCTCGCGGCGGGCTCGCTGCAGGTCGTCGCGACCGATCACTGCGCCTTCACCACCGAGCAGAAGCAGTTCGGCGTAAAAGACTTCACCAAGATCCCGAACGGCACGGGCGGCCTCGAAGACCGCTTGTCGGTCTTGTGGACCAAGGGTGTGCTGACCGGTCGCCTGACGCCCAACGAGTTCGTCGCGGTCACTTCCACCAACATCGCCCGGATACTTAATATATATCCGCAGAAGGGGGCGATCCTGCCCGGCGCCGATGCCGATATCGTGGTCTTCGATCCCAAGGCCGGCAAGACCATCCAGGCCGCGACCCAGAAATCGATCATCGACTATAATGTCTTCGAAGGCGTCGAGGTGAAAGGCCTGCCGCGCTACACGCTGTCGCGCGGCGAGATCGTATGGGGCGACGGCAGCAACCTGCCGCGCGCCGGCCGCGGCAAGTTCGTGCGCCGCGAGCCTTTCCATGAGGTCCACAAGGCGCTGAGCGTGTGGAAGGAATTGACGGCGCCGCGCAAGATATCGCGCTCGGCCGAGCATATGCCGATCGGGGTCTAAAGCGCGATGGCTTTTACATGGAGTCGCCATCGCGCTTTATCTTTTTGTTTGCGCATGATCTTTTCGGAAAACCGGTACCCACTTTTCCGGATCATGCGTTAGTTTCGGATCTGTGGATTTTCACCAGGGGCTGTGCTCGTATGGCCCCGCAAAAATGGGATCGGGAGATTGAGATGGCCAGGAAGGAAATCATGTGCGCATTCGGCACCGACATCGATTCGGTGGCGGGCTGGATCGGTTCTTACGGCGGGGCCGATTCGCCCTCGGACATCCAGCGCGGCATCTTTGCGAGCGAGGTCGGCGTCCCGCGGCTGTTGCGCCTGTTCAAGAAATATGGCCTGAAGACCAGCTTCTTCATCCCCGGCCATTCGATCGAAACCTTCCCCAAGCAGATGGAGCAGATCGTCAAGGACGGTCATGAGATCGGCGCGCATGGCTATCTGCATGAGAATCCGGTCGCCATGACGCCGTCTCAGGAAGAAGACGTGCTCGTCAAAAGCGTCGATCTCATCAAGAAGCTGAGCGGCAAGAAACCGCGCGGCTATGTGGCGCCCTGGTGGGAGATGTCGGCCGCGACCGCCGCCCTCCTGCAGAAGCACGGCTTCACCTATGACCACAGCCAGGGCTATCGCGACTTCCAGCCCTTCTATGCCCGCGTCGGCGACAGCTGGACCACCATCGACTATTCCAAGACCGCCAAGGAATGGATGAAGCCGCTGAAGCACGGCAAGGAGATCGACCTCGTCGAGATCGGCGCCAATTGGTATGTCGACGACCTGCCGCCGATGATGTTCATGAAGAAGGCCCCCAACAGCCACGGCTTCGTCAATCCGCGCGACATCGAGGAGATGTGGCGCGACCAGTTCGACTGGGTCTATCGCGAGATGGACTATGCCGTCTTCGCCTTCACCATCCATCCCGATGTCAGCGGCAGGCCGCAAGTGCTCTTGGCGCTCGAGCGCCTGATCGAATATATCAGCAAGCACAGCGGCGTGGAGTGGCGGGCCTTCGAGGATATCTGCGACGACTTCCGCAAGCGCTATCCGTTCGGCGGCAAGGCGCGGCCGCCGGTCATCTAGGCCTGCCATGTGCTCCGCCTGCGGCTTTCCCACGACACAGGGCCATTGGTCCGAGGCGGGTGCGGGCGATGCGCATCAAAGAGCGCGGGCGCGGTTCATCCGCGCCCGCAAGCTCGACGCCGTTCTGCGCCGGCATGGCCTCACCGCCCATGATGACGGGCTGACGCCCGGCATTCAAATTTCCGATCGCACCGGGCGCGTGATCATCGCGAGCGACTTGCGTGAGGTGTGGATTGCCGCCGAGAAGCTGCTGGGCCGGGCGATCGATCCGCTTGCCCCATGAGCGGGGTGCCGCAGAATCGCATACGCCTTCTGGTCCTTTCGGGATTTCTCGGCTCCGGCAAGACCACCTGGCTGCGCCATCAGCTGCACAGCGGTCACTTGCGCGACCGGACGGTCATCGTGAACGAGGCGGCTGCAGCACCAGTGGATGATGCCTTGCTCGCCGATCTCGCAGAGGTGAGGACGATTTCGGGCGGCTGCGTCTGCTGTTCCGAGCGTAGTGCGTTCCTCAGGACCTTGCGCGAACATTGCAATGAGAGCCAGCCGCAGGACATCGTGCTGGAGACCAGCGGCCTCGCCGAGCCAGCCGCCATCGTCGAGGCCATTCGCGCCGATCCGCTCCTGGTTCACCGCATCCTGGTCGACGAGGTCGTGGTCACGGTCGATGCGTTGAGCGCGCTCGAGCGGCTGAAGCGCGATGCGCTGATCCGGGCTCAGATCGAGACCGCCGATGTGCTGGTGATCACCAAGCTCGATGCTTTGGAAGGGGAGGCGGCGGGTAGGCTCGCGGCGACGCTGAAGAGTGTCAATCCCGGCGCGCGGATCATGGGCACGGTCAAGGGCGCGGAGGTGGCCTTGCCCGATTACGCCAATGTCGCGGCCGAGGAGCTGCCCCCCTTGCGCGAAATCCCGGCCGCGGGGCCGATCGTTGCCGCCGACATCGAGATCGACCCGGCGATGGGCTGGGAGGTGTTTTCGGTCTGGCTTTCGGCCCTTCTTCATGCCAGGGGCGATGAGATCTTCCGCATCAAGGGCGTTGTTCGCACACCGAACGGACGCGTGCTGCTGCAATGTGTTCAGAAGTCGGTCCTGCCGCCGGAAATCCTGCCCGAGACAGCAGCGGCCGACCTCCGCTTCGACAACCGGCTGGCTTTCATCGGCCGTGGCTTCGATGCGAAGCGGCTGAAGCAGTCGCTCAAGGCCTTTTGCGGCTGAAAGTTTAGACCTAAACAAAATCGCGCTTGAAAAACCCGCGAAAAAGGTTTGCCATGCGCAAGACTGGCCGCTGATCCGTGCGGGCGAGTGCCGGGGCAGAATAATTAAGCGATTTGGGAGGTTAGGATGACAAGACTGCGCAAGGCGCCGAAAGGTGTCTCGAGACGTGCCTTTCTCAAAGGAGCCGCGGCAGTAGGCGGCGTCGCCGCAGGCAGCGGCGCCATTACCGGCTTTCCGACCATCTGGGCCCAGAATTTGAAGGATGTCACCATCCTGCAAGTGGGGCCGGCCTATTCCGTCTTCCAGGACATCGCCAATCAGGCGTCCAAGGATCTGGGCTTCAAGATCGAAATCCAGAATGCCTGGACCGATGCCCTGATGACCCGCATCGTCAATCAGGCCGAGACCGTCGACATCGCCGATCTCGAATTCTGGGGCATGCGGAAGATGTGGCCGACGGGCAAGCTGCAGGCCGTCGACGTCAAGAAGATCAAGCTTTGGGAGAAGATCGAGCCGATCTTCCGGGAAGGCAAATATGCCAATGGCGAGCCGGTCTCGACGCAAGGCACCATGCCTTTCGAAGTGACCTATGTCGAAGCGGCCGATGCCAAGGGCTTCTCGCCCCAGCGCACCGAGCTCTCGACCTGCGTGCCGACGATCTACAATGCCGATACGCTGGGCTTGAGGCCCGACCTCATCGGCCGCAAGATCGAGAGCTGGAAGGAGCTTTTGAACCCTGAGTTCAAGGGCAAGACTTCGATCCTCAATATCCCGCAGATCGGCATCATGGATGCCGCCATGGCCATCGAGGCGAGGGGCGACATCAAATATGGCGACAAGGGCAACATGACCAAGGAGGAAATCGACAAGACGATCGAGATCCTCATGGCCGCCAAGAAAGACGGCCAGTTCCGCGCCTTCTGGTCGACCTTCGATGAATCGGTGAACTTCATGACGGCGGGCGAGGTGGTGCTCCAGTCCATGTGGTCGCCGGCGGTGACCGCGGTTCGTACCCGCGGCGTGGCCTGCACCTATCAGCCGTTGAAGGAAGGCTATCGCGGCTGGGGCGTCGGCATGGCGTTGGCGTCGCATCTCACCGATCTGAAGCGGGACGCGGCCTACGAATATCTCAACTGGTACCTGTCCGGCTGGCAGGGCGCCTTCATCGCGCGCCAGGGCTATTACAACATGGTGCTCGAGACCACCAAGGCGGCGCTGTCGCCGCCCGAATGGGATTACTGGTACGAAGGCAAGCCGGCGACGGTCGAGATCAAGGATCCCTTCGGCAATCTCATGGAGAAGCCGGGGGCGGTCCGCGACGGCGGCTCCTATGCCGAGCGCACCGGCAATTTCGCCTGCTGGAATACGGTCATGGACGAGGACAAGTATCTCGTCCAGCGCTGGAACGAGTTCATCGCGTCATAAGTCTTCGACAAAGGCCGGTGGTGAAAGCTGCCGGCCTTTCTCATTTCCGTGTCCACCTCATAGGCGCCATGATCAATAAAGACTGGGTTCCTTATCTTCAGGTAGCGCCGCTGGCGATCCTCATGGCGCTGTTCGTCGCCATACCGCTCGCCGTGCTCGTGACCTTGAGCTTCTGGCTGTCGGACGGCATCAGCCTTACCCCCGCTTTCTCCTTTGACAATTACAAGGCCGTCCTGACGTCGGCGATCACCTGGAAGCTGTTGCTTGCCACGCTCAAATTCGCCGCCATCACCTGGGCGCTCACCTTGGTGATCGGCTTCACCTGCAGCTATTTTCTCGTCTTCCATGTGAAGAACCTGAAGTGGCAGATCGCTCTCTTCCTGCTCTGCACCATTCCCTTCTGGACCTCGAACGTCATTCGCATGATTTCCTGGGTGCCGTTCCTCGGCAAGGAAGGCCTGTTCAACAGCTTCCTGATGGCGCTCGGCATCATCGACCGGCCCTTGGAGTTTCTGCTGTTCTCGGATTTCGCGGTGGTCCTCACCTATGTGCATCTGTTCACCTTGTTCATGATGGTGCCGATCTTCAATTCGATGGCCAAGATCAGCCCCTCGGTCATCGAGGCGGCGGTCGATGCCGGCGCCTCGCCCTTCATGATCCTGAAAGACATCATCATCCCCTTGACCCGCACCGGCATCGCGTTGGGCTCGATCTTCGTCGTGACCCTGGTGATGGGCGACTTCTTCGTCGTGCGCGTGATGAGCGGCGGCCAGAGCGCCAATATCGCCTCCGCCATGAAGAACAATATCGATCAGCTCTATTATCCCGACGCCGCCGCCATGGCGGTTTTCCTGATCGTGGCGGTGCTGGTGCCGATCGTGGTGATCCTCAGGATCGTCGACGTGCGCGCCGAGCTGGCGCGCTAGGAGGGCACGAGATGCAGTCCTCCTCCACCAAGAAAAAGACGTCCTTCTATTTGCTGGCGGGCTTCTTCGCGCTGTTCGTCCTGTTCCTTTATGGGCCCATGCTGTCGATCTTCATCCTGTCCTTCCAGGGACCGCAGGGCGGCATGACCTTCCCGCTGCGCGGGGCCTCGACGCATTGGTTCGGCGACCTATTCACCAGCACGCGCTATGGCGATCTGGGCGGCGCCTTTCGCCGCTCGATGATCATGGCCGTCGCCGCCCTGGCGCTGACCGCGGTCATCTGTTTCTTTGCCGGGCTCGCCTTCCGCAAGCGTTTCTGGGGATCGGGACCTATTTTCTATCTGTCGATCGTCAGCCTCGTCATTCCGGGGCTGCTCTTGAGCTTCGGCATCGGCCAGATGTTCCAGCTCTTAGGCTGGCCGCTGCATTGGTTCGTCTCCGGGCTGGGGGCGCATCTCTCCTGGACCTTGCCCTTCGGGCTCCTGATCATGTTTGCCGTCCTCAACCGCTTCGACGGTTCATGGGAGGAGGCGGCGCGCGATGCCGGCGCCTCGCCTTCGCAGATCCTGCTCTATGTCACGGTGCCGATCCTGTTCCCCGGCCTCATCGCCGTGGCGCTCTTCGGCTTCACGCTGTCCTATGACGAATTCCCGCGCTCGCTTCTCACCTTGGGCACGCGCAACTCACTGCCGATCGAGGTCGCCAATATGACGTCGAATGTGACGACGCCGGCGCTCTACGCCATCGGCACGATCACGACGGTGCTGAGCCTCGCCGTGATCGCTCTCGCTTTCTGGGCGATCGCGATCATCCAGAAGCGCCGCGGCAAGCGCGCCGCCATAACATCATGACAGCATCCGGATCGAACGCATGAGCGCCAAGGGCGAAATCAAAATCGAGAAAATCAGCAAGACCTTCGGGACCATGCGGGCGGTGAAGGATGTGGATCTGCTGATCGCCGCCGGCTCCTATTGCTGCATGCTGGGCCCCTCGGGCTGCGGCAAGACCACCTTGCTGCGGATGATCGCCGGCCACGAGACGCCGACTGCGGGCCGCATCCTGATCGGCGGCGAGGATGTGACCAACATGCCGACCGGCAGCCGCGGCACGGCGCTGATGTTCCAGAATTATGCCTTGTTTCCGCATCTTTCGGTCCTCGACAATGTGGCCTTCAGCCTGAAGGTCGCAGGCCTCGCGACGGCTCAGCGCCGCGAGCAGGCGATGAACATGCTGAAGCGCGTGCAGCTCTCGCACCTGTCTGACCGGGTCCCGGCCCAGCTTTCGGGCGGGCAGCAGCAGCGCGTCGCCCTGGCCCGGGCGCTTGTCACCAATCCACAGGTCCTCCTCCTCGATGAACCCTTGTCGGCGCTCGATGAGTTCCTGCGCCTGCGCATGCGAAGCGAGCTCAAGCGGCTGCAGACCGAGCTCGGCATCACCTTCGTCCATGTCACCCATACCCAGCCCGAAGCCATCGCGCTCGCCGATCAGGTGATCATCATGGATCACGGCGTGGTCGAGCAATCGGGCCATCCGCGCGAGATCTACGATGAGCCGCACAGCCCCTATGTGGCGCGCTTCATGGGCGGCCAGAATGTGATTTTCGGCACTGTCGGTGCGAAGGAGAATGACGGCTTCCGGGTCACCGACGAGGCCGACAATCACTACAAGCTCGATGCCGCGCTCACACTCGCCAAGGGCCAGAAAGTCGCCTTCTCGGTCCGCCGCGACGGCGCCAAGCTCGCCGACGATAGAGCGGCACACGACAATGCCATCAAGGGCGAGATCAGGAACATCGAGTATCAGGGCACTTTCGTGAAGGTGGCGCTCAAGACCTGCCAGAAGGACGAGTTCCTGGTCTATCTGACGGACGGCGATTATTTCGCCAGGCCCCGCAGCGTCGGCGAGCATGTCTCGGCCGTCTGGCCGATCGCGCGCAACCATTATCTGGTCGGCGAGAATAATTCCTCCGGCGACCCGACCGGGCACTAGAACGTCGTGCCGTCGCTCAGGATCTTGAGCGGCGGCGACCCGTCCGTCCGCTTCTCGCGCGCGATGCGCCGGCCCGCGGCCCAGCTTCCGCCTTCCAGCATGGAAGCGATGGGGAAGCGCTCCGCGCTGACGCCGAGCTCCTTGCGGACAAGAGGCAGCAGCCGATCGAGCAGGGCCACCGTCAAGGCCCGCCATTCGACGATCAAGGGCGAGCCCACCTGATGCGTCGCGGCGGCTTGCGCCGCATCCTTCAGGCCGAGCACGTCCATATCGATGAACAATCCGCCATTGCGATACTCGGCAAGGCCGGTCAGGCCGTCGATCGCCGTCACATCGATGCCGCGCTCGATCAAGGGCTCGATCAGCGAATAGGTCAGCCATTGCGAAAGCTTGTGCAAGGGCACATAGGCCGAGAGCGGATCATCGGCACGCCGCCAGCGCTCATAGAGCCAGGTATCGCCCAAGGGCTGAGCCCCGATCCTGAGACGGCTCGGCCAGATCGAGCCCAGATGATCGAGAAGCGAACGGAGAATCGCGGGAGCCTCGATCCTGTTGCCGGATAAAGCGAGATGATCGGCGAGGCCTCCGGGACGCGGACCGTCTTCCAGGGCAAAGACGGGATCGGCAAGGCAGGCACGTCCGAGGCTCCGCAACAATTCGACCCGGCCCTCGACCCCGGCCAAGGGGTTTTCGTCACTGACCTGGAAGGCCCTGACGAGGTCGTCCGTCGTGAAACTCACCAGCCGCTCGGCATCGACCCGCCAGGGATCGCCCGGATTCTTCGACAAGGCTCCGCCGGCGATGAGATGGAAGCTCGCGACGCCAAGCCCTTCTGAGGAGGCGAAGCTCATGCCGGTCTGGCTCTCGGTGAACCGCCAGCGCCCGCCGCTTCCGGCATCGAGCAGCACCGAAACGATCGCCAGATCGAAAGCGGCGCGCGTCCGTTGCGCCTTGTCCGCCCACCGGCGCTGCGTTGCCGCCTGCTGCCAGCGCGCGATCCCGCCCGCCTCGAAATGGCGCCAGCGCGAATGGAACGGGACGGTGAGCGTGGGATAGGCGGCACGCGTGACCGTGGCGACGAAGCGCGCCACGTCGGCCAAGCGGTCGGGATCGACCGACCAATGATCGAGCCGGCCCGCGAGCCCGTCAGCCAGCATGCGCTGTCCGGCAGCGCGGACCGCGGCGGAAGAGAGGAGAGGGGAGGCATCGGTCATGACGAGGTCTCACACAAGGAAGCGGCGCAGGGCATTGATCGCCGCTCGCCGTGGGAAGGCGGAAAGGGAGCCATGCCGCGTCGCCTTGTCGCTCGCCGCGGCGACGGCAAGACGGCCTGCGCGCTCAGGATCACGGCTCGACAGAAATTCGGCGATGAAGGTGCCGGCGAACACATCGCCGGCGCCGCCGGCTGCAATGGCCTGGACCTTCGGCGCCGGGATATCGATGTCGCGGCCGGCAAAGCGGAGACGGCATCCTCTGGCTCCTAAGGTGACGACCGCCATGTCCGCGCGGATATCGCCCAAGGCATTGGCCTCGCCTTGATTGGCGATGATGAGATCGAGTTGGGGCATGGCGCCGAGCCAGGCTTGGAAGGGCGAAGGATTGACGGCGACTTTCACGCCCGCCATCCGCGCGAGCTTCATGGCGTGAAATGTCGTCTCCTGCGCCAGATTGCCCTGGAGCAGAAGCAGATCGGCGCCGTCGAGCACAGCCTTCACGGCGGCTTCCACTTGCGACGGCGTCAGGCTCTGCGCCCTTTGCGTATTGCTGACGATGAGGTTCTCGCCTTGCGGATCAAGCAGAAGGAGGGACTCATCGCTGACACCTTCCTGCGTGATGAGGCCGCGATCGTCCATGCCTTCTTCCTGAAGCGCGGCCCTGATCCTGGCCGCCGTCGCATCATCGCCAAGGGCGGCGATCAGATGCACGCCGGCGCCGGCGCGCGCAGCGGCAACGGCCTGGTTGAGGCCCTTGCCGCCGAGATCGATGACGACCTCGCGCGCGATGAGCGTCTCGCCGGGCTCGGGCAATCTGTCGAGATGATAGGTGACATCGCGACAGGCATTGCCGACCACCACGAGCTTCGGGCGAGACATGCCAGGCTATTTGCTGGTGAGCCAGGCGAGCGCCTGGCGCCAAAGCCTCGCATAGCCTGGCCATTCGACGAATTGTGTCGGCAGCCAGTGCGGACCGATATCGGACGTCCAGGCGAGCGTGCGACCCTTGCCATGCGCGCCGGCGACCAGCAAAGGATGTCCGCCCTGGTCTTCCGGCAAGCGGGCGATCACCTCGGCACCTTTCTTGACCGTCACTTCATTGACGCCGAGCAGCGCCGGCCACGGTGCCGGAAGTCCGGTGAGGATCGGATGGTCGGGTTTTAGCACTTCGGCGATGATGCCTTCCGGCGCCTCGACGCGATCGTCATAGGGAAGGCAGGCCACGGGGAGCGCGTCCTCGACCGGCGTGCGCCGCCAGCGGGCGCGACCATCGATGCCCTGGAAGGAGAAATAGCCGCCGATCATCATCAGGCCGCCGCCTTGCTGGGTCCAGTCGCGGATCAGCTTCAGCCGGTTCGGCACCGTCTTGCCATGGAGCCAGACATCGGGCGGCAGGAGCAAGGTGTTGGCGCCGACATCGGAGATGATGATGGCATCATATTTGGCGAGGCCTTCGAGCGTGAAGGGCAATCCTTCCGCCGCCTCATGCGCCGGCATGTAGGTCAGATCGAACTCGCTGTTCTTGAGCGCCTTGACCAGCGGCTCGGCGCCGAGATGGAAGGTGACGCTCGAAAACGTGTCCCAGCCTTTATAGTGGTTCGCGGCGCTGACCCAGCTTTCGCCGACAAGCAGCACATTCTTATTGGTCAATTTGGCCTCCTGATGATTTCAAAGGGCGCTGAAGACGCGCCGTGGGTTGTCGATAAGCATGGTGGTGATCTCACCGTCGGTGACGCCGTGCCGCTTGAGCCGTTCTGCGAAGTGGGTCACCACATAGGCATAGCCGAAGCCGCCATAATGGGTCAGCATCATCTTGATGAAGACGTCCTGAGACAGGAGGATCTTGTCGAGGAAGCCCCGATCGATCAGGCGCTTGATGGCGCGGGCATTGTCCTCATCGGATGGACACTGCACCTGCTGGTCGGCATACCAGTAATCCATGCCGATCATGTCATATTCGATGAAGGCGCCGCGCTTGGCGCATGACGTTTGATAAGCGACATCCTCGCCCGACGGATTCATATGGCAAAGAACGGTGTGGGCGAGATCGCCGCCTTCCTCCGCGATGATGTCGAGCACGCGCCCGCCATGCCTGAACCAGGCCGGCAGATGCACCATGATCGGCAGTTGCGTGCGCGCTTGCGCCTGTGCCGCGCCGCGCAGCGATCTTTCCTCATCGGCCGTGAAGTCGCTCGACACGCCGATCTCGCCGATGAGGCCGATCCTCGCGTCCGTTCCCTCGGTTCCTTCCAGCGCCTCGCGCACGATCTCATCGGCGACATCTGTCTTGCTCATCGATTTGAGCGCCGGCGGATGTGACTTCTGCAGATAATAGCCCGAGCCCATGACGATCTGGAGCCCAGTCGCGGCCGAGATCTCGCGCAAGCGTTTCGGATTGCGGCCAATGCCGCGGCAGGTCGGATCGACCACGGTGCGCCCGCCCGCTTGTCCGAAGGCCATGAGCTCGGCAATGGCAAGCTCGGGCTCGTCGAGCCCGCAATTATCGAGATTGACGAAGGGATCCATCCGGAGCTCGCCCAATATGCCGGCATGGACCTTGTCGGAGCCGAGATGCGCGCGCTCCGGCTCCTGCGGCGGATTCCACCAGCAGCGGCAGTCATTGAGGATGTGCTCATGCATGAGGGTGACGCCCATATCCTGCGCGGAAACAGGACCGTCCACCGTCATCACCAGGCCGGAGCGGATATGGGCTTGCGAGAGTTCCGTCATCAGTTTGTTCTCCGGACCGCGCCGGCGAGACGCGAGAAGACCTGCGCATTGAGCCAGACGGCGAGCAGGATGATGGCGCCGGTCACGATCTGGGTGAAGAAGGGCGAGACATGCGACAGGATGAGGCCGTTGCCGATGACGCCGATGGTGAGGGCGCCGAGCACGGTGCCGAGAATGGAGCCGCGCCCGCCCATGAGCGAGGTGCCGCCGAGCACCACCGCCGCGATGACATCGAGCTCGAAGCCGACCGCGGCATTGGAGCTGCCGGAGCCGAGCCGGGCGGCGATGACGATGCCGGCGACGGCGGAAGCGATGCCGGTCAGCACATAGGCCCAGAGGATGATGCGCCTGGTGGCTATCCCTGAGCGCCGCGCCGCTTCCTGATTGGCGCCGATGGCGGTGACATAGCGGCCGAAGCGGGTAGCCTGGAAAGCGATGAGGCCGAGGACGGCGACGATGACCGCGATCCAGGCCGGCGCCGGCACGCCGAGGAACCAGCCGCGGCCGATCGTGACGAAACCGAGATCGGTCGAGATCGGGATGGAGAAGCCCTCGGTCATCAGGAGTGCGATGCCGCGCAAGGCGGAAAGACCCGCCAGCGTGACGATGAAGGCCTGGATGCCCTGATAGGCGATGAACCAGCCTTGCGTGGCGCCGATCAAGGCGCCGAGCAGGAGGAGGCCGATGACCGCCAAAGGCCAGGGCATCCCCGCTTGCAGGAGGAGAGCGGCCGACGCATTGACCAGCGCCACCACCGAGCCGACCGAGAGATCGATGCCGCCCGTCGTGATCACGAAGGTCATGGCGACGGCGACGATGAGGATGGGAGCGGTCTGGCGCACCAGGTTCAGGATATTGCCGGTCGAGAGGAAGACCGGGCTCGCGATGGAAAAGATCACGACCATGATGAGGAAGAAGCCGGCAATGGAGAGAAGCTGCGCATGGCTGCCGAGCAGGTCGGCCGAGCGCGAGCCTTGCGGCCGGGAGGAATAGGCATTCATGCTTTGCTTCCCTTATGGCCTTTGCCGACGATCAGGCTGACGAGGTCGGTGAGATCGGTTTCCGCGATATTGCGTTCGGCCACTTTCAGCCCTTCATACATGACGACGATCCGGTCGCAGACATTGAACAGGTCCTGCAGGCGGTGGGTGATGAGCACCACGCTGACGCCCTTGGCCTTGACGCGATTGATGAGCGCGAGCACGGCCTCGACTTCCTTGACGGCGAGCGCCGAGGTCGGCTCGTCCATGATGAGGACATGCGGATCGAAGGCCGCGGCGCGCGCGATGGCGATCGATTGCCGCTGGCCGCCGGACAATTGCGCGACGAGGGCATCGAGATTGGGGATCTTGATCTCGAGCCGCTCCAGCATCGCTCGCGCACCCTGGCGCATTGCCTTGCGGTCGAGGAAGGGGCCGTTCATCGGCTCGCGGCCGAGGAACAGATTGCCGGCGACATCGATCGTGTCGCAGAGCGACAGATCCTGATAGACCATTTCGATATGATGCTTGCGCGCATCGGCGGGCGTGGCGAAGCGCACGTCGGCGCCATTCACGGCGATGGAGCCTTCATCGGGAATATAGGTTCCGGAGATGATCTTGGTCAGCGTCGACTTGCCGGCGGCATTGTCGCCGACGAGCCCGACACACTCACCGGCATAGAGCTCGAGATCGACGCCCCTGATCGCCTCGACGCTGCCGAAGCGCTTCTTGATGCCGGAAAGCGCGATGCGGGGAAGTGGGGCGGCCGAAGCCGCCCCTGCTGATGCCCTGCCGGTCATTTGAAGACGGAGCGATAGGGCTCGACATTGTCCTTGGTCACGATGGTGATCGGCACCGGGATCGTCGCCGGCACGCTCTCACCCTTGGTGATCTTGACCAAGGCATCGACCGCGGCGGCGCCCATGCCAGCCGGATCCTGCTGCACCACGCCGACGACGTAGCCCGCATCGATACCCTTGATCGCCTGGGCGGTCAGATCCCAGCCGAAGACCTTGATGTCGCCCTGCTTGCCCTGGCTCTCGACCGCGGCGACCGCACCGAGGAGCGCCGGCTCGCCCGTGGCATAGATGGCATTGAGGTCGGGATTGGCGGTGATCAGGCTCTCGGCCGCGGCAAGGGCCGAATCCTGCACATTGCGGCCATCGACGACGCCGGCGGTAGTGACGCCGGAATTGGTCTTCACCACGTCCTCAAAACCCTTCTGGCGGATGTTCTGGATGGTCGAGTTGAGCGCGCCGACAATGCCGAGCTTGGCCTTGCCGCCCATATTTTCGGTCACATATTTATTGAAGAACTCGCCCATGGCCTTGCCGGCCCCTTCATTGTCGACGCCGACTTGCGCCTTTTGCGGACCGGCAGGGAGGACGGCATCGACGGCGGTGACCGGGATGCCGGCCGCGGCCGCCGCATTGACCGCCGGCATGATGCCGTTGGTGTCGATGGCGACGACGACGAGCCCTGCGACCTTCTCCTGGATATAGGTCTCGATCGCATTGTTCTGCGCGGCGGGATCGTTATTGGCGTTGAAGATGACGAGCTTGACGCCGGCGGCATCGGCGGCCTTCTGGGCGCCGTCGTTCATCTGGGTGAAGAACAAGGCCTGCTGGTTGATCTGCACCAGCGCGATGGTCGGCTTGTCCTGGGCGTGGCTTGTGCCGACAGACAGCGCCAGAGCCGCGCCGGCTGCCGACAGCATCATTTTCCTGCGTGTTATATTCAGCATCTTTCACTCTCCCTGTGCTCGATGCAAAGGCAACGGCCCTTGCTCATCGATCTTTTGCGGGCTTAGCCCGAAACTTATCATCCCTTGGGGCGGCAACCGAGGCGCGCCGGACCAGTTCCACCGGCAATCGTGTTCGCGTGGCGTCAAAGGGCTCACCCTGGATCAAAGCGAGGAGCTTTTCGGCGCCGAGCCGCCCCAGATCGTCGATCGGTTGCGCGATGCTGGTGAGCGGCGGGCCGAGCAAATCGTTGATCGGCATGCCGTCGAAGCCGACAAGCGAGATATCTTTGGGGATGGCGATGCTGCGCCGGCGCGCTTGTGTCATGACGCCCAGCGCCACCGCATCGCTGCCGGCGAAGATCGCGGTGGGCAGCGGATCGAGGGCGAAGAGCTGGGCAGCGTCGCGGGTCGCGGGCTCCACTTCATATTCGGTGCGCACATGCCATTGGGCGTCGGGCGTGATGCCGGCCTCGGCGAGGGCGCGGCGCCAACCCTCTGCGCGCTCGATGGCGCTCATGACGCCTTTCGGTCCGCCAATATGGGCGATGCGGCGATGCCCATGCTCGATCAGATGGCGGGTGGCGGTAAAGCCTCCGAGCTCGTTCTCGACGAAGAAGCGCGGCGCAACGCCGCCCACCACATCCTCATCGATGATGACCACCCGGCCCGGCATGGATTTGATCCGCTCGGCGAGGCGGCCGTCATCTTCGTGATTGGTGATGAGCAGGAGACCGTCGATATAGCCGCCGCGCAGGCGGTCGAAACAGGCGAGCTCGCGCTCGATGCGGTTGCGCGACGACCAGATCACCACATCATGGCCCGATGCCACGGCGACACGTTCGGCTTCGCCCGCGAGGAGGGCGAAGAAGGCGTTGGAGATGTCGGGCACGACGATGCCGATCGCCTCGGCCTTGCCCTTCGACAGGCGGCGCGCCTGGGCATGGGGCTGATAGTCGAGGGCCGTCACCGCGGCGCGGATGCGCGCTCCCGTCGCCTCCGGCAATTCGAGCCCGCCATTGAGCCAGCGCGATACGGCGGTCGGCGAGACTTTCGCCCGCTTCGCGACGTCGCCGATCGTGGCTTTCCTGGTCATACCCCTCCACTGGTTTGTAAAGCGCTTTAGTAAAGCGTGTTACAAAACCAGCCGGCCGTCAAGTGGCGAGTTAGGAGGGGATGAACGGCAGGCCGGAGATCGCCTGGAAAAAGGTAAGGAATGTCAGCCCGACCCAGATGACGGCGCCAAGCCCGGTGAGGCTCTTTGCCTGTGGCGGCGAAAGATCACGGACCAGGAATCCCAGGACCGGCAGGGCCTGCATGATATGGAGCCCGAAGAAATGCGGAACCCTGAGATCGCCGCCGGTGGTCGACCAGTGGAAGAAAGGAAGACCCGTCGCATCGCTCAGATCCCCGCCGACCCAGTGTGAGCCTTGTCCGCTCATATACCCGCCGAACAGGATGGCCATGCCACCGGCGAGGATGAAGCCCAGGCCCGTGGCGAAAGCGAGCGGTGATGAAGGCGCCCGCCTCAGGATGCGCCAGCCGATGAAGCCGGTCACGACCGAAAGGGCCACGGCGCCCAGGCCCATTGCTGCATAGAGCAGTCGGGTGATCGTCGTCGCCTCGTTGAAATGCGAAGCCTCGCCACGTGACGCCCGAAAGGTGATGTAGATCACTTCGCCGATGGCCGCCGCGAGGAAGAGGATGCTTGCCAGGCGGATCGCAGGCCTATGCCGATCATTCACCGGGAGCAGCGTCAGGCCCCAGGCGAGCGTCGCCATATGCAGGCTGAGCGACAGGAAGAACTTGGCCGGCTTCTCCCACACGCTGACCCCATTGAAGAGGCGGCTGTCGATGAAGGTGCCGGCATAGAGGATGACGAAGAAGGCGAGGAAGACGAGCGCGCTCCGCCAGAGCAGGGGCGAACCGCTCGGCGCCTGGCGCAGCAATTGCGGGATTCGCGTGGAAGCCGTCATCGAGAGAGTCATGGCGTGCTCCTTCATGCGGGTGCCTTGCGCTGCAGAAGCGGTGCGATGAGGCGCAGCGCTTCGAAACAGAGCCAGCCGATGGGACCGAACAGGAACGTCAAAGGCAGGATCGGCACGAGAGCGAGGCGCGGCAGGCCTTCATCGAAGGTCTTGCGCGCGATCGCCGATCCGATCGCGAGGTCGAAAGCGAGATAATGCACCCAGCCGGCGAGCAGCAGCCAGGGATTGGCGAACAGGCTTGCGACATCGGCGAGGCTGCCGAAGCCGCCTTGCGAGCCCGCCCAATGGAGCAGGATGAGCGCCGTGTAGAGGGCGGCCAGAAGTGCGGGAACGACCCGTCCGGCGATGAGGTCGCGCAGCAGCGCATTGTTGAAGACCACGCCTATCGCCAGCACAGCCCAGCCCGCCATGGCGGTGAAATTCGCTGCCGTGAAAATGCCTTCGGGGGTCATGCTCCACTCCGATCTTGACAGTGACAAGACATAAAATGCCGAAATCTTGTCATTGTCAAGATTAATTTTGACAGTGTCTGGATTGCGGTGTAGAGGAGTTTCATGCCGGCCCGCAAGCGACCCAGGACCTACCATCACGGCGATCTGCGTGAGGCATTGGTCGCGGCGGCCATAGCACTCCTGGAGGAGAAGGGGCTCTCAGGCTTCACCTTGCGCCAATGCGCCCGCCGCGCCGGCGTCTCGCATGCGGCCCCCGCCCATCATTTCGCGACCGCCGACGATCTCCTGGCCGAGATCGCCGCCAGGGGCTTCGAGCGCTTCGTCGCGGCGCTTGGCAAGGCGGCCGATCAGGCGGAGGGATCGCCTCTGGCGCGGCTCGAAGCCATGGGCCGCGCCTATGTCGCCTTCGCGCTCGCCAATCCCGCCGTCTATGGCCTGATGTTCCGTCTGGGCGCCGGTTCGCTGGCCTCGCCGCATCTCAAAACCGCTTCGAGGGCAGCCTGGCAGCAGCTCTGCGACAGTGTCGCGGCCGTTCTCGGCGAGAAGCGCCAAAGTGAGGTGAACGCCAAGGCGGCGGCAGTGTGGGCGCTGGTCCATGGGACGGCTACCCTTTTGCTGGACCGCAAACTGCCGCCCGGCATCGCCGAGAGCATGGATCCGGCGGCGGCGATCCTGCCGTCGCTGCCGGGGCTCCTGCGTCCGACGTGATCGTGCAGACGCTTCAGTAATTGAAGGCCGGCGCCCGGCTGTCTTTCGTCGACACCAGCGTCGTGCCGATGGCATTCTTCACCGCCTGCGCCATCAATTCGGTGCTCATCGACGGCATCTCGACCAGCGGATAGTCCTGCATGGCGGCGAGACGCGGATGCGCCGGGACGTGGATGAAGCCGGCGCGCGTTTTCAGGCCTTTCTTGGCAATGAGATGCAGCACCGTATACATCATCTGATTGCACAGATAGGTCGAGGGCGAGTTGGAGATCTTCGCTGGAATGCCGCTCTGGCGCAGTTTTTCGGTAATGAGCTTCACCGGCAGCGTCGCCATATGCGCGGCGGGGCCGTCGGCGAAGACGGGCTCACCGCCATGCTGCGTCCCGACATTATCGGGGATCGGGAAATCCATGACATTGGCGGCGATGCGCTCGACCGCGATGACCGAGAGGCCGGGCGCCAGCCCCAGGCTGAACCACAGATCCGGCTTCACCTCGTCGAGCGTCTTCGACGTGATGTCCGCGAGCTTGTTCGAATCGACCGGCAGCCTGACCAGCGTCAGCTCGCCGTCGACGTCATTGGCGGTCTCGAGCTGCGACAGGACTTCGAGCGTCGGGTTTTCAGCACCGTGCTGCCAGGGTTCAAAGCCGGTGACGACGATCTTGGTGGACATGGTCAGGGATCTCCTTGCTGGCGGTCGGTCTCGTTGAGGAAGCACGCGGCGCGGTGGCCCGCGGCGATATCGAAGAGCGGCGGCACGCTGAGGCCGCAGCGCGCGAAGCGATGCGGGCAGCGCGGCTCGAAGGCGCAGCCGCCGGACGGTCCCGCAGCGGCGACCGTGTCGCCCTCGATCAATCCCAGATTCTCGACCCGCATGCGCCGCGGATCGGCGATCGGGATGGCGCGCAACAGCGCCTCCGTATAGGGATGGCGCGGGCTGCCGCAGACGGCATCGGATGAGCCGATCTCGACAATGCGGCCGAGATACATGACCGCGATCCGGTCGCAGATGCGTTTGACCACGGAGAGGTCGTGCGAGATGAAGATATAGGACAGGCCGAATTTCTGCTGCAGGTCGAGGATCAGGCGCAGGATCTGCGCGCGGATCGAGACATCGAGGGCCGAGACCGCTTCATCGAAGATGACGATATCGGGCTTGAGCACGAGGGCGCGGGCAATGGCGATGCGCTGGCACTGGCCGCCCGAGAACTCATGCGGATAGCGGTCTTCGTCCTCGGCCCTGAGGCCGACGAGCTCGAGCAATTGGCGGGCTTCTTCACGCCTGGAGGCTTGCGTGCCAAGCCCCTGCAGCCGCATGGGCTCGGCGATGTTGACGCCGACCGTCATGCGCGGATTGAGCGATGACAACGCGTCCTGGAACACGATCTGGATGCGCCGCCGCATCAGCCGCTGCTCTTCGCGGGGCGCGCCGAGGAAATCGGCGCCGGCGATCCTGACCGCGCCCTGATCGGCAGCGACGAGCGAAAGGATGAGGCGCGACAGGGTCGATTTCCCGCAGCCGCTCTCGCCGACGAGACCCAAGGTCTCGCCGCGCGCCAGAGCGAGGCTGGCATCGGCCACCGCCTGGACCTTCTGGCCCTTGCCGCGCGCCGGATAGGTTTTGATGAGATGGGCGACCTCGAGCAGCGTCTCAGCCATCTGCGGCCTCCTCGCCGACGAGAAGACAGGCCACGTCATGGCGCGCGGAATAGGGCGCGAGGCGGGGATCCCGGCGCCGGCAGACATCGCGCACCGAGGGACAGCGCGGCGCGAAGCGGCAGCCCGGCGGCGGATCTTTCAGATCGGGCGCCATGCCCTGGATGGGCTCGAGCGCCGCAGCCCGGTCGCTGATGCCCTCGACGCAGGCGAGCAGCGCCTTGGTATAGGGATGGCGCGGCCGGTGGAACAACGTGTCGACATCGGCCTGCTCGACGATCCGGCCCGCATACATGACGATCACCTCATCCGCCATCGCCGCGACGACGCCCAGATCATGGGTGATGAGGAGGAGCGAGGCATGCATGGCCTGCTGCAGGTCGTAGAGCAGGCGCAGGATCTTGGCCTGGACGGTGACGTCGAGCGCGGTCGTCGGCTCATCGGCGATGATGATCTCGGGCGAGCAGCTGATCGCCGCGGCGATGAGGACGCGCTGGCGCATGCCGCCGCTGAAGTGATGCGGATAATCATGGACGCGCCGCCCGGCATCGGCGACCCCGACCCGGGTCAAAAGATCGACGGCGCGCTGCTCGGCCTCACGGCGCGAGAGATCGGTATGGGCGGTGAGCGTCTCGGCGATCTGGTCGCCAATGGACAGGAGCGGATTGAGCGACGTCATCGGGTCCTGGAACACCATGCCGATGCGGCGTCCGCGCACTTCAGTCATCTCGGCATCGCTGAGGCGCATGAGATCGACGCCGCCGAGCTTGACCTCGCCCGCGATCACCTCGCCCGGCGGCTCGAGCAACTGCATCACCGACAGAGCGGTGGCCGACTTGCCGCAGCCCGATTCACCGACCAGCGCCGTGGTGCGCCCGCGCTTCAAGTTGAAGCTCACGCCATCGACGACGGTGGCGCCGGTTCGGGCGTTGCCGAAGCGCGTGGTGAGGTTCTTGACCTCGAGCGTGATGTCGGCTGCGTCCGTCATCGCCGGATCGACCGCGGATCGAGCGCGTCGCGGATGCCGTCGCCGAGGAAGTTAAAAGCAAGCGAGACGGCAAGGATCATGATTCCCGGGAGCACGGTGACATGCGGGGCGCGCCTTAGCACCACGCGTCCCTCCGCCACCATGGCGCCCCAGTCCGCCGTCGGTGGCTGGACGCCGAGGCCGAGGAAGCTCAGGCCCGAGCCCACCACGATCATCAGGCCCATCAAGGTCGTCGCATAGACGATGACCGGGCTGAACACATTGGGCAGCACATAGCGCAGCATGATGTCGGTGGGCGAGCCGCCGGCCGCGCGGGCCGCCTCGATATAGGGCATGGCGGCGACGTCCTGCGTGGCGGTGCGGGCAAGGCGGGCAAAATAGGGGATCAGGATGACGGTGATCGAGATGATCTCGGTCGAGACACCGGGCTGCATGGCGCCGGCGATGGCGATGGCGAGCAGCACCATCGGAAAGGCGAAGACCACATCGAGGCAGCGCATGATCACGTGATCGGCAAGCCCGCGCGTATAGCCGGCGAGGAGACCAAGCGCCAGGCCGATGGCGCTCGCGGTCAATGTCGGCAGGATGCCGACCAGGAGCGAGATGCGCCCGCCATAAAGGAGGCGGGCGACCATGTCGCGGCCCTGCTGGTCGGTGCCGAGCAGATAGCCTTCGGTCCCGATCGGGACATAGCGCGACAGGTTGTCGGCATCATAGGGACCATGCGCGCTGAGGAAGGGTGCGAGCACGCTCGCCAGGAGCACGATGAGCAGGAATGCCGCGGCCGTGACCGCGGTCCAGTTGCGCAAGAAGGCCTTGATGCGCCAGAAGCGCCGCGGCGACCTCAAGCGTCGGGAAAGGGGTTCGGTCTGCTCGAGCGCGGGGCTGGTCATGATCAGGCCTCGCGCAACCGGGGATCGAGCACGGCATTGATGACATCGACGACGATATTGGCGATGACGAAGGTGAAGGCGATGAGCAGCGTCGTCGCCTGCAGCACCGGAATGTCGCGCGCCGTGATCGAATCATAGAGCAGCGAGCCGAGGCCCGGCCAGGCGAAGACCACTTCGGTGAGAAGCGTGCCGCCCATCAGATAGCCGAGCTGCAGGCCGGTGATGGTGGTGATCGATGGCAGGGCGTTCAGAATGACATGGCGGCGCAGCAGGGATGCGCGCTTGATGCCTTTCGCCCGGGCGACGCGCACATGCGGCCGGCGCAGCGTGTCGATGAGGCTCGCCCGCACGATGCGGGTGATGATTGCCGCAGGCCCGAGCGCTGCGGTGATGGCGGGCAGGATGAGATGCTTCAGGAGGTCGAGGGGCCCGCCATCGCCCGCCATGTCCTCCATGCCGGAGACCGGCAGCCATTTGAGCTTGATGGCGAAGAGCAGCACCAGCATCAGCCCGAGCCAGAATTCGGGCGCGCTGCCGGCGAGCAGGCTCAGCGACATGGTCGAGCGGTCGAAGGCCGAATGCGCCCTGAGCGCGGCGAAGAGGCCGATCGAATAGCCGATGATCATGGCGAGGAGGAGGGCCGAGGAGGTGAGGATCAGCGTGTTGACGAAACGCGGCAGGACGAGGTCGGTGACCGGGATCTGGGTCGCGATCGAGGTGCCGAAATCGCCCGAGAGCGTGCGCTTGAGCCACGCGCCATATTGGATCGGCAAGGGGCGGTCGAGGCCGAGCGCCTGGCGCAGTTCCTGCTTGGCCTCCTCCGTTGCCTGGGGTCCGAGAAGGGCGGTGGCTGAATCGCCGGGCGTCAACTGGACCAGGAGGAAGATGACAACCGACACGCCGAAGATCACCGGAACGATGCTCAAGAGCCGTCTGGCGATGAACGATCCCATATGCGCCCTTTAAGTCCGGCCGCCCGGAGGCGGCCGGTTCCACTCTATTCCACCGTGACGACGGAGAGATCGTACCAGTCTTCCGGCGGATTGACGAAGCCTTTGACCTTGGCCGACGTGATGATCGGCTGCAGGTCGTCGACGAGCGGCACAAAAGCGGCATCGTCCATGATGATGCGGTTGGCCTTCTGGTAGATTTCCTTGGCCTTCACCGGATCGCGCTCGAGGATCGCCTGGTCGAGCAGCTTGTCGACTTCCGGATTGCAATAATAGCCGGAATTGATGCCGCCGGGAGGGGCCGAGTCGCAGCGCGACACGATGTCGATCCAGGACGGCGTCGACATGCCCCAGCCGATCTCGTTCATGGCGACGTCTTCCGGCATGCCGCCGGCCCATTTGCCGAGATAGGTCACCCATTCATATTTGCGCAATTCGACGTCGATGCCGACCTTCTTGAGATCGCGCTGGATCCAGGTCTCGACGATCTCGCCCGTGCCATATTGCGGGATCTCGAAGACGAGCTTGAGGTCCTTCACGCCGGCCTCGGCGAGGAGCTTCTTCGCCCCTTCCGGGTCATAGGTGAAGCTCTTGAAATTGGGATCATAGGCATCGGTGCCGGGCGACAGCATGCCATATTCGGCGCGTCCGGTGCCGCGATAGATCTCGTTGGCGAGGCCTTCGCGGTCGATAGCCATGTTGATGGCCTTGCGCACCCTGATGTCCTTCAGCGCCGGATTCTTGAAGTTGAGATGGATGAAGTTGATATAGGGCACGTTCTTGTTGGTCGTGACCACGAAGCCTTCATCCTTGAGGCGCTCGATCTCGTCCCAGGGGGGCGTGGTGATCATGTGGATCTCGCCGTTCTCCAGCGCATTGATGCGGGTCGCCGGATCCTGCAGCGGACGGAAGATCACTTTGTCGAGCTTGGCCTTGTTGCCCCAGTAGTCGTCATTGCGCTCGATGACGGTCTTGACGCCCTGGTCGCGCTCGACGAATTTGAACGGCCCGGTGCCGATCGGATGGGCGACGATGCCCTCATTGCCGTATTTCTTCACCGCGGCCGGGCTCACCATCAGAGGCTGGCCGTAGCTCTGCAGGCCCTGGCGCAGCCATTGATAGTTCGGCGCCTTGAGCGTGACGCGCACCGTCATCGGGTCGACGACCTCGACGCTCTTGATCCACTTGGTGTAGGCGATGACGAAGGCCTTCGCCTTCTTGTAGAAATTGGGCGAGCTCTCGTCCCAGAAGCGTTCGAAATTGAATTTTACCGCCGCGGCGTCGAAGGGCGTGCCGTCATGGAATTTGACGCCCTCGCGCAAGGTGAAGGTGTATTGCAGGCCGTCCGGCGAGATGGTCCAGGATGTGGCGAGGCCGGGAATGAGCTCGGGCGTCGGCACATCAGCCTTGGTGAGGTCTTCCTTCACCAGGCCTTCGAAGATCTGATAGGTGACCTGATAGGTGCTCCAGCCGCCGGTCGCATGCGGATCGAGCGTATCGGTCTCGGCCGGCATGCCCCAGATCAATGTCCCGCCTTGCGCGAGCGCAGCTGCAGGAGCGAGCGCGATGGCGCTGGCGGAAAGCGCCAGCGCAAAAGTGAAACGGCGAAATGTCTGGTGAAAAGACATGGGCGATCCTCTCCTGTTGTCGCTGTTATGGACTCATGCCGAGAGGGATCTGCGGGATTGCACGCCAACCCTGTCCTGTCACCGATCCATCCCCGTAAGCTTTTTTAAAATTTATCGACGAAACGTTGGCAAATCGCCAGAAGAGTGTCAAGGCCGATTGTTGGGCAGTTGCTGCGGCTGCCGATGAAAAGCGCGTCAGAGGATGGATCAGAGCGAGGCGGCGGCGCGCGCGGCCTGGTCGTAATGTCCCGACAGGGCGCGCATCTGGGCCGCGATCCGGGACAGGCTCTGCTGGTCGAGGCCGATCGTGCCGACGGAACGGACGAGGAGGGCCTCGCGGATCTCATGGTAGCGCTGGCAGGCGCGCGCCCCTGTCGCGGTCGTCGAGATGAACTTCTCCTTGCCCTGCTTGTGGCTGGCCACCAGCTTGAGGCGCGTGAGCTTCTTGATCGCGTAGCTCACGACATGCGTGTCTTCGATGTTGAGCACAAGGCAGATATCGGCCATCCGCTTCGCCTTGTTGCGGTGATAGACCGAATGCAGGACGAGGACGTCGACGGGCGACATGTCGGGCACGCCGGCGGCCGCCATGCAGCGCACCATCCAGCGGTCGAAGGCGTGCGACACGATGATCGCCCCGAACTCGAACTCGGAAAGGGCCGGCATGGCGCCGGCGGCGAGATGGGCCGAAGAGACGATCGGGACGTTGAATTCGTGAGCTGGGTCGACCATGGCTGATCCTTCTGGGCAATATTCCCTCTCTACGAGCAATTTTATCGGCCGTCCATATTGACATTTTATCGATATATCGTGCCTATTATGTCCGAAAGCCCGGAGAAATGCCTTGTCCAAATGGGAATTCTGGATCGACCGCGGGGGAACCTTCACCGATGTGGTGGCACGCAGCCCCGAAGGGCGGGTGCTGGTCAAGAAGCTTTTGTCCGAGAATCCCGAGGCCTATCCCGATGCGGCCCTCCAGGGGATAAGGGAATTCCTGGGCGTCGCCGCGGGTGCGCCCATTCCTGCCCAGGAGATCGCGACCGTGAAAATGGGCACGACGGTCGCCACCAATGCGCTGCTCGAGCGCAAGGGCGACCGGACCGTTCTTCTGATCACCAAAGGGTTCCGCGACGCGCTCAGGATCGGCTACCAGGCGCGCCCGGATATTTTCGCGCAAGCCATCGTCAAGCCGGAACAGCTCTATGAAGCCGTCCACGAAGTCGATGAGCGCGTGCGCGCCGATGGCACGGTGGAGAGGGCGCTCGATGTCGAAGGCGCCCGCCGCGCCCTCAGCAAGGCTCATGCCGACGGCATTCGCGCCTGCGCCATCGTGTTCATGCATGGCTATCAGTATCCGGCCCATGAGAAGCAAGTGGCGGAGATCGCCAAGGAGCTGGGCTTCACCCAGATTTCCGCCTCGCACGCGGTCAATCCGCTGGTCAAGCTCGTCGGGCGCGGCGACACTACCGTCGTCGATGCCTATCTCTCGCCGATTCTCATGCGCTATGTCGACCGCGTCGCCCAGGAGCTCGGCGGCGAGGCGAGCGGCTGCCGGCTGATGTTCATGACGTCTTCGGGAGGGCTTACCGCGGCCGAGCTGTTCCAGGGCCGCGATGCGATTCTTTCCGGCCCGGCGGGCGGCGTCGTCGGCTGCATCGAGACGGCGCGGCGCGCCGGCATCGACAAGGTGATCGGCTTCGACATGGGCGGCACCTCGACCGACGTGTCGCATTTCGCCGGCGACTATGAGCGCACCTTCGAGACCGAGGTCGCCGGCATCCGCGTCAGGGCGCCGATGATGCTGATCCATACGGTAGCCGCCGGCGGCGGCTCGATCCTGCATTTCGACGGCTCGCGCTTCACGGTGGGTCCGGACTCGGCCGGCGCCAATCCGGGCCCCGCCGCCTATCGCCGCGGCGGCCCGCTCACCGTGACCGATGCCAATGTCATGCTGGGCAAGCTCCAGCCGGAGCTCTTCCCGGCGATCTTCGGGCCGACGCATGACCAGCCGCTCGACCGGGAGGGCGTGCGCGCCAAATTCGCCGCCCTCGCCAGCGACATTGGCAAGGAGATGAGCCCTGAGCAGGTCGCCGACGGCTTCATCCGCATCGCCGTCGAGAACATGGCGGCGGCGGTGAAGAAGATCTCGGTGCAGCGCGGCTATGACGTGACGCGCTACGCGCTGCAATGTTTCGGCGGGGCCGGGGGGCAGCATGCCTGTCTCGTCGCCGATGCGCTCGGCATCGAGACCGTCCTCATCCATCCGCATTCGGGCGTCCTCTCCGCCTATGGCATGGGCCTCGCCGACATTCGCGCCGTGCGGCAGCGCACCTTGCATGCCCCCTTTGCAGCGGAAGGACTGTGCGCGGCGGAGAAGATGCTGGGCGAACTCGCCGAGGCGGCTCTGGCGGAGGTCCTGGCGCAGGGCGTCGCGCTGGCCGATATCGCGGTCAACCGCCAGGCGCATCTGCGCTATGCCGGCACCGACACCGCGCTCGCTGTCCCCTTCGGCACCATCGCTGCGATGACGGCTGATTTCGAGACGGCGCACAAGATCCGCTTCGGTTTCATCGACGAGACCAATGCCATCGCTTTCGATGCGCTCTTCGTCGAGGCGATCGGCGGTGGCCATGCGCTTGCGGAGGGTGAGACCGATGCGCCAGAGGCGGAAGCCGCGCCCCGGCAACGCACGCGCTTCTATTCGCAAGGCGTCCTGCAGGAGGCGGGCGTCCATTTCCGCGCCGACCTGCGGCCGGGACATGTCATTGCCGCACCCGCTCTGCTGATCGAGCCGCATCAGACCATCATCCTGGAAGAAGGCTGGGGCGCGCGGATCACGGCCAAGAACCATGTGCTGCTCGAGCGCATGACGCCCTTGCGCCGGGCCTCGCCGACCGGAACGACGGCCGATCCGGTCCTGCTCGAGGTCTTCAACAATCTCTTCATGTCGATTGCCGAGCAGATGGGCCTGACGCTGCAGAACACCGCCTATTCGGTCAACATCAAGGAGCGGCTCGATTTCTCCTGCGCCGTCTTCGATGCCGAGGGCGCGCTCGTCGCCAATGCGCCGCATATGCCGGTGCATCTGGGCTCGATGGACATGTCGGTGAAGAGCGTGATCCAGAGCTTTGGCGGCGCCATGGCGCCGGGCGACGTTTTCGCGCTCAATGCCCCCTATAATGGCGGCACGCATCTGCCCGACATCACGGTGGTGACGCCGGTCTTCGCCGAGACCGGCGCCTTGCAGTTTTTCGTCGCCTCGCGCGGCCATCATGCCGATGTCGGCGGCACGGCGCCGGGATCGATGTCGCCGCAAGCCCGCACCATCCAGGAGGAGGGCGTCTATATCGACAATTTCAAGCTGGTCGACCGCGGGCGGTTCCGCCAGGCCGAGCTTGAACGGCTTCTGACCAGCGGACTCTATCCGGTCCGCAATGCCGTGCAGAATGTCAACGACCTCAAGGCGCAGATCGCCGCCAATGAGCGCGGCGTCGCCGAGCTGCGCAAGATGGTCGATCATTTCGGCCTCGCCGTCGTCAATGCCTATATGGCGCATGTCCAGGACAACGCGGCCGAGAGCGTCGCCCGCGCCATCGTCGATCTCGCCGACGGCGCCTTCACCTATGAGCTCGACCAGGGCAGCGTCATTCGCGTCCGCCTGTCGATCGACCGCGCCAGGCGCGAGGCGACCGTCGATTTCACCGGCACATCTCCCCAGCGCGACGACAATTTCAATGCGCCGACGCCGGTCGCCCGCGCCGCCGTGCTCTATGTCTTCCGCGTCCTGGTCAACGCCGCCATTCCGATGAATGCCGGATGCCTGAGGCCGGTCAGGATCATCATCCCGGAAGGCACGATATTGTCGCCGAGCTTCCCGGCGGCCGTCGTCGCCGGCAATGTCGAGGTGAGCCAGGCGGTCACCAACTGCCTATTCGGCGCGCTCGGCATCATGGCGGCCTCGCAAGGCACGATGAACAATCTCACTTTCGGCAATGACGAGCATCAATATTACGAGACGATCTGTTCCGGCGCGCCGGCAGGGCCGGGCTTCGACGGCGCCGATGCCGTCCACACCCATATGACCAATTCACGCCTCACCGACCCCGAGATCCTGGAACTGCGCTATCCGGTGCTGCTCGAGGATTTCCATATCAGGCGGAATTCGGGCGGCAAGGGACGCTGGCGGGCGGGCGACGGCACCGAGCGCACCATCCGGTTCCTCGAAGCCATGGACTGCGCAATCCTCTCGGGCCATCGGCGCGTGCGACCGTTCGGCGTGAAGGGGGGCGATCCGGGTGAGCTCGGCGTGAACCTGGTCCGCCGGCAGGACGGCACCTGCGAGCAGCAGCCGGGCTGCTGCCAGGTGCGGCTTGAAGCGGGCGATGCGATCATGATCCGCACGCCGACCGGCGGCGGCTACGGCGCTTCAGCGGAACGCTGAACCGATCAAAACTCTTGCGACAAATTCGCGATCGATACGCGCGTGCACCAATGCGCCGGCGGCCCGCGCGCGCTTTCGCCTTTTCTTGACTCGCCCCACCGCGCGGTTATTGTGCCCTTTCTAGATTAATGAACTGAAGTCCGACATTTCGGAACTGCCCCCGCCGATCGCTCGCGATTGGCCAATAGATGATAATTTCTCAGGAGGGACGACCATGAAGACATCCAAGGGACTATTAGGTGCGGCGCTATCCGCTCTGGCGCTGGTGTGGTTTGCAGAAGCCGGCCATGCCGCGGCCGGCGATGAATGCGTCAAGGTGCTGGGCTATGAATGGAGCGGCGAAAAGCAGTCCATGGACCCGGCCGACATGCATTCGGGCGATGATGCCTATCACACTTTCGCCGTCTACAACCGCCTCGTCGATATCGACGACAATTTCAACGTGCTGCCTGAACTCGCCACCGAGTGGAAGGTGTCGGATGACGGCCTCACCTGGACCTTCAAGCTCCGGGAAGGCGTCAAATTCCACAGCGGCAAGGACTTCACTTCCGCCGACGTCGTCTATTCCTTCCAGCGCCTGCTCGACGAGAAGACGGGCTCGGGCGCCAAGGCCGTTCTCGAATTCCTCGATCCCAAGGGCATCAAGGCGGTCGACAAATACACGGTGAGCTTCACGACGCCGAAGCCCGTCGTCGAGCTTCCGGTTCTCATCACCAACAAATTCACCAATATCGTGCCCGACGGCGCCAAGAAGGAGGATCTGCGGCTGAAGGAAGACGGCACCGGCCCCTTCATGCAGGAGCAGTTCGTCCCCAATAATCCGGTACGCATCCTGCGCAAGAATCCGAATTACTGGAACAAGGGCCAGCCCAAGTCCGAATGCATCCGCATCACCGTCGCCCAGGAGCCGGTGGCGGCGGTCTCGGCGATCAAGGCGGGCCAGGTCGACCTCATGCTGAATGTCGATCCCTCCGTGATCCCCTCGCTCAAGGATGATCCTTCGGTCCAGCTCCTCGAGACCTCGGCATCGAACTCGATGACCGTCTCCATGTGGGTCGACACCAAGCCCTTCGATGATGTGCGCGTGCGCGAAGCGCTCAAGGCCGTGGTCGACCGGCAGGCGATGGTCAACACCGTGCTTCTGGGCTTCGGCCAGGTCGGCGCCGACAATCCGGTGCCGGTGGGGGCGCCCGCCTCCTACACCAAGGAGGCGCCCAAGCAGGATTACGAGCTCGCCAAGAAGCTGCTGGCGGAAGCGGGCTACAAGGACGGGCTAAAATTCGACCTCTACACGGCCGAAGGCGTGCCCGGCATGGTGCGCATGGCGCAGGTCTATGCCGAGATGGCGAAGCCCGCCGGCATCGACATCAATGTCGTCGTCACGCCCCCCGACAGCTTCTGGGACGATGTGTGGCTGAAGAAGCCGATCGTGACCTCGGCCTGGTCGATGCGCCCGCCCGGCGAAGGCCTGGCGGTGGCCTATACGCAGAACGCCAAATGGAAGGAGACCCATTGGGAACGGCCCGATTATGACGCGCTGCTGCTCAAGGCCAACACCACCGTCGACACGGCCGAGCGCACCAAGCTCTTCCAGCAAGTGGGCGAGCTCCTGGCCAAAGAGGGCGGGCTCATCCTGCCGATGTTCGTCCATCAGGTCCTCGCCCTGCGCAAGGGCTGCGAGGGCTACACGCCGCGCGCGCAGAACTTCAATCTCAATTTCGAGGATCTGAGCTGCAAGTAGAAGACGAGGCGTATGCCGGATGCGCCTCCTGGCGCATCCGGATCTGAAAGGGGGAGCGATAGGGCATGGTCACGCTGATCCTGAGGCGCATCGCGCTTTCGGTCGTGACGCTGCTCATCGTCTCGCTCGTCGTCTTTTCGATCCTCGAGATCCTGCCCGGAGACGTCGCGAGCCGCATCCTCGGCCGCGACGCGACGCCTGAGGCGCTGACCGCCTTGCGCACCGAGCTCGGCCTCGACCGGCCGGCGGCGCTTCGCTATCTCTCCTGGCTCGGCGGCCTCCTGACCGGCGATCTCGGCAAATCGCTGGTGAGCAGCCGCTCGGTCACCGAGATACTGGCGCCGCGCATCTTCAACACGGTACTGCTGTCGCTCTACGCCTTCCTGCTCTATGTGCCCTTGACGGTCATTCCCGCCACCATCCAGGCCTTGCGGCGCGACCGTCCGGTCGATCACGCTTTATCGATCGTAACCCTCATCCTCCTGTCGATGCCGGATTTCCTGCTCGCCACCATCCTCCTTCTGATCTTTGTCGTCGCTCTGCCGCTGCTGCCGGCGATCTCGCTGGTCGATGACTCATCGAGCGCCTTCGAATACATCACCGCCATGACGCTGCCCGCGGTGACGCTCGCCATCGTCATGGCGGTCTATGCGGTGCGCATGCTGCGCGACAACCTCATCGAGGTGCTCGATTCCGATTATATCCGGACCGCCGAGCTCAAAGGCCTTTCCGCCCGCCGCGTGCTCTTGCGCCATGCCTTGCCCAACGCACTGGTGCCGACCCTCAATGTCACCGCCCTCAATCTCGCTTATCTCATCGGAGGCGTCGTGGTAGTGGAGAAGGTCTTCAGCTATCCGGGCTTCGGCAGCCTGCTCGTCGATTCATTGCAATTGCGCGACCTGCCGGTCATCGAGGCGACGGTGATGATCTCGGCGCTGGTCTATGTGGCGGCCAATCTCATCGCCGACATCGCGGCGATCCTGCTCAATCCCCGTTTGCGGACTGGCTGACCATGACGGCGCACGAAATCCCCGCTTCCGCATCTCGGCGCCAGAACCGCTGGCTCTCTCTGTGGCGCCAGACGCCGATGAGCTTCCGCATCGGCGCGGTCATCCTCATCCTCCATCTTCTCGTTGCCGTCACCGGACCCTTCTGGGCGCCCTATGGCTATTCCCAGATGGGCGCCGGCATTCCCTTGTCCGGCGCCACCTGGCTCCATCCTTTCGGCATCGACCAGCTCGGCCGCGATGTCTTCAGCCGCGTCGTCCATGGCAGCCATATCGTCATTCTGCTGTCCTTGTCGGGAACGCTGCTCGGCCTTTTCATCGGCGCCGTCGTCGGCCTGTTCTCGGGCTATGTCGGGGGCTGGATTGATGAGGTCATCCAGCGCTTCCTCGAGGCCTTGATCAGCATTCCCTTCCTCGTCCTGGCGCTGATCGCCATCACCGCGGCGGGCAGCGAAGCCTCCGGCAATCCGCTCCTGGTCGTGCTGGTGGTGGCGCTCGTCTATGCCCCCCGCATCGCCCGCATGGCGCGCGCCGCGGCCATCGACATCGCGACTCGCGATTTCGTCACCGTCGCGCGGCTGCGCGGCGAGAGCGCCTGGTCGGTGATGCGCCGCGAGCTTTTGCCCAACGCCTCGAGCGTCCTCCTGGTCGAATTCGCGCTGAGGGCCGGTTATGCGCCGGTCCTGATCGGTTCCTTAGGCTTCCTCGGCTTCGGCCTCAGGCCGCCGACGCCCGAATGGGGCCTCATGATCAGCGAGAACCGGGCGCTGCTCATCGTCTCGCCGGCGACCGTGCTGGGACCCGGCCTGTCGCTCGCCTCGCTCGTCGTCGGCCTCAATCTCTTCACCGAGGGACTTGCCCGCATCCTCGGCCGCACCGTGAAGCTCGGGAACCAATGACGAAATATCCCCTCGAGGTCGCGCGTCTCTCGGTCGCCTACCGTCAGGGCAATGGCTGGCTGCGCGTCGTCGATGACGTGAGTTTCGCCGTGGCCAAGGGGGAGGTCTTCGGCCTCGTCGGGGAATCGGGCTGCGGCAAGTCCACCGTCGCCTTGCAGCTCCTCGGCTATCGCCATCCGGCGACCCGGATCGAGAAGGGCGAGGTCAGGCTCAATGGCGTGAACATCCTCTCCTTGCCGCGGCCCGAGCTCGATCGCCTGCGCGGCGTCGATGTGAGCTTCGTGCCGCAGAATCCGACGACGGCGCTCAATCCCGGCATTCTCATCGGCGAGCAGATCGCGGAAGTCCTCGCCGCCCACGGCAAGTTCCAGGGGAGCCATGCCGCGGGCAAACGCGTGCTCAAGCTCCTCGATCTCGTCGGCCTGCCGGCGACGGACGCCTTCGCGAGGCGTTATCCGCATCAGCTGTCCGGCGGCCAGCAGCAGCGCGTCTGCATCGCCATGGCGCTCGCTTGCGACCCGGGCTTCGTCGTGCTCGACGAGCCGACGACCGGCCTCGATGTGACGACACAGGAGCAGATCGTCTCGCTGCTGGTCGACCTGCGGGCCAGGCTCGGCATGTCCATGCTCTATGTGACACATGATCTGGGGCTTCTGGCGCAGATCGCCGATCGCATCGGCGTCATGTATGCCGGCCGCCTGGTCGAGATCGCGCCGAGCGATGTGTTGTTCGCCGATCCACGGCATCCTTACACGCAAGGCCTTATCGGCTCCATTCCGCGCATCGAGGATCGCTCCGGAACGCCGGCGGCGCCCATGCGCGGCTTGCTCGAGCGCCAGGCGCTGCCGCCCGGCTGTCCCTTCGCGCCGCGCTGCGACCATGCGCTCGAGCCCTGCTTCGCGACGCGGCAGAATCTCGCAGATGAAAGCGACGGCCGCTCGGTGGCCTGCTGGCGCTGGCGCGAGATCCCACCGCGGCACGCGGAGAACGTCGCGGCGCTGCCGCCGCGCGAGGCCAGGGCCGATGCGCTTCTCGCCATCCGCAATCTCAACATCGTCTATGGCAAGGGCGCGAAACAGTTCCAGGCCCTGCATGACATATCGCTGAGCGTCGCCGAGGGCGAGACCTTCGCCTTGGTGGGCGAGTCGGGCAGCGGCAAATCCACACTGGCGCGGGCGATCGCCGGCCTCGTCTCGCCGGCCAAGGGCGAGATCAGCCTCTCGGGCGTTGCGCTGCCGCCTCAGGTCAAGGACCGTAGCGACGATCAGCGCCGGCGCATCCAGTATATTTTCCAGAATCCCGACGCCTCGCTCAATCCCCGCGCCAGGATCGGCAGCATCGTGGCGCGGGTGATCGAGTTCTTCTTCCGCGCCGAGCGGAGCGCGCAAGCCGCGCGCGTCGCCGAGGCGCTCGGCGACGTCAGGCTCGACCAGAAATATGCCGGCCGCTTTGCCGATCAATTGTCGGGCGGCGAGCGCCAGCGCGTCGCGATCGCGCGCGCCTTGGTCGCCGAGCCGTCCTTGCTGCTCTGCGACGAGATCCTCTCGGCCCTCGACGTCTCGGTCCAGGCCAATATCCTGGCGCTGTTGCAAAGGCTCAAGGCCGAGCATGGCATCACCATGCTGTTCATCTCGCATGACCTTGCGGTCGTGCGCATGCTGGCCGATCGCGTCTGCGTGCTCTTCCGCGGCGAGATCATGGAGATCGGCCCTCGCGACCAGGTCTTCGAGGCGCCGTTCCATCCTTATACCCACAGCCTCCTGATGGCGGTGCCGAGCCCGCGCAAAAGGCGCAAACCCGCTGCTCTGCGCCGGTCGCTGGCCACGGTCGCGCAAGCGGGCACGGCTTGCGTCTATGCCGGGCGCTGCGCCTGGAAGAAGGGAGCGATCTGCGAGACGGAAGCGCCGCCCTGGCGCGAGACGGCAGCCGGCCTTCGCCTGCGCTGCCATCTGACGCTCGATGAGCTGGCGAGCCGGGCAGAGTGGCCGCAATCGGATCGCAACACCGTCTCGCGAAAGGCGGCCTCATAAGGATTGCCAGGCGGCCGCGGGCTTCCTATGCCTATGCGGATGAGCACCAGCGCTCTCCATATTCGCGACTTCAGCGAAGCTGATTGGCCGAAAGTCTGGCCGATCGTGCAGGGCATCGTCTTGGCCGAGGACACGTTCACTTACGACCCGGCGATGACCGCTGAACAGGCGCACGGCATCTGGATCGCGCCGCCGCCCGGACGGACGGTCGTGGCCGTCGCGGGACCGCGGGTTCTCGGCACCGCCAAGATGGGACCAAACCGGGCAGGACCGGGTGCGCATGTGGCGACGGCGAGCTTCATGGTCGCGGCCGATGCGCGGGGACGTGGTGTGGGCACGGCGCTGCTGGTCGATGCGCTCGCCTGGGCGCGTGAACAGGGCTATGCGGGCATGCAGTTCAATGCCGTCGCCGCCTCGAACGCCGCCGCCATCCGGCTTTATGAGCGGCATGGCTTTGCCATCGTCGGCACGGTTCCCGGCGCCTTCGCCCATCCAAGCCTCGGCCGCGTCGGCCTTCACATCATGTATTGCGGATTTACCTGAGGATCCCTGAATCCCGGATCGCCCTGGCGAGGATCATGGCGAAACGCTCCTGGCCCTCGGCCGCCGCGACACGGTCCTGGCGGAACTCGACTTGCAGATAATCGAGCCCATGCGCCAGCGCATGTTCGGGCGTCGAATAATCGGCGCGGGGGTCCATGTCATAGGGCTCGTTGTCGCCGACCACGAGATCGGGCATGCGCCGCAAGGCGACGAGCACGGGATCGGTGGCCCTGCGGTCTTCATTGGAGGAGAGCGAGATCTCCCACGGACGGTGGCCGCCGCCATTCATCCGGTCGGTCATCGAATGGATGGAGAGGAAGAGGGGCCGCTCAGCTTTGGCGAGCCTCTCCGCCACGACCCGCCGGCAGGCATCGTGATAAGTGGTGAAATAGGCGTCGATACGATGGCGCCGCTGCGCCGGGGTCAGCCCCGCATTGCCGGGAATGACGGTCCCGTCGCTCGTCAACGGGATGAGGGTCGGATCATCGAGCTTGCGGTTGCAGTCGATCACGAGCCGCGAGGTCCCGCACAGTATGGCCGGCGCATCGAAAGCTTCCGCGAGACGGCGCGCGATCGGCGTGGCGCCGATATCCCAGGCGATATGGCGTTGCATGTCCTGCGGCGCGACACCGAGATCGCCAATCGCTTGCGGCACGGCGTTGCTCGCATGATCGCAGACGATGACGATCCCGGCCTTGCCGGTGGGATTGACGATGTCGAAGGGAGCGGTCCAGCTCATCTTGGCCAAGCCTATGGAGAGGCGCGCCGTCTCTGTCAATATTCATTACTGAATTGACAGGAATTTCGGAACCTGTAACAAATCATTCATGATCGCCGGAACCGATTTTCACGCCATTGCCGAGCGCATCGAGGCTGTCGCCCAAGACATCACGCCGGCAGAGCAGAAAGTGGCGCGTGAATTGACGACGAGCGGCATGCTGGCGGGCTTCGAGACGGTCGCGGCCTTGGCCGGGCGTGCCGGCGTTTCGGGACCGACGGTCGTCCGCTTCATCGCCAGGCTCGGCTTCTTGAGCTACACCGATTTCCAGAAGGTTCTGTTGCGCGAGATGGAAGCGCGCAGCACGTCGCCGCTGTCGCTTTATCATCGTGCGGAAGCGCGCCCGGGCACGCTATTGCGCGAATCCGCCGCTGCCTTCTCCGCCTGCGTGACCGAGACCTTCCGGCGCCTCTCCGTCGCCGATTTCGAGCTGGCGGTCGCAGCCCTGTCGGATCCGCGCAACCGCATCCTCATCACCGGGGGCCGGTTCACGAAGCTTCACGCCGAGATGCTCTATCTGCATCTCTTCCAGATGCGCTCCAATGTTTCGACCTTGCTGCCGGGCCTGCAATCGCGCGCCGACCAGCTTCTCGAGGTCGGTCCGCGCAGCGTCCTCGTCGCCTATGACTTCCGTCGCTACGAAGCCGAGACGGTCGACGTCGTCAGGCGTGCCAAGGAGCGCGGCGCAACGGTGATCGTCATCACCGATCCGTGGAATTCGCCGGCGGCGCGCTACGCCCATGCCGTGCTCTCAGCCGAGGTCGAGTCGCTGTCGCCGTTCGATTCGATGGTGCCGGCTTGCGCGCTGACCGAAGCCTTGATCGCCGAGCTGACGGTGCGCGCCGGCCGGAAGGGCCGCGAAAGAATACAGGACCTCGAGATCCTCAGGGAGGGATATGAATGGCACGAAGAAGTAAAGCCGCGAGGCCGGCGAAAGAAAGCCGGCTGAAGTCAGGCGCCGACGGCGAGACCGTCCTCCTGGTGTGGACCGACTATGTCGGCCTCGCCCGCTGCCGCGGCGTGCCGGTTTCCGCCTTCAAGGACCGCCATGCGCATGGCCTGGGCTGGGCCGTGGCCGGCCAGGCCCTGACGCCTTTCGAGGATATCGCGCCCAATCCCTGGGGGCCGATGACCGAAGTGCGCCAGACGCCGGTGCTCGCGACCGAGACGCGCATCGCCATCTGGGACGATGCGCCCGCCTTCCACTTCGCGCTGTGCGACTCGCTCATTGCCGGCCAGAGCTGGGATTGCTGCGTGCGCGGCTTCCTGAAGAAGGCGCTCGCCGATCTCGAGCGCGAGTCAGGCCTCACCATCGCGGCGGCCTTCGAGCATGAGTTCCTGCTCACCGGTAATGATCTTCCCTGGATCGTGCCCTTCTCGGTCGAGCAGATGCGGGTGGTGGCGCCGTTCACCGCCGATCTCACCCGCGCACTCCTCGCCGCCGATGTCGGCCTCGAAACGGTCGAGCCCGAATATGGCGTCTGCCAATATGAGATCTCCTGTGGGCCGGCCATCGGGATCGCCGGCGCCGACCGTGCCGTCATCGCCCGCGAGGTCATCCGCGAGGCGGCGCGCCGCAAAGGTTTCCGCGCCAGCTTCACGCCCAAGCCAACGCCTTCGAGCGTCGGCAACGGCGCCCATGTGCATTTCAGCCTCGTCGACAGCAAGGGCGTGAACCGCACTTTCGATGCGAAGGAGCCGGCAACCCTGTCACGGCTGGCCCAGCATTTCACCGCCGGCGTCGTCCGCTATATGCCAGAATTCTGCGCTTTGGTGGCGCCTTCGCCGGTTTCCTATTTGCGGCTTGGCCCGCATCACTGGTCTTGCGGCTATGCCGCCTTCGGCATCCAGAACCGTGAAGCCACCATCCGTTCCTGTCCATCGCCCGACCCCAAGAAGAACGCAAAGGCCTTCAATCTCGAATTGCGGCCGCCCGATGCGACGGCAAGCCCCTATATGGTCTTAGGCGCCCTGGTGCGCGCCGGCCTCGAAGGCATCCGCCAGAAGCTGCCTTTGCCGGCGATCCTCGATCGCGATCCCGCCGACTATTCCGACAAGGAAAGAGCCAAGCTTGGCGTGCGCACGCTGCCGTCCTCGCTCGGCGAGGCGCTCGATCTCATGCGCAAGAGCGAGGTCGTTTCGAGCTGGCTGCCCGATCTCATGCGCGAATCCTATGTCGCAGTGAAGCGCAAGGAGATCGAGATGTTTGCCGACGCTACACCGGAAGCCATGTGCAAGAGGTATCACGATGCCTATTGAGAGCGCCCTCACGCTGCCGCTGATCGATCATCATTGCCACGGCATATCGCCGGCCGAGCTCGACCTGAAGCAGTTCCAAGCCCTGTTCTCGGAGAGCTATCGCCCGCCGCCGCCCGGCACCAACGAGTTCCAGAAGCCGCTCGGCCTCGCCATTCGCGCCTTCTGCGCGCCGCTTCTGGATCTCGAGCCGCATGCCGCGGGCGAAGCCTATGTCGAACGCCGCCTCAAGCTCGGCGCTGCCGAAGTCAACCGCCGGCTGATGCAGGCCGCGAGGCTCGATTGCCTCATCGTCGATACCGGCCATCGCTCCAATGCCATCCACACATTCGAGGAGACAGGCGGGCTGGCCGGACGTCCGGCCCATGAGGTGGTGCGCATCGAGGCCATTCTCGAAGAGGTGGCGGCATCGGGCGTGTCGGCCGAGAATTTTGCGAAGGCTTTCGCCGACCGGCTGGCCGAGCGCACCGCCAAGGCCGTCGGCCTCAAATCCATCGTCGCCTATCGCTCGACCTTCGCCATTCCGCAGACGGCGCCCGAGACGAGCGAGGTCGTGACCGCTGTCGGTGCCTGGATGAAAGCTGCGGCAGCGGCCGGACGCTTCCGTGTCAGCGATCCGACGATCATCCGCCATGGCCTGTGGGTGGGAGCCGAAATCTGCCGGGCGAAGAAGCTGCCGCTCCAGCTCCATGTCGGTTTCGGCGATCCCGACATCTATATGCATGCCTGCGATCCGACCCATTTCACCGACTTCATCGCCGCCATGGAGAAGTGGGATGTGCCGATCACGCTTCTGCACAACTGGCCCTTTCTCAAGGAGGCGCAGTGGATGTCGGAGGTCTTCGCCAATGTCTATTACGACGCCGGCGTGATCCTCAATTATGGAGCGGCCGAATCGGAGCGCATCCTGCGCGAGGCGCTGCAGGTCGGAAAATTCCAGAAATTCCTGTTCTCGACCGACGCCTTCGGGCTCGCAGAGCTCTATTATCTCGGGGCCTTCCTGTTCCGCCGCGCCTTCGCCAGCATCCTCGACGATTGGATTGCCGATGGCTTCATGACGGCGCGCGATGCCGATGAGATCGTCCGGCTCGTCGCGCAGGAGAATGCGCGCCGCATCTACCCAGGGGTTTGAGATTACAGCCCGAAGGCCGCGACGGCCGCGATCGACATATAGATGACGGCGCTTCCCAAGGCGGCGAGGTTCCCGAACCGCGTTGGATCATAGCGCCCCGACTGCCGGAAGCGCTTCATGGCGAAGACGAGAACGAGCTCGAGGATGAAGGATGTGGCCAGGAACAATGCACCCAGAATCGTGGCCTGCAGCGCGATCGAGTGGCCGGGCCTGATGAATTGCGGGAAGAAGGCGGTATAGAAGCCGAGGGCGACGGGATTGCTGAGGGAGACGGCGAGTCCGTCGAAGAAAGGCCTTCCGGAATGATCGGCTGTCGGGCCGCGCGGAACACGCCGGAGGGCTCTGAAAGCGAGCCACGCGAGATAGACGATGCCGGCAAGTGACAGCCATTGAAACAGTGAGGGTAAGAGCTCGCCCGAGATGACGAGGCCCGCAAGCGTTGCGCTGAGGGCGAGAAGCCTGCCGAGCTCGACCCCGAGGACGGTCGCAATGCCGGTCGCGGCACCGCCGCGCAACGTATTGTGACTGACAATGGCCATGACCGGGCCGGGCATGAGGAGAAGCAGGATCGTCGCGGTCAGGAACGGGGCGATGGTCTGCCAGTCCATGAGTCACCTCGCACGATCGGTCGCGCTGGCTCATACCGGGACATTGGCAAGTCCGAGGAGGGCGAAGGCGGCGATGCAAAGATAGAGTGCGGCGCTGCCGAGTTCGGCGAGCCGGTCGAAACCGGGGCGGCCGAAGCTCGGGGACGGCCGCAGGCGCGCCGCCGCTGCGATGCAAATCATGTCGAAGACAAGCGATGCGCCGAGAAATATCGCGCCCAGCATGACCAGCTGCTGAAGCAGCGGATGGTGCGGGCTGACAAATTGCGGAAAGAAGGCGGTGTAGAAGATGAGCGTGGCGGGGTTGCTGGAGGCGATGGTCAGGCCGTCGATGATCGGCCGGGAAGTGCTCTTGATGTTCGTCTCATGCGAAGAGGCTTTCCGGGAGCGAAACGCCCTTATCGCCAGCCAGATGAGATAGGCTATGCCGGCGAGCGAAATCCATCGAAACAGCAGCGGCATGAATTCCTGCGAAAGGATCAAGCCGGTGAATACGGCACCGAGCACGAGCACCTCGCCGAGCTCGACGCCGAGAGCGGTCAAGAGCCCGGCCGTCATGCCCTTCCGCAATGTGTTGTGAACGACAATCGCCACGACCGGGCCCGGCGTGACCAGGAGGAGAAGCGTCGCGGTGAGGAACGGTGCAAGGAGCTGCAAATCCAATTTCGATCTCCTGAGAGGCTGCCGTCAGCATCGGTTGCGAGCGGACGCACCAAATCGAACGACCGGATGGACCGGCCGCTTTTCTAGGCACCAGGCGTGTGCAAGCACGATGGATCCGGCCACCCTCTCGTGGTCGCTGCCTTGCGATGCTGAGGGGAAGCGGCTTACGGATCGCTTACGCGCCGGGAGGAGCCCTGGCGGTCAGGAAAGGATGGATGAGACCTCGGATCGCCGGCGAGAGCACACCATCCGCGGTGGCTTTGATCGTGCGCTCATAGCGCGCATAGTCGGCGAGCGCGCCGGCGGCATCCTTTTGCACCAGGCGTCCCTGGATCAAACCTTCATAGATCCGTGTCGCGTCAGGGTAGAAATCGAGGGCGCGCAGATAGATTTCGCGCGCTCCCGCGGGGTCGCCCTGCGCCTCGCGCTGCCGGCCGACGCGGTGGGCGAGATCGACGAACTGCTCGCGCAGCTTCTCTGCGACTGGCTGCAGCCAGGAGGGTAGGCGATCATCGTAGAGCAAGGGGCCGGTAAAGCCGGCACAGAGATCATCGAGCTCCGACGTGCAGCCATCGACCGCCGCCTTCGTGCCGAGAGCCTTCTTGAGACGGACTTCCCACTCAGCGGAGTCGACCCATACCTTGTCCGCCGCCAGGCGCAGCCTCCCTTCGCGCTGGATGATGAACTCGGCCTGGCCGAGCAGTTTGCGCAGACGGTGCAGAGCCTGCTCGCAGGCGGCCTTCGCCTGGTCACCGTCGAGATCGGGCCACAGCCAGTCTTGCAGTTTCTCGAGCGAGCAGGTGCAATCCCGGGTAACGGCGAGCGCGCGCAGGATGTCGAGCGCCCGGGTCGGCGGCTTGGTGCCGAGGTCGACCGGCGCGCCATCGCGCTCGAGACGGAAACTCCCCAGCACATGCACCTTCAACGCCCATGGCCAGCTTGCCGGCCGCCGCGCCGGCGGGGTCAGTCGGCGCAAGCGGATGAGGGACTGGCAATATTCGGTCTCGATGCCGCGGTCGAGCGCATCGGCGAGAAGCTCGGCCAGCAGCTCCGGCAGGTTCAAGAGGATCGTGGGCCAGTTCAACGAGCGCAGCTCGGCGAGGAAGGCCCGCAAATGTTCGCCGTACTGCAGATCGCCGCTCCATCTGGCGGCGAGCGCTTCTGCGGCAAGGATGCACAGCTCGGTGCGCTTTTGTGCGCCGCCATCGAGGCGCGGGATGAGATCGGCAAGGAGATCTATCGCCTCCCTCGCCTTTCGGTCGGCGAGAAATACCTGGTATTTGGTGATGTAGTGCGGCCAGCGCTCCACCATCGGCTCGTTGGCCGCTTCGATGGCCGCCATGAACCGGTCGCAGTCCCGGTAAGCTTCGATGAAATTCCCCTGACGCGCATGCATCGGGGCATGACAATCTGCGACGACGGCGACCTGGGTGGTGAACCGGCTGTCGGCGATCGCGGCAAGGCGGCTGACCAGGTCGTTGAACTCCGCGAAATCGTTGTGGAACTTCATCTGCATCTGCAGATGATAGAGGCCGGCGAACTCGACGCCGCGCAGCGATTCCCGCTCGCCGATCGCGATCGCCGCGCGCAACGCGGCCTCGGCGGAGGCATAGGGGAAATCCCGCCGCGCATAGGGGAAATAGCGCCCGCTCCTCGCCCCAAACGCAACCAGCCACATGCCGAGGATCCACGGCAGGACATCGGGATTGCGCAGGTCCTCGACGACGCTGTCGACGGCATTGGCGAAGAGATCGGCACGCATGGTCGTCACCGAATGCTCGATCAGGGACGCCGAGGCGAGGAGGCGCAATCCGCTCGGATCGCCCTTGCGGGGATGAGCGAGCCGCTCCTGAAGTTGTCTCTCGAGCAATTGTCCGGCAGGACTGCCCCTGTAGTATTCATCGGCGAAATCAAGGGCCCGCATCATGCCGGTACGCACGAGGAGATCTTCTTCGGCCGGCAAATCCGGCAGGCCACGCTCGATCAGGTGGGACGCGCGCTGCGTCCAGGCGGACAAGCCCTCATGAGTGCGCCAGCTGTCGGTCTTGACCAGGACCGCGCGTGCGATGGTGAGGCTCTGACCGCGCAGATCGCCGGCCTCTTCGAATCCAGCCCAGGCTTGCGACAGCCAGCGTTCGGCGCCCGCATCGTCGGGCATATGCGCGACGCCGAGCCAATAGGCGAGCCACGCATTCAACTCGGTCGCCGGCAATCTGGCGCACCATTCGATGAAGGTCGCCCGTCGTCCTTGCGCCAGCACGGATTCTGCCTGTTTCAGGATCAGATCGCGGGCGCTTGCCCAGGCTTGCGCCTCGAGCGCCAAGGCGATGGCGTCGTCGAGATGGCCGGCTTCGCCGAGGACGGCCGCCGTCCCCGCGCGCATGGCGGCAAGCTCTTCCTTTGCAAAGCGTTGTGCGAGCCTGGTGTCGAGAAAGTCACGCAACAGGTCATGCAAGTGGAAATGATTGCCGCTCGCCTGGGTGGTGCGGGTGATCAGCAGCTGCCGCTGATAGAGCCGGTCAAGCAGCCTGCCGGCCTCCGTCGAGCCGATCAGCGCATTGGCAAGGTCGGTGCTGATCTCCGGCAGGAGGTTGAGCTTCATCAGCATGTCCTGGTCAGCCGGCGGCAAGGTGTAGAAGAAATGCCGGCCGAGCGCGTCGAAGAGGGCGTGCTTGCCGGCCGCGGCGCCATCGTTCTCGGAAAGGGGAAGCGAGAAGCTGCGCTCGCTCAGCAGCACGAGGCCGACAGCCCAGCCGCGGGCGAGGGCGACATCCGCCGCCGCGGCGGTGCGGTTCAGTCTGAGCTTCACCAGATTGCGGGCTTCGATCTCCGAAAATTCGAGAGTTGACTGATCGATGACCGGCAATCGGCCGCTGAGCGCCAGATCGCTCAAGTCGCCTTGCGGCAGGGTGCGCGACAGGCAGGCACAGCGCAGGGTATTGGGGAGTTCGCGCAGCATCACCGCGAGGATGGCCCGGAAATCCGGCGTGTCGGCATAATGGAGGTCGTCGAGCACGATCAGGGTATTCGGCGTCAATTGCGCAAAGTAGGCCCGGAAGAACCGGCGAGCGAATGCCTTCGGCTGCTCGGCATATTCGGAGCCGAATATCGGCAGGTTCGCGGCTGCTTCCGCCGAATCCAGTGAAAGCGCCAGATATTGGAAGAAGCGCGCGACATCCTGGTCGCCGTCATCGACCCTGAACCACACATGTCTTGCGGTCGTGCTGCGCAGATAATCGACGAACGCCGTCGTCTTGCCGTAGCCTGCGGGAGCGGCGAGCCAGCAAATGCCGGAGCGCAGGGACTGTTCGATCTTCTTGAGAACACGTGCCCGGCGCAGGATCTGGGGGGCCCGCGGCGCTGCCAGCTTGGCCACGGTGTGAGCGGTCATGAGACCTTCGTCCGGCTCCTCGGAAGGAACAGGCATGCTTTGGTGATTTACCGCCCCAAATTCGGGCGCCCAACGGAGATCGATGCTTGCCGTCCTATGCATGGCTGAAGCGGACAACAAGGATCCCGCCGCAACGCGTCACGGGCTTGTTGTTGCGTCCCTGCGATTCTCCCTTTGCACGACATCTACGCATGTTGTCTTCCCCCATGCTGCGATCGTTCTCTAAGTGCCAGGTGACGGTAGCATCGGAGTTCCCTCCAGGCAGTGAGTTTTCACACAATCCTGAGCGGCTGTTGCGACACTCACGCGGCTGGGGGGGCACACAATCTTGTGGATGAAGGCACCGGGAGCGCGCCTGAATCATTTTGCGAGATGCGTCACATAAATGATTCAAAAATCACGCAATTTTTACCTGCCTCAGCTCTTCTTATAATAGGGCCGGTAGAGCGGTTCCCACATGCGGGCGGCGATGCGGGCCTCGAGTTCCGAGTCAACGCAAGCCTCGGCGACGCCATCGGCCTGCGCCTGGCGCGCAACGGCTTGCGCTACGATCATCGACACCTTGCGCAATTCGGTGACGGGCGGCAGAAGGCAGGCATGTCTGTCGCCGATCGTCGGCGATACCGAGGCGACGGCTTTTCCGGCGGCCATGAACATGGCGTCGGTGACGCGCTGGGCATTGGCGGCAAGGACGCCGAGACCGACGCCGGGGAAGATATAGGAGTTGTTGGTCTGGGTGACGCGCATGGCCTTGCCGTCTTGCTGGAGCGGTGGGAAGGGGCTGCCGGTGCCGATCAGGGCACGGCCCTCGCTCCAAGCCATGAGCTGTTCCGGCGTCGCCTCGCTGCGCGATGTCGGATTGGACAGCGGGAAGATGACCGGCCGCTCGACCCCTTTGGCCATCTTGCGGATGACGGGCTCGGTGAACGCGCCGGCTTGGCCCGACACGCCGATCAGAACGCTGGGCGATGCGTTGGCGACGACATCGTAGAGGCCGATCCGGCCGGGCGCCTCGAGCGTCCAGCCGCTTACCGCCTCCTCTGCCTGCAGGAAGGGCAGCTGCGCCGGCGTGACGCCGGGCATGCCGTCGGTGAGGAGACCGTCGCGGTCGACGAGGAAGAAGCGTCGGCGGGCCTCCATTGGACTGGCACCGGCATCGATCATCGCCTGCAACAGGAGTGCGGAAATCCCGCAGCCGGCCGAGCCCGCGCCCAGCACGGCGATGCGCTGCTCTGCCAAGGGAAGCCCTGTGACATTGACCGCGGCAATCAGCGTGCCTGCGGCGATGGCGGCCGTTCCCTGGATGTCGTCGTTGAAGCTGCACAGGCGGTCGCGATAGCGCGTCAACAGACGCCCGGCATTGGCGCCGGCGAAATCCTCCCATTGCAGCAGCACGTCGGGCCAGCGCTCGGTTACCGCGGTGACGAATTCCTCGATGAAGCCGTCATAGTCGTCGCCCCTGATCCGTTCATGCCGCCAGCCGATATAGAGCGGGTCGTGGAGCCGCTCTTCATTGTTCGTGCCGACATCGAGGAGGATCGGCAGGGCCTCGTCGGGATGGATGCCGGCGCAAGCGGTATAGAGGGCGAGCTTCCCGATCGGTATGCCCATGCCGCCCGCCCCCTGATCGCCGAGCCCCAGGATGCGCTCGCCGTCGCTGACGACGATGATGCGGACGGGATCAAGATGCGGGTTGGACAGTATTTCGCGGATGCGGTGCTTGTTCGGAAAGCTCAGGAAAAGGCCGCGCGGCTTGCGCCAGATCTCGCTGAAGCGCTGGCAGCCCTCGCCGACGGTTGGCGTATAGACCAGCGGCAATATCTCCTCGAGATTGCGCACGGTGAGGGCATAGAACAATGTCTCGTTCGAATCCTGCAGTTCCCGCAGGAAGGCATAGCGCTCGAAATCCGTGTGGAAGCCGCGCAGGATCTTGAGCCGGCGGGCAACCTGCTGGTCGAGCGAGCCGATATGCGGCGGCAGCAGCCCGTGCAGGTGAAAGGCGTCCCGCTCCGCATCGGGGAATGCCGTGCCCTTGTTGAGCATGGGCGTGTTGATGAGATCGAAGCTGGTAAGGCTCGTCTCCAGCGGTGCGTTATAGTCGGGGATTTGGCTCATGAGGTCTCATAGCCAATTGAAATGCCTGCGGCCAGTCCCGCAACCTATCCTTTGACCGCGCCGGCGACCAGCCCCGATACGATGTGGCGTTGCAGGATCAGCACCAGCAAGATCAGGGGCACGGTGACGATCACGGAAGCCGCCATGATCCGGCCCCAGGGCAGCTCATAGGCGCTGGCGCCGGTGATGAGGGCGATGGCGACGGGGACCGTGCGCTGCTCGTTCGAGAGCGTGAAGGTGAGGGCGAACAGGAACTCGTTCCAGGCCAGGATGAAGGCGAGGAGGCCGGAAGCGGCCAGCGCCGGCGCCATCAGGGGCAGGAAGATCTCGGTCAGCGTGCGAAGGGCAGAGGCCCCATCGAGCGCCGCCATTTCTTCGAGCTCGCGCGGCAGCTCGCGCATGAAGGTGGTCAATACCCAGGTGGCGAAAGGCAAGAGCAGGATGAGATAGGAGAAGACGAGGCCCATGAGGCTGTTATAGAGGCCGAAGCTGCGGATGAGCTCGAAGAGGCCCGAGAGCACGGCGATCTGCGGGAACATCGATATGCTCAATACCGCGAAGAGCACGCTCGATCGGCCGCGGAACTTCATGCGGCCGAGCGCATAGGCCGCGAGCGAGGCAAGGGTGAGCGAGACGAGCGTCGCGACCGAGGCGACGATGAGCGAATTCAGGATATTGCGGGCGAAGGGCTGCTCGACGAACAAGGCCCGGTAGTTTTCGAGGCTCGCCGTGGACGGGATGAGCTCGACGCGGAATATGGCGCTGCCGCTTTTCAGCGAGGAGACGATAGCCCAGTAGAAGGGGAAGACGGCATAGAAGACGATGAGCGCCATGAGCCCGTAAAATCCGATTGTTCCGGCGAGCCTGCGCAATTTCATCGGTCGCCTCCGCTGGCGCTGACATTGACCCGGCCAAGGGTCACGACGATCGCGGTCATGATGGCGACGATGAGGAAGAGCGCCGTCGCCGCGGCCGAGCCGAAGCCGACGTCCTGGAAGTCGACGAGCTGCTGGCGGGCATAGACCGACATCGTCGCCGTATTCTCGTTGTTGCCGGTCAGCACATAGATGACGTCGAATACGCGCAGAGCGTCGAGTCCCCTGAAAATGACGGCGACGAGCAGAGCCGGACGGATGAGCGGCAAGGTGATGTGGAAGAACACCTTGACCGGGTGGATGCCGTCGACGCGCGCCGCTTCATATATGCTCTGCGGCAGGGCCTGCAGGCCTGCGAGGATGAGGAGCGCCATGAAGGGCGTCGATTTCCACACATCGACCATGACCACGGCGGCCATGGTGAGCGAAGGATCGGCAAGCCAGGCATAGGGCCGGTCGATCAGCCCGAAAGCGAGCAGCATGGCATTCACGACGCCATATTGATCATGCAGCATCCAGGCCCACATCTTGGCCGAGACGACGGTCGGGATGGCCCAGGGAATGAGAATGGCCGCCCTGAGCAGGCCGCGGCCTTTGAGGTGGGCATCGAGGGTGAGCGCGATGATGAGGCCGAGGATGGTCTCGAGGCCGACGGAGAGCAAGGTGAAGAGCAAGGTGTTGCCGACGGCGCGCCACCACAGCGGGTCCTCGAAGAGATAGAGATAGTTGGCGATGCCGATGAACTTCCAGGCGGTAAGATCGCTCAAATTGGCATCGGTGAGGCTGAACAGGATTGTCCGCAGCAACGGCCAGGCGGCGACGATCAGGAGGCTCGCCAGCAAGGGGGCGAGAAAGAGCCATGGCTTCAGTGCGGTCCGGCGCGCAAAGGGAGAGCGTTGGACCCTGGCCGGCCTTATGGCGGAGCTGCGCGGTTGGGCCGCGTCGCGTGCCGCCATCTGGGCCTACCACCGCCCGCCGCGGCTCACCCGTTCCAGTGCTTTCTCGAGATTCGCCAGATTCTCCTCGGCCGTGCCTTTGCCGGTGAGGGTGTTGTGGACGGCGCGCACATATTCGCTCGACACGCGGTTATATTTGGCGCCGGTCACGGTCGAGGGCCTGGCGACCGCGCTTTCGAGCACGGCCTCGAAGTCTTTGAGGAAGGGCAAGGCCGAAAGCAGCTCCTGGTCGCCATAGAGGCTCTTGCGCGTCGGATTGAACGATCCCTTGATGGCCCGGCGCTTCTGCTCCTCGGCACTAGTGAGATAGCGCACCAGGTCGGCAGCCTCCTTGGGATTGGCCGAATATTTGGAGACCGCGAGGTCCTGGCCGCCCAAGGCCGCCGCATGGCGGGCTCCTGACCCTGAGCCTTGCGGCAGGAGCGCGATGCCGACCTTGCCCTTGACCGGACTGTCCGGCGCATTAGCCAGCGCCCAGGCATAGGGCCAGTTGCGCATGAAGACCGCGTTGCCGGACTGGAAGACGCCGCGGGCATCCTCCTCGGCATAGTTGAGAACGCCTTCGGGCGAGATCGTGCCGATCCAGCCCTTGGCAAGGGTGATGGCGGCAGCAGCCTGCGGGTTGTTGATGGAGATCTTGCCGTCGGTTTCGACGATGCTGCCGCCGCCGAAGCTCGCCACCCATTCGATGCTGTTGCAGGTGAGCCCCTCATAGGCGCGGCCCTGCCAGACGAAGCCTTGCAGCTTGCCGTTGCTGCTGCGTTCGGCGTCGAGGACGGCTTTGGCCGTCTGCGTGAGTTCGGCCCAGTCGCGCGGCGGCTTCAGCCCATGCTTGTCGAGCAGGTCCTTGCGATAATAGAGAAGGCCCGCATCGACGAAGAAGGGTGCCGCCACCAGCTTGCCGTCGACCGTGTCATTGGTGAGGAGCGTGGTGAAATGGTCTTTCAGCTCTTCGGCCGGGATATATTGCTTGAGATCGATGAAGTGGGTGGCGAGCGTTCCCGGCCATACGACATCGATCTGGAAGACGTCGATATCGGCGGAGCCCGCGGCGAGGAGCTGCTGATAGAGGGCGAGCCGTTCCTGAGCATCGGGCGGGGTGGCGACGAGCTTCACCGCATTGCCGGTTTGCTTGGCCCATTCATTGGCGCCTTCCTGGCAAAGCTCGAGCTCGACGCCCAGCGAGCTGCAGGAGATCGAGATGGTGACTTTCGCCTGGGCCGGCGCGAAGCTGATGACGAGCCACGCCAGCGCCGTCGCGATGAAGCTTACGATCCGCGCCATGATGACATCCTCCCCGCCGCCCGCAAACGGGTTGTCTCGCAGCTCCAACGCAGAATTCGCCGGAAAAGTTCCGCTTGAATCAGTTTGTCAGGGATGCAGGCTAAACTATTGAAATGACGGGGATTAACTGCGCCTCTTGGCGACGATGCCGGTGCCGCGCGTCAGCCACAGAGCGAGAGCGACGGAAAGAAGGCTCAGGAAGATGAGGATGGTGGCGATGGCGGTGATGGTCGGATTGATCTGCAGCACCAGCTGGTTGAACATGCGCTTGGGGACGGTGAGGTGGCTGCCCGACACGAACAGCGTGACGACGACCTCATCGAAGCTGATGACGAAGGCGAAGAGCCAGGCTGCCGCAGCGTTCGGCAGGATATTGGGCAAGAGTATCCGCACCATCATCTCGAGCCGCGACGCGCCGAGCGTCATGGCGATCTGCTCGATCCTGACGTCAAAAGCGCGGATGGCGAGCGACATCAGGAGGACGACATAGGGAACGGTCAGCACCACATGGGCGGTGATGATCCCGAAATAGGAGCCCAATATGCCGAGCTTGGCGTAGAATATATAAAGAGAGACGGCGATGATGACCGGCGGCAGCACCATGGGCGCCATGAAATTCGCTTCCAGCGCCTTGCGCGACATGAAGGATCCGCGCACCAGCGCATAGGCGGCGCAGGTCCCGAAGACGAGCGAGACGGTGCTGGCAATGGCACCGATCGCCAGCGAATTGAGCGCCGACTCGACCCATTGCGGATCGCCGAAGAAGGACTGATACCAGCGCAGCGAGAAGCCCGGCGGCGGGAATTGCAAGGTTCCGGCACTCGAGAACGACATCGGCACGACGATGAGGATCGGCAGAGCGAGAAAAAGCAAGGTGAGGACCGCGCTCGCGGCAAGGGCGATGCGGTTGATGCGGGAATGGCGCCGGTGAGCGCTGCCCTGGGCCGCCTGAGCCCCGATCCTGTCGAGCGCCACGGTCATGCCGCAACCTTTCCGCGCAGCGACTGATAGAGCGCGAACAGACTCAGGGTCAGCACCAGCATCACGCAGGACATGGCCGCCGCCAGGCTCCAATGCGGAAACTGGTTGATCAGCATGTCGAGCATGTTGGCGATCATCGGCACCTTGCCGCCGCCGAGAATGGCGGGCGTGATGTAGAAGCCGAGGCTCAGGATGAAGACCAGGATGAAGGTTGCCGCGAGCGCCGGCACGGTGAGCGGGAAGAACACCCGCCAGAAGAACTGCCCCGATGTGGCGCCCATGGTGAGGGCGATCTGCCTGAGGCGCGGATCGATCTGCAGCATGGCGGCATAGAGCGGCAGCAGCAGGAAGGGCAGGAGCACATTGACCATGCCTATGCACACGCCGAGCTCGCCATAGAGGAATTGGACCGGCCGTTCGGTGAGCCCCAGATGTTGCAGCGCCCGGTTGACGAGGCCGGCATTGCCGAGGATCACGATCCAGGCATAGGTGCGCACCAGGACGCTGACCCAGAAGGACATGACGATGATGATGAGGCTGATCTTCTGGCCGCGTGGCGACAGGGTCGTCATCCAGTAGCTGAGCGGATAGCCGATGAGGGCGCAGCAGCACGACACGGCGAAAGCGATCTCGAGCGTGCGCCACACGACCGAGAGATAGATCGGCCTGCCGAAGAAGTCCTGGTAATATTCGGGCGTCAGGCTTCCGCTCTTGAAGTCGGTGATGCTCCACAGCGCCGTCATCAAGAGCGGCAGGTCGAAGGCGAGCCCGATCACCAGCGCAAGAGGAAGAACAAGCAGGATGCTCGTGGCCAGCCGGCCACGCCACAAAGAAGGATTATGGGCTGCTGCTGTCGACATGGACTGGCGCCGCGCCGCGAGACCGCCCCAGGCCGGCGGCGGCCTGGGGCTCATGCCTCATTGCGCCAGCTTGAACTCCTGCCAGCGCTTCTCGACTTCGGCGGCATTGTCGTACCACCATTTGCCGTCGGTCACATACTGCACGTCGCGGTTCTTCTTGAAGTTCGGGAACTGATCGAGCTTGTCCTGCGGCAGGAGCGGATCGAGCTCGGGGCTGGGGCCCGTATAGCTGATATATTGCGCGATGCAGGCCTGCTGCTTGGGATCGGAATATTCATGCAGATAGAGGAGGGCTGCTTCCTGCATGGCGGGATCGGCGCCCTTCGGCATGCCCCACCATGATGTGTCGAGCATGCCCTGGTTGAAGGAATGCTTGAGGTCGTTCTTGGTGACGATCCGCCCCGACCAGCCGATCGAATATTGCGCCTCATTGTCCTGAAGCAGCTGCGCCGACTGTCCGCCGGCGGTCCACCAGATCACGTCGCCCTTGACACGCTCCAGCGTCTTGAAGGCGCGGTCGAGGTCGAGCGGGAAGACCTTGGTCGGGTCGACGCCATCGGCGATGGCGGCGAAGGCCAGGACATAGCCCGGATAGTCAGGCAAGGCGCGCTTGCCGGGGAAGTTCTGGGTGTCGAAGAACTCGACCCAGTTCGATGGCGCTTTCGCGTCCGGACGCCAGGCCATGATGGTCGAGAAATAGGTGCTGGCGAAGCCATAGGGCTTCTTGGCATCGGGGAACATCTCGAAGGGCTTGACCTTGTCCCAATCGATATTGTCGAGAAGGCCGTTCGCATTGGCGCGCTCGAGCTCGCTGGTCTCGAGGTCCATGAGTGCCACATTGACATTGCCCGATTGCGCGAGGCCGGCGAGCTTGGCATAGCCTGCCGGCGTGTCGAGCTCGACCTTGATGCCGTATTTCTTCTCGAAGGGGCCGTCGACGCATTTGGTGACGGCATCCGTCCATTCGCCGCCGGCGGTGAGGATGCGCAAGGTCTTGGCGGGTTCGGCCGTGACCTGACCGCTGAAGGCAAGCACGGCGGCAAGGCTGAGCAGGCTCGCTTGGAGTAATGCAGGTTTCGTCATTTTAGTCTCCCTTTCATTGGCGTTTCGCTCCCCGGCTTGATCCGCCGGATCTTGTTGTTCAGTGGGTGGTTTGGCTGCTGGGCAGGATCCAGATGTCGTCCGGCGACCATTCGAGCGAGACCGTGACACCCGGCCTGAAGGTCGTCTTGGGATTGGAGGCCTGCGCCACCATCGGGTGGCCGCCTTCGGAAACGAGGATGTAGCGAACCGACTCGCCGAAGAACAAAACATCCTCGATGCGCGCCTTCATCCGCGCCTGGCCGCTCGGCTCGCGCACCACGATCTGCTCGGGGCGAAGGATGCCGCAGACTTCGCCGTCCTTGCCGGCGCTTCGCGGGCGCTGCGTGCAGGCGATCTGCTCGCCGTTCGGCAGTGTGATCTTGTGCTCCTTGCCATTGGCGGCGAAGACGCCGGTAAAGACATTGGCGATGCCGAGGAAGCCCGCGACGAAGCGGTTGACCGGCTGCTGATAGATCTTGAGCGGCGCGTCGACCTGCTGGACCTTGCCGTCGGCAATGACCACGATCTGGTCGGCCATGGTCATGGCTTCGTCCTGGTCGTGGGTCACGAGCACCGTGGTGATGCCGAGCGAGCGCTGCAGGCGGCGCAATTCCAGGCGCACGTCTTCGCGCAGCTTCCGGTCGAGGGCCGCGAGCGGCTCATCGAGCAAGAGGACCGAGGGCTTGAACACGATGGCGCGGGCGATGGCGACCCGCTGCTGCTGGCCGCCCGACAACTGGCTCGGCTTGCGCGACTTGAATTCCGAGAGGTGAACGAGTGCCAGGACCTCCTCGACGCGGCGCGTCACTTCCGCCGCAGGCAGGCGCCGCACGCGCAAAGGGAAGGCGACATTCTCGAAGACGGAGAGATTGGGGAAGAGCGCATAGCTCTGGAACACCAGGCCGACATTGCGCTCGCCGGGCGCCGCATGGGTCATGTCGACACCGCCAATGGAGATCGTGCCCGCGGTCGGCGTGTCGATGCCGGCGATCATCGAGAGGATGGTCGACTTGCCCGATCCGCTGGGCCCCAGGACGGCGGTCAGCTCACCGGCCTTGAGCGAGAGCGAAATGTCATCGACGGCGCGAACCGATCCGTAGAATTTGGATATCTTGTCGAGATCGATTGCGCTCATCCACGCTTCAGTCCTGAAAGCCTGGCGAAAACCTCATCGACAGGCGGATTTGCATGCGAAAACATAAGACGGCCTGACCGCTCAAATGGCAATTTAGGATTGCTGATATGGCGCATCATGAAAGGTGATGAGGCCCGCATCTTCATCTGCAATCAGAAGGACGCGGACGGGTGGAATTCGCCGAAATGCCGGCGCCAGATCTGCACGATCTCGCCGACGGTCGCATAGGCCTTGACCGCTTCGATGACCGGCGGGACGAGATTGCCGCCATTGGCGCAAGTCGCCTCGACCCGCGCCAGCGCCTGCCGCACGGCGGCATTGTCACGGGCTTGGCGCAGCGCCTGGGTCCGCTGGTGCTGCCGGCTCGCGGTCGATGTATCCATCCGGAAGGCGGTGTTGGGCACTTGCGGAACGGATGGCCATTTGTTCACCGTTACCCAAGGACGCTCGCCGGAATCGATCCGGCGCTGCCGGCTCATGGCGCCGCGATTCATGATCTCGCGGCTAAAACCGTTCGCCATGGTGGCGATGGCGCCGCCGCGCTCGAGAAGCTCATGCAGGTCGACCCAGATCTGCTCGGCGATCGTCTTGGTCAGGCTTTCCACGAAATAGGAGCCGCCCAAGGGGTCGATCGTATCGGTGAAGCCATGCTCATGAGCGATGATCTGCTGAGTCCTGACCGCGACCTTGACGGTTTCCTCGGTCGGCGTCCCCACCGCCTCGTCATAGGAGGCGATATAGACGTAAGAAGCGCCGCCCAGCGCATAGGCGAGCGTGCCGAAGGCGATGCGCGCGATGTTGTTCAGGGGCTCCTGCAGGGTCTCCTGGCCATGGCCATAGACGGTGGTCTTGAGCGCGAGCGCCGCAGGCGCGCTGGCACCATAGCGTTCACTGAGGAGGCGCGCCCAGACCCGGCGCAACGCGCGCAGGTTGGCGACGGAGATGAAGAAATCATGCCGCTCGTCCGGGAACATGTGGAAGAGGGGAGCCACGCTGTCGATCGGGCAGCCTCTCTCGACCAGGAGATCGAGATAATGGACGGCATTGGCGAGCGCCAGCGCCGCGCCCCAGGTGGAGCCGGCGCCCCCGGCATTGAGGTGATTGTAGCAGACCGTGATCGGCGACCAGTTGGGCGCATGCTCGGCGCACCATTCGACCGGATCGACCGCGAGCTTCGCGGCCGGCGCCGCCGGGATGATCTGCGTGCCGCGGGCGAGATATTCCTTGAGCGGATCATTCTGCAGGTTGACGGTGAATTGGTGGTTCGACAGGCCTTGCTTCTCGCCGAGGGCGGCGAAGAGGGCGAGGACGATGGGCCCGATCGAATTGCCAAGCGTGCCGACGCGCTTGATGCTGTCGAGCGGGATGCCGGCGAAGAGCAGCTCCATGTCGGCGAGGCTGTCGATCGAGACGCCGACACGACCGACTTCGCCGGTCGCCATGACGTCGTCCGAATCATAGCCGCATTGGGTCGGCAGATCGAAGGCCATCAGGATCTGCTCGACGCCGAGCCCGATCAGCTTTTTGAGGCGCAGATTGCAGTCGCCCGCCTCGCCATAGCCCGTATAGGCCGAGACCACGAAAGGCTCGGCGCGGTACATGGCGGCGCTGTCGCCGCGGGTGAACGGATATTCGCCGGGAAAGCCGACATCCTCGAGATAGTCGAAGCCGATCTCATCGAGGGACGCGGGCGAATAGAGGGGTTCGATCTCGATCCCGTTGTCGGTCTTGAAGCTGCGATATTCGCCGGCTTCGGTGATCGCCGGATCATAGGCTTCGCGGCGCCAGCGCTCATGCGCTTGAGCAAGAGAGGTGCCGAAGCGATCGGCGTGCGTCTGTGGCTTCGCGGCTCGGCCCTTCATAGGCTGCTCCCATCCATCATCATGTCGGCGAGCCGATAGGGATCCTTCACGCCATCGGCCAGTTGCGCGCAGGTCCATTCTTCCAGGGGCTTTCCCAGGCTCTGCTCGAAGTTGCGGGTCCATTCACTGAACAAGCGGTTGCGGGCAATATCGAGGACATGATTGGCGAGCGCGCGTGCCCGGCGCTTATGAAAACGGTCAGTGGCTTTGAGCCAGTGAGCAAAGCTGTCGATTGTCTGGGCGATCCCGGCGATGAGATCGGGGCGCTCGACCGCGGCGGCCAGAACGGGCGGATGCCAATAGGCTTGGGCGCCTTCGGGACCGCCATAGCGCTCGCTCAGCGCTTGCGGCATGGCGCCCACCGCCCGCGCGGGAACGCCCTTTGCCGTACGCGGATCATTGGGCCCGGGCCTGCCGTGGAAGGAGACCGCCAGCATGGCGGCGAGATCCTGCTGCACTGATCGCGCCTGCGGCAGGTCGCTCTTGTTGACGACATAGAGATCGCCGATCTCCATGAGGCCGGCTTTTGCCGCCTGGACCGAATCGCCGAGACCCGGCACGGCGACGACCAGCGTGCAGTCGGCGACGAAGCCGATGTCGACCTCGCTTTGGCCGGAGCCGACGGCCTCGAGGAGCACATGCGAGCAGCCGTGATGAGCCATCACCATGCACAGATCGAGCGCTGAGGCATTGAGCCCGCCGCCATGGCCGCGTGCCGACATGCTGCGGATGAAGACATTGTCGAGGTCTTCCGACTGGCGCATGCGCAGGCGATCGCCGAGGATGGCGCCGCCCGAAAAGGGGCTCGAGGGATCGATGGCGAGGACCCCGACCGTCAGGCCGTTTGCCGCCCAATGCGCCGCAAGCGCATCGATGAGCGTCGATTTGCCGGCGCCCGGCGGGCCGGTGATGCCGATGATGAAAAGCTCACGCGGACTGCCATAGCTTTCGGCCAGCACCTGGCGCCAGTTGCCGCTGCGGTTCTCGACTGCCGAGAGCGCCTGCGCCAGATGATGCCGGATGGAGGGCTTCACGGCGCCACCTATTCGACCGCGAGCAGCAGCGCGTCGCCCTGGCCATAGCCGCCGCAAATGGCCGCGGCGCCGATGCCGCCGCCATTCCGCCTGAGCCCGTTGGCAATGGTCATGGCGAGGCGTGCGCCGCTGGCGCCGAGCGGATGGCCGATGGCCACCGCGCCACCATAGGGGTTCGTGTGCTCGCGCAGCTTCTCCACTTTGCCGCGATCGCCAAGGGCGAGATGCAAGGTGCTGGCGAGCGGCGTCGCGGCGAAGGCTTCGTTGATCTCGAACTGCCTGATGTCGTCGAGCCCGACATTCGTCCGCCGCAGAAGCTCGGCGATGGCGATCCCGGGCGTATAGCTTCCCGTGGTCGGCCCCGAGGCGACCTGGGTGTAACCGATGATCCGAGCCAGCGGCGTCACGCCATGGGCGCGAGCGAAGCGCCCGGACAGCAGGAGAACGAAAGCGGCACCGTCGCTCAAGCCCGGCGCATTGCCGGGCGTGACCGTGGGGCTGCCATAGACGGGCTTGAGGCTCGCGAGCTTGGCAAGCGATGTGTCGCTGCGCGGCGATTCATCGGCCTCGAAAGGCGCATCATTGCTGATGAGCGGGAAGCATTCGAAATCGAAATAGTCCTGCGCCTGGGCCTTGAAATATTTCTCGTGGCTCTTGAGCGCCCACTGATCCTGATCGGCGCGCGTGATGCCGAGGCGCATCGCTTCCTCGCCAGTATAGGCGGCGATCGCCTTGTCGAGGAACTCGGCACGCAGCAAGAGCGGATCGTTGATATCGACCGCGCCCGGCTTGGCACCGCGCTGGCGCGGCCACAGGAACGGCGTCTGGCTCAGGTTTTCGAAGCCGCCGCACAGGACGGCATCGGCAAGGCCGAGGCGGATATCCTTCCAACCGAGGCTGATCGCCGTCAGCCCTGAACAGCAGGCGCGGTCGACCGTCAGTGAGGGCGTGGAGTCCTTGAGCTTGCGTGACCGCAGGACCGCCCGGCGGGCAGGGGTCAGCACGGCGCTCCCGATCATGCCGACGCCGGCATAGACGGCCTCGATGGCTTGAGCGTCGACGCCCGAGCGGCTGATCGTCTCGTCGATCGCCAATGCGCCGAGCTCGGGTCCGGCGATGTCCTTGAGCTTTCCGCCGAACCGGCCGAAGGCTGTGCGAGCGACGGCGCCGATATAGACATCAGTGTCGTTGATCACGAGCCTATCGCCTCATGGCTGAGCTGGTTCTTGAGCGCGGTCTTGTCGACCTTGCCGTTGCCGGTGCGCGGCAGGGCGGCCAGGAAATGCCAGCGTTTCGGCGTGCGGAAACCCAGGATCGGCTTGCAATGGGCTTCGCAGGCCGAGGCCGTCGCGGTGTGGCCCGAGCTTGCGACCACGAAGGCGACGGCGATCTCGCCGAATTCCCGGTCGGGCATGCCGATGACGGCCGCTTCCTCGATGCCCGGACAGCCCGACAGGCAGGTCTCGATCTCACGCGGATAGATGTTGAAGCCGCCGCTGATCAGCATCTCCTTGCTGCGGCCGACGAGATAGATGAGGCCGTCGCCGCCGATCCTGGCGAGATCGCCCGACCACAGCCAGCCGTCTTTCAGCACCTCCGCCGTTTCCTTGGGCCGCTTCCAATAGCCTTGCATGACATGCTCGGCCCGGATGGTGATCTCGCCGGTCTCACCACTCCTGACCGGCGTGCCGTCGGGCGCACGCAGCACGATGTCGACGAATGTATAGGGCGAGCCGATGCAGCCATGGCGCAGCATGGAGCTGCCATCCGGCCGCTGCTCGAAATGATCATCGGCACCGAGCCGCGTGCAGGTCATCATCGCCTCGGTCAGCCCGTAATTATGGGTGAGAATGGCCCCCCAGCGCTTGACCGCCTTGTCGAGGGTCGTCGGCTGGATCGCTTCCGCGCCATAGCCGATCCAGCGCAGGCTCGTCGTGTCGTGACGCTCGATATCGGGCGAATTGAGGATGCGGGTCAGGACCGTCGGAACGCAGCTGAAGGCCGTCACTTTCTCCTGCTCGATGGTGGCAAGGAGCTGCTGCCAGTTGCCGTTCACGATGATGTTGGTGGCGCCGCGCAACAGGAATGGCGTGAAATAGGTGCCGCTTGCATGGGTGAGGGGACCTATATGGGCGAGCCGGTCGCTGCCGCGGATATCGCGGTCGATGAGCATGTTCTTGGTGACCGAGCGCCAATTGCGGTGCGTCAGCATGACGCCCTTGGGTTGGCCCGATGAGCCCGACGTGTAGTTGATCGAGCCCAGCGCATCGAGGTCGTCGAGGCCCGAAGACGCTTGTGCCGGTGCTTGAGTCAGGGCTTTCCAATCGCGCCCGCCCGTCGCGGAGCCTTCCACATTGCATTGCCAGAGCCCGCTCTGATCGAGACCTTTAAGCTTCGCTTCGCACGCAGCATCGCAGAAGACCGCCGCCGCCTCGCAATCCTCGACGATCTTCTCCACCTCATGCGCCGTATAGAGCGCGTTGAGCGGGACACGCACCAGGCCGGCACGCTCGAGCGCCAGTTGCAGGACGAGATATTCGGCGCGGTTCTTCATGAAAAGGCCGACCCGACTGCCGGGCCGCAGCGCCTGGCTCAATCCGCCGGCGATCGAATTCACGAGGTGCTCAAGCTCGGCAAAGGTCCAGCGCCGGCCACCGTCGATCAAGGCGGTGCGTCCGGCGAAATGCCGAAAAGCGTTCTGCACGGGAGCGTCGATGCTCACGAAACCGCGTCCTTCTGCGCCACCAGGCCTTTGATCGCTTGGGCGATCTCGGCGATCGAGGTGCCGGAAAGGAAGACGCGGGCCACGCCCTGGCGGGTGAGCTCGGGTATGTCCTCTTGCGGGATCACACCGCCGGCGATGAGGATGATCGACTGCGCGCCGGCCTGGTCGAGGAGCTGCCTGAGGCGCGGCAGGAGGACGTCATGGGCGCCGGAGAGGATGCTGACGCCGACGACATCGACATCCTCGTCGACGGCGGTGCGGACGATCTGCTGCGGCGTGCGCCTGATCCCGGTATAGATGACTTCCATTCCTGACTCGAGCAATCCGCGCGCAACGACGCGCGCGCCCACATCGTGGCCGTCAAGGCCGACCTTGGCCATGAGCACTCGAATGGGTCTGCTACCCGCTGAAATCCGATCGCCCATTCAAGGCACCGATAGTGATGAGAGCGCGAACTACTTTGATGATTTGCAAATGGAAATCCAATAAAGTCTGATGATGGCGGCCATCATGAATAATAGGGGAGGGTAAGTGGCGGAGGGACGGAGCGGAGACGCCGCGCCGTCACGTCACGGTAAACAAGATGGACTTTCGGCAAATCCAATATTTCGTCGCTCTCTATGAAGAGAGGAGCATCACCAAGGCGGCCCGCCGGCTGCATGTGGTGCAGCCCGCCGTCAGCATGCAGATCCGCCGGCTCGAGGTCGACAACGGCACGGTCCTCTTCGAACGCTCGGCCCAGGGTGTCATCCCCAACGCCGCGGCGGCACGGCTCTATCCCTTGTGTGTCGACATATTGAAGCGCCTCGAAGCGGTGAAGGAGGAGCTGCGCAACATTTCCGGGCGCCTGATCGGCAATCTCTCAGTCGGGGTACCGCCTTCGGTGGCGCTGGGCATCCTGCCGGCCGTGCTCACCGAATTCTGTACCCAGAACCCGGATGTGCAGCTCACCGTGCATGAGGGCTACAGCGCGCATCTGGTCGAATGGCTGGTCGAGGGCAAGCTCGACGTCGCGGTCCTGAGCGAGTTCGAGGAAGAACGGCGCTTGCGCTATCAGCGGCTGGTAACCGAGGAACTGCTGCTGGTCACCAATCTCAACAGCACGATCTCCGGTCCTGAGGTCAAATGCGCCGATATCCAGGATCTGCGACTGGTTCTGCCGTCTTCCCAGAATCTCACCCGCATCCTGATCGACAATGAGCTGGAGCGCGCCGGACTGAAGCTCACCGCCACGATGGAGGTCGATTCACTTGCCGTCGTGTTCGGCCTCATCCGCGATGCCGGCTGGAACTCCATACTGCCGGCCGCCGCCGTCAAAAGCGCCGTGGAGCGCGGTGAATTGAAGAGCTTCCATCTGGTCGAGCCCGAGATCCACCGCACCCTCATCGCCGCTTTCCCGGGCCAGAAGACCCTGTCGGCGCCGGCCCAGCTGTTCGTCGGCTATATCGAGGCGGCGCTCAAATCCTTGCAATAAATGCATGGTTTATCATCACGTTTGATAGGGCTGATCAAAAGATATTAGTCGACGCTCGTATGCGCCGGCCGTAAGAATCCGCTGGCAATGATCATGGGCGCTGCGAGGCTCCCTCCAACAAGAACCACTGCGGAGGAAGCGATTGCTTCGTAAAACTGCTCCCGAAATCGAAGCCGCGCCCATCGATCTCTTCACCATGGTCGTGATCCGGCGTCGGTTCGAGGCGATCATCCGCGAGATGATCAATGCGCTGTTCAAGTCGGGCCGGTCGGGCGTGCTCAACACCGCGATGGATTTCTCCTGCAGCCTCACCGATCACCAGTTCCGCTCGATCAGCCTGGCGCAAGGCCTGCCCGTGCATGTCGGCGCCATCGATCTCATCCCCAAGGCGGTGGCGGCGAAATTCGGCAAGGACATCCGCCCCGGCGACTGCTTCGTCAACAATAGCGGCTATCTCGGCAACACCCATTGCGCCGATTTCACCGTCTGTGCGCCGGTCTTCTTCGAAGGCCGCATCGTGTTCTATGTCATCGCCCGCGCGCATCTGGGCGACATGGGCTTCCCGACGCCGACGACCTACAGCCCGACCGCGAAGGACGTCTATGAGGAAGGATTGATCCTGCCTTGCGTGCGCATCCAGAAGGATTACGCGGACGTTCCGGAAGTCATCGATATCTGCCGCGCCAATATAAGAGTGCCGGACCAGTTCTATGGCGACTATCTCGCGGTCCTGGCGGCGGTCAGAACCGGCGAGAACCGACTGGTCGAGCTGTGCGGGAAATATGGCTCGCCCAAGATCGAGGCCTTCCTCGAGGAATTCCAGAAATATGCCGAGCGCATGGCGGTCGACGCCATTCGCAAGCTGCCGGCGGGAACGGTGAGCAAGGAGATGCTCTACGATTCCGAATATAAAGGCCTGCCGGACGGCATCCCCATTCGCGCCACGCTTACCGTCGATCCCGAGGACGCGACGGTGACGGTCGACCTCACCGGTAATGTCGACAATCTGCCGCTCGGCATCAATCTCACCGAAAGCACGGTGACGGCCGCCTGCATGACCGCGGTGCTCAATATCCTGGGTCCCGACGTGCCGCGCTGCACCGGCTCCTTCAAGCGGGTGCAATTGCTGCTCCGCGACGGCTCGGCCATCGGCCGGCCGAAATTCCCGGCCGCGACATCGGCGGCGACCACCAATCTCTGCCACGCGCTTGTCCCGCATATCCAATCGATGTTCGCCGACTTGAGGCCCGATCTCGGCACCGCCTATGGCACGATCGGCATGCCGGGCTCTTGCGCCGTGATCAGCGGTCTCGACCATCGCACCAGCCAGCCTTTCGTCAATCAGGTCATCATGGGCTACTGGGGTGGGCCCGCCATGCATGGCCATGACGGCTGGCTGACCTATGGCAGCGGCTGCTCGCAAGGCATTCTCTGGCAGTCCAGCGTCGAGGTGGTGGAGCAGCAACAGCCGATCCTCATCGAGAAGCTGGAAATCCGGCAGGATTCAGGCGGAGCCGGCGAGTGGCAGGGCGCTCCCGGTGCCGACTGCTCGATAAAAGCGCGCCAGAATCCCGTCCGCTTCATCGTCAATTCGGCCTCACGGCAGAACCCGCCGCAAGGGGCGGCGGGCGGCCTTGCCGCAGCATCCATGCGCATTGCCAGGATGGGAACGGATGGCGTGGTCGAGGAATTGCCGATCTCCGTCGACACGGTGATCGCATCCGGCGAGCGGCTGCTGTCACAAGGCTGCGGCGGCGGCGGCTTCGGCGATCCGCTGCGACGCGCAGCCGATCTTGTCCGCCGCGATGTCCGGGAAGGTGTCATCTCGGCGGAACGCGCGCGCGATGTCTTCGGAGTGATCCTGAAAGACGGGGAAGTCGATCAGCCGGCCACGCTCGAGCGCCGGCAGGAGCTCAAAGACCGGCGGGTGGCGTCATGACCTATCAGATCGCTGTCGATGTCGGGGGCACGTTCACCGATCTCGTGCTCCAGGATGCGGCCGGACGCGTGCGCTCGTTCAAGGCGCCGACGACGCCTGGCCAGATCAGCGGCGGCATCCTGCAAGGGCTTTCGCTCATCGCCGACAATCTCGGCCGGACGCGCGAGGAATTGCTCGGCGCCTGCAGCAAGCTCGCTTGCGGCACGACGGTCGCCACCAATGCCATTCTCGAAGGCAAATATGCCCGGACCGCCCTCCTGTGCACGCAAGGCTTCCGCGACACGCTTCTCATTCGCGAAGGCGGCAAGCAGGACACCTATAATATCGCCATCGACTATCCGCCGCCCTATATTCCGCGCCGCCTGACCATAGGCATCGAGGAGCGCATCAACAGCGAAGGCGGGATCGAGATTCCGCTCTCCGTCGCTCAAGCCGCCCGAGCGCTCGAAGAGGTGAAAAGCTGGGGCGTCGAGGCTATCGCCGTCTCGCTGCTGTGGTCGATCGCCAATCCGGAACATGAGATCAAGCTCGCGCGCCTCATCGAGCAGATCTGCCCGGGCATTCCCTATAGTCTGAGCCACAGGACGAGCCCGACTCTCAGGGAATATCGCCGCACCTCGGCAACCGCGATCGATGCGTCCTTGAAGCCGCTGGCCGGTCGCGCCATCAACGAATTGGAGAACGAGCTCCGGGCCGCCGGGCTCAAGGGTCTTCTCACTTTCGTGACTTCGAGCGGCGGCCAGACCGCGGCGCGCGAAGTCGTGGCGCGTCCGATCAGCCTATGCCTTTCCGGACCTTCAGCCGCACCCGAGGCGGCCAACCAAGTGCTCAGGCGTGAGGCCCGAGACAACGGCAATATCATCGTCGTCGATATGGGCGGCACGAGCTTCGATATCAGCATCGTCTCGGACTGGACCATACCGATGCATCGCGAAGGCGTGATCGCAGGCCATGTGTTCGGCGTGCCTTCGGTCGAGGTCAAGACCATCGGCGCCGGGGGCGGCAGCATCGCCCGGGTGGATGCCGGCGGCTTCGTCCATGTCGGGCCGGAGAGCAGCGGCTCCTATCCGGGTCCCGCCTGCTATGGCCGCGGCGGCACCCTGCCGACCGTTACCGACTCCAATCTGGTGCGCGGCTTCCTCAGCCCCGACAAATTCGCCGGCGGCACGATGACCCTGTCGCTCGACAAGGCGAAAGCGGTGATCGAGGCGCACATCGCCAAGCCCCTCGGCATCGACGTGCTGGAGGCGGCGAGCCTCATCGGCCTCACCGTCGAGCAGAATATGGTGGCGGCGATCGAGGAGATCACCATTCGCCAGGGCATTGATCCACGCGAATATACCATGATGGTCGGCGGCGCCGCAGCCGGCCTCCACGCCGTGCCGATGGCGCGCGAATTGGGCATCAAGCATGTCGTCGTGTCTCCGGTCGCGGGCGTCCTTTCGGCCTTCGGCATCCTGGCGAGCGACATCAAGTCAAGCTTCTCGAGGAGCTTCGCCGCGACCAGCGCCCGCTTCGACTTCGCCGGCGTGAATGCAACGCTCGCAGTCTTGGCGAAGGAGGCTGAAGACTATCTCGAGCGCATGCGCGTGCCGGCCGCCGACCGGAGGATCGAGTTCTCGGTCGAGGCGCGCTATCGCGGCCAGGTCTGGCAATTGTCGCTGGCGCTGCCTGAGGGCGAGATCGCCGATGAGATGGCGCTGGTACAGGTGCTCGAAGCCTTCCATCAGCTCCATGAGAAGGTCTATTTCGTCCGCAGCGGCGATCCGGTGGAATTCACCGAATGGTCGGCCATGGCGATCGGCAGGCTGCCCAAGAGCTGGCAGAACGACGATGACACTCCCTCATCGGAGAAGGTCGGCCGCGAGACACGCAAGGTCTATTTGCGGGAATTGGACGGCGTCGCCGATCTCCCCGTCCATCAGGCAGCAGCGCTTGAAATCGGCCGCCCGGTCGAGGGGCCGGCTTTGATCGACCAGAATCTGACGACGGTCGTGCTCTATCCCGGCACGTCGGTGACGAAGAGCGAGAACGGCAATCTGTGGATTGAGATCGGCGATCCATGACGCGGGAGCGGATGTGACAAAAGTCTATTTGAACGGCCAATTCATGGATGACAGCGAGGCGAAGGTCTCAGTGTTCGACCGCTGCTTTCTCTATGGAGACGGCATCTTCGAGGGGATCGCGGTCTGGGACCGGGCCCCCTTTCGCTTCTGGCCGCATCTCGAGCGGATGAAGCGGGGTCTGGCTTATCTGCGCATCGACAATCCGCATGGCGACGGGGAATGGCTGGATCTGATCGATCGCACCATTGCCGAGAACCAGATGCTCGACGGCTATCTGCGCATCCAGATCAGCCGCGGCGAAGGCATATCGTCGATCAAATGGGAACGCCGCCTGCTGCGCAAGCCTGAGCCCAATGTGACGATCATCCCCATTCCGGGCTTCAAGGATTATTACAAGGGCCTGATCGCCGAGAAGATGGAGACGGGTCTCAAGGCGCTCATGCTGTCGCGCCCGCGCATCCCTTCGGCCGCGCTGCCCTCCGGCACCAAGCATTGCAACTATCTCAACAGCGTGCTGGGTGCGATCGATGTGACCGCCGCTCATGCCGATATCGGCATCGCCACCGACCAGGAGGGCTTCGTCACCGAGGGCATTGCCTACAATGTCTTCGCCGCCGTCAACAACACCATCATGACGCCACCAACCGATCGCGACCTCTTGCCGGGCATAACCCGCGCCGCCTTGATCGAGATCGGCCGGCGGGTAGGCTTCGAGGTGAAAGAAATGCTGTTCGATTCCTTCACCCTGGCCGCGGCCGATGAGGTGTTCATCTGTTCGACGCTCGAGCTCGCCGTGCCGGTGACCGAGATCTCCGGCCGGCCGATCGGCAAGGGCGTGCCGGGTCCCATATCAAAGAAGCTCGGCCAGTTGCTCGTCGAGGCCATGTCGAAGGAAGCGGTGCTCTGGCATTCGGGCGAATTGAAGCAGCCGCCGGCCGAGGCCAAGGGAGGACAAAAATGAAAAACTTCACCGACCTGACGGGCAAGACCATCCTGGTGACCGGCGGCTCGCGCGGCATCGGCGAGGGCATCGTCCGCGGCCTCGCGGCGCAAGGTGCATCCGTCGTGCTCAATTATCTCGGCAGCAAGGCGAGCGCCGAGAAGATCGCCGACGAGATCGGCCGCGACCGCTGCCTGCCGGTCCAGGCCGACATGGCGAAATGGCGCGACCTCGATCGCTTGTGGCAGACGGCGGTCGACTGGAAAGGCCGCATCGACGTCCTGGTCAACAATGCCGCGATCCGCCAGCCGGTCAGCATGGATGCGGGAAGCGAGGAATGGGACGAGCATTGGATCCATGCGCTGCGCACCAACCTGGTGTCGACGGCGCATCTCTCCCGCATGGCGGTCAAGCACTATAAGCAAGTCGGCGGCGGCATCATCATCGGCATCACGGCGCGCATCGCGGTGCGTGGCGACCGGCCGGATTTCTTCCATGACGGCGCCTCCAAGGGCGGCATGAACTCGCTCCTGCGCGGCATCGCGCGCTTCTATGCCAAGGACAAGATCTCGACCTTCCTGGTCTGCGCCGGCGTCATCAACAGCCGCCAGGCCGACGACATGCTCACCATCTATGGCGCCGATGAGATGCTGCGCGAGATTCCGGTCGGCGCCTTCGGCACGCCCGAGGATGTCGCCAATGTCGTGATCTTCTGCGCCAGCGGCAAGGCCAGCTATTCGACGGGTGCGACGATCGACGTTGTCGGAGCCTCCTTCCTGCATTGAGTGGACTTGCGATGAAAGCGGATGTAGGCGCACCCACCCGCCGATCTGTGTCACGCCCGGCAAAGACGGGACGGACGGAGGACCTCCGCTTCATCACCGGAGCGGGCCGATACATTGCCGACATCCATCTCGAAGGCGAGGTCCATGCCGCCTTCGCGCGATCGCCTTATGCCAGTGCCGGCCTGAAATCGGTCGATGTCAGCGAGGCCCTGAAGGTGAAGGGCGTGCTCGCTGCCTTCACCGGAACGGATCTCGTTGCCGCGGGGCTTTCACCGCTTCCCTGCGTCCGGCCGATCGAAAGCGTCGACGGCAAGCCGTTCCATACGCCGGTCCGGCATGCGCTCGCCGTGGATGCTGTTCGCTTTGTCGGAGACCCGATCGCCATCGTCATTGCCGAGACGGACGAGGCGGCGGCGCAGGCCGCGGGCCTGGTCTTCGCCGATTGCGAGGAGCGCGCGCCCGTTCTCGATGTCAAGCAGAGTGAGGAGCGGGCTTTCCTCTGGGAGAAAGGCGATGCCAAGGCGACGGAAACAGCCTTTACCGGGGCAGCTCGAATTGTCGATATAGAGGTCGTCAATGGCCGCGTGCTGATCAGTCCGCTCGAGCCGCGCGGCGCGCTGGCCGATTATGATGCTGCAAGCGGGACCTATACGCTCTACACGCCCTCGCAAGGGGTCCATCTCATCCGCCGGCTCGTTGTTCCGACCTTGGGCGTGAGCCTTGAAAAGCTGCGGGTCATCACCAACGACGTCGGCGGCAGCTTCGGCTCCAAGCTGGTGAACAGCCCGGAGCAGACGGCGCTTCTCTTCGCGGCGAAGGAGCTCGGCCGGCCGGTGCGCTGGATATCATCGCGGCTCGACTGTCATCTCGCCGATATCGCGGGGCGCGATCATGTGAGCCGCGGGTCGCTCGCCCTCGATAAACAGGGCCGAATACTGGGCTTGCGCATCAAGACCTTTGCCAATCTCGGCGCTTATGCCTCGGCCTTGAGCCCTTCGACCCATACCGGCGGATTTGCCGCGACCTCTTGCGGGCCCTATCGCATACCGGCGCTGCATCTCCTGTCGCGCGGCGTCTATACCAACACGGCGCCGACCGATGCCTATCGCGGCTCCGGCAAGCCGGAATCGATTTACCTGCTGGAACGATTGATGGATCGCGCCGGACGCGAAACCGGCCTGGGGCCGATCGAGATCCGCCGTCTCAATCTCATCACGCCGCCGGAAATGCCCTACAAGGCCGCCAATGGCGTCATCTATGACAGCGGCGATTTCCCTGAGGTGCTGGCGAGCGCGCTCGAACTCGCCGACTGGGCAGGCTTCGACAGGCGCCGCAAGGCGAGCGCGAAGAAAGGCCTGCGGCGCGGGCGCGGCATCGGCCTCTATATCCATACGACGGGCGTCACGTCGCAGGAGATTTCGCGGGTCCGCCTCGATCCCGCCGGTCTGGTGATTGTGGAGACGGGCCTGCAGTCATCGGGCCAGAGTCATGAGACGACCTTTGCACAATTGATGTCGCAGAAGCTCGGGCTTCCCTTCGATCGCGTGAAGATCGTGCAGGGCGACAGCGCTTTGGCCGACAGCGGCGGGCCGACGGCCGGGTCGTCGTCGCTGCAAGTGGGCGGCGTCACCATGATCAGGGCGATGGACCGGCTTCTCGAGCAAGCGAAGCAGCATGCGGCCGATGAGCTCGAGGTCAATGCGCTCGATCTCGACTATGGCCAGGGCGAGTTCAGGGTGACGGGCACCGACCGCGTGATCGGCCTGTTCGATCTGGCCAGTACGCTCGCAGCCCAATCCAAGGCGCCGTGCTGCGGCGAGGCGGCCCTCGACGGCAATATCCTCACCATCCCCAATGGCGCTTATATTTGCGAGGTCGAGATCGATCCGGACACCGGCGGCGTGACGATCGCGCGGTTCTCAGGTGTCGATGACGTGGGGAAAAGGCTCAACCCGGAGGTCGTCGCGGGCCAGATCCATGGCGGTATCGCGCAGGGCGTAGGCCAGGCATTGACCGAGCGGGTTCTCTATGACCCGGCGACCGGCCAGCTTCTGACCGGCAGCCTCATGGATTACGGTCTGCCGCGCGCCGACGACATGCCGATGTTCACCCTGGGCGAAGCGGATCTGCCCACCGACAACAATATTCTCGGCATGAAAGGTGCGGGCGAGATCGGCTGCATCGGCGCGCCGGCGGCGATCATGAACGCCATTGCCGATGCCATCGGTCATGACCGCATCGACATGCCGGCGATGCCCGAGGCGGTATGGCGGGCGCTCAATGAGACAAGGAAAGCATGATGCCGGATAAAGTCGATGTGATCGTGATCGGCGGAGGCATCATCGGCTGCTCCATTGCCTATCATCTGGCCAAGCGCGGCATAAGCGACACGCTTCTGCTCGAGCGCCGGCAGCTCTGCTGCGGCACGACCTGGCATTCGGTCGGCAGCGTCGCCGAGTTCCGCGGCAGCCGCATCCTGACCGAGCTCGCGAAATACAGCGTCGAGCTCTATCGCTCGCTCGAGGCCGAGACCGGCATGGCGACCGGCTACAAGAAATCGGGCTCCATCATGCTGGCGCTCAACCCGGAGCGCTTCATGGAAATGCAGCGGGTGATGGCGCTTGCGCGCGCCTATGGCGCCGAGGCCGAGATGGTCTCGATCGCCGATGTGCAAAGACTTTGCCCGCATGTCAAAACCGACGATGCGTTGGCCGGTCTCTATATTCCGACCGATGGCCGCACCAACCCCGTCGACACCACTCAGGCCTTGGCGCGCGGCGCCAAGATGAAGGGCGCCACCATTCGCGAGGACATGCCGGTCGACAAACTTTTGATCGAGAACGGCGCGGTGACCGGCGTGTTCACCAAGGAAGGATTCATCCGCGCCGATGCGGTGGTGATTGCCGGCGGCATGTGGGGCCGCGAATTCGCGCAAGGCCATGGCGTCGCCCTGCCGCTGCAGGCGGCCGAGCATTTCTATGCCGTCACCCAGCCTATCGCCGATCTCCAGCGCAACATCCCTTTCATCCGTGTGCCGGACGAGAGCACCTATTATAAAGAAGACACCGGCAAGCTGCTGTTCGGATGCCTCGAGCCCCGCGCCAAGCCCTGGGCGCTCGATCGCATCCCCGAATCCTTCTGCTTCGACGCTCTGCCTGAGGATCTCGATCATTTCGAGCCGATCTTCACCGCGGCGGTGGAACGCTTTCCGCTGCTCGAGAAAGCCGAGATCAAGATCTTCTTCAACGGTCCGGAAAGTTTCACCCCGGACGGCAATGCCCTGCTGGGCGAGACGCCCGAGGTGAAGAACCTGTTCGTCGCCTGCGGCATGAACACGGTCGGCGTGATGACGGGCGGCGGCGTCGGCAAGGCGATGGCGGAGTGGATCGCCACGCGCGAAAGGCCGCCGGGTCTCTCGGCCTACGATGTGGCGCGCGCTCCCGCCTTCCAGATCAGCCGCAGCTTCCGCCACGACCGTACCGTCGAGGCGCTGGGCGTGCTTTATGCCGTCGGCTGGCCCAATCGCGAATATTCATCGGCACGCGGCGCGAGGCGTTCGCCGCTGCATCATTGGCATATCGAGAAGCGGGCGGTCATGGGCGAGAAGGCCGGCTGGGAAGTGCCGCTCGTCTATGCGCCGGCAGGTGCCGAGGTGGAAGTGCAATTGAGCTATGGTCATCAGAACTGGGAAGGCTGGGCGAGCGAGGAATGCCGCCGCGCGCTCGATGCGGCAGTCCTGTTCGATCTTTCAGGCCTGGCGAAGATCGATTTGTCGGGACCGGACAGCGCTGCTGCTCTCGCCGATCTGTCATCGCAAGCGCCGAAAGCAGGATTGAGCCGGGCGATCTGGCCGACGTCCAAAGGCACGATCGAAGCCGCAGTGACGATCGCACCTATGGGGCAGTGGCATTACCTCATCCTCTCGGAGCCGGGGGCGGAACGCCGGCATTTGCATTGGATCGGCAAGCGGGTTCAGCCGGGACGTAATGTCTCGGTAACGGAGGTGACGCCCGGTCTCGCGGTGTTACTCCTGATCGGGCCGGACAGCGCGAAGATCATCGGCGCGGCTGAAGAGGGTGATCTCCATATCGGCTATGCGCCTTGCCGCGTCTTGCGCTGCGATCACTATGGCATCGACGCCTGGCTCGTCGTGACATCGACGGAATTCGCGGGCCACGTGGCCGAAAGCCTCGACCGCTCAGGGAAGCTCATTCCGGGCGGCCACTACGCGCTCGAAGCCTTGCGGGTCAGAGCAGGGGTTCCGGCCTGGCCGCGCGACCTTGATGATCAGGCTCCGGCCCGGGAGACGACGAAGACAAAACTCGTCAGGGTGTCGATGGCGTCGGCCGAAGTCCCGCTCTACGGCAACGAAGGCATTTTGCGCGATGGAAAGACGGTAGGCCAGACCACATCGGGGCATTGGGGGCCCTTCAACGGCAAGCCCGAGGCCCTCGGTTTCATCTCCAGCGAAGGCGGTATCGACAAGGGCTGGATCGAGACGGGGCGTTTCGAGATCGATGCGCCAGGCGGGCCTTATCCGGCGAAATGCGACGTGCTGGCCTATTGATTTTCCCCATAGCGAAAGACCGGGGAAAGCTCGGCTTGCACCATGCGATCGATGTTCTCCGCCTCTTCGGGCGTCAGGTAATCCCGCCAGCCGCCGACTTTCCCACGGCGGACCTTGAAGCTCGAGGGGTCATTCGCATCGGCGGGCTTGAGGCGTATGTTGAAGCCGAGCTTGCCCGAGTTCTGGCGCTCCAGGTTGCGCATGTTCTCGATCGAGGCATAAGCGACGGCGTCCTCGATCTCAGGCTCCCCCGGCGATTGGCCGAGGAAGCCCAGCAGCCGGCCGAACTCGCGGTGATTGTCGGCGCGCAAATCCTCATATCGCAAGAGGCTGAGCTCAGCGAACCGGTCGAGATCACGGGCCCAGGCATTCATGAAACGGATGATCTTCGGGATGCCGGCGGCCTCGCCGGCGATGAAGTCATAGACTCCGAGATCGTCGAGCGGATAGGCATTGATGATCTTCTTGCGCCGGCGGATGCGATGTTTCCATTGGAAATATTGGGAAATGGCCGTATCGCGCGGATCGCGGACGAGCAGCACAACCTTGCTGCGGCCGTAATTGTCGAACTTCACGTCCGTGCCGGTATAGTCGTGCAAATAATTGTCATGCGTGAAAAACAGAATGGGAATGGCGGAATGGCGCCGGTTCAATTCGTCGAATTCCATCATCACCGGTGACGACAGGCCATGTTTCTGCGTGAAATATCGTGTCAGCATGACCCTGAGCCAGGTGCGACCGCTTTTACCGAATGAGACGATGACGGCATCAGCCCGTTCGAGTTTCTTTGCTTCTTCATAGCCGCGCAGCCACCGCTCGAACGCGATATTCTGGTGTTCCGGGAGGATGCGGCCCGCGGACGCAGCGGCAATGCGCAATCCGGTGCGGAATGTGGCGGTCGACGGCAGCATGTCGGCGATTTTACCTGGTAGATCGAAGGACCGGCCAGGCATTTCGCCTCTCCTTATGTCGATTTAATGAAACGGGCAGCCGCCATGCGCTATGCTGCTGTCACGTCACCGTCATTGCCGGTCTCTAGAGGACACGAGGCTTGCGCGGGGAAGTCAGCAATGCGCCGCTTCACGATCGATCGTTATATTGCCGGCAAGGTTCTCGTCCCGTTGGCAACCACCTTCGGCATAGGGCTCATCTTCCTTCTGGCCGACCGCGTCATGGGCCTTCTCGACCGAACGATCGGCAAGGACAACGTGCTGGGCGTCCTGTTCCAGATGCTCGCTTATCTCTCTCCCTATTATATCGGGCTCGCGATCCCGATGGCCCTGTTCCTGGGCGTCCTTTTGGGCTTCAGCCGCATGTCCCAGGACAATGAGATCGATGCGCTGCAGGCAGCGGGTATAGGCCTGCATCGCCTATCAGTGCCGGTTGCCCTCCTGTCCATCGTCTCGCTGGCGGCGGCGGTTGTGGTCATGGGCTGGTTGCAGCCGCATGGGCGTTATGCCTACCGGGCGTTGGCCTATGCCGTCCAAAATGTCGAAGTCTATTACCTCGCCGAAGAAGGCGTGTTCATGCGGGCCGACAACCGCACCTTCATCCTTGACGGGCTCGACCGGGCCAACAAGCGGGCGCAGCATGTCTTCATCTATGAGGATCGCGGTCCGCAGAAGGGCGTCACGACGATCACCGCTCAAGCGGGGCAAATTCACGATGCGGAAGGTCAGGGCCGCCCGACGCTTCGCCTCGAGCACGGCTCGACGTTGAAGATCGCGCCGGTCCCGAACCTGGTGGCCGGACCGCTTAAGGCGCCGGAGAACAGCGACTTCACCACGGTCGATACGCCGATTGGCGGCGTCAGCGACAAGGCCTTTCGCGCGCGTGGCCTCGATGAGCGCGAGTTGACCCTACCCGAGCTGTTCGCGCGTCAGGCCAGCCCACCGCCCGATTCCTCGGTCAATGCGATGACGGCCGAGCTCCACAACCGCCTCGTCAAGATGCTGACGATCCCGCTGCTGCCCTTGCTGGCGATCCCCTTCGCCTTGGCCCGCAGCCGGGTTCATCGCGCCTCGAATATCGGCGGCGCCATCATCCTCTTGTTCATCTACAATCATTTCATCGAGCAAGGCGCCGCTGCCACCAGTGGCAACGGCACTTCGCCGTGGCTCAGCATATGGCTGCCCTTCGCCGTCATGGCGCTGTTCACGGCCTGGCGCTTCTGGACGGCGTGCTTTACGGCCAAGCGCGATCCGTTCCGCTCTCCTTATGAATGGCCGCAGGCTTTGGTGACGGAGAGGCGATGGCTGAACCTGCCCGGCAAAGGGGCGAACGGCGTCATGCACCGGTCGTGAAGATGACACCGGGTTGGGTCAGACGCTTGCGCAAATTGAAGGCCAGCAGCTCGGCGATGCGCTGATCGCCGAGAGGCCGCCGTTCGACTCGCTGGTGGATATCGAGATCGGGCTTACCGTTGCCCTCGATGATGCAGGGACCGTCTTCCAGCATGGCGACGTCCCAGCCGATCGCGGTGCGCTGCGGAAACGCGGCATGCGCGCGGCGGGCGAGCTCGAGGACATCTGCCCAGAAAGGCAGAGTGCGCCCGATGAAGGCAATACCAGTCACCGGATGGGTGTCGCGCCAACCAACATGCGGCCTGACCCCCATGTCGGAGGCGAGTCCGATGCGGCCGGTTGCGAGATCGACAGGGGCGGCGAGCCCACCCTGATGGAAATTGTCGACCACGGAATTCGCCCCGATGGCCATCCGGAAGGCGGCGTTCGTCGCCTCGAATCCCCCCTTTTCATCGCGGCAAGTCAGCACGCGCACGGTGGCGAGCGCGTCATTGCTGATGTCCTTGAGGAGTGGATGATTGACGAGCCGCGGCTGCACGACAAAATCCTGCCCGAGCGACTGCTGGGCGATCCATCGCAGCAGGTCGGGGCGACGGAGCGCTTCGCCCTTGCTGTTGCGATAGCGGCCGTCACCGACGAAATCCCATCTTTCGGAATGATGACCGCCATTGCCCTGCCGCGGCTTCACGAACAGATCACTGTCGGGAAGCGCTTCGCCGTCGCCCTGCGGAAAGCAGATCTTGCCGCGCGCGGCATGGAAAAGCACCGGAACGGCGATAAGTCCCGTTGTTTTGCAATAATCGGCAAACCACACTTTGTCCGCCAGGAAGTCGGTATTGGCCATGGGCTCGAGCAGCTCATAGGCGGCGGCAATCGTCTCATGAGCCGTCAGATAGAGCGGAGCCCGTGCTCTTCGGTCATCATCGAAAAGCTCGAACATGTAATACCAAGGCGGCGCGATGGCATAGGACCAGGCGCAATGGAGCTGGCCGAGGGCCTGTGACACGGCCCTTTTGCCGGTTCGCCTGCGGATGACCGCGCCATTGCGCGCCGTGTTCTGGACGATCGTGAAAGCGAGCGCGAATGGCCATGTGACAGCCGCCAGGAGAGCCTTGCCCGGTCCCGCCGGAAGACGCCAGAAATACTCTTTATATGTGGCGTGGAGATAGGCAGCCGCCTCGGACCCCTGCCGGGACGCCGGCGCGAGCGCCATGGGAAGGCCCGAAACATCATAGGCAAACTGCTCGGCCCGAGCGAGAGTGCTCTTCCACAGCTTGCCCCGCAGCAGCGCAGCACTGGCGGTGAGGCCGCTGACGGACGGCTTCGCCAGCGGGCGCGACGCTTCGTGCTGCAGCGGCGGAACGTCCATGCTGTCCTCACGGTTTGAACAAAGCTTGCACGCGCGCCACGGCATGCCGTAGGTCAGTCGGAGGAGGGGCGGGCGGCTTCGCGATAGAGTCATCGCCGAGCCAGCTTGCCCGGCCGGCCGACACGACATTGCGATGCACGATGCGCAGGTCTCTCGACCAGCGCGGCGGACCAAAGCGCATGGCGAGCCGGAACGCCGTGGCCCCCGGGGTTCGTCCGCGCCAATGAGGTGCTGGAAGGACGCCCGCCTCGCTCGCTTCGGCGCGCATCGATTGCCTGCCTGTCTCGATGTCGAAGAGCAGCACGGGCTTTCCAGTGGCCGATGCCTCGGAGATCATCGAGATGCTGTCGGCCGTCACGACGATGCGCTCGGCCAAAGCCAGGAAAGCGAGGTAGGGATTGTCGCTTCCACCGCTGGCCCAGTCATAATGATAGCTGGGAACGCTGATCGCCGCCGCAAGGGCCTGCGATGCCTTGAGGCCAGTGCGCGCGCTGGTCGAGACCAGGAGGCCGCCGCCGCGCTCGTGGGCCAGTCGACTGACGTCCCGGCCCAGCCGCTCGGCTGAGGCTTGATCGAACACATAAGGCCCGCTGCTGCCGCCGACCAGCACAGCGGTCAATAGCCGAGGCAGATGCTGCAGGCGAGGCCGCCAGGACTCGGCTGCAGCGGCCAGGGCCTCGGCATGGATGCGATGGAGTGGAAGCGAACTCATTAGCACATTGGCGCGCCGCGCCAAGGCATATTGCGGCGTGGCGATGACCAGATCGAATCCGGCGAGATCGCCCCAAGGCGTGCCGATAAAGACGAGGCGGGCGTCATGGTTGCCGAATTTGCGAATCCACGATGCGATGGCCTCGCTGGCGCGTCCCGCGGCAATGATGAGATCGGGGAAGGGCGCCATGATCTTGTCCGGGCTTTCCTTGCTCAAGGCGGCGAGCGTCGCTTGGCCGAGGAACCGCAAGAGCCTTTCCGACGGGCGATAGATCAGCCTCTTGGTCTCATAAGGCCACCCCAAGGCGTCGGCCAAAGCAAAGAGCTGGGTGTTGTCGCCCGCATGCGGGCTTGCGAGAATCCAGGTGCGCGGTGCGGCCATCGCCATGAGCCGGATTCCTATCTCAGGCGCCATCTCCACGCGCACGGCAAAATGCCGCTTCTTCTGTCATTAAAGATTTGCATTTTGCTGCGTCAGTTGGCGTTGGCCGATTTTGAATCCGCGGGGATCCATGCAGCAGCCTCACGACAGAGCGCGAATCTTCATCCAGACCAATGACAAGCAGTCGATTGGCGCGATCGTTTCGGCCTATTCGATGAAGCGCGCCTCGAAACACGCCGACAAGTTCGATGTGACGATCATCCGTCAGGAGGACCATGGGTTCTTCCACGCCAGGGAAGGGCAATCCTACCGCCGGCATGGCGTCGAGCGCGTCTGGCGCAATGACGATCTGCAATCCTTCACCTTGGTGCGCTTCCTTCCGCCCGAGTTGATGGGCTATCGCGGCCGCGCCCTGGTGGTCGACCCGGATGTTTTCGCCGTGGCCGATGTCTGGGAACTGCTCGGCCGCGATATGAAGGGCAAGGCCATCCTGTGCCGCGGGTCGAAATTCAAGAACGGCGCCTTCGCGACCAGTGTTATGCTGCTCGACTGCGCGAAGCTTGCGCACTGGAATGTCAAACGCGATTTCGATGAGCTGTTCGAGGGAAAGCGCGACTATCACGACTGGATTTCCCTGCTGCTCGAGCCGCGCGACACGATCGGCTCCTTCGAGGACGAGTGGAACGATTTCGACCGGCTGACGCCCAAGACCAAGATGCTGCACAATACCAGGCGGCGCACCCAGCCCTGGAAAACCGGCCTGCCCGTCGATTACACGCCGACCGAGTTCGTGCCCGTCATCGGTTGGATCATGCGCCTGCGGCGCCAGATGTTCGGCGATCACGGTCTGCTCGGCCGTTATGCCAGGCATCCTGACCGGCGGCAGGAGGAATTCTTCTTCACTCTGCTGCAGGAGTGCCTGGCGAAAGGATTGGTCGAGGAAGCGACGATCCGCGATGCGATGAAACGAAACTTCATCCGTCATGACGCGCTCGACGTCGTCGCGCGCGTGCCGCGCCTGGTCGAAACGGCGACCGTGGGAGCCTAGCGCACATCTTTCTGTCGCCCGTCAGACAAATGTCATGCGCCTTTAAAGAAAGAGCGGACAATGAGTCTCATGAACAACGGGTGAGGCGACTCGAAGCTTCTACCGGCTGACGACCCGTTGGCGACGGAGTGACCCGCATGGGATTGACCGAGGCGAAGTTTTCGCAGGCACATCGGATCGACGCACCGGCCGATCGCCTACCCGCCGAGATTTGCGGAAAGCTGCGTGTGGCGTTGTTCACCGGCAACTACAATTACATCAAGGATGGCGTCTCTCTGACCTTGAACCGTCTCGTCGGCTATTTGCAGCGGCGCGGAATCGCGGTGCTGGTCGTGGCCCCGACCGGACCTGCGCCGGCCTTCGAGCCTGTCGGCGAGCTGCTGTCGGTGCCTTCCTTCCCCATTCCCTCGCGTCCCGAATATCGTCTGTCCCTGGGGCTGCCATCCACTGTTTGTCGTCGCCTGGAAGATTTCCGGCCGACCCTGTTTCATATCGCGGTGCCGGATGTCCTGGGCTACAGGGCCTTGTGCCTGGCTGAACGCTGGCAGGTGCCTGTCGTCGCCTCCTATCACACCCGCTATGATGCCTATTTGAAGTATTACGGGCTCGCCGCGCTCGAAAGCCTCGGCAAGAAATATCTCAGGTATTTCTACGGCAAATGCCGCCAGATCTATCCGCCTTCCGAATCGATGCTTTCGATTCTCAAGGAGGAGGGGATAGCGCAGAACATGCGAGTATGGTCGCGCGGCGTGGACACCGAACTGTTCAATCCGAATCGCCGGTGCCTGGCCTGGCGGCGCTCGCTCGGCGTGGCCGATGACGATATCGTCGTCAGCTATGTCGGCCGGCTGGTGAAGGAGAAAAACACCGCTGTGCTGATCCGGCTCTTCGATGATCTGAGGCGGCGGGGCATGCGTTGTCGGCCGATGATCGTCGGCAATGGGCCGGAAGAAGAAGCCATGCGCCGGGCCCTGCCGGACTGCATATTCACCGGTTTTCTCAACGGCGACGTGCTTGCCCGCACCTATGCGTCATCCGATGTCTTCGTCTTTCCGAGCGAGAGCGAGACTTTCGGCAATGTCACACTGGAAGCGATGGCGAGCGGCTTGCCGGTGGTTTGCGCCGATGCGAGCGGCAGCCGCAGCCTGGTGATCGAAGGGACGACGGGTTTCCTGGTCAACGCCAGAGACGAAGCCCTCTTCGCCGACAGGATCGCCGCTCTGGTCGCGTCACAGGAGCTGCGCTTCAAGATGGGCGCCCATGCCCTGCAGCGGTCGGCTGAATATAGATGGGACAATGTCCTTTCCGGGCTTCTCGCGAACTATATCGACGTGGTCGAGGTGACCGAGACCGTCGTCATGAGCAACAGGCCACGACATGCCGTGTCGCTGCGTCCGGGCCGCAATGCCGCGCTCGGCTCTTGAGCAGCGTGTCGACAGCCGCGCGCCGGGCTTGAAGGCGGTTGACGTCCGGCCGCGGATTTCGCCGACACTCTGGATCCTGTGGCATCGGCGCATTGGCGACTACAAGCAGATGCTGGCGCTGGCGCAGGCGCTGGAATGGCCGTGGGTGGCCAAGCGGATTCAATTCCGCTCGCCTGAGCTCACTTTTCTGGCCCCCTGGCTTCTCGATCGTGCCGCATCGGATCGGCTCGCGCCGCCATGGCCGGAGATCATCCTGTGCGCCGAGGCACTGTGCGTAAGGGTCGCCAGGCAGCTGCGGCAATTGTCCGGCAACCGGACGAAGATCGTGGTGATCGGCCGCCCGCCGGGTGCCGTGACGGGCTATGACCTCATCCTGACCACGGCGCAATATCGTCTGCCGCCGGCGCCGAATGTCGTCGAGCTCGACCTTCCGCTTGTCCTCAAGACGTCATGTGACCGGCCGGTCGCGCCATCGACCTTGAAGATCGCGCCGCCGGTGATCGCCCTTCTCATCGGCGCCAGCAGCACGCCCGATTGGATCGATGATGCGGTCGCCGAGACCATGTGCCGAGAGCTATCCGCCTATGCCGAGCAAAGAAGTGCTACCGTGGTGATCGTTCCAAGTCCGCGCACCGCGCTTGCCGTGGAGGAGACCTTTGTCCGCTGCTTGCGGCCGCCGCATCAGGCTCTGGCCTATCGTGAAGCTCCCGATAATCCCTATTGGGATATGATCCGTCTGGCCGATGAGATCGTCGTCACCAGCGATAGCGTCTCCATGGTCGCTGATGCCCTCTCGGCCGGAAAGACGGTCCATGTCTATGAATTGCCGCAGCGCAGGACGGTGACGTTCAGGCTGTGCGAGTGGCTGCATGGCCAGGCGATGCGGCGCAATTCAGCCTTTTCTCGTTCGGCGGCCTGGCTCTTCGGCTCCGGTCTCATTGAAGCGACGGCCGACCGGCACCGTCTTTTTTCCAAGCTCGCCGCCCAAGGCCGGTTGAGTTGGTTCGGTACGCCGCCGCCTGTCGCCGGGGTGCGCGAAGATCGGCCGGACATGGCCGTGGCCGTGGCCCGGGTCAGGGAACTTTACCGGTGATCGGGGTGCACCTCATCGCCGCCGGCTGCGCAGATAGAGGCCAAGCGAGGCGATGATGAAGGAGAAGACCAGCATCATGACGGCGATGGCGTTGATCTCGGGCTTTATCCCACGCCGCAGCATGCCGAAGATGAAGATCGGCAAGGTCTGGGTTTCGGCGCCGGCGACGAAATAGGTGATGACGAGGTCGTCCATCGAGATGATGAAGGCGAGGAGGGCGCCGCCCAATATGCCGGGCGTCAGCTGCGGCAGGACCACTCTCAGGAAGGTCGTCCATTCATTGGCGCCGAGATCGGCCGAGGCGTTCTCGAGCGTGCGGTCCATGCCGGCAAGCCGCGCCGACACGACGATGAAGACATAGGAGATGAGGAAGGTGCATTGGCCGATGATGATAGTCTTGAGGCCGAGCTGGATGCCGCCGCCGACGAAGAAGATCAGGAGCGCGATGCCGAGCACGATATCGGGCATCAGCATCGGCGCGAACAGCAGCACACGATAGAACTGCTTGCCGAGGAAATTGAAGCGGTACATGGCGAGCGCGGTCGAGGTGCCGATGACCGTCGCAATCACCGTCGTCGCGGCCGCGATCGTCAGGCTGTTCTTGACCGCCTGGATGAGCTGTGGCGTCGATTCGAGATAGAGCGCGGTTTCCGAGATCGTCGTCCTGAAGCCCAGGATCTTCAAGTACCATTCGACCGTGAAGCCCGACCAGTTCATCATGTTGATCGGATCGGCGTTGAACGAATAGACGACGATCAGGGCCAGCGGCAGGTAGATGAAGACGAAGAACAGCACCGTGTAGAAGGCGAGCGCCGCATTACCTACTTTCCTGGCCAGCCGCATGGTGCCCTCGCTTCAGCGCGTCACTGCGGCATCGTCGTCGCGGCGCATTTCGTATCTGACATAGAACCACAAGAGCACCAGCACCGCCGTCATCACCAGCATGGCGAGGGCGGCGCCGAACGGCCAATTGCGGGCATAGAGGAACTGCTGCTCGATCAGATTGCCCATCATCAGGACCTTGGCGCCGCCGAGCACCGCCGGCACGATGAAATTGCCCAGTGCCGGGATGAAGACGATGATCATGCCGCCGATGATGCCGGGCATGGTGAGCGGCAGGATGATCCTGAGGAAGGTCTTGAACCCGTTGGCGCCCAGATCCTGCGAAGCGCGCACCAGCGACCAGTCGAGCTTCTCGACGCTGGCATAGATCGGCATGAACATGAAGGGAATGAAGATATAGACCATGCCGATGATGATCGCGCCGTCGGTATAGATGAGCTCGAAGGGCTTGCTGATGAGGCCGGTCCACATGAAGAGGCCGTTGATGAGGCCGGTCGGGCGCAGGATGAGGACCCAGATGAACAGGCGCACGATCAGGCTGGTGAAGAAGGGGAGCGTGATCAGGAACAGGCAGAAGGCCTTCCAGCGGTCGGGCAGCTGGGCGATCTGGAAGGCTGCCGGATAGCAGACGAGCAAGGTGCAGAAGGTCGTGATCAGCGCGATTTTCAGCGAACGGAAGAAGATCGACAGATAGACGGGGTCGAATTCCTCGAAGGCCGGATCGGCGAAGCCGAGGATGCGTCCGAAATTATGCGGATAGAACTGCCATTCGACACCGCCATAGAGGCCGGGCGCCAGCCAGCTGTAGATCATCATGATGATGAGCGGGCCCAGAAAGAAGACGGCGAGGAAAAGCGTGACCGGTCCGAGAAGGACAGACAGCTCGGCGATCCGCCGTCCGACCCTTGTCATGGCTCGGCGTCCTTGGCGGTGATGAGATGGACGGCGGCCGGATCGTAGCCGAGGCGCGCCTTCTTCTCGTGGCTCGCCCTATTGACCGCCGCCGCCTCGCTCGCCGGCACGGTTGCGATGATCTTCCGTCCCGAGGCCGAGTGGCAATAGAGCTCGAAGACGGAGCCGACGAAGACGACCTGGTCGATCTCGACATCGAGGCTCGCCTCTCTGGCCGGACTGGCGGTGGCGAGCGAGAATTGTTCCGGGCGGATCAGGGCCGTGACCGGGCCAGTCTTTCCTGTCGCGGCACAGTGTATGGCGTCGCCTTCCGCCGTCACCACTTTGGCTCCGGTGGCCGAGCTTTCCAGGCGCCCCTCGAACAGGTTGCTGGCGCCGATGAAGCTCGCGACGAAAGTGTTGACGGGCTTGTTATAGATCTTGTCCGGCGTGTCGATCTGCTGGACGACGCCGCCATTGAGCACCGCAATGCGGTTCGACATCGTCAGCGCCTCTTCCTGATCGTGGGTCACGAAGACGAAGGAGATGCCGAGCTCGTGCTGGAGGTTCTTGAGCTCGATGCGCATGGCGGCGCGCAGGTTCTTGTCGAGGGCGGACAGCGGCTCATCGAGAAGCAGGAGCTTGGGTCTCGCGATGATCGCGCGCGCCAAGGCGACGCGCTGCTGCTGGCCGCCGGAGAGCTGGCGGGGCAGGCGGTTGCCCAGGCCTTTGAGGCCGACCATGCCGAGCGCCGAGTCGACGCGCTTCGTGCGCTCTTCCTTGGCCGTGCCGGCGATGGACAGCGCATAGCCGACATTCTCGGCCACCGACATATGCGGAAACAAGGCGTAGTTCTGAAACACGGTGTTGACCGGGCGCTTGTGCGGCGGCCAGTCCGTCACATCCTGCCCGTCGACATGGATACGGCCCGAATCGAGCTCGACGAAGCCGCTGATGGCGTGGAGCAGCGTGGTCTTGCCGCAGCCCGACGGACCGAGAAGGGTCAGGAACTCGTTCTTGCCGACCTCGAGGTCTATGCCGCCCAAAGCCGTCACTGCGCCGCCTTCCGGCAAGGGGAAGGTTTTGCGCGCGCCTTCCAGCCTGACGATGCTTTCCGGCATTCCCGGTCTCCGCCCCTAAAATGTTATTGTGATCACACTTGTGAAATTTTGTTATCTTGATATCATAGGCGTGCAAAAGTCAATGCGTAAGCGCTGACTGAGAAGAACGCGCCGCCCCCTCGGCCTGACCGGCGGCGCGCATCGACCAGGGAGAGAAAGATGAAATCACCACAAGCTTCGAGGCGCCGTGTCCCATCGCCGGCGCGCATGCTATCCGCGATCGGGATGTGCCTCATGGGGCTCGCGCTGCTGATCTGGCAGCCGGCCAGCGCCGCGGCCCAGCAGGTCCTCAACATCTACAACTGGGGCGAATACATCAATCCCGAGGTGTTGAAGAAGTTCGAGGGCGAGACGGGCATCAAGGTCAATCTCACGACCTATGCCTCCAATGAAGAGATGCTTGCCAAGGTGCAGGCGGGTGCCACGGGATACGACATCGTTTTCCCGTCCGTGCACATGCAGGACATCATGGCCAAGCTCGATCTGCTCGAGAAGACCGACATCAACCAGTATGAAGGCTTCAAGAACATCGATCCGGCCTTCCTGCGCGCCACGTCCGACCCGAAAGGCGAGTATTGCCTGCCCTATGCCTGGGGAACCGTCGGCCTCATGTACAACCGCAAGGTGCTCGGCAAAGACATAACCGGCTGGAAGGATCTCATCGAGACACTGAAGGCGAAAGGCCTCAAATTCACGCTGCTCGACGACATGCGCGAGGTCGTGGGCGTCGGCCTCATCCTCAACGGCAAATCGGTCAACTCGACCAATGCCGAAGATCTGTCGCAGGCGGCGCAGACCATCATCGACATGAAGCCCTATGTCGCGGCCTTCACCTACGAGTCGCGGCCGATGGTGAAATCCGGCGATGTCGCCGCGGCGCATTTCTTCGTCGGTGCCATGATCGACGTCTTCGGCGACGAGGCGAACCTGAACTACATCATCCCGGAAGAAGGGGCGACCATGTATCAGGAGGATATCTGCATCCTGAAGACGGCGCCCAACAAGGAGAATGCGATCAAGTTCATGCAGTTCTACACGCGTCCGGAAGTCGCGGCCCTCAATGTCGAGCAGCAGACCAACGGCACGGCCAATGTCCCGGCGCGTTCGCTGACGCCCGACCGCATCAAGAACAACACGGCCATCAATCCGCCGCCGGATGTGATGGAAAAGCTGCAGATCTTCCGGGATCTCGGCGCCGACATCCGCCAGATCGATCGCGTCTGGACCAAGATCAAGACGGCAGAATGAAGCTTGAGCGAAACCGCGCCGCCGGGACGGTATGTTCCCGGCGGCCCCATTCCAAGAGCGGCGGGATCCGGTCGTGACCAGTGTGCTTGCGCGGCTGCGAAGCCAGAAATTCCGACAGACGAAATCCGACATCCGGATCGCCAATTATCTCGAGCGCAATCTCGTCGATCTGCCGTTCGAGACGGCGAAATCGATCGCGGCACGCGTCGAAGTGAGCCCGATGACCGTCGGGCGCTATTTGCGGCGCCTGGGCTATGACGGCCTCGATGAGCTCAAGCATGAATTGCGCCGCGGCTCGCAGAACCCCGCCTGGGAAGTCAAGGGCGGGGTCGAGCCGCTGCAGCGCGATGTCCGCGAAGGCAAGCTCCTGGCCTCGCTCGTCAAGCAGCAGATCGGGGATCTCGAACGGATCTACGATCTGACGACCTCCGCCAACTGGCAGGCCGCGATCAAGGCGCTGATCGGAGCGCGCGAAGTCTATGTCGCGGCCTATCAGAATGTGCGCGGCGTGGCGCAGTATTTCGCCAGCCAGCTTTCCTATGCGCGCCCCGCCGTCCAGTTCGTCGACGGTGTCAACGGCACCTATGCCGAGATCCTGGACCAGGCCGCCAACGGCCGCTGCCTGTTCCTGATGGATGTGCGCCGCTTTGCCAGCAAGGCGCGGCCGCTCGGCATCGAGGCGCGCAAGGCCGGCGTCAAGGTCATCCTGGTGACGGACGAGTTCTGCACCTGGTCCGAGGAAGCGAGCGACATCGCGATCATCCTGCCGGGCGCACGCGGACCCCTCTGGGACGGGGCGGCGATGATGGTCGCCGTCTTCGATCTCCTCATCAGCAACATCATCGTCGTGCTCGGCGACAAGGTCAGCCGCCGCGTCGACGAGCTGACCAGGCTTCAGGACATATTCGGCGATTTCGAGAACGAGTAGAGCGCCGGCCTTTCGGCGAGCTCGATCCTAATCTGCCGGCCTTCCGCCAGCGATCTGACGCCGGCCTCGGCGACGGCGCTCGCGGCATAGCCGTCCCAGGCATTGGCGCCATGCGCCGTTCCGGCATGAAGTGACTGCACCCAGGCCTGGAGCTGCAGGCGATAAGCGTCGGCGAAACGCGGCCGCCAGTCGGCGGGATAGGCGATCGTGCGGGCGAGGGCGGCATTCGCTTCGATCGAAGCCGGCTGGCGCAAGGAGACGGTGCCCTTCTCGCAGACAAGCTCGCCCCTGACATCATAGCCATAGCCTGCATTGTTGAAGACCTCGATGGTGACCAGGAGGCCGGCGGCGGTCGAAAGCACCAGGAAGACCGGCGAACCCGCGGCGACTTGCGATGTGCCCGGCACGAAGGTCTCGACGCTCGTGAGCTCGTCATCGAGGAGCCAGCGGGCGATGTCGAATTCATGCACGGCGGAGTTGGTGACGGCCATGCCGGCGTCGAACCAGGCGGGCGCCGAGACATTCCGGTGAAAGCAATGGAACATGAGCGCTTGGCCGAGCTGGCCCGATCGGCGGGCCGCTTTCATGTCCACATAGGAAGGATCGAAACGCCGCATATAGCCGACCTGGACGAGGCGCTTGCCGAGCTTCTGCTCCGCCGCGATGACATCGAGACACTCGCCCGGCGTCGGCGCCAGCGGCTTCTCGCACAGAACCGGCTTCCGCGCGGCGAGGCAGGAAAGCACCAGCTCCTGATGCGTGCCGTCGGGCGCGGCGATGAGCACCGCATCGATGGTCTGGTCCGCAATGAGCTCAGCAGGGCTCGCGGCAACGGTCTCGGCCCCCGTCTCTTCGGCGACAATCCTGGCGCGCGTCGCATCGGCGTCATAGACGGCCTTGAGGATGGCGCCCGGAACATGTTTGCCGAGCGAGCGGGCGTGATCGGCGCCCATGACGCCCGTTCCGATGATGCCGATCCGCACGCTCATGCTCGACCTCTGATGATTGACTCGCCTGGCGATCTTCCAGACATTATGTCGACTTGGCAAATCCAGATTTGCCGTATTGCGAACTAACGTGCGATATGCGAAACTTTCTGCGATTTCCCAGGAGCACAGTTTGCTGACGCAAGTGGTTTTTGGCGGGGCGACCGGTATCGGGAGGGCGATTGTCCAGCGGCTCGCGAAACGCGGTGGCCGTCTCATCGTCGTCGACCGGAACGAAGCCGAGCTCGGCAATCTCGCCAGGATCGTGAATGGTGATGCAGCACTCGAATGCTGTACCGCCGACATCCTCGATCTCGAGCATGTGGCAGCGCTTGCCCCGGGCTTCGCCAAGGACGGGGCGATCGACGTGCTTGCTTACAATGCCGGCATCTATCCGACCGTCACCGTGGCCGAATCCTCGCCCGACGACTGGGACCTGGTCCACGGCCTCAATGCCCGCTCCTGCTATTTCGCCATTCGCGCTCTGCTGCCCGGCCTGCGCAAGTCGAAACGCGCGGCGATCGTGCTCACTTCCTCCATCACCGGCAACAAGACCGGCGCCTCGGGGCTCGCGATCTATGGTGCCTCCAAGGCGGCGATGAACGGCATGATGCGCTCCATGGCGCTCGAATTCGCCAAGGAAGGCATCACCATCAACGCCGTGGAACCGGGCGTGGTCGGTACAGAACCGGTGCTCAAGGGCCTCGGAGCCAAGAACGAGGCCAAGATGAAGGCGCTCATCCCGCTGGGCCGGCTCGCGGCACCCGATGACGTCGCCGCCGCGGTCGAGTTTCTTTCTGGCGAGAATGCCCGCTACATCACCGGCCAGTCCATCGTCGTCGATGGCGGCATGACGCTGCCGGAATGGCCGGAGAATGTGGAGTTCAACGTCTAACCACCGAAACAAGAAACCTGAGGGAGGGACTACAATGGACAAGGAAAAGACACTGTTGAGAATGGCGGCCCGCAATCCGGTCCGCTTTGCCGGGCAGAAGGGATTCGAGCTCACGCGCCGGAGGCTTCTCGCCTATCTGGGCGGCGCCGGCGCGTTGCTGGCGAGCGGCGCAAGCCATGAGCTTAGGGCCCAGGAGCGCACCCTCAATCTCCTATGCTGGGACGCCTATGCCGATCCCAGGCTCGCCGAATTGTGGACCAAGGACACGGGCAGCAAGCTCAAGACCGAGATCCATATTTCCGACCCGCAATCGCTTAACCGCCTGCGGGCGGGCGAGACCAAGAACTGGGACTTCATCAATGTGAACAATCCCTGGGCCCAGAACTATATGTGGCCCGAGAAGCTGATCCGCGATCTGCCGCGCGATCGCTTCGAGCCGCTCTACAACAAGATGATCCCGAAGTTCAAACCGCCCTATAAGTGGGCGATGAGCCGGGAGGGGGATGCGCTCTTGGGCGTCATCCAACGCCTGGAGACCTTCGATTTCGTCGTCAATACCGACAAGGTCTCGGTCGAGACGGCTAAGAACGAAGGCTGGGATCTCTATAACAATGCCGACTTCAAATTCGGCATACTCGCCTATGAGGACTGGAACGTCATGGATCTGTGCATGATCGCCGGCATCCATCCCTATAAGGACAAGGGCGATGCCGAGGTCGCCAAATTCACCGAAACCGCCAACCGCATCCTGAAGCAGGCCAAGACGGTCACCACCGATTTCGTGCAGCTCAATCTGGCGATGCTGAACGGCGAGATCGACTCCTATTTCTGCGGCGGCACCTATTCGATCGCTTCCGCCCGCGCCGAGGGCAACAATAATCTCTATGCCATCTCGCCGCCCAAGGGACCGGCCGACGGCAAGGGCGGCATCAACTGGATCGAGCTCAATTCGGCCATCAACAATCCCGATCTCCATCCTAAAGCGCTGGACTTCCTCGAATGGATGGTCGGACCCGATGAAAGCTACATCGTCGCCTCCGGCAACGGCAACCTTCAGCCGGTGGCGCAGATGGCGCAGCCCGAGGTGCTGGCCAAGTTCAGCAAGGAACAGCTCAGCGCCATGCAGTTCGACACGCTGGACGAGCGGCTTGCGGCCGCGGTCGAGTTCGATATCGTGCCGCAATATGACAAGCTGTACGACATCTATACCGCGGCCGTCAGGGCCCGCGGTTGAGAAGAACGACCAGCCAAGGCTGAAAGTGAGAGACCGTCTCCAATTTTCCCCCTCTCCCGTTGCGGAGCAATGGGAGAGGGTGCCCGAAGGGCGGGTGAGGGCTCTTTGTCTGCAAAGCAAATGTATTTGAAATCCTTCTTCGTTGCGCGAAAGAGCCCTCATCCGGCCTTCGGCCACCTTGTATGGGGCTTTTTGTCAAGGTCACTTTTTCCCACATTTTACTCCTTCTGTTTGGTGGAGGTGCACAGAGCGATGGATCGAGGTGAGCGATCTG
>JAKATG010000014.1:0-192814 GCA_021828105.1 Pseudomonadota bacterium
CTTCTGCGATCTCAAGGCGTTCCGCCGGATTGCCACGCGCTACGAAAAGACCGACAGATGCTTTGCTGGCTTCATCAATATCGTCGCAGCCTTCCTCGCATCCAGTGATTGTAAACAAGCCTTAGTGGCTTGAAAAGAAAAGAATTTTGGCTGGTCAGGGCTTCTGGTAGCCCAGCGACTGCATGAGGCTGTTCAGGCTCGCATCGGCCGCCGCCATCGCATCGGCAGACGACTTCTTGCCGGTCCAGGCCGCGAACAGCTCGTCATAGATGATCCTCTGCATCTCGACATATTCGGCGAAGTCGGAGGTCAGCGGCACCACGGTCTCAGCCTGCTTCACCGGTGCCAGGAACGGATAGCGCTCGAGCCATTTCTGGTCGTCATAGACGAATTTGCGATAGGCCCCGGGCGCGCCGTTTTCGAGCATGAGGTTCTGGCCCTCGTCGCTGGTGAGGAAGGCGATGAACTCATAGGCCTCGACCGGCTGCTTCGCTTTCGAGCTGATCGCGGCCTGGAAGCCGCCCAGATAATCGTGCCGCGGTCCTTCCAGCGTGTGGCGCGGCGGCAGAGCATATTTCACCTTGCCCGCGACCTTGCTCGCTTGCGGATTCTCGACATCGGAGAAGGTCATGTACCAGTTGATGAACATGGCGCCATTGCCTTGCATGAAGGCGTTGGTCGATTCGGCATAGCCCATCTCATTGGCGCCAGGCGCCACGAAGGGCTTGATCTCGAGCCAGAGATCGAGCGCTTTCTGGCCGTTGCCGTTCTGAAGCAGCATGGACTTGAAGGATTTGTCCCAGACGAATTGGTTCGATTCAGGCGGCATCGCGAGGCTCGCGAGACGGACGGTCCATTCCGAATAGCCGGCATCCTGCTCGCCCGGCATGGTCACGACGCCATAGACGCCGGCCTCCGACTGATTGAGCTTCTCCGCATAGGCCTTGAACTCGGCCCAGGTCTTGGGCGCATCCGCAAGGCCCGCCGCGGCGAAAAGATCGGCGCGATAGGCCATCACTTCGATGAAGAAGTCGATCGGCGCGGCATAAAGCTGGCCGTCATGGCGGTCATAGGCATCGACGATGCCAGGCAGGAAGCCCGCCCAATCGACCTTCTGCTTCGCCTTGGCTTCCAGAGGATCGAAGGGCTGAACCCATTTGTTCTTCACGAACAACGGCAGCCAGATGCAGTCGAGCACCATGATGTCATATTCATCGGACCCCGACGTGCCGAGCAGCACTTCTTTGTTATAGGCCTCGGAATAGGGATATTGATCGATGGTGACGGCGATGCCGGTCCGCTCGGTGAAGAGCTTCGCCGCCGCTTTCATCGCATTCGAATAAGGCTCGCCCGTCGCGATGATGCGGATCTCGGTCTGGGCGAAGGACGGCTTCGCCATTCCCGCCAGCATGGTGGCGCCCAGCAGGACGGAAGCCCGGCGTCGAGTCAGAGGCCCGAAAGTCATGTTTCCTCTCCCTGTCTTGTCTTTATGGGCCTATGCAACATCAAATGCTCATTAATGTCAATAATAGTGATCGTTAGTGATTGTTTTCTGGCAAACTGTGATCTACTTTAACTCATATGCACCCCTCCCCTCGCAATCCCTCTCGCCGCCGCTCTGAAATCCGCCGCCTCCTGCTGACCCGGGAGGCCATGTCGGTGGAAGACCTCTCCCAGGCCCTGTCGGCCTCGCCCGCCACCATCCGGCGCGACCTCGCCGCCCTCGAGCAATCGGAGGGAATCCAGCGCACCCATGGCGGGGCGGTGGTCCCGGGGGTCAGGCCGGCGGAGCAGGATTTCGCTTTTCGCGAGAGCCAGGATGTCGCCGAGAAACGCGCCATTGCCGAAGCCGCGGTCAGCCTCATCGCCCCCGGCAGCACGGTGTTCATGAATGACGGCTCGACGATCATGGGCGTCGCCAAGGCCATTGTCGCCACCGGCCTCGACGTCTTCGTCGCAACGCCCGCCGTCAATGTGGCGACCAAGCTTGCGGAAAACCCCAAGGCGACCGTCTGCCTGCTCGGCGGCTTCGTCCGTCACACATCGCTCGCCACCACCGGACCTTTCACCGAGACCATGGCGGCGCAGATCAATGCCGACATGGCTTTCATCTCATCCGACGGCCTCAGCGCCGAAGGCGGCCTCACCTTCACCCATGCCGCCGATGCGGCACTCGCCAAATGCATGGTGGCGCATGCGGCGCGCGTCATCGCCGTCACCGTCACGCCGAAGATCGGCCGCAACGAGCGCATCACCGCGGTGCCCGCCGCCCAAATCCATGAGATCATCACCGGCTGCACCGATGAAGCAAAACTGCGCCCGTTGAAGTCCGCCGGCGTGACGATACGCAACGTCGCGCCGTGAACCCTCGCCGCAATCGACCCAACCTCCTTGGCATGGCCTTCGTCGGGCCGGGCTTTCTCTATATCCTGCTGATCGTCATCTATCCCCTGGGCTTCTCCTTGTGGGCGAGCTTCACCAATATGCGGCTCACCAGCCCGATCGCGCGCTTCGTCGGTCTCGACACCTACGCGCAGGCGCTCGGCAATGACATCTTCCGGGAATCGCTCATCGTCACCGGGCTTTTCCTGGTCACGGTCGTGGCTCTCGAATTCATCCTCGGCTTCGCTCTGGCATTCTCCTTCAGCCGGATGCGCCGCACCCATCCGGCCATGCGCGCCTTGCTGCTCTTGCCGGTCATGGCGACGCCCGTCAGCGTGGGACTGATCTGGAAGCTGATGCTGAACAGCGACTTCGGCATCATCACCAGCTGGGGCGAGCTTCTGGGTTTCGGGCGCGTCCTGTGGCTGTCGGACCCCGTGCTCGCCTTCATGTCCATCGTCATCATGGATGTGTGGCAATGGACGCCCTTCATGTTCCTCATCCTCCTGGCCGGACTTGAAGGATTGCCGCGAGAACCTCTCGAATCGGCCGCCGTCGATGGCGCCTCGCCGCTGCAGAGCCTCATCCATGTGACGCTGCCGCTCATGAAGCGGATCATCATGATCGCCGTCGTCTTCCGTCTGATGTTCGCCATCGCGACTTTCGACACGGTCTATGTGCTGACCAAGGGCGGGCCGGCCCGGGCGACCGACCTCGTCACGCTGTTCATCCAGCGCGAGGGCTTCGTCAATCTCAACATCGCCTTCGCTTCGGCGGTCTCCTTCCTGGTCCTCATAGCCGTGCTCATCGCCACCACGCTTCTGTTCAAGCGCGAGCTCAGCGATGCCAAATAGATCCGGTCCATCGGCATCCGCTTTCCTGCATGTGGCGGCCAACGGCCTCGTCGTCTCGATGTTCCTGTTCCCGCTCGCCTGGATGGGGCTCGGCGCCTTCAAGAGCGACGGCGATCTCCTGTCGCCGTCACCCGTCTGGCTGTTCGCGCCGACGCTCGATCACTGGCGCTTCATCTTCGCCAATTGGGCGGTTGGACAGCACCTCCTCAACAGCATCATCATCAGCGTGGCGACGACAGCGGCGACGCTGGCGCTCGGCTTTCCCGCGGCCTACGGCCTCTCGCGCTTCCCCCTCTGGCGCAAGGATGCGGTGCTCTTCGACATATTGAGCCTCAAGATGATCCCGCCCATCGCCGCGGCGGTTCCGCTCTTCCTGTTCGCCAAGCAGACCGGCATCTACAACACCTATCTGGTGCTCATTCTCTTCAACACCGCCTTCCAGCTGCCCTTCACCATCCTCGTCCTCAAATCCTTCATCGACGAGATCCCGCGCGAGATCGACGAAGCGGCCACGATCGACGGCTGCTCGCCGCTCGGCGCGATGTGGCGGGCGATCCTGCCGCTGGCTCTGCCCGGGCTCATCTGCTGCGCGCTGTTCGTCTTCATCTTCACCTGGAACGAGTTCCTGCTTGCCAATGTCATGGTGGCGGGCGATTTGCGCCCGCTGCCGCCGATCGTCGGCCTGGCCCTCACCCATCGCGGCATCCTCTGGGGCCCGGCTTTGGCGCTGGGCCTTGTGGTGCTCCTACCGGTCCTCGCTCTCTCCTTCTCACTGTCGCGCTATATGGCGCGCGGCCTCACTTTCGGGGCGGTCAAAGGATGACGGCTTCATCCCGAATCGCAGCGCTCCCCTTCTGGAAGGGCCGGCCGGTGCTCACGCCGATCGAAAGCGGCCGAACCAATCGCAACTACCGGGTGGAAGATAGGGGCCGCTGCTACTTCGCCCGCAGCGGCGAGGACATTCCGCATCTCGGCATCTTGCGCTCAGCCGAGCGGCGCTCGGCCGAACTCGCCGCCCATGCGGGGCTGGCACCCAGGATCCGCTATGCCGAGGACGGCGTCCTTATCACCGATTTCATCAGCGGCACCACGCTCGATCAGGCCGCGGCAGGCTCATCCGACATGCGCGCGCGGATCGCCCGGCATCTCCATGCGCTGCATGGCATTCCCGCCGCAGACGACCTGCCGCTGTTCTGCCCGGTGACGATCTCGCTCTTCTATCTCGCCAGTCTCGATGATGTGTCCCTGCCATTCGCTCGCGCCAGGCTGCGCCGATGCCTCGAAGACCTGCCCCGCGCCCAGGCGCGCTGCCTCGTCCATGGCGATCTCATTCCTGAGAATTTCATCGTGACGCCCACGGGCAAGCTGCAGCTGATCGACTGGGAATATGCCGGCAATGGCGAGCCCGAGATCGATATCGCGCTCATCGCCAGCAACTTCGACCTCACCGGCGGTGAGCTTGGCGATTTCATTTCCGCCTATGGTCATGCCGATCGGGCGGCGGTCAGCCGGTACAGGATCGCCGCCGCCATCCGCGAGGCCCTGTGGTGTCTCGTGCAGCTGCGGCATGGCGAGGCCGGCGCCGACCTCGAGGACTATGCGCGCAAATGCATCGCCAGGGCCGCAACGGTGCTCGAATGAGCGATCACTACGACATCGCCATCATCGGTGCCGGCGTCGTCGGCGCCGCCATCGCTTTCGAGCTTGCCCACCATGAGCTCCGTGTCGCGCTCCTCGAAGCGCGGCCCGATCCCGGCGATGAGGCCAGCAAGGGCAATTCGGCGCTGATGTGCACCGGCGTCGACACCCCGGCCAATACGCTCGAGCGCCAGCTGGTGCGCCGCGGCTATGAACGCTACATGCGCGAGGCGCCGCAACTGGGGCTGCCCATCCGCAAGGTCGGCAGCATCGTGCTGGCCTGGGACGGCGAGCAGACGGCGACTCTCGAACGCGAGCTGACCAGCGCGGCCAGCGACGGCTTCGACACCGTCGAGATGCTGGAGGCGCGCGACATCTATCGCCGCTGGCCGAATTTCGGTCCAGGGATCGTCAGCGGCCTGTGGATTCCCGGTGAGGCGATCGTCGATCCTTTCTCGACCCCCTATGCCTATGTCCGCTACGCCGTCGCGAATGGCGTCGATTTCCGTTCGAACTGGCCCGTCGCATCGGCCGAGCGCAAAAGCGCGCAGTGGACGCTGAGCGGTCCGCAAGGGCAGATCGAGAGCGGGCTCGTGATCAATGCCGGCGGCATCCGGGCGGACCATGTCGACGGGCTTGCCGGCTTCCATGACTTCGTCGTCAAGCCGCGGCGCGGGCAATATATCGTGCTCGACAAGTCGGCGCGGGCGATCCATGACGTCATCGCCATGCCGGCGCCGACACCCGAGACGCGCGGCATCCTGATCAGCCCGACCATTTTCGGCAATGTCCTTGTCGGCCCGACGGCGGAAGATGTCGATGATGTGGATGACCGTTCGGTCACGCAAGTAGGACTGTCCCAGTTGCGCCATGCCATGGTGAGGATGGTGCCGGCCCTGGCGCGGGAGCCGGTCACGACAGTGTTCGCCGGCATGCGGCCTGCGACCGACAAAAGCACCTATCAGATCATCCCGCGCGTTGAAGAGGGATGGATCACGGTTGCCGGCATCCGTTCGACCGGGCTGTCGGCGGCGCTCGGCATTGCCGAATATGTTGTGGGTCTCATCCCCTCAGGCATGATGCGCGCCAAAGCGAAGGCGGCGCTGCACCCGATATCCGTCCCCGATCTTTCCGAAACATCGCGGAGGCCCTGGCAGGACGAAGCGCTCGTCGCGACGGCGCCGGCTTATGGCGAAATCGTCTGTCATTGCGAGAGGATCAGCCTGGGCGAGGTCCAGGCTGCCCTCGCCGCACCGGTGCCGCCGCGTTCGCTCAAATGCCTGAAGCGCCGGACCCGCGTGATGTTCGGCCGCTGCCAGGGTTTCTATTGCGGCGCCAGGATGCAGAAACTGTTCGATGCGGCGTCGCATGGATAGCGGGCCTCAATTGGTGATCGTCGGTGCCGGGCCCGCCGGCCTTGCCGCGGCACACGCCGCCGCCCTTCAAGGTGTGCAGGATGTGCTCGTCATCGATCGTGACGATGCGCCGGGAGGATTGCCGCGCTTCTGCGACCATCCGGGCTTCGGCCTGGAGTATGTGAACTGGCCCTATCGCGGACCGGCCTTCGCCCGCCGGCTGATGCGCGATCTCGCCGGAACGAATGTGGCGGTCGAGTGCGCGACGACACTGATCTCGGTGCGCGAGGGTCCGGCAATCGAGATCGTCGGACCGCGATTGGGCAACCGGACACTGAGACCCAAGGCGCTGGTGCTGGCGACGGGAATTCGTGAGTCGAACCGCGGCAACCTGATGATCCCGGGTGCCCGGCCCGAGCAGGGCATCCTCACCACCGGCCAGCTCCAACAGCTGGTGGCGCGGAAGGTCGCGTTGCCCGATCATATCAGGCGCCTCGCCGTCATCGGCACCGAGCATGTCGCCTTCTCGGCGCTCATGACGGCACGGCATGGCGGCTTCAGGGTCAGCCATATGATCGGCGCGGAAGACTCTATCCGGTCGATCGCCCCGGCGCGCTGGATGGCGCGGGCCTTCGGTGCCGATCTCATCCTGGGCGCCCGGTTGCGGGAGATCATCGCCCGCAATGACCAGGTGACGGCGATCAGATGCGAGACGGCGGAAGGTCTGATCGATCTGGCCTGTGACGGCGTCGTTCTCACCGGCGGATGGATTCCGGAAATCGCAGCGCTCTCGGGCTCAGGCATCGCCGTCGACCCCAAGACGCGGGGCCCGGTGATCGACCAGGCGATGCGCACAAGCCTCCCCGGCATATTCGCCGCCGGCAACATGCTGCGCCCGGTCGAATCGAGCGGCTGGGCGGCAGTCGAAGGATACAGGGCGGGACATCTCGCGGCGCGCTTCATCCAGGGACGCCTTGAACCGCGGCAAAGTGCTGCCTGTCTCACCGCCGGCGATGGCATCGACTATGTCGTGCCGCAGAGATGGGATCCGGCCTTGGCGACAGATCGCGGGGTACCCGCTCTCAAGCCGAGCATCAGAGTGAGCCGCGACATCGGCCGGGCGCGGCTATGCCTGAGCCAGGACGCCGTCACGGCGTGGACGGGATCACCGCGGCGATTGCGGCCACATCGACGCATCAAGCTCGATCTCGAAGGCATCATGAACGGCAGAGAGGGAGACTGGCAGCTTAGCGTGATGCCGCGCTAGGCTTCCTTCAAAAGAAGCTCCGCCCCCTTCTCACCGACCATGATCGAGGGCGCATTGGTGTTGCCCGAGGTGATGGTGGGGAAGATCGAGGCGTCGATCACGCGCAAGGCCTCGATGCCATGCACCCGCAGCCGTGGATCGACGACCGCCGATGCGGGATCAGGTCCCATCCGGCATGAGCCGACGGGATGGAAGACCGAATAGGCGCGCTCGCGAATGTCGGTTGCGAAGTCCGCAGCGCTCTCGGCCTGTTTCCCGGGCTTGAGTTCCGTCTCGATCACTTGGGCAAAGCTCGGCGCATCGCCCAGCTGGCGCAGGAAGCGCGCCCCCGCGACCATGGTCGCGAGGTCTTCGGGCTCGGATAGATAATTGGGATGAATAGCCGGATGGGCCCGCCAGTCGGATGATCTGATTTCCAAGTGACCGGCGCTCTTCGGCTTGCAGGGCGAGATGCTGGTGCAAAAGCCCGGAAACGGATCGGGGCTCATCAAAGCCCGCGTCTTGGGCGGCGCCTTCTCATAGGTCAGAGGCGAGAAATAGAGCTGGATGTCGGGCGCCGTGCGCAAGGGATGCGAACGGTAATAGCCGCCGCCTTGATTGAGACTCATCGACAGAGGCCCCGTGCGCGTCAATAAATACTGGAGACCGACGCGCAGCTTCCCATGCCACGGCCGCAACACATCGTTCAGGCTCGGCGCACGGCTTCGATAGGTGAAGTCATAGCAGAGGTGGTCCTGGAGATGACGCCCGACGGCATCATTCTCAGACACCACGTCGATGCCGTGGCGCTTGAGCAGCGGCGCCGGGCCGATGCCCGACAATTGCAGCAGATGCGGCGAGCCGATGGCACCGGCGCTCAAGATGACCTCGCGCTGCGCGCGCGCTTCGTGCATCGTTCCGCGCTGCTGATAGGCGACGCCAACTGCCTTTTTTCCCTCGAAGATGATCCGCGTGGCCTGAGCGTTGGTGATGATCTCGAGATTGGCGCGCCGCTTGCGCAAATAGGCGGAGGCTGCGGATTCGCGAAAGCCGTTGCGCGTCGTGATCTGGTAAAGCCCCACCCCTTCGATCGTCTCGCCATTGAGATCGGGATTGAAGGCAAGACCCGCTTCCTGCGCGGCCTTGATGAACAAGCGGCTCAAAGAATGGGCATGACGATCGATGGTGGTGACATGGAGCGGGCCACCGCTGCCATGCCACTCGCTCGGCCCCAGATCATGGTCCTCGAGCTTGCGATAGGTCTGGAGCACGTCCCGCCAGCCCCAGCCTGGATTGCCCATGGCCTCCCATTCATCGAAGTCGGATTTCTGGCCGCGCGAATAGACCATGGCATTGATGGAGCTCGATCCGCCCAGCACCTTGCCGCGCGGCCAATAGCTGATGCGTCCGGCGAAGCCCTCGACCGGCTCCGTCTCATACATCCAGTTGACGCGCGGCTCATAGAAAGTGCGGCCATAGCCGATCGGCATCCTGATCCAAAAATTGCGGTCGGATGGGCCTGCTTCCAGCAGCAGCACGCGATGGTGGCCGGATTCACTCAACCGTGCCGCAACGGCCGAACCGGCCGAGCCTGCGCCGACGACGATATAATCCCATTCAATTGTCATGATAGTCCAATGCCGGAGTGGCAATTGTGTGCGCCGCGCAGAGAGTCTATGTCAGAACGATATTATGGGGAAGACGGCATGATCATCCAGAAACTCGAGACCTTCACCAATGAATATGTCGGCTTCGTCCGCGTCACGACGGATACGGGCGATCAGGGCTGGGGCCAGGTCTCGACCTACAATGCCGACATCACCTGCGAAATCTTCCATCGCCAGGTCGCCCGCCATGCGCTGGGCACAGATGCCATCGATTTCGCCCCAACGCTCGCGCGCATCAATGAAAAGGAACACAAATTCCCCGGCTCCTATTTGCGCCGCGCCACCACCGGGCTCGACACCGCGCTCTTCGACCTGCGCGGCAAGCTCGACGGCAAGCCGGTCGTCTCGCTCATCGGCGGCATGCCGGGAAAGCTTCGCGCCTATGCCTCATCGATGAAGCGCGACATCCTGCCTGAGGACGAAGCGCGCCGCTTCCTCGAGCTCAAGGACAATAACGGCTTCACCGCCTTCAAATGGCGCGTCGGTGCGGAATGCGGCCGCGATCAGGACGAGTGGCCCGGCCGCACCGAGGCCATCGTGCCTTTGGTCGCGAGAGCGCTCGGCGATGGCATCGACAAGCTCGTCGATGCCAATTCCTGCTACTCGCCCAAGCGCGCCATCGAGGTCGGGCGGATGCTCGAAGGTGAAGGAATCGGCCACTATGAGGAGCCTTGTCCCTATTGGGAGTTCAACCAGACGAAGCAGGTGACGGACGCGCTTGATCTCGATGTGACGGGCGGCGAGCAGGATTGCGAATTCACCGCCTGGGAGCGGATGATCGGGATGAAGGCGGTCGACATCATCCAGCCCGATATCATGTATCTGGGCGGCATCACGCGCTCGCTCCATGTCGCGCGCCTCGGCGCCGAGGCCGGCCTTCCCTGCACGCCGCACAGCGCCAATCTCTCGCTCGTCACTATGTGCACGATGCATTTCCTCAAGGCGATCCCGAACGCGGGCAAATATCTCGAGCTCTCGATCGAAGGCCTCGATTATTATCCCTGGCAGGACGGCCTCTTCGTCGAGGATCCCTACAAGGTCGTGGACGGCCATGTCGAGATCACCGACCGGCCGGGCTGGGGCGTGGAGATCAATCCACAATGGCTCGAGCAGGCGCAGTACAAGGTGAGCGAGTCCAGCTGACCAGTGCGACCTCCACGGTCGCCGAGTCCCCTTCTATTTCACTTCGAAGACCGGCGTGAAGGAGGCGGGCGCCAGGCTGTTGGCGATATCGATTCCGGCCAGGCTTGCCTGATCGACGATCTCGATCCGCGGCCCGACATGACGGACGGAAAGCTTGCCTTCGAGGGCGCGTACCGCCTGATCGAGCGCGATCTTGCCCTGCATCACGGGCGAATCGGTGGGGGCGGCGATCACCTTGCCGCGTTTGATGGCGCGATAGGTGCTGTGGGTGAAATAGTCGGCGAGGATGCCGATGCGCTCCGACAAACCCTTGGCCCTGAACAGGCTGACCGCGGCATCGGCGGTGACCGCACTGCCGATGATGTAGTCGATGTCGGGATATTCCTCGATGACTTCCTCGAGCAGCAGGAGCTGGGCTTCGAAGCCGGTATCGCCCCATTTCACCGCGACGATATCGGCAGCGCTCTTCTCGATCGCCGGACGGAAGCCCTGTTCGACAAAATCCACCCACCCGGCACCGCGCGGCCCCGGAAACCAAGCCACTTTCACCGGCTTCTGTCCCTTGGGGTGAAGCTTGGCGAAGTAATCGCCTATGGCCTTGCCCATGGCGACCCAGGAGACGCCGGACTTCGCCGTGATGCCCGCATCGTTGACGTCATTGACCGCGGCGATGACCGGCATGCGCTTTGCGAGCTCGGTGATGAGCGGAGTCAAGCCGTCAAAAGAGACGGTTCCGACGATGAGCGCGTCGGCCGTCGCCGCACATTGGCGGACCTGCGATTTCTGCCGCTCGATATTGGGATAGCCGCCCGCCTCGACGACGCGAAGCCGCACATTGAGACGGCGGGCCTGCTCCACCATGCCGTAATTGACCGACAGCCAATAGGAATCCTTGAGATGCGGATAGGAGGCGCAGATGCGCCAGGGCCTGGTTGCGACCTCGAGTGGCGCATAGGCGAGGGCCTGCGCCTCTCCCCCATAGTCGAAAGACGGATTCCATCTGTCGACCGGCCATGACTCCTGGGCGGCTGCGGACGGCATTGCGGCCGCCAGCACCAGCCCTGCCGCAAAGAGAGTTCCCTTCATCCGCCTGTTCCAATCGTGTCTCGCCCATGTATCATGACCGGCGCAAGCATCTGGTGGAGCGGCAATGCTGTCAAGATTGGGCATCGGCGCGAAGCTATTCCTGGCCTTCCTGGGAATCACCGCTTTGTCGCTGTCCTCCGGCATCGCCGGCTGGCTGATCCTGCGCGAAATCTCCGGCGCGCAAACGCTGGTGAACAGCCAGGCACTGCCGGCCGTGGCCTCGGCACAGCGCACCGCGGAAACCACCGCGCGGCTCGTCGCCTCGGCTCCGGCGCTGACGGCGGTCCGCGATGAAACCTCCCGGGCGGCGCAGGAGCGGGAACTCTCCGCCCTCGCCGTGGAGATCCGCAAATCGGTCAGCGACGCCGGCCTCACCTCGCTCGACAGCGCCACGGTCGGCAAGCTCTCGGCAACCGTCGATGCGCTGGTGGCCAATCTCGCGGCCCAGAACCGGCTGGTCAAGGAAAGGCTGCATCTGCAGGACACCTTTGCCCAACGCGCCGAGCGCACCATCCGGGCCGCGACATCGATCGTCGATCTGTCGGAAACCCTAGTATCCAACTCGTCGGCCGGCGCCTCAGCGGTCATATCGAGCCTCTACGGCCTGATCGATGACGGGGAGCGGCGCGAAGCGGCCTATCAGGCGCTCGACCGTCTCATCGAGCAGGACATCTATTTGCTCGACCGGATGTGGGAGCTGCGCTTGCGCAGCTCGCAGATCGGGCTCCTCGCCAATCAGCTGACGCGGACGATCGACCGCGGCGAAGTGGCCGAGATAGCCCGAGGCTTTGAGGATCATCTTCGGGTCGTCCGCCGCCGTGTCGCCAGCATCGACGACCCAGTGCGACGCGACCAGGCATCCGCCTTCCTCGAGATATTGCAGGCCGCCTCGGGCAATGCGCCGGTCGGCGCCAGCCTGTTCGGCGAACGCCTGCGCTTGATCACGATCGCCGACGAGCTTGAAAGCGTGGCTGCGGCCAACCAGAACCTGTCGGCCGAGGTCAGCCAGGTGGCGCAAGGCATGCTGCGTAGCTCCGAGAGCTTCGCCCGCACGATATCGACGCAGGCGCAGAACGCCCTCGATGCCGGCTTCTACATCCTCCTCGTCACGTCGCTCGTCGCTGTGGCGATTTCCGGACTGATCGTCTGGTTCTATGTCGAGCGCGGCATCGTGCGTCGGCTGGCGGCGCTGTCCAACGCGATGCAGCGCCTGACCGACGGCGATCTTTCGGTTGCGGTGGCGGCGGAAGGGACGAAAGAGCTCAAGGCGCTGTCCTCGGCGGTGGTCGCCTTTCGCGACGAATCGCAGAAACGCCGCGCACTGGAGATCGAGCGCGAACGCACCAATGAGGAGCTGCGCCGCCACCGCGAGGAACTGCAGGGCCTGGTCGATCAGCGGACCGGCGAGCTGCGGCTGGAAGTGGCCCGCCACGCCCAGGCGCGTGAGCAGGCCGAAATGGCCAGCCAGGCAAAGTCGGCGTTCCTCGCCACCGTGAGCCACGAGATCCGCACACCGATGACCGGCATGCTCGGCATGCTGCGCATCCTGAAGGAAGACGATCTCACCCCGGCGCAGCGCGAGCATGTGACGGTCGCCAGCAATTCGGGCGAAACACTGCTCGGCATCCTCAACAGCATTCTCGATTATTCGAAGATCGAATCGGGCAAGGTCACGATCGATCCCGTGGTCTTCGATCTCGCCGACCTTCTGCGCGGCATCGTCGATCTCATGCGGCCGTCGGCGCGCGAGAAGAATCTCAGGCTGTCCCTGACGATCGAAAGACGTCTCGCCGCGGCCTATACCGGCGATGCCGGCAAGCTCAGGCAGATCGTGTTCAACCTGGTGAGCAACGCCATCAAATTCACCGAGCGCGGCGGCGTCACGGTGAAGGCCGCCGTGATCGGCCGGGAGCAGTCCCGGCACGCCCTTCGGATCACGGTGAAGGATACCGGCATCGGCATCGAGCCCGGCCAGCAGGGGCACATATTCGACTCCTTCACCCAGACCGATGCCTCGATCACGCGCCGCTATGGCGGAACCGGTCTCGGCCTTGCGATCTCACGCGGCTTCGCCCGCGCCATGGGCGGCACGCTCACCGTCGAGTCGAGCCTCGGCCGCGGCAGCGTCTTCACCCTCGACATCGAGATGCCGCGGGCTTCGGCCAGGCGGCCATTGCCCACCTTGCCGCGGCCCTGTGCCAGCGGCGACAGCCCCTGCCTGAGAATCCTGGTGGTCGAAGACGATGCCGCGACACGTCTCGTCGCTTCGCAGTTCCTGGCCAGGCTCGGCCATGAGGTTGTCACCGTGTGCGACGGCTATGCGGCCATCGCGCAATTTGGCAAGGACAGACCGGACCTAGTGCTCATGGATATCAGCATGCCCGATATGGACGGCATGGCGACCGCGCGGGAGCTGCGCGCCGCTTCCGGCACGGCGAGGGTTCCGATCATCGCCATGTCGGCGCATGTGTTCAAGGAAGAGGTCGACCGCTATCTCGCCTCCGGCATGGATGCCTATGTGGCCAAGCCGCTGACGATCGAAACGCTCGCTCGCGCGATCGCCTCGGTAACGGTGGACACGGCCGTGGACCGGGCGCAATTGGATGCCGATTTGAGCCTGATCGGGAAAGCGGCGGTCAGCCGCATATTCGCGATCGTCGAGGAAACATTGCCGCCGCGCTTCACCGCGATGCATGAAGCTCTGCAGGCCAGGGATTTCAGGAAGTTGAAGGACCTCGCCCACGCGACCTACAGCACCGCCGCCTCGGCGGGCTTCACCGAACTCTGCCAAGAGGCCCGTGCGCTCGAGATCTCGACGCGGACCGGCAACCGCCTCAAGGCCGCCCGGCACCTGCGCCAATGCGAGGAGTCCTATCGGGAAGCGATGGACAATGTGGGGAGCCTCGCCCTCTAACCTTTGAGAGAAGCGGCGAAGAGATAACCTTCGCCATGCGACGTGACGATGATGCGCGGATGGCGCGAATCGTCGCCGAGCTTCTGGCGCAGCCGGCGCACAACGACATCGACCGTGCGGTCGGCGGGATCCCAATCGCGATGGGCGATCTCGTGCAGCAAACGGTCACGCGACAGAACCTTGCCGGGATTGGCGGAAAGGAGCGCCAGCGCCCTGAACTCGGCGCGGGTGAGATCGGTGAACTCGCCCGAGTTGTCGCGCAAGGTGCGGCTGCCCAGGTCGAGCGTCCAGCCGAGAAACTTCCTCACCATGCCGATCTCGGCCGCGACGCCGCTGCGGCGGACCCGGCGCAGGAGATTCTTGACCCGCGCCAGGAGCTCGCGCTGGTCGAAGGGCTTGGTGACATAGTCATCAGCGCCGAGCTCGAGGCCGACGATGCGGTCGACCGTGTCGGTCCGCCCGGTCACCAGGATGATGCCGGCTTCCGACCGTTCGCGCTGCTCGCGGGTCAACTGCAAGCCGTCCTCGCCCGGCAATTGAATGTCGATCATCAGAAGATCGGCCGGCCGCTCGGCCAGTATCTCGCGCATAGAATCGCCGTCTTCCGCCTCGCTGACCCGATAGCCGACGGCGGCGAAATAGGCGGCGAGCTTCGCCCGGGTAACCGGATCGTCTTCGACGATGACGATATGAGCGGCAGATGGCTTCATGACTTTCTCGATTTTAACAACTTTTCACAAAATCTTCCATCACTTTCACCAAGCTCCACCAACGCATTAACAAGGGAACGGTAGCCTTCTCCCATCGGCTCACACGAGAACACGCGGGCGAGGCGTGAGCGATGAAAGTCTCCCCGCACCGGGAGAGGAAATATGACAATGATCAAGACGTTCACGAAGACCGGCCTGCTCGGCGCGACAGCATTGGCGGTCCTTGCGACCACGGCCATGGCGGAAGATTCCGCCGATCCGATCAAGATCGTAACCAACAACTGGACGAGCCAGCTCGTGCTTTCCAATGTCGTCGGCCAGATCCTGCAGGCGCAAGGCAATAATGTCGAATACAAGTCCTCCGACACGCAGCTGCAATATACGGCACTGGCGGCGGGCGACATGGATTTCCAGGTCGAGGTCTGGGAAGGCTCGCAAGCCGAATCCTTCGAGAAGGCGCTCGCCAACGGCGCCGTCGACCTAGGCGCTCATGAAGCGGTGACGCGTGAGGACTGGTGGTATCCGACCTATATGAATGAGATGTGCCCGGGCTTGCCCGACTGGAAGGCGCTCGATGCCTGCGCCGGCAAGCTCGCCACCGCCGAGACCGGCAGCAAGGGCAGGTTCGTCGGACCGCCCGCCGACTGGGGCAAGCACTATTCCGAGCGCATCCAGGCGCTGAAGATGAACTTCCAGGAAGTGCCGGTCGGGCAGGCAGCGACATTGTGGGCCGAGCTTCAGGCCGCCTATGACCGCAAGGAGCCGATCGTGCTCTTCAACTGGACGCCGAATTTCATCGAGGCGAAATTCGAAGGCCAGTTCGTCGAATTCCCGACTTACGAAGCGGCATGCCTCAGCGATCCCAAATGGGGCGTGAACCCGGACGCCGTCTATGATTGCGGCGCGCCCGCCAAGGGCTATCTCAAGAAGGCAGGATCGAAGCAACTCGCCGAGAAGTGGCCCAAGGCCGCTGCCATCCTCAAGAAGGTGAATTTCACCAATCCGCAGATCGCGGCCGCAGCCGCCATGGTCGATGTCGAGGGCATGACGCCGGAAGATGCGGCGAAGAAGTGGGTCACCGAGAACGAGGCCGTCTGGAAGGCCTGGCTGCAATAAGCGGCGATGATCCGGATCCCGGCGGACGCGGACACGAGCCTGCGTCCGCCTCTCTCCCTTTTGGAAGCGAGCGGATGACAGGGCGCGCGAAAATCTCTTGCCGGAATCTGTGGAAGGTCTTCGGCCCGGATCCGGCAGGCTTCATGGCGCGGCACGGCCAGGCGCCCCAGGATGAGCACTTCCGCGACGAGCATTACATCGGCGCGGTGCGCGACGTTTCCTTCGACGTCTATCCGGGAGAGATCCTGATCGTCATGGGGCTTTCGGGCTCGGGCAAATCGACACTGATACGTGCCCTCACCCGCCTCAATGATCCGACCACAGGCCAGATCCTGCTTGATGGCGCCGACCTCCTCAAGGCGACACCCACCGAGCTCATCGAGCTGCGCCGCCACAAGATGGGCATGGTTTTCCAGCATTTCGGCCTCCTGCCGCACCGCAGCGTCCTCTCCAATGTCGCTTTTCCGCTGGAGGTGCGAGGCACCGGGCGCGAGGAGCGCGAGAAGCGGGCCCGCGAGGTGATCAAGCTCGTCGGTCTCGAAGGCCGCGAGGATCACTTCCCGCGTGAACTGTCGGGCGGCCAGCAGCAGCGGGTCGGCATTGCCCGCTCGCTCGCGGTCGAGCCCGATATCTGGTTTCTCGACGAGCCATTCTCGGCGCTCGACCCGTTGATCCGCCGCGAAATGCAGGACGAGTTCCTCAGGCTGCAGAAGCTTCTCAAGAAGACCATCGTCTTCATCACGCATGATTTCGACGAGGCGATCCGGCTCGGTGACCGCATCGGGATCATGAAGGACGGGCGCCTAGTGCAACTCGCGACGCCCGAAGCCATGGTGTCTCATCCGGCCGACGACTATGTCCGTGAGTTCACCCGCACCGCGCCGCGCGACCGTATCCTCACCGTGGGTGCGGTGGCCTCGCCCAAGAAAGTGCCGATCAATGGCGTGAACGTGATGGCTTCCGCCAAGATCGGCGATGCGGCGGCGCTGGTCCTGTCCTCCGACAAGACCATCGCCGTCATCGACGATGCGGGACAGCCGGTCGGCGCCATCAATCGCGAGATGATGATCGCCGCCCTCTATCCCGGCGGCGCCAAATGATCGCGTCGGCCGCGCGCATCGGCACCGGCATTGCGCGGACCCCACGGCTCACCGCGCCGATCGCAATCGCGGTCGTCCTTCTTTTGGCCGTTCTCGCACAACTCGTGCCGTGGCTCGACAAATGGCCCGATACGCTCATCCTGCCGGTGCGCGGCTGGGTCACCGAATTCTTTGCCTGGTTCGCCGCAACGGCGAAGCCGGTGACCCGCATCATCGCCTGGTGCCTGGCGCAGCCGCTCAATCTCGTCGAGGCCCTGCTTTATCGCGGCATACCGGCCTGGAAACTGCCGCCCTTGCCCTGGCCCGTGATCGTCGGCGCCGCCGCCATTCTCGGTCATTGGATCGGCGGGCGGCCGCTCGCCCTGCTCTGCGGTCTCGCCAGCTTCTATCTTGCCATCTTCGGCCTGTGGCCCGATGCGATGCAGACGCTCGCCATCGTCATCGTGACGGTGCCGCTCGCGGTCATCATGGGCCTTCTGCTCGGCATCTGGGCGACGCGCAACGCCCGCGTCGAGCGCGTCCTCAACGCGATCTTCGACGTGATGCAGGCCACGCCGCATATGGCCTATCTCGGGCCGGTCGTGATCCTGTTCGGCTTCGGCCAGGTGCCGGCCATGCTGGCGACGCTGATCTTCGCCCTGCCGCCGATGGCTCGATGCACCATCCTCGGCATCCGCACTGTCCCCAAGGAGATCATCGAGGCCGGCCAGATGTCGGGCTGCACACCCTTGCAGCTCCTATGGAAGGTCGAGTTGCCCGCGGCGGAGCGGACCTTGCTGCTCGGCCTCAACCAGGCCGTAATGCAGACGCTTGCCATGGCGGTCATCGCCTCGCTGGTCGGCGCCTCGGGGCTTGGGCAAAAGCTCCTGTTCTCGCTGCAGCAGCTGCAGATCGGCAAGGCAGTGGAGCAAGGGGTCGCGATCACGCTCATCGCCATTGTGCTCGACCGCATGACTCAGGCCTATATGCGCCGGCTGCCCGAGCGGGTGGCCCCGCATACGCCCTGGCTCAGGCGCCATCGTCACCTTGCGATTTTCTGCGCGGTACTGGTGGCTTCGATCGTGCTGGCGCAGGTCCTGCCGGCGCTGGCCGTCCTGCCCAGGGAAATGACGCTCTCCTATGGCGGGCCCATCAATGACGGCGTGCGCTGGATATCGCGCAATCTCTTTCCCTATGTGAAGCCGGTGCGCGACGGCATCACCATCTGGATGCTTCTGCCCTTGCGCGATTTCTATCTCTGGCTGCCCTGGCCCGTGGTGATCGGCGCGCCGGCGCTGGTCGGCTATTTTTTCGGCGGCTGGCGCCTGGCATTGCTGCCCATCTTCCTCCTCGGCTTCCTGATGATCACCGGCTTCTGGACGCCGCTGATGCTGACACTTTATCTGGTCACGAGCACCACAGTCCTGTGCGTCCTGATCGGCATACCGCTCGGCATCTGGGCGGCGCGGCGACCCTTCGCGGCGCGGGTCATCAATACGATCTGCGACACGCTGCAGACCTTTCCAAGCTTCATCTATCTGATTCCGGTGATCATGCTGTTCCAGACGAGCGATCTCTCCAATGTGATCGCCATGCTGGCCTATGCGACGGTGCCCGCCATACGCTTCACCTATCTGGGGCTCATGCGCGTGCCGACGACGACGCTCGAAGCGGTGACCGCCGCGGGCGCCACCGGCTGGCAGCGGCTGCGCAAGGTCGAGTTGCCCATGGCATTCCCCGAGATCCTGCTCGGCATCAACCAGACCATCATGATGGCGCTGGCCATGGTGGCGATCACCGCGCTCATCGGCTCGCGCGACCTCGGCCAGGAAATCTACAAGGCGTTGCCCGGCGCCGATACCGGCAGAGGCCTGCTCGCCGGGCTCGGCATAGCCTTCATCGGCATCATTGCCGAGAGGCTGATCGGCGCCTGGGCCCAGCGCCGCAAGCGCGAACTGGGCATGGGCTAGACCAGGCCGACTATTTGTTATCGTGCGTTCCTTCAGGTACACTGGTTCTGTCGCCCGTGCAGCCGTCAGAAGGAGGCCAGCGATGGCAATCATTCTCGAGCCCCCACAGAGTGCGTTCGAAGCGGAACATCGCGGATTCTTTCAACCGGAAACCGAATCGCATGTCGGAGTGGTCGTACAAGGCAGCGTCAAAACCACCGGCAGTCTCAAGGGAAACGAAGACGACAACGTTGTCGAGACCTATGATGTGCGCCTTTTGGTTGGTCCTTTCTGGGAAGATGTCAGAAACGTTGTCCCCAAAGTCACTATCGACGGGTTCGACAGTACCAGTCCGGATGAGGACGACTTCATGCAATGGGAAGTCAGCGAACTCAGCTGGGACACCGTCGGCGAACAGGGGCCAAACCAGAATGAGCTGCGGATACGGCTCAAATTCCGGATAGACGTCGAGGGCGAGCATGCGCAGGTTGTCCGCCTTGGCTACTACCTTCTTGCGAGCGGCAGAAAACTGGGGGTGGGCGGACTCAACCAGCCGGGTCCCGTCAAGAGTCAGGGATGAGCGGGGCCTTGCAACGCGGGTCGGGCGTATGAGATGCCCCTTCCCGCTGTAACGTCAGCGCAGGGACGGCGATTTCCTGATTTTGGCTACCCAGCAGGCCCGGCACTGCGGTGCCCACATTTCGTGATCACGCAGCTAGCGCTTCCGCAGCCGTGTCGCCGTCTTCGACAAGGGCCGGGCCATCGAGGAGGGCACGCCGAAAGAGATATTCACCGCCGCCCGTGTCGCCCGCACCCGCGACTTCCTCAGCCATCCCGGCTGGCATGGTGAAAGCAGCACGCAACCCCCCACATTCAACAGAGAGGCAATATGAAAGAGCACGCCATCGAAAGAGCGGAAGTCTTCGTCGTCGGACCCGATGTCGAGCGCTACACCTGGGCCGACGGTATGAGCGGGCAGTATATGGCCAATATCGTCCTGCGCCTCACCGCGGCGAGCGGGCTCGAAGGCATTGCCGGCGCGGCGATGATCACGCCTCATGGTTTCGACCGCGCCACCGGCGAGACGCTGCGCCATATCCTGCCCGACATCATCGGCCGGCATCCAGGTGAAAGAGAAAGCCTGTGGCTCAAATTGCGCAATCTCGGCACGCCTATGGTGCCGCAGGCCCATTCGCTCATCGATATCGCTCTGTGGGACATGGCGGCGCGGCATGCGCGATTGCCGCTCTACCAGCTGCTCGGCGGCGCCCGCGACAAGGTCCTGAGCTATGCCTCGACCCCGCTCCTCGCCGACAACCAGGCCTATATCGACTATGTCGGCGAGAGACGGCGCGAGGGGTTCAAAGCCGTCAAATTCCACTGCTGGTGCGTGCCGGAGCGCGACCTGCCCATGTGCGAGGCGGTGGCGAAACATTTCCACGGCCAGGATCTCGCTCTGATGCTCGACGTCGAGCAGCGTTACGACCGCATCGGCGCCGTCAAGGTCGCGCGCCGCTTGAGCGAGCTCGGCTTTAGGTGGTTCGAGGCCCCCTTGCTCGACACCGACATCGAGGGCTATTGCGAGCTGCGGCGCCGAAGCACGGTGCCGGTGATCGCCGCCGGCAATACCTGGCTCGATCTGCAGGCCCTGGCGCAGGCGGCGAAGGCCGGCGCCTGGAGCGCGCTTCGGGTCGATGCGACGATCTGCGGCGGCATCACGCCGCTGCGCAAGGTGATGGGGCTGGCCGAGGCGCTCGGCATGGATGTCGAGATCCAATGCTGGGGCTATACGCTGACCCAGGCGGCCAATCTGCATATGATGCTCGCTTATGCGAACTGCACCTATTTCGAGCAGCCCGTTCCCTACCCCGCCTTCGAATATGGCGCGCAAGACGTCATCCGCACCGACGCCCAGGGCTATGTCCATGCGCCGCCGGGCCAAGGCCTCGGCATCGGCATCGATTGGAAGGCGATCGAGGCCGCGGCCATCCTGAGGTTCGAAGTCCGCAGGCCTTGACGCAAAAAACCTCGGATGCAATACTTTCCGGCGAGCAAGGATGCTCGGTCTGCGGTTCACACCACAGACATGTGGTGATCGACTATTCCAGACAGATAGTGTGGCGATGAAGCCCCGGGAGTTTGAGCCCGCGGGCTTTTTGTTTTTTAAGCCGACCGGAAGGAAAGCGCATGAAAGGCAGGCACAGGCTCGGTCTTCTTTTCTCGATCACCGGACCCTATGCCACGATCGGCCAGGCGATGCTGAACGGTGCCTTGCTCGCCATCGATGAAGTCAATGCCGGCGATGCCTTCCCCTTCACGCTCGAACCCAGCATCGCCGATCCGGGCGGCGCCTTGAGCGCCTATGCACGGCTCGCCAAGTCGATGCTCATCGATGAGGGCCTCGTCCATGTCATCGGCTGCTACACCTCGTCCAGCCGCAAGGAAGTGCTGCCCTATTTCGAGAAATATGACGGGCTGCTCTGGTATCCCTCGCATTATGAAGGCTTCGAGAGCAGCGAGAATGTCGTCTATACCGGCGCCTCGCCCAACCAGCACATCGTGCCGCTCGCCGATTTCCTGCTCAAGCGCTACGGCAACAAGGCCTATTTCGTCGGCTCGAACTACATCTGGGCCTGGGAAAACAACAAGATCATGCGCGAGGCGGTGCTGGCTTCGGGCGGCAGCGTGCTGGCCGAGCGCTATGTGCCGGTGGGCGACGTCGATCACGATTCGATCGTCCGGCAGATCCTCGATTGCCGCCCGCATTTCATCTTCAACACGCTGATCGGCGATTCGGCCTATGCCTTCTTCCGCGCGCTGAGAAGGGCGGCGAAACGCGCACGTCTCGACCAGCCGCGCGACATGCCGGTCGCGAGCTGCAGCCTGTCCGAGCCCGAGCTCGCCGAAATAGGACCGGAGGCCGCGGACGGCCATATCAGCTCATCGGTCTATTTCGAAAGCATCGACACGGAGGCCAACGCCTCCTTCGCGCGCGCCTATCGCCGCCGCTTCCCCGGTCAGCGCGCGACATCGGCCGATGCCGAGGCCTCCTATAATGCGGTCCATCTGCTCGCCCGCGCCCTCAAGGCGGCCGGCGGCGAGGACATGCCGGCCGTGCGCTCGGTCCTCTCGCATGTCGAGTTCGACGCGCCGCAGGGCCCGGTGCGCATCGACAGCGACAACCGGCACAGCTATCTGACGCCGCGCATCGGCGTTTCCAATAGCAAAGGCGGCTTCGACATCATTTTCGCGGCAAGCCAGCCGATCAAGCCCGATCCCTATCTGATCTGGGACGATGTCCGCCACGAGCGGGTGCCGCGCCCGGCCCATCTGAGGATCGTCAAATGACGCGGCCGGTCCAGAATTTCCGCGGCTGCAGCGCTCTCCTGGTGATGGCCGAGGACCGCAATGCGCAATCGCTGAAGGTCACACTCGGCAAGCTCGGCATCATACCCACTCATTTCGACCCGCAAGGCTCGCCCGCCGACCTCAAATCCAGCCTGGCAGCGGCCGATATGGCCTTCATCGACACCGACATGCTCGATGCGCAATTCGTGTCCGCAATCGCGGGGCTGGCCTTGCCGGTCGTCGCGGTCATCGGCATCGAATCGCCGAGCCGGCTGCAGCGCGCCTTCGACATCGAGCCTTCGGCGGTGCTGATGAAGCCGGTGCGCTCGAACGGCGTCTATACGGCGCTCTATTTCGCCTTCAACGAACGCCAGCGGCGCCAGCAGCTGCTCGGCAAACTGTCGACGATCCAGGAGCGCCAGGGCGCACGGCGTATCGTCGTGAAGGCCATTCTTCAGCTCATGCAGGGCTTAGGACTCAACGATGAGGAAGCCTATCGGCATCTCCGCAAGGAAAGCATGAGCAAGCGCATTCCAGTCGAGGAGCTCGCGGCGCAGATCCTGAGCACGAGCGTGGATAAGAAGACCAGAGCATGATGGGAAACAGGAAAGGGACAGACATGGCTGACAAGAAATTGGACGACACAATTCTCCCCGTGGAGACCACAGCTGACGGTGAAATTCTGGCCGACCGGCGCACCGTCGTCAAAGGCATCGTCGCGGCAGGCGTCGGCGCGGCGGTGGCGCTGCCGACCTATCTCCGGGATTTCGGCGGACCGGCGAGTGCCTTCGCGCAGTCGGGCGATCCGGTTAAGCTCGGTTTCATCGAGGATGAATCGGGCAATCTCGCCGTCTACGGCCTGCAGAAAGTCCATGCCGCGCAGCTCGCGGTCAAGGAGATCAACGAGGGCAAGACCCTCAAGGGCGCGCCCAATATCGGCGCCGGCTTCCTGGGCGTCGAAGGCCAAGTGGCCAAGAAGCCCCCGATCATCAGCAAGGAAGGCACCAAGCTCGACGTGGTCGATGCCGGCGGCGACAAGTCGGTGACCGACCTCGTCTATGACGAGGATGACGACATCCTGATCGATTCGGGTGAGAAGGGCATATTGGGGCGCGAATTGCAGCTCCTCAAGGCCGACGGGCAGAGCAACAACGCGGTGTGGCAGCAGCTCGCCCGCAAGCTCATCCAGGAAGACAAGGTCGATGTGCTGGTCGCGGGTTTCGCCTCGGCCGAGCGCGAGGCGATCCGTCCGATCGTCGATCAGGCGAAGCAGCTCTATTTCTACACCAACCAATACGAAGGCGGCGTCGCCGACGCCAATACCTTCTGCACGGGCCCGGTCTGCGAGCAGCAGGTCATCCCGACGGTTCAGTACATGGTCGAGAAATTCGGGCCGAAATGCTACACCATCGCGGCCGACTATAATTTCGGCCAGCTGACGGCCGCCTGGACCAAGGCCTACATCCCACTGGTCGGCGGCGAGATCATCGGCGAGGAGTTCATCCCGCTCTCGGTGTCGGAATTCAGCCAGGTCATCGCCCGCATCCAGCAGGCGAAGCCCGACTGGGTGATGACGCTGCTCGTCGGCCAGAACCACCACAATTACTATCCGCAAGCCGCGGCCGCGGGCCTCAAATTCCCCATGGCCTCGACCGTGAACATGGCGCAGGGCTACGAGCACAAACGCTTCGCGCCGCCTTCGCTCGCCAATATGCACAATGCCATCCAGTATCAGATGGAAGTGCCGACGGCGCGCAACCGCGCCTTCGTCAAGCGCTGGATGGAGATGTTTCCGGACGACCAGTATATCGGCGAGATGGCGCAGAACACCTATTTCACCGTCCATCTCTATGCCAAGGCGGCACGCCTTGCCGGCACGACCGAGCAGGAGAAGGTCAGGCGCTGTCTGGAGCTCGGCTGGAATATCGAGGCGCCGGAGGGCAGCGTGTTCCTCGAGCCCGGCACGCATCATTGCGCCCATCCCATCCGCCTCGCTTATTGCGACGAGAACCACAATGTGAGCTTCGTGCGCGACTGGCCGATGATCCAGGCCTGGTGGCTGCAGCGGCTCGGCGTCAACCTGGTCCGCACGCCGGAATTCAAGCAATACACGCCGGACGAAGATCCCTATTTCAAGATGTTCGGAAAGGCCTAAGCTCTTGAAAGCGGAGCTCCTTCGGGAGCTCCGGCCGCTCCTCGTCACTTAAGGCCTTACGCGTCCATGGATCTTGTCGGTCTGATCGCCAGCATCTTCTACCAGCTCGGCACGAATGCGGCCTTTCTCCTACTGTGCGCGTTGGGCCTCATCGTCATCCTCGGCATGATGAACATCATCAACCTCGCCCATGGCGAGCTCATGATGATGGGCGCCTATGTCGCCTCCTTCGTCTATCAATATGGCGTGCCCTTCTGGCTCGCCGCCATCATCAGCTTCTTCGTCGTCGGCGTCTTCGGCGCGCTCCTCGAGCTTACCATCATCAAGCGCTTCTATGGCCGCGAGCTCGGCGCGCTCGTCGTCACCTGGGGCATCAGCCTCATCCTGTCGCAGGGCTTCCTCCTGCTGTTCGGGCCCTTCATGCCGCCGATCCAGATCCCGGGCGGCAATTTCGCCCTCGGGCAATATTCCTTCTCGCTCTATTGGATCGCCATGTTCATCGTGGCGATGCTGCTGATCGTCGCCCTGTGGTGGCTCTATAACCGCACCGAGATCGGGCTTCAGGCCCGCGCCACCATGCAGAACGCCACCATGGCGCGCGCCCTTGGCGTCGATACGAACCGCATCTACACGCTGACCTTCAGCCTGGGCGCGGCACTTGCCGGCCTGTCCGGCGCGCTCCTCGCGCCCACCACGTCGATCATGCCCTTCATGGGCCAGCAATTCGTGGCACCCGCCTTCATCACGGTGGTGGTCGGCGGCGCCACCAATGTCATCGCCGGGGCGCTCGGCTCAAGCGCGCTGCTGTCTGTCGTCAAGACGCCGATCGGTTTCTATTTCGGCGCGTTCCTCGGCACCGTCGCTTTGCTGCTGGCGGCTCTCATCTTCATCCGCCTCCTGCCCGACGGCATCTCGGCGGCGATCCAGCGCCGGCTCGATCTCCGGCACAGGATGCGCTGAGCATGGAGAGAATCCTACGCCTCCTCAACGGCTCGGAAGATATCGGGCGGGGCCTGCCCTACTGGGCGATCTTCGCCGCCGTGCTGGCGCTGTTCATCGCGGTGCCGCTCTATCTCTCGGAATTCGCCGCCTATAATGTCTCCTTCTATCTGCTCAACATTCCCATGGCGCTGGGCCTGTGCATCCTCTGGGGCTATTGCGGGACCTTGAGCTTCGGCCAGGTCGCCTATTTCGGCGTCGCGGGCTACGCCTATGGCATCATCGCCGGCAACCTGATCAACCATCCCCTGGGCACGCTCATCGGCAGCATCGGCGGCATCATCGCCGCGATGGTGCTCGCCGGCATCTTCGGCTATTTCGTCTTCTTCGCGCGGGTCCAGACCTGGATCGTGCCGATCCTCACCTTGGTTCTGACCCTGCTGCTCGAGACCTTCCTCGGCCAGACCGCCGGCTATCAATGGCGCGTCGGCACGGTGCAGCTCGGCGGCTATAACGGCATGACGGGGATCCCGAGCTTCCAGCTCGGCTCCTATGTCTTCTCGGGCTATGCCTTCTTCTACTTCGTGCTCGCCATCGTGACGGTGAGCTATCTCCTCTGCCGCGCCTTGGTCAATTCATCCTTCGGCAAGGTGCTGCTGGCGATCCGCGAAGATGCGCTCCGGACCGAGACGCTGGGCTACGACATAAGAGTGCGGCAGTGGATCGCCTTCGTGCTGGCGGCAGCCCTCGCGGGCCTCTCCGGCCTTCTCTATGTGCAGTGGGGCAATTACATCACGCCGAGCCAGGTGGGCCTCCTCGCCGCGGCGCTGCCGGTCATCTGGGTGGCGGTCGGCGGACGCGAGAAGCTCCTTGCCGCGGTGATCGGCACCTATGCGCTCAACTGGATCAACTACAAGCTCTCGTCCTCCGGCAATCAATACGCGCTGGTGATCACCGGCACGCTGCTCGTCGCGGTGATGCTGTTCTTCCCGCGCGGCCTTGTCGTCTCGCTCTTCGATCTCGTCGCCAGGATACCGGCGAAGCGGAGGGCGCATGGCGAATAGCGCTTCCCTCATCGTCGAGAATCTCAACAAGCGCTTCGGCGGCGTGGTGGCGACCGACAACGTCTCCTTCGCCCTCGATCCCGGCAGCATCCAGTGCATCATCGGCCCCAATGGCGCCGGAAAATCGACCTTCTTCTCGCTCCTCGCCGGTATCCAGAAGCCGGACAGCGGACGCATCGTCTTCAACGACATCGACATCACCCGCATGCTACCGGCCGCGCGCGTGAAGCGAGGCCTGGGGCTCACCTTCCAGACCAACCGCGTGTTCCATGATCTGAGCGTCAGGCAGAACCTGCAGATCGCCAAGGCGGCCGGCGCGGACAACGGCAACAAGGTCAAGGACGACCGCTATCTCCTGGCGCTCGAGCGCTTCGGTCTCGACGCCGGCGATCACACACGCGCACGCAACATCCCGCATCATCAGCGCCAGTGGCTCGAGATCGTCATGGTGCTCGCCTGCGGCCCCGATCTCCTGCTGCTCGACGAGCCGACCGCCGGCATGTCGCCGCAAGAGACCGGCAGCACCGCGCGGACCTTGCGCGAGCTCAACCAGACCGGGCTCACCCTCGTCGTCGTCGAGCATGACATGGCCTTCGTGCGCGACATCGCCCAGCGCGTCACCGTGCTGCATCAGGGCCGCATCTTCGCCGACGGCCCGCTCGAGGAGGTGACCCGCCGCCAGGATGTGCGCGACATCTATCTGGGGAGGAAATGACCGTGGCGGCCCTCCTCACAGCCAAGGCCCTACGCGCCGGCTACGGCGCCGGCGACGTGCTGCAGGGCATCGACATCGAGATCGCGACCGGCGAGATCGTGGCGGTGCTCGGCCGCAATGGCGTGGGCAAGAGCACGCTGATGAAATCGCTCATCGGCATATTGCCCCTGCGCAGCGGCGCGATCGATTATGGCGGCCGCAACCTGGCGAAGGAGAGCGCCGACAGCCGGGCGCGGCAGGGCATCGGCTATGTGCCGCAGGGACGCGAGATCTTCCCGCATATGACGGTGGAAGAGAATCTGCGCATGGGCCGCCTGATCCGGCGCGACCGCGACAAGGCGGAGGCCGTGCGTGCCGATGTCTATGGCTATTTCCCGTTCCTCAGCGAGCGGGGCGCGCAACGCGCCGGGACATTGTCGGGCGGCCAGCAGGAGATGCTCGCCATCGCGCGAGCGCTCAATGGCGATCCGGCCCTGCTTCTTCTCGATGAGCCGAGCGACGGTGTCCAGCCCTCGATCGTCCAGGAGATCGGCGATTTCCTGGTGAAGCTCGTGGCCGAGCGCGCCATCGCCGTCCTCATCGTCGAGCAGAATATCGACCTCATCCAGAGCGTCGCCGGCCGCGCTTTCGTGATGGACAAGGGCCGCTTCGTCGCCGAGCTCGACAGGGCGAAGATCCAGGACACGCAGACGCTCAGTCACCACCTTTCAATTTGAGACATTCGATCAGGAGGCAAAGATGGGTAATTGGCTGCAACAGAGCTACATGGCACGCAAGGGTGTCGCCCGCGGCAAGGCCGGCAAGACGCATGAGCTCACCGTCGCGAAGCAGGGCAAATATCACTATGTCTATGGGCCCTACGCCGAGCCCGTGCTCGCGATCGAGCCGGGCGATATCGTGGTGGCCGAAACGCAGGATGCCTTCGAAGGCGCCATCAGACACGAAAGCGACAAGCCGACCGATGTCCTGCATATGCCTTTCCTCAACCCCCAATGCGGCCCGATCGCGGTCAAGGGTGCGGAGAAAGGCGACGTGCTCTGCGTCCATATCCATTCGATCAAGCCGCGCGGCCCGCAGCCCGTCGGCACGACGGCACTCATCCCGGAATTCGGCGGCCTGGTCGCGACCAACAACACCGCCCTTCTCAACCCGCCTCTGCCTCAGAAGGTGAAGAAGATGGAAGTGACCGAGAAGGGCATCAAGTTCAATTCCAAGATCACGCTGCCTTATGAGCCCTTCATCGGCACGCTCGGCGTCAGCCCCGAGATCGAGGCGGTGACGTCGCTGCAGCCCGATTACTGGGGCGGCAATATGGACCTGCCCGATGTCTGCCCGGGGGCGGTGGTCTATTTCCCGGTGCATCACAAGGATGCGTATCTCTATCTCGGCGACTGCCATGGCACGCAAGGCGACGGCGAGCTCTGCGGTGTGGCGGTCGAGATCCCCTCGACCACGACGGTCCAGGTCGATCTGATCAAGAAATGGCAGATCGCGTGGCCCCGACTCGAGAATGAGAAATTCATCATGACGATCGGCAGCACCAGGCCCATGGAGGACGCGGCCCGCATCGCCTATCGCGAGCTCATCCACTGGATGGTGAGCGATTACGGCTTCGACCAGTATGAGGCCTATTTCCTCCTCACCCAGGCGGGCCGCGTGCGCCTCGGCAACATGGTCGATCCCAAATACACGCTGGGGGCCTCCATCCTGAAGAGCTATATCGGGTAGAAGGTCGCCGAATTTCGCCCGTTGCAAGACCCCCATCCGGCGCTGCGCGCCACCTTCCCCCGCTTCGCGGGAGAAGGAGGGATGACGAAACTGGCGCGATTACCGCGGGGTAATTGCGGCGGGGAGAAAGCGCCAGCATCGTGCCGTTCGAGGAGAGAATTCTCGAATGGACGACATGCTGCTCGGACCCCTGGCTCTGTTCGCTTTGGCCATGTGCCTGACACCGGGGCCCAATGTGGTGATGATCACGGCGTCCGCGGCCAATTTCGGCTTCCGCCGCGCCATACCGCATATGCTGGGCATCACCATCGGGTTCGCCTTGCTGATCATGGCGTCGGGCCTGGGCCTTGCCGGCCTGCTCAAGGCCGAACCGCGCTTGCATCTCCTGCTCAAATATGCGGGCGCCGCCTATCTGCTCTACCTCGCCTGGCGCATTACCCAGGCCGGCACCGCCTCGCCAGGCTCGGCGCGCGCCAAGCCCATCGGCTTCATCGAGGCAACGCTCTTCCAATGGATCAATCCCAAGGGCTGGGTGACCGCGATCGGCGCGCTTGCCGCCTATTCCAGCATCGGCGGCAATGCGCTGCAGGAGACCATCGTCATCGCCAGCGTGCTCGCGGCGGCCTGCCTGCTGTCGGTCGTGCTGTGGGCGGGATTCGGCGTGGCGATCGGGCGCTTCTTGAGTCATCCGCTGATGCGCCGGAGCTTCAACGGGGCGATGGCCGGCCTGTTGGTGATCTCCCTCATCCCGGTCTTCTGGTGACAGGGCTCGCGCATGCTATATAGGCCGGATGACCGCCGCCATCCGCATCCTCATCGTCGATGACGAGCCGCAGATTCAGCGCTTCCTCAAGCTCGGGCTCGAGGCCGGCGGCTTTGCCGTGAGCGCCGCCGCGACGGCCGCCGAGGCGATCAAGGCGATCGCCCAGTCGGCGCCCGATCTGGTGCTGCTCGATCTGGGCCTTCCCGATCTCGACGGCAAGGACGTCATCCGCCAGACGCGCGCCTTTTCGCAAGTGCCGATCATCATCGTCTCGGCGCGCGACCGCGAGTCGGAGAAGATCGAAGCGCTGGATCTCGGCGCCGACGATTATGTCAACAAGCCTTTCGGCATCGGCGAGCTTCTGGCGCGCATCCGCACGGCTTTGCGCCACCACAATCCCGCCGGCAAATCCCTGCCCGTCCTCGATCACAACGGGATCACGCTCGATGTGCCGAACCATCGCGTGACCAAGAACGGAACCGTGCTGAAGCTGACGCCGAAGGAGTTCGACCTCCTGGCGCTTCTCATGCGCAATGCCGGACGCGTCCTCACCCACCGCCAGATTCTCACCGCCATCTGGGGTCCGGCCCATGCCGAGGACATGCAATACTTACGCGTGCTGGTCGGCCAGTTGCGCGGCAAGCTCGAAGACGACCACGCCAATCCGCGCCTCATCCAGACCGAGCCCGGCATCGGCTATCGGATCGCGGTGGAGGATAGCTCTCACACGCAATCTCCCTCAGTCCGTCATCCCGGCGAAAGCCGGGATCCATAAATTCTCTTCGCGCGAGCAGCGCCGCCCGCATTGCGCCTATTCAGGGGATCCCGGCTTTCGCCGGGATGACGGAAGTGGGGAGCAATGACGTCAAATGCGATAGATGCGTTTCGCCGTCCCGGAAAAAATCTTCTCCTGCACATCCGCGGGATGATCGGCGAGCGCCACGCGATGCGCCTGAATGAGCTCGCCATAGCTCGACCACAATTTCTCGATCGGGAAATTCGAGCCGAAGAGGCAGCGCTCGGCCCCGAACAGCGCGAGCGTCTCGCGCGCAATGTCGCCGATGAGCGTCGCATCGACCCTATGGATGAAGGTGCCCAGCCCTGAAAGCTTCGAGACGATATTGGGCTCATCCGCGAGCCTCTTCATCCCGGCGCGCCAGGCCGCCCAGCCCTCCGCCGACAGATCCTCCAGCATGCCGGCGTGCTGGAGAATGAAAGTCATCGCCGGGAATTCTCGGGCAAGCTCGGCCGCATCCGCCATCTGGCCGGCGAAGACCTGGAGATCGAAGCTCAGGCCATAGCCGGAGAGATGAGCCAGGTTGCGCCGGAAGCGCGGCTCCGTCATCAGGTCGGGCTTCGCCGCGAAGCGATATTGCGGATTCTCATGCCAATGGAGCTGCATCCTGACGCCGCGCAGCAAGGGATAGCGCGCCAAGCGATCGAGTGCGGGCCGGACGTCCTCCACCGTGAGATCGACATAGCCGACAATGCCGTGGGGCCAGCCGGTCTCATCGGCGGTCTTCTGCACCCAGGCCACTTCCTTCTCGAAATCCTCCTTGGCCCAGTTGGCCTGGACATAGACCGATTGCGCGACGCCCAAACCCGCAATGTCGGCGAGATATTCGCCGATCGGATAGTCGCGCCGGATCGGCTCATAGGGGCCGAAGATGCGCGGCAGCATCGGGCCCACGAGCCAGGGCAGATCCTGCTGGCGCCAGATATGATGATGGGCGTCGACGATCCCAGTCATGAAGGTGAGCCTATGCGCAAAGTGTGGTCGACAAGGCTCGAAAGCGAGCCGCCATTGCCGAGCTGATCGAGGAATTTGAGAATGTCTTTCAGCGCCCGCGTCTCGGGCCGGAAGCGCGGATCGGCGGCGAGCGGCGTCAGCCAGGCGAGATACCAGGCCCGGCGCCTGATGCGCGCGACCGCCTCGCGCATCGGCTTCGGATCGCCGCGCTCGAGCCCATCGGAGAGGACCAGCACGACGGCGCCGCGCAGCAAGGACGCGTAACGCGGATCGGCCATGAAGGCGGAAAGCGCCGGCCCGATACGCGTGCCGCCATCCCAGTCATCGACTATCGCCGCGGCACTTTCGAGCGCACGCGCCGGATCGCGGTGCTTGAGCGCCCGCGTGATACGGGTCAGGCGCGTGCCGAAGGCAAAGCTCTCCACCTTGTCCGCCATCTGGGTCAGCGCATGGGCATAGCGCAAATAATCGGCGGTGTGCGCTTTCATCGATCCCGATATGTCGATCAGGAGGACGATCGGCCGCTGCAGGGACTTGCGCTTTCCGCGCATCAACCGGATGACATCGCCGTCATGCTCGACCACACGCCGCATCGAGCGGCGCAGATCGAGCGCGTCGCCCTTCTTGTCCGGAATTTTGCGGAAGCCGAGTCGTCGCGGCAGGGCGCCGGGCCCCTCCTTCTCCAGCCGGCCGACCGCCTGATCATCCGGCCCGGCATCGAACTGCCGGATGCCCAATATCTCTTGCGCCGTCGCCGCCTTGCCGGAGCGATTGGCGCCTTCGATCTCGGGCGGTTCCCGGCGCTGCTCGCCCTTGTCCTTCACGGCTGCGTCTTCTTCCGGCAGGCTCTTCGCCGCCGAGGCGACGGCGGCCACTTCGAAGAAGAAGGCATGGAAGAGTGCCTCGAACTCGGCGTGCCGGTCGGCGGGCGGCGCCAAGGTCGCATGCGCCGCGTGGCGGATGCTTTCGATCGACTTCGGTCCGAGCAGGCGCACGGCGCCCAGGAACATCACCACCTGCTCATGGGCGAGCGGAAAGCCGTGCGCACGCAAAGCCTGAGTGAAATCCACGAGGACCGTGACGGCGCGCGGCAGCTTCATGAGGCGCAGGCCTTGGCGAGAAGCGTGTCGAGTTCACCCCGCACCAGATTCAAATCTTCCTCGTCCTTGATCGCGACGCCGATCGCGCGGCGGAAGGCCTCGGGCCAGCGCCCGCTGCCGCTTTCGAGGAGGGTCGCCGCATGGGCCCATTCGATCGCTTCCGATATTCCGGGTGCCTTGGCGAGCGGCAGGCGGCGCAGGCCATTGACGGCGGCGACGACCGCTTGCGCCGTCTTCTCCGCCACATCGGGCGCCCGCATCATGATGATGCGCGCTTCCCGCTCGGGCTCGGGATAGGCGATCCAGTTATAGACGCAGCGCCGCCGCAAGGCCTCGTGCAATTCGCGCGTGCGGTTGGAGGTGAGGATCACGGCGGGCGGCGTCCTTGCCTTCAGCGTGCCGCGCTCGGGGATCGAGATCTGGAAATCGGACAGGAATTCGAGCAGGAAGGCTTCGAACTCATGATCGGCGCGGTCGATCTCATCGATGAGCAGCAAGGTCTCGGCCGGGCTTTTAAGCGCCCTAAGCAAGGGCCGCTCGATCAGGAACTCGTCCGCATAGAGATCCGTGTCCTGGTCGCGGCGCAGGCTCAAAAGCTGGCGGGCATAATTCCATTCATAAAGCGCGTGGCCCGCATCGATGCCTTCATAACATTGCAGCCGCACCAGATTGCGGCCGAGCGCCGCGGCGAGCGCCTTGGCGGCCTCGGTCTTGCCGACGCCCGGCATGCCTTCGAGCAGCAAGGGCTTGCCGAGCTCGAGCGCGAGATAGGCCGCGATGCTTAAGCTCTCGCCGGCGAGATAACTCTCACGCTCGAGGCGCTGAGCCAGAACTTCGGGCGATGGGGCTCTGTCGTCAGACAAAGACTTTCTCTTCGACCAGGAAATGGAAACGGCTGGCGCAATGGGACGCCGCATCGCCGCCCGCGGCCTTGCCGGCATCCGTCGCCATCGCCGCGAGCCGCGCCTCGGCATCGTCGAACCACATCTCGCTCACCGCATCGTAAGGATTGTCGGGATTTTCCTCCCTGGCGACATTCATGCGATAGCCGCGCAAACCGGGAAGCTTCTGCGCCAGCTTCGGGTGCTCGGCCTGCGCCCAGTTGCGGAACTGGTCGAAGCTCAGATCGGGATGGCGCTTCATCAGGGACATGACTTTCAGCATTCAGTTCTCCTCTCGATAGGATCAGGCATTCAAGGCTTGAATGCCGCGCAGAACCTTTTCGGGCGTGATCGGGAGCGAATCGACACGCACGCCCACCGCATCGAAGATCGCATTGGCAATGGCCGGGATCGGCGAATTGGCCGTCATCTCGCCCACGCCCTTGGCGCCGAAGGGACCGTCCGGCGCGGGGCGCTCGATGATGACATTCTCGAAGCGCGGCAGGTCGCCAGGCCCCGGCATCAGATACTGGTTGAAATCCACAGGACCATGCGAGCGGTCGGGATAATAGGGCTCGGTCGTCTCATAGAGCGCATGCGACAGGCCCATCCAGGCGCCGCCGATGATCTGCTGCTCGACCATACGCGGATTGAGCGCGCGGCCAACCTCATAGGCGCTCTTCAGTTCCAGCACCGTGACCTCGCCCGTCTCGGTGTCGACCTCGACCTCCGCCACGGTGCAAGCATGGGCATAGCTGGTGGCGGGCGTCATCGTGCCGGTCTCGGGCTCGGGGTATGAGCGCGGCTGCAGGAAGATGCCGCGGCCCGAGATCGTCTTGCCATGCTTGAAATGCGCCGCGAGCGCCGTGTTGAGCACCGAGATCGATTTCTGCGGGCTGCCCTTCACCTGGATGTTGCCTGAGCCGTCGGTCTCGAGATCGCCCGAATCGACCTCGAGCTCTTCCGCCGCCACTTCCAGCATCACCGCTTTCGCCTCCTTGGATGCCATGATGATGGCATTGCCGATGCGATGGGTGCCGCGCGAGGCGAAAGTGCCCATGCAATGGGGACCGGTATCGGTGTCGGCCGTGTCGATGATGACATTGTCGGTCGGCACGCCCAGCGTCTCGGCGCAGATCTGCGCCATCACCGTCTTCAGGCCCTGGCCCAGATCGACGCTCGACAGCGTCGCGATGAAGCTTCCGGTCGTCGTCGCATGGACGAGCGCCTGGGAGGGATCGCCGCCCAGATTCATGCCGGTCGGATAATTGACGGAAGCCATGCCGCGGCCGCGTTTCTTCGCCATGTCACGCCTCCCGCTTTTCCGACGACATCGCCTTGTAGCGATCGCCGATCGGCCAGTGCGCCAGATCGGCCGCCGCCTTGACGCATTCGACGAGCGCCGCACCCTCCACTTCCTTCCGATGCGCCTTCATGTCGCCGTCGCGATAGGCATTGAGGATGCGGAATTCCATCGGATCCATGCCGATGAGGCGGGCGAGCTTGTCCATCTGCACTTCGAGCGCGAAATCGCCAATGGTGACGCCGAAGCCGCGCATGGCGCTCGACGGCGTGCGGTTGGTATAGACGCAATGGCAGTCGACCCAGACATGGGGGATCGTATAAGGCCCCGGCATATGGGCCGCCGCCTTGGTCGTGCCATAGGGCGAATGGCGCGAATAAGCGCCGGCATCGACATAGAGTCTCACTTTCCGCGCCAGGATGCGGCCATCTTTCATGACGCCGTCCTTGATATAGATGCGCTCGGCAGCACGCGGCGACGAGACCTGCATTTCCTCCTCGCGCGTATATTCATATTTGACCGGACGCCTCGTCAGCATGGCGCTCAAGAAGGCGATCGGCTCGGTGATGACGTCGACTTTGCCGCCGAAGCCACCACCGACCGTGCCCCCGATCAGGCGCAATTTGTGGAAGGGCGAATTCAGGATCAGCGCCGAGTTGTCGAGGGTGAAATAGAGCGCCTGGGTGTTGGAATAGCAGGCATAGCGCTCGTTCTGGTCGGGCACGACGATGCAGCCCGTGGTCTCGGTCGGCGCATGCTCGATGGGCGAGGACTGGTACAATTCCTCGATGACGTGATCGGACTTGGCAAAGCCTTCATCGACATTGCCGAAGCGCACGCGCCGGCAGTGATGGCCTTCATAAGTGAACCAGTTGCGGCCATGATATTCGTTGACCAGCGGGGCGCCTGGCTTCAGCGCCTCCTCGACATCGAAGACCGCCGGCAGTTCCTCGTAAACGACCTTGACCTTGGCCACGCCTGCAAGTGCTGCCTGCTCGCTTTCGGCGAGGACGGCGGCGATCTGCTCGCCCTTGTAGCGCACCTTGTCGAAAGCGAGCACCGGCTCGTCATTGGGCTCGACCTGGATCAGGCACAGGATCGTGTAGATGTTCTGCGGCACGTCCTTGGCGGTCAGGATGCGCACCACGCCCGGCACTTTCAGCGCCTTCGACACGTCGATCGACTTGATGCGGGCGTGATGATGGGGGCTCCGCACCATCTTGAGATGAAGAAGCCCCGGGAAGGTGCGGTCGGCATAATATTGCGTCTTGCCGGTCACATGGCCCAGCACATCGGAACGCTGGCGCGTCACCCCGACCTCGGTCAGGTCCTCCCGGCGCGCGTCGCTGAAATATTCCTTGCGATATTCCATGGGTGCTCCTCACGCGCTCTTCTTCTTGCCGCGCAATTGCTCGGCCGCCGCCAGCACGGCGGCGATGATCGGCTCATAGCCGGTGCAGCGGCAGATATTGCCCGAGATCGCGTCGACGACGTCCGCGCGGCTGGGATTTGGTTTGCGATCGAGCAGTGTCTTGGCGGCGAGGATCATGCCGGGCGTGCAGAAGCCGCATTGGGCAGCAAAGCCTTCCATGAAAGCCTGCTGCAAAGGATGGAGCGCACCATCGCTTGTAAGGCCTTCCAGCGTCGTGACCTCTTTTCCCGTGCAGCGCTCGGCCAACGTCAGGCAGGAAAGGCGCGGCTCGCCGTCGATGATCACGGTGCAGGCGCCGCAGGTGCCCTGATGGCAGCCGGCCTTGGTGCTGTAGAGACCGAGCTTGCTCCGCAACGTCGACAATAATGTCGATCCCCCCTCGATGAATTCGTTCTGCTCCTGGCCGTTGAGCGTGAATTGAACGGCGACCTTGGTCATGCGGCCTCTCCCAGCAGGCGCTTCAGATGAACGGGGGCGATCTCACGCCGATACCAGGCCGTGGCATAGGCATCATCGGCCGGTGCTGTGCCTTCGGCGACGGCTTTCGCCGCCGCTTCGATCGACGTCTTGTCGAGCGCCTTGCCTTCGAGCGCCAATTCGGCTTTGCGGGCTCGCACCGCATGCGGCGCCATGGCGCCAAGCGCGATGCGCGCGCTTTTGATCTTGCCGGCTTTGCGGGGCGTGAACGTCGCAATAGTGACGACCGATGCGCTCACCGGCTTGCGGCGGACAATCTTGGTGTAGCGAAAGTCCTTGGCATCGGGCAAAGCGAAGGAGACCCCGGTCACGAACGCGCGGACGAGCTTCTTGCGCTGCGCAAGGAATGTCTCGAGCGGAAGCTTCCGTGCAGCCTTGCCGTCATGAAGAGCGACTTCGGCATCGAGCGCCAAGAGCGCCACCGCCATGTCGCCATAGGGGGCCGGGGCGAAGAGATTGCCGCCGATCGTCGCCATGGCCCTGACCGCCGGGCCGCCAATGGAATTGGCGACGGGATGGAGGAATTTGAGGCGGCGGTCGCGGGCGATGCTCGCCATGGTGACAAGCGCGCCGAGCGTCACTTTCTTGCCCTTCACCTCGATCCGGTCGAGGCCGAGCCCATCCACGATGATGAGGGGATTACCGATACTATCGCCGTAATTGAGACCGGCGACGGCAAGCGTGCCGCCGGCAATGACGGTTCCGCCTTTGGCCTGCAATCCCGGGACGGCGCGCGGCTGCCTGGCCGCCAAGAGTGTCGCGGACATCTAACCTCCCATTTTTGTTGGCGCGTGATCTGATCGGAAAACCGGTGGATGGCCGGGTCAAGCCCGGCCACAAGCTTTTCCGGATCACGCGCTGGGCCAGTTGGCGCTTTCCAAGACGCGTCCGGCCCGTTATTGTGCGCAAAGCCTATTCTATCGATTATCAATAATCAATCCCGTTATGCTCGACCCCGCAAAAGAATCCGCCTCTTCGCTCAGCGACCGCATCCGCAAGACCCTCATCGAGCGGATCGCCACCGGCCATTATCAAAGCGGCGAGCGCCTCATCGAGATGAAGCTCGCCGAGGAATTCGGCACCAGCCAGTTGCCCATTCGCGAAGCCTTGCGCGATCTCGAAATGGCGGGCCTCGTCACCAGCAAGCCCCGGCGCGGCTCCTTCGTAAAACCTTTCGCCGCGAGCGCGCAGCGCGAAATCTATCTGGTGCGCGGCGCGCTCGAAGAGGCGGCGGCTCGTCTCGCCACGGCGGGCCTCGCACACGATGTCACCATCCTGCAAAGCGAGGTCGACGGCATGCGTGCCGCGGCGCGGGCCCATGACATCGAGCGGATGATCGCGCATAGCGTCCAGTTCCACCGCATCATCGTCGCTGCGGCGGGCAATGAGCTATTGCTCAAATTATGGGACTCGCTCCATCTCGAGATCCATACGCGCGTGACCTTGTCGGAGCCCGGCATCGATTTCATGAAGGCGGCGGAAAGCCATCAGCCGATTGTCGATGCCATCAAGGCGGGCGACGTCGAGCGCGCCTGCCGCCTGTCGCGCGAGCACCAGGCCTATTTCGAGCACCGGTTGAATGTGTGAGCCTGACGCATGACTCGGAACGCGCTCGGAAACTCAGCTCAGACGACTGCGGCTGCGGCTCAAATGATCGAGCGCCACCGCGAGCAGCAGCACGATGCCCCGCGCCGTGTCCTGGAAGAAGGGGGCGACATTCATCAGGCTCATGCCGTTATTGAGGCTCCCCATCAGCAGTGCACCGACCAGGGCGCCAAGGATGCGGCCGCGGCCGCCGGATAGCGCGGTGCCGCCGATGATCGCGGCGGCAATGGCGTCAAGCTCGAGGAACAGGCCGGCACTGCCGGCCACCGCTCCACCGACGCGAGCGGTGAGCGCGATGCCGGTTATCCCATAAGCGAGGCCGGCGATGACGAAATTCCAGAAGATGACCTTCTTGATGTCGATGCCGGCGAGCCTTGCGGCTTCCGGATTGCCGCCAATGGCATAGAGCTGCGCGCCGTAGCGGGTGCGGCGCATCACCAGCTCGGCAGCCAAGGCGCAGACGGCCACGAGGAGAACGAGATAGGGAATACCCTGCCAGGATACGACAAAGAGCGTCGCCAGCACCGCGATCGCGACGGGGACCGCGGTTCTGGCAAAGACGGATTGCGGATGAGCGACGACGCCCAGCCTATAAGCGCGGCGGATTTCGAGCCAGCGAGCGATGAGGAAGACGAGCGCTGTGACAATCACCAGGATGATCGACGGAACGACCGGCAGAAAGGCCGTCGCAAAACGGGTGAGCGGCCGCGGCAAGGATGCGATTGTGGCACCATTGGTGACGATCATGGAGAAGCCGCGGAAATAAAGCATGCCCGCCAGTGTCACGATGAAGGAGGAAACACCGATCCTGGTGACCCAGAAGCCTTGCCAGGCTCCCATCAGGATGCCGGCCGCGAGGCCTGCAGCCACGGCCAGCAATGGCGAGTAGCCATATTGCCCGGCGATCATGGCCAGGACGACGCCCACCAGGGCGACCGCCGACCCGACCGAGAGATCGAAATTGCGCGTCACGATCAGCATCACGGCGCTGATCGCGGCCAGGCTCACGATCGATGTTTGCAGGGCAAGGAGAACCAGGTTGCGGGGGGTGAGGAAAATGCCGCCGGTTGCGAAATAGAAGAACAGCCAGATCGCAACGAGAATGAGCAGCAGCATGGATTCCCGCAAGCTGGAGAGCGGTAGCGATGCCAGCCAGCGCGCTGGTGTCGCCGGCTCGTCCGGCTTTGTCTTCGACACGGCAAGCCCTTGATCAGACACCGGCGGCCATCCCGAGAATCCTCTCTTCGGTCAATTCGCTTCGCTCGATTTCGCCGACGACCGCTCCCGCCCGGAGCACGATCACCCGGTCGCAGATATCGACAAGTTCCTCGGCATCGGTCGATGCAATGAGGATGGCGCGGCCTTCGGCAGCGAGCCCAGCCCATACACGCTTGATCTCGCCGCGCGCCCCGATATCGACACCACGTGTCGGGTCGACCAGGATGAGAATGCGTGAATCAGCGGCAAGCCAGCGCGCCACTTGCACCTTTTGCTGATTGCCGCCGGACAGGGTCCGCAGCTCGGTCGCGATCGATCGCGTTTTGATATCGAGCCCGGCGACGAGGCTTCCGGTCCTTTGCCGGGCCCATCCGTCGTCGATGACGCCATAGGGTGATATCCGCGCAAGACTGGCCAGCATCGTATTGTCATGGACGGAATGGTCCGGCATCAGGCAATCACGGCGGTCCTGCGCCATGAAGCCAATGCCGAGGCCGACCGCTGCCGTGGGATCGTCAATGGTCACTTGGGCGCCTTCGATGGCAACCGAACCGCCGCGCTTTCCCGGCCAAGCGCCGTAAAGAGCGAGGGCCGCCTCGACGCAGCCCGATCCCACCAGGCCGAACAATCCGAGGATCTCGCCCTGCGCGAGCGTGAAGGAAATGCCGGCGACACGCTCGCGATCGCCCCTGTCGACATCATAGACGCGCAGATCATCGACGGCGAAGACGGCATGGCGATCGGCGACCCTCTCCCTCTCGACCTGCGTCACCGCGCGGCCGACCATGTCGGCGATCACCATCGAGCGCGTCGCGTCACGCGTTGCATAGAAGGCGCTGATGCGGCCGTCGCGCATGACGACGATGCGATCCGAGACGGCGAATACTTCGGCAAGCCGGTGGCTGACGAAAATGATGGCCACACCGCGCTCCGCCAGAAGCCGCATGCGGTCGAACAATCTCTGAGCTTCGCCTTCCGTCAAAGCGGCGGTCGGTTCATCGAGAATGAGCAGATCGACCTGCTTCGACAGAGCGCGCGCGATCAAAGCCAATTGCTGGGTGGCGAGATCCAGCATCTTCATCGGCTGCCCCGGATCGATATCGAGCCCGAAGTCGCGCAACGCCTTCTTCGCCTTTGCCAAGCGCAAAGGCTGATCGAGCAGTCCCCATCTGACAGGCTCGGCATTCAGGAAAAGATTTTCGGCCACGGAAAGCTCGGGCGCGACGTTGATTTCCTGGGCGACGAGGGCGACACCTGCTGCCTCGGCTTCGGCGATACTTGCGGGAGAATAGGACCTTCCGGCAAGCGTGATGCTGCCCGAATAGCTGCCGGCCGGATGCAGACCGGCGAAGATCTGGATGAGGGTGGACTTGCCGGCGCCGTTCTGGCCGAGAAGGGCTAAGATCTCGCCCGGCTCGATGACGAGACTGACATCATCGACCGCGACGACGCCGGGAAATCGCTTCGTCAAATGTTCGGCGGTGAGCGCAGCGCGGCGGGAGTCATCACCTCGGGCGTGATGATCTTCCCGCTGCTGCTGCGCGCCCATTGGCCTGATGCCCCGCTCGTCAATTGCATGTCGGCATCTTGTCGGGGACGTTCTTGTAGACTTCCTTGACGTCGAGCCAGTGCTGGTGCTTGCAGACGAACTCCGGCATTTCCTTCTGGCTGACGAGATAGATCGGCGTCTTCACCCAGGGAATGTCGGCCGCCTTGTTGTTGATCTTGTCCGTAGCGCCAATGTCTTCGCATTTCGCCATGGCGATCGCCGCCTTGGCGCCGGCAACGGCCATCTCATCAGGCGCCGGCCATACACTGCCGAACATCCGCCCCTCGACGATCGCTTGCGCGGCGGCGAGCTCCATATCCTGCCCGGTGACGGGAATGGATCCGGCCGCCAGGCCCGCGCCGTCAATGGCCTGAAGGACGCCAACCGACATGCCGTCATAGGACACGAGGAAGGCGTTGATCGAATTGTCGTTCTGAGTCAGCGCATTTTCGGCATGGGCCTGTGCGGCTTCGGTCTTCCAGCCGGAAGAGAACTGATCGAGGACGATCTTGATATCGCCCTTGGCGACCAGCGGGTCGACCACCATGTGATAGCCTTCCTGCATCTGGGTCGAGCCGGTCTGGCCGGGATCGCCGCCGATCAAGGCATAGTTGCCTTTGGGCACAGCGCCGATGACGGCGCGGGCGGCGGATGCGCCACCTTCACGCGGATCACGACCGATAAAGGCGGTCTGATTGGCGCCGAGGATCAAATCGTCATAAGAGGCTATGGGGATTCCGGCCTCGTTGGCCTTTTCGGCAATCGCGGCCGCGACGTTGAAATCCACCGGCTGGATGACGATCGCATCGACGCCTTGAGTGATGACGTTTTCCGCCTGAGCGACCTGCTTGGCCGCATCGTGATCGGCCGACTGGACGAGAACCTGATAGCCGCCGGCTTCGGCGGTCTTCACGAAGAACGGCACGTCGGCATTGAGATACCGGAAGGCCTTCTGATGCTTGAGCATGAAGGCGATCTTGCCGGTCGTTCCGGGCTTGCAGTCTCCCGCAGCTTTTGCCGGAGCCGTGACGGTCAGCACCCCGGTCAAGGCCACAGGCACGAGCCACGCCATTCGCATATTCACCATGACATCCTCCCATGATTTGCAGTGGCCGCTTATGATCTCGGCTCACTTTATGGTAACGCTAACTATCAATAACATGATAGTCAATGGGATAACCGGTTGATTACTTGCGCTTTCCGTATCTATTGGTTTGATTTAATGTTAGAATAACACTCACTCATGTTAACGTAACATCGAGGAGAGCTGTGTGCCTGTAACCCTTCGCGACGTCGCTCAGAGAGCCGGCGTATCGGCAATGACGGTGTCGCGCGTAGTCAATGGCAGCGGAAGCGTCGACGCCGAAACCCAGCGCCGCGTCGAGGAGGCCATCCTGGCCCTCGACTACATACCGAACCGATTGGCCCGCAGCCTGGTCTCGCAACAGACGAGAACCATCGGCCTCATCGTGCCCGATGTCGTGAACCCGTTCTTCGCGCCGGTCGTGCGCGGCGCCGAGACGACCGCGCGCAAGGCCGGCTATCGCGTTCTCCTGTGCAACAGCGAGGGCGATCTCAGACTGGAACGAGAATATATCGAAGACCTCGTGGCCCATCGCGTGGAAGGCCTGCTGCTCGCACCCGCAAGCGATCGCTCCCGCGTCGCCTTGCTTCCTCTGCTCAAAGGCCGCTTCCCTCTGGTCCTGCTCGACCGCTCGCTACCCGATACGGATTGCGATCATGTCATAAGCGACAGCGTCGCCGGAGCCCGGCGTCTCGTCGAGCATCTCATCGCGGTCGGTCACCGCCGCATCGCTCATTTCACCGAATCGGATGATGTGTCCACGGGCCGCGATCGGCTCGAAGGCTACCGCCAGGCCCTCGAGGCCGCGCATATTCCCGTCTCCGAGGATCTGATCTTCCGCACCACCACCGATCGCATCGGCGGCTATCGCGCCGCGCAACTGATGCTTCACCTCGATCCCTTGCCGACGGCGATCTTCACCGTGAACAACATGACGGCCCTCGGCACGATGCAGGCGTTGCGCGAACGCGGCCTGAAGGTGCCCGAAGATATCGGGCTCGTCTGCTTCGACGATGTCGAGCACCTTGCCATACTCTCGCCATTCCTCACCGTCGTGGACCAGCCGGGCGAGACATTCGGCACCCTGGGCGCCCAGCTTTTGTTCGAGCGTATTTCGGGCAAGGCCGGCAACCGCAGCCGCCGCATCGTTCTGCAAGCCGATCTGATCGTTCGGCAATCATGCTGCGCCAATAACGGCGTTCCGGCGCGATGAGCGGAGATCGGCCGGTACATTCAGTCCCGACCGATCTCAGCACCTCACCTCCCGGTCGCTGGACCGATGACCGCCGCGACCTCCGTCACCTTGCTGATCGGAAACCCGCCCCGGCTGGCGTGACGGCGGATGACCTCGATGTTCTCCGCTTCATGCACGCAATACATCTTGTCGCCGTCGACGTAGCTCGTGATCCATTTGTAGGGCGCGCCCAGCCTGGCGACGACTTCGTTGGACTTGGCTGAAATCTCCTTGAGCTCCTGCGCCGTCAGCTTGTCGGCGCCCGGGATATCTCGTTCGATGAAGTACGTTGGCATCGTGGAATTCCTTTTGTTACAGTGTCTTGCGAAGCTAGCCGGCCGGTGTGGGAGCGACTGCGCAGAGCGGCCGGCCGGCGCCGCAGACGCCGTCAAACGCTTCATCACATGCTCCTGCCGCAGCACCATGACGGATGGGAAAGGCCAAGCGCGTGAAGACAAAGATCAAGCTCCTGGGCGAGCCCGCCATCCTGCATGACGGAGGCTCTCATCCGCCGGTGCGCGGCCATCAGGCCTGGGCGCTTCTCGCCCGCGTGCTCCTGGCGCGCGCGCCGCTCGATCGCCGGACCCTGGCGTTGGAACTGTTTCCCGAGGCCGCCGATCCGCTCGGCGCCTTGCGCTGGTGCCTGGCGTCCTTGCGCAAGGCGCTCGATTGCCCGCAATGCCTCGGCGGCGATCCGATCGTCCATGATTTTCCGGGCCATATCGATGTCGATCTCTGGCATCTCGATGACGGTGATCTCGATGTCGAGGCAGCCGGTCCCTTGCTCGGCGGAATGGAGCCGCGCTCGAGCCCTGAATTCTCGACCTGGCTGCTGGTCGAGCGTGAGCGCATTGCCGGCCTCCTCGAGGCGAGACTGCGGCAGGAAACCATCCGCGCCATGGCCGTCGCCGATCATGACCACGCCGTCAGGCTCGCCGAATTGGGCGTGCGGCAAGCCCCGTTCAATGAGGGCGGCCATATTCTCCTGGTGAAGAGCCTGGTCGAGGCGGGCCGGCATGAGGCAGCGCTCGCCCATGTCGAAGCGACCGAGAAACTGTTCCTGGCCGAGCTCGGCGAGAAGCCGTCGCCCGCCTTGCGCAGCGTCGCGCGGCGCACGGTTTCTTCACCGCCCGGCGGCATTGCACCCGGCACCTTCGTTCAATCCCTGATGCAATCCGGTCTCGCCGCTTTGGCGGCCGGTGCTGCGGATGCCGGGATCGACTGCCTGCGGCGCGCCGTCAACGAGGCCGAGAAAATCAAGGATGGGCCCCTGCTCACCAAGGCGACATTCGAATTGGGCACCGCCCTGGTTCATGCCATAAGGGGCTATGATGATGAGGGCGCCATCCTGTTGCGCCAGAGCGCCGAGCTGGCACAGCGATCAGGCACAGCCCAGATGGCCGCAGCGAGCTTCCGTGAGCTCGGCTATGTCGAGGCGCTCGCCGGCCGCCGCCCGGCGGCCGCGGCCTATCTCGCCAAGGCCGCCGAGCTTGCAGATGATCCAGACAATCTCGCCGGCATCCACGCCGTCATCGGATTCAATCTGATCGATTGGGGCCGGATCGCGGAAGGCCTCGACCACTATATGCAGTCCCTCGACCACGCCCGCTCGGTCAACAACCGCCGGCGCGAGATCTGGACACTGGGCCTCGGCGCCCGGGGCTTGATCGCCGCCGATCGTCTCGCCGAGGCCGACGCCTGGCTCGTAGAATGCCTGAGGCTCGTGGACGAGCAGCGCTGGATCGCCTTCCGTCCGTGGCCCGCCGTCCTGCAGAGTGAAGTGCGCCTACGCCAGCAGGGGGCGCCTGAAGCCCTGCGGCCAAGGCTCGAAGAGGCCTTCGCCCTCAGTTGCCAGTTGGGCGATCCGTGCTGGGAAGCCGCCGCGGCGCGCGGCCTGGCGCACAGCTATGAAGCCGAGAACCAGCTCGCCCGCGCCATGGACTGGCTCGGCGAAGCGCGGCGGCGATGCTTCAGGGAAACCGACGGCTATGCGGCACTCCAGGTCGAGATCCTTTCGGACATGGCCGAGATCAGCCTGAAGCAAGGCCAGAAGGGATCGGCGGATGCCATCGCGCGGCAATGGGTAGCCATGGCAGCGCGGACCCATATGGACGGCCATGTGGCCCGCGCCGCGCAATTCATTCGCGGGTGCTCCGCTTGAACTCCGGTGGACGGCCGTGGCGAACCAGCCGCTCGACGTCGCCGCGTGAAATGCCGATATCCTTCAGCATGTAATTGTCGGCCGCGGACAAACGCCGCACGGCTCGCCGCGTCTCGACAAAATTCCGCCAGCGCTGCAGCAGAGTCAGGAATCCAAACCAACGCCGGCGGCTTTTCAGCTCACCGCCCTGAGAATGAACGAGCATGGCTTTCGATCCTTCCATCCTTGCGATGATCTCTCATTGCCGCGCGAGCGTTGGACGGAACGTGGATGAAGGATGAGGCGCTCAGCAGGCCGTCACACGGGGTCAGCTCATCAGCTTGAGCTGGCGGATCGGCCGGCCGGGCGACACGGCCTGCGCCGCCGCGACGATGCCATTCGCATCGATGCTGTAATGCCGGTAGAGATCGGCGATGGTGCCGGTCTGGCCGAAATGCTCGACGCCCAATGAGCGGGTGCGGTGGCCCGAGACGGCGCCGAGCCAGGCGAGCGTCGCCGGATGACCGTCCAACACCGTCACCAGCGCGCAATGCGACGGCACTTCCGCCAAGAGGCGCTCGACATGGCTCTTGGCATGGACGAGACCATGCTCGCGCGCCCTTTGCGCCGCGGTCCAGCCGGCATTGAGCCGGTCGGCCGAGGTGACGGCGAGCAGACCGATATCGCGCCGGTCTTCCGCCATGAGGCCCACCGCCTCGATCGCTTCCGGCGCCAGACATCCCGTATAAGCGACGACAACCTGAGCATTGGGGCCGGGCCTGCGCATCCAATAGCCGCCATTGACGATGGCGTCCGCGAGCTCAGGGCTCATCTGGCGCGTCGGCTGCTCCACCGGCCGCGTCGACAGGCGCAAATAGATCGAGCCGCCGACCGCATCGCGCAGCCACGTCGTCTCGTCGATCTTGGCCTCGCCCGAGCGCTGGATGTAATCGAAAGCGAAGCGCAAAATGACGGCAAGCTCGTCGACGAAAGCCGGCTCGAAGCTCGCGAGACCGTCCTGCGCCATGCCGATGAGCGGCGTGGCGATCGATTGATGCGCCCCGCCTTCCGGCGCCAGCGTCACGCCCGACGGCGTCGCCGCCAGGATGAAGCGGGCATCCTGATAGCAGGCATAGTTCAAGGCATCGAGGCCGCGCTCGATGAAAGGATCATAAATCGTGCCGACCGGGATCAGCCTTTCGCCGAAGAGCGAATGCGACAGCCCGAGCGCGGAGAGCATGATGAAAAGATTCATCTCGGCGATGCCGAGCTCGAAATGCTGACCTTCGGGCGAGAATTCCCAGGTGAAGGTCGAGGCGATGCGCTCCTTCTTGAAGATGTCCGCCATCTCATGGCGCGCGAACAGCCCGCGCCGGTTGACCCAGGCGCCGAGATTGGTCGAGACCGTGACATCGGGCGAAGTGGTGACGATGCGACGCGCCAGATCGCTCTCGCTCTTGCCGATCTCGTTCATCAGGAGACCGAAGCCCGCTTGCGTCGAGGTGACGGCCGGCTGCGCCGCGGCGATCTCCGCCGGCACATCGATCTTTTTTGCCTGGAAACGGCGGCGGCCCTTCTGATTGAAGGGCGCGGTCTTGATGAAATCCGTGAGCGCGGCGGCGGGGCTGCGCAAGCCTTCGAAAGCCTCCCATTCATGACCGGACCTGACATTCATGGCTTCGCGAAAGGCTTCCGTCTGCGCCGCCGTCATCAGCCCGGCATGATTGTCCTTGTGGCCGGCAAGCGGCAGGCCAAAACCCTTGATCGTATAGGCGATGAAGCAGACCGGCCGGTCATGAACTTGCGCCGCCTCGAAGGCCTTGAGCAAGGACGGCAGGTCATGGCCGCCGAGATTGGTCATGAGCCGCGCCAGCTCAGTATCGGAGCGGCGCTCGATCAGCTTCGAGACTTGGCCCTGATCGCCGATGTCGTCGTGAAGCCGCTTGCGCCAGGCGCTACCTCCCTGGAAGGTGAGCGCCGAATAAAGCTGGTTGGGACAATTGTCGATCCAGTCGCGCAGGCGCTCACCGCCCGGCTCGGCAAAGGCTTCCTCCAGAAGCGATCCATATTTCAGGATGACGACATCCCAGCCGAAATTGCGGAAGATCGATTCGAAGCGCTGCCACAGGCCTTCGCGCACCACCGCATCGAGGCTCTGCCGGTTGTAGTCGACGACCCACCAGCAATTGCGCAAGCCATGCTTCCAGCCTTCGAGGAGTGCTTCGAAGATATTGCCTTCATCCATCTCGGCATCGCCGATGAGCGCCACCATGCGGCCTTCGGGACGATCCTTGCCCCACCCCCTCGCCCGCACATAATCCTGGACGAGCGAAGCGAAGAGCGTCTGCGCGACGCCGAGTCCCACCGAGCCGGTCGAGAAATCGACATCGTCCACATCCTTGGTGCGCGAGGGATAGGATTGGGCACCGCCAAATCCGCGAAAATTCTCAAGCTTCCCACGCGATTGGTTGCCGAAGAGATATTGGATGGCATGGAAGATCGGGCTCGCATGCGGCTTGACCGCGACACGGTCCTGAGGCCTGAGCACCGCGAAATAGAGCGCCGTCATGATGGTCGCGAGCGAGGCGGAGGAGGCCTGATGGCCGCCCACTTTCAGCCCGTCGCTCTTTTCGCGCAGATGATTGGCATTGTGGATCGTCCAGGTCGCGAGCCACAGGACCTTGCGTTCGAGATCGGCGAGAAGGGGAAGGCGGGAATCGGTCATCGTCAGCTCCTGGATCACGATCACTTCCAGACGGATCACCCTGAAGTGATCGTGATCGGAATTTTTGTTTGGCGCGTGATCGGACGGAAAACCGGGGCCACTTTTCCTGATCACGCGCTGAGATATCGGCAAGCTAACAAACCTGATAGGCTTATTCTTGCCAATTTCAGCTTGCTAGACAAGCGATATTAGCGATAATCACCAATTCTTGCTCCTTATTCGGCAAATCCGATCAATGGCCACATTGGACGACATCGATCTCAAGATCGTGCGGGCGCTGCAGATGGACGGGCGCATGACCGTCCAGGAGCTCTCCGAGAAGGTCGGGCTCTCCGCCTCGCCTTGCGCCAGGCGGGTGCGCAATCTGGAGAAGGCCCGCATCATCAAGGGCTATGCCGCCGTGATCGATCCCGCCAAGGTCGGCCTGCCGATCAGCGTCTTCGCCTCGATCAAGCTCGAGCGCCAGCGCGAGGAAGAGCTCGACCGCTTCGCGCAAGCGATCGCGCGCTGGCCGGAGGTTGTCGACTGCTTCCTGATGACCGGGCAGCGCGACTATCTGATGCGCATCGTGGTCAGCGATCTCGAAGCCTATGAGCGTTTCCTGAAGGAGAAGCTCACCCGCCTCGACGGCGTCGCCTCGATCGAATCGAGCTTCGCGCTGGGCGAGGTCAAGCGCTCGCATGCGCTGCCGGTGAAGTAACGGCATAGGCCGCAGAAGCAGATGGCGCTGTCCCTTGGGTTCAGGCGAGGGCGAAGATGTCATAGGTGACAAAATGGTCGTCGTCCGTCTCACCTCTGCCGATGTTCTTCCCGATACAGATCAAATCGTTCAACCATCCGTATTTTGGAGAACTGGTTTCAAATACCGGATTTGTCATGAAGTAGAGCCCATTAATTGCCGGCATATCGCTTGGAGGATGCTTCTGCCTGATCTGCTCGGCCGTCGCTATTCTTCCGCCATAGCTTACGAAAATCCACGATTGGTCATCCGCCAAGATCGATAGCCTGACATCAAGCCGCTTCGTCCCGCTCGGCATTATCCGCAACCAGTCTGCGGTTGGCGGAGTTATTTTACCTTGAACATATGGACCTCTCACCCAGCCTCCTGACCTGAGATTGTATACCTTCAGGTCATTCGAAATCTGCTGCGGCGCCTCGAGCGGCGCGTGGAGCGTCATCAGATAATATGTGCTGATGCTTGCGGTTGGTTTCATCTGCAGATCACTCCACCTGAGTCAATCTCGTTGACCACGCAAATCAATCACCTGGTGTGCCGAATATTCATCGCCAGCAACAGGCTTTTGACATTCTTGATCGGTGCTTCGAGCAGCAGAAGCCCTGCGACGACTATGGCGACGCCCACCCATTGAAGGACAGCGAGGCGCTCACCGAACAAGGCCATAGCGAGAAAAATGGCAAATACCGGCTCGATCACGGTGATCAGTGTGGCCCGAACCATTCCGATGTGCGGTATGGTTGCCAGGAACAGGGCGAGGCCAAGGCAGAATGCCGTCCCTGTGCCAAGAAGGCCGAGCCACCCGATTCCTGTCGCTGGTAATGTCATTGGCTCGATCATCGGACCTGCGATGCTTACCAACAGGAGCGCGATCATCGAGGTGTAGAAGTTCACGATGAGCGTGCCGCCCTCGCCGACAGCATCACCGTTGGCGACAACCAGGCCGGCAGCCCCACAAGCGCCAAGAAAGGCGAATGCCAAACCGGCGATATTGAGTCTGCCGAAGCTTATCGACAAGGCGAGTGCGAGTCCCAGAAGGATGAAGCAGCAGCAAGCGAATCGGAATCGGCTAATCACATAAGTGCCTCTCACATGTCCAATCCAGGCGATGAGAATCGGATGGAGATAGAGAATTAGTATCACCAGCGAAAGATCGATCAAGGTAATGGCCGTCAGGATGCCGAGGCTCATCGCCGCTGTTGCAACGCCGCCAATCAAGCAGAGGCGCAATACCCGGGTGGACGTGAGAATGCGATGGCGCCCGGCAACCAGCAGAATGGCGAGCAATATCACCGTGACGAAAAAGCGGCAGACGAGAACGAATGGCACAGAAGCTCCCGCCTCATAGGCGATCTTGGAGAAATTGGGTACGGCGGCAATGAAAATGCTCGATACGAGCACCATCGCAATTGCCACGGCTTGGGATGCACCCGTTCTGCCCTGACCCGACCCCTGGTGAGGATGCACGAATCTCCTCCCCTTGCCCGCCGCTGGAAGCTTCCCCCTCCTCTCCTCCCAAGTCAACCGCGGGTGGGCGGAGGCTCGTTTCAGCGATCACCGCTACACGCCGACCGGGCGGCATCCCCAACACGGCGGCCATCCGGAAGCAAAGCCAACGATTGGCAAGACCACCGGATCGTTTAAATTGCCGCGTCGAGGGGTTAGCTGAGGTGACTTGGCCTATGTCGCGTGATTGCCTGATGCGTATCGTGGTGAACGATCTCGAAGCCTATGAGCGCTTCCTGAAGGAGAAGCTGACGCGCCTCGACGGCGTCGCCTCAATCGAATCGAGCTTCGCGCTGGGCGAGGTCAAGCGCTCGCATGCGCTGCCGGTGAAGTAAGCGTCAGACCATGGCCAAGCGGCTGCCGCCCCTCAATCCCTTGCGCGCTTTCGAAGCGGCGGCGCGGCATCTCTCCATGTCGCGTGCCGCGGCTGAGCTCAATGTCACCCATGGCGCCGTCAGTCACCAGGTGAGAGCGCTCGAGCGGACATTGAAGACGGCGTTGTTCATTCGCGACGGCAATGCATTGAAGCTGTCGCCGCAAGGCGAGGCTCTGCTGCCGCGGGTGACGGCCGCCTTCACCTCGATCACCGACGCCGTGGCCGAGCTCACCCAGCCCGTTGCCGAAGGCGACCTCGCCATCGCCTGCCTGCCGTCGCTCATGACCTTCTGGCTTTTGCCGCGCCTGAACCGCTTCGCGCAGCGCCATCCGGGCGTCAGGCTGAAGCTCATCGCCACCAACGACAAGAGGAGGGTCAGGTCACAGGACGCGGATGTGTGGATCACCTATGGCGTCGAAGCCTGGCCCAACCGGGACTGGAAATTGTGGTTCGAGCCTTCGCTCTTCCCGGTCTGCAGCCCGGCCTTGATCAACACGCGGCCGATCCGAACCACTGACGACCTGCGCGGCCATACGCTTCTCCACGCCGACGGCGGGCGTGAATGGAACACCTGGCTCAATGCCGCAGGCCTGCCGGAGCTCACCATCGGGTCGCGGCATCAGATGTCCGATGCCAATCTCGCGACGCTCGCGGCGATCTATGGTCATGGCATCGCGCTGTGCGACAGTCTCACCGGTGTCGATCTCCTCGCCGAAGGCCGGCTCGTCGTTCCCATCGATCTCAAGATCTCAGCACCTGAAGCCTTCTACGTCGTCTATCGGCGCGAGCTCGGCCGGTCGCCGCTGATGCGCACCTTCATCGACTGGCTGTTCGCCGAGACGCATGCGCATCGGCCGCTGCCCGATTTCAGCACGCTCAAGTCGCAAGCTCCGCGCCAGCCGCGAAAACGGCAGGTGTGAAAAAATCTCACATCCACGGCGTTGTTAATCTCGTTTGCCAAGCCCGCGCGCGATCTGAACAATCAGAGCCTGATGCAAGGAGAGCGGGCGATGGCGCAAAACGCGGCACACGGCACGGAAAACAATCGCGGCCTGACCCGGCGCCGCCTGCTTGGCGCCGGCGCCGCGGCGATCGGTCTTGCGGCAAGCGGCGGATCCCTGCGCGCCGAGGAGCCGAAGCGCGGCGGCTTGTTGCGATTGGGCCTCGGCGGCGCCAGCACCACCGACAGCATGGATCCGACGACGACGCAGAATTCGCTTGGCGCCAATCTCAACCAGCAGATCTACAGCTGCCTCGCCGACATCGACGACAAGACCGAGCTCCTCCCTGGTCTCGCCGAACGCTGGAGCGCCAATGCGGCGCTCGATCAATGGCAATTCGATCTGCGCAAGGGCGTCGAGTTCCACAATGGCAAGGCGCTCACCGTCCAGGATGTGATCTATTCCCTCGGCCGGCACATCGCAGCCGACTCGAAATCCGGCGCCAAGGCGCTGCTCGCCGGCATCAAGCGCCTTACCCATGACGGCGCCAACACGCTCAAGATCGAGCTTAAGAGCGGCGATGCCGGCTTTCCCTTTGTCCTCGCCGACTATCATCTGGGCATCGTGCCGGACGGCTTCGTGGACTGGAGCAAACCCATCGGCACCGGCCCCTTCGCCATGAAACGCTACGATGCCGGCGTCAAGTCCTATGCCGAGCGCAACGAGACCTATTTCCGCGACAGCCATCCGCATGTCGATGCCGTCGAGGTCACCGCGATCAATGACTGGACCGCGCGGCTCAACGCGCTGCAGGCCGGCGATGTCGACATCGTCAACCGCGTCGACAGCCGCTCCGCCCAACGCTTGCAAGGGTCGGGCGGATCCAAGGTCATCTCCTCGCCCGGACGCACCCATTATTGCTTCGTCATGAATACGACCGTGGCGCCCTATTTGGACGTCAATGTCCGCCTCGCCCTCAAGCATGCGATCGACCGGCAAGCGATCCTCAAGCTGGTGCTGGCGGGCTATGGCAGCATCGGCAACGACCATTCGATCCCCGAGAGTGATCCCCTGTTCGAAAAGCTGCCGCAGCATGACTATGATCCCGACAAGGCCAGACATTATCTCGGCAAGGCCGGGCTTTCCAATCTCGCGATCGATCTCTCCGCTGCTGATGGCGCCTTTGCCGGCGCCGTCGACATGGCGCTCCTGTTCCAGCAATCGGCGCAAGCGGCAGGGATCACCGTCAATGTCGTGAAGGAGCCGGATGACGGCTATTGGGAAAACATCTGGATGAAGAAGCCCTTCTATATGAGCTGGTTCGGCGGGCGACCCACCGCCGATCTCATGCTGTCGCTCGGCTATCGAAGCGATTCGCCCTGGAACGACACTTTCTGGAAGAACGCCGAATTCGACCAGTTGCTGCTCAAGGCGCGCGCCACCGCCGATGCGGCGCAGCGCAAGGCCATGTATGGCACCATGCAGAAGATGATCTGGGAAACCGGCGGCTATCTCATTCCGGTCTTTGCCGACAATATCGATGCCCATGGCGGCAAGGTCAGGGGCTTCCGGCCCAATCCGAACAGCGATCAGATGGGCGGTCACTGCGCCGAGCAAGTGTGGGTCGAGAGCTGATCCCCTACCCCAACCATCCATTCGAGACGAGCTTCGCATGAGCACCAGCGACCCGCTAGGAAATCCGATCATTTGCGACATGACCTTGCCGTGGTCCGCCGAGCACATGGTCGACAAGGACATCACCTTGCCGCGCTTCAAGAAGGCCGGCGTGGATTTTGTCTCCCTGACGGTCAACCTGCGTGAAAGCCCGCTCAGCGCCACGGTCCGGCATATTGCCCGGGTGAAGGCGCATATCGCCGAGCGCGCGGAGAGCTTGAGTTTCGTGACCACGGCCGATGAGATCATCGCCGCCAAGAGCGAGGGCAAGCTCGCCGTCGGATTCCACTTCCAGGGCGCCGATCCCTTCGAGGGCTCGGTCGAGCTGGTCGAGCTCTTTGCCGGGCTCGGCATCCGCCATGTGCTGCTTGCCTATAATCAGAAGAACCTGGTCGGCGACGGCTGCGTCGAGCGCACCGATGCAGGCTTGAGCCGCTTCGGCGTGAGGCTCATCGAAGCGATGAACAGATCGGCGATCATCGTCGATGGCTCGCATACTGGCTATCGCACCACGATGGAGGCGATGGAGGTCTCGACCCGGCCCTTTATCTTCTCCCATTCCAACACCTTCGCCCTCGTTCCGCATTACCGCAACATCAAGGACGACCAGATCCGCGCCTGCGCCCGAACGGGCGGCCTCATCGGGGTGAATGGCGTGAACGAGTTCCTGGGCGATATGGAAGCCGGCACCGAAGCGATGTTCCGGCATGTCGATCATATCGCGGGCCTCGTCGGGCCGGAGCATATCGGCATCGGGCTCGATTATGTGAAGGACTATGACGCCATCTGGCAGTGGATGCAGGACAATCCCGATCTCTGGCCGGACAATGACGGTGCGGCGCCCATCTATCCCGCCCATGCGCAGCCCGAGCAGATCCGCGAACTCGGGGCTCGCCTGCTGGGCGCCGGTTACTCACGGGCCGATGTGCACGGCATATTGGGCGGCAATTATCTGCGCGTGCTCCGCCGGCATGAGCGAGCGCGCGCCGTCACTTCCACTGCTTCTCCTCATTGATCCAGTGCGATCCCGGCAGCGCTCCCTTCTTGATGAAGGCGCTGACGACATTGCCCAGCATGCGCGAGACATTATTGTCGAAATTGTTGACCGGCAGCGCCTGTCCGAAGGCGATCGATCCGCCGCAGAAGACGGCGCCGTCATTGGGCGCGGTGAAGAAGGTGATATCGCCGCGAATGCGATAGTCCTGCGTTCCGGCGAGGCCTGGATAGGGATAGAGGATCTCCTCGATCGACAGGAGATAATTGTCGCTGTGGCCGCCGGACGAGGCCAGTATCTTGGTGTGCGGCGGCGTCCCCAGTTGCAGGTCGTAGCGGTCGAGCTCGAGCCCGGCAGCACCCCCATAGGCAAGCCCCGAATCGCCGATGACCTCGCCCTCTATCCCCTTCATGATCCAGGATACCTGGCGATGATAGCTGTCCGGCATGCGGCGATAGGGCCGGCTCGTCTCGAAGCCTTCGGCGATGAAGCCGATGCCGACCAGCTTCTGCGGCGGGCGCCCGAGATTCTTCCACAGGCCGCTCTTCTGGCCGGTCGTCGCCAGATAATGCTCGCCGGGCCTGGCGCTCCAGGCGCGCATGCCGGAATCGAGCTTGCGCACTTCCATGATCCACGGCTCATCGTCGCGGAAGGCCACGTTCCAGTAATAGCCGTTGCCGCCCATATAGATGTAGCGCCCGCCTTGGGCGACATAGTCCTCGGTCGCATCGAGCATCGCTTCCGAATAATATTCGGGATGGGTGCCTGAGATCACGCAAGCATAGGGCTCGAGCGCACCTAAGCCTTCCTGGTGCAGATCCTCATCGGTCAGGACCTCATAGTCGTATTTCATATGCTCGAGCCAGGCGATGATCGACAGATCGGCGGGAAACTGCCAGGTGACGCCCATGCTCGACATGCGGTGCTTCGGCCGCATATTGAGGATCGGCCGGCGATAGGAGCTGAAGCAGACGCCATTGCCGTCGGCCCAGGCATCGTAGGTGGAGAGACCGAACTCCCAGTTCTTGTACATCTCGATGTCGATCTCCGAGACGATGGGCGGCTGGCCGGTCATCGGCTGGATGATCTCAGCATCGAAGCTCAGATGCTCATTGGCGTAAGCGAGATAGCTCGCAGTCGGGATCAGCAGGGCGATGGGCGCCTTCGGCTCCTTGGCGCGCACGAAGAAGACGACATATTCCTCGCCAAGCCCGGTGCCGCCATTGGCCCTGAGCCTCACCGCGTAAGCACCGCTCTTCAGATTGTCGGGAAGAATGAAGGTCTTCGTCACCTCCCAATTGCAGTCGATCATCGCATCATAATGGAATTCGATGCCGCCATATTCCTCGGGCGCCAGGCGGAAGCAGTCATTGCGGCCGCTCCAGTTCCAGCCTGTCTGGGCGCGCACCGGACGGTTATAGCCGCGGGCGTCGAGCCCATGCGGACCGACATCGATGACGTCATCGCCGATGCCGCGATCGCTATAGCCTTTTGTCGTGTCCCAATAAGCGACGAGCCCTATGGCGGGCGGTGTGCCGCCCGACTGGATGACTGCGAGCTCTTCGCGCGTCAGAGCGCGCTCATAAAGGCCCGGCCGGTCGATCTTGCCGCAGAAAGTCTGTGAGACGAAGTCGCCGCGCTTCTTGTGCCAGTCGCGCGAGCCCGCGATGAGGAACGGCGTGTCGGGCAGATGCTTCTGGCGGAAGCGGAAGGTCTCCGAGACGTGCGAGCGATAATCGAGCGGCGCCACCCGCCCGAGCAGGCTGTTGTAGCGGTTGGCGACGCTTTCCTGATGGATCGTCGCCTTGCCGGTCCTCGCGTCGAGCGTCGCCGCCACGAAATACCACATCTTCTTCTGCAGCGGCAGCTCGGCCTTGAGGTAGTCGACCTCCTTGCCGTCGCCGACCCAGAATTCGAGATGACCCTGCTGGTTGATGCCGAGGCAATAGCCCACATTCTCGTCATTGTTCCAGCGCCCGATGATGCATTGGCGCAAGCCGGCCTGCGGCAGGCCCGGATAGACGAAGGCGAAGAGGGTGATGCTGCCGGTCAAAGCGAGCAGCCCCTTCGGATCGGCGACCTCGAGATAGGAGCCGACTTGCGTATATTGTTTCTTCACCGGCCAGGTGCCGTTCGCCGTGCAGGCGATCTCCTCCTCGATGAAGCCCGGACCGTCGGGATGCTCGTCGCCATGGATGAGCCTGACCAGCATCGCCTCGGCCTTGTTGGTGCCGTCGGCATTGACATGGATGGAGATCGCCTCGCCCGGCCTGACCGAGATTTTGTCCGCGTAACCGAATAACTTAACCTGTGCCATATTCGAAACTACCTATGATCACGATTCGAGCAGGTCCTGGACGCGGCGCATGAAGATGCCGTGATAGGCTTCTTCTTGAGAGCCATAGACCTTGTCCTCGACGATCCGCGGTGCCACGCCGCGCTGGCCGGACAGAGCGACGATGCGATAGGCCTTGAACGCCTCGACCACGGTGATGGCGTATTTGTCGATCTGCGGCTGGCGGCGGAAATAGAGCAGCAGCCGCTCGAGCGGCTCGCTGTGCTGGCCCAAGGGGCTCTTGCGGTGCTCCTCGATGACTTCCGGGCTCACCAGCGTCTTCAGATAGTCGCGCTGCATCTTGTCGTAGCGGCGCCAATAGACGAGATCCTTGTCCTCGGTCTCGGTCGATTCCTCAGGCAGCATTTCGCCTCCCTTCTCCGCCCGGGTGGAGCGGCGTTCGCTTTTCTTCTTGTCGCGCCAGGCGCGGAACTGTTCCTTGATGCCGAACAAGCCGCCGCGCAGGAACAGGACGACCAGCGCCATGATCAGTCCGATCATGATCAGGCGAACCGGTCCCCAGCTGATCAACACCTTGTCGAGGAAGACGACGATGGCGGTGCCGACGACGGCGCCTTCGGCGCGGCCGATGCCGCCGATCACCAGCATGGCAAGCCCCAGGAGCACCGTGTCGAACGAGAAGATGGAGAAGCCGACACCGCGATAATGGCTGGCATAGAAGCCGCCGATGAAGCCCAGCGCGATCGACGAGACGATGAACACCTGGATGCGGGCCTGGCGGTAATTCACGCCGGTCGCCTCGGCGAAGGCCTCGCGCTTCTCGGGCGCCATGCGCAGCACGCGGCCGAGGCGCCTCCCATTCACGAAGCGGTAGAGCAGCAATGCCAGCAGCATCACGGCGAAACAGGCATAATAGCCGAGCAATGACTGGTTCATCGGTGCCCAGTCCGCCGGTATATAAGTGTCGGCGCCATAGAGGCCGCCGGTCGATGAGCCGAACTGCTTCGACTGTAAGGCATAGACGCGGCAGAGTTCATTGAGCCCCAAGGTGAGCAGTGCGTAATAGAAGCCGTCAAGCCGCGTCGCCGGAATGGCGATGATCGTCCCGCAGACAAGGCCTATGGCTGCGCCGAGCAGCGGCAATGACCACCAGGGGAAGCCGAAGGTGATCGAGAGCCATGTGGTGCCGAAGGCGGCCACCCCCACCACCGCGAAAGTGGCGAGCGAATAGATTTGGGCGGTGCCGATGATCAGCATCCAGCACAGATTGATCGCGGCATAGATGCCGAAGAAGGCGCCGGCGACCAGAAGGGTGTTGAGCATCGAGGCCGGCACGAAGAAGGGCGCTACGATGAGCGCCAGGAGGCCCAAGACCCACCAGATCGGCCGCTTGTCGACGATCGTCTTCTCGGCCCGCATGGTCTTTGGATTGTATTCGCCGCTAATATGGAGGACACGCCGGCGCGTCGGCCAGTAGCGCAGCTTGCCCCACAGGCGCCCGCCATGGCCGGCCCATTTGTGGTAATAGCGCAGGCGTCCGACCGGCAGCAGCGGCACGCGCGATTGACGGGTCTTGTCCCAGATCTCCTGGGGCATGCGATGCCGCCCCGCCGGGATCTCTTCCTCGGCCCCCTTGACGTCGCCCCAGACATAGAGCGGATTGCGCCAGCTATAGGTCATCGCTCACGCCTCCCGCGCTTTGTCGAGAATGCCGGCGATGCCGCGCGGCCTGATCAGAAGGATGACGATGATCAACAGGAACTGGGTGATGAGGACATATTGCCCGCCAAGCGTGACGCTGGTCAGCGCCTCGTTGAAGCCCAGGAGCAAGGCCGCGATCACGGCACCCCTGACGCTGCCTAGCCCGCCGCAGAGCGCGATCGAGACGCCCTTGATCATCGGCGTCAGGCCATTGAACGGCGCTATATAATAAGTCTGCGACAAGAGCACGGCGGCAAGCCCGGCGAGGCCGCCGGTGATCGCCATGACATAGAAGCCGGTGCGACGCACGCCGATGCCGACGATCGAGGCGGCATGCGGGTTCATCATCATGGCGCGGATCTCGAGGCCGCGCCGGCTCGAGCGCATCCAGTGCAGGACCACGACCAGGATGAGGATCGAGGTCAGCACATTGCCGATCTTGTCGGCGGTGAATACGATGTCGAACAGCTTGAGCTTGCCGGTGCCGAAAATCTCCGGGAGATTCTTCGACCGCGGCCCGAACCACCACATCAGCGACTGGGTGCCGACCAGGCTGATGGCGAGCGTCGCGATGAGGCCGCGCACGGTGAAATTGGGCTTGTCATGGATCGGGATGAAGGCGATGGCGCAGACGAGGAGGCCGCCCAGGACGCCGGTCAATATGCCGCCCAGCAGCACCACGGGACCGACGGTGAAGGCGGGCAAGAGCGGCACCAGATACTGCGCGGTGAGCCAGGCGCCATAGCCCGCGAGCGCGAAAATGAAGCCGTAAGCCAGATTGATCAGGCCGAGGCTCGACCAGGTGATGGAGATGCCGATGGCGAGCGTGCCATAGATGCAGGCCAGCACGATGGCGTTGGAGATGACGAAAGCCCAATCCATCAATGCACCTCGCGCTTGGCATTGAGCATCAAAGCGGCGGATGCCTCGCCTTTGAGCTTGCCGACATGCATGCCGATGACCCGGTCGACGCGGCCTTCGAGCAAGGCGACATTCTGCTCGGCGATCACCATGGCGCTGTCACCGAGCTCGACGCTCATCAGGGCATCGAGAACGCCCTTGCCGATCTTGGGCGCCAGTCCGAGCGAAGGCTCATCGACCAGGAACAGCGAGGCTTCCGCCATCAGCCCGCGGCCGATCGACACCATGCGGCGCTCGCCGCCCGACAGCCTGCCGACCGGGATCGCCATCAGCTTCACCAGGGGCGGAAAGATCGCGAGGATGCGCTTCTTGCGTTCCGCCCGCTCGCGCCACGCCCGGGCTGTGAAGGCGCCGCTGTCGAGATGCTCCTCGACGGTGAGCCCATGGAAGATCTCATCGCCTTGCGGGATGAGGGCCAGTCCATGGTGGACGACTTCATGGGTGTAGCGGCCGGGGCCCTGGCTCCGCGTGCGGCCGACCTCGACGCCGTTGAGCTTGATCGAGCCGCGCTGCCAGCCGGTCAGGCCGGCAATGGCATAGAACAACGTCGTCTTGCCATGGCCGTTGAGACCGACGAGCCCCACGCGCTCGCCCGAATGAACGATGAAATCGAGGTCGTGGATCACCCGCATCGGGCCATAGCCTGCCGACAGGCCCTTCACATTGAGGACTTCGCGGCGCGGGCTCATTGCAGCGCCCCTTCATCGACATTCTCGAAATAGGCGGCGTGCACTTTGGGATCGTTCAGGATGTCGGCGAGCGCGCCCTCGGAGATGACCTCGCCCGCATCCATGACCATCACACGGTCGGCGATGGTCTCGAGCAGCTCGATGCGGTGCTCGACGATGACGATGGCGATATCCATCTCCTTCGACAGGAGGCGGATCAGGTGATCGATCTCATCGACCTCGGAATTGATGAGGCCCGCCGCGGGCTCGTCCATCAGCAGCAATTGCGGGCGGCGCATCAGCAGGCAGGCGAGTAGCAGCTTGCGCCGGTTCAAGGTCTCGAGCCGTGATGTCGGCTCGCTCGGATCGACATCGAGCGACACCAGCTCGGCGCCATATTCGGCATCGAAGCGGGTGAGATAGGGCGCATAGGCCTGGCGCGCCGCCTTGAAGGTCTCGGCCACCGTCAGCTCGTCGGGAACGACCGGCGTCTGATAGGTCCGTCCTATCCCCAAACGCGCGCGGCGATAGAGCGGCAGATGCGTGACGTCCTGTCCCTGGAAAGTGACCCGGCCGGATTTGGGCATCAGGCGCCCGGACAAGACCTCGAACAGGCTCGTCTTGCCGGCGCCGTTCGGGCCGATGATGCCGAGCACCTCGCCGATGCCGACATTGAGGTTGATATCGCGCAGGATCTCGCGCCCGCCGAGATCGAGCGAGATCGACTCACAGGCGAAAAGCTCACCCATCGGGCGCGACGACGGCGTCGCGCCCTTCCGTTGATGCGAATTCATCCCCACCACGGAGCCGGCTGCAGCTTCGATTCGGAGATCTCGTTCGGGAAGATGATCTTGTGCTCGGTGTTCTGCACCTGCACATAAAGCTGGCTCATGCCCTTCTCGAGCTCGCTCGCCGAGATCGGGTAGCCGTTGTCGGGGAAGTGCGCGGCTTCCTGGAGCTCGTTCTTCATGTCCATGTAGCCGCACACGCCACGATAGGGATGATCGCGGATCCAGTCGCACACGGCCTTGAAGTTGTCGGGGTCGCCGACGCCTTCCCAGGCGAGCTTCAGATACTGGACGATGTCATAGCCGTTGCCGGTATAGACGAGGCCCATGATGCCGGGGAAACGCTTCTTGTATTTCTCGCGGAAGGCGCGGCCCTTCTCATCGGCATAGACGCCGAGCACCGTCGACCAGCAGAAGCCGTTCGCCGTATCGCCGGCGAGGGTGAGGAATTCCGGCTGCGAGGGACCATATTGCATATAGACGAGCGAATCCTTCACCGGATCGGCGATGAACTGCTTGCAGAAGGCGGCATATTCGGCGGCGACCCAGTGATCGACCATGATCGCCGCGGCATCGACCTCCTTCATCTTCTGGATGACCGGCGCCCAGTCCTGGACCGGGAACTGGATGTCGGTAACCTCGGCGACCTCGAACTTGCCGCGTTTCTTGATCGCCTCCTGGGCCGCCTTGGAGATGGTCTGGCAGTAGGCGACCTGCTCCTGGATGATGTGCACCTTGCGGTTCTTCGGCTTCCACACGCCCTGCGCTTCCTCATGCTCGAGCCACAGCGGATAGGTGTACCCATAGTGGACTTCGGAAGGATCGGTCTGGAAGATGTGGGCGTATTTCTCAGGGTTGGATTTGAACGCCTCGGTCGCGGCGCGCTGGGTGTTGCCCTGCACATAGGGGCATTTGTATTTCGCCGATTCATCCATCGCCGGGATGGGCACGAACAGGAAGGCATTGGAGATCGCATGAACCTTGGCGTCGATGCAGGCGGCGATCGCCTGCTGGCAGCTTTCCGGGGAAAGCTTGTCGACGTCGGTGACGAAGAGCTTCAGTTCGCGCCCGAGAATGCCGCCCGCTTCGTTGATCTCTTCCATCGCCAGAGTGGTGCCGTTGAGGTGATCGAGATCGTCGGCGACGCCCGCGGCGGCGGTCTGCGATGTCGGCAGGCCGAGGACGATGGGATCGGCGGCGAGCGCGTGGCGACGTGATACGAAGGGCATCGCCACTGCCGTACCGGCAAGGGCGCCGGCGCTCCGAATCACGGTCCGCCGATTGATCTTCCTGATCATGAGCTTTCCTCCAGTTGTTTCGTTGACACCTCGCCGCTTGCTGCGGCGATGGACCCTCTTTGAGAGGACAAAACATCTAGACATTTTCTCAATCAAACGTCAAGCGCTCTGATTAGACATTTTGTCTATTTGCGATACAGAATTTCGAATAATACCCTCTATTTCAATGGATTATACAGTGCGCACGAAATATCCTGTCTAATTCTTCTAGCTAAAACATCTAATCACTGCTAGGAAACATGCTAGCGCCACTAGGAAGACACCATGACGTGCTTCCCGACCGGAGATCTGTCATCCAGGGTTATGCACCGCGCTCCGCGGCGCACTTTCGAGGAACGGCCTTGCGTGATACCAGCAGGCATTTCGAGCGTTCCGACGACGACAACCGAGACTCCGAACCGGGCTCGGCCGCAGCGCCTGGCAACCTCGAACAAACGGCGATGAACCGGAAGATGGGATGCCTAGAATGAAGATACTGATTGCCGACGATCATTGGGTGGTGCGTGAAGCGCTCAAGCAGGTCATGAAGCGCGTGCATCAGTCCCTCGAGCCGCTGGAAGCGGAAAATTTCGAAGACGCTCTCGCCCTCCTGCGTCAGCATTCCGACATCGATCTCATGCTGATCGACCTGATCATGCCGGGCTTCGACCAGTTCGACGGCTTGAAGCGCCTGCGCACCGAATTCCCCGATATTCCGGTGGTCATCATCTCGGTGCATGAGGACCTCGACTATGTGCTGCGTTCGATCAGCCACGGTGTCATCGGCTATATTCCCAAATCCTCCGGCGGCGAGGAGATCGAGCGCGCGATCGAGCGCGTGCTGGCGGGCGAAGTGTCCTTCCCGCGCCGTATCCTGGAGCAGTCCGCCGCACCGGCGCGCGCCGCCGCCGAGACCGCGGCGCCCGCGGCGAAGGCCGACAAGGGCATCGACCTCCTGACCAATCGCGAGCATGACGTGCTCGATCTTCTCGGCCGCGGCTATTCGGTGGCGCGGATCGCCAGTGCGCTGACGCTCAGCAGCCATACGGTGCGCGTCCATATCGGCAATCTCATGAAGAAGCTCGGCTTCAAGGACCGCTCGGCCGCTATCCATTATGCGGTGAGCCTCGCCAATGAGGCGAAGAGGCAGAAGAACAATTGAACAAACGCGAAGCGCCACAGAGCTCCAGAGCCCCGCCCGCGCCTTCGGCGCCCCGCCAGGATACCGTCTTTGCCGGGCTCGATGCGGTCGCCTCGGGCATCGCCGTCTGGGACGCGGCGCAGAAGCTTCGCTATTGCAACCGGCATTTCCGCGAATCCTTCCACCATGCGATCGCCGAGATCGCGCAAGGCCTCTCCTATCCGTACTATCTCGAGCTCGTCGCGCGCTCGAACGAACTGGTGCTCGCCGATCCGGCGGGCTGGATCGCCGAGCAGGAAAGCCGGTTCGGCAGCGACGGCCTGGAAGAGCAGCCGCTCGCCGATGGGCGCATCTATCAGATCCAGCGCCGGGCGACCGAAGACGGCGGCATGGTCACCACCGTCTATGACATCTCGCTCCTGAAACGCGGCGAGAAGGCGCTGGTACGCGCCAAGGAGCTGGCGGAAACGGCCGATCAGACCAAGTCGCGCTTCCTGCGCGCCGCCAATCACGATCTGCGGCAGCCGCTCGCGACGCTCAAGATCCTCATCTACAACTGCATGTCGGAGCCCGACGAGGAGCACCGCAACGACCTGTTCCACGCCATGGATATCGCCGTCAGCATCATGGAAGATCTGCTCGGTGCGCTGTTGCAGATCGGCCAGCTCGATGCCGGCAAGATCGTGCCCAGGGTCACCACCTTCCAGCTGGCGCAGATCTTCCAGAGGCTCGACATCCAGTTCCGCCATCAGGCCCAGGAAAAGGGCCTCAAGCTGCGCATCGTCGACAGCCGCAGCTCCATCACCAGCGACAAGGCGCTGCTCGAGCGCATCCTGAGCAATCTCGTCGCCAATGCGGTGCGCTATACCGACGTCGGCAGGATCCTGATCGGCTGCCGGCATAGCGGCGGGAAGCTCAGGATCGAGGTGCGCGATACCGGCCGCGGCATCGGGCCTCAATATCTCGAGCGCATATTCGACGAGTTCTACCAGGTCGCCGACGGCAAGCGCGATAAGAAACGCGGCCTCGGCCTCGGCCTCAATATCGTCAAGCGCATCGCTGGCCTGCTCGATCATCCGATCAGCGTACGCTCGACCCAGGGCAAGGGATCGCTCTTCGCCATCGAGGTGCCGGCCGGCAATGTCTGGCACAGCGATATCGGCGAGCCCGAGATCAGCGAAAGCATCGGCGGCGAGTTCGCGGGCGTCTCGGTGCTCCTCATCGAGGACGACGAAGCCTTGCGCATCGCCACCACCGAGCTCCTCGAGCGCTGGGGCATCGTGGTCCATGCCATCCAGGAGGAAGCCCAGGCGCGCGAGCTGTTCGAGCGATCGGCCTTCGACCCCAAGCTCATCATCGCCGATTACAGCCTGCGCGAGCAGCACGGCACCGAGGTGGTGCGCAGCATCTGCGCGCTGCTCGGGCGCGAGATACCGAGCATCATCGTTACCGCCGATACCGACCCGCTGCTCATCCAAAGGCTCAAGGGCGAAGGCTTCCCGGTGCTCATCAAGCCGGTGAACCCGCCGCGGCTGCGCGTCCTCATGCACAATCTTCTTTATGAACCACAGGCCGCACCCGTGGTGAGGAGCTGAGATGACGACGCAAGGGGACGCCATACCGGTCGGCAGCCTGGTTCCCCTGACCGGCCCTTCGGCGGCGGATGGCGCCGAATTCCGCAATGGCGTGATCCTGGCGAGCGAAGAGATCAACCGGCGCGGCGGCATATTGGGCCGGCCGCTCAAGCCCGTCTTCATCGACACCTGCCGGCAAAGCGCCGAAGAAGTGGTCGCCGGCGCCAACCGGCTGATCGATGAGCACAAGGTGCATGCCATCATCAACGGCTACAATATCGGGCCGCAGAACTCGGAATATGAGCCGATCGCCGATGCCGGCATCATCTATATCCACAACAACACGCTGCTGCAGCATCACGACACCATCCGCAGCAATCCGGAGCGCTATTTCGGCTGCTTCATGGCCGATCCCGCCGATTACTGGTACGGACAGGGCTTCATCAAATTCATCTCCTGGCTGCGCGACAGCGCGCAATGGAAGCCGGAGAACAACCGCATCGCCATCATCTCGGGCTCGAAGCCCTACAGCATCGTCATCGCCAATGCGATGGCGAGCGCGGCGCGACAATTCGGCTGGGAAGTGGCGTTCGGGCCGAAGATCATCACCACGCCGACCACCAGCTGGCGTCCGGTGCTGGCGGAAGCGCGCCAGACCAATCCCGCCGTCCTCGCCAACACGCATTTCTATTCCGGAGACCTGGCGCAATTCCAGCTCCAGTTCATGGAAGACCCGTTCAACTCCATCGTCTATCTGCAATATGGCGCGATGCATCAGTCCTTCGTCGACCAGGCGGGCGAGAAGGCGAAAGGCATCATCGTCAGCACGGTCATCGGCCTGTTGCGGGACGAGATGGGGCAAGCCTTCGCCAAGCGCTATGTCGAGCGTTTCGGGCCGGGCTCGACGCCGCAGGTCGGCTGCCAATCCTACAGCTCGGTGCATCATTATGCGGTCGCGGCATCGCTCGCCGGCGGCACCGCTGGGCCGGGCGAATTCGAACAGAACCGCGAGCTCGCCCGCTATCTGAAAGAGTCCGTCTATCGCAGCGTCGCCGGCATCATCCGCTACCATCCGGAATGGCAGTCGGCCATCCCCTATCCCGACTATGTGCGCGATCCCTCGCTCGGCATGCCGCATCTCTTCTATCAGATCCAGGATCACGAGAAGGAACAGGCGCTGATCGCGCCCGAGCCCTACAATACCGAACGTTTCGCGCTGCCGCCCTGGATCAGATAGATCCCCCATCGCCTTCCAGAGGCAGGCAGCCCAGGAACAGATCGCGGGCGCGCTCGATATGGCTGCGCATCAGGTCGCGGGCCGCCTCGGCCTCACGCCGCTCGATGAGGGTGAGGATCGCCGAATGCTCGCCATTGATGAAGGCCAGCCGTTCCACCGGATTGGGCAGGCTCATCGAGCGCGCGATATAGATCTTGAAGCCGATGAAGTCCTGCACCTTGTCGAGCGCCTCGACGATGAAGGAATTCTCCGACGCGACGGCGATGGCGCGATGGAAGTCGAAGGACTTGCCGATGCGGTATTCGCCGCGCTGAACGTCACGCTCGACCTCATCGATATTGCGGCGGATGGCCTCGAGCGCCAAACGGTCGGCGCGCTTCGCTGCGAGATAGGCCGCCTCCTGCTCGACCAGGACGCGGAATTCGAAGCATTTCTGGAAATCGCCGATGCTGACATGGCCGGAACGCGCGCCATTGCTGCGCTCATACTCATAAAGCACGATGCTGCCCGAGCCTTGCACCGAGCGGATGAGACCGTTGTCGCGCAATCTCGCCAGAGCGTTGCGCACCACCGGTCGCGAGACGGCGAATTCCTCGGTGAGCTCGCGTTCCGTCGGCAGGCGTGCATAACGGCCATACTGGCCCGAATAGATGCGATCGAGCAGCGTCTTGTAGACGATGTCGCTGCGCCGCCGTCCCTGCAGAGTGTCCGCCGTGAGCGTTGTCATCAAAAGTCCCCACTGAACAAATTTGTAATTACAAATCTCACAAAAACACGAGATTGTCGATTCTTTTCTTGACGAACTGTACCAATATGTAATTTATCACTCCAGAAAAATTACAAATATGTGGTTCCGCATAAAGGGAGTGATCCATGCGAAAGGGACTTCTGGCATTACTGGCCGCTGCGGCTTTGGCCGCCACGGCAAGCGTAAGCGACGCCAAGACATTGCGCGTCTCGGCACCCGCCCCCATCAACGACATCGATCCGCACGGCTCGAATTCGGTCGTGCGCGATACGATCATGGCGGGACGCCAGGTCTATGACTCGCTCATCGAGTTCAAGGACGGCGAGCCGCAAGGCCGCCTCGCCACCCAGTGGCAACAGGTCGATGCCAAGACCTGGCGCTTCACCTTGCGCGACGGCGTCACTTTCCATGACGGCACCACGCTCGACTCCGCCGATGTCAAAGCCTCGCTCGAGAGGCTCGCCAAGGCGAAAGGCGGCCTCGCCCGTTTGTGGACGCAGCTCGATACGGTCGAGACGCCGGATGCCAAGACCGTGGTCGTCAAGCTCAAGGAATCGGTCGGTCCCTTCCTCAGGAATGTGGCGCTGCTGCAGATCGCGCCCTCCGAGGCCATCGCCGCGACGAAGGGCGAATATGGCGCAAGCGTCAGGCTGCCGGGTTCGGGCGCCTTCGTGATCGAGAGCTTCGAGCCCGGCCAGTCGCTCACTCTCAAGGCCAATCCCACTTATTGGGGTGGCGCGCCCAAGATCGACGGCATCCGCTTCCAGACGATCCCCGAGCTCACCGGCCGGGTAACGGCATTGCTCAATGACGAGATCGATGTGACCTGGGGCGTGCCCGACGACCAGATCCCGGCGCTCCAGTCGAACAGCGACGTCACGGTCAACATCGTTCCCTCGGTCGTCTACTACTACAACTGGTTCAACGGCAGCCGCGGACCGTTCAAGGACGCCCGCGTCCGGCGGGCGCTGTGGCATGCCGTCGATGTCAAGCAAGTGGTCGCGGATCTCCTGCCCCTGACCGGCTCGCTCGGCAAGGCGCCGATCGCCGAAACCGTCTTCGGCTATGCGCCGCAGCAGCCCTATTCCTATGATCCCGAGCTCGCCAAGAAGCTTCTCGCCGAAGCGGGCTATCCGCAAGGCTTCACCGCCGAGCTCAAATATTCGCAGAATTTCGGCGCATCGGTCGACCAGATGGCGCTGGCCTTCGTCTCCTACTGGGACAAGATCGGCGTCAAGGTGACGCCGATGCAGCAGGAGCATGCGGTGTGGACCGCGGCATTGCGCGATCTCAACTGGGACATGGTGCTCGCCACCAACCCGTCCTACACCGAGGATGCCGATTACACGATCGGCCGGCTCTATCTCTCGGAGAACAATGAGAACGGCTATGCCAATCCCGAGCTCGACAAGATCCTCCTGGAGGCCCGGCGCGAATCCGACCAGAGCAAGCGCAAGGAACTTTATGCCAAAGCCATCCAGATCATCTGGAACGACGCGGTCGGGATCTTCCCCTCGGAAGCCAAGGCCGTCTATGTCTATCGCTCGACCGTCTCCGGCATACAGCTGGCGCCCACCATGGCGCCGCGCTTCCGCGATGTCGAGATCAAGTAGACCCGCCTGATCGCCTGGAAAGATGACGAGTCCGGCAGCCATGATGCCCCGATATGACATTGAAGCTGCCGGTCTTTCCATTTCCGCGCGCCGCGACGACGGCGAGGCACTGCCCCTGGTGCGCGCCATATCCTTCAGCCTGCCGGAGGCTGAGATCACCGCCCTCATCGGCGAATCGGGCAGCGGCAAGAGCCTGACCGCCACCGCTCTCCTCGGGTTAACCGACGCTGAGCAATATATCGTGTCCTTCGACCGGCTCAGGATACTGGACCAGGATCTCAAGAGCATCGACGATCCGAGCTTCGCCCGATTGCGCGGCACCCGCATCGGCTATGTCACGCAGGATCCCGGCCGGGCGCTCGATCCGACGATGCCGGTCGGCGACCAGATCGCCGAGCTCTTCGTCCTGCATCAGGGCATGGACTGGACCGCGGCGCGGCGCGAGGCGGTCCGCGCCCTCGATCAGGTGCGCATCGCCTCCGCCGCGACGCGTGCCCAGGACTATCCGCATTCCTTCTCGGGCGGCATGAAGCAGCGCATCGTGATCGCCGGCGCCATCGCGCTCAAGCCGCGCATCCTGATCGCCGATGAGCCGACCAGCGCACTCGACGTGACGGTGCAAGCCGGCATCCTGGCTTTGCTCGATGAATTGCGCCGCCATATGGAGATGAGCGTTCTCCTCATCACCCATGACCTCGGCATCGTCTATCAGCTCGCCGACCAGGTCCTGGTGATGAACAAGGGCGAGATCGTCGAGCGCGGCGATGCCGAGACGATCTGCAAGGCGCCCGGGCACGCCTATACGCGCAACCTCGTCAGCGCCGTTCCCGATCTCGATGCCGCAAGTGTGAGCCCCCATGGCTGACGCCCTGCTCGACATCGATCGGCTCGATGTGACCTATCAGATCCACGATGCGGCGGGACGCACGGTGCGCCGTCTCAAAGCCCTCGCCAACATATCGCTCGCGCTCTCGCGCGGCGAGGCCATTGGCGTGGTGGGCGAATCGGGCAGCGGGAAATCCACCCTGGCGCGCGCCATCGTCGGCCTGGTCAGCCCGTCCTCCGGCCATATCCGCATCGACGGCCGCGACCTGCCGCGCCGGCGAGGCGCTGCCGCCCGCCATGGTATACAGATGATCTTCCAGGATCACACCTCGACACTGAACCCGTTCCAGACGGTCGGGCGCATCCTCGATGAGGTCCTGGCGCTGTGGCGGCCGCAAGCGGAAAGAGACGAGAGGCGGGCGCAGGCGCTCGGCCTTCTCGACAAGGTCGGCCTCGGCGCGGATGCGCTGGAGCGCTATCCGCACGCCTTTTCCGGCGGGCAGCGGCAGCGGATATCGATCGCCCGGGCGCTCGCCACTACGCCCCGGCTTCTCATCTGCGATGAGCCCACTTCCGCGCTCGATGTCTCGATCCAGGCGCAGATCCTCGATCTCTTCGCCGCCCTCAAGGCGGAAGGCTATGCGCTGCTCTTCATCTCGCACAATCTCGCGGTGGTGAACCGCATCGCCGAGCGCATCATCGTCATGCAGGGCGGGCGCATCGTGGAGCAGGGCGCCACCTCCGCCACCATCGCCGCGCCCGTTCATCCCTATACGCGGCAGCTCATCGCTTCGGCGCCGCGCCTCAGCGACCGCGGCGCGCTCTTGCGCAGCGTCGCCGCCCTTCCCGATCATCCGAAAAAAACAGGAGCAACCTGATGATTTCCAATGAGCGCTGTTTCGACAAGTTCGAACCGTTGCCGCGCATCATCTATCATGCCGATTTCGACACGGGCTATAACGGTTTTACCGAGACGATCGGCAATTACGAAGGCACGCTCGACGAGATCATCCCCGAAATGGCCGATTTCCGGCCGCCGCAGCTCAGCAACCGGCCGATGTGGGACACCGGCACCGCCGGATCGCTCGATGGGACCTATGCGCTGAAGCTCGCCACGCGCCCGCGCAAAGGCAGCGTCGCGGTATGCACCAAGCGGCTGACCTGGACGAAGCTCTGCCGCATCCGCATGGAGACCTGGTTCGGCTACAAATCGGAAGCAAGCGAGCTCCGCCTGTCGGAAACCGATGTGCGCGGCTTCGGCTTCCTGCTCGACCTGCAGGACGACCGCCTGCGCATGCTGCCCCGGGTGCGCTACCTCAATGCCCGCAACGGCGAGAAGATCGGCAAATGGCAGGTCAAGGTCGAGAAACCGGCGAAGCGCGACATCGGCACGCGCGGTGAGACCGTGTCGATCAACCACTATGCCGATGAAGGCTATGCCGACATCCCCAACGGCCGGCACGAAATGTGCGGCAACGAGCTCGCCAGCAAGATGAACTGGCACTATCTGGCGGTGACCTTCAACCTCGAGACCATGCGCTTCGAGACGGTGCGCTGCAACGACATCGTCATGGACGCCAGCATGCTGGCGCCCTTCGAGATCGCGATCATGCCCAATCTGCGCGGCCTTCTGAACACGATCTTCTTCGTCGAAACCGACGTCGACAAACGTGCCTTTCTCTATTTCGACAGCATTCTTTATTCGACGGAGGGTTGACATGCGGGAGAGCTATACGGCGGCGGTCGAGCGCAATGTCGTCCTGACCCCGGATTTTGCCAGCGAGCCCTATGAGGCGGCCTGGGCGGACGAGGCCATCTTCTTCATCCGCGTCCTCGACCCCAAGCCTCGCGGCAAGCTCAGATTCATGGCCGAGATATCGCCCGACGGCATGCGCTGGTGCCCTGAAGGAACGGTCTGTGAGCTCAGCGATGGCGAGATGCTCGGCTTCCTCAGGCTCAAGCATTTCGGCGGCTGGCTCAGGATCCGCCGCCTCGACCGCATAAAAGCCACGCCCAAGGTGATCGTCTATCTCAACCTCAAATAACGGACCATGTGGAGCTATCTCGCCCATCGCCTGTTCCAGGCCCTGGTCACGACCGTGGTCACCGCCATCGCCGTGTTCATCATGGTGCGCATCGCACCGGGCGATCCGATCGAGGTCCTGCTCGGCGACATGGCGAGTGCGGAGGAGATCGCGCGCGGGCGCGAGGCCTATGGGCTCGACCAGCCGATCCTTGTGCAGCTCGGCATCTATCTCATGAAGGCGGCGACGCTCGATTTCGGCCGGTCGATCACGCAAGGGATACCGGTGCATGAACTGGTCCTGTCGCGCGTCGGCCCGTCGGTGCTGCTCGGCATCGTGACCATCCTCCTCACCATCATCATCGCGATCCCGCTCGGCATACTATGCGCGCTCTACCGCGACAGGCCGGTCGACAAAGTGACGAGCGGCGGCGCCTTCGTGGCGCTGTCGCTGCCCGACTTCTGGCTCGGCATCGTGCTGATCTTGATCTTCGCGCGTCAATTGCACTGGCTGCCGAGCTCGGGCGGAAGCGGCCTCGCCTTGATCCTGCCGGTCGTGACGCTGGCGCTGCCCCTCGCCGCGGTCAATCTGCGGCTCATGCGCAATGAAACGATCGGCGTGCTCAAGGCGCCCTATGTCACGCTGGCGCGCGCCCGCGGCCTCAAGCTCTCCGACATATTGAAGCGCCATGTGCTGCGCAATGCCGTCATCCCGGTGCTCACCATTGGCGGCGTCCAGTTCGGCCACCTGCTGGGGGGTGCTGCGGTGATCGAAAGCGTCTTCGGCTGGCCGGGCGTCGGCCAGCTGCTGATCCGCTCGATCGCGACACGCGACTATCCGGTAGTCCAGGGCTGCATCATCCTGATGACCGTCATGGTCGTCGTGGTCAACCTGCTGGTCGATCTCGCCTATCGCTTCATCGATCCGCGTTTCCGGTCCGGCTGATGACAGGGTCCTCCTCCTCACTCTGGCGCAAGCCGCCTCTGGGCGTGATCATACTCATCGCCATGATCCTGCTCGCCGTGATCGGACCCTTTGTCGTCGCGTTCAATCCCGCTTCGGTCGATACGTCGAGCCGGCTGCTCGCGCCCTTCTCCTACAACCGCAACGGCACGTTCTTCCTGCTCGGCACCGACCAGCTCGGCCGCGGCATGCTGGAGCAGATCCTCCATGGCGCGCGCATATCGCTTCTGATCGGCGTCGCCGCGGCCCTCCTCGCCGGCCTCGTCGGCACCCTGGTCGGCGTCACCGCCGGCTGGCTCGGCGGCAGATCGGAAGCCTTCATCATGCGGGTGGCGGATGTGCAGCTCTCCTTTCCCTCCATATTGATCGCCGTCTTCCTGGCGGCCTTCGTGCCGCCGAGCATCCTTGCCGTCATCGCGGTTCTGGCGATCACGCGCTGGGCGCAGATCGCGAGGCTCGCCCGCGCCGTCACCGTCAAGGCCCGCCAGCAGAGCTATGTGGAAGCGGCCCTCACCCTCGGCTTCCCGGTGCCCAAGGTCATCTGGTCCTGCATCCTGCCCAATCTGGTGGCGCCGCTCATCATCGTGCTCACCGCCGAACTGAGCCTGATCATCCTGGCGGAATCGGCGCTCGGCTATCTGGGCCTCGGCACGCCGCCGACCGTGCCGAGCTGGGGGCGGATCATCGCCAATGGCAAGAATTATCTCGACAATGCCTGGTGGATTTCAACCTTGCCAGGTCTCGGTATAGGCTTTGTCGTCATCGCCATCGGCCTCACCGGCGACTGGATGCGCCGCGTCCTCGCCCGCGGGGGCTTCGAGGTCAATTGAAGGAGAGATCATGGCCGAGCATATATTCACCGAGGACACGCGCCGCAAGCTTCTCACCGTCTCGACCGCGACGCTGACCACGATCATGTTCAAGCGCGGCTTCCGCAACTGCTTCATCGGCGGCATCCATCCGCTCAACCCGGAGCATGCCCGCATGGTGGGACCCGCCTACACGCTGCGCTACATTCCGGCGCGCGAGGACCTCGATCAGCTCAAGGTGTTCGAGGACCGCGCGCACCCCCAGCGCAAGGGCGTCGAGGAATGCCCGCCGGGCCATGTCATGGTGATCGACAGCCGCAAGGACCGCGCCGCCGCCTCGGCCGGCGACATATTGGTGACGCGATTGTGGAAGCGCGCCGCCGCCGGCATAGTGACCGATGGCGGCTTCCGCGATTCCGCCGACATCGCCAAGCTGCCCTTTCCGGCCTTCCATGCCGGGCCCTCGGCGCCGACCAATCTCATCCGCCATCATGCCGTCGATCTCAATGTGCCGATCGGCTGCGGCGATGTGGCGGTCTATCCGGGCGACATTATTGTTTCCGACACGGATGGCGCCGTGGTGATCCCGCGCGCGCTGGCCGACCATGTGGCCGATGAGGCGGTGGAGCAGACGCTGTTCGAGACTTTCGTGCAGGAACGGGTGATGGCGGGGGACGGCATCTTCGGCCTCTATCCACCGTCGCCCGAAGCCCGCCAGACCTTCAGGATCTGGCGGGAAGGAAGAGGAGAAGCCTGATGGAACAGCGTAAGAAGCTTGCCGAATTGCGCAGCCGGCGCTGGTTCGGGGTCGACGACCTCAGAGCCTTCGGCCATCGCTCGCGGGCCCGGCAAATGGGCTATGACGCGGTCGACTGGGACCGGCCGATCATCGGCATCATCAACACCTGGTCCGACATCAACCAGTGCCATGCGCATTTCCCCGACCGGGTGCAATGGGTCAAGCGCGGCATCATGCAGGCTGGCGGCATGCCGATCGAATTGCCGGCGCTGAGCCTGAGCGAGCCCTTCGTCAAGCCGACGACCATGCTCTACCGCAACCTGCTGGCGATCGAATGCGAGGAGCTGATCCGCAGCCATCCCATCGACGGCGTCGTGCTGATGGGCGGCTGCGACAAGACCACGCCCGCGCTCATCATGGGCGCGACCTCGGCCGGATTGCCTGCGATCTTCGTGCCGGCGGGACCGATGCTGCGCGGCTATTTCCGCGGCCAGGTGCTGGGCTCGGGCTCCGACAACTGGAAATACTGGGACGAGCGCCGCGCCGGCAAGATCAGCGACGAGGAATGGTCCGGCATGGAAGGCGGCATCGCCCGCTCCTACGGCCATTGCATGACCATGGGCACCGCCAGCACCATGACCGCCTTTGCCGAGGCGCTGGGCATGACCTTGCCGGGGGCGAGCTCCATTCCGGCCGCCGATTCATCGCATCAGCGCATGGCGGCCGCCTCGGGCCGGCGCGCCGTCGAGATGGTGTGGGAAGACCTGACGCCCGACAAGATCCTGACGCGCGAGGCCTTCGACCATGCGACCATGGTGCAGATGGCGATCGGTGGATCGACCAATGCCATCATCCATGCCATCGCCATGGCAGGCCGCGCCGGCATCGCCTATGGGCTCGACGAGTTCGACGCCATGTCGCGGCGCATACCGGTGATCGCCAATATCAGGCCGTCGGGCTCGACCTATCTGATGGAGGACTTCTTCTATGCCGGCGGCTTGCGCGCCATCCTGCGCCGGCTCATTCCCCATTTCCACGAGAACGCCATCACGGTCACCGGGCGGCCGATCATCGAAACCGCGGCGGATGCCGGCATATATAATGAGGACGTGATCCGCCCGCTCGACCGGCCGATCTATGCGGAAGGGGCGACCGCGGTGCTGCGCGGCAATCTGGCGCCCAATGGCTGCGTCATGAAGCCCGCGGCGGCGGAAGCGCGCCTTCACAAGCACAAAGGGCCGGCGCTCGCATTCGAGAGCTATGCCGAGATGAAGGCGGCGATCGAGCGTGACGATCTCGATGTCACGCCCGACCATGTGCTGGTTCTGAAGAATGCCGGACCGCTCGGCGGACCCGGCATGCCCGAATGGGGCATGCTGCCGATCCCCAAGAAGCTCATCAACGCAGGCGTCCGCGACATGCTGCGCATATCGGACGCCCGCATGTCGGGCACGAGCTATGGCGCCTGCGTCCTCCATGTCTCGCCTGAAGCCTATATTGGCGGGCCCCTGGCGCTGGTTAAGACCGGCGACATCATCGCGGTCGATGTCGCGCGCCGGAGCATCGATCTCGAAGTGCCGGAAGAGACGCTCGCCGAGCGCCGCTCGGCCTGGCAGGCACCGCCTGCCCGCTATGAGCGGGGCTTCGGCTGGCTTGCCGCGCGCCATATGACGCAAGCGCATCGAGGCTGCGACTTCGATTTCCTGGAAACCCGCTTCGGCGCCGCCATTGGCGAGCCCGCGATCTATTGATGAGTGCCGAGGCCCGTCGAATAGGATCGGATCGTCTCGTCGAAGCCGCGCGGTTGCTTCTCGCCAAGGCCGGAGCCGACGGCGACATCGCGCTCGAAGTCGCTCGAAACCTGGTCGATGCCGAAGCGAGCGGTCATGCCTCGCATGGCCTGAGGCTGGTCGCACTCTATGTGGAGCGCCTCGTGACGGGTCAGATGTCGGGCACGGCGCGCCCGCGGATCACTACGGTCGACGGGCCGATCATGCGGATCAATGGGGGCGCCGCCTTCGGCCAGGTGGTCGGCGCCTTCGCGGCGCGGCACGGCATCGGCCATGCCAAGCAGCACGGCATCGCGGCCGTCATGGTGAGCAATAGCGGCCATTTCGGGCGCAACGGCCGATGGCCGGAACTCGCGGCCGAGCAGGGTGTCGCCTCGCTCCATTTCATCAATGCGCCCGGCGCGCCGTCGAGCGTCGCCCCGCCGGGCGGGCGTGAGGCGCGGCTCACCTCCAATCCCATCGCGCTCGGCGCCCCACGCCGCGATGGCGCGCCCGTCATCGTCGATTTCGCCACCGGCGATTTCTCCGTCAATGCGGTCAAGCTCGCGCAGGAGCGGGGCGAAAAGCTGCCGCGCGCCTCGGTCCTCGCCAAGGACGGCACGCTCACCGACGATCCGGCCGTCTTTCTCGCCTCCCGCGCCATGCTGCCCTTTGGCGGCTTCAAGGGTTTTGGCCTCGCCGTCTTTGTCGAGATCCTGGCCGGCGCGCTGACCGGTGGCCGCTGCCACACGGGTGATGGGGAGGCGGATCCCTCGAACAACATGCTGTCGCTCTATCTCGATGTCGCCCGCCTGGCGGGCATCGAGGCCTATGAGCGGGAGGTCGAGGCCTTCCTCGACTGGCTCGGCCGGGCCCCGGGGGAAATGCAGGCCGTCATCCCCGGAACCAGAAGCCGGGTGGCCTGGGAAGAGGCCCGGCAATCGGGCCTTGCGGTCCATCCGGCCTTGCGCCAGCTGCTCCTGGCGACGGCCGGGAAGCTCTCCGTAACGGACGAGATCACGGCCCTTTTCGAGCCCGGCTGAGGCCTCGAGGCCACCCGCCACCTTGGCAAGGCCATCGGATCATGTAAACTGCCGCCACGTCGAGAGGGTGCCGAAAGAGGGTTCCATGTCTTTGAGCCGTAGGGATTTTCTGGCCGGGATGGCGGCAGCGGGCGCTGCCGGCCTGACCGCCTCCGAAGCCCATGCCTATTCCACCAAGTTCAGCAAGGCGGCGATGACCTATTTCACCGGCATCGCAACGGATAACGGGTACCAATACCGGGCGACCAATTTTAAGAAGATCAAGTCGCAATGGCGCCGGCAACTCGTCAAATACAAGAGCACCGAGCCGATCGGTAGCGTCGTGGTCGATGCGCAGAACCACTACCTCTACGTCGTATTCGAGAATCAGACCGCCTTGCGCTATGGCGTGGGCGTCGGGCGCGACGGTTTCCGCTGGTATGGCCGCGCCCGCATCGACCGCAAGGCGCTGTGGCCGCGCTGGGTGCCGCCGCCTGAAATGCGCGCGCGCACCCCCAATCTTCCGGAATATGTCGATGGCGGGATCGACAACCCCTTGGGCCCGCGCGCCCTGTATCTCTACCGCAAGGGCATCGATCTCGGCTATCGCCTGCATGGCACGATGGAGCCGTGGTCGATCGGCAACAATGTTTCTTCGGGCTGCATCCGCATGTTCTCCGAAGATGTGATCGACCTCTATCAGCGCTGCCCGATCGGCACCCGGGTGCTGGTCCTCAGGACTCTGGGCGCCCCGGTGATCGATGAACGGGCACCGATCGATACCGAGCCGCCGGCGTGAGGAGAGGAATGGGACTATGACAGGCAGGAGAAGCTGGCAACACGCGGCGGCTCTCACCCTCCTCGTGCTGCTGGCGGGTTGCAACAGTGCCAAAAACGCCACGGACAGCGGCAGCGGCCTGACCGCCGCCGACAATGTCACCAATGCGCCGATCGCGGGCGGCGTCAATGTCACGCCCGGCAGCGAAGAGGATTTCATGGTCAGCGTCGGGCGGCGCACTTTCTTCAAGCAAAGCTCGGCCGAGCTCGACGATGTGGCGCGCGCGACGCTCGACAAGCAGGCGCAATGGCTCAACCAGTATCCGCAATGGAAGGTGAAGCTGCAGGGCTCGGCCGACGATCCGGGCTCGCCGCAGGCCCAGACGGCGCTGTCGCAGAAGCGGGCCGACGCGGTGCGCAACTATCTCGCCTCGCAAGGCATCGAATCCGGCCGCATGCTCGCCAAAGGCTATGGCCGTGAGCGCATCGGCGAGGACTGCCCGGAGATCGAATGCAAATCGCAGAACCGGCGCGTCATCACCAATCTGCAAGAGGCTCCCGAGTTCTGATCACGCCAAACCGATGCGCTCGGCCGCTTGCCGGAACAGCGCCTCGGTATCGGCGGGAAAGTGGAACGTCGTCCGAAAATCCTCGAAGCCATAGTTGGGCAGGGTCTGGCGAATGGTTGCCACGAGCCGGCGTCCCTCCTCGACCCGTCCCGTCAGCGCGAGGCAGTGCGCGGCAATCGCCGTGATCGTCGGATGGGCGTTGGGCCGCGCCGCACCTTTCAGCGCCCAGACCGCCGCTTCCTCGAACTCGCCGAGGCGCACATGGGCGAGGGCCCGCGAGCTCAGCATGGCGAACAGCAAGGGATCGAACGGGCTCAAGCGGCGGGAATGGTCGGATGAGCCGATCGCCATGCGCGGATCGCCCGACTGCGCCTGCACGAAAGACAGCGCGTAATGACCGAGCGCAAAGCTCGGGCTCAGATCGACGGTCCGCTCCAAAGCGGCGAGCGAATCGGCCTCGCGCCGGTTGAGCCACAGGGCCCGGCCCAGCGCCCAGTGGACGGAAGGATCATGCTCATCGATGATGAGCCCCTGATCCGCGGTCGCCAAGGCAAGCCGGCTGTCCTCCGCGCGGTCGGCCCAGCGCTGGAAGGCGCTCTGCCAGTGGGTGAAGGAGAGGCCGGCATAGGCCCGGGAAAAAGTCGGGTCGAGCCTGATCGCCGTGGTGAAGAACTGCCGGGCCTGATCGTTCTCCGCCTTGGTGAAGCGATACATGTGCCAGAGGCCGCGATGATAGGCTTCCCAGGCATTGAGCGAATTGGGGGCTTTCAGAACCGCGCGGTTGCGCTCCGCCGTCTCGATCTCACCCGCGATGGCGGAAACGATCTCGTTGCCGATCTCGTCGATGAGCAGCAAGGCGTCCGCGAGCCGGTAGTCGAATTTTTCCGCCCAAACGATGCGCTGGCCGCGCGCCTCCGCCAGCTCGACCGCGACGGCAAGGCGATCTCCGTGCTCCCGCAAGGTGCCGCTCGCGACATAGTCGACATCGAGCTTGTGCGCGGCTTCGGCCGACGCGACGCCGCGCTCGGCCAAGGCAAAGACCGAGCCTTGCGCGATGACGGAAAAGGCCCGGAGCTTCGCCAGCCGGGTGATGATGTCATGGGTGAGGCCATGGGCCAATCCGCCGCCCGGCCTCGTCATGCCCGTCTCCTCGATGAAGGGCATCACCGCCAAAGCGACGCGATGGGATCGGGTCGCCTCCGCCGCGACCGGATCGGGCGATTGCGCAGCCGAGACGCGGACCGCCGCTCGCTCTTCCTTCAACGCCTGCCAGGCCATGCGGATCGGCGTGAAATCGAGCTCCTCGGCCGCGAAGCGTTTCGCCGACGCGGCCAGATGCTCGTCGCATTCAGCGCGGCGGCCGCGCTCGGCGAGCGCCGAGAGCAAGGCCAGATGCGGCTGCCGGTCGAAGGGGGCGAGTTCGATCCATTTCTCCAGATAGGGAAAGATCTCGTCGCTCGTCGCCGGCAGGAGCCCAACCAGATGCTGCAGCACCGCGACATTGGCGGCGCGGAACCGGCGGCGCTGGGCGATGAGCCAGGCCTGGAAGGAGGGGCTGCGGTCGATGTCGAGACGCTCGAGGAACTCGCCGGCGAACAAGCGTTCGAGCGCCGTGAGCCGCTCGAGCGGCAAGAGCGCCAGCCCTTCATCGAGGGCGGCTGCGATCTCCGCGGCATCGACATGGCAATCGCTGAGATCGAGCGAGACCTGGTCGTCATGGGCCTTGAGCCGCGGATGATCGGCGTCGTCGACAAGCCCCCTGATCTTGCTCAGGCACCAGCGCAGCTCGCCGCGCGGATCGTTCGGCACCTCCCATAAAAGCTCGCAGAGATGACGGCGTCCCGGCGCCCCGGGGCCGAGGGCGAGATAAGCGAGAAGGGCGCGCGCCTTGCGCGAGGCCGGCAGCTTCAGCGCGACGCCGTCGCGATGAATGGCGAGAGGCCCCATCAGCTTGAGGTGAAGGCCGGGCGTGGGGCTCAGCCTGTCCGGTATGGCGGGACCGTCATGCGTTTCCATGGCGATTCCCACGCTGGCTCCCACGGCGATCCTCTAGCGATGAGAAGAAGAAGGCAGACATATCGTGGAGCATATCATGGCAGGCATCATCCCCCAATCCGGCACGGCCTCCCGCCAAGCGTGGCGCGCACAATTCGTGAGGCCTTTGTGAATATCGCCGTCGAGCCCGTCGAGGAGACCCTCGACCCCGGCAACTGGGCCGATATCGAGGCCCTGTCGCACCGGATGGTCGATGATGCGATCGCCTATCTGCGCGATCTGCGCGATCGCCCGGTATGGCAAGAAATGCCGGAAGAGGTGAAGACCTTCTTCACCACACCGTTGCCGCGCTCGCCCATGGCGCTCGGCGACGTCTACCGCCAGGTGAGCGAGAAGGTGATGCCCTATCCCATGGGTAATATCCATCCGCGCTTCTGGTCCTGGTATATGGGGGCTGGCAATTTCGCCGGCGCGATGGGCGAATTCCTCGCCGCCATCCAGGGCTCCAATCTGGGCGGCGGCAATCACGCCGCAGCCCTCATGGACCAGCAGGTCGTCGACTGGTGCAAGGAGCTCCTGGGCTTTCCTTCATCCGCCAGCGGCACGCTGACCTCGGGTGGGTCGATGGCGAATTTCATCGGCCTCAACGTGGCGCGCAATGTCAAAGCCGGCATCGATGTCCGGGAGCTGGGCGTCGCGGCCATCAAGAAACCGTTGCGCTTCTATGCCTCCGACCAGATGCACAGCTGCCATCGCAAGGCGGTCGAGGCGCTGGGGCTCGGCAACCAGTCGCTGCGCCGCATCGCCACCGATGCCGATTTCAGGATCGATGTTTCGGCGCTGCGGCGGGCCATTGCCGAAGATCGCGCCCAGGGCCTCGCTCCCGCCTGCATCATCGCCACGGCCGGCACCGTCAATACCGGCGCCATCGACGACCTCCCGGCGCTCGCCGATCTGGCGGAGGAGGAGGGACTATGGTTCCATATCGATGGCTGCATCGGCGCGCTAATCGCCTTAGCACCCAAGAACGCGCATCGCGTCGCGGGGTTGGAGCGGGCGGATTCGCTCGCTTTCGATCCGCATAAATGGCTGCATACGCCGTTCGAAGCGGGTTGCGTTCTCATCCGCGATGCAGAGGCGCATCGCCGGACCTTCACCGTGACGCCGGAATTTCTCGAAGGCAGGCCACGCGGTCTCGCCTCGGGCCACTGGCTGCATGATTACGGCCTGCAGACCTCGCGCGCCTTCCGCGCGCTCAAGATCTGGATGGCGTTCAAGGAGCATGGCGTCAATAAATTCGCCCGCCTCATCGACCAGAATATCGCGCAGGCGAAATATCTGAGCGACCTTATCCGGCGCGAGCCGTGCCTCGAGCTCGCCGCCCCCACCAGCATCAACATCGTCTGCTTCCGCTACCGCCCGGGCGATCTCGATGCGGCGGCGCTCAAAGCCCTCAATATCGAGATCATGCTCAGACTCCAGGAGCAAGGGATCGCGGCCATTTCCGACACCACGATCCGTGGCACCCATGCCTTGCGGGTAGCGATCAACAATCACCGCACAAGGCGCCGCGATCTCGACCTTCTCGTGGCCGAGACCTTGCGCCTCGGCGCTGAGATCAGGCCTGCGGATCAGATCCAGCGCCGGGTGGCGCGCTTATAGGCTTCATAGCGCTCGCCGAATTTGTGCTGCAATGCGGCTTCCTCGAAAGGGATGTACCAGCAATCGGCGGTCACGGCGAAGGCGACCGGTCCGAGAAACGGAAAGAGTGTTCCGAGCAGGACCGCAAGCCCTAAGAGGAAGAGGGTGAGGCCCAGATACATCGGATTGCGGGTCCATTTGAAGAGCCCGTCTGTCACCAGAAGGGTCGGCTCGTTGAAGGTCTTGATATTCGTGCCCACCTTGTCGAATCTACGCGCGCCGATGAGAGCGAGCGCGGGTCCGGCCACGAGAAGCGCAAGGCCGAGCCAGTTGTAAGGCGCGGGCACGATAACGGGACCGGGCAAGACGATCCGCGCCCCACACATCACGATGGTGATGATCGCGACCAGAACGGGCGGCAGCAGTTTCTTCATGAGAGCCCCCCTTGCTCGGTTGGGGAATCGGCGAAGACCAGGCGATGAAGCAGGTGGTCGAGGGCGGCCTGCGATCGCACGCGATCGGCGCCGGCGAGGATTTGATCGGCGGTTTCATGGATGACTGCCGAGATCAGCACGCCGGTCGGCTCGGGGTCGAGCTTCGCATAGGCGCCGGCCGCCATGCCGGCCTTGACGATCTGGGCGAGGCGCGCCGCCAGACGCTTATGCGGCGGCTCGGGGCGGTTGCGGGTGAAGGCCGAGTGGAACAAGGCTTCATGCAATCCACCCGAGGCGGTGATGAAATCGATCAGGAGCGCGGCCAGCGCCGGCAGGACCTTGCGCCAATCCGTGGCGGGGCCGAAGGCGAGGATCGGGGCCGCAGCGGCTTCCAGCTCGGCGATCTTGCGGGCGCGGATGGCCTCGAGGAGATCATCCCAGGTGGCGAAGTAGGTGTAGAACGTCCCCTTGGCGGCGCGCGCTTCGGCGACGACATCCTCCACGCGCACCGCGGTGCCACGCCGCTTCAGGAGTTTCTCCGCCGCCACGAGGATCTCCAGGCGGCGGGCATCGGGTTTCAAGCGCCGGCGCATCATCGACCTTATTGACTATCAGTCAGTAATTAATGACTAGCGGTCAATAAGTCAAGTCGGCTCTTTCAGCTATGATAGAAAGTTTACCAAATTGACAGCATGACAGAAAACTGACAGAGTTCATGCAACCAGAAAAAAGGAGAGAGGAAGCGGCATGCGGGAATCGGTGCGCCAGCGGCTGACCGCATGCCTCGAGGACGCGACCAAGGCCGAGCGCACGCTCGCCAGCTACATGCTGGCCAATCTCAAAAGCCTCCCCTTCGAAACGGCGGCGACCCTTGCCGAGAAAGTGGGCCTGAGCGAGCCGTCGGTCGGGCGTTTCTGCCGCTCCATCGGCTATGAGCATTTCAAGGGCCTGAAAGCCGACCTCAAGGCCGATATCGGCGACGGCCCGTGGCTCATCGGCGACAGGCTCAAGGACTATCGCGAGCGCAGCCGGCGTGGCAATGACGAATTGGCGCGCGGCCTCGAAATGGAGATCGCCGCTCTCGTCAATAATTACGAGATGGCGCGCAGCAAGGAATGGAAGCGCGCCGCCAGGCGCCTCGCTCATATTCCCACCCTCTATGTCGCGGGCTTCCAGACCGAGCGCGGCCTGGCGCAATACATGGTCAATCAGCTGCATTATCTGCGCCCGGGCGTGCATCTCGCCGATCTCGCCGGCGGCAATTTCTCCGATGTGCTCTTGGGCGAGCCGCGGCGGACCAATCTTGTCATCATCGAGGCGCGGCGCTATTCGCGGCTCGCCCGCCTCCTTGCCATCGATGCCCGCGCCCAAGGCATCGCTACGACGCTGATCACCGACAAGTTCTGCGACTGGGCGCATGACGTGGTCGACGAGGTTTTCGCGGTCGAGACCGATATCAACCAGTTCTGGGATTCGACGCCGCAATTCGCGAGCCTCATCGCGCTCATGATCAACAGCATCTTCAACGAACTCGGCCCCGACATCGAAGGGCGCATGAACAAGGTGGCAGCCCTCTACAGCCGCTTCACCGGCCGTGTCGGCGACCCGGGCAAGCCCGATTCGTGAAGCGGGCGCTCTCGCATCCAACCATAACAAAGGAAGACGGAGGAACTCATGAAACACCAGCTACGCAGGGCCTTTCTCATAGCCGGCACGGCGCTCTTGACCCTCGTCGGGGCAAGCGGCCTCGCCGCGGCGCAAGAGGCGATCTTCGTCATGCCGACCAACGAGGTCGGCGCCACCACCTACAATCCGGTCAAGACCACGTTGACCAACCGCGCGACCGAGCTCATCTATGACACGCTCGTCGTCCAGGACGTCGATCTCACCTTCCATCCGCATCTGGCCGATAGCTGGGAAGAGGCGCCGGACGGGATGCAGTGGATCTTCCATCTGCACAAGGGCGTTACTTTCCACAATGGCGAGCCCTTCAACGCCGCCGCCATCGCCGCCTGGATCCCGAGCTTCGCCGGCACCGACAACGCCTATATGGTCGCGGCCATCGACAAGGTGGAAGTCGTCGACGACCACACCGTCAAATTCGTGATGAAGCATCCCGAGCCCAATCTCCTGTTCAACTTCTCCCAGGTCTTCATGGGTGTTCCCGCACCCAAGGCCTATAAGGAGCTCGGCGACAATTTCGGCATCACCCAGGCGATCGGCACCGGTCCGTTCAAGCTCGAGAGCTTCGCCATCGGCCAGGAGACCGTGCTCACGCGCAATGACGACTACAAATGGGGCTCGGAGCTTTCCGACAACAAGGGCCCGGCCAAGATCGCCAAGATCACCTTCCGCGAGATCCCGGAAGATTCGACCGCCTTCCTCGAGCTCAAATCGGGCGGCGTCGACTTCCTCTATTCGGTGCCGACCGACTATCTGCCGCAGCTCAAGGCCGAGCCCAATGTCGGCGTCATCACCAGGCCCGGCACCGATGTCGCCTATATGCCGATCAATGTGACGTCGGAACCCTTCACCGACATCAAGGTGCGCGAGGCGACGGCCTTCGCCATCAACCAGAAGGAGATACTCGCCAGCATCTATGGCGGTATCGGGCTCGAGGCGCATAATTTCCTCATCAGCGCGCTGCCGGAATCGAAGGTCGATCCCAAATTCGAGATCAGCTACAACCCGGACAGATCGGCGAAGGTGTTCGACGAGGCCGGCTGGAAGCTCGGCGCCAACGGCATCCGCGAGAAGGACGGCAAGCCGCTCAAGGTCAAGCTGTGGACCCAGAGCGATACCGAGTTCAAGCGCCTGACCGAGGCGGTGCAGGCGCAATTGAAGGCGGTCGGCATGGATGCCGAGATCACCGTCTTCGATTCATCCGCCATCCGCGACCAGTACAAGAAGAACGAGCATCAGCTCGCGGTGCGCTCCTATAATTGGAGCAATGCCGACATCCTCGACTGGTTCTTCTCGGGCCAGCGCCTCGGCTATCCCAATATCTCCATGTGGAACGACCCCAAGGGCGAGGAGCTCAACAAGAAGGCGCTGACGGGCTCCAAGACGTCGGCCGAGCGCGTCGCCAACTTCAAGGCCTATCATGAATATGTGCTGTCGCAGTTTCCCTTCGTGCCGATCTATCAGCCGATGCTCAACGTCGCCTACAACAAGGACCGTCTCAAGGTCACCGACAAGATGCTGAGCAAGGGCGTCACCACCTCTTCGGTGCTCGATCTCGAGCTCGTCCAGTAGTCTCCACGACGTCAAGGGAGAAGGCCGGGATGCTGAGCTATGCGGTAAGACGCCTGCTGCTCCTCATTCCGGTCTTCTTCGCCGTTTCCGGCATCATCTTTCTCATCATCCATCTGGTGCCGGGCGATCCGATCGACAATCTGCTGCGGGTCGGCTCGACGCCCGAGCAGAAGGCCGAGATCACCCAGCGCTACGGCCTCGACCGGCCGCTCATCGAGCAATATCTCATCTGGCTGGGCAATCTCATGCGCGGCGATCTCGGCACCGCCATCGTCATGCGCCGCCCGGTCGCCGACCTCATCGCCCAGAACCTGCCCTATAGCCTGAGCCTCGGGGCCTCGGCCCTCCTGTTCTCGACCGTGCTCGGCATAGCGGCGGGCGTCGTCGCCGCCTGGCGCAAGGACAGCACTGTCGACCGCGGCGTCATGACCGGCATCCTGTTCGGCTCGACCTTGCCGAGCTTCTGGCTGGGGCTGATGCTGATCCTGTTCTTCGCCGTCTGGCTGCGCTGGTTCCCGGTATCGGGGGCGCGCTCCTGGCAGAGCCTGGTGCTGCCCATCCTCACCGTCGGCCTCGGCGGCACGGCGCTCGTGGCGCGCGTGACCCGCATCGCCATGCTCGAGACCGCGCAGAAGGACTTCGTGCTGCTGCTCCATGCCAAGGGCCTCGCCGCCTCCACCATCCAATTGCGCCACGTGCTGCGCCATGCGCTGCTGCCGGTCGTCACCATCCTCGGCCTGCGCATCGGCTGGATCCTCGGCGGCGCGGTGACGGTCGAATATGTCTTCGCCAGGCCCGGCCTCGGCACCTTGCTGATCAAAGGGCTCGCCCAGCATGATTATCCTGTGGTGCAGGCCTGCCTCCTGATGCTCGCCATCGCGGTGATGCTCGGCACGCTCATCGGCGATCTCGTCCAGGCGGCGATGGATCCGCGCATCAGGAGCGCGCTCGCATGACGATGCCCGTGACCGAAACCGGCACCAGCCCGTGGCAGGCCTTCCGGCGCAGCGTCGCCGGCAAGATCTTCCTGACATCCAAAGGCGGCATCGCCGGGTGCTATCTCATCGCCATCATCCTGCTGGCGCTCCTCGCCCCCTGGATCACACCCTATCCCTATGACGTACAGAACCTGTCCATCGCGGCCCGGCCGCCCGATCTCGCACATCCGCTCGGCACCGATGAATTCGGCCGCGACGTGCTGTCGCGCATCATCTATGGCGCGCGCACCTCGCTGTCGGTCAGCATCACCGCCATCGCCGTCTCGGTCTTCGTCGGCATGTGCCTCGGCGCCGCGGCTGCCTATTTTGGCGGCCTTATCGATCGCATCATCACGGCGGCGGTCGACCTCACCTGGTCGTTCCCGGAAATCCTGATCGCGCTCATCCTCGTCGCCATCATCGGCCCCGGCCTCAACAGCACGATGTTTGCCATCGGCATCGCCTACCTCGCCCAGTTCACGCGCCTGACCCGCGCCGAAATCCTGGCGCTCAAGAGCGAGACCTACATCGAGGCGACGATCGGCCTCGGCGCCAGCCACAGCCATATCATCTTCCGCCATCTTTTGCCCAATGCCATGGCGCCGGTCATCATCTGCGGCATGCTGGCGACGGGCGATGCCATCATCCTCGAAGCGACGCTCGGCTTCTTCGGCCTCGGCGCGCAGCCGCCGGTGCCAAGCTGGGGCGCCATGATGTCGAGCGGCACGGCGCAGATCTTCAAGGCGCCGTGGATCATCATCTTCCCCGGCTGCGCCGTCGCCGTGACGGTGATCGCCATCAACCTGTTCGGCGACGCCCTGATCCGGGCGCTCGACATCCGCTCCAAGCTCAGGGACGGCTGATCATGGCGCTGCTCGAGGTCAACGACCTGTCGATCGCCATTTCGGGCCTGAAGCCGCTCGACGGCATCAGCTTCGCGGTCGACAAAAGCGAGATCTTGGGGTTGGTCGGCGAATCGGGCTCCGGCAAGTCGCTCACCGCGCTTTCGGTCATGGGACTCCTGCCCTTGATCGGCGGGCGGATCCAACGCGGCTCGATCCGCTTCGACGGAACGGAGCTGACGCGCCTCGCCGAGCCGCAATACCGCAAGCTGCGCGGCCGCCGCATCGCCTTCATCACCCAGAATCCGATGACCTCGCTCGATCCCGTCATGCGCGTCGGCGCCCAGATCGACCAGGTGTCGCGGCTCCATCTCGGCCTCGACGCGGAGGCCGCGCGGGCGCGCAGCATCGCGCTCATGGAGCGCTTGCGCATCCCAGAAGCCGCGATGCTCCATCATCACTATCCGCATCAATTGTCGGGCGGCATGAAGCAGCGCATCGTCATCGCCATGGCGCTCGCCGCCGATCCCGATCTCATCATCGCCGATGAACCGACGACGGCGCTCGACGTCACCATCCAGGCGCAGATCGTCGGGCTTCTCGGCGAATTGGTGCGCGACCGCGGCCTCGCCCTCATCCTCATCACCCATGACATGAGCGTCGTGGCGCAGAGCTGCGACCGGGTGAGCGTGCTCTATGCCGGGCGGGTGGCCGAAAGCAATGACGTGCGGAGCATCTTCGCCACGCCGCGCCATCCCTATACGCAAGCCCTCATCGGCTGCATCCCACGCGACGGCATGCCGGCGGGAAGCCTCGCCGGCATTCCCGGGACCGTGCCGAGCGTCGGACATTACCCTTCCGGCTGCCGGTTTCATCCGCGCTGCGCCCGCAAGGAAGCGACCTGTGCCACGACCGTACCGTCGCTCGACGGATCGCCTAAGGGCGGCGCCGTCGCCTGCCATTTCAGCGATGCCGGAGCCGCCCATGGCTGACAAGATGCCAGCGCTTGTCGAGCTTCGCGAGCTCGACAAAGTCTTCGAGAGCCGCAAGGGCCTGTTCGGCGGCAGCCGCAAGATGACGGCGGTGAGCCAGGTAACGCTCGACATACCGCGCGGACAGGTGACGGGCGTGGTCGGCGAATCGGGCTGCGGCAAGTCGACTTTGGCGCGCCTCGCTCTGCGCCTCCTGGAGGCGACGAGCGGACGCGTCGTCTTCGACGGCGTCGATCTCAGAGGCCTGTCGCATCAGGAAATGCGGCGCCAGCGCCGGCGCATGCAAATGGTCTTCCAGGACCCCTATTCCTCGATCGATCCGCGCTACCGCGTCGCCGATGCCTTGCTCGAGCCGTTCAAGGTGCAAGGCCTGAAGCTCAGCGCCGGCGCGGCGCGTAGCAAGGTCGAAGCGCTGCTCGCCATGGTGGGTCTCGACCGCAAGCTCGGCGAAAGCCATCCGCATCAATTGTCGGGCGGCCAGCGCCAGCGTGTCGGTATCGCCCGAGCGCTGGCGCTCGAGCCCGACTTCCTGGTGCTCGATGAACCCACCGCCTCGCTCGACGTCTCGATCCAGGCGCAGATCATCACTTTGCTCGAAAGGCTGAAGCGCGAACTCGGCCTCACCTATCTCTTCATCTCGCATGATCTGGGGCTGGTGCGTTATTTCTGCGACCGCATCGTCGTCATGTATCTCGGCCGCATCGTCGAGATCCTTCCTCATCCCAAGGCGAGACCCCGCCATCCTTATACGCAGACCCTGCTCGACAGCACCTTCGCGCCCGATCCGACAAGGCGGCGTGAGATTGGCCAGCTCTCGGGCGAGATCCCGAGCCCCTTCGACCTGCCGCCGGGCTGCGCCTTCGCGGCGCGCTGCACCTATGCCGATGCCCGCTGCCGCAGCGAACGGCCGCGTCTCGAGACCTCCGCCGACGACCATGAAACGGCCTGCTTCAACCCCAACCTCTCACCTCAAAATCGGGAAACGCCATGACCTTCACCGTCCTTTCCGCCGAGTTCATGCATGAGACCAACACCTTCAACAGGAACCTCACCGACTATGACGCTTTCATGGAGCGCTTCGGCTATTTCGGCGCGGACGCGATCCGCGAGCTCGGCGACGCCAATACTGGGCTCGCCGGCTTCTGCGACGCGGAACGCAAATATGGCTGGAAGCATATCCATGTGCTGAGCACGGCGGCCGAGCCCGCAGGCTATGTGACGCGCGATGCCTTCGACCGGCTGGGCGGCGCCATCGTCGCTGCCGCCGCCAAGCACAAGGACAGTCTCGACGGCATCGCTCTGGCGCTGCATGGCGCCATGGTGACCGATTTCTGCGAAGACGGCGAAGGCGAGCTGCTCGAGCGGCTGCGCCAGGTGGTGGGGCCCGATCTTCCAATCGCCATCACGCTCGATCCCCATGCCAATGTCACGCCCAAGATGTGCGCGCTCGCCAATATCATCGTCTCCTACAAGACCTATCCGCATATCGACATGCGCGAACGCGCCCGCCAGGCGGGCGACATTCTCGAGCGCACGATGAAGGGCGAGATCCGGCCGCGCACCTTGCGCGCGCATCGCCCGATGCTGGACGAAGCCAATAGCGGGCGCACCGATGTCGGCCCGATGATCGAGCGCATGGCGAAGGCCGTCGCCTATGAGAAAGAGCCGGGCGTGTTCGCCGTCAGCATCAATGCCGGCTTCGGCAATGCCGACATCTGGGACGTCGGACCGACCGTGCTCGTCACTTACGAGGGCAATGAGGTACCACACCGCGCTTTCGCCGAGGGCCTCGCCGACGACATCTGGGAGAAGCGCTTCGAGGTCATCAACAGCTTCATGACGGTGGAGGAAGCCGCCGCCGTTGCCAAAACCTACAAGCGCCAGAATGGTCCGATCATCATCGCCGATTATGCCGACAATCCGGGCGGTGGCGGTTATGGCGATTCGACTAATTTGCTGAAGGCCATGCTCGATGCCGGCATCGCGGACGCCGCCTATGGCCCGATGGTCGATCCCGAAGCCGCGCGGCAATTGCACAAGCACAAGGTGGGCGAGCGCGTCAGGCTGAGCCTCGGCGGCAAGACCGATCCGCGCTTCGGCGGCGCACCGCTCGATGTCGAGGGCGAGCTGAAGCTGGTCAGCGACGGATCCTATGTCGGTGACGGGCCCATGGTCGGCAAATTGCGGCTGAGCTTCGGGCCGACGGCGGTGCTGAAAGTCGGCGGCATCGACATATTGGTGGTGACGGAGCCGGCCCAGATGCTGGACCTGCAGCAGTTCCGCGCCTTCGGCATCGATCCGGCGGCGAAGACGGTGGTGGCGCTCAAATCCATGCAGCATTTCCGCGCCGCCTTCGAGCCCATCGCCGGCAAGGTGATCGTCTGCGACAGCGGCGCTTTGTGCACGACCTATCTGGAGCGATTGCCTTACCGCAATGTGCCGCGGCCGATCTTTCCGCTCGACCGCGATATGCGGCTATAGTTCGAGCCTGGAGTCCTATTAAGATATTTACGTATTGACATGAGACGATAATCTCATTATGACCTTTGGTAAAGGCAATAATGAGGAACCCGATGCTGACCCCTGCGGAAATGGACCGTAAGCTCGACGAGCATTTCGGCTTCGAAGCCCGTGACGACGTGGAAGGCGTGCTCGCGACGCTCGCTTGCGACGCCGTGCATGATGTCGTCGGCTGGCCCAGCGGCCCTTCCTATGGCCGCGCCGAGGCCCGCGTCTTCTATGAGCGGCTCTTCGCCGATCTCTCCGAAAGCCGTGTCGACAGCCTGAGGCGGCTTTATGGCGAGAATTTCCTGGTCGATGAATCGCTCTGGCACGGCAGGGCGCATGGCAGGCCGTTCGGACTGGAAGGCCGCGACCGGCCGCTCGAATTCCGGCTGCTTCACGTCATCGAATTCACCAATACCGGTGAGATCGGCCATGAGAATGTGTGGATCGATTTCGCCGCCATCATGCGGCAGTTGCCGCAGGAGTGACGCACATGGATGGCGAAGGTGCCGGCCGCGCCAATCAGCGGCGGCGGACCCGCAAGGATCTGCTGCAGGCCGCGGCGCGCCTCATGAAGCACGGGCAAAATCCAAGCCTCGAAGAAATCGCCGATGAAGCCATGGTGTCGCGCGCCACGGCCTATCGCTATTTCCCGGGCGTCGAGGCGCTGCTCGTCGAGGCTTCCCTCGACCTCGCCGTGCCGGATGCCGACGCGCTCTTCCGCAACGACTCCTCCAGCGATCCGGTCGAGCGGCTCAATCTCGTCGATACCACGCTTCACGACATGATCCTCGCCAATGAGCCTTCGCTCAGGATGATGCTGGTGCATTCGCTGCAGCGGGTCGTCAAGGGCGGCGGGGACAGCGACATCCCGCCACGCCAGAACCGCCGCAGCCCCTTGATCGAGGCGGCACTCAAGCCCGAACGGAACGAGTTCGATCCCGCCGCCCTCAAGCTTCTGCACAAGGCGCTGGCGCTCATCATCGGAACCGAGGGGATCGTGGTCTTCAAGGACGTCCTGCAGACGAGCGACACGGAAGCGCGCAAGGTCAAGCAATGGGCCATCCGCGCGCTGGTGGACGCCGCGCGAAAGCCGCGGCGAAGGACCTGAGCCAATCATCTGAACGGAGCGATCATGCGAAAATCTTTGCTTGCCCTTGCGAGCCTGCTGGCCCTTGCCGACGCGGCATCCGCGGCCGACGACACGCTGCGCCGCGGCGAGTATCTCGCCACCATCATGGATTGCGGCGGTTGCCACACGACGGGCGTGTTTCTCGGCAAGCCCGATCCCGAACGCTATCTCGCGGGCTCCGAAGTGGGTTTCCAGATTCCAGGCCTCGGTATCTTCTACCCGCCCAATCTGACACCCGATCGCGAGACGGGGCTGGGCAACTGGAGCGCCGACGATATCGTCAAAGCGGTGCGCACCGGTGAACGCCCCGATGGGCGCATCCTGGCGCCGGTGATGCCTTATGGCCACTATGGCAAGCTGACCGATGCGGATGCCTATGCGCTTGCTGCTTATCTCAAGAGCCTGAAGCCTATCCATCATCAGGTCCCGGCCATTGCCGGCCATGCGGAAAAGCCGTCGGCGCCTTATCTGACGGTCATCATGCCCGACTAGCCGGCCTGGCCCGCATCAATTGGCGGCCGCCGGCACCGATTTGAGATAGGCGATGATGGCCTTGCGCTGAGCCTCATTGGGCACGCCGACCACCATCGTCGTGCCGGAGACTGCCTTGCGCGGATTGGCGAGGAAACCGTCGAGCGTCTGCTCGTCCCAGGTGATCTCGGCGCCTTGCAGTGCGCGGGAATAGCGCGCCCCTTCGACACTGCCGGCCTTTCTGCCGATGAGGCCATCGAGATGCGGCCCGGCCTTGTTCTGCCCGGCTTCAAGCGCGTGACAGGCAGCACAGCGCTGGCGGAACAGGCGCTCCCCATCGCCCGCCTGTTGCGCCGACGCCACGAAAGGCGCGCCGATGCCGATGACAAACATGACAGCGAAGGTCATGGCCGGTCTCAATCTCATTCAACAATCTCCCTGATCAAACAACAAAAAATCTGTCATGCGAAGCAGGTCCGCATGCGCAAGGCCGTCCGGACATGTAGGTAGGCGGCGCCGGCGTCGGACTCAGGGCGCGGTCTTCGGAAAATTGTATCAAGCTGTGTCAGCCGGCCCATCGGCGACAAGCGGAGACAAATTGAGCGCCCGTGGCCAAGTTTCTGCGACAGGTCGTCCTTAGCCTCGAGAGTTCATTGCGGCGCGGCAGCGCCCAGTTCCGGCTTGGCACCCCATCATCTCAGGAGACCCCGAATGGCCCGACTGACAATCAATGGCACTACTCGTGATATCGATGTCGATCCCGACACGCCGCTGCTCTGGGTCCTGCGCGAGCAGGCCGGGCTTACCGGCACGAAATATGGCTGCGGCATCGCGCAATGCGGTTCCTGCACGGTACATATAGATGGTGTCGCGACACGCGCTTGCGCGACACCTGTCAGCGCGGTTGTGCCGGAGCAGAAGATCGTGACCATCGAAGGGCTCTCGCCCGACGGATCGCATCCGGTGCAGAAGGCCTGGGCCACGCTCGATGTCCCACAATGCGGCTATTGCCAGGCCGGCATGATCATGGCGGCCGCCTCGCTCATCGCCCAGAACCCCAATCCCAGCGATGCCGATATCGATGCCGAGATGACCAATATCTGCAGATGCGGCACCTATAACCGCGTGCGCGCCGCGATCAAGCTCGCCGCATCCCAAAACACCACAACGACCAACGGCTGAGGAGGCGCACAGATGAACATGATTCCAAATCTTTCGCGGCGCAATTTCATCGCGGGCTCCATCGCCGCCACGGGCGGGCTCATGCTGGGCTTTCATGTGCCGCTGCCGAAGGCCGCGCTCGCCGCTACCGGCATGTCTCCCGAGATCAATGCCTGGGTGGTCATCAAGCCCGACGACACGGTGGTCATCCGTATCGCGCGCTCGGAGATGGGCCAGGGAACGCTGACCGGCCTTGCCCAGCTCGTCGCCGAAGAGCTCGAATGCGACTGGTCGAAGGTCACCACCGAATATCCGACGCCTGGCGCCAATCTGGCGCGTGACCGCATCTGGGGCAGCTTCTCGACCGGCGGCAGCCGCGGCATCCGCGAATCGCAGGAATATGTGCGCAAGGGCGGCGCCACCGCGCGCGCCATGCTGATCCAGGCCGCCGCGGCCGAATGGAATGTGCCGGCCACGGAATGCTCGGTGAGCAAGGGCGTCATCGCGCATCAAGCCAGCGGTCGCAGCACCACCTATGGCAAGGTCGCGGAAGAAGCGGCCAAGGTGACGCCGCCCGCCGATGTTCCGCTCAAGGATCCGAAAGACTGGACCATCGCCGGCAAGCCGCTGCCCCGGCTCGACACCGCCGACAAGCTCACCGGCAAGCAGGTCTATGGCATCGATCTCAAGCAGCCCAACATGCTGAATGCCGCGATCAAGGCCTGTCCGGTCTTCGGCGGGAAGGTCAAGAGCTTCGAGGCGAATGCCGTCGCCAACATGCCGGGCGTGCGCAAGGTCGTGCAGGTCGGCGACACCGCCGTCGCCGTCGTCGCCGACACATGGTGGCGCGCCAAGACGGCGCTCGACGCCTTGCCGATCGTCTGGGACGAAGGCCCGAACAAGGATCTCACCAGCACCAAGATCGCCGAGATGCTGGCCGAAGGACTGGAGGCCAAGGAAGCTTTCGTCGGCAATGAGAATGGCGATGTGCTGAAGGCACTCGCGGGGCCGGGCAGGAAGGTGACGGCCACCTATGCCTTCCCCTATCAGAACCACGCCACCATGGAGCCGATGAATGCAACGGCGGTGTGGTCGCCGGAGCGCTGCGAAGTGTGGGTGCCGACGCAGAATGGCGAAGGCAGCCTCGCGGCGGCCGCCGAAGCGGCGGGTCTGCCGCCGCAGCAATGCGACGTCCACAAGATCCATCTGGGCGGCGGCTTCGGCCGGCGCGGCGCCTTCCAGGATTATGTGCGCCAGGCCGTGCTGATCGCCAAGGAGATGCCGGGCACACCCGTCAAGCTCATCTGGTCGCGCGAGGAGGACATGCTGCATGGCGCCTATCATCCGACGACGCAATGCAAGCTCACCGGCGTTCTCGATGACCAAGGCAACCTGACCGCCTTGCACATGCGCCTGTCGGGCCAGTCGATCCTCGCTTCGGTCCGGCCCGACGGCATGCAGAACGGCAAGGACCCGGTCGTCTTCCAGGGCCTCAACCCGAAAGGCCCCGAGAACGAATTCGGCTATTCGGTCGACAATCTTCTCATCGACCATGCGATGCGCAATCCGCCGGTGCCGCCGGGCTTCTGGCGGGGCGTCAATCTCAACCAGAATGCCATCTATGTCGAATGCTTCATGGACGAGCTTGCCCATGCGGCAGGCCAGGATCCGCTCGCCTTCCGGCGCAAGCTCATGGCGCAGCATCCCAAGCACCTCGCCGTGCTGGACGCGGTCGCCGAGCGCATCGGCTGGACCAACCCGCCGCCGCAGGGCGTGCATCGGGGCCTCGCCCAGATCATGGGCTTCGGCAGCTATGTCGCGGCGGCCGCCGAGGTCTCGGTCGACAATGGCCAGCTCAAGATCCACCGCATCGTGGCGGCGACCGATCCCGGCCACATCGTCAATCCGGCGCAGATCGAAAGGCAGGTCGAAGGCTCCTTCGTCTATGGCCTCTCCGCCTGCCTCTATGGCGAATGCATCGTCAATGGTGGGCGCATGGAGCAGGAGAACTTCGACACTTATGAAGTCATGCGCATGGCCGAGATGCCGCAAGTCGAGACGATCATCATACCCTCGGGCGGCTTCTGGGGCGGGGTGGGCGAGCCTACCATCGCGGTCGCGGCGCCCGCGGTGCTCAATGCCGTCTTCGCCGCCACCGGCAAGCGCATCCGCATTTTGCCGTTGAAGAACCACAACCTCGCCTGATGCGCTCATCCTCGCCATATCGCAGCGGCGCAAGATCCCCCGTCGAGCCGATCGCGCTCGTTCTTCTTGCGCTGCTTGCGGGTCCGGGACAGGCGGCAGCTCAGACCTCCGCTGCCGCCTGTTCCGGCTGTCATGCACCGACGATGGAAGGCGCCGTGCCCAATCTCGCAGGAAGGCCGGCGCAGGACATCGTCGCGGCAATGGCGGCTTTCCGCAGCGGCGAGCGCGAGGCGACGGTGATGGACCGCATCGCAAAGGGGTATTCCGATGAAGAGATACGCGCCATCGCGGACTGGTATGCGCAAAGCGGCGCCAAACCGTAGGACGATCCTGAAGGGTGGTGCCGCCGGGCTCGTGGCCCTCGCCGCACCGCCCGTGCTCGGGCAGGCGCCTCAGCGCATCGTCGTCATCGGCGGCGGCTTTGCCGGCGCCACGTGCGCACGCTGGCTCAAGCAGGAAGCGGGCAAATTCGCCGTCACCTTGATCGAGCCGAACAACCGCTTCGCCGCTTGCCCCTTCAGCAACGCCGTCATCGCCGGACTGCGCCCGATCGAGGCGCAATATTTCAGCTACGACGGCGTGAAGAAATCCGGCGTCGAGATCGCCGAGCAGATCGTCGTCGCGATCGATTGGGACGCAAGCCAGGTGCGGCTCGCCGACGGCCGGAGCCTCGACTATCAGCGCATCGTGCTCGCGCCCGGCATCGATCTCAGATTCGACGCGCTGCCGGGCTATGACCAGCCGGCGGCCGAGATCATGCCGCATGCCTGGAAGGCCGGCGCGCAGACCGTTCTCCTGCGCCAGCAGCTCGAGGCGATGGCGGATGGCGGCGTGGTCGTCATGTCGGCACCGGCCAATCCCTTCCGCTGCCCGCCCGGTCCCTATGAGCGGGCGAGCCTCATCGCGCATTACCTGAAAGCCCGGAAACCACGCTCCAAGCTCATCCTGCTCGACGCCAAGGATACCTTCTCCAAGCAGAAATTGTTCCAGGCGGCGTGGCAAGACCTCTATCCGGGCCTCATCGAATGGGTGCCGCTGTCGCAAGGGGGCCGCGTCACGGAAGTCGATCCCGCCAGCAAGACGCTCATCACCGAATTCGGCAGTCACCGCGCCGATGTCGCCAATGTCATCCCGCCGCAGCGCGCTGGCGCCATCGCCGTCTCGGCCGGCGTCGCCGACCAGACCGGCTGGTGCCCCATCGATCCCTTAACCTTCGAATCGAAGCTCAGACCCGATGTCCATGTGATCGGCGATGCCGCCATTGCCGGCGCCATGCCCAAATCCGCTTTCGCCGCCAATGCCCAGGCCAAGGTCGCGGCCCAGATGATCGCGGGCCTCATGCGCGGCGAGGAAGTGCATGAGGTGAAGCTCATCAATACTTGCTACAGCCTGGTGGCCCCGGATTACGGCATCTCGGTCGCGGGTGTGTACAGTCCCAAGGATGGTCTCCTGACCGAGATCAAAGGGGCGGGCGGCGTGAGTCCGCTCGAAGCCAAGCCCGCACAGCGCGCCGTCGAGGCTGCCTATGCCGAGGCCTGGTTCCAGACGATCACCGGGGAAGTCTTCGGGTGAGGTTCTTCATCATGATGCCGGTCGTCATGAGCCTCTTGCCCTATACCGTCGCGGGTGACGCCATTCCTCTGCCGCTCACCGGCCAGCGCGGCGATGCCGCGCGCGGACAAAGCCTGGTGATGAGTCGGCAAGCGAGTCTTTGCCTGCTCTGCCATCAGGGTCCGTTTCCGGAACCCCATGCCCAGGGCACGCTGGCGCCGGATCTGCGCGGTGTGGGCGGCCGGCTCTCGGAAGGGCAGATCCGCTTGCGTATCGTCGACATGAAGCGGCTCAATCCTTCGACCATCATGCCAGCCTATTATCGCATCGCCGATCATGCACGGGTCGGCGAAGCCTGGCGCGGCAAGCCGGTGCTCGAGGCGCAGGCAATCGAGGACATTGTCGCCTTCCTCACTACCCTCAAGGAGTGAGACATGGCGCGTCCCTCGCTGCAAGAAGCGGTTCAGGAATTCGCGGGCTCCGCCGACATAAGGAGCGGCCGCGTCCATCTCGACATCCCGCCTCTGGTCGAGAACGGCAATGCCGTCGGCGTCACGGTGACGGTGGAAAGCCCGATGACGGCGAGCGACCATGTGCGGCGCATCGCCCTCTTCAATGAGAAGAACCCGCAATCGGGCGTCGCCATCTTCCATCTCGGCCCCCGCTCGGGACAGGCCAAGGTGTCGACCCGCATCCGCCTCGCCGCGTCGCAGACGGTCAAGGCGGTGGCCGAGCTCAGCGACGGCAGCTTCTGGTCGGGCGAGGCCAAGGTGATCGTGACGCTCGCCGCCTGCGTCGAGGATCTCCTGTGACGCGCGCCCTCATCAACGTGCCGAAGCAAGCGCACACCGGCGAGATCATCGAGATCAAGGCGATGATCGCCCATGTGATGGAGACGGGCTATCGCCGCGATGCGGGTGGTGCGGCGATCGAGCGGAACATCATCAACCGCTTCACCTGCTTCTATGACGGGGCGGAGATCTTCGCCGCCGAGCTGTTCCCGGCGATATCCGCCAATCCGTTCATCGCTTTCAGCACCATCGCGACCAAGAGCGGCACCATCGCTTTCGCCTGGACCGACGACAAGGGCAACACCGAGACCGCCACCGCCGAGATCAAGGTGGTGTGATGGCATGGCGGCTCCCGCTCCTCGCCGCGGCCGCTCTGATTTTATCCGGCGGAGTCTTGCAGGCCGGCGAGAAGAAATCGGGCTTCGACTTCATGGCGCCCGAGACGCAAGCCATGCAGGAAGACGATCTGAGCAATCCTGGCATGCTCTCGATCGCCGAGGGCGAGGCGCTGTGGCAAGCCCGTGACAACCCGGCGGGCACCGCCTGTGCGCAATGCCATGGCGAGGCACGGCAAAGCATGCGGGGTGCGGCGATCCGCTATCCGCAAGTCGACAAGCAAGGCGGCCGGCTGATCGACCTGCAGGAGCGGATCAATCTCTGCCGGCAGGAGAAGCAGTCGGCGGCGCCCTTCGCCTATGAAAGCCCGGAGCTCCTGGCGCTCACCGCCTATGTGGCGCATCAATCGCGGGGTCAGGTGATCGCGCCTTCCCAGGATGCGAAACTCGACAGGCATCGGCAGAACGGCCAGGCGCTGTTCGAGCGCCGACTGGGCCAGCTCGGCCTGTCCTGCGCCGCCTGCCATGATGCCGCCCCTGGCCAGCGCCTCGGCGGCAGCGTCATCCCGCAGGCGCATCCGACCGCCTATCCGCTCTACCGGCTCGAATGGCAGGCGCTCGGATCGCTGCAAAGGCGGTTGCGCAATTGCCTGATCGGCATGCGCGCCGAGCCCTTCCCTTATGGCGCCCAGGAAATGATCGAGCTCGAAGCCTATCTCATGTCGCGCGCCAAGGGGCTCAAGATCGAGACGCCGGGGGTGAGGCCGTAAGAACACCCTCGCCCCCAACGGGGGAGAGGGAGGGACCCGTCGCGCAGCGACGGGAGGGTGAGGGGGAACAGACGGCAAAGCTTGTTGCGCTTGAGCAGATTATTTCCGCCGGTTCCCCCTCACCCTAGCCCTCTCCCCCGTTGGGGGAGAGGGGATCAAGCCGCGGCCGCAAGCCTTGTGCGCGCGTCGATCGCCGGCAAGGTGATGATGGCGCGCAAGCCGCCTGGGCGATTGACCAGCTTAATGTCGCCGCCATGATTGCGCACGATGCTGCGCGCGATGGAGAGGCCCAAGCCCACGCCACCCGTCTCGCGATTGCGCGAATCCTCGAGCCGATAGAAGGGCACGAAGACCTGCTCGGCAAGCTCGGGCGGAATGCCGGGCCCGTCATCCTCGATCACGATGTCGATCGAGTCCTCGCCCTTGGTGATCGAGACGCGCGCGCGCTGACCGTAGCGCACCGCATTCTCGATCAGATTGCGGATGGCGCGCCTCAGCGCATCGGCGCGGCAGCGATATTTGATCTTGAAGCCGTTGTTGAACGTGACGTCATGGCCCATATCGGCGAGATCGTCGGAGAGCGACTGCACCAAGGCCGAGAGATCGATCGAGCGCGTCTCCTCGGCGGCCGATTCCTCGCGCGCGAAAGTGAGCGTCGCCTCGGTCATCTTCTGCATCTCGTCGATCGTCGCCAGCATCTTCTCGCGGATTTCGGCGTCGCCGACGAATTCGGTGCGCAGTCTGAGCGAGGTGATCGGCGTGCGCAGATCATGGCCGATCGCCGCCAGCATGCGGGTGCGGTCGGCCACAAAGCGCTGCAAGCGCTGCTGCATGCGGTTGAAGGCCTGCGCGGTGTAACGCATGTCCTGAGGACCCGTCTCGGGCAGCGGCGTCGTCGCCTCGCCGCGGCCCAGCGCCTCGGCCGCCACCGCCAAGCGGCGCATCGGGCGTGTGATGGCGCGTGCGGCGAGGATGGTGATGATCGACAGGGTCAGCGCCGTGACCGCGAAGGACAAAGCGGAGGAGCTCCAGAAACCGCCCATCGCCGGCTTGGCAAAAGCGGTGTTGAGCCATGTGCCGCGATTGAGCTCGACGGCAAGGCCTACGCCATAATAATCATCGAGCCTGATGAATTTCGCCGGACGAGGCGAATGCCAGTCTTCCGGTGACAGGTTGGTCCAGCCGGTACCGATGACCGCGCTGGCGCCGATCTTGTCATGCTGAAGATCCTTCTTGATCGCGCGGGCCATGAAAGCGGCCGACTCCGAAGATGTGAAAGGCTCCGTCAGCCGCGCCCATGCCGCCTGGCGCCAGGTTTCGGGATCGGCGGGAGGCGGCTCCGCTGTCACCCAATAACGCGTGTTCAGCGTGTTATTGGCCTGAGTGATCTGATCCTCGATCGCAGGCGATGTCGTCTCGAGCAGCCGCGCCACCGCTTCCGCGCGGCTCAGGAACTCGCCCTTATAGGCTTCGCGCACCGCATTGCCGCGCTCGTCACGCGAGATGAGGAAGCTGATCGCCTGCGACAAGAGGAGAGCGAAGAGCATGAGGCAGATGAACTGCGTGGCGATGCTGCGGTCCCAGATGCGCATCAGACCTGCTCCACGCCGGCGGCGAAGCAATAGCCGCCGCCCCAATGGGTCTTGATGAGCGCCGGCGACTTGGGATCGAGCTCGATCTTCTTGCGCAGGCGCGACACCTGGTTATCGATGCTGCGGTCGAACAGCTCGGCGGTGCGCCCGACGGTGAGGTCGAGAAGCTGGTCGCGCGTCAGCACCAGCCCGGCATGATCGAGGAAGGCGCAGAGCAAACGGTACTCGGCGGTCGAGAGCGGCACCGCCACGCCGTCGTGCCCTAAGAGCTCGCGGCGCCCGACATCGAGCCGCCAGCGGTCGAACCTCACTTGCTGCGCCTTGCTGCGCCCTTTCTGCGGCGGCAGGCTGGTGACGCGCCGCAGCACCGCCTTGATGCGGGCCAGGAGCTCGCGCGGATTGAACGGCTTGCCGAGATAGTCGTCGGCGCCGAGCTCGAGGCCGATGATGCGGTCGGTCTCGTCCGTCATGGCGGTGAGGAGGATGACCGGCACCTCGGTGGTCGAACGCACATAGCGGCAGAGCGACAGGCCGTCCTCGCCCGGCATCATGACGTCGAGGACGATGAGGTCGAAGGCGCTGCGGTCGAGAAGCCGCCGCAAGTTCGTCGCATTCTCTGCCGTCGAGACGCGATAGCCGTGCTTGGTGAGATATTTGCCCACCAGGTCACGAATGTCGCGGTGATCGTCGACGACCGCGATATGGGGTGCCGAGTCCATGCCCTGATCCCTACACCTCAATAACGGCAAGTAAAGGTGTGCCCCTGGGAAAAGTGTATCAAATTATGGCGAGAGGCGGGCCCTGTGACAGATCGCGGAAAATGCGGCTTTTTCCGCCCAATTTCCGCGACCCCCGCCACCCATATTGCACCCATCGAGCGAACAGGACCGGACAATCATCCATGTACCAGTATCATTTCAATGGCAGCCTGCACGAGGCCCAAGGACGAGCCGCCGACATGAAGCTCAAGGAGCCGCGATCCCTGCCGCAGGTCACGACCGCCGTCACCTTGTTCGCCGATATCGTCGGCTATACCCAGCATTGCGAAAGCCTCGATCCCGAGGAGGCCTTCCTGCTGCTTGCCGATTTCTATCGGCGCACCAGCCAGGCGACCACGCTGCACGATGCCGCCATCGTCGATCATTTCGGCGACGAGGTGCTCGCGGTGTGGAAGGGCAAGGCGCCGCTCGCGGTGCAGGCCTTCCGGGCGCTGCGCTGCGGCTTCGCCATCCTCGTCGAGATGGAGCGCTGGAATGCCTGGCGCGCCAAGAGCAATCTCCCGGCGGTGAAAGCCGGGATCGGCATCCATGCGGGGCCGGTCCTGCTCGGGCGGCCTTATGCCGATGAGTGCCATCAGCCCAGCGTGTTCGGCGACACGGTGAATATCGCGAGCCGCCTCGAGCGCCAGACCCGTCGTCTCGGCACCGACATCGTCATATCGGAAGAGCTTTACCGCCTCGTCGCGCAAGTTGCGGGCGATACCGCCCTTCTCGATTATTTTCCCTCCGCGCTCTCGGTCACCCTCTCGGGCCGCGCGCGGCCGCTCGCGGTCAGGCCCGCCATATTCCACCCGTGGTCCATGAAGGAGAGCGCCTGATGACTCCCTGGCATGCAGCAATGAACGATGAGCGCTATGCGGTTGCGCAGGAAGTCCTGGCGCGGCTCGGCGACAGGTGGAGCGTGTGCGTCATTCATATGATCGAAGGCGAGCCCATCCGGTTCACCGATCTCATGCGCCGGATCAGCGCAACGCGCCCGATCTCGGCCAGAGTGCTGACGCGGACATTGAAGCAACTCGAGCGCGACGGCCTCATTGCGCGTAAGGTCTTTCCCGTCGTCCCGCCACGCGTGGAGTACCGGCTCACCGGGCTTGGCCAGCGCTTCCTCGAACTCGCCGACAGGATCCTCGATTGGACAATGGCGCAGGGTCCTGATTTCGCGGCGGCGCGCCAAGGCATCGGCTCCGCGACTCCTCAGCCCTTCCCGTCCGCGGCCTGATCGCAGGCCGTGGCGAAGAACTCGCGAATGACACCGCGCTCGCGGTTGCGCGGCAAGGTGACGAGATATTCGCCTGCCGACACATCGGCGCCCTTGAGGCGAATACCCTTAACGCGCGCATCCTGGCCGATCTCGCGGTTGAGCACGATGCCGATGCCGAGGCCCGCCGCCACCGCTTCCTTCACCGCCTCGCGGCTGCCGAGGACGAGACGGGTCGAGATCGGAACCGCAAGCTTCGACATGGCGCGCTCGAAGATCTGGCGCGTCATCGATCCCGTCTCGCGCAGGATGAAGGGCTGGCCTGCGAGACCCTTGGCCGTGACCTGATCGACTTGCCACCAGGGATGGCCCTGATGCACCAGGATCATCACCTCCTGGTCGACCAGTCTCTCGCAGACGAAATCATCATCGGGCTCGAGCAGCGTGACGATCGCCACATCGACGGCATGCTGCGCCACGAGATCGAGGAGGCTGCTCGAATTGCCGAGCCGGACATTGAGCGTCACGCCCGGATAGCTCTGAGAGAACCGCTCGAAGATCGGCATGGCGACATAGGGCGCGCAGAGGCCGATCGACAGATGACCGAGGCGCAGATCGCGCGTCTTGCTGATGCGGCTTCCCAGATCCTCGAGCGCCAGGACCACCTCGCGCACCCGCGGCAGGAGATCATAGGCGCTCGCCGTCAGCTCGATGCGCGTGCCGGTGCGCGTGAACAGGCTCGTCCCGACGCTCTCCTCCAGCGCCTTGATGTTTTGCGTGATCGCCGACTGGGTCACCCCCAGGGCCTGGGCCGCCGCCATGAAGGTGCGATGAGTGGCGACCGCGTTGAAGGCGCGCAACTGAGCGAAATTCATGCGATTTCCATAGGCTAGCCCATAAGCTTTACTTCATACGACTGTCACGGATTTAAGCAACACTAATATTACAGGAATGCTTCATCGCGGGAGAGTCACATGACAGCCACATCCAAATCCGGCCTCGCGGCCTTGGCCCTGATCGCCGGCTTGAGCGCCGGCACCGCGCTCGCCGGCGAGATCGTCGTCTATAATGCGTCCGACAGCGTCAATTCGGCCATCGTCGCCGCCTTCGAGAAGAAGCATCCCGACATCAAGGTCAAATTCGTTTCGGGCTCGACCGGTCCGATCACCGAGCGGGCCATCGCCGAGAAGGCCAAGCCCCAGGCCGACGTCGTCTATCTCATCAACAATGTGGCGCTCGAGCAACTGAAGCAGGCGGGCGTGTTCGAGCCATATGAGCCGAAAGAGTCGAAGATCACCGCCGACTTCCGCGATCCGGACGGCTTCTACAACAAGTATTTCGCCACCACCATGTGCATGGTGGTGAACAAGGACCGTCTCGCCCAGAAGAACCTGCCGCAGCCTTCGACCTGGGAAGACCTGATCAAGCCCATCTATGCCAAGGAGATATCGCTGCCCTCGCCTCTGAAGTCGGGCACCGGCGGCGCCATTCTTACCACCTTCGTCGACGCCTTCGGCTGGCCCTTCGTCGAAAACCTCAATGAGAACGTCTATCAATATTCGGATGGCGGCTCGGGTGGGGCGCAGCTCGCAGGCCAAGGCGAGGTATCGATCGGGCTCACTTTCGACACCACCTGCTTCGAGACGAAATCCTCCGGCAAGCCGGTCGAGATCGTCTATGGCCGCATCACGCCCAATGTCTCGGAAGGCGGCGGGCTCGTCGCCGGCGGTCCCAATCCGGACGAGGCCAAGATCTTCCTCGACTTCATGGCGAGCGAGGACGCGGCGCAAGTCCTGGGCAAAGTCGTCGGCGCCACCGCGGTACCGGGCCACGGGCTCGTCGATCTCAAGGAGATCACGCTGTGGAAGATGAAGCGGCCGGTCGACATCGCCGAATTCCGCAAGGAATTCGCCAGCCGCATCCTCAAGCAGTAGCAGCAAGGCGGAAGTCCATGCTCGCCGCCGAGCCGCATCTTGCGATACTGGGCGTCGCCAAGAGCTTTGGCGGGCCCAATGTCGTGGACGATGTCTCGCTGCAGCTGACCCGCGGCGAATTCGTGACGCTGCTCGGCGATTCAGGCTGCGGCAAGACCACGCTGCTGCGCATCGTCGCGGGCTTCACCGCGCCCGACAAGGGCCGCGTCCTGCTCAAAAGCGCCGATGTGACGAATGCCCCTCCGGCCGGGCGGCGCATGGGCTTCGTCTTCCAGTCCTATGCACTGTTCCCGACCAAGACCGTCAGGCAGAATATCGGCTTCGCGCTTACCATGGCGGCGAAGCCGCGCGCCGAAACCGAGAAGCGGGTGCACGACCTCGCCTCGATGTTCGAGATTCAGGCCCTGATCGAGCGCTATCCGCATGAATTGTCGGGCGGCCAGCAGCAGCGCGTGGCGCTGGCCCGGGCGCTCGCTTCCGATCCCGAAGTGCTGTTGCTCGATGAGCCGATGTCGGCGCTCGATGCCCGCATCAGGGTGAGATTGCGCGCGGAGATCCGCAACCTGGTCGAGAGGCTCGGCATCACGACGCTCTATGTGACGCATGACCAGGAAGAAGCTTTGGCGCTCTCCGACCGCGTCGCCATCCTGCGCCAGGGGCGCATCGAGCAGATCGGCACGCCTGCAGACGTCTATCACCGGCCGCGGACGAAATTCGTGGCGCAATTCATCGGCGCCTCCAATCTGGTCAAGGGCCGCGCCGCCCAAAGCGGCATCGACGCCCAAGGCGAGATCTGGCCGATCGCGCCCGAGCCTGCCGTGTGGCCGGGAAGCGATGTCACCGCGCTCTACCGACCCGAGCATCTCGAGGTGAGCACCGACGGACAGGACGGTCTCGCCGGACGGATCGCAAGCGTGACCTTCCTCGGCTCCTTCGTGCGTCTCGATATCGCCATGGCGTCGGGACGGCATGTCATTGCCGACCGGCCGTCGCTCGAAATGCTGGACGGCTTCGCCGTCGGCATGCCGGTCACGGTCAGGCCGGATCCGCGCCATGCCGTGATCCTGCGCGACGAATTCGTCTAATGTCCTCGCGGAATCTGCCGAAGATCCTCGTCACGCTCGCCGTCCTTGCCGGGCTTGCGCTCTTCATCGCCTATCCGATCGGCGCCATCCTTGCCGAAAGCTTCGTCATTCGCGGGCCCATGCCGCTGCCGCGCCTCGAGGCCGTCACCGAAGCGGCGCTCCAGTCGCTCGGCGCCGACGAGCGCGCAAAACTCGTCACGCAGTGGCGCGACGCCGCGAGCCCAAATGAGCGCGTCGATGCGATGGCCGCCGCCTTCACCCTCGAAGGACTGTCGGTGCCCTGGGACCGCAAGGCGCTCTATACCACGCAGGCCACCGATCTCGACAAGGCGCTGGCCCGACTCCCGGCGGCGGTCAGGGAAAGGGTCACCGGCAACTATCCGATCGCGCATATCATGCTGCATAAGCGTACCGCCCTTGCCTTCAAAGTCAGGGACCGGATCGGCGAGGCGCGTTTCGATGAATTGCGCAACGGCCGCGACGACCGCATCGGGTTCGACAACTACCTCGCGATTTTCCGCGATCATTATCTGCGCCAGGCCAGCCTCAACAGCCTGATGCTCGCCACGGCCTCCACTCTGCTCACCGTGACGCTCGGTCTCTTCCTCGCTTATGCCATCAATGGCGGCGGCGTGCGCTCGCCCGCCGTGACCCGCGCGATCCTGCTGACGCCTCTGGTCGCGCCGCCGGTCCTCATCGCCACCGCGATCATCATGCTGTTCGGGCGGCGCGGTCTCATCACCCACACTTTCCTCGACCAGACGCTGGGATTGATCGATGCCGAAGCGACCAATGCCTATGGGTTTGCCGGCGCGGTGGTGGCGCAAGCTCTGTCCTTCCTGCCGGCAACGCTCATCATTTTCGACAATGTGATGCGGCGGCAGAGCGGGCGCGTCGATGAGGCCGCGGCGAGCCTCGGCGCCGGGCACGCCGCGGTCTTCGCCCATGTCACCTTGCCGCTCGCCTGGCCCGCGATGAAGCGCGCCATCGCGCTCGCCTTCATCATGAGCCTCACCGATTTCGCCAATCCGGTGCTGCTCTGGCGCGACACGCCGGTGCTCGCCGAGGTCGTCTATCAGCAGATCACGGCCTATCAGAACATGCCGCTCGCCGCGGCCTTGTGCTGCTGGCTCATTTTGCCCTCGCTCCTGCTCTATATCCTCCTCGAACGGATCGGCTCCCGCAAAGCCTATTCGACGGGCGAGGCCGGCAGCGTCAGCGAATTGCCGATGCCGCGCGCCTGGCGCTGGATGCTCCGGTCATTGGCGGGATCGGTTTCGGCGCTGGTGCTCATCATCTATGCGACCATGGCACTCGGCGCCGTCACCCGGGTCTGGGGCGTCGATTGGAGTTTTACGCTCGGCTATTTCACCAATGAAGGTGTCGATGTCGGGCTCGCGGGCTCGGGCTATGGCAGCTCCGATCGCGGCCTCTCCACCATCTGGACAAGCCTCTATATCGCCGGCATCGCCGCGCCCATCGGCGGGCTCTTCGGCATCATCGTCGCTTATGTCGTCGAAAGGGTGAGGCCGCCCGGCGCCAATCTCATCGTCTCCTTGAGCCTGTTGCCGGCGATCCTTCCCGGCATCATCTTCGGCATCGGTTATATCGTCGCCTTCAACGTTCCTTTCGGCTTCTCGTCGCTGTCGCTCTCCGGCACCGCCGCCATCCTCATCATCAACATCCTGTTCTCCAATCTCTTCGTCGGCGTGCTGGCGGGACGCGCCGCGCTGCAGCGCCTCAATGTCGCGGTCGATGAGGCGGCGGAAAGCCTGGGGGCCGGACTCATGCGGCGCTTCTTCCATGTCACTTTGCCGATGCTGCGCCCGGCGCTGCTGCTCGGCACGCTCTATGTGTTCGTCGACGGGCTGACCACTCTGTCCTCGGTGATCTTCCTCGTCTCCGGCGACTACAAGCTCGCTTCCGTCACCATCTTCAATCACGCGACGTCGGGCGATTTCGGCTATGCGGGCGCCAAGAGCGTGATCCTGCTCGTTCTGGCGCTCGCCGCCATGGCGCTCATCTGGCTCATCGACCAGCCGCCGGGACGCGTGCGCAAGATCACCCTGTCCGGGCTGCTGCCGACACGGATCGCAAAACCGAGCCTCGCACCATGACAAAAGATCTCATCAGTCGGGATGCCGCCGCCTTCTTCCATCAGGAGGGCTCATCGCCATGCCCCTTCGCTCTGCACAAAGCGCAAGGCGTGTGGCTTGAGGATGTGGAGGGGCGCCGCTTCATCGACCTCCATGGCAACACCGCCCATCATCTGGGCTACGGCCATCCACGCCTCATCGCCGCGCTCAAGCAGCAGCTCGACGAGCTGCCCTTCTCGCCGCGCCGCTTCACCAATGAACCGGCGGTGATGCTGGCCGAGAAGCTCCTCGGCCATTGGCCGGGCGCTCCCGCAAAGGTGCTGTTCGCGACCGGCGGGTCGGATGCGATCGAGATCGCGCTCAAGCTCGCCCGCGTCGCCACGGGGCGGCCGGGAACGCTCTCCTTCGAAGGCTCCTATCACGGCCATGGCTTTGGCGCCTTCGGGCTGTCGCGATCCGCTCCCGATGCGAGGCTCGGCCCATTCCTCTCCGGGCGCCATCATGTCCCGGGATACTGGCAAGGTGCCGAACAGGCGCTCGCCGCGATGAAGGCGGTCTTCGACCGCTCGGCCAAGGACATCGGCGCCGTCATCGCCGAGCCGATCCGATCCAATTGCCATGTGCCGCCGGATTGGTTCTGGCCCGAGGTGCGCCTTCTATGCGATGCGCATGGCACGCTGCTGATCTTCGACGAGATACCTTCCGGTCTCGGCAAGACCGGGCGCTTCTTCGCCTTCGAGCATATGGGCGTCGTCCCCGATGCCGTCGTCCTCGGCAAGGCGCTGGGCGGCGGCGTGGTGCCGATTGCCGCCGTCATCGCCGATGCGCGGCTCGATGTGGCGCCCGAACTCGATCTCGGCCACTACACCCATGAGAAGAATCCGCTGACCGCCCGCGCGGCGCTGACCATGATCGAGATCATCGAGGACGACCGGCTCGACCAGCGCGCCGCCGAACTGGGCCGGCGCGTGATGTTCGCCCTGGCCGAAATGGCCGCCCGCACTCCTTTCATCGCCGGCGCCCGCGGCAAGGGCCTGCTGCTCGCGCTGGACTTCGCACCGCAGCTGTGCGGAAGGGAGCCGGGTCCCGATTTCACCGGCGACCTGGTCGAGGCCTTCTGGCGGGAAGGCCTCTCGACGACCGACAAGGGACCGGCCAGCGTCGGCTTCTCGCCACCCCTCATCATCTCCGATGACGAGATCACCGAAGCGCTGACGCGCGTCGAAAGGGTCGCTAGGAGCTTTGCCGGCGCGGTCAGTCGCGACGGTCGCCGTGCCGCGCGAGGAAAGCTGCAACAGGTCTAGCCACGCGCTCCGGCGCCTCGAGCAGGATCGCATGGCGCAGGCCGTCAAGGATCACCAGCTCCGACTGCGGGAGCTCGCCGGCAATGAACTCATTGAGGCGCGGCGGACAGCCGCCGTCGAACTCGCCCGTCAGCACCAGCGACGGGCAGGCGACCTCCTTGAGCCAGGGCGCCATCTCCGTCTCGGCATAGATATGAAAGACATTGAGGAACACCTGGGCGTCGGTGTCGATGACTTGCTTCAGGCGGTTGGCGATGACATCCGGCCGCCTCTCGCCGAATTCGGGCGTGAACCAGCGGTCCTTCAGCGTCTCGAGCACCGGCGCGATGCCCTTCGCTTCCATCGCCGCGACGACGGCCTTCACCTTGGCGCTGTCCTCTTGCGTGCGCCCGGCCGCGGTGCTGAGCAGGCCCAGCGTTTCGACATGCTCAGGGTAGCGGCGCGCATAAGCGGGACCGATCATGCCGCCCAGCGAATGGCCGATGAAATGGGCGCGCGCGATGCCGAGCTCGGCGCGCAAGGCTTCGAGGTCATCCACCAGATCGTCGAGGCTGAAAGGCACGGGCGTCATCGGCGATCGGCCATGGCCGCGCAAATCGTAAGAGATGCAGCGGAACTGGCCGCGCAGCTCCTTGACGAGGCCGTCCCAGGAATGGCGCGAGGCGCCGATCCCATGGATCATGAACAAGGGCGGGCCTTCGCCCTCGACCGAGAAGGCCGATCTGACCGGATTTGTCATGGATTACCTATTTGTCGGGATATTTGTCCGACATCAGCTGGCCGGCGCCGCCCCAGTCCTGCTTGTCGACATCGAAGATCACGATCTGCACGCTTTCCGGCGTGCCGCCGCAGGTACGCAGGAAGGCCGAGGTCAGCTCCTTCACCAATTCGCGCTTCTGATCGACACTGCGGCCTTTGAACATTTCAACTCTGATGACGGGCATGGATGATCCTTATGCTGCGCGCGTGGTTGCGCTCTTCGGTATATGCGGCATGACATCTTCGGCAAAGCGCTGCATCGCTTCCAATGCCTCGCTCTGCGTGTGGCCGATATTCACGTTCATGATAAAATCGTCAATGCCGAGCTCGGCATATTGCGCGACCCGGTCGACCATTTCGGAGGCCGTGCAGATGATCAGGTTGCGCGACAATTCCTCGATCGTCTGCTTCTGCGGCAAGAGTCTGATGGCGCCATTGTCGACGATGCCGGGCCCGGTGAACACATTGTTGAAGCGGCCGTAATAGTCGTAAGCGAGGCTCAGCTTGCGCTCGGCATCGGCCTCGTCCTTCGCCACCAGGCAGACCCGCGACAGAGCGAGGCGCAAATGCTCGCCCGCCTTGCCGAGCTCGGCCTTGCCGCGATGGAAGGCCCCGACCTGCGCTTTCATCTTCTCGAATGTCGCATCGAGCGGCGTCGTCTGGATATGGAAGCCGCGCTTCACCGAGGCATAGATGCCTTCCGGCACCAGGGCCGCGACCATCAATTGCGGCATGGGCTTGGTGACCGGTCGCGGCATCACGGTGATCGGTTCGAATTTATAGTACTTGCCGTCCCAGGAAACCTCCTCGCGGGTGAAAAGCGCGATCAGGAGGTCGAGCGATTCATCGAATTTCTCGCGCGAGATCTCGATCGGCACATCCATGCGCGCCATCTCATAGGCGAAGGCGCCGCGGCCGACGCCGAGGATGAGCCGGCCTTCACACAATATGTCGGCCTGGATCGCCTGGCCGGCAAAGATGCGCATGTCGTGCAAGGGCAGCACCGACACGGAGGTCACGACCTCGATCCGTTTCGTCACCGACGCGACCTTGACCGCCATCTGCAAGGGATCGGGCACGAGAAGGATATTGATCAGATGATGCTCGGGGATGGTGACACCGCGATAGCCCAGGCGCTCGCTCGCAATCGCCTGCTCGATCATGTCGGCATAGAGCCGGTCGCCGCCATAGGCCTTGTCGGGATAATAAGAAGAGAGGAAGTGATTGAATTGCAAAACTATGGCCTCGATCTTTTTCAGATGAAATGTTGCTGCGGGCTTGCGAGATCGGCCCATCGGCCGAAGGCGCCACTGCGATAGAGAAGCGCGTCCTCGGCGGCGTAGCCTGGAATATCGAGCACCTTGCCGATGACGATGTTGTGCGTGCTCGCCGCATAAGAGGTGACGAGCGCGCATTCGAGCGTCAGCACCGCATCGATGAGAATGGGAGCGCCCGATGATCCGTCGCGCCAGGCGCCGGTGCAGAATTTTTCCTCGCCCGCCGCCTCGCCTTCGAGGCCGGCGAAGATACGCGCCAAGGGAAGCTGGCCGGTATTGAGCAGATTGATCGAGAAGCGCCGGCACTGCCCGATGGTGCGCGTGGTCATAGCGCGCTGATTGAGACAGACCAGCACTTGCGGCGGATCGGCGGAGAGCGAGCAGATCGCGGTCGCCGTCATGCCGGCCCGATAGGGCCTGGCGCCTGCGGCCACGATCGCGACGCCGGCGGGAAAGCGGCGCATCGCCAATCGGAAATCCTGGGAAGTGCATGCCATGCCCGGCACTATCCTTGGCCGGGATAATCCTGTAAATCAAATTATATTGGCTAGAAAGTTCGGATAAATCGAATTATGAACCTCGCCCATGTGCAAACCTTCGTCGTGGCGGTCGAAACCGGCAATCTCAACAAGACCGCACTCAAGCTCAATGTCACCCAGTCGACAGTGACGGCGCGCATCGATGCGCTCGAAAACCTGATCGGACAAAAGCTCCTGCGCCGCAACAAATCGGGTACCGAACTGACGCCCGCCGGCGCCAAGTTCCTGCGCCACGCCGAGGTCATGGTGCAGGTGTGGAAACAGGCGCGCTATGAGACGTCGCTGCCGCGCGGCTTCGAGGATGTCTGCGCCATCGGCTGCGATCCCGCTCTATGGACGGGCATCGGCGAATTATGGGTCGGCAGCTTGCGCGGCGAGCGCGGCACGATCGCCATCAGCGTGGCGGAAGGAGCAGGCGACATCGCGCGCTCCTGGCAAATGAACGCCATGGTCGACGTCGTCTTCTCCTACACGCCGCCGAGCGGCGCCTTTGCCGTCGATGTCCTGTGCGAGGATGTCTTCATGGAGGTCGCCACCGTCAAGCGCGGGCTGATGCGCTGGGATCCGGATTATGTCTTCGTCGATCTGGGCGAGGATTTCCGCCGCAAGCATGCGGAGGCCTATCCGGTGGAGGAGACCGCCATCGTCACCTTCACCTCGAGCGCCCATGCGCTCGATCACATCCTCACTTGCGGCGGATCGGCCTATCTGCCCTATCGGGTGGCAAAGCCGCATCTCGAAGCGGCGCGGCTCCATGAAGTGGAAGGGGCGCCGCGCTTCACGCGCACCGTCTATCTCGCGCGCAACACCGCGCGCACCGATAGCTGGCCGTGGTTCGAAAGTTTTTCCGCAAGCTTCAAGCGGAAACTCGCCGACGCGATGCGCGTCTGATTTTCACAGCACCACATAGGAAGCGGCCGGGCGTCCGCGCAACAGATCGGCCAGGATCTCGAGGCCCTTCTGCAATTCGGTACGCGACGGCGTGGCGCCGCCCAGGCTGACGCGAATGGCATGGCGCGAAGGGCCATGGCCGACGGCAAAGGCTTCCGCCGGCGTCACGGCAGCGCCCTGCGCGCGCAACTGCGCGACGAAGCTCTCGGCCCGCCAGGCTTCCGGGAGATCGAGCCAGAGATGGAGGCCGGTGGGCAGCGAGCGGAAGGACTGGCCGGCGAGAATCTCGCCCGCCAGCGCCTGGCGCTTGCGCAACTCATCGCGCTGCACCTGGGCGAGACGATCGGCGGTGCCGTCCTCGATCCAGCGATAGGCGATCTCGGCCGAGAGCGAGGCCGCCATCCAGGTGGTGGCGCCGAGGCCCGGGATCAGATCGCGCGCGCGGCCCGGCGGTGTCGCGATATAGCCGATGCGCAGGCCCGGGCAGACGATCTTCGACAGGCTCGTCGCATAGTAGGAATGCTCCGGCGCGAAGCTCGAGATCGACGGCAATGCGGTCTCGATGAAGCCGCCATAGACATCGTCCTCGATCAAAATGACATCGTGCTTGACCGCGATCTCGGCGATCGCCTGGCGCCGCTCCACCGGCATCACCGCAAGAGTCGGGCTCTGGTGGTTGGGACAGCAGATCAAGGCGCGCAGCGGTCCGCCGCGGCAGGCCGCGTCGAAGGCCTCGGGGATCAGGCCATGCTCGTCGATGGGCAATCCCTTCAGCGTCAGATGACGGTTGGCGGCGAGGAATTTGATGCCGGGATCGGTCAGCTCTTCGGCCGCCATGATCTCGCCCGGCTCCAGCAAGGCGGCGAGAATGACCGACACCGCCTGCTGACCGCCATTCACGATGACGATGTCGTCCTGCGTGGCCTCGGCGCCGCGCTTCTCGAGCCAGGCGGACGCGGCGTGGCGATGCTCCGGCATGCCGATCCAGTCGCGATGATAGGGCATGAGCAGCGGCAGGCGCTCGCTATCGGCAATATCGCGCAAGGTGGAGGCGAGCGCTTTCTCCTGCACCGGAAGCTGCACCGGGCAGTTGAAAGTGAGATCGATGAGATCGCTTTGGGCGCGGTTGGGCTCGAGGCGCGAAAGGTCGGAGGGCCTCGAGGTGACGAAGGTGCCGCGCCCGACTTCGCCGCCGATCAGATGGCGGCGTGCCGCCAGCGCATAGGCCTTGCTGACGGTCGAGACCGACAGCTGGAGATGCCAGGCGAGCTCGCGATGGGTGGGCAATCTTTCGCCCGGCCGCAAGCGCCCTGAGGCGATGTCGTCCGCCATCGCATCCGCCAGGGCGACATAGATGCGCCCCGGCCTTGTCTTGTAGTCAGGAACCCACACAATTGACCCCGATCTTCGTCCTGAGAGGCATACAAGCTAGCGGGCACGCCACTCAATGTCCAGAACTCCAAGTAAATCAGTGATAAAGCGTCGCAGTACAATATAATAATTGACCTGCTTGTCCTGCTCTTTATTTTCGAATTGAACGCCTCGCCTGTGGATAAGTACATGGCAAGGGGCGCAACAACCACGAACAGGGAGTGGATCGAATGCCTCAGTCCTCACAAGCGCGCCTCGCCAGGAAGCTCGCCCGGAAAGCATTGCCTTTCGCCGTCATGGCGCTCTTCGCCGTCCCCGCTTCGGCTGAAGACACCATCACCATCTCGTCCTGGGGTGGCAACTATCAGGAAGCGATGTCGAAGGCGATCTGGCAGCCGACCGCCAAGGAGCTCGGCATCACCATCCTCGAAGATTCGACCAACGGCCTCGCCGATGTGCGCGCCCAGGTGACCGCCAACAGCGTCCTGTGGGACATTACCGAGCTCACCATCGACGGCTGCGCGCAGGGACAGACCGAAGGCCTGTTCGAAAATCTCGATTACGCCGTCATCAGCAAGGACGGCTTCGATCCGGCGGTGGTGCAGCCGACCTATATCGGCTTCAACTACTATTCCAATGTGATCGGCTGGAGCATTGAGAAATTCGGCGATGCCGGTCCGCAGAGCTGGGCCGATTTCTGGGATGTCGAGAAATTCCCCGGCCGGCGCTCGCTGCGCAACGATCCGGCGGAAGTGCTGGAAGCAGCCCTCCTCGCCGATGGCGTGGCGCCCGACAAGCTCTATCCGCTCGATCTCGACCGCGCCTTCAAGAGCCTCGAAAAAATCAAGCCGCACATTTCAGTGTGGTGGTCGTCGGGCGCGCAGGCAGCCCAGCTCGTCGCCGATGGCGAGGTCGACATGATCGGCGCCTGGAACGGCCGCATCAGCGCCGCGATCGGCGCTGGCGCCAAATACAAATTCACCTTCAACCAGGGGCTCCTCATCGCCGACTGCCTGGCGATCCCCAAGGGCGTGAAGAACAAGGACTTGGCGATGAAGGCTTTGGCGAAGGCCGTCTCGGCCGAGATCCTCGCCAATATCCCGCAATATATCGACTATGGTCCGGCCAATCTCAAATCCTACGAGACCGGCAAGATCCCGCCCGAGCTCGCCAAGACGCTCAACACCGCGCCCGAGAACGCCGCCAAGCAGGCGATCGTGCGCGGCGACTGGTGGGGCGAGAATGGCGCTAAGGCCCGCGACCGTTGGGCCAAGTTCATCAATCAATAGATGCTACGGCGAGGGGAAGGAGTGATGCGCGAGCATCACTCCTCACATTTTTAGATGACCAGCCAGGCAACCTCATCCGGCGCGAGCGTTCCGATCACCATCCGGAAGCTGGTCAAGACCTATGGCCCCTATCGGGCGCTCGATGCGATCGATCTCGACATAGCGGGCGGCGAGTTCCTGACGCTGCTCGGTCCCTCGGGCTCCGGCAAATCGACATTGCTGATGGCCATTGCCGGCTTCCTGCGCCCCGATTCCGGCCTCATCCAATTCGGCGCGGCCGACGTGACGCGGCTCGAGCCGCATAGACGCAATATCGGCGTCGTCTTCCAGAACTACGCCCTCTTCCCGCATATGAGCGTCGCCGGCAATGTCGCCTATCCCCTGAAGCTGCGCGGCATCGGTAGGCCTGAGATCGACAAGCGCGTCGCCTGGGCGCTCGCTCTGGTGAAGCTCGACGGTTTTGGCGAGCGCAGCATCGATCAGCTCTCGGGCGGCCAGCGCCAGCGCGTGGCGCTCGCCCGTGCCATCGTCTTCGAGCCCTCGGTGCTCCTGATGGACGAGCCGCTCTCGGCCCTCGACAAGAAATTGCGCGAGCATATGCAGATCGAGATCCGCCGCCTGCATGAGACGCTGCGCGTCACCACGATCTATGTCACCCATGACCAGCGCGAGGCGCTGACCATGTCCGACCGCATCGCCGTCATCAATCACGGCCGCTTTGCCCAGATCGGCGAGCCGAAGGCGCTCTATGAGCGGCCGGCGAGCAAGTTCGTCGCCGAATTCATCGGCGATGCGACCTTGCTGGCGCTCGATGAGGGTGCGAAACAACCGACCTTCCGCGGCCGTCCGGTCAAGACCAAGGACAAGGTCAATGGCGCTCTTTCCCATGTCGTGCTGCGGCCGGAAAAGCTGCGGCTCGTCGATAAGAAGAACACGGCAGCCTGGAACCGCTTCGCCGGCACCGTCGATGACATCGTCTATCAGGGCGAGAGCGTGCTGCTCTCGATCCGGCTCGAAGGCGGCGAGACGCTGTTCCTGCGCCAGGGCACCGACCAGCAAAGCCTGCAGAACCTGCCGGCGCGCTATGCAGCGGTGGAGGTCGGCCTCCATGCCGATGACACGCTGCTCGTCCCCGAAGAGCACCCTTGATGACACCGCATGCGGCAGATGTGCTCGAAGGCGATGCGCGGCGCGAGCGCCTGAGGCTCCTGTCGCTCTCCGCCCCGGCATCACTGCTCGTTCTCATCATCCTGCTGCTGCCGGTCGGCTGGCTGTTCTTCCTGTCCTTCGTCGACAAGGATGGCTTCACCACCGCCAATTACATGCGGCTCGTCCAGAACGAAGCCTATTTCGAGATCTTCAAGGTCACTTTCCTCTCGAGTTTCCTCGTCACCCTCATCACGGCGGTGCTGGGCTATCCGCTCGCCTATCTCCTGTCGCAATTGCCGAGGCGCCTCGCGATCATCGGCCTCACCGTCGTGCTCCTTCCCTTCTGGACGTCGCTCCTGGTGCGCACCTATGCCTGGCTCGTCCTCCTGCAGCGCAAAGGCCTGGTCAACTCCACCTTGATGTCGCTCGGCATCATCGATGAGCCCCTGAGCCTTGTCTATAATATGTCGGGCGTCGTGATCGGCATGGTCCATATCATGCTGCCCTTCATGGTGCTGCCGCTCTATGCCACCATGCGCTCGATCGATCCGATGCTGCTCAGGGCGGCGATCAGCCTCGGCGCGCCGCGCTCGCGCGCCTTCCTCACCGTCTTCGCGCCCCTATCGCTGCCGGGCCTCATCGCCGGCAGCCTCCTCGTCTTCATCTATTGCCTCGGCTTCTACATCACGCCGCAGATCCTGGGCGGCGGACGGATCAATCTCGTCTCGATGAAGATCCTCGAGAACGCCACCATCTATTCCGACTGGGGCGCGGCTTCGGCCTTGGGCGTGGTGCTGCTCGTAGCGACCCTTCTCCTCTTCAAGGCCATCCAGATGCTGGTGCCGGTCGATCGCCTGATGGGCAAGGCGTCATGATGGATTTCGACAGCGACCCGACCGTCAACCATTGGCGCCGCTTGTGGCTCTATCTCTATTGCCTCTTCGTCGCGATCTTCCTTTTGGCGCCGATCATCGTCGTCATCCCGATGTCCTTCTCACCCTCGGAGTTCCTCGAATTCCCGCCGAGCGCGCTGTCGCTGCGCTGGTATCAGAGCCTGGCCAAAAGCCCCGAATGGATTGGTGCCGCCATCATATCGCTCAAGGCCGCGGTGCTGACCGTCCTCGTCGCCACGCCGCTCGGCATCGCCGCCTCCTATGGCCTGCAATATTCGCACTTCGCCTTCACCCGGCTGATCCGCGCAGGCCTGATCATCCCGCTCATCGTGCCGGTGATCATCATCGCCATCGGCGTGTTCTACCTCTATGCCAGGCTCAATCTGGTGAACACGCTTCTGGGCCTCGTCCTCGCCCATAGCGTGCTTGCCATTCCCTTCGTGATGGTGGTGATCAGCGCCGGGCTCCAGCGCTTCGACGCCAATCAGGAATTGGTGGCGCGCTCGCTCGGCGCCTCGCGGCTCAAGGCTTTCATGACCGTTACCTTGCCGCAGATCAAGCCCTCCGTCATGTCGGCGGCGCTCTTCGCCTTCATCACCTCCTTCGACGAGGTGGTGGTGGCGCTGTTCGTCTCGCGCGGACCGTCCTCGACCCTGACCCGCAAGATGTTCACTTCCTTGCGCGACCAGGTGAGCCCCGCCATCGCCGCCATCTCCACTCTCCTGATTCTCACGACCTTCGTCCTCGCTCTGGTCGCGCTGCTTTCGGCGCGCGGCGGCAAGACGGCCCGCTCCCACTGACAATCTTCCCTTCAACGAGGCAACCATGCAGCCGAGATCAGCCGCCTTTTCCGTCGATGAGCACAGACAAAGATTTGCCCGCTTGCGCGAGACGGTGCGCGAGGCCAAGCTCGACGGCTGCCTGATGGTGGCGCCCGAGAACATCTATCACGCCGGCGGCTATGAGACCTGGGTCGGCGTCAACAGCCCGCAATTCATGATCTTCACCAAGGACGAGGACGAGCCCACGCTCATCCTGCGCAATGTCGATCTGGCTTTGGCGCAAGAGACGACCTGGATCAGGGATATCCGCACCTATCACCTCCATACCGACAGTGTCCCTGGGCTGGTGGAGAAGGTGCTGAAGGAGAAAGGGCTTGGCAAAGGAAGGCTCGGCATCGAATTCCAGTCCTATGCCTTGCCGCATGCCATGGCGCTCAGTCTCGAGGAAGCGCTGCCGAGCTTCTCCTTCACCGATTGCACCGATCTTTTCGGCGATCTCCGGCTCATCAAATCGCCGGCCGAGATCGCCATGATGCGCCAAGCAGGCGCCTTCGCCAAGATCGGGCTCGAGGCCGCTGCGCGCACGCTCAAAGCCGGCATGACCGAGATCGCGCTCGCCGCCGAGATCGAAGCCGCCATGCGCCGCGCCGGCAGCGACTATTGGGCGATCCCGACCGAGCTTGCCAGTGGCTGGCGCTCGGCCGGCGGCCATGCAGCACCACGGTCCAAGATCATCGAGCCCGCTGACCTCGTCCATGTCGAATTCGCCGGCGTCAGCAACCGCTATCACGCGACGGCGCTGCAGACGCTGGCGGCCGGCGAGCCGTCAGGGCGCGCACGCGAGCTCTATGACATCGCCTTGCAATCGCTGCGGGCCGGCCTCAAGGCGACGAAGCCCGGAGCGCCCGTCGATGCCATCGAAGAGGCCTCGCTCGAGCCTTTGCGCAAGGCCGGCCTCGAACATGCCGCCATGATGCGCTTCGGCTATGGGCTCGGCATCGCCTATCCGCCGATCTGGCTCGAGACCCTGCAGATCAGCCGCGGCTTCGATCGCCGCCTCGCGCCTGGCATGGTCTTCGTTCTGCATTCCTGCCTGGAACTGCCGGATGAAGAGATCGGCATCGTCCAGGGCGGCACTTACCTCTTGAACGACGACAGCCTCGAAATGCTGGCCGGCGCCGGCGATATCGATCTCGTCTCGGCCTGACATCATGCCGGTCCTGCTCGATCCCGTCCCCTCCGACGCGAAGCTGCCGGCCAAGGCTGATGTGGTGATCATTGGCGGCGGCATCATTGGCGTGTGCACGGCTTACGAGCTCGCCGATAAGGGCATCCCGGTGCTGCTCTGCGAGAAGGGCCGCATCGGGGCTGAGCAGTCGAGCCGCAATTGGGGCTGGTGCCGCACCATGGGGCGGGACTTGCGCGAAATGCCGCTCGCGCAAGCGAGCCTCAAACTGTGGCGCGACATGGATGCCCGCATCGGGGCCGAGACCGGCTTCCGCCAGACCGGCACTCTTTATATATGTCCGGACGACAAGACGCTGGCGAAGCGCGAGGCCTGGCTCGACCGCGCGAAGGCCTATGGCGTGTCCTCGCGCATCCTGCGGGCTCCGCAAGTGAACGAGACACTTCAGGGATCGGTCGCGCAATGGAGCGGCGCCTTGTTCACGCCCGATGACGGTGTCGCCGAACCCAGCCTGGCGGCCCCCGCCATCGCGCTCGCGGCGCGGCGCAAGGGTGCCCGGATTTTCACGGATTGCGCGGTGCGCTCGGTCGAATTGAGCGCCGGCCGCGTTTCAGGCGTGGTGACCGAGAAGGGAACGGTCGCCTGCACCACCGTGGTGCTGGCGGGCGGCGTATGGTCGAGCCTCTTCTGCCGCAGCCTGGGCTTGCGTCTGCCGCAGCTCAAAGTGTTGGCCTCGGTGCTGCGCACGGCGCCGACCGATCAAGGTCCCGGTCCCGCCGCCTGGGGCCCTGGTCTTTCGCTGCGCAAAAGGCGCGATGGCGGTTATACGGTCTCGCATGGCAGCGTCATCGCCGATATCGTGCCCGACAGTTTCAGATTCTTCCGCGAATTCCTGCCGCTCCTCAAAATGGAATGGAGCGGCATCTCGCTGCACGCCGGGCGCAGCTTTTTCGATGAAGCGGTCTATGGCCGATACTGGACGAGAGATGGCCCATCGCCTTTCGAGCGCGTGCGTGAGCTCGATCCTCTGCCATCGCAACATGATCTGGCGCGGGCGCGGCAGAATCTCGAAAAGACATTCCCGGTTTTCAAGACCGTCAGGACGGAAGCTTCCTGGGGCGGCATGATCGATGCGACGCCCGACATCTTGCCGGTGATCTCGCGCGTCGAGAGCGTGCCGGGCCTCATCCTCTCGACCGGCTATTCGGGCCACGGCTTCGGCATCGGTCCCGGCGCCGGCAGCCTCACCGCGCAACTGGTGACAGGCGAAAGCCCGATCGCCGATCCCGCACCCTTCCGCTTCGCACGCTTCACCGACGGCAGCTCGATCCGGCCGGAGACCGGGCTTTAGCTCGGCGTTACGGTCTCGGGCTCGGTGTGCACAGTTCGACGAGCACACCGTTCATGTCCTGCAGGTAACCTACGCGCTGGCCCCACGGCTTGGCCTCGGGCGATTTCACGACCGAAGCACCCGCCTCGATCGCATGTTCCCAATCGCGGTCGAGATCATGCGAGACCAGCGCGATCTGGGCGCCGATGGGCGGCCTGCCGGGACGGCTGCAGGTCACGTCAACTCCGCCCAACAGATCGGCGCCCCTGAGAAAAGCCTCACCGACGAAACACAGGAGCGTGTCGCCGGTGGCAAGCTCGGCATAGCCTTGCGACGGATGCAGATAGCGCAGCCCGAAACCGAAGGCTCGCCGGTAAAACTCTACTGTCGCCGGGACATCCTCAACGAAGAAGCCCGAATATCTGAAGGTGAGTTGCATTTCATCGCTCCAATCCGCTGCCAGGCAGGGAATTAGAGCCGATCAGGCCTGGGATGTATTGATGAAATCGGACTCGCGCCATTGCCGCCAGCGCGCGGGACTCGGCATCCTCAGCAAGGAAAATTCGCGCGTCATATGGGCCTGATCGGCATAGCCGGCATCTGCAGCGGTCGCGGCCAAAGTCTCGTGGCCGGCGTCGAGGAGCGTGATCGCTCGGCGGAGGCGGGCGATGCGCGCCACTGTCTTCGGGCCCATGCCGAGATCGGCAATCATCTCGCGGTGAAGATGGCGGGTCGAGCAGCCCAGGGCCGTCGCAACGGCATCGACGGAGATCCTGCCCCGCGGCCGCGATATGATATCCACTGCACGCCGGGCAATCCTGTTGCCGGTGAGACCGCGCCGCCTGAAGAGATCAACCAAAGAGCGGGTAAAGTCACCCTGCGAGGATGCTGCAACCAGGCAACCCATATCCTCGAGCGCCAGGCGTGATCCACATGCATCTCTTGCGGCGAGCTTGAAAAGCTCAGGCGCCACGCCCGGCCGCAAGCGCGCACCCATATAGCGAGCCTTGGGCGCAATGGTGATTTCTTCCAGATGCAGCCTGGGCCCGCGCATGAAAACCTGGCCATCCATCCGGCAAATGATCTCAGTGGCGAGATCAGGAAGGATATAATCGGTCAGCGCCTTGCCCCCGGCCCCCGCCTCGAATGTCCAGAGCGACTCGACAAAGCTTCGTATTTCCGGTGGCGGAGCATATCGGCGGAAGAAAACCTGTGCCTCTTGGCCATCCGCACCACGGCAAATCGGATGATCGACATCCATCGCCTTTAGAGAATCCGGATCGTGACCGCGCTTTCCTTGGCGATCTTCAGCGGATTGCGCAAAGGCAGGCCGAAATCGGCGCAATCGATCTCGAACACATCGCCCTCCTCGGGCTTGATGCCGTCGGCGAAGGACAGCGTCGCCGTGCCGAACATATGGACATGGACATCGCCCGGCTGGCGGAAGAGATCATATTTGAAGTGATGATGCTCGAGATTGGCGAAGGTGTGCGACATGTTCGCCTCGCCCGACAGGAAGGGCTTTTCCCAGATCACCTTGCCCTGGCGCTTGATGCGCGATGCGCCTCTGATGTCGGCGGGGGGTGCGCCGACCCTGATCTCCGGGCCGAAGCTCGCGGGTCTCAGCTTCGAATGGGCCAGATAGAGATAGTTGATGCGCTCGGTCACATGGTCGGAGAATTCGTTCGACAGAGCGAAGCCGACGCGGAAGGGCGTGCCGTTCTTGGTGATCACATAGATGCCGGCGACCTCGGGCTCCTCGCCGCCATCGAGCGCGAAAGCGGGCGACAGCAGCGGTGCGCCGGGCGCCGTCGCGGTCGCGCCATTGCCCTTGTAGAACCATTCCGGCTGGACGCCCACCTCGCCCGGCCTGGGCTTGCCGCCTTCGAGCCCCATGCGGAAGATCTTCATGGAGTCGGTCAGCGTCTCCTTGTCCTTCTCGGCGAGGTTCTTGTGCATGGCATCGCGGGTCGCCGCCGAGCCCAGATGGGTGAGGCCGGTGCCGGTCAGGTACAGATTGGCGGCATTGCGATGGTTGATCGGCGCCAGCACCTTGCCGTCGGCATAAGCACGTTCGAGATCAATCTCTTCGCCGAGTCCCTGCTTCTTCACCTTGTCGGCGAGAGAGGCGCCCGTCTCCGCCGCCGCCAGCGCCAGGTCATAGACGCTGGTCGCGCCCTTCACGATGCGCCCGGCGGCACCCGCTTCGCGCACGACCACGCCTGTACCGCCCTTGTAAACCACTTGTGACAACAGCATGCGACGCTCCCTTCCGATTTTTCGAATTATTGTCATACAATTTCCCGGGATGGCAAGTCTGCCTGTTTTTTAGGCGGGCCTTACCTTGCGGCGCGTATTAGTCTTTTGTCGAATAGAGCGGTCTTGGCTTGCAGCGGCGGCGCCGCATTCGTATCGTTCCGCTTCGCGCTCATTACAACAATCAACACCATGAGCGCGGAATGGGAGGATCGCCGCAGCATGGCGGAAGTCGAGATTCGTGACGCGCGCAAGGCCTATGGCAGCGCCCAGGTCCTGCATGGGGTGAGTGTCGACATCGCCGATGGCGAATTCGTGGTGCTGGTGGGACCATCGGGCTGCGGCAAGTCCACGCTGCTCCGCATGATCGCCGGGCTCGAAAGCATCACCGGCGGCGAGATCGCCATCGGCAAGCGGGTGGTGAACAACGTCCCGCCCAAGGAACGCGACATCGCCATGGTGTTCCAGAATTATGCGCTCTATCCGCATATGACGGTCGCCGAGAATATGGGCTTCTCGCTGCGGCTCAAGAACGCGCCCAAGGACGAGATCGCGCAGAAGGTGCGCAGGGCCGCCGACATATTGGGCCTCGCCCCCTATCTCGAACGCTATCCGCGCCAGCTTTCCGGCGGCCAGCGCCAGCGTGTCGCCATGGGCCGCGCCATCGTGCGCGACCCGCAAGTCTTCCTGTTCGACGAGCCGCTCTCCAATCTCGACGCCAAATTGCGCGTCGCGATGCGGGCGGAAGTCAAGCAATTGCATCAGCGCCTCAAGACGACGACGATCTACGTCACTCACGACCAGATCGAGGCCATGACCATGGCCGACAAGATCGTGGTGATGAACGAGGGCGAGGTCGAGCAGATCGGGGCGCCGCTCGAGCTCTATGACCGACCGCGCAACCGCTTCGTGGCGGGCTTCATCGGCTCGCCGGCGATGAATTTCATCTCTGGCCGCCTCGCCGGAGCAGCTTTCGAAGCCGACGGCGGCATCAGGCTGCCGGTCGACGTCAAGGCGCCGGCGGGCCCCGCGGTGGCGCTCGGCGTCAGGCCTGAGCACTTGGTGCTGGCGCCCGACGGCATCAAGGCGGAAGTCATCGTCGTCGAGCCGACGGGCTCGGAAGTGCAGGTCAATGCGCGCGCCGCCAATGGCGATGAGATCGTCGCGGTGTTCCGCGAGCGGCACTCATTCTCGCCCGGCGAGACCATTTCGCTGAAACCCCAGGCGGGCGCCATGCATCTCTTCGACGGCGAGACCGGGCTTCGGATTTCGTGACATGAAGGCAATGTGGAACAGGAGGAAATGATGGGATTCACGCGGCGCGATTTGCTCAAGACGACGGCCGGCGCTTCGGCCGGACTGTTCATGCCTGCGGTCCTCGGCTCTAGGGCCCAGGCCCAGGATCTCTCCTTCAAGCCGGAGGAAGGGGCGAGCCTGCGCCTGCTGCGCTGGTCGCCCTTCGTCAAGAGCGAAGAGGAGCAGTGGCTCGCCAATACCAAGAAATTCACCGAGGCGACCGGCGTCGAGGTGCGCGTCGACAAGGAGAGCTGGGAGGACATCCGTCCCAAGGCCGCGGTCGCCGCCAATGTCGGATCGGGTCCCGACCTGATGTGGGTCTGGTTCGACGATCCGCATCAATATCCCGACAAGCTGCTCGATGTGAGCGATCTCGCCAACTATCTGGGCAACAAATATGGCGGCTGGTATGACGGCCCCAAGAGCTATGCGACGCGCGACGGCGTTTTCGTCGGCCTGCCGCTCGCCACCATCGGCAATGCCATCGTCTATCGCGAGAGCTGGGTGAAGGAAGCGGGCTTCGCCGAATTCCCCAAGACCACGGATGAATTCCTGAAACTCTGCCAAGCCATGCAGAAGACCGGCCATCCGGTCGGCTTCACCCATGGCCATGGCGTCGGCGACGGCAACAACTATGCGCATTGGCTCTTGTGGAGCCATGGCGGCAAGATGGTCGACGAGAAGGGCACCGTCGCCATCAACAGCCCGGAGACGCTGAAGGCCATCGAATATGCGATGGAGCTCTACAAGACCTTCATCCCCGGCACCGAAGGCTGGCTCGATGTGAACAACAACCGCGCCTTCCTCGCCGGCGAATTGTCGGTCATCGCCAACGGCATCTCGGCCTATTATTCGGCCAAGAACGATCCGAAGCTCGCCGAGATCGCCAAGGACATCCGCACCACCAACCTGCCGATCGGACCGGTCGGCAAGCCGGTCGAACTGTTCCAGGTGACGAGCGCCGTCATCTTCAAATACACGAAATATCCCAATGCGGCGAAAGCCTATCTGCAATTCATGTTCGAAGAGGCGCGGATGAATGACTGGATCACCAAGTCGAGCGGCTATTGCTGCCAGACGCTCAAGGCCTATGCCAGCAATCCGGTATGGACGGCGGATCCGGCGAACGCACCCTATGCCAAGGCGTCGGAGACCTTGCGCAACAACGGCTATGCCGGGCCCTTGGGCTATGCCTCGGCCGGCGTGATGGCGGATTACGTGCTGGTCGACATGTTCGCCGAAGCCGTCACCGGCCAGCAGACGCCGCAAGCCGCCATGGAACGCGCCGAGAAGCGGGCCAATCGCTACTATCGCGTGTGACGACATCCCCTCTCCCCCAACGGGGGAGAGGGTTAGGGTGAGGGGGAACCGGCGGAGCGGTTTCTATGAAATGCGAGGAAGCTTCCCCGTCCGTTCCCCCTCACCTTCCCGTTGCTACGCAATGGGCCCCTCCCTCTCCCCCGTTGGGGGCGAGGGTAAGGCGCCTCGGCTGAGGAGTGTTTGAAAGAATAATGGCCGATACGACAGCCATAGGATCCCCCCAATCGACATCCCTCCTGGGCCGGCTCGAAAACAGCCGCCTGGCGCTGGGTCTCCTCTTTCTCTTGCCGGCGGCGACGCTGCTTTTGCTCTTCCTCACCTATCCCTTGGGCCTTGGCGTCTGGCTCGGCTTCACCGACGAGCGCGTCGGCCGGCCCGGCATCTATATCGGTCTCGAAAATTACGAGTTCCTGTGGAACGACACGGTCTTCTGGCTCGCGGTCTTCAACACGCTGCTCTACACCGTCGTCGCCTCGGTTCTCAAATTCGCTTTGGGCCTGTGGCTGGCGCTGCTCCTCAACGAGAAGCTCCCCTTCAAGGCCTTCCTGCGCGCCATCGTGCTCCTGCCCTGGGTGGTGCCGACGGTCCTCTCGGCCATCGCCTTCTGGTGGATCTATGACGCGCAATTCTCGATCCTCTCCTATGTGCTGCAGAAATTCGGGCTGATCACGGGGCCGATCAACTTCCTCGGCGATCCGACCAATGCGCGCGCCTCGGTCATCGCCGCCAATATCTGGCGCGGCATCCCTTTCATCGCCATCACGCTGCTCGCCGGCCTCCAGACCATCTCGCCCTCGCTCTATGAGGCGGCGACCCTCGACGGCGCCACCTCCTGGCAGCGCTTCCGCTTCGTGACCTTCCCGTTGCTCACGCCCATCATCGCCATCGTGATGACCTTCTCGGTGCTCTTCACCTTCACCGATTTCCAGCTCATCTATGTGCTGACCCGCGGCGGGCCGGTGAATGCCACGCATCTGATGGCGACATTGAGCTTCCAGCGCGGCATTTCCGGCGGCAATCTCGGCGAAGGCGCGGCGATCGCCGTCGCCATGATCCCCTTCCTGCTTGCCGCCATCCTGTTCAGCTATTTCGGATTGCAGCGGCGGCGCTGGCAGCAAGGCGGGAAAGACTGATGGCCGACGTCACGCGATCAGCGAACCTCGCCGGCGATGAAGGCGGCATGAATTATCTCGAGCGCCTGCCGTGGCGCCTCGTCACCATCTACCTGCCGCTTGCCATCTTCGTCTTCGTGCTGCTGTTCCCGTTCTATTGGATGGCGATCACCGCCTTCAAGCCGAATGAGGAACTGACCGACTACAAGAATTTCAGCCCCTTCTGGGTGGTCAGGCCGACCTTCGACCATATCCGATATCTTTTGTTCGAGACGTCCTATCCGGGCTGGCTTCTCAACACGGTGCTGATCTCGGTCGCCGCGACCTTCCTGTCGCTCATCGCCTCGATCTTCGCCGCCTATTCCATCGAGCGCCTGCGCTTCCAGGGCGCGCGCACGGTCGGGCTTGCGATCTTCCTCGCTTATCTCGTGCCGCCCTCGATCCTGTTCATCCCGCTTGCGGTGATGGTGTTCAAGCTCGGCCTCTATGACACACCTTTCGCGCTGATCCTGACCTATCCGACCTTCCTCATCCCCTTCTGCACCTGGCTGCTGATGGGCTATTTCCGCTCCATCCCTTATGAGCTCGAGGAATGCGCGCTGATCGACGGCGCGACGCGCTGGCAGATCCTGACCAAGATCGTGCTGCCGCTCGCCGTGCCGGGACTGATCTCGGCCGGCATCTTCGCCTTCACGCTCTCGTGGAACGAATTCATCTATGCCCTCACCTTCATCCAGTCGTCGGAGAACAAGACCGTGCCGGTCGGCGTCCTGACCGAGCTGGTGCGCAGCGACGTCTATGAATGGGGCGCGCTCATGGCGGGCGCGCTCATCGGCTCATTGCCGGTGGTCATCCTCTATTCCTTCTTCGTCGAGCATTATGTGTCGTCGATGACCGGGGCGGTGAAGGAGTAGATGACACCCTCGCCCCCAACGGGGGAGAGGGAGGGGCCCCAATGCGAAGCATTGGGAGGGTGAGGGGGAACGGGCGGTGAAGTTCCTTGAATATCGGAGAAACTTATCCGCCGGTTCCCCCTCACCCTAACCCTCTCCCCCGCAGGGGGAGAGGGGATTATGCCATCGCGGCCTTGAGCTTGCGGCCGCGGGCAAATTGCAAGGCGGCGATGCCGCCTGCGACCAGAAGCGCTATCGCCGCCGGAATCACGCGCGACGGCCGGTCCGCCGGCTCGAGCACGGCCGTGATCTCATAGCCAACCTCGAGGCCGATGCGCTTGGCATAGGAGCCGAAGGCGACATCCGAGATCGTGACCGCATCGCCCAAGGGCGACACGCCGAGACCCTGGGCGCGCAGCCGCAGGCGCGGCTCCTGCGGATGGCCCAGCGGCAGGCTGACCGTCTTGCGCACATCCTCGCCTTCGAGAGAGAGGCCCTGGACGATGAAGACGATGCGCTCGTGCTCGGGCGCCTCACCGACCTTCTGCAGGAAGGTTGCAGCCGGCACCTCGACCGAAGACGGATAGAAACGGTCGAGAACCCAGCCCGGGCGGAAGAGCACGAAGCAGCAGATGAGCAGCACGGCCGATTCCCACAACCGGCTTTTGGTGACGAACCAGTTCATGGTGGCGGCGGCGAAGAGCAGGATCGCCACGGTCGAGACCAGGATCACCCAGATCAGATGCGCCCAGCCCCCGATGTCGATCAGCAGGATCTCCGGATTGAAGATGAAGACGAAGGGGAGGATCGCGGTGCGCAGCGAATAGAGGGCGCCCTGGAGGCCGGTGGCGATCGGATCCTCCTTGGAGATCGCTGCCGCTGCGAAGGCGGCCAAGCCCACGGGTGGCGTGATGTCGGCCATGATGCCGAAATAGAAGACGAAGAGATGGACGGCGATCAGCGGGATGGCGAGGCCCGCTTGCGCGCCGAGCTCGACCACCACCGGCGCCATCAGCGTCGCCACCAATATGTAATTGGCCGTGGTCGGTATGCCCATGCCGAGCACCAGCGAGACGAGCGCGATCAGCACCAGCATGGCGATGACATTGCCGCCGGAGATGAATTCGACGAACTCCGTCATCATGAAGCCGAGGCCGGTCAAGGTGATGGTGCCGACGACGATGCCGGCGGTCGCGGTCGCGATCGCGATGCCGATCATGTTGCGGGCGCCGCTGGCGAGACCGTCGATGAGGTCGTCGCTCGCGGCGCTCCAGGCGGGCGAAATCGCCTGCCGGCGGAACCAGGCCAGCATGGGCCTTCGCGTCACCACGATGGCGATGATCGAGACGGTGGCCCAGAAGGCCGAAAGGCCGGGCGACATCTGCTCGACCGTCAGGCACCACAGCAGCACGACGAGCGGGACGAGGAAATCGAGGCCGGTGCGGGTCACATCCCATGCGCGCGGCAGCTTGATGATCGGCGCGTTGGGATCGTCGAGCTCGAGATCGGGAAAGCGCGCCGCATACCAGACCGTCCACACATAAAGCGCGATGCCGGCAATGCCCAATATCCAGGGCGCGTTGGCGCCGAAGATCGTCTTGGCCGCCTGGATGCCGTAATAGAGCAGGCAAAGCACGGCGATCGTGCCGGCAAGGCCGAGGCCTGAGCGCAGAGCCCGCGTCCTGCGGTCGACCTTCTCGCGCGGGATCGGCCGCGAGCCGAGCTTCACCGCCTCGAGATGAACGATATAGAGCAGCGATACATAGGACAGGATCGCCGGCAAGGCCGCGTGCTTGATGATCTCGGAATAGGGAATGCCGACATATTCGACCATCAGGAAGGCGGCCGCCCCCATGACCGGCGGCATGATCTGGCCGTTGATCGAGGACGAGGCCTCGATGGCGCCGGCCTTCACGCCGGAAAGGCCGGTGCGCTTCATCAAGGGGATGGTGAAGATGCCGCCCGAGACGACATTCGACACCGAGGAGCCGGAGACGACGCCATTGAGGGCCGATGAGATGACCGCCACCTTGGCCGGCCCGCCGCGCAAATGGCCGAGAAGGGCTATCGAGATCTGCATCATCCAGTTGCCGGCGCCCGCCTTGTCGAGCAGCGTGCCGAACAGCACGAAGAGGAAGACGAAGCTCGTCGAGACGCCGAGCGCTATGCCGAAGACGCCCTCGGTGACGAGCCATTGATGGGTGAGGAAGCGGCTGAGCGAGGCGCCCTTGTGCTGGAGCACGGCGGGCATATAGGGGCCGGCGAAAGTGAACAGGATGAAGGCGATCGCCACGATCACCATGGGAAGCCCGAGCGAGCGGCGCGTCGCCTCGAGCAGCAGGATGATGCCGACGCCGGCGGTCACGAGATCGAGCGTGGTCGGCTGGCCCGGCCGCATCGCGAGCTGGTCGTAAAAGAGAAAGAGATAACCGCCGGCAAAAGCGCCGGCGAGCGCCAGGACCCAGTCGCCCACCGGGATATGCCGGCGCGAGGAGGAGCTGAAGGCCGGATAGGCGGTGAAAGCGAGGAAGAGCGCGAAGGCCAGATGGATCGAGCGCGCTTCGGTGTCGTTGAGGACGCCGAAGCCCAGCATGAAGGGCAAGGGGGAAGCATACCAGAGCTGGAACAGTGACCAGGCGATCGCCACCCACAGGAGGAGCTTGCCGGCCAAGCCCTTGGGCTTGCGCCCGCCCGTATCGGCTTCCGCGACAAGCTGCTCGAGATCGACTTGCGTCGTGGCCGCCTCGGCTTTGACCTGCATCATTCCCTCCCCGGAAATCTCAGCCCCGAAAGGGCCGCCAGCATTTTCGCCTCGCGGCCTCGTCTCTAATGCCCGCCATCCTCCACAATCGTCATCCCGGCGAAAGCCGGGATCCATTGAATAAGTTCACGCGGGCAATGTTGATCGCGTGGAAAGAATTTAGGGGATCCCGGCTTGCGCCGGAGGGCGGAGAATCCACATGCAACAAGAGTGGCTTACTTCAGCCAGCCTTTCTCCTTGTAGTATTTCTCAGCACCGGGATGCAGCGGCGCCGACAGGCCGTTCTTGATCATGTTCTCAGGCTCGAGACCGGCGAAGGCCGGATGCAGCTTCTTGAACTCGTCGAAATTCTCGAAGGTCGATTTCACCAGCTGATAGACGACTTCGTCCGGCGCCTTGGCGGAAGTGACGAGAGTCGCGGTGACGCCGAAGGTCTCGGTCGGATCGGGATTGGCATTGTACATGCCGCCCGGGATCGTCGCCTTGGCATAATAGACATTGTCGGCGACGAGCTTGTCGATGACGGGTCCGGTGAGCGAGACGAGCTTGGCGCCGCAGGTCGTCGTCGGGTCCTGGATATTGGCGGAAGGGTGACCCACGCCATAGAAGAAGCCGTCGATCTTGCCATCGCACAAAGCCGGCCCGTGCTCGTCGGCCTTGAGCTCGGAGGCGAGCGAGAAATCGCCGAGCGTCCAGCCCATGGCGGCAAGCAACCGTTCCATCGAAGAGCGGGTGCCTGAGCCCGGATTGCCGACATTGAAGCGCTTGCCTTTCAGGTCGTCGAATTTGGTGACGCCCGCATCAGCACGCACCAGGACCGTGAAAGGCTCGGGGTGGATGGCGAAGACGGCACGCAATTCGGGGAAGGCCTTGCCGTCATAGTCGCCCTTGCCGTTCAGCGCATTGAACTGCACGTCCGACTGCGACATGCCGAAATCGAGCTCGCCTTCCTTGATGGTGTTGATGTTGAAGGCCGAGCCGCCGGTCGATTCGACCGAGCAGCGGATGCCATGCGTCTTTCTGTCCTTGTTGAGCAAACGGCAGATGGCGCCGCCCGCGGCATAATAGACGCCGGTCACGCCGCCGGTGCCAATGGTGATGAAGCGCTGGTCCTGTGCGGCCGCCGGGCCTGCGGCCAGGAGCGCAATCATGCCAAGACTGGCGAGAACACTGAAACCTCTACTCATCTCACTTCCTCCTTGCTAACCGGTTGCCCTATCAATACGGGCAGCCTCTCCGTTTATTTCACGCCACGTGACGGGTTGCGGCCGTCGCGACGGCCGCATCGACGGCATCGCCCAGGCGCTCGACGATGGTGTCGATGGATCGGGCATCGATGATGAAAGGCGGCGCCAGCAGCACATGATCGCCCAGCACACCGTCGATCGTGCCGCCCATCGGATAGACGATGAGCCCACGCGCAAAGGCCTCGCGCTTCACCGCGGCATTGAGCTTGAGCTCGAGCGCAAAGGGCGTCTTGCCGGCGCGATCGGCGACGAGCTCGAGACCCATGAACAGGCCACGTCCCCTGATGTCGCCGATATGGTGATGATTGCCGAAACGCTCGCGCAGGCGCCGCTCGAGATGCCGGCCCATGGTCTTCACATTGTCGAGAAGCCGGTCGCGGCGGATGACGTCCTGAACGGCCAGCGCCGCGGCGGCCGCCATCGGATGACCCATATAAGTATGGCCATGCTGGAAGAGGCCCGAGCCCTTGGCGAAAGCCTCGAAGATGCGCGCGCTCAGGAGAACCGCGCCGATCGGCTGATAACCGCCGCCCAACCCTTTCGCCATGGCGAGGAGGTCGGGTGCGATGCCCTCCTGCATGCAGGCATGGAGCGTGCCGGTGCGGCCCATGCCGCACATCACCTCATCGAGGATCAAGAGCACGCCATGGCGATCGCAAATGGCTCGGATATGCTTGAAATATTCGCCGACCGGCGGCACGGCGCCCGCCGTCGCGCCGACGACGGTCTCGGCAATGAAGGCCATGACCGTCGAGGGCCCGAGCTCTTCAATCTTCCGCTCGAGCGCTTGAGCGGCGCGCAAGCCATAAGCCTCATCGCTCTCGCTCAGGTTTTGATAGCGATAGGCGTAGCAGGGATTGATATGATGCGTCTCGATCAGGAGCGGCGAGAACTGGGTCCTGCGCCATTCGTTGCCGCCCGCCGCGAGCGCGCCCAGCGTGTTGCCGTGATAGCTCTGGCGCCTGGCGATGATATGGCGGCGCTTCGTCTCACCTTTCTCGACGAAATATTGCCGCGCCATCTTCAAGGCCGCTTCGATCGCTTCGGAACCGCCGCTCACCAAATAGACATGATCGAGCCCCGCCGGCGCCTCTTCGACCAACCGATCGGCGAGACGCTCGGCGACGTCGGTGGTGAAGAAGGCGGTGTGAGCGTAAGCGATCTTCTCCATCTGGGCCTGCATCGCGGCCAACACATCCTTGTGGCCGTGGCCAAGGCAGGAGACCGCGGCGCCGCCCGAGGCGTCGATATAACGGCGCCCGGCATCGTCGATGATCTCGATGCCCAGGCCCCTGACGGCCGCGGGCAGTGTCTCGCGGATCCGCCGATGCAGGATATGGGTCATGGTGCTGGCCTTGCCGGACGCGGCTTCAGATGCACATCGAGAGCGATGAGCTGGCGCTCCATCTGGCGCACCGTGTTCAATGCCGCATGGCCGCCGCGTCCCGCCACCAGAGCGGTCAATATCTCCGCCATGACGAAAGCCGGCGACATGGTGTGGAAGAAGGACGGGCTCTCCGTCGGAACGAGAATGGCCGATTTCGCGAGCTGGGCCAGCGGCGCCACCGGACTGTCGGTGATGGCGATCACCGTCACGCCGAGGGATGCCGCATATTGGGCGATCTCGACCGTCGCCTTGGTATAGGGCGCGATGCTCACGACCAGGAGCACGTCCTCTTTCGTGGCGTCGCGCAACTGATCGGCGCCGACGCCCGCGATCGCATCGAGGAAGACGCTGCGGTCGCCGAAGAAGGACAAGATATAATGTGCGTGCCAGGCGACCGAATGGCTGGAGCGCAGACCTAAGCAATAGATCCGGCGCGCCTCGACCAGATGATCGGCGACGGTGACCAGCCGGTCGAGCGCGCCGGGCTCGGCCAGGCGCGCAAGCTGGGCTGACAATATCGCGATCATCTCGGCCGCCAGCGCCTTGTCGCCGCGCAGTTTCTGGCTTTCGAGCTGGGCGCCCGCCTTGTTGGCGAAATCAAGCGCGCCGCCACGCAAGGCGTCCGCATAGGTGCTGCGGATCGCATCATAACCGGAAAGACCCAGGCTTTTGGCGAAGCGCGTCATCGTCGCCGGACGGACGCCAGCCTTGCGTGCCTGCTCGCGCATCGAGAGCAGCGCCACGTCGCGCGGATGATCGAGAACATAGCGCGCCGCCACCTGAAGCTGGGCGGATAGGCCGTCAAACTGGGCGACGACGCGCTCTGAAAGAAGCCCCGGATCCATGAGGCAGGATAGCGCCGTCCGAGGTATGATGCAACAAGTGTTTCACATATCTTAATTCATGATACACTTGGATCATGAACGAAAAAATATCAGGAAATCCAAGCCCTTCCCTGCCACTGGTCTCGATTGCCGTTGCGCCCAATGGCGGCAGGCGCGGCAAATCCGACCACCCGGCATTACCCTTGAGCCTGGCCGAGCTTTCCGATTGCGCCGCCCGGTGCCTCGCCGCGGGCGCCGCGATGCTTCATCTCCACGTCCGCGACGCGCAAGGCCGCCATCTTCTCGATGGGACTGCCTATCGCGAGGCCATCGGCGAAATCAGGGCCCGGACCCGGGACCGGCTGGTGATCCAGATCACCACGGAAGCGCTCGGCCTCTATAAGCCGGCAGAGCAGATGGCCGTCACCAAGGCGGCGCGTCCCGAAGCCGTGTCGCTGGCTTTGCGCGAATTCGTTCCGGATGCTGCCGCCGAAGCCGCCTTCGCCGCGTTTCTCCTGTGGCTGAAACGCGAGCATGTCATGCCGCAGATCATCCTCTATTCGCCGGAAGAGGCCGTACATCTTGCGCGATTGCGTGAGCGCGGCATCCTTCCGTGGAGGGATGTGCCGGTGCTTTATGTGCTCGGCCGCTATGTGAGGGACCAGCTCTCGAAGCCTGAAGACCTGCTCGCCTTTCTGGCGCCGGACATTCCCCGCTTCGGGCACTGGACCACATGCGCCTTCGGCCGGCATGAAGCGGCCGCGGTAAGCCTCGGCGCTCTCCTCGGCGGCCATGCGCGCGTCGGCTTCGAGAACAATCTTCATCTCCCCGATGGCTCCCGCGCCGAGAGCAATGCCGATCTCGTGCGCGCGGTCGCGGACATCCTTAGGTCCAGCGGCGTCAAGCTTCTGAGCGCCGAGGCGTTGAGAGAATCCTGGGCGAAGCTTTCCTAGCTACCCTCGCCCCGCGAGAGCGGGAGAGGGTATAAGCGTCGCATCTTTTCTCGCCTGTATTCGAGTGGCATGATCCAGGCCTCAGGAAACCCGTGGAGCCTTCATGCGCTGGATGGTTGTTCTTGCAAGCCTGGCGCTGGCTCTGCTCAATGAAGCGGCTGCGGCCGATCCCCTGGAGCGCGGCCTCGCCGTGTCCGATCCGCTCGTCATGCGCCATCTCGAATCGCATGGCTTTCGCATCGACTGCCTCATCCCCCATGTGTCGAGCCCGGATGAATGCACGCACGGCAGTACCTCGGATGCGATCGGCAATCCCTTCCTCCATCCGCCGCTGAAGCAGGTCGCAGGCACGATCAAAGAGCGCATCCTCGAAGCCCAGGCGGACTCGCTCGAAGCGCGTGGCGTCGCCAATGACTACGGCTTCCCGGTCAATTTCTTCGACGACCCGCGCGCCACTTTGGCGCTGGTCGGCGTCGTCAACCGGCTCGACCGCAGCTTCCGCCCGCCCCGGATCAAATCGGCCAAGCGCGAGGATTTCTGCGGCGAGGTGCGCTTCATCTACCGCTTCGGCTATGTCGAGGCGCGCTCGGGTGCCCAATATGCCTCAAGGCTGCCTTTGACCCTCAATGTCGTCATGCGCGCGAAGACCAGGGAGAACCTGCTCTCTTGCGCCCAGATCGCGCAAAGCTGGGATCGTTTCGGGTCCGTTCAGCCGCTGAGCTTCGTCGCCGATGCCGATACCGCCGCGACCGTCGCGACCTCCCTGGTCGCGGGGCCTTTGGCTCAAATTTCTCGGGCCAATTTCGACCGCATCGAGCTCAACATGCAGATCATGCGCATCCCGGCGGCGGAAAAGAAGGATTTCGGCACCCATGCCGAGTATCTGCTCATGGTCTTCAATTTCGATTCGGACACGAAACAGTTCGTCGAAACGAAGCTCGAGAACCAGATCGACCGCTATCTGGGTGTCTGTCGCACGACCGACAAACTGTGCCGGGCCCTTATCCTGCAGAACCCGCGCTTCAAGCAGAGGCTCGCCAAGCTCAAGCAGTTCCTGTTCAGCGACCGCGGTCTCTATGACCTCGATCAGGGCACGCTCATCATCCCGTCGCAATACTTAAGCTTCTCCGGCGTCTCGGTGGCGCCGGGCGGCGAGAGCCGCTTCCGCAACGGACCGATCAATCCCTTCCTCGGCTCCACGAGCCAATGTGCCGGCAAGGCCAGGAGCTCGTTCATCTGTCCGGACGAGCTCGATCAGGCGCTCGCGGCGCTCGACAAGATTGCGGGCCGCGCCGGCCTCATCAAGTCGCCGCGCGGCCTCATCGCCCGCCTCAATGATATGAGCTGCACCGGCTGCCACCAGACGCGCGCCATTGCCGGCTTCCATTTCACCGGCGCCGACACCGCCGGCAATATGCGGGCCAATGAGATCCTGGTGCCGGGATCGGCGCATTTCTTTTCCGACCTGCCGCGAAGACGCGCCATCATGGCCGAGATCGGCAAAGGCACGAGCCTCCACGCAATCGATTTTTCGCGCGGCTTCGCGGCGCGGCCGCAGATGCGCTTCCGCGGCGATCTCGCGGACACGGCCCTCTTCGACGGCTGGGGTGCGCCTTGCGACACGCTGGCCGGCACGGCGAATGCCGATGCGAGCTTCGCCCCGTGGTCCTGCGCCAAGGGACTCGTCTGCCGACCCTTCATGAAATCGCCGATCAATCCGGAACGAGGCTTGTGCGTTTCCGCCTCCGGCGTCGAGATCGGCGATATTCTCGAAGAAGGATCCGTCACCTGGGCTGAAGGCCAGATCGCCAGGGATGTCTATCGGCGCGACTTCCCGCCCTACAGCCGCAATGGCGCGCAGGCCGATCCCTATGATTCAACGCCGATGAGCACCAAGCTCTCGCCCTATTTGCGCAAGCGCCTCGGCGATCTCAACATCGCCAATGCCGCGACCTATCTGGGCGCGCAGCAGCAATTCTGGGCGCAGGACAAATCCGGCGGCTTTCCGGGCGGCATGGTCAGGGTGAAATGCTGCCGCAGCCTGCCGGGCTCGGCGACCTGCGGCAAGGTCGCGGCGACCGGCTTCAACGACTGTCTCGATGATTTGCGGCAACCGCTGCCGGTGTGCTTCAACAAATATGTGACCTATGCGGGCTTGCGGGCCTGCGATTCAGCCCATCCCTGCCGCGAGGACTATATCTGCGTGCGAGGGGCGCTCGAGCGCGGCGAGTCGGTTCGGACCTTGCGGGCCATCACGCTCAATGACGCCAAGGGTCAGCAGGCGCCCGATTCCTGCGGCGCGCCGGATGCGAGCTGGTACGGCAAGATCGCGCAAGGCACCTGCATCCCGCCTTATTTCGTCCTGCAATTCCGCGCCGACAAGCACAACCGGCTGCCGCGCGCGAGTGAAGACTACTTGCGTTGACGCTTGGCGAAGAGCGAGCGCAGCTTGTCGGCATGATGCGGGTCCTCGCTGGAGCAGATGCCGAGGACCAGGGCATCCTTCTTGCTCACCGACAGGAAAGCATGGCCCATGGTGCTGTCGATATAGACGCCTTCGCCCGCCTTGATGCGAGTCGGCTCGTAATGATCGGTGTGGACCATGATCTCGCCTTCGAGCACATAGATGAACTCCTCGCCTGAATGCCGTATCAGCGGACCGAACTTCTCGATGGTGCGGGTCTTGATGCGGGTGAGGATGGGGATCATCCGCTTGTTGGAGAGATCGGGCGACAGGTAGATATATTCGTAGTTCGGCGTGAGCTGCAGCAGTCCGTCCTTGCGCCGCGCGATCGAGCGCCGTGCCGTGGGCCTGACCGGCGGCGGCGCCACCAGCTCCGCCAGGGTGAGCTTGAGGCCTTCGGCGACCTGCAGCATCTTGTCATAGGTGAGCGACATCTTGTTGCGCTCGACCTTGGACAGAGTGGCGACGGACACGCCGGTCCTGCGGCTCACATCCTTCAACGTCCAGTTATGGCGCTTGCGCAACTCGAGCAGTCTTTCGCCCAGCAAGGGCCGCCTGCCGTTGCGCTTCGCGTTTCCTGCAACTTTGCTCGCCATTTTCGTATAGGAAAATTACTTGACTGATAGGAAAACCACATGCGAATGTCCCCTGGCATAAATCCAATCATCCGTCAGTGGCAAGGAATTTCGTCGGTGGAGTATGAGGTCGCCGTGATCGGAGCAGGGATTGCCGGCGCTTCCGCCGCTGCCGCAATCGCCAAGACGCGATCCACCATCCTCATCGAGCGCGAGACGCAGCCCGGCTACCATGCGAGTGGCCGCTCGGCGGCGCTGTTCACCGAGACCTATGGCAATGCCGCGATCCGCGCCTTGACGATCGCGAGCCGGCCCTTCCTCGCGAGCCCGCCCGTAGGCTTCGCCCAGGCTCCGATACTCGCCGAGCGCGGCGCGATGTTCGTGGGCGGCGAAGCGGAGCGCGATCTGCTCGAGGAAATCCATCAAACCGCCCATCGCCTTGTCCCTTCGGTCAGGCGGGTGACGGCAGACGATGTCTTGGCCAAGGTTCCGGCCTTCCGGCGCGACAAAGTGGCGGGCGGCGTCTTCGAGCCGGACGCCATGGACATCGACACCAACGGCCTGCTGCACGGGTTTCTTCGGCAGTTGCGCGGCGAGGGCGGCAGGCTCGTCACCGACAGCGATGTGATGGCCCTCACCCGCAAGCCCTCCGGCTGGCACATCGAGACGCGCGCCGGGGCCATCACCGCCCAGATCATCGTCAATGCGGCGGGCGCCTGGGCCGACGACGTCGCGCACCTCGCGGGTGCGGCGCCGCGCGGCCTTGCGCCCAAAAGGCGTACCGCATTCCTGTTCCAGCCGCCGTCCGCCTATGACATCGCGAAGTGGCCGCTGTCGATCGGCGCCCGCGAGGATTTCTATTTCAAGCCCGACGCCGGAAATCTCCTGGTGTCGCCCGCCGACGAGACGCCGAGCACCGCCACCGATGCGCAAGCCGAGGAGATCGACATCGCCATCGCCGCCGACCGGGTGATGGCCATGACCCATTTCGATATCCGTCACATCAGCCACAGTTGGGCGGGCCTGCGCACTTTCGCAACCGACAAGACGCCGGTCATCGGCTTCGATTCCGCGGTACCCGATTTCTTCTGGCTCGCCGGGCAAGGCGGCTACGGGTTTCAGACATCGCCGGCGCTTGCCGGGCTTGCCGCCGATCTGGTGGCCGGACGGCCGTTCCCGGCGCGATTGCGCGATCTCGGTCTGACGCTCGATATGCTGAGTCCGGCCCGCTTCGGCGAACCGCAGCGGCCGGCTGCGTAAGGGGGCATGACAAGCCTACCCGTGAACAACGAAAAGCAAGGGAGACGCACATGAAAGCAAAGTATCTGGTATTCGGCGCCGCCATGCTCGGCCTGATCGCCGGCATGCATCAGGCCTCGGCGGCCGACGTCAAGCGCGGCGGAACGCTCACCGTCGCCAGGCCCGACGAGCCCTTGACGCTCGATCCCTTCACGCCGTCGGACAACGGCTCGATCTACAACATCACGCAGATCTGCGAGTCGCTGATCTCCGCCGATGCCTCGGGCACGGGTCTCGAGCCCGGCCTCGCGGAATCCTGGAAGATGGCCGATGACGGCCTGTCGATCGAGCTCAAATTGCGCCCCGGTGTCAAATTCAGCAACGGCAACCCGCTCACCGCCGAGGATGTGATCTTCTCCTTGAAGAAGGTCGCCGATCCGAAGGCCTCCTATGGCTTCGCCTTCGATCCGGTGAAGGCGATCGACAAGATCGACGATGCGACGGTGAAGCTCAGCTTCAAGCAGCCCTATGCGGCGCTCGAATCGGCCTTATCGCTGTTCGCGGCCTCGATCGTGTCGAAGGCCGACTACGAGAAGGACCCGACCGCCTTCGGCTCGAAGCCCGTCTGCACCGGGCCGTTCCAGGTCGAAAGCTATGAGCGCGGGACGCAAGTGGTGATGGTCCCCAATCCGCATTATTGGCGCATGGGCGCCGACGGCAAGCCTCTGCCCTATGTCGACAAGGCGATCCTCAAATATGTGCCGGAAAGCAATTCGCGCGTGCTCGGTCTGCAGAACGGCGATTTCGACGCCATTCTCGCCGTGCCGCTCAACCAGGCGGAAGCGGTGAAGGCGATGCCGGACACGACGCTCGAAGTCTCGCCCTCCTTCCGGCTCGACTATGTCTATCTCAACCACGCCAAGAAGCCCTTCGACGACAAGCGCATCAGGCTGGCGCTCAACTATGCCGCCAATCGCGACGCGATCATGAAGGCCGTCTATTTCGGCTATGGCGAGGTCCCCAACTCCTATATGCCCAAGGTCAGCTTCTGGTCCGACAAGGTCGAGAAGCTTCCCTATGACATCGAGAAGGCGAAGGCGCTGGTGCAGGAGGCGGGCTATGACGGCACGCCGATCCAGCTCATGGTCGATACCGGCAATGCGCCGTTCCGCACCGTGGCGACGATCCTGCAGCAGGGCTGGTCGCAGGCCGGGCTCAAGGTCGAGATCGTCGAGTTCGACGTCGGCACCGCCTTCAGCATGACACAGAAGGGCGAATACCAGGCCTATGTCAGCTACATCACCTCCGACATCAATGACGATGACGAGCTGGCGAGCATCCAGGCCGACGGCACCGGTGCCACCGCGGCCTTCTTCTCGAACTACAAGAACGAGGAAGTGACGAAGCTCCTCGCCGAAGCGCGCCAGACCTCCGACAAGGCGAAGCGCGCCGAGCTCTACGGCAAGGTGCAGGGCATCGTGTATAATGACGGCTACAGCGTGCCGCTCAACTTCCTGCCCTATGTCAATGGCCATAAGAACCACGTCCAGAACTGGAAGAACATCGCGGTCGGCTGGTGGTGGCTGCGCGATGTGTGGCTCAACAAGTAACGGATGACGATCCAGGAGGCGCCCGCTTCGCGGCGGGCGCCTGATCCGGAGCAGCAATGCTGGTTCTCAGATATTGCCTGGCGCGGCTGATACACGCCATTCCCGTCATGCTCGGCGTGACGGTCTTCGTGTTCCTCACCATCCATCTCGTGCCGGGCGATCCGATCCGCATCATGATGCATGGCCGGATCGACGATGCGCAAGTCGCCGAGATCTATCGCCAGCTCGGCATGGACCGCCCGCTCATCGTGCAATATCTCGACTTCCTGCGCCATGCGGTGATGGGCGATCTCGGCACCAGCCTGATCCAGAAGGCGCCGGTTACCGCGCTGGTGCTCGAAAAGCTGTGGCCGACGCTGATGCTGCTCGGCCTCTCCACCATCTTCTCGATCCTCATCGCCGTGCCGCTGGTGCTCGTCGCCGCCTTCTACCGTAATCGCTGGCCGGACCATGTCATCCGCCTCGGCAGCATCTTCGGCTTCGCCATGCCCTCATACTGGATCGGGCTGCTGCTCATGCTGTGCTTCGGCCTGTGGCTCGGCTGGTTCCCGATCTCGGGGCTCGGCAGCACGCCGCTCGAGAAGCTGCATCATCTCACCATGCCGGCTCTGACCATATCGCTGTTCTTGAGCCCCATCCTCATCCAGTCCATGCGTTCCTCGATGCTCGACGTGCTGACCTCCGAATATATCGAGGTGGCGCGCGCCAAGGGCCTGTCGGAATGGCGCATCCTCACCAAGCATGTGCTGCGCAATGCGCTGATCCCGGTGATCACCGTGCTCGCCGTCAATATCAGCTGGCTGCTGAGCGGTGCCGTCATCGTCGAATATGTCTTCGGCCTGCCGGGACTGGGCTCGCTCCTCGTGCGCTCGGTCGGCTATCGCGACTATCCGCTGATCCAGGGCCTCTCCTTCGTCTTCGCCGTCTTGGTCGTCATCGTCAATCTCATCGCCGATCTGAGCTATATGCTGGTCGACCGGCGCGTGCTGAAGGCTTGAGCCATGAGCGAGACCGCCTACCATCCGCAAGCATCGCTCAGCCAAAGGTTTTTCCGCGAGATCGCCTCCTGGAGCCCGTCGCTCAAGATCGGCAGCGCCCTCATGGCGCTGATCGTGCTCGCCGCAATCTTCGCGCCCTGGATCGCACCCTTCGATCCCTATGAGCAGGATTTCAACGCCATATTGATGCCGCCGGGCTTCCCGCATCTCTTCGGCACCGACAGCCTCGGACGCGACATCTTCTCGCGCGTGCTCTATGGCGCCCGCATCGATCTCGTCATCGGCGTCGTCACCACCTATGTGCCGATGACCTATGGCGTCGTGCTCGGCGCCTATGCCGGCTATGTCGGCGGACGCTTCGATGCCATCCTCATGCGCATCATCGACGTGGCGATGGCCTTTCCCTTCCTGGTGCTGATCATCGTGATCCTGGCGATCCTCGGGCCCGGCGTGCAGAACATCTACATCTCGATCTTCATCCTGGCCTGGACCATGTATGCGCGCCTGGCGCGCGCCGAGATGCTGGTCGAGCGCACCAAGGACTACATCACCGCGGCCGAAGTGCTGGGCTTCCCGCGCTCTCGCATCATCTTCCGCCACGGGCTCCCCAATGTGATCAACTCGTCGATCGTCTTCTCGGCGTCGGATTTCGTGCTCAACATCCTCCTGGTCTCTGGCTTGAGCTTCCTCGGCCTCGGCATCCAGCCGCCGCTGCCCGAATGGGGATCGATGATCGCCGAAGGCCGAGATTTCATGCGCCAGGCCTGGTGGATCGCCACTCTGCCCGGCCTCGCCATTGTCGTCACCGGCATCGCGCTCGCCTTGATCGGCGACGGGCTGGCGCAAAGGCTCGGCGAACGCCACCACACCATGGTCTGAACCGATGACATCCGCTTCACCCTTGCTTTCGGTTTCCGGCCTCACCGTCGAGTTCAAGACGAAACGCGGCACCGTCATCGCCAACAATGCGCTGTCGCTCACCGTCGATGCAGGGGCGACGCTCGGCATCGTCGGCGAATCGGGCAGCGGCAAATCGGTGCTGTGCCGGGCACTGCTCGGCCTGCTGCCGTCGCCGCCGGCCACTGTCCGCGCCCGGGAAATCCGCTTCGCCGGACGCGATCTCGCTGCCGCCTCGGCGCAGGATCTGCGCCAGGTGCGCGGCCAGGACATCGCCATGGTGTTCCAGAACCCGATGAGCAGCCTCAATCCGGTCTGGCCGATCGGCGATCAGATCGCCGAAGGCTTGCGTGTCCACAAAGGCTTCAGCCGGGCGCAGTCGCGCAAGGCGGCCATCGCCGTCCTCAAGCGGGTCGGCATTGCGAGCCCCGAGATCAGGGTCGATGATTATCCTTATCAGTGGTCGGGCGGCATGATGCAGCGCGCCGTCATCGCCATGGCCATGGTGAGCGAGCCCAAATTGCTGCTCGCCGATGAGCCGACGACGGCACTCGACGTCACCATCCAGGACCAGATCCTGTCTCTCCTGATGGAGCTGCAGCGCCAGACGGGCATGGCGATCATCCTCGTCTCGCATGACATGAGCGTCATCTCGGAAACCTGCGACCACGTCGCCGTCATGTATGCGGGCCACATCGTCGAGACCGGGCGCACCGCCGATATCTTCCGAAGGCCGGCGCATCCCTATACGCATGGGCTCTTGCGCTCGATCCCGCATGTGCATGGCAAGGCCGCGCGACTCGCCTCGATCCCGGGCCAGCCGCCCGATCTCGCAAGGCTCGGCCTCGGCTGTCCCTTCGCCGAGCGCTGCGCCGTCGCCAGTGCCGAATGCCGCGAGCGCCCCATCGCCTTGGCCTCCGTCCAGGGCAATCACCAGACAGCCTGCTTCTTTCCCGAACGGGTCGAGGAGCTCGACCGGAAGCGCGCCTCATGAGCCCGATCCCGACACTCAAGGTCGACGATGTCGTCGTCGAATTCGCCAAGCCGCGCAGCCTCACCGATGTCGTGACCGGGGCGCGGCCGCGGGCGGTGCGCGCCGTCGATGGCGTCTCCTTCGCCATCCATGCGGGCGAGACGCTGGGGCTCGTCGGCGAATCGGGCAGCGGCAAATCGACCATCGGCCGGGCCATTCTCGGGCTCAACCGGCCGGTGCGCGGAACGATCAGCTTCGAAGGCGAGCCCATCGTCCAACGCGACAAGCTCAGGCGGCGCCTGCAGATGGTGTTCCAGGATCCCTATTCCTCGCTCAATCCGCGCCTCACCATCGGCACCGCCATTGCCGAAGTGCTCTCCTTCCACAATATCGTCGCCAAGGCCGAGGTGCCGCAGGAGGTGCGGCGCCTCTTGTCGCTCGTCGGCCTGCCCGGCGCCATGGCCGAGCGCCGGCCGCGCGAATTGTCGGGCGGCCAGCGCCAGCGCGCCGGGCTGGCGCGGGCGCTCGCGGTCAGGCCGGTGTTCCTGGTTCTCGACGAGCCGGTCGCAGCCCTCGATGTCTCCATCCAGGCGCAGATCCTCAATCTCCTCTCCGACCTGCGCCAGGAGCTCGGCCTCACCATGCTGTTCATCGCCCATGAGCTCGGCGTCGTGCGCCACATGTCCGACCATATCGCGGTCATGTATCTCGGCCAGATCATGGAGACGGGGCCGGCCAAGGCGATCTTCGACGATCCGCGGCACCCTTACACGCGGGCGCTGTTGAGCGCGGTGCCGAAGATGGAGCTCACCAAGCGCCAGCGCCAGCCCGTCACCCAGGGCGACATACCGAGCCCGCTCAATATTCCGACCGGCTGCCGGTTCAGGACGCGCTGCGCCATGGCGCAGGAAATCTGCAAGACCGAGCCGCCGCAGATGACGGTCGGCGAAGGCCACATGTCACGCTGTCATTTTACTTTTCAGGGAAGGAGAGAGCCATGAGCGAACTCGACAAGAAAATCCAGACCATCCTCGATGATCATGTGAAGCGCGGCGTCGTCGGCCTGTCGCTGGCGGTCGGGCGGCCGGGCAAGGACATCGCTCTCTATCAGAGCGGGCTCGCCGACAAGTTCAAGAAGACGCCGCTGCGCGGCGACCATCTGTTCCGCATCGCGAGCTGCACCAAGAGCTTCATCGCCACCGGTCTCCATCTCCTGGTCGAGGACGGCAAGGTGGATCTCGACGAGCCGATCACCCGCTGGTTCCCCAAGATCCCCAAGGGCGACAAGATGCCGGTGCGCATCCTGCTCAATCACAGGAGCGGCCTCCCTGATTTCGAGACCGCGATGCCGATGATCTCGGACAAGGTGTGGACGGGCCAGGAGGTCGTCGATTTCGCCTTCAAGCACGGCGTCCAGAAGGAGCCGTGGCACGGCATGGAATATTCCAACACCGGCTATGTATTGTCGGGCCTCATCATCGCGCATGAGACCGGCAAGCCCTATTCCGATCATCTGCGCCGGCGCATCTTCACGCCGCTCGGCATGAACGACACCTGGGTCGGAACCGACGAGAAATTCCCCAAGGCGCGCGAGGCGCGCGGCTACATGCACAATGACGATGACGACAAGCCGCAATGGGATGTGAGCGGTGCGGGCGCTCCGGTCGAGGGCGTGTGGGATTCGACCGAATGGTTCCCCTTGTCGGGCGCCAATGCGGCGGGCGACATGGTCTCGACGCCGCGCGACGTGGTGACCTTCCTCAATGCTCTGTTCGACGGACGCATTCTCGGGCGCAAGCAGCTCGCCGAGATGAAGGACAATATCAAGCCGGCGCAGTTCCCAGGATCGAACACCGTCGCCAATGGCCATGGCGTGCTGGTCATGCGCTATGGCGATATCGACGTCAAAGGCCATCTCGGCCAGATCCCGGGCCATACCAGCATCATGGGCCGCGACGAGAAGACCGGCACCACCATCATGCTCATCCAGAATTCCGGCGCCGGGGATTTCGAATCCTTCTATCTCAAGGGCATCAACGAGCCCGCCGGCAAGATCTTCCACGCCGTGCGCGATCACGGCTGAAAATCCGGCCCGTTCAAGCCATCACCGGCCTATCCCGTGAGCGCCGTCCCGAGAGGGGCGGCGCCTGCTTGACTCTGTGCCGAAAGCAGGCTGTAGTTGTGGATACACAAATACAAATATCCAGCGAGGAAACGTGTCCCAGGTCGTTTCACCTGCGCCGGCGACCGCCGAGCAGGAAGCCTATCTGCATTTGCATTCCGCCATCCGCTTCGGCCGCTACCGCGCCGGCGACCGGCTGATCCCGGAAGAGATCGCGATCGAGCTCGGCATGAGCCGCATGCCGGTCAGGGAAGCCTTCCAGCGCCTCGCTGCGGACGGCCTCGTGACCATCAGGCCCAATCGCGGCTGCATCGTCGCCGGCCTGTCGCTCGACGAGATCTACGAGACCTTCGAGATCCGCTCGGTGCTCGAAGGTCTCGCCGTGCGCCTGGCGATGCCCCGGATCGGCGGCGAGGTTTTGGGCGAGCTCGAGCGCATCCTTGGCAGGATGGAGGAGAGCGGCTTGAGCGGCAGCGGCGACTGGGTGGCGCGGCATCAGGAATTCCACAGCCAGATCGTCACGCTCAGCGGCCGGCCGAAGCTCATCCGCCAGATCGTGCAATTGCATGTGGTGATCGAGCCCTATTTGCGCATCTGGTTCGATTATGCCGCGAAGCCGCTCAGCGCCGAGCAGGAGCACCGCATCGTCATCGACGCCTTGCGCAGCGGCGATGCCGATCATGCCGAGACGGTGATGCGTAACCATATTCTCGGCACGGCGCCGATGCTGGCCGAGTTCGCCAGCAAGAAGAAGTACTGACAAGGCGAAAAGCCGCGGCAACAGGGAGGACATGATGAGGATACTATCGACGGCGTGCCTGGGCTTAGGGCTCGCGATGGCGGCGCTGTCGCCCGCCGCCGCGCAAGAGAAGATCACCATCGCGACGGAAGGCGCCTATGCGCCGTGGAACTTCACCACCGCCGACGGCAAGCCCGACGGCATGGAGGTCGAGCTCGCGCAGAATCTCTGCGGGCGCATGAAGATCGAATGCACGGTGGTGACCCAGGACTGGGACGGCCTCATCCCGGCTTTGACCGTCGGCAAGTTCGACGTGATCATGGCCAGCATGTACATCACCGACAAGCGGCTCGAAGTCATCGACTTCACACAGCCCTATGCCGTCGATCCGGCGGGCTTCGCCGTCGCCAAGGACAGCCCGCTCGCCGGGCTTGCCGCCGAGAAAATTTCGCTCGCCGACGAAGCCAAGGCCAAGGCGGCGATCGAGAAGATGAAGCCCATGCTCAAAGGCAAGGTGATCGGCGCGCAGGCCGCGACCGTCAATCTCGAATTCGTGAAAACCTATTTCGGCGACACGGTCGAGGTCCGCGAATACAAGACCACCGAGCAGCATGATCTCGATCTCGCCGCCGGGCGCATCGACGGTATCTTCGCGCAGCAGACGGCGCTCGCCGCGACAATGGCCAAGCCCGAATACGCCAATTATGCCGTCGCCGGTCCGGGCTTCTATGCCGGCCTCTTCGGCCGCGGCACGGGAGCGGGCCTGCGCAAGGAAGACAAGGCCCTCAAGGACAAGCTCAACAAGGCGATCGACGAGGCCATTGCCGATGGCACGATCAAGACGCTGTCGCTCAAATGGCTGAAAGCGGATGTGACGCCGGCGAAGTAAGGTTTTGAGGCGTGGATGGATTAGGGCTGCTCGGCTTCGGCGGTGAGGGCTGGGCTCTGGCGCTGCTCAAGGCCGCCGCGGTCACGCTTGCCCTCTCGGTCGCGGGCTTCGCGCTGGGCGCTCTTTTAGGCGCTCTCGCGGCGGCGGCGCGATTGAGCGGCAGGCTCTTCCTCAGCCTCATCGCCGATGCCTATGCGACGGTGTTCAGGGGCGTTCCCGATCTCCTCACCATCTATTTCCTCTATTTCGGCGGCAGCCTGGCGCTCACCGCTGTGGGCCACTGGTTCGGCGCGCAAGGCTTTCTCGGGCTGCCGGCCTTCGCCACCGGGACGGTGGCGCTCGGCATCATCTCAGGCGCCTATCAGGCGGAAGCCTATCGCGGCGCCTATCTCGCCGTCGAAAAAGGCCAGTTCGATTCAGCCCAGGCCTTCGGCATGACGAGACTCCTGATGCTCCGGCGCATCGTCGCACCGCAGCTCTTGCGTCATGCCCTTCCCGGGCTCGGCAATGTCTGGCAATTGGTGCTCAAGGACTCGGCCCTGATCTCGGTCATCGGGCTCATCGAATTGATGCGTCAGGCGCAGATCGGCGCCGGATCGACGCGCCAGCCCTTCATTTTCTATATCGCCGCCGCCCTCCTCTATTTCGCCATCGCCTCCGCAACCGGGGTTTTCTTTGGGAAGGCCGAGCGCCTGACCGCGCGCGGCTTCAGGAGCGGCTGATGGATGTGAGCTTCTTCGCCGAGATCATTCCCAAGCTGCTGGCCGGCCTGCCATTGACCTTGCAGCTTGCCGGTTTCTCGATCCTCTATGGTGCCATTCTGGCTTTCCTCCTCGCTCTGGCGCGGCGCCTTGAAATGCCGGTCATCGACTGGCCTATCCGGAGCTTCGTCGCCCTCTTCCGCGGCACGCCGCTCCTCGTCCAGATCTTCCTCATCTATTATGGCCTCGGCCAGTTCCGCCCCTCCCTGCAGGCGTTGGGCCTGTGGGGACTGTTCCGCGAGCCCTATTGGTGCGCCATCCTGGCGCTCACCCTCAATACCGCGGCCTATGGCAGCGAGATCATCCGCGGCGGGCTGGGATCGGTGCCGAAGGGCCAGGTGGAAGCGGCGCAAGCGGCCGGCATGTCGCCCTTCCTGGTGCTGCGACGGATCATCATGCCGGTGGCGCTGCGCCAGGCGCTGCCGGCCTACGGCAATGAGATCATCCTGATGGTCAAGGGCACCTCGCTCGCCTCGATCATCACGCTGATGGAGATCACCGGCATCGCCCATGGCATCATCTCGCAAACCTATCGCGCCATCGAGGTCTTCGCCTGCGCCGGCGCCATCTATCTGGCGCTCAATTTCCTGATCACCCGCATCCTCGGCCTTATCGAATATCGGTTGTCGGCGCATCTCAGGCCGGCAGCGGCGTGAGGCTATGAGCTACATCTCCTTGGCGAACTCGGCGACGAGCCATTGCTCCAGGGCCCGCGCCGCGGCCGGCTGCTCGGCTTCGGGTGGGGCCACGAGGTAATAGGGGAAGGCCGCCGGCACTGTCTGCTCAAACAGCCTGACCAGCCGCCGCTCGGCCAGATCGTCGCGAACCGTCGCCAGGTCGCCCATGGCGATGCCATAGCCGGCGCGCGCCGCCTCGAGCGACAAATGCGCGCCGTCGAAATACACATTGCGCGCGGGCTTGAGACCGGCAAGCCCCGCTGCGGCAAGCCAGCGTGACCATGCCTCGTCCGTATATTCATGAAGCAGCGTGTGGCTGGCGATATCCTGCGGCCGCCGGAGCGCCGGTTTGCGCTGGCGCAGCGCCGGGCTGCAGACCGGGAAGAATTCCGCATGCGCCAGGCGCACCACGCGCCGTCCGGGATGCTCGGCGCTGCCATAGGCGATGGCGAGATCCGACTGATCGGCGATCTTCGGATGGCGCCAATATTCGGTCACGACATGGACGGCGACATTGGCATGCAGCGACAGGAACCGGCCGAGACGCGGGACGAGCCAGTTGGCGGCGAGGCCCGGCACGCAGGAGAGCGTGATCTCGCCTTCGATCTCGCCATTCTGGATGGCGCTCGCCACGCGCGTCAACCGCTCGAAGGACTCATGGACGGCGGCCAGCAGCTGCTCGCCGGCCTGGGTGAGCTCGATCGGCCGCCGCCTCCGGTCGAAGAGCGGCGCCTTGAGCTCCGTCTCGAGACTGCGGATCTGATGCGAGACGGCGCCGTGGGTCACCGCCAGCTCATCGGCGGCGCGCAGCAGGTTGCGGTGGCGCGCCGCCGCCTCGAAGGCGCGCAGCGCGGTCAGCGGCAAACGGCTTCGCTTGATCTGGCGGGACATGATCGCGATTGCCCTATTGTGAATTTATTTCATATTAGGGCAGAACAATTCTCCATTTGCAACCGAAACCAATAATGGGAGCATCGCCAATAATAATTCAACTCAACATATGCGGGGAGAAAATACATGGATGGAGCGAGCGGCGCGATTGCCTGGGGCGTCACCGCCCAGACCGGCGAACTGACCGACGTCCTGCTCGGCAAGCCCGATCATTTCCGCTGGGTGCCGCTCAATTCCATATCGGCGGTGACCTTCGCCAATCAGGATCAGATGGGCTATCGCTTCGACAAGCAGAAAGCGATGCGCCAGCATCGCGAGATGGTGGATGCCTATGAGAAGGCCGGCATACGCTGTCACTTCGCCGACGCCGACGAGGGCCTGCCGTCGAGCGTGTTCACGCGCGATTCGAGCTTCATGACGCCGTGGGGCGCCGTCATCGCCTCCATTCAGACGCCGCCGCGGCGGCGCGATTATGCCGTGGCTTCCGAATTCTACCGCAAGGCGGGGATCCCGATCTGGAAATGGGTGACCGCCGGGCATTTCGAAGGCGGCGATTTCGTCATCCTCAAGCCCGGCGTGGCGCTGCTCGGCTGGTCGGGCGACCGCTCGAGCAAGGAAGGCGCCGAACAGGTCCAGAGCTGGCTCAAGGAAAAGGGCTGGGAGGTTCTCATCGCGCCGATACCGCCGCAATTCGTGCATATGGATGCGGTCGTCGTCATGCTCGAACAGGGCCTGGCGCTGGTCTGCGAGGATGCGCTGCAGCCCTATGCGCTCGACTATATGAAGAAGCGGCACAAGATCGAGGTCATCACGGTCGCCTATGCCGACTGCGTGAAGCTCGGCGGCAATGTCGTCAGCCTCGGCAAGAAGCGCGTCCTGTCGATGAGCCACAATGTGAATGTGAACCGCGATCTCAAGGCCGCCGGATTCGAGGTGGTCGCCGTCGACTACGACATGTTCGCGCAAGGCGGCGGCGGGGTTCACTGCTCCTGCCACGAATTGCGCCGCCTTCCGGAATAGGGCGCGCACCAAAGCTGCACAGCATAAAAGACCGGCTCAGCCGGCATCACAAGCGCATGGGAAACAACTGGGGAGAGAACAATGACCCGTTTCATCGCGGCCAATCGCCGGCAATTCCTGGCCGGCCTGTCGGCCGCCGCCGCGGCGAGCCTTCTGCCTGAAGCGCCGGCTCTGGCGCAGACACCGCGCAAGGGCGGCAAGTTCCGCTATGCGATCGTCGGCGCATCGACCTCCGATGCCTTCGATCCTTCGACCTTTGCCGATATCGCGCCCGGCATGATGAGCTGGCAGAGCCGCAGCAATCTCGTCGAGCTCGGCCCCGACCTCAAGCTCAAGCCGGAGCTGGCCGAAAGCTTCGAGGGAACCGAGGGTGCGCGCAAATGGGTCTTCCGGTTGCGCAAGGGCGTCGAGTTCCACAACGGCAAGAGCCTCACCGTCGAGGACGTCATCTATTCGCTCAAGCTCCACACCCGCCCCGATTCCAAATCCTCGATCAAGCCGACGCTCGACGGCATCGCCGAGATGAAGGCCGACGGCAAGGACGTGCTGGTGATCACGCTCAAGGAGCCCAATGCCGACTTCCCCTTCGCGCTCGCCGACTATCACGCCCAGATCGTTCCCGACGGCACCACCAATTTCAATGACGGCATCGGCACCGGCCCCTATGTGATGAAGAGCTTCGATCCGGGTGTGCGCTGCACCGGCACGCGCTTCGGCAATTACTGGAAGGAGGGGCACGGCAATTTCGACGAGGTCGAATGTTTCGCCATCGCCGACAGCACGGCGCGGATGAACGGCCTCGTCACCGGCGATCTCGACGCGGTGATGTTCGTCGACACCAAGACGCTGAACATGATCGAGCGCGCGCCCGGCCTCAAGGTCATCAAGGTGCAGAGCGGCAGCCATATGACGCTGCCGATGCTGTCCACGACGGCGCCCTTCGACAATAACGACGTGCGCCTGGCGCTCAAATTCGCCATCGACCGGCAGGAGTTGGTCGACAAGCTGCTGCGCGGCAATGCGGTGATCGGCAACGACCATCCGATCGCGCCCGGCACGCCCTATTTCGCCGCCGACCTGCCGCAGCGCGGCTTCGACCCGGAGAAATCGCGCTTCCACTTGAAGAAAGCGGGGCTCGACAAGCTTACCGTGCCGCTCAGCGCCTCCAATGTCATTCTCGACATCGGCTCGGATGCAGCCTCGCTCTACCGCGAAAGCGCCGCCAAGGCCGGCATCGACATCCAGGTGGTGCAGGAACCGGCCGACGGCTACTGGTCCAATGTGTGGCAGAAGAAGCCCTTCTGCGAGAGCTATTTCGGCGCGCGCCCCACGCCTGACGCGATCTTCTCGCTCGCCTATGGCACCAATGCGCCGTGGAACGAGACCTTCTGGTCCAACAGCCGCTTCGACGAGCTGATGAAACAGGGCCGTGCCCAGCTCGACGAGACCAAGCGCAAGGAGATCTATGGCGAGATGCAGCGCATCCTGCATGACGAGGGCGGCACCATCGTGCCCTTCTTCCCGGCAATGATCGATGCGACATCGGACAAGATCGCCACCGGCACCGTCGCCGGCAACCTCAACATGGACGGCGGCCGCGCGGCAGACCGCTGGTGGTTCGCGTAAAGCACGCGGGATACAGGGAGCAATGCCCTCACCCTGAGGTGCGAGCGCAGCGAGCCTCGAAGGGTGTGTTGCAACAGGCTCACTTTATCCTGAAGGACGCTTCGAGGCCCGGCTGCGCCGGGCACCTCAGCGTGAGGACGTTGAATCATCCCAGCTCCGCGCCAAAGCCAGCCGCTACCAGCGACTCGCTGCGGATCGCCTCCATCACCTCGCGGTGGAGCGCCTGGAATTCCGGGCTCGCGGTCATCATGTAGCGCCGGGGCCGCTCCAGGGTGATCGGCACCACGAGCTTGATGCGCCCCGGCCGGTTGGTCATCACCGCCACCCGGTCGGAGAGATAGACCGCCTCTTCGACATCGTGGGTGATGAAGAGCACGGTAAGCCGGTGCTTTTCCCAGATGCCGGTCAGAAGCTCCTGCATGTGATGGCGGGTCAGGGCATCGAGCGCGCCGAAAGGCTCGTCCATCAGCAGCATCTTCGGGCGATAGGCAAGGGCGCGGGCAATGGCGACACGCTGCTTCATGCCGCCCGACAATTCGGCCGGATAGGCCTTCTCGAAACCGTCGAGCCCGACCAGATGCATGTGGTCGCGGGCGATCGCGGCAGCCTCCTTCGAGGATTTCCCCGATGCCTTGAGAGCGAATTCGACATTCGCCTGCGCCGTGAGCCAGGGCAGCAAGGTGTAGCTCTGGAAGACGACGCCGCGATCGAGGCCGGGGCCTTCGATATCGGCGCCATCCATCCGGATCGTGCCTTCGCTCGCGGTCTCGAGCCCTGCCGCGATCGAAAGCAAAGTGGACTTGCCGCAACCCGACGTGCCGACCAGGGCCACGAACTCATTGTCGCCGATATCGAGATCGACGCCCCTCAGCGCCACGGTCTCGCCGCGGTCGGTGACGAAGGTCTTGCTCAAGTTCCGAATGGAAAGTTTCGCCTCCGCCATCACCTGACCTCGAGATAGCGGAACAGCCGGCGGCCCAGATATTTCATCGCCTGGTCGGTCAAGAGGCCCAAAAGCCCAAGAATGAGGAGATAGCCGAAGATGAGATCGGTCTGGAAGAAGCGCTGCGCGGTGGTGATGCGATAACCCAAGCCCGACGTGGCGGCGACGAGCTCGGCGACCACGAGCCAGGTCCAGGCCCAGCCGAGGCTGATGCGCATCGAATCCCAGATCGCCGGCATGGCGGACGGGAGCACGATGCCCTTGAGGATGCGCCATTCCGGCATTTCCAGCGTGCGGCCGAGATTGATGAAGTCGCGCGGCACCCCCTTCACATTGTCCATCACCAGGAGCACCTGCTGGAAGAAGGTGCCGATGAAGATGATGAGGAATTTCTGCGCATCGCCGGTGCCGGTCCACAGGATGGTGAGCGGCACGAAGGCGACGACCGGCATATAGCGGATGAAATCGACGAAAGGCTCGATCGCCGCCTCCCAGCCGCGATAGCTGCCGATGAGAATGCCGATCGGCAGAGCGATGGCGGTCGAGATGAGGAAGCCCAGCGTGATGCGATAGATGCTGATGCCCATATCGGCGAGGAGCTGGCCCGATGCCCAGAGCTCGCCGAGCCGCGCCACGACCTGGCCGGGCGACGGCAAAAAGAGCGGCCGCACCAATCCTGCGGCGGTGCTGGCGAACCACAGGATGCCGAGCACGGCGAAGACCGCGGCAGCGATGCCGAGGAACTCCACCGTCCTGATGCGTCCGCCGAGAGTGAACAAGCGGCCGAAGCCGCTTGCCTTACTTGGTCGCGGCATCCACGAACCTTGGATCGATGGCGCTCGAAAGATCGACATCCTTCTGCAGGATGCCGGCGGTGCGCGCCGCCTTGTGCACCTCGGGGATGACCTTGCCGGTGAAATTCGCCATCTCGGTCTTGTTCTCGGCCAGCGAATAAAAAACGACGCCGTCGAAAGCCGTGGCGAGCTCTTCCGGCTTCGCCCCCACTGCCGCCGAGATGATGGCGCGGCCGCCCGCCGTATCCTTGCGGTAATCTGCCAAAGCCGCATCCCAGGCCTTGAGCAGAGCGACGATCTGGCCCGGCTTCTCGGCCAGGAACTCGTCGCGCACCACGAAGACGTCGGAGATCAGTCCCGGATTCTCGCCGGCGCTGTAGATCATCTTCACCTTGGGATTCTGCTGCATGGCGAGCGTCAGATAGGGCTCATAAGTGACGGCGACCGGCACCTTGCCGGCGATCAGCGCCGAGCCCGCATCGGAGGCCGGCATCGGCACCTTCTCGATATCGGCGATCGTCATGCCGTTCTGGCTCAGCGCATAGTTCAAGAGAATGTCGCTGGTCGTGCCTTCCTCATAGGCGACCTGCTTGCCCTTGAGCCCCTTGATGTCGGTGACCGAGCCGTCCGAGACGATCGCATCCGCGGTTTTCGAGACATCGAGCAGGGCCACGATCTTGAGCGGCAGGCCGGCAGCGATGAAATTCATCGCCGTATGGGTGGCGATGTTGCCGCAATTGAGCTGGCCCGCGGCGAGCGCCGCATTGATGTCGGCATCGGTGTTGAAATTGATGACCTCGACGCTTTCGAGGCCTTGCGCCTTGAACAGGTCCTTCTTGGCGGCGATGTGCCATTGGCCGTAGCCGAGCCAGGGCTCGATGCCCATTTTTACGGCACCTGCCTCGGGCTTGGACGGAATGTCCTGGGCATGCGCGGCGCGCAGGCCGGCGCCGGCGAAGGCGGCGACTGCCCCCGCCTTGATGATGTCGCGACGATTGAGAAATGAGACCATGGACGTACCCTCTCCTGTTGTTTTTCCGATCGATCTGCGCGCGGGATCAAACGACAAACCTCAGCGGGCGTCAATGTCATACCCTCGCCCCCGACGCGGGAGAGAGGATTATTTCTTGAGAATCTCCTCCCGCAATTCCGAGACGGCATTGGCATGGCCGTCGAAGCCTTCATAGGTCGCGAGAACTTTCGCGTTCTTCGCCAGCTCCGGATAGGCCTTCCCCGTCACATAGGCGATCGAGGTGCGCTTCATGAAATCGAAGACCGAGACGGGCGAGGCGGTCCTGGCCCAGCCCGATGTCGGCAGGACGTGATTGGGCCCGAGCACGAAATTGCCGAGTGTCGTCGGCGTGTGCTCGCCCAAAAGGATCTCGCCCGCATGATCGAGGCGGCCGAGATATTGGAAAGGCTCCTTGGCCAAGACCTCGAGATGCTCGGGCGCATAGTCATTGACGAAGGCGATCGCCTCGTCCTCATCGCGCGCCAGCACGATGCCGCCGATCGGACCCCCAAGCACGGTCGATGAGAAGCCCGAACGCTGGGCGCTCATCTTCTCCCAATAAAGCGGGATCGCCGCCCGCGCCTCCTCGGCGACACGCCGGCTCCAGGTCACGAGATAGACGGAGCTGTCGGGCCCATGCTCGCTCTCGATCAGGAGATCGAGGGCGGCAAGCCGGCCGTCGATCGTATCGTCGGCGAACACGATCAGTTCGCTGGGCCCGGCGGGCGTGCCGGTGTCGATCACATGGCTCACCTGCCGCTTGGCCGCCGCCACCCACGGACTGCCGGGACCGATCACCTTTGCCACTTTCGGTATTGTCTCCGTGCCATAGGCGACCGCGGCAATGGCTTGCGCGCCGCCCGCCTTGAACACGCCGCCGACACCCGCCATGCGCGCCGCCACCAAAGTCGCATCGTCGATCTTCCCGTCGGGGCCGGGCGGCGTCACGATGATCAGGTCCTTGACGCCCGCGACCTTGGCCGGGATCGAGGTCATCAGCGCTACGGAGGGAAATGCCCCTTTTCCGCGTGGGACATAGCAGGCGGCGGACGGGATGGCGCGCATGCGGTCGCCGGCAAAAGCGCCGGGCCGCATTTCGGAGAGCCACATCTCTTCCGGCTTCTGGTCCTCATGGAATTTGCGGATCTGGACGGCGGCATAGTCCATCGCCGCCTTGACCTCGGAAGCGAGCGTCTTCTCGGCGCGGGCGAAATCCGCTTCCGTCGCGGCGATCTCGGAGGCTTCGACCTGCGCCTTGTCGAAATCACGCGCGAAGCGGGCCAGCGCCTCATCGCCCTCCCGGCGCACCGCATCGATGATCGCCTTGACCTTCTCCTCATAGGACGAGAGATCGGCCTCGGTGCGCTGGAGCAGCTTCCGGCGCTCGGCCGGCGACAGCTTCGAAAGCTCGTGAAAGTTGACGGTTCGGGTCATGGGAAATCCAAGAATGGAGCGTGGCACACGCCTGTCACATAGCGCGGAGCATCGCAGCAAGGAAGAGACAGCGGAGCGGCGCCGATCCTGGGTTTCCCGCGGGAGGCCCTTACCTGACGAGGGTGCAGGCCGTTGGCCCGAACCACACGACGTCCTCCTTCTTCACCCCATAGAGATGATTACCGATGAAGGGCTCGATCGCCCAGGCCCCGGTCATCGGAGTCTCGTTCCACTCGTCTATATAGCCGGCATCGTAGGATGAATGGGCGCTCAGCGAGTGGCCGATATTCGACAGGCGATCCAGCAAAAGATAGGGCGTCTGCTGCAGCCGCGCCTTGAAGACGGCGAAGAGATCGCAGGCCCGCATGCCGGGCCGCACCGAAGCAAGGACAGCTTCGTGAATCGCTTCCACCGTTTCCAGGGCCTTTCGCTGGGCGACATTGTCGCCTCGCTGGAATGTTCGCGTGCAATCGCCCCACCAGCCGTCCTTGGTGATCGGATGAATGTCGATGATGCCGAGGTCCAGGTTCCACAGCTGGCGAGTGCTTGGCCGATCGGTCGGAAAGCAGCTGAGCGTTCCGATCCCGAAGCCGATCGTGGTCGGCGTCCATAGGGCCGTGCCGCCGAATTCACGCACATACCGGTCAGCGCGATCGCGCACCTCTATTTCGGTTTCGCCGGGACGCGCATCTGCCGCGATGGCCTCCGCGATCCTTATCGCCAATCTCTGCGCCTCGATGAGGCCGGCCGGTGGTGCGTCTTTGCTGATGTCTGCTGCCATATCTGTGCCCCTCAATTCCTCGAAATTGTTCTCTGCGCGCCGAGCGCACGGATGGCTCGGACGAAGTGGAGAGTGTGATCCCTGTCCACGTCACCGGTGTCGACATGACTGTCCTTGAGATAGCTGCCGACGATGACCGCATTGGCGTTCGCGAGATCTCTCGCGGCGCTTTCCGGTGTGACACCAGCCCCGATCACGATGGGAAATTCGGGCCCGAGAATGGCGCGGAACTGCGCTGTCTTGTCGGAAGGCGTCTGAAGCCCGGTGCCCTCGCCGGTGACGACAACGGCATCGCAGCGCGACTTTCCGATGACAAGATCCTCGGTCAGCGGTCGGCCCGACAGATAAGGCTGATACTTGAAGCGCACCCCGCCAAGCACGAAGGCATCCGACCTGGCCCTTTCCTGGTTCAGCCAGTCACCGAACTCGACATCCGCTTCTATCGTAAGATGACCGGAGACGGAGTCGAGCTGTATGAAGCGCGCCCCGAAGGCATTCGCGACCTCGAAGGCCCGCTTGTCGTCCTTGAGAATGTTGACGCCGAAAACCACTTCCGGAGCCTTGTCCTTCAGCCATTGGCACATAGCGACGACATCATCGGTGGAACCGAAATAATTCTCCACGATCACCGCGTCGATGCCGCTGCTCCACAGGATCTCCGTTTCCCGGCGCGCGATGTCGAGCTTCTCAGGCGACGATCCGCCCTTGAGATGCAGCATGGCGAATATGGGGATGGGATTGGTGAAGGCCGAAAGAAAGTCGTTCGCGGTCATGCGGGGCTACCCTGTTTGTTGTCGGTCAGCGTTGCGACGCCCGAGGCATGTCGGGGATGAGGGCGGCGACGTCGTTGAGCCCATAGGCGGTGTCGCTGAGCCCGAGATCCTTCGCCAATTGGGCGAGCTCGGGCCGGCGGATGCTGGCTTGCCTGAGAAGCCCGTCGCTGGAGAACAGGCTGGAACAGGTCCCGTCAGCGACGATCCGGCAGTTTGCCATCGCGATCACCCGCGTGAAGGCCTGGGCCACGAAGCGCATGTCATGGGTTATGGTGACGACCGAAATACCCTCGGCCTCCAGTTGGTCGATCATGCCGATCAGCCGGCGCTGTCCCGGACGGTCCAATCCGGCCGTGGGCTCGTCGAGCACGATATATTTGCATTCGCCGACGAGGATGGCGGCGATCGCCACGAATTTCCGAATGACCAGCGGCAGGTCATTGGGGTTGCCGTCGAAAAATGCCTCGATACCGGCCAGCCGCGCCGCGCGCGCTACCCGCTCGTCGCGCTTCGCATCGTCCCATTTGCGATAGCGGGGCATGTACTCCATTTCCGCCCGCACGGTACTGGCGAAGATCTGGTCGTCCGGATTTTGGAACACATAGCCGACCGTTTCGGCGATGCTGGCGGTCGAGCGGTCCGCCGTCGCCACGCCATCGACCATGACGGTGCCGCTGGTCGGCTTGAGCAGCCCGTTCATCAGCTTGACCGTGGTCGTCTTGCCCGCGCCGTTCTGACCGACAATGGCCAGCCGCTCGCCGGCATTGACGGTGAAGCTGACGTCGTCCACGGCGAGCGAGCCGTTGGGGTAAGCGAAGGAGACATGTGAGAAGGTGATGGGCATGCCGCTCAGCCGGACAATCGCGGTGAAATGGCGTCAAAGGCCTGCGCCCGGGTGATGGGCAAGGTGGGAAGGGCCTTGGCGGTGCCTTTGAGCGCCAAGGCCAGATCCGTCACTTCCGGGCGGGGAACGTCCGCCACGTCCATGATCTCGGAGGTGAGAATGTCTCCGGTCGGGCCCTCGGCCAACACTTTGCCGTCCTTCATGACGATGATCCGGTCGGCATGCTGCGCCATCAGATCGATCTTATGCTCGACGAGGACGATCGACTTGCCCTGCTTGCGCAAGTCGCCGATGATGCCGAACACCGCATCGGAAGCCTCGGGGTCGAGCTGGGACGTCGGCTCATCGATGACGATGAAGTCCGCTTCCATGGCGACGATCGCCGCGAACGCGACTTTCTGGCGCTGACCGCCGGACAGCTCGTTCGGATTCTTCTTTATGAGGGACTGGAGTTCCAGCCGCTCGACCACGCCCAGCACGCGTGTGATCATCTCCTCGCGCGGCACGCCGATATTCTCCAGGCCGAAGGCGATCTCCTCGAAGATGGTGTCCTTGATGCCGCTGATCTGGGTGAACGGATTCTCGAATACGCAACCGATGGCGCGGGCGAGGTGCGCAGGATCCCAATCCAGGAGATTGCGTCCTCTGATCTCGACCTTGCCCGTCAAGGTGCCTGGGTGGAACAGGGGAATGAGGCCGCGGATGAGGCTGCAGAGGGTGGTCTTGCCGCTCGCATTGGTGCCGATGACGCCATAGAGGAGGCCTTCCTCCAGCTGCAGCGAGACGTCGCGCAAGGCAGGCTGCTCGGAATAGGCATAGGTGAAGCTGACGTCGTTCATCGACACTAGAGCCATGACAGATAGGCTCCCATGATCGAGACGACCGTACCCGCCACAGCGACGAGCAAAAGCCCGAACTCCCACGGACGCGGACCGCGCAGCGATATGAGGCGCGTATGCGGCGTCTTGGAGCTGAAAGCGCGGGCATCGAGAGCGACCGCTCTTTCTTCCGTCTGGTTCATCGCGGCCAGGAAGGCCGGCGCAATGATCGGGAAGAACGCCTTGCTGCGCGTCAGGATCGAACCTTCCGTCTCGATCCCGCGTGATTTCTGCGCGTCCATGACGACCCGGACATTCTTTCCGAGATCGGTGATCGCCTGGAACGAGGCCAGCAGGACATAGGTTGCGCGCGGCGTCAGGCCCTGCTGCTCGAGCGCCAGCATCAGGTATTTTGCCGGTATCAGTGCGGCATAGAGCGTCAGCGCCCCGCACAGGACCATCACGACAAGAGCGAAGCGGGCGCCGCTCTGCACGCCTTCCCAGGTCGGAGACAAGGGGCCGAATTCGAACAACACGAGATCGCCCGGCTCGAATGCCGCCCTGAGGACGAACAGGATCAGCCCGACCGCCAGGAACAGCTTCAGATAGCCCGGGATGAAGGGGCGGCCGACGCCGGCCAACAGCGAGATCGCCACGAATGCCGCGCACATCGCGAGCGGCGCGATCAGCCCTTCTATCCAGATGGGGATGATCGCGAGGCAGCCGAGCACCAGGAAGGCGATGAGGGGGTTGATATCCCGAACCCAATTTCCCTGGCTTACCGGGCGTCGAAAAGCTTCGACGAACTCCCGGTCGATCTCGGCACGCTCCTTCGTGGCGTCTTGCTGCATGGCTCACGCCGTCGGCTTTTGGGCGGCCGTCGTCGCTGAGCGTTTGTCGAGATAGATATAGCCCAATGGCAGCTTGGCGAAGAGCCGCTTCGGCATGCCCTTCAGGATCGCATAGACGACGAGAACCGTCGGGACCTTGTCGAGCACATCCATGGGCACTTGCGCCAGGAAGTTCGCCGTATTGATGTCGAACCCGGCCGCGGTCAAGGCTCCGACCACCAGCGCGCCGCCACCGACGGCGAGGCCGCCGAACACCCATATCGTGAGCAGAGCGCCCAGCACGCCGCCGATGAAGGCAAAGGGAATGGCGCTCAGCAGCGTCAGCGTCAGGCTGGTGAACACGCCCCGCTTGGCGAGCCACCCCGCCAGCAATCCGAACATGATGCTGAGGATGCCGAACACCATGGTGGGCGGCGACGTGATCGAATTGAGGACGTTCGAGACGGCTCCCACCAGCGCGCCGGGCAGGCCGCCGCATGTGGCGCCGACCAGGATCGTTCCGATGCTGTCGAGATAGACCGGCAGCTTCAGCAACAGCGCGAACTGGCCGCCCACGAAGTTGATGGCGATGCCGATGGGAATCATGAATATCGTCAGGCGCCCATAGCCCTGCATGGTCTTCGACAAAGTATTATCCTGTGACATGGTCTTCCTTTCCTCCCTGGTTTGATCTTGGTTGTTGGTCGTTCATACGAGCACCGCCGTGTTCCTTCATGAAGGCCCGCACCGCCTTATCGGTCGTCATTCCGCCGCGGGCGCCGACCTTGCCGACGGAAAGTGCCGCCGCCGCATTGGCGAATTCGGCGGCAGCCACGAGATCTGCCGATTGCGAATAGGCATAGAGAAATGAGCTCGAGAACGTGTCTCCGGCACCGGTCACGTCGACGACGTCGACCTTGTAGCCGGGAATGCTCCTGATGCCCTTCGCCGTATGGAGATCGCAGCCGTCGCTGTCCTTGGTCACGACGATCGCGGTCGCGCCGGCCTCGAGAAGCGCATCTATATCATTGCCGACCTGGGTGAAGCGCCGCTTGCCGAGGGAATTCATGAACAGGATGTCGCAATATTCGATCAAGCCGGAGGGATGGTTTTCCAGGTTGTAAACATCCACATCCATCACGATCTTGGTGCCGCGCCGGCGCAATGCCGACAGTACGCCCGGCGCCGTCAGGTCCCGCATCCGGAACGGCCGCGCGTCGGTCAAGGTGGTGAAGAGGAATTCCGCGCCGGCCATGTGCTCGAACATCGCGGGCGTGATCTCGGACCTGGTGATGCCCAGCTTCGGAATGATGACGATGTGCTGATTGCCGGAAATGAGAATGATGCATTTGGAATCGGGAACCGCATCGTCGAAGATGACGTGATCGGTGTTGAGTCCGGCAGCGCGCAATTGACCGAGCAGCTTCTGGGTCAAGGGGCCCGAATTCAATTGCGAGATGAAGGAAGTCGCCATCCCGTAATGAGCGAAAATCGAGGCGGCGTTCGCGACCATGCCGCCGAACTGGGGCTCCAGCGCCTTGACGATGATCTTGTCGCCGGGGGCCGGAAAGAACGGCGCGGCGTAATACTCGTCCTCCGCCACGTCGCCGAAGAACACCGAATATTTCGACATGCTATCTCGCCTCCCGGCGCGGAGCGGTGCTGGTCGATTCGCGAATGACCAGCTCGACGGGAAGCACCACCTGTTCGCCGCTGAGCGGCTTACGATCATCAAGGGAGTCGATGAGGGCCGCCGTCGCCGCAGCACCCAGGCCCAGAACATTCTGGCGTATCGTGGTGAGGGGAGGGTAGCTGTAGGCGCCGGCCGAGACGTCGTCGAATCCCACGACCGAGACACTGCGTGGTACGTCTATTCCCGCCTTGCGCAGCTGATTGATGGCGCCGATCGCCATGAAATCGTTGAGCGCGAAGATCGCGGTGATCTCGCCGGTGCGCATCGCCTCGATATAGGGGATCACGGCGGCGCGGCCGCCTTGTTCGGTGAGATCCGATTTGACGATCGGAAAATCGCCACCGCCGCCGGCGCGCCATGCCGCGCGAAAGCCGCCGACACGGCGGATGCTCGTTGCGCCATTGCCCTGTATGTCGAGCAGCAAGGCGGAGCGGTGACCGAGATCGAGCAGATGACGGGCGACCAGCTTGGCGCCATTTTCGCTGTCCGAGACAACCGAGGTGAAGTCGGTGCCCACGATCTCTTCGTCCACGAATACCAACGGCACGTCGCCGAGCAGGCGGTGGAGCTCGCTATTCGTGGGCGGCGCGCCCGCCGAGTAGATGATGCCGTCCACCGCGCGCGACTTGATCATCTGGAGATATTGCATCTCTCTTTCGTGATCGAAGCCGGTGGTGCACAGGATCACATTGTAGCCGCGCTCCACCGCCGCCGCCTCGACGCCCTTGGCGAGCTCGGCGAAATAGCTGTTGCCGATATCCGGCACCACGATTGCCAGGATCCGCGTGGTCCCGCGCGCCAGGTTCTGCGCGGTGCGGCTGGGCTGGTAGCCAAGGCGATCCATCGCTTCCCTGACGCGCCTTACGATGTCAGGGCTCACCTTCCGCTTGCCGCTGAGCGCGTGCGAAACGGTCGTCGGGCTGACCCCCGCTGCAGCAGCCACATCCGCTATTGAGACAACAGACATATCTCAACCCAAAGTTACCAAAGCGCTTTGCCAAAGCGCTTTGCAGTCTATTCAGATGTCTGTGACAAGCGCAAGGACAATTTTGGGTGTTGATTCGGAGCTTTCTCACCCGGCGCTTGACGCCGGCGCATCGCGGTCATTCGAATCCGGATGGGAGCTTCGGCTCGCAAAGGGTATGGCCGGGCTTAAACCGGCCAGATCAGGTTCGAACAAAGATAAAGCGTGATGGCTTTTTCTAAGTCGCCATCACGCTTTAGCGGGCGTGAGGGGAAAACGCCCGGGCTGGCCGCCCTGGGGAGGAGGAGCGGCCATAATGCTGGTCAGCTCCAGGCCTTCGCTTTGGCCGGGGCGGATGTTCCTGCCATCCACATGGGCGTGGGCCCGTTCTTGTGGATTGTCGATTCGCCGCGCTGATCCGCTGCGCTGATGAAGGGGGCGCGGGAAGCCACCGGAAGCACCGTGAGCATGCAAAATGCAAGGAAAAGAGCGCAGCTGTGAAGCTTGAGGGACCGGGTCATCTTAATATAACCGCTCATAGCCGGAGGGATCGGTTGTCATGGCCAGCCCAACCATCATCGCGCCGGACAAGAACGTCGCAGCGATGAGCCCGATGAGAACTGAATGAAAGAACCGCACGTTGGTCATCAAGACCTCCCTATAGCCAATTCCTTCTTGGAATTTTGGCGATAGGTATAGCGCCGGCCCGCAATCGCTCAATGATACGCAGGGAAAGCGGCGACCTCGAAAGTGCGGGGCACGCCTATGCTTAGGTATAGGACTGATTGTATGGGGTCTTGGCCGCGGCCGCCGGCATGAACCGGCGGTCCATCAGTCGGCGCTGCGGCGCCCGAGCGCGCTATCGAGGCAGCCGATCAGATGCTCTTCATTGAAAGGCTTGCTCAGAAAGCCCACCGCGCCGGCCTCCATTGCGGTTGCCCGGACCCGATCTTCGGGAAAAGCGGTGACGAATATCATGGGCAGATCGTGGCCTTCCTCGATCAGGCGCCTCTGCATCTCGACCCCGCTCAAACCCGGCATCTGAACGTCAGCAATGACGCAGGACGTATCGTATCGGCGCTCCGAGTTGAGGAATTCCTCAGCCGATTCGAATGTCGCGGCGGTGTAACCGAGTGACCTCACAAGGCCTTTCGTGGCTTCGCGTACGGATTCATCATCATCGACAATCGAAATCACGACAGGCTCCGGCAAGATTGATTATCCTTTTTGAAGGCGTGGTCGCAGGTCGACCCCGTGACTGCCTCACATTTGAGCAATTGGCGGCGCGAGTGAAACTATACATAGGTATAAATCACTGTGCTTTGGCACGGCGCACCCCGAGGACGCCCGCCATTTTCACCAGATCGGCGAATGAGCGAGCGCCCATCTTGCGCATGACGTTGCCGCGATGGAACTTCACCGTAATCTCGCTGACGCCGATTTCCGCCGCGATTTGCTTGTTCATGAGTCCCGCCGTCACCAGCGCCATGACCTCTTGCTCGCGAGAGGTGAGCGTTTCGAAATTGGCCCTGAGGTCGGTCGTCGTCTTCTCGCTCTCGCGGCGTTGGCGATCCTTCGCAAATGCAAGCTGGACGGCGTCCAGCATATCCTGATCGCGAAACGGCTTGGTGAGGAATTCGACCGCCCCCGCCTTCATCGCCTTGACCGTCATCGGAATATCGCCATGCCCCGTTATGAATATGATGGGAATGTGCATATTGGCTTTCGCCAGTTCGGTCTGAAAATCGAGCCCGCTCAATCCTGGCAATCTGACGTCGAGCACGAGGCAACTGGGGGCGGTCGATGGTTCCGTGCTCAGGAACTCCGCGGTCGATGCGAACAGCTCGACTCTCAGGCCGATGGACCGAAACAGGCTGCTGAGCGCCTCGCGCACCGACGGGTCATCGTCGATGACGAACACGACCGGTTGTGTTTCCGATGTTTTCTTGTTCATCCCTCGCCAACCATATAACCAGGCATCGCGACGTGAAACGCCGTTCCGCATGGATTTGCGGGCGTCACCCATAGCCGGCCGCCATGCGACTCGACAATGGACTTGCAGATCGCCAATCCCATCCCCATCCCGCTCGCCTTCGTCGTATAGAAGGGCTCGAAAATCTGGTTGATGTCCTTGGGGTCGATGCCCGTGCCCGAATCGGTCACCGTTATGACGACCCCATCGGCATCGTGGACGGCGGACGACACCTGCAACAGGCGCTCGCGATCCGTGACCCCAGCCATTGCCTCGGCCCCGTTGATGATCAAATTGAGCAGGACCTGCTGCAGCTGCACGCGGTCGGCAAGCACCTCGGGGACCCCCTCACGCAACTCGGTGCGCAGCGTCACCTGATGAGCCTGAAGACTGTCCTGAGCGAGGATCAGGACTTCGCGCGTCAGGTCGTTGACATTGAAACGGGTTCGTTCGGCAAGATCCTTTTTGAACATCGCGCGTATGCTGCCGATCACCTTGCTCGCGCGATGGCCGTTGTCGATGATGCGCTTCAGCGCGGCGCGGGCCTCATCGAGATTGGGCTCCTGGTTTGCCAGCCAGCGCAACGCCGCGTTGCTGTTCGTCACGACGGCGGCCAGCGGCTGATTGACCTCATGGGCGATCGAGGCGGTCATCGCCCCGATGGTCATCAGCTTGCTGGTGCGCGCCAGTTCCGTCTGCTCGGCCTTCTCCCGCTCACGCGTCGCGGAAAGCTCGGACAACATGTCGTTGAACGCAACCGCCACCTGTCCGATTTCGTCCTTGCCGTCATAGTTGACGCGCAGGCGATAGTCCTTGGTTTCGCGCACGTTTGTCGCCACCGCCTCGAGCCGCCTGAGCGGCGTCACGATATAGCGAAGGGTCAGATACGCGACCAGAAGGCTGAGCGCTGCCAGCACACCCGTCGCTCCGACACCGCCGCGCAGCCTGGCCAGCAGCCCGTCGATACGCTGCCGCAGAATACGATCGAGCTCGCCTTGAACGGCCGTCCACGCGGCGGTTGCGCTGCTCGTGGCCCTTGCAAAGCTCTGGTCGAGAAGATCTGAGGCCGGGTCGGCTGGGCTGTCGTTCATGCCGGCTTTCAAGTCATCGAGATAGGAACGTGAAGCGGCGATGGCGGTATAGAGCGCGCCCTCGGTCGCCTTCTTCACGCTGTCGCCGTTGTTCCCTCGAAACGCCGCTTTGAGATCCTCTGCCGTGTCGTCCAGGAGCGACTGCAGGACGCCTTCCAGCACCTGAAAGCGGACCCTGTGTTCCTCGACCGAGGTGCCTGATGGAACGGAGCGGCTAAACAGAGCCTGCATCCGGGCCAGCTGGGCAAGCCATGCCGGCAGCTTGGTGGTGACGATCGTCTGAAGATAGTAGCTGTCGATATCGGGATCGAGCGTCAGGTTGGAATCGTCGGCGGCGCGCACGATCAGGCTTCGCGCCTTGGCGAGCACGTTTTGCACGGGATCATTGCCATTGGCGCTTTCAGCCATGGTCAGCGGCAGATCACGCAAGGCCTTGACAAGCGCCTGCTCGAGCTCGGCAGTCTCCAGTCCGACGGCACTCCCGGCCCGCCCCGAGGTAAGCACACGGATGAGCTCGTCGGTGCGAATGAGGGCAACCGTCCCCCGCTCCCCCTGCTGGGCAAGGACAACCTCGTAGGTCGGGCGCAGAGCGGCAATGTACTGACTGCCGATGAGCTCCTTTCGCGCGAATTGAATAGCTATCTGCTTCTCCGTAACGAGACTGTAGGTCGTTACGGCGAGCGAAAGGATGAAAAGGCCGCACAAAAGCAGAAGCTTTGTGCTGGTGCTAAGATCGCGGAACATTCCCCGTTCCCCATCCGGCGCAACGGCCTGTTCGCAGGTCCGACACGCCGGATACAACATCTGACATGGGTTCGCCCGACTGACAATATTGCATTGCATGGCGGCCCGGAGGGCCGGGTTTACAGGGCGGCGAGCGTGCCGCCATCGACCGGCAGGCACACGCCCGTCACATAGCGCGACGCATCGGAGCACAGGAACACGCTGGCGCCGATAAGGTCGTCAAGCTCGCCGAAGCGGCCCATGGGGATCTTGCCGAGCATGGAGGCCTGCCAGTCCTCGCTCTGATAGAAAACCTCGGTCAAATCGGTGCGGAAATAGCCGGGCGCCAGGGCATTGACCCTGATGCCGATCTGGGCCCATTCCGCGGCCAGCGTCCGCGTGGCGCCGAGGAGCCCCGATTTGGACGAGCCATAGGGGGCGGCCGTCGGCACGCCGCGCTCGGAGGTGAGCGAGCAGATATTGAGGATGACGCCGCCTTTCTTCATGAGCCGGGCGGCCGATTGCGCGGTGAAGAAGGCGCCCTTGAGATTGGTGTCGACGATGCGGTTCCAGAGCGACTCCTCGATATCGAGCGAGGGCGCCACTTGCTCGATGCCGGCATTGTTGATGAGGATGTCGAGCCCGCCCAGAGTGACGGCGGCTTCCGCCACACCGGCGCGGATGCTGGCGATCTGGGTGACGTCCATGGCAATGGGCATCGCCTTGCGGCCGAGCTCGCGAATGGCGGCGACGGTGCCGTCGAGGGATTCGAGCCGCCTGGCGGCGACAGCCATGTCGGCGCCGGCGGCCGCCAGGCCTTCGGCCAGAGCGCGGCCGATGCCGCGGCTGGCGCCCGTGACCAGTGCCCGCTTCCCCCCGAGCGAGAATAGCCTGTCGATCATCCCCCGATGTTGCAGGCTTTCATGCGCGCCTGGCAAGAGGCATGACGGCCGTCACCTCTCGGGCGCGGCCGCCTTGCCCGTTGCGGCAAAGACCAAAGCGGCGCCGAGAAGCGTCGCGATGGCGGAAAAGCCGACCGCACCGGTGGCACCGGCGTTATCGACGAGCACGCCGCCCAATATGGCACCCGAGGCGATGGCGACCTGGAAGGTCGCGACCAGGAGACCGCCCGCACTTTCCGCTTCATCGGGTGCCGCGCGTATGATCCAGCTCTGGAATCCGACGGGCAGCAGACCGAAAGCAAAGCCCCAGAAGGCCACCGCGGCCGCGGCAATCCCTTGCGCCGATCCGAAGAGGATGAGGACAAGGGCCATGAGGCTGATGAAAAGAATGCCCAGCACCATATTGGCCTTGAGGCTCCTCTCGACCAGGAAAGCGCCGGCGAAATTGCCGAAGAAGCCGCCAATGCCATAAGCGAGCAGCGTCAGCGCGATCGCCTCGATCGACAGATGCGGCACCTGCTCGAGGAACGGACGCACATAGGTGAAGCCGGCGAAATGGCCGGAGATGGCGAGCAGCACGGTCAGCACCGCAACGCTGAGGCTCGGCCGTTTCAAGAGATCGAAGAGCGTGCGCAGATTGGCGGCGCCGAGAGCCGGCAGCTTCGGCAAAGTGAGCATCTGCACCAGTAGCGCGAGAAGCCCGACGCCGGCAGCGGTGAAGAAAGCCGTGCGCCATCCCCAGAGCTCGCCGATATAGGCGCCGACCGGTGCCGCGGTGACGGTGGCGACCGAAACGCCGGTCATCATGAGGGACATGCCGCGCGGCACCAGGCGCATCGGCACGAGGCGCATCACCATCGCCGCCGACATCGACCAGAAGCCGCCCAGCGCCACGCCCAGCATGATGCGGGCGATGAGCAGCATGGCGAGGCCGCTCGCCGTCGCGGCGATGATATTGGAGACGATGAGGAGGACGGAGAAGGCCCACAGCACGGTTCGGCGGTCGATGCCGCGGGTGAGGATCGCCATCAAGGGTGCCGCGATCGCGCCCACGATCGCCGTTGCCGTCACCGCCTGGCCGGCAGAGCCGTCGCTGATGGCGAGATCCTTCGCCATGGGCGTGAGCAGGCTCGCCGGCAGGAACTCGGCGGTGACCAGGCCGAAGACGCCGAGCGACAAGGAGACGACGGCGGGCCACACCGGCGAGAATTCGTCGGACGCTGACGTAGCGACCTGTTCCATGGTCGCGGCACAAGAAGCGGAATCGGACATATGCAATCTCCAACATGCAGAGATGCTGGAGATAGTTGTGCCCCCTTGGGGCTTCTATGATAGAAACGCCATAATGCTTGACCGATCGTCCAAACGAATTCTGCGCAGCGCGAGCGATCCTTTGAGCGACATGCTGCGCGGCTTGCGGCTCGACGGCGTCGATTACGGCCGCTGCGAGCTCAAGGCGCCCTGGGCCATCCTGATGCCGGCGCAGGAAGCGGCGCGCTTCCATTTCATCGGCCGCAACGGCTGCTGGCTTCTCACACCCGACAAGGAGTGGATCGCGATCAAACCGGGCGATGCGGCCCTCTTGCCGCGCGGCGCCGAGCATCAGCTCGCCAGCGCCCCCGGCGTCGAGCCGATGCCGCTCGCCCATTACGAGATCGCACCGGTCTCCGGTAACATCTTCGATGTGAAGGGCGGCGGCGAGGGCGAGAGCACGCTCCTTTTCTGCGGCAGCCTCACTTTCAATGTCGACCGCGCGCATCCCCTGCTCAAGGCCATGCCCGAGCTCATGCGGTCCTGCGAACTCGCCTTGAGCGAGCCCGCCATTCCTCATCTCCTCGAGGCGATGGCCTGCGAGGTGACGATGAACCGCATCGGCTCGAGCGGCATCCTGGCACGGCTCGCCGATGTGCTGGCCGCCGGCATCATCAGGGCCTGGGTCGAGCGGGCCTGCGGCGATGCCACGGGCTGGATCGCCGCGGCGCGCAATCCCGAGGTCGGGCGCGTCCTCGCCCAGATCCATCTCGATCCGAGCCGCGACTGGTCGGTCGAGGCGCTGGCCAGGCTGATGGGCGCCTCGCGCTCGGGCTTCGCCGAACGCTTCACCGAGATCGTCGGCGAGACGCCGGCGCGCTATGTGGCGCAGGTCCGCATGCACCAGGCGCGGCAATGGCTGATGCGCGACCGCATGCGCATCTCGGTCGTCGCCCGCAAGCTCGGCTATGAATCGGAAGCGTCCTTCAGCCGCGCCTTCAAGCGCGTGATCGGCACCGCCCCCAGCAATCTGCGCGCGAACGGGTGAGCACTTCCTTACCCTCGCCCCGCAAAAGCGGGGGAGAGGGCTGACTCGCATCTGCACAAACATGAGGCAGGGACACCGCCCACTTTTACCGTCTGGACTCACCCGTGGATGCCGGTATTGTATGACAAACACTGGATAAATTCAGGCCATATGGGAGGACATCACATGAGACTTGGTTGGTTGCTGGCCGGCGTTTCGGCCTTGTGTGCTTTTGCGACGCCGGCCGTGGCGCAGGACAAGCCCTTTGAAGGGGTGACGGTCAATGTCATCACCCAGACCGGCGCCATCCAGGAGCCGCTGCAGCGGCGCGCCCCCGACTTCGAGAAGCTGACCGGCGCCAAGATCAATGTCGTCGCCGTGCCCTTCTCCGATCTCTATCAGAAGATCCTCACCGACTGGTCGAGCGGCACCAATTCGGTCGACGCCGCGGTCTTCGCGCCGCAATGGATGGTCGACTATATCGCCGGTGGTTTTCTCGAGGACCTCACCCCACGCGTCGATGCCGACAAGGACATCAAGCAGGATGACGTGGGTGCGTTCTTCCGCGACTTCTCCGAGAAGTACAACGGCAAGACCTATATGATTACCCTCGATGGGGACTTCCACATGATGTATTACCGGAAGGACGTCCTGGAAGAAGCCGGCCAGAAAGTGCCGACGACCTGGGACGAGTATCTCGCGGTCGCCAAGGCCACCCATGGCAAGGACATGAATGGCGACGGCACGCCCGATTTCGGCTCCTGCATCGCCAAGAAGCGCAATGCCCAGAGCTACTGGTTCGTCTCGGACGTGGTCGGCTCGATGACCCAGTCCAAGGGCACGAGCCAGGGCACCTTCTTCAACACCAAGGACATGACGCCGCTCGTCGACAACGAGGCCTTCCGCAAGGCGCTCGACTTCCTCAAGGACTCGACCCAATACGGGCCGCCGGACGAGCTCAATCTCGACGTCTCGGATACCCGTCCGCTCTTCGCTTCGGGACGCTGCGCCCTCAATCTCGACTGGGGCGATGTCGGCACCATCTCGATCGATCCCAAGCAGTCCAAGGTCATGGGCAAATGGGGTGCGGCGATCATGCCGGGCGCCAAGGAAGTGCTCAACTGGGATTCAGGCAAGCTCGAGGCCTGCTCGGCCGAGACCTGCCCGCATGCCATCGACGGCGTCAATCATGCGCCCTTCGCGGCCTTCGGCGGCTGGGGCGGCGGCATCAACGCCAAGGCGAGCGACAAGGTCAAGGACGCGGCCTATGCCTATTTCTCCTTTATGACGCAGCCGGCGCAGTCGAACTCCGACGTGACCATCGGCGGCACCGGCTTCAACCCCTATCGCACTTCGCAGCTCTCCTATAGCGACCTGTGGAAGAATGCCGGCATGAGCGAGGACGAGGCCAAGGTCTATCTCGGCGCCATCAATCAGAGCATGAGCAGCCCGAACATGATCCTCGATCTGCGCATCCCGCAGAACCAGAAATACCAGCAAGTGGTGCTCGACGAGGCGGTGTCGCGCTTCCTCGCGGGCGAGATCGACAAGGAGGCGACGGTGAAAGCGGTCGTCGACGGCTGGAACGAGCTCAATGACGAGATCGGCAAGGACCAGCAGCTCGAATTCTACAAGGCGACGATTGGCGCGAAGTAGGGGACGCCTGATCCGGCGCGGCTGCTTCGAGAGCCGCGCCGGATTATCATCGCCATGCCGTCATTCCGGCGAAAGAACGTCAACCCGGCGAAAGCCGGGGCCCCCTGAATAAGAGCAAGCGGGCGGCATTGCGCCCCTTGAAAGAATTCAATGGATCCCGGCTTTCGCCGGGACGACGGGAGGACGGAGAAAGAATTGAGAAGGGCTTTTGACCGCGACCGCTGATCACGCCACCTCCCCCCGCGGCTTCGCGGAATGGCTCGACCGCAATTGCGGACCGGTGATGGTGCTGCCGGCGGTAATCGTCATCCTCGCTTTCGCGCTCTTCCCGCTCATCATCTCCGCCTACCTCGCGCTGTCGCGCTTCGCTCTGGCACCCGGCGGCTTCACCTTGCGCTTCATCGGGCTGGCCAATTTCAGAAAACTCCTCTTCGGCTCGCAGCAATATCATCTGCTCGGTGCTTTCGGACGGTTGAGTGTCTTCCAGTGGCTGCTCGTCCTTCTCATCGCGGGCCTCCTGCTCTATCTGCTCTATCGCTATTTCACGTCGGGCCAGCCGACGATCGGCGGCACGCTCGGCCGGCTGATCGCGGCTGCGACCGCCATGGGTCTCGCCCTCGTCGTGATCCTCACCACGGCGCAAGGCGGCGTGCCAGGGACGGTCGTCAACACGCTGCTCTATGTCGTCGTCGGCGTCGCCATCCAATTCGCGCTGGGCCTCGGTCTCGCCCTCCTCTGCGGCCAGCCGATCCGCGGGCGCAATTTCTTCCGCGTCCTGTTCTTCATCCCGCTGATGGTGACGCCGGTCGGCATCGCCTACACCTTCCGCATGCTGGCCGACATGCAGAAAGGGCCTTTCGCGCCCTTAACCCAGGCCTTCGGCATCACCGAATGGTCATGGGCGACGGAAGCCTGGTCGGCGCGACTCATGGTGCTGGTCGGCGACACCTGGCAATGGACGCCCTTCATGTTCATCGTGCTCCTGGCCGCGGTCGAGAACCAGCCGCGCGACCAGGTCGAGGCGGCGAAGCTCGACGGCGCCAACGGCTTCCAGATCTTTCGCGACATCACCTGGCCCGCCATCGCGCCCATCGCCGCGACCGTCGTGCTCATCCGCCTCATCGAAGCCTTCAAGATCATCGATTTGCCGAATGTCTTGACCGGCGGCGGCCCGGGGCTTGCCACCGAATCCCTGACGCTCCATTCCTTCATCGCCTGGCGCACCCAGGATCTCGGCGGCTCGGCCGCCGTCGGCTATATGCTGCTCTTCATCTCGACCGTCTTCTGCGTGTCCTTCTTCAATTTCGTCGTGCGCCCGGCGCGGAGGCATGAAGCATGAGCGCTGCACCCGAAAGGAGCCTCGCCCAGCGCCTGTTCGAGCCCGCTGCAATCGACAAGCAGTCGCCTGTCGCCTTCGTCATCACCTATGCGCTGCTCTTTCTCTGGGCGCTCGTCGTGCTGGTGCCGCTCTATTGGGTGCTGATCACCTCCTTCAAGGGCGTAGGCGAGGTCGACAACGGGCCGTTCTATATTCCCTTCATCGATTTCCAGCCCTCGCTCGCCGCCTGGGACTTCATGCTGCTGCAGAACTATACGCTCGGTCCCTATCTCAATTCGGTCGTCGTGGCGCTCATGAGCACCATCCTCAGCGTTCTGATCGGCGCGCTCGCGGCTTACGCGCTGGTGCGCATCCGCTTCCAGGTAAAACTTCTGGGCGTCGCCCTCTTCATCCTGCTCCTCATCGCCGTCATCGTCGCGGTGGCGGGCTTGGGCGTCCAATGGCCGAGCGCCGCGATGGTGGCGCTCGCCCTCTTCGTCATCGCCCTCGTCACTTTGGTCAACCGCACGCAAGCCGCCGTCGGCAACAATGACGTCGAATTCTGGATCATCTCCAACCGCATCATGCCGCCGATCGTCGCGGTGCTGCCGATCTATGTGATGTTCCAGCAGCTCCGCCTCCTCGACACGCAAGCAGCGCTGATCGCCACCTATACCGCGGTCAACCTTCCGATCGTCGTGTGGCTGACGCGTGATTTCTTCGCCGCCATCCCGCGCGATCTCGAGGAGAGTGCGGAGATCGACGGCGCCTCGAAGCTGCGGGTCTTCGCCACCATCGCGCTGCCTTTGGTGCGCTCGGGCCTCGTCGCCACCTTCCTCCTGGTGCTGATCCTCGCCTGGAACGAATATCTGCTCGCTCTCTTCCTTTCCAACGCCAAGGCGCAGACCATGCCGGTCCTGGTCTCGGCGCAGAACACGACGCGGGGTCCGCAATGGTGGAACATGTCGGTGCTGATCGTGGTCATGATCGCGCCCGTCATCGCGATCGCGAGCGTGCTGCAGAAACACATTGCGCGCGGGCTCCTGGTCGGCGCGGTGAAAGGGTGAGCGGGATGTTTATGGCTCTCTTCTCAATCCCCTCTCCCCCCACGGGGGAGAGGGCTAGGGTGACGGGGAACCGGCGGCACGACACAATCCGGATAATTGCGGCCCGTTCCCCCTCACCCTCCCATTGCTGCGCAATGGGCCCCTCCCTCTCCCCCGTTGGGGGCGAGGGTGTTCTACGAAAGCCGTTCGCATGAAGGTCACGCTTGCACAGATATATAAGTCTTTCGGACCGGTCGAGGTGGTGAAGGGCCTCGACCTTACCATTGCCGACGGCGAGTTCCTGGTGCTGCTCGGGCCTTCGGGCTGCGGCAAGACGACGGCCTTGCGCATGGTGGCGGGACTCGAATCGGTGACATCGGGACGCATCCTCATCGGCGAGCGCGACGTCACCCAGGTGCTGCCCAAATACCGCGACGTCGCCATGGTGTTCCAGTCCTATGCGCTCTATCCGCATATGACGGTGGCGGAGAATATCGGCTATCCGCTCAAGATGCGCAAAGTGGCGCCCAGGGCGCGCGATGCCGCGATCACGAGTGCCGCCACGAAAGTGCACCTTGAGGAATTCCTCGGACGCTATCCGCGCCAGCTCTCGGGCGGCCAGCGCCAGCGCGTGGCGCTCGCCCGCGCCATGGTCAGACGGCCGTCGGTCTTTCTCATGGACGAGCCGCTCTCCAATCTCGACGCCAAATTGCGCGGCGCCATGCGCTCCGAGCTGAAGCGCCTCCAGGCCGAGCTCGGCGTCACCACCATCTATGTGACCCATGACCAGGTGGAGGCGATGACGCTCGCCCATCGCGTCGCCATCATGAACAAGGGCGTGGTGCAGCAGATCGCCGAGCCCCGGCGCATCTATGACGATCCCGCCAATCTCTTCGTCGCGGGCTTCATCGGCTCGCCGCCGATGAATTTCCTCGAGGGCGAGCTCGCCAATGGGCAATTCACCTGGCCGGAAGGAAGATTCGCGACCGGCATCGCGCAATCGCAGCAGAAGGTCACCGCGGGCCTGCGCCCTGAGGACTGCCGGGTGACGGCGCCCGACAAAGGCAAGATCAAGGCGCGCGTCTATGCGCTCGAGCTCATCGGCGACCATACGCTGATCTCGGCCCAGATCGGCGAGCGGACGATCACGGTCAAGGCCGACAAGTCGGCGCAATATCAGATGGATGAGCCGATCGGCATCGATTTCGCCGATCCGGCCGTATTCCTGTTCGAGACGGCATCCGGCGCGCGGATCAGAGGGAAATAGGCCTTAAGCTTAAGACAATGTAATCGCCTTCGCCCTTGTTTCGCCGTTTCCGCTGCTTTCTAGTGAGGCTTCCCCGGCGAAAGGATCCCCCATGTTCGTTTCCTTCTTTCCGCAGCCCAGGCTGTTCTTCTGGTCGGTGCTCGTCTGGACCTTGCTCGCGGTCGCGGTCTGGTACCGCTTCGGCAGCGCGCTCGGCCTCATGCTCGGCGTCCTGCCCACGACGCCTGATGCGGTGGATCCGGCCACCATCAATGTGTTCTGGTCTCGCGGCTTCATCTGGTTCTACATCTATTATGTCGTCGTGATCGGGATCTTTGCCGCCTTCTGGCTGATCTACGCGCCGCATCCCTGGGCGCGCTGGTCGATCCTGGGTTCAGCCCTCATCATTTTCGTTGTCTATTTCCAGGTGCAAGTGAGCGTTGCCATCAACAAATGGTATGGCCCGTTCTTCGACCTGATCCAGGCCGGCCTTGCCAAGACGGCGCCGGTGACGCCCGTACAATATTTTGAAGGGCTCTGGGGCTTCCTCAAGCTGGCCTTCGTCTATGTGGTAATCGGGACTCTGACGCATTTTTTCGCCAGTCATTATATCTTCAGGTGGCGCACCGCCATGAACGACTATTATGTCTCTCATTGGCCGACGCTGCGGAGGATCGAAGGTGCGGCGCAGCGCGTTCAGGACGACACGATGCGCTTCTCCCAGACCATGGAAAGCCTGGGTGTGAACCTGATCGACAGCGTCATGACACTCATCGCCTTCCTTCCAATACTCGCGCAGTATTCCACCCTCGTCACGGAGCTCCCGGTCGTCGGAGCCGTGCCGAATGCGCTGGTGATTGCCGCCGTTCTGTGGTCGGTTTTTGGCACGACCTTTCTGGCGTTTCTCGGCATCAAGCTGCCGGGGCTCTATTTCCGCAATCAGCGGGTCGAGGCTGCCTATCGTAAGGAGCTCGTCTTCGGCGAGGATCATGCCGAGCGCGCCCAGCCGCCGACACTTGCCGAATTGTTCCGGGCGGTCAGAGCCAATTACTTCCGCCTCTACCTGCACTACTGCTATTTCAATGTCGGTCGTATCCTCTATCTGCAGACTGACAATATCTTCGGCTACTTTGTTCTGATCCCCTCGATTGTCGCCGGCAAGCTCACGCTCGGGCCGATGCAGCAGATCCTCAACGTCTTCTCGCAGGTGAGCCAGTCCTTCCAGTATCTCGTCAGAGCCTGGACGACCATCGTCGAATTGCAGTCGATCTATAAGCGCCTGCGCACTTTCGAGGCGGCGATCGGTGGTGAGGAACTCGCTCCGATCGAGCATGAGGTGCCGCAGCCGCAGGCGCCCTAGAGTGGCAGGGCGGGACTGTGTTACGAAGAAGAGGCCGGTAAGCTTCCTGGGGAAGGAAATGTCGGTCGCGGATGAGGTCTTTCGCTTTGGCCGGTTCACGCTCGATCTGCGCAAGGGCACGATCGAGCAGGACGACGAGCCCTTATTTCTCAGGCCCAAGGCCTATGCGTGCCTCACCCATCTCGCCCGCAATATGGGCCGTGTCGTCCCCAAGGGCGAGCTTCTCGAAACCGTCTGGCCCGGCGTCTATGTCACCGAGGATTCGCTTACCCAGTCGATCCGGGAGATCCGCAAGGTGCTGGGCGATGAGCTGGTGCGCACGGTGTCGAAGCGCGGCTACATGCTGGCAGCCGGGACCGGACCGCAAGCCCTGCCCGAGATCGGCAACCAGCCGATCGTCGCGGTGCTGCGCTTCCGCAATGAAGGCGGCGATCCTGCCAATGAGGCGATCGTCGACGGCCTCGCCGAGGACATCATCAACGGCCTCGCCCGCTTCGGCACGCTGACCGTGCTGGCGCGCAATACCAGCTTCTCCTTCGCCTCGCACGCCGCCGCCGAATGGGGCGAAATCCGTTCGCGCATCGGCGCCGACTTCCTTGTCGAAGGCTCGGTCCGGCGACAGGAGGATCGGGTGCTGGCCGCCGTCAATCTCATCGACGCCAAGGTCGGCAGCCAGCTCTGGGGCGAGCGCTACCAGGCGGAAGGCGAAGGCTTCTTCGCCATCGAACGCGACATCGTCGAGGCGATCATCGGCCGGCTCGTCCACCGGGTCACCGCCACCGGGCTGAAGCGCTCGTCGCGCAAGCCGATCACCAGCCTCGCCACCTACGAGCTGGTGCTGAAAGGCGTGACCCTCTTGCGCGACCCGGCCCAGGCGGACCTCGAGGGCGCCGAAGCCTTGTTCAACGCGGCGATCGCCCGCGATCCGGCCTATGGCCTCGCTTATACTTATCTGGCGCTGGCGCGCTCGCTCAATGCCGAATTCTATCCGGTCGAGCCCGAGATCCTGGCCCAGGCCCGCGATTTCGCCGACAAGGGCGCGCAACTGGCGCCCGACCAGGCCACCTCCCGACGCATCCAATCGCTGGTCCGCGCCTTCATGCGCCAGCATGAGGCGGCCGAACATTATCTGCGCATCGCGCTCGAGCTCAATCCCTTCGACGCCGATTGCATCGAGCAGATGGGCTATCTCCTGGTGATGCGCGGCAAGCCTGTCGACGGCCTGGCGTGGCTGGCGCGTGCCCAGCGCATCGATCCGCTGCAGCCTTACTGGTTTGAGTTCGACCGTTCTCTGGCGCTCTATCTCATTGGCGATTATCGCGCCGCTGCGGAAACCCTCGAGCAATCGACCAAGCAGACACCCTGGATCAGGACCAGGCTCGCCGCCTGCTATGCGCAACTCGGCGAGATCGACGAAGCGCGGCGGCAGATCGCGCTCATCGACGACATGGGCGGGAAATTCTCGGCCCGCGCCTATATGAAGATCATCCCCTTCGAGAGTCCCGCCGATGCGGCGCATTTCGAGGAAGGCGTCCTGCTGGCGCTGGGGGAGAAGAGCTGATGCCGGAATACCCTCGCCCCCTACGGGGGAGAGGGAGGGGCCCAATGCGCAGCATTGGGAGGGTGAGGGGGAACCGACAGTGAAGTGTTTCCATTCTGAGACAACATTGCCCGCCGGCTCTCCCTCACCCTAACCCTCTCCCCCGAAGGGGGAGAGGGGATTGAGTCACTTCACATAGACGACGACATAGCGGCCATTATAGGCCTGGTAGTAGGTGCCGCCGCAACGCCACACCGTTGTGCCGTTCACTGTGACGCGCGCGCAAGCCGCCGGCAGGGACGCGACATAGATGGCCGAGCGGGTGATGACCCGGCGCGTCGTGCGCCGCGCGACGCCAGCGCCGCTGAGCGGCGTCAGAGGCCGCCCGATCCGTGCCTCGGCGGGGCTCGTGAAGCCCGGCAATAGCGGCAAGGCCGCGAGATCGGCCAGGATCAGTACCAGGCCTAGGCCCAGGGCGAAGGGCAAACGATTTTTAGCAGAGGCAGACATGGGTTTCTCCTAAGACTGAGTTTAAGGTTCAGGCGATTGCCGGCAGGCCGGCGGGGCTGGGCGCCGCGGATGAAGCGGCATCCGTCATCCGATGGACATCGGAAGGCTTGATGCGGAACCAGGCGACATAGAGTGTGGGCAGGAAGACCAGCGTCAGCACGGTGGCCGAGACCAGACCGCCCATCACCGCATAGGCCATCGGGCCCCAGAAGACGGTGGGCGCGATCGGGATCATGCCGAGGATCGCCGCCGCGGCGGTGAGCAGTATGGGCCGCAGCCGATGCTCGGTGGCGCTGATCACCGCCAACCACGGCTCCTCGCCTTCGGCGATATGCTGGTCGATCTGGGTGATCAAGATCACCGAATTGCGGATCACCATGCCGATCAGCGACATGACGCCGAGGATAGCGACGAAGCCCATGGGCGAGCCCGAGACGAGGAGCGCTCCGGCGACCCCGATCAGCGCCAAGGGCGCCGTCATGAACACCAGCAGCAGGCGCTGGAAGCTCATGAGCTGCACCATCAGCAGCGTGAACATGAGGAACAGCACCAGCGGGAAGACGGCGAAGATGCTCTTCTGCGCCTTGGCGCTGTCCTCCATGACGCCGCCAAGCTCGACGCTGTAGCCCGCGGGCAGCTTGGCGCGGAATCGGGCGATGGCAGGCTCGAGCTCCTTGACCACCGAGGCGGCCGCGACGCCCGTTGCCACATCGGCCTGGACCGTGATGGTGGGCAGCCTGCCGCGGCGCCAGATCAAGGGCTGCTCGATGCCATAGGAAAGCTCAGCCACCTGGTCGAGCGGCACGCGCTGCCCATTGGACAGACTGAGCGACAGCGACCTCAGCGTATCGATATCGGCGCGCTCTTCCTTGACCGCGCGGGCGACGACATCGATGAGATAGGTCTCGTCCCTGAGCTGCGTGATCTTGGCGCCCGACAGCACGGCATTGATATTGTCGGCGAGCTGCTGCGAGGAGAGGCCCAATGCGCGCGCCCGGTCCTGGTCGACCTCGACCCGGATCGCCTTGGCCGATTCGTTCCAGTCATAGTTGATGTTGCGCACCTTGGCGTTGGCGCCCAGCACCTGCGCGAAATCCTGCGCGATCTGCCTGGTCTTCTCAGGCTCGCGGCCGCTCACCCGGAATTTCAGCGGCCAGCCGACGGGCGGGCCCATTTCGAGCGGCGTCACGCGCGCCATTACGTCATCGAAGCCGGTGGCCAGCGCCTTTTCGAGCCGGTCGATGACGGCGGCCCTCACCGCATGGCCCTTGGTCACGACCACGCCCTGCGCGAAGAAGTCGTTCTCGAGCTGCGCATCGAGCGGCAGATAGAAGCGGATGGCGCCGCGGCCGATATAGAAGCTCCAGCGCTCGATATCGGGATCGGCGGCAAGCAGCTTCTCGACCCGGTCCACCGCCTCTCGCGTCGCCGAGATCGAGGCGGTGCGCGGCAGAGTGAGATCGACCATGACTTCCGGCCGGTCCGACTTCGGGAAAAATTCCTGCGGCACGAAGCCCACGGCGACGACCGAGAGCGCGAAGAGGCCGGCGCTCGCCGAAAGCACCGTCCACTTGGCGCGCATCGCCTTGTCGAGGAGCCTTGAGAACCTGCCCTGTCCGCGGTGATGTGCCTTGTACTTGAGCTTCGCGGGCAGGATGGCGACGCCGGTCAAGGGCGTGAACAGCACGGCCACGACCCAGGAGACCACGAGGGCGATGCCGACGACGGCGAAGAGCGAGAAGCAATATTCGCCGGCCCCGCTCTTGGCGAATCCCACCGGCACGAAGCCCGCAATGGTCACCAAGGTGCCGGTGAGCATCGGGAAGGCGGTCGATGTATAGGCGAAGGTTGCCGCCTTGACCCTGTCGAAGCCCTCCTCCATCTTGGAGATCATCATCTCGACCGCGATCATGGCGTCATCGACCAGGAGGCCGAGCGCGATGATGAGCGCGCCGAGCGAGATGCGCTGCAGCGAGATGCCGAAATAGTCCATCGCCACGAAGGTGATGGCGAGCACCAGCGGGATAGCGACGGCGACGACGATGCCGGGCCTAAAGCCCAAGGCCAGGAAGCTCACCACCAGCACGATGGCGATTGCCTCAGCGAGGCTCTTGGTGAACTCGCCGACCGATTCCTCGACGACCTGCGACTGGTCGGCGACGAGATCGAGATCGACGCCAAGGGGCAGGTCGGCCTTAAGCTCCGCGACCTTTTCCTTGACATGCTCGCCCAGCGCCAGGGCATCGCCGCCCTTTGTCATCGAGATCGCAAGCCCGATCGCGGGCTCGCCCTTGAAGCGGAACATCGGCTGCGGCGGGTCGGCATAGGTGCGCTTCACCTCGGCGATGTCGCCCAGGCGGAAATACCGGCCATTGGCGTAGAAATTGATCGCACGCAGGCTGTCCTCGGACTTGAACTCGCCCGAGACGCGGATGGCGATGCGCTCAGGCCCAGAATCGACCGCGCCCGACGGCGCGAGCGCGTTCTGCGCCTGCAGCACCTGCGACAAGGACGAGACATCGAGGCCGAGCGCCGCCACCTTGCGGGTCGAGAATTCGAGATAGATCTTCTCATCCTGCTGGCCGATGAGTTCGACCTTGGCGACATCGGGGACGTGCAGGAATTCGGCTCTAAGATCGCTCGCCAGGTCCTTGAGCTCGCGATGGGTGAGGCCGTCGGACGAGAGAGCATAGATCAGCGAGAAGGTGTCGCCGAACTCGTCATTGAAGAACGGCCCCTGGACGCCGGACGGCAAGGTCGACTTGATGTCCTCGACCTTCTTGCGCACCTGGTACCACAGCGGCTCGACATCGGCGCCCTTGACCGTGTCCTTGAGATTGACGAAGACGACGGATTCGCCAGGCTTGGTGTAGCTCTTGACGTAATCGAGATCAGGCAGTTCCTCGAGCTTCTTCTCGATACGGTCGGTGACCTGCTTCACCGTATCGCCGGTAGTGGCGCCCGGCCACGTCGTCTTGATCACCATCGACTTGATGGTGAAGGCCGGATCTTCCTCGCGCCCCAGGCGCGCATAGGCGAAGGCACCGGCGACGGCCGCCGCGATCATCAGATAGACGACGACGCTCTTGTGGCGCAAAGCCCAGTCAGAGAGGTTGAAAGACAGCATGACGATATCCTCTAGGGATCGGCGCATGCCGGTCCGCTCGACGAATTCAGTGGTGAGTTAGGCTGCTCTAGGCGGCGGAAGAGAGACTTTGTTTCCCGCTTCCGCCATTCACGTGGCGCGGCTTGATACCGAGCCTGGCGACATAGCTCGCGAAGGCTTGCGCATCCTGCGTCTCGGTGACGAGGCCGACATGCCCGTCGGGCCTGACGAGATAGGCTGCATCACGCACGAGCCCGGCTTTGCCGGCCGCCGCAGTCCACTCGAAGCGGTGGAGCGCAAGACCTGCTTTGGCGACGTTCGCGGCAAGGGCCGGTTGCGCCTCGCCATAGACATGCACTTGCCAGTCGAGCGACGACAGGGCTGCGAAATTGTCGCCCTGCTCATGGTCGACCCAGGGCAGGCGGTCGCCGCCTTCGACCTTGCCGGCCTTGCCCTGGCTCAGGGCGCTGCCGCGGTAGTTGATGCGCGTCTGCGAGATCAGCCCGAAGAAGAAGCGCGAGCCGAGTTTCGTCTGAAGCAGGCGCGCCAGGATGTTCGGCATCACGAAGCGCCGCCACACGTCGGAGAGCCAGGAGCGGCCGCTCACCAGGCGAAAGGCCTGGTCGGTACCCTTGATCAGCGAATGAGCGAAGGCAATGCGCTCCGGCTCATAGCTGTCGAGCAGCTCAGGCTTGGCCCGGCCCTGCAGCACCGCGGCGAGCTTCCAAGCGAGGTTCACCGCATCGCCCATGCCCGTATTCATACCCTGGCCGCCGGCCGGGCTGTGGATATGGCCGGCATCGCCGGCGATGAAGGCTCTACCACTGCGGAAATGATCGGCGACGCGATGATGCACGCGGTAGGAGGAGAACCAGTTGAGCGTCTCGACCTTAACGCCGCTCTCGCGCTCGACATCCGCGCGGATCATCTCGAAAGTGAGATTGGGCTCGGCCTCGACGCGCTTCGGCACAACGCCGATCAGGCGGATCGACCCGGACTGCCTGACCGGCATGATGAGCGCGAAGCCATAGTCGCCGAGCACAATGTCGATGCCCTCATGCGTGATATTGCCGTGGCCTTTGACGTCGGCGACATAGAAGGACTGTTCATAAGTCCCACCCGGAAATCCGAGCTTCATGCCATGACGTACGGCGCTGCGGGCGCCGTCGCAGCCTACGAGATAATCCACCCGGGCGAAGCTCGTTACGTCTTCCTTGCGCAACTTGGCGGTGATGCCCTGGCCGTCATCTTCGAAATCGACGAGTTCGGTATGCCGCTCCACCGTGACGCCCGCTTCCTGCAGATGGCCGAGGAGGACGCGCTCATGAATATCCTGGGGCAGCGCGAAGGCGAAAGAATAGCGGGTCACGCCTGCGCCGAATTCGCTCAAGGCAATCTCGGCCGCGATGCCCTTGGGCCTGCGCATGGTGAGCTGCTTGATCTTGACGCCCGCCGACAGCACGTCCTGGACGATGCCGATCTGGCGATGGAATTCGAGCGTGCGCGCCTGCACGGCGAGCGCCCGCGACGTGTCGCCGGGGCCCGAACCCTTGTCGATGATGCGGATGTCCACGCCGAGCCGCTTGAGCCACAGGCCCAAAGTGAGGCCGGTAGGCCCCGCGCCGACGATAAGCACTTGCGTGTTGAGGGCGTTCATCTCACTTCTCCTGCAATCTAACCTTCTGGTTTTCGCGCAGACGGTTGACCCCGGCGGTGACCACGATATCACCTTGGGCGAGGCCGTCACTGACGATGATACGGTCGGTCTCGTAGCGCGCCACGGTGACGGGCTTGAGCCTGACCTCGGATCCCTTCTCAACGACCCACACGGCGGGGGCGCCGGCGCGGTCGAAGAGCGCGCTCCCGGGCAGGACCATGACGGGCTTGGTCATGCGCTCGACGCGGCCTGAAACCGAGGCGCCGAAGCGCATCTCATCGCCGGCGTCCATGAGCGCCACCTTGACCTTGTAAGTCCGTGTCGTGTCGTCGGCGACGGGTGCGATCTCGCGCACCGTGCCCGTCACGGCAACGTTGGGGTTGCTCAACAGCGACACGGTGATCTTGGGTGTCTCGCCCGGTTCCGGCGGATGCGCGAAGGCCGATTCGGCGATCGAGAACACCGCATCCTTCTCGGATGGGTCGGCGATACGCAGGATCATTTGCCCCACATTGACGATTTGCCCGGGCTCGGCCATGACTTCCGTCACCACGCCGGAAAAATCGGCGCGCAATTCGGTGTAGCGCAACTGGTCCTCGGCCATGGCATAGGCCACCTTGGCGGAATCGAGCTTGGCCTCGGCCGAGCGCAGGTTCTTCACCGCCAGCTGGTGATTGGCGCGGGTCGTAAAACCCTTCACGATCAAAGCGCTGCTGCGCGCTTCGGCGGCTTCGGCTTCGACGAAGACGGCTTCCGCGGCGGCGCGGTCGGCCTTGGCGCTGAGCAGGCGGTTGCGATAGTCCTGATCCTCGATGCGGGCGAGAAGGGCTCCCTTCTCCACCGTGGCGCCGACATCGACCAGGCGCTCGACGAGCTTTCCCGAAACACGGAAGCCGAAATCGCTCTCCTGCCTCGGGCGGATCTCGCCAATGGCGCTGTAGCTTTCGCCGATGAGCTCGGCCCGGACCGTCGTCGTGCGGACGAGGTGCAGTTCGGCCTGGGGCTCTGGGGCGATGTCGCGGGCCTCGCTCTCAGGCCAGCCGAGCACCGCAAGGAAAGCCGCGCCCGCCAGCAAGGGAACTGCCGCCACCAGCGGGTGGTTCGATAGCAAGCTATTGAAATTCTTCAGCATTCTTGCCTCCTCGTAATATTCGCGAAAACCCTCCGAGGGGCTCGGCCGGCATGATTTCGGGAGGGCTCATGCCGGCCGAGGGACGCCTTGGGGGAGGCGAAGGGTTGGTGGGGAGAACCAACGGGGCCCTTATGACGCAAAGGGCGCTTCCGAATCCCGGCCGAATTCTGAAAATTTTCTGATGCTTTTGGGGAACAGACGATTCACCAGCTCCATCACCCCGGCGAAAGCCGTTGTCTGATTCACATATCGGGCCGGATTGCCGCCTTCCCCTCGCCCCCGCTTTAGCGGGGAGAGGGAGGGGCCCATTGCGAAGCAATGGGAGGGTGAGGGGCTTAGTGGGGAAGTGGACTCGATTCCTTCATCAAGGAGGCAAAATAGTCCTGCGACGCCCATTGCCCCTCCCACCGCTCTCGCCTTCGCGAAGCCGAGATTTCACTTCGGTAGAGCAAGGAGACTTCGCTTCGGCGGAGCAAGGTCGCGGCGGGCCCCTACCCTCTCCCCGCTGCGCTTCGCTTGCAGGGCGAGGGTAAAAGGCTTGCCTGCGAGATGTGTCCACGTGATAGCAGCTTTCGCCGGGATGACGATATCGGAACGACCGAGCGAGAACGTCGCCGCTACTGCAGGTCCCGCCATTTGGCCGGCGGCTGGCCGAATTCGCGCTTGAAGGCGCGGTTGAAGGCTTCCTCTGCCTCATAGCCGACCTTGGCCGCGACCTGCGCCACCGGCTGGCGCCGGTCGAGCAGCAACTGCTTGGCGAGCGCCAGGCGCGACAAGGTCAGGTATTTCATCGGCGGCAGGCCGACGGCATCGGTGAAGCGCGCGACGAAGGCCGAGCGCGACAGGCCGGCCTTGGCGGCGATCTCATCGACCGTCCAGTCATGCGCGAGATCGGCATTGAGTGCCGCGATGGCGCGCCCGACATATTGATCGCTCAACCCCTTGAGCCAGCTCCGCTCGCTTTCCGGCAGGCCCATGGCATAGGCGCGGACCGCCTCGGCGAAGAGCAATTCCGACAAGCGGCCCATCACCGGCGATGCGGCGACGGCGCCATGATGCAAGCCCTCCGCGGCATAGCGCACCGAAGATTCGATCCAGTCGCGCGACACGGCCTCGCGGATATTGACCTTGAGCAGCGGCGGCAGGGACTGGATGAGCGGATTGCGCTGCTCCTCGGTCGCGAGGAAGCCGCAAATGATATGACAGAGCTCGCCCTGGCCGCCATGGACGATGCGCGCCAGGCCGCCCTCGGGCGCGAGTTCGATCAGATGATGCGAGTTGATCGGCTCGCCATCGACGCCGCTCCCCATGACATGGGCATCATTGCGCGGCAGGAGCACAAGTTCTCCGCTATTGACCACAACGCGCTCGCCATCGCCGATCCCGACATAGGTCCGGCCGGTAACGACATAATGCAAGGTGATGATCTCGGCCGGCGATTTGAGGAATGGCGTGATGTCCTGAGGCGTAACCTTGGACGCGACACACCAGGGGGCGGTGAAACGCGCATCGAGGAATATGCCGCCCTTCAGCCGCAAAGTGCGAAAGATATCGGAAAGTGTGTCCTCCAACGCACGTGCTCCATATCCGGCTGATCGGTCAATTGATCCGGCGGCACAGTCATTAAGCCCCGGCAGAACTTCGAGTAGAACCACCCTCGCGAGACGGGGCGCTGATGAAGCGGTCCCGCATGGGTGGGTTATTACCCTAGGTTACTACTCAGATACAGCACAGCGAATGGAGATTGCAATGAGCAAAGCTTCCCCCGGGAGCTTGACCGCTCACCTGTCGGATTTTGTCTTGAATGCCAAGGCTTTGTGGGCTTTCGCACGGCACCGCAAGGCCCGGTGCGATACAAGCCGGCTCGGTCGGTTCAATGACTTCATGCTGAAGGATATCGGCCTGACGCGCGCCGACATCCTCTCGGCCGCCCATGGAAAGGTGTACCGCCGTGATTGACATGCCCATGTGTTGCACCCCCGTAGCACCCATCGTCTTCCTGCATGGCACGGCGGCGAGCCCGCGCCAGTGGCGCGAGCTCATCAGCCATCTGCCGCATCAGTTCGAGATCTTCACCCTCGATCTGCCGGACTATGGCGTGCATGAGATTCGCTCCGCGCCGCGAAGCCTTTCACAGGAAGCCCAGACGCTCGTCCACCGGTTGCGCGGTTTGGGCCAGCCTTTCCACCTCGTCGGCCACTCCTATGGCGGGGCGCTGGCGCTCCGGATCGCGATCGAATGGCCGAGCCTCGTCCGCAGCCTGACGATGTTCGAGCCGGCGATGTTCCATCTGCTGCGCGACGGCCATCCGATCGAGCGCCAGATGCATGCCGACATCGCGAGCGTCGAGCAGCGCTTGCGTGAAGCCGATGCGGCAGGCGCGCCCGAGGTGGGTGTCGCGCATTTCATCGACTTCTGGAATGGCCCGGGCACTTTTGCCGCCTATGCGCCGGAGACCCGCCAGAAGGTGACGGCGAAGCTGCCGATGATCCTGGCGAACTTCGCCGCGCTCGACCTCGAGACCTGGCCCTTGGCCGATTGCGCCCGCGTGTCCTCACCGACGCTCGGCGTCTTCGGCGAGCACTCACCACTTCTCGTCCAGCATCTGATGCGGCTCGTCGCCGGCGCAATGGGAGCTGCGAAAGTGCTGCAAGTGAGCGCCGCCGGCCATATGCTGCCCGTAACCCATACCGCGGCGGCGGCAAAAATGCTCAACACGCATATTCTCGCCGCCGAAGCCCATGCCGCGCGCCCCAAACCGCGCGTGGCCTGAACCTCATCACACTCTTTCATTATATGGAGACGACAATGACTTCTTCGAAGCATGCCGCCACGCTCGCCTTGCACGCGGGTCCGCGCAGCGATTCCGCAACCGGCGCGGTGGCGGTGCCGATCTACCAGACGACATCCTTCCAGTTCCGCGACACCGAGCACGCCGCCAATCTCTTCGCGCTCAAGGAAGTGGCGCATATCTATAGCCGCATCACCAACCCGACCAACGAGGCGCTCGAGCTCAGGCTCACGGCGCTCGAGGGCGGCGCCATGGCGATGACGGTGAGCTCGGGGCAAGCGGCGAGCGCGCTCGCCATCCAGAATATCTGCCATGCCGGCGACAATATCGTGAGCTCGACCGATCTCTATGGCGGCTCGTGGAACCTCTTCGCCCATACGTTCCAGACCATGGGCATCGAGGTGCGCTTCGTCGATCCCACCGATCCGGAAGCCTTCCGCCGCGCCAGCGACGCCCGCACCCGCGCCTACTATGCCGAGACCTTGCCCAACCCCAAGCTCGCGGTCTTCCCGATCGCGGAAGTGGCGCGCATCGGCCGGAGCCTCGGCATCCCGCTCATCATGGACAATACCGCGGCCCCGATCATCTGCCGGCCCTTCGACCATGGCGCGGCGATCGTCGTCTATTCGACCACGAAATATATCGGCGGCCACGGCACCTCGATCGGCGGCGTCATCATCGATGGCGGCAATTTTGACTGGGAAGCCCATGCCGAGCGCTTCCCGATGCTCAACCAGCCCGATCCCAGCTATCACGGCCTCGTCTGGACCGAGGTGGTGAAGCCCTTGGGTCCGATCGCCTATCTGATCAAGGCCCGCACGACGGTGCAGCGTGACATCGGCGCCTGCATGAGCCCGTTCAGCGCCTTCCAGTTCATCCAGGGGCTGGAGACACTCGCCTTGCGCATGCGCGAGCATTGCCGCAATGCGCAAAGCGTGGCCGAATATCTCTCGCGCCACGACGCGGTGACGCGCGTCATCTATCCCGGCATGCACAAGTCGAAGGAAATCGACCGGCGCGCCAGTGTCTATCTGAACGGCGGACGCGGCGGCCTCGTCGGCTTCGAGCTGGCGGGCGGCATGGCGGCGGGACGGCGCTTCATCGATGCGCTGAAGCTTTTCTACCATGTCGCCAATATCGGCGATGCGCGCTCGCTCGCCATCCATCCGGCCTCGACCACGCATTCGCAGCTCTCGGAAGACGAGCAGCGCGCCACCGGCGTCACGCCCGGCTATGTGCGGCTCTCGGTCGGCATCGAGCATATCGACGACATCATCGCCGATCTCGACCAGGCGCTGGAGCAAGCCGACGGGCTCTCCCGCGCGGCCTAGAGCGGGCGGATTACTATCGCTCAATTATCCCCCTCTCCCGTCCGCAAGGATGGGAGAGGGGGCCCGACCTTGCTCCGCCGAAGCGAAGCAACCTTGCTGCGCCGAAACGAAACTCCGGCTTCGCGAAGGCGAGAGGGCGGATGAGGGCTCTTTCTTCAACACCAAAGAGCCCTCATCCGGCCTATCGGCCACCTTCTCCCACGCTTCGCGCGTGAGAAGGGGAACGATGGAAGCGGTCGTTACTGACGTATCACTGCCCGCCGATATCGTAGCACGGATTGCGGTTGCTCGGCGTCGGCTCGCACATGTCGCTCTTCTGATTCATGAAATTCTTGTTCACGCCGACATCGCGCGTCGGCGTCACGATTGTGGCACCTTCGCTGCTGCCCGTCTTCACGACGTCGTCCGCGACTCTCAAGCCTTCCCGGCGCTCATACTGGATGCGCACCACGTCGCCCTGGCGGTAGCGCGACAGCATCACACGGTTGGGCACATAATAGGTGGCGCCGTTGGACAATTGCAAAGTGCCCGTCCTGGTGTTGACGGCGCTCACCGTGCCGCTGCTGCTCGCGGCAAGCGCGGCGCCAGCCAGCAATGGAAGAATGAGGAGAGTGGAAAAGATCAGCTTACGCATGGCGATGTTCCTTGTCTGGAATCTGAAACAAGCAAGACCTCTATGTGTTCATCTGGTGATGCTCACCTTTCCAGACAAGCGCGCATTTGCTGCATGGGCTATTGAGCGCCATTCATAAATGGACAAGGAGGATAGTATTGCCGCCGGGTTAGAGTTCCGAACTCTGTTTAGGCGCGTAATCGGACGGAAAACCGATGCCCAATTTTCCTGATCACGTGTTCAAGCGAACAATTCGCGGTCCAGCTTGCGGATGGGATCGTCCCAGTCGCGCTGCCACCACGGCTTCTCGGCGGACGTCTTGGGCGGCAGCTTGAGCGTGATCACCTTCTTGCTCTCGCTTTTGCCCTTCGACTTCTTCGCATCTTCCTGCAGCGAGCGGAAGCGATAGTGATCATAGATGCGCAAGGCCTCGATCATGTAGCTCGTGGCCACGGTGCGGTCCCTGATGCAGAGGAGATTCTCGCCATTGTTGAGATCGGCATCCTCGGAGAAATTATAGGAGCCCAAATAGACGCGGGCATCGGCGGTGTCGAAATCGATCACCAGGAACTTGTGATGCATGCGCGTGCCGCGATGCTGGCCGCCCGAGCCCGAGAGACCCGTGGGCTCGGTGCGGAAGGGTGCGGGCACATTGCCGGTGAGCGCCGAAGCGCGTACCACGCGGCGCTTGTTGTCGGGGCTCAGCACCGTGACGCCGAGATTGCCGGCCTTCACTTGCGCATCGGCGATGCCGAGCGCATGCACCGTCTTGCTCCTGATGGCGCGGCCCAAGGCCGGGCCGATCGGCCCCTTGGTCATTTGGCCTAAGAAGGCGAGCGAGAAGAAGACGCAGGTCTTCGCCTTGTCGATATCCTCGCCAATGCCCTTGAGCAGGCCCTCCTCCTTGGCATGGGGCGAGAAGCCGACTTTCGCGTCAATATCCGTCAGCTCGAGATCCTGCCAGTCCTTCGCCGCCGCATCTGAGCGGAAGTCGCCCGCATCGCCGGCGTTGAAATAGGCGTCGAAGACATCGAAATAATGATCCGCTGCCTTTTCGCTCGTCACCACCACGGCATTGTTCGACTGCACATAGAAACCGCGCCAGGTGAAATTGGTCGAGCCATAGACGACCTTGTGGAGGCCGGCACCCGAGACGGCGATCGATTTGTGATGCTGGAGATTGGCCATGTGCTGGCGCTTGACGTTTTGGGCGCCGGCGCTCGCCTTGAGCTTCTTGGCGACGATGCTCTCGGGCGAATCCTCGGCGTGGTGGCCGCCGCCGGTGCCCTTCGAATCGTCAATGATGATCTTGAGGCGGGGCCCGAGCTTGACCAGCCTGTCGAGAAGCTCCGGCAAGTTGAAATCATAGGCGATGATGCGCACTTGCGCATTGGAGGCGACCGCCTCGTCCAGCACCTCGTGGAGCACCTGGCGCGCCTCGAAGCCCATCCATTCATGCGCCGCCTTCGCCCCCTTATGCGTCGCCTTGAAGGCGAGACCTTCTTTCGCCTTGTCGGGCAGGAGCGTCGAGAGTTTGCCGTCAGCTGCGAATTTGTCGGCGAAGGATTGCGAGGACACATAGCCCCTCGTGAAAGCGACATTGAGATGGCCGGGGATGGTGTCGCGCCTGAGGCGCACATCGGCGGTCTGCGCCTCACCCTTGCCGAGCACGCCTTCGCTGTTCATGAACATCGGCGTCACGCGATAGCGGAAGTCGCCCGGCTTCTCGGAATGGCGCGGGAAATGCACCCAGCGGAATTTCTGGAACGGCGCCTTGGTCGAGGGAATGCTGGGATCGGAGAATTTCACCCGCTCGCCCGGAAAGCCGATGCGGTTCTTGAGCGGCCAGAAGCGGTCGGAGCCGGGCTCGCGATATTCGATGGCGAAGCCGACGAAGTCGCGCGGCGGCTTGCCGTTCCGCCAGTTCATCGCCAGCAGCACCATGCCGTCGCCGCGATGGATCTTCAGCGTAAAGGGCGCATTGGCATTGCTGCCCGTCACTTGAAAGGACGTGCTCATGGAAGCCTCCCTCGGAACGCCCTCTCGAAAGCGCGCCGGCACGGCAGAGCAGATAAGCGCCCCCGGGCCGGCGCACTGGCCGGGCATCAAATTAAAGTTGGATGACAGTATGATAACAGGAACTGTGCGGCACAGGCTGTGGGAAATGTCACACGGAACCCCCTCGCCCCCAGCGGGGGAGAGGGGATTATCCCACCCTCACCCACTGGCCTTTGGCGGCCGAGCGGGCGAAAGCGTGGATCACCTTCTCGATCTCGAGCCCTTGCGCGAAAGTGACGGAGGCCGAGGGCCGGCCCGTCACCCCATAGAGCAGCTCGGCGAGCTCGATCACCTTGAGCTCGTTGAAGCCGAGCCCATGGCCGGGCGCCGGACACAAGCGGCCGTAATCGGCATGATGCGGCGCCGACAGGATGCGGCGGAAGCCGCGGCGCTCCGGCGGCCCTTCGGCCAGATAGAGATTGAGCTCGTTCATCCGCTCATTGTCGAGCCACAGCATGCCCTTCGAGCCATGCACCTCGACCTTGAGACCGTTCTTGCGTCCATGCGCCACGCGGCTCGAGGTCATGACACCGCGCGCGCCCGAGGCGAAACGCAGGAGCGCATGGGCGATGTCGTCATTCTCGACCTTGGCGCGCTCATGCCCGCCCGGCACCGGCCGCTCCTCATGCACCACATCGACCATCGCGGTCAGGCTGGCGATCGGGCCCATCAATTCCTGCGCCAGCGAGATGAGGTGAACCGTGAGATCACCCAACGTCCCCAGCCCCGCCTCCCGCGCTTTGAGCCGCCAGGACCAGGCGAGGTCGGGATCGGCCATATAGTCTTCATCCACACTGCCCCTGAAATCGAAGGCCTCGCCGATCGCCCCTTCTTCGATGAGCCGCTTGGCATATTGCAGCGCCGGATTGCGCAAATAGCCATAGCCCAAGGCCGTCGCCTGGCCGTTCGCCTTTGCCGCGGCTTGCGTCATCGCCTCGGCATCGGCCAGCGTCAGCGCCATCGGCTTCTCGCACCAGACATGCTTGCCCGCATCGAGTGCGGCCACCGCCATCTCGCGATGGAGGCCGTTGGGCGAGGTGATCGAGACGAGCGCGATCTCAGAGTTGGCCAGAAGATCGCGCCAGTCCGTCGTCGCCCGGGCAAAACCCCATTCCTCCGCTCGCTTGCGTGTATGGCCCTGATCGACATCGCAGAGCGCGACGCGGTCGATGACCGGCACGTCGCCGAACACCGCCTTCACCGCGCCATAGGCCATGGCATGGCACTTGCCCATGAATCCGGTCCCGATCAGGCCGACGCCGATACGCTCCATGCTCATGCTCCGCTCTTGGTCTCTCCCTCCGCCACGCGAAGCGTGGGGAGGGTGGCGTGCGTCAGCACGACGGGTGGGGTGTCTCCGCAAGGAAGATCTCTCAAGCAAGGTGTTTCGTTCAGGCCAATCGTTGAAGACTTCCCAGCGGAGAGACCCCACCCGGCGCTTCGCGCCACCCTTGTATCTGGAAGCTGTCGTCGAATCCTGTTCAAGGATCGACGTAGCGAGGGGCCTGGCGGAGCATGAG
>JAKATG010000034.1:0-5000 GCA_021828105.1 Pseudomonadota bacterium
AGCGACACGCCACCCAACCGCTCGACTGTCCAATCCCAGTCGGCGTTCGTCAGTGATTCGTGAGTCATCCAACGTTGGAATCACAGACGATTCCGCACCGCAACCCTTATCTTAGCGCCTATGGGGTCAGGCCCGGCCACCTACTGCTGGGCCTGCGCGACGCGCGTTCCCGAGGGCGCCACTTTCATCATGGCGATGATGCGGGTCTTCAGGTTCTGGAAGGATTTCAGGTCCTTGCCGGCGAGCTGACGGCCGCCCGAGGCCTTGACGCGCATGGGATTCATCGGGCGGTTGGCTACCCGGACTTCGTAATGCAGATGCGGGCCGGTGGCGCGGCCGGTAGCACCGACATAGCCAATGACCTGGCCCTGACGGACCGAAGCACCCGCGCGGATGCCGTCGGCAAGCCGGCTCATATGGCCATACAGGGTCTCGTATTTGCCGCTGTGCTTGAGCTTGACGGCGATGCCATAGGCGCCGAAGCGGCCGGCGATCTCGACCTTGGCGTTACCGGCGGCGCGGATCGGCGTCCCAAAGGGCGCGCCGAAATCGACGCCCATATGCATCTTGTTATAGCCCAAGAGCGGATGCCGGCGCATGCCATAGCCCGATGTCAGCTTGAAGCCGGAGACCGGCGTCTTGAGCAGCGACCTGGTGGCCGAACGACCATTCTCGTCATAGTATTCGGTCGATCCATCGGCCGTGGTGAAGCGGTAATAGGTCTTGGTCTTGCCGCCGAGCGTCAGCTGCGCATAGTGCAGAACCTTGCGCTTCTTGGAGGAGCCGGTGAGCGGGTTGCCGTAGAAGACCTCGAAGGAGTCGGAGGCCTTCACCTGGCGCTGGAAGTCGACGTCATAAGCGAAAACGCGCGTCAGCTCGGCGGTGATGTAGTCGGGAACCTTGTAGTCCTTGGCGGTGGCATAGAGGCTCGAGCCGACCCGCGCCTTGGTGCGGAAATGATCGTAGTTGGCATAGCGCGACGCCGTGCCTTGCTTCTCCCCGTCGATGCGGGCGGCGAAGTGACCGTCCTCGTCGGCCTCGACCAGGATGTTCTCGGTCGGACCCGGCTTGAAGGCGAGCCGCACGGGGAAGATCACATAGCGGCCATAGAAGTCCTGCTGCTGCTCGAGGGTGAGCTCGAACTCGGCGCCTTCCTTGAATTGCCTGGTCGGGAAGATCGGCTCGATCGAGGCGACGAGGGCTTGTGCTGCATCGCGCGTCACGCCGCGGCTCACGATCTCATCGACGAGGGTGCGTCCCTTCGCCAGCCTGATCGTCTCGTCGACCGGTTCCGGCGGCGGCGTCTTGGAAATCGTCGTGATGTTTTCGGCATTGACCGAGGCGACCGCGAGTTCGGCATCGAGCACCACGGTGCGGCCGTCGCCATAAGGCAGATCCCCGGAATTGATGCCCGGATAGTTGGCTTCGCCCTCGAGGCCTCGCTCAGGGACGACAAATTCGCCGCTGACCTCAGGCGTCTCATCGTAGCTCACTTCGCCAAAAGGCTTGAGCGCCACTGATTCGAGGAAGCCCGCGCTGCCGCCATTGCCGCGAACCGTCTCGCGCGAGTTGATCGAGGCATAGGCATCGTTCGAATAGCCGTTGCTGCCGATGAAGCCGAGCAGGGCCGCGCCCACGACGAGCGTACCGGCGACACCGGCGATGCACGTGGTCAGAAGCCAATGGGAACCGCGCGGGGTATCGGAGTCGAAAGGATTGTCGAAATCGGTGTCGAATTGCTCGACATGCACAGGCTGGCCAGCGCTCTTCGCGATAACCGGCAAATTGCCAGTATTTCTCCCACGTCGCGCGATCAATCCCGAATCCCCTAATCGTGCCGTTCGCTGTGCCGGCCAGTTGACCTTCCGCACCGAACCCGCCTCGGTGCATTCTTTTTTTTGACTCAGTCGCGCTCGTCTCGCCCCAAGGTCCCGCCCCGGAACTCGACGATTTAGAATTTGCCTTTCAGATCAGCCCAAGTCAACCGCCATCAACGAAGTCGTCTTGAAGAAACCAATTACGCCATGGGGTTAGGTACTATTCCGGTGAGGATTGTGACAAAGGAGAGTTTCCGAAATGTTAACCAAAACGCCGGCGCCACCCCCTGATGATGGCAAAACTGGTGACAAAAAATGGCAGGAAGAGGGCGGTACGTAACTTTATAGGTTCCGGGCCGTCCGCCAGCCGGCCACGCAGCCCACCACCGCCAGCGGCAGGAAAGCCACGAAAAGCCAGGAAGCAGCCCCTGCGGCAGTCTCGGCGTTCAGGCCTTTGGAGAAGCCGCCGGCATTGGCGATGATGCCGGCAATGGCGGCCCCCACGGCATAGCCCAGGCGCTGCATGGTCGGCACGGCCGAGGAGGCAATGGTGCGCTCCTCGGGCGGCGCCGCGGCGACGATCATGCGGGTGACGAAGGGCCAGGCTATGCCGAAGCCGCCGCCCTGCAGGATCGCCGAGAAGAGAATCAGCGGCAGGGCACCTTGCGGCACCGCATAGGCGAAGCCCGCGATGCCGCCCGCGATCATGAAGGCGCCCGCCGTGATGATGAGGCGCTCGCGATGCGCCGGCGCATTGGCGACGAGAATCGACAGCACCGACCAGGCGATCGATTCGGAGGCGATGATGTAGCCCGTGGTCAGGAGCGGCATGCCATGGAGATTGGTCAGGATCAGCGGCGCATAGAGACCGAAGGAAACGGTGGCGACCGAGAAGGCGGCGATCATGGTCATGCCGGTACCGACGGGCGAGCGCCAGTCGAAGGGCCGCGAGGGGAAGAGACGCGCCCCGGGCCTCCTCGCATCGAGCCGGAAGACGAGGCCCACGCCGAGGAGGCCGGTGATGAGCAGGAGCGACGAGCGCACCGTCTCGATGGCAAGCCCGGCGATCGCAATGAGGATGACGCTCACCGCGAGGCAGGCCAGCACCTCGAAGGGAAAGGACGGGCGGCTCTGGGGCTCGGCCGGCGTCAAAGCGGCGCGCATGCGCAAGACGGCGAAGCTCGCCGCCGCCATGGCGCAGCCGATCAGCGCCGAAGCGGCAAAGGCCCAGCGCCAGGAGATCGCCTCGGCGGCAAGGGCGCCGAGAAGAGGGCCGGCGAAAGCCGAGACACCCCAGATCGCCGACATGATGGCGAAGAGCTGCGGCCAGATCAGGCGCGGGAAGAGCCGTTCGACCGACACGAAAGCAAGCGCCACGAGGCCGCCGCCGCCGAAGCCCTCGAGCAGTCGGCCGAGGAGAAACCACGGCATGGCGGTGGCGAGGGCGCAGACGATGCAGCCCGCCATGAACAGCAAGGCGGCGATCACCATGTTGGCGCGCAAGGAGACGAGGGAGACGAGGCGGCCGCTGGCGGCGCCGGCGATGATCGAGCCGATCTCATAGACCGCGAAAGACCAGCCGACGAATTCGACGCCGTCTATGTCGCGCACCATGGCCGGCATGATCGTCGCCACCATCGTCTCGTTGGTGGCATGCAGGAAGATGCCGAGGCTGATGAAGCAGAAGCGGGCGAGATCGCCCGACTGCCAGAGTGCGCGCCAGTCGGGGCGCGCCTGCTCGGCGGTCACGATTTCGCTCCGATGCGGTAGGCGCAGCGCCTTGCCCCGGCCAGAATATGCTCGGCACGCTCGACCGTGACCTCAGGACCGAGCGCCGAGCGGAAGGCGGCGAGTTCGGAGCGGCAGAAGCCTTGGCAGAGCCGGGCCGCGGCGCAGATCGGGCAGTGATTCTCGACAAAAAGATAGGAACCGTCGGACAGGACCTGCCAGTCGGCCATATAGCCCTCCTCACTACGCAATTCGGCGAGCTTCGCGACCTTCTTGCCCATGTCGCCAAGCCCTGAGAGGGCGGCGCCATAGCGGCGTTCGGTCTCGCTTTCGCGGGCCCCGATCAGGCGGTCGAGGCCGTCCTCGCCGAAGACCTGGCGGACCGCGCCGATCATTTCGACGGTCAGCACCGCGTGGCTGTCGGGAAAGCGCTTGTCGGCGAGTTGGGTGAGCTGCCAGGTGCGCTTCGGGCGGCCGACCGAGCCCGGCTCATCGGCAAAACTCACCAATTTGGCCTCGAAAAGGGCGGTTAGATGCTTGCGGGCGCCCGGCCGGGTCATCTTCAGATGGCGGGCAATGGTGGGGGTGGCCTGGGGCCCGCGGAACTTGAGAAAGCGCAGGATGCGGTCCTCGCTCGTGTTCACATCTTGCATTTTCGCAGGGACTTCCCATATAAAGAAACCATTTGGTTTCTAAATTATATGGGCCGCAAAGGCAAGACCGTCGTCAAGCGCTAACTCGATAAATCCCCGTAAAATCAGCGTGTCTGTGGATATGCAAAAATTTTACGACAAGGCGCTTGACACCTGAACCTGCCGCCTCATATAACCCCCGTCACTGAAGGGGCGCGCGCTGCTCGACAGCGCCTACGCTCCTTGACGCATCCTGATGCAGCTAGCGAATGAAGCTGGTACCGCCCAAAAGGGGGCCAGCTGAATTTCTTGTCTGCCCAGTATGTAGGAGGGTGAAAATCCTCCCCGCTCTTTGAAATCGTAGAAGAAAGAAAGAGAAACGCAGGCGGCGTGTGTCCTGGCGGTTCGTGGGGTAACCCACGGACAACCGAAACATCGGTCGTTTGCGTTTATTGAGAGCCAAAGCTTCGATGGTTACATCGAAGTCACATGGCATCTCGTCAATGTACGCAATGCGATCAATTCCGGTGAGCTTCGGCTCTGCCGGAGAGCTGTTTCAAACTTGAGAGTTTGATCCTGGCTCAGAACGAACGCTGGCGGCAGGCTTAACACATGCAAGTCGAACGGGTGTAGCAATACATCAGTGGCAGACGGGTGAGTAACACGTGGGAACCTTCCTCGTTGTACGGAACAACTCAGGGAAACTTGAGCTAATACCGTATACGTCCGAGAGGAGAAAGATTTATCGCAATGAGACGGGCCCGCGTCGGATTAGCTAGTTGGTGGGGTAATGGCCTACCAAGGCGACGATCCGTAGCTGATC
>JAKATG010000034.1:7500-49838 GCA_021828105.1 Pseudomonadota bacterium
GCCGTCAAGTTTGTCGGATTAGACCCGAAACCAGTCGATCTAGCCATGGCCAGGCTGAAGGTGGGGTAACACCCTCTGGAGGGCCGAACCGGTGTCCGTTGAAAAGGCCTCGGATGAGCTGTGGCTAGGGGTGAAAGGCTAATCAAGGCTGGAGATAGCTGGTTTTCCGCGAAAGATATTTAGGTATCGCGTTGCATGAATACTCCAGGAGGTAGAGCACTGGATAGGCTAGGGGTTCGTATAGGATTACCAAACCTAACCAAACTCCGAATACCTGGAAGTAATGTGCAGCAGTCACACGGTGGGTGCTAACGTCCATCGTGAAGAGGGAAACAACCCTGACCTACAGCTAAGGTCCCCAAATCGTGGCTAAGTTAGGAAGGATGTGAGGATCCCAAAACAACCAGGAGGTTGGCTTAGAAGCAGCCATCCTTTAAAGAAAGCGTAACAGCTCACTGGTCTAATTAAGGGTCTTCGCGCCGAAAATGTATCGGGAATCAAGCCATGTACCGAAGCTTAGGGTGTGTACGCAAGTATACGCGGTAGCGGAACGTTCCGTAAGCCTGCGAAGGAGGACCCGTGAGGGCCTCTGGAGGTATCGGAAGAGCGAATGCTGACATGAGTAACGAGAGGAGTGTGAGAAACACTCCCGCCGAAAGTCCAAGGGTTCCTGCGTAAAGCTAATCTGCGCAGGGTGAGCCGGCTCCTAAGGCGAGGGCGAAAGCCGTAGTCGATGGGAACCACGTTAATATTCGTGGGCCAGCAGGTGGTGACGAATTCAAGAAGCTGTCTGACGTTATCGGATTCAGAAGGCAGTCAATGAGTTCCAGGAAATAGCCCCTGCATCAGACCGTACCCGAAACCGACACAGGTGGACAGGTAGAGTATACCAAGGCGCTTGAGAGAACGATGCTGAAGGAACTCGGCAAATTGCCCTCGTAACTTCGGAAGAAGAGGGCCCCGTCAATGGGCAACCATCGGCGGGGGGCACAGGCTAGGGGGTGGCGACTGTTTAACAAAAACACAGGGCTCTGCGAAATCCTAAGATGACGTATAGGGCCTGACGCCTGCCCGGTGCCGGAAGGTTAAGAGGAGGGGTGCAAGCTCCAAATCGAAGCCCCGGTAAACGGCGGCCGTAACTATAACGGTCCTAAGGTAGCGAAATTCCTTGTCGGGTAAGTTCCGACCTGCACGAATGGCGTAACGACCTCCCCACTGTCTCCAGCATCGGCTCAGTGAAATTGAATTCCCCGTGAAGATGCGGGGTAATTGCGGTCAGACGGAAAGACCCCGTGCACCTTTACTATAGCTTTACACTGGCATTCGTGCTGGCATGTGTAGCATAGGTGGTAGGCTTTGAAGCGGAGGCGCTAGCTTTCGTGGAGCCGAAATGTGAAATACCACCCTTGTTGACATGGATGTCTAACCGCGATCTCTCATCGAGGTCCGGGACAGTGTATGGTGGGTAGTTTGACTGGGGCGGTCGCCTCCCAAAGAGTAACGGAGGCGCGCGATGGTAAGCTCAAGCTGGTCGGAAATCAGCTGTCGAGTGCAATGGCATAAGCTTGCCTGACTGCGAGACTGACAAGTCGAGCAGAGTCGAAAGACGGTCATAGTGATCCGGTGGCCCCACGTGTGGAGGGCCATCGCTCAACGGATAAAAGGTACGCCGGGGATAACAGGCTGATGATTCCCAAGAGTCCATATCGACGGAATCGTTTGGCACCTCGATGTCGGCTCATCACATCCTGGGGCTGGAGCAGGTCCCAAGGGTTCGGCTGTTCGCCGATTAAAGTGGTACGTGAGCTGGGTTCAAAACGTCGTGAGACAGTTTGGTCCCTATCTGCCGTGATTGTAGGAGAATTGAGAGGATTTGTCCTTAGTACGAGAGGACCGGGATGAACGCACCTCCGGTGGACCTGTTATCGCGCCAGCGGTACAGCAGGGTAGCTATGTGCGGACGGAATAACCGCTGAAGGCATCTAAGCGGGAAATCCACCTCGAAACCATTTCTCCCTTGAGAACCGTGGAAGACGACCACGTTGATAGGCCAGGTGTGGAAGCGCTGTAAGGCGTGAAGCTTACTGGTACTAATCGTTCGAACGGCTTGATCGTTCTCATTTTCAATGCCCATCACATCTCCCGCAAGGCCGATGTGTTGCGTAAGAAACAAACTAGTTGATTGTCTGTCTTTCGCCGGCCTGGTGGCTATGGCGAGGTGTCTGAACCCGATCCCATCCCGAACTCGGTCGTTAAACGCCTCAGCGCCAATGGTACTTCGTCTTAAGACGCGGAAGAGTAGGTCGCTGCCAGGCCTGCCGAAGACAGACCAGACTGTGCAAACAACTTCTTCACATGATTTGAAGCAAGCCCGCCGTGCGAGAATTCGCCGGCGGGTTTGTGCTTTTTTGGGGCAGCCGCTACGTCACGGGCATGCCTGCAGGCCGGGGAGTTGCGCCTTCAAAACGTCCGATGGAACCTTCAGGGCAATGAAGCAGCGTCTGGCCGGATCCCATCTTACGTGCCCTTTGTGTTCGAGTGCGGCAATCATGGCATCTTCGGAGTCGCGCAGTATCTGATTCGGTGCACGGCTCTTCAGGTTGTTCCAGGCGGGATCCTCCTCGAAGTTGCGCATCCATTCATTGGGCTCGCGACCGGCGCGCGGATTCTCGAACAGGTCGATGCGGTCCGTGTCCGAGACACCGGCCCGCCAGTATTCGCTGCCATCGCCGCGTTTGACCTTCTGGAAGATCATGTTGCCCAGATGCATGTCCTCCCAGAACACGCCGTTGCGCCGCAGATTGCCGACCAGCTCCGCGAACGCCTCGGCGTAGGGTGGGGCCAGCTTGCCATTCACCAGCTTGCTGTCGGCGAATACTTCCTCGACGACCCGGCCGTCAGATGTCGCCGGCATGTTCTTGCCAAGTGCGCGCTGCACGATGCGCGGCGGAAATCCACCCAGGTCATGCGCCACGATATCGAGCTGCGGAATTCCGGACGCCTCCAATATGCGTGCACCGTGCAGTGTATCTTCCGCCATGGCCTTTGCCTCGGCCGGAGACTGCACGCGCTGGTCCTTCCAGCAGGGTCTGGTGCAGCGGCCGGTGGCGGGATCGACAGGGGCGCGCTCATCCTTTACCCACCGCCGCCTCTCACCATAGGTCTTGCTGACATAACCGGTCGGATTACCGTCGGCATCGCGCAGCACGCGCACGTCGGCGAATAATCCCGCACTCTTCGGTCTGGCCGAGTTGGGGTTCAGGAGGTCGACGGGCACGCCCACCGGGTTCATCACATCGCCGTCGGGTTTAAGGGGGCGCCCCGCGACATCGAATGCGCCGTTACCCTGGCCGCGCCAATTCTTCATGATCGACTGGGGCTCGAGGTTGAGTGCGTTGGCGACAGGCCGTGTGATCCGTGCCGGTGGCATGATGATGAGCGCATCCGAGTCCGCCTGACTGGACTGCCGGGCGGGTGAAAGCTCGGCATATTCGTCAGGATCAAACTCGGTCAGGCTCGGCGTTTTGTCGGAGGAAGACGGCGGCAGATCGGCGGGCGGCGGCGGCTCAGTACTCCTGGACGGCGGCAGTGTGGACGGCAAATCCGACGCTGACCGGTCCAGCTCCGTGGAGGCTGACCGGTCCAGTTGCGTGTTCGCGCTTCGCATCGGGTCGAGATTCGCCGCCGGTGGACCGCCTTCTCCTGCCCGCAACGCTTTGTAAGCATCCTCCAGCGCCGCCGGGTCATCGATCCGAGAAAGCGCGCGGACATTGGGATAGAACACCATGCCGTCGGCACGGAATGGAATTTTCGCCGGATCGTCGATGTCGAGGCGGCTCAGATCGATATGCCTGCCGAAGTCGTCGAGCACTTGTTCGCGCGCGACGGCGTTCCACATGTTCTGAACTTTTCCTTCTCTTGCCGCCCTGGCATTTTCCAGTCTTCGGCCCACCTCGGGCACTGGATTCTCGAGCCGTGTCTGGAATCGCCTTGCGACATCGGCGGGGTTCCCCGCTTCGTCGGCGACCTTGACGATGCCGCCGGGATCGAAAATCACGACCTGCCACTCGTCAGGACCGCCTCTCGGCTTGAACCCGTAATTGCCAGGATGATTGTCGAGCCAGACGAAACCTTTGGCGTTGAGGGCACGCTTGGCGCGGTCGAGCGCGATCGCCTGGCCGGCAGTTGGAATCCCGTTTGCCGGAAATTGCTCTGTTGCCCGCTCGGGGACGTGTTCGACAAGTTCCAGCCTGTTTCCATCCAAGTCCGGCCGTCCGACGGCCTCGCCGTCGATCTCGAACGGGCCTTTGCGCTTCGGGACATAGAGCGCATCGTCCGATATCTCGGCGAGCGCCCGCCAGCCTTCCTGGTCCACGCGATCCGCGAGGCTGCCTGCCTCGCGCTTGGAAATGCGCGCAACGAAGCTCGTGTCTTCTTCCGGAAATCGTGGCACCGCATAGACCGAATTGTTTGATCCGGCGGCCAAATGGTGCTCGACAACAATTGGTGGAACGCCCTCCGGATTGCCACGCAACGGAATAACCGTGCCCTGTGCGAGCGGGGGACCCCATTCGACCGGTTGGGGTGTCGACTCCACCGGCTCGACTGGGCGCACCGGCCCTGGCGCCGGCGGTTCATTGACGAAACCCGGGGGAAAATCCTTCGTGACGTTCGGATCCGGTAAGTCCCCGGGTCCGGGTGAGGGACCCAAGGGTATCCTGTCGAGGTCATCGTCAGGTCGAGGCTTGATGACAGGCGGATCGAGTGCGGTGATGTCATCCGGCTTGGCAATGGCATCATCAGGCGGCGGACCCCGCGCATTGTTGTCGTCGACGCGCGCCGGTGGCGGGGGAAAATCCTTCGTGGCGTCGGGATCGGGCGGATCGATCCGGCCGGGTGCGGGATCTAAAGGAGTTTTGTCGAGGTCGCCTTCGGGACGAGGCTTGATGACGGGTGGGTCGATGGCGGTGATGTCGTCTGGCTTGACGGTGTCGGCACCATCAGGGGGAGGGCCGCGCGCGCTGTTGTTGTCGATGCGGGGCGGCGGTGAGGGAGCACGGCTCTGCCCTGGCTCGGGAGCGGTTTCAGGAAGCGGCCGGTCGAACGATGCCTGATCGCCTGGCGCCTTCGAAGGCAGGTCGTCGATCACGGTCGAGCCTGGCTTTGGCACGGCCATTTCCGGCGGCGGTGGATTTGCAACGGCCCGCGTTTCGCCAACCGGGTTCTCGACCTTGGCAATCATGCCTGGAGTAGGCGCGGGCGGTGACGGCAATGGATCCGCCGGAACATCGACCTTGGCGACGGCCGTGGGCGAACCGGCTGCGCCAGACGCCTTCGTCATCTCGTCGAACTTGCCCGCGAGCTCGGCCTCGCGCGCCGAGGGAACGGCCAGGCTCTTGCCGAAATCATCATTCGTGAGGGCCGCCTGCCGGAACCGGATATTCTCGACATAGGCGGCGAGATCGGCGCGCTCCGCTGGCGTCAGGCCGTTGAGCGCTGCATCGTCGAGATCATCGAGCCTGGCGGCGACGCCCCTGCCGCGGCCGATCTGCGCCTGAACATCCGCCGTGTGGGCATTGAAAGCGTCGAGGAATTTGGTGTCGGCCGGGTCCAATCGACGGCCGGTCGATGTCGCGATCGCTTCCGCCTTGCCCGTGAAGCCCGTGAGGTTGCCGAGACGAGTGGTTTCCTGGATCTCGTCGACATAAGCGAGAAGATCGAGACGCTCGGTTTCGGAGAGCCGTGCCAGTGTTGCCGCATCGACCGTGTCGAAGCGCCGGGCAATCTCGGCGCCGCGCTCGACGCGACCGAGATGGCGCAAGTCGCCCAGCGTTCCCGCGGCGACACCGGCGCCCGGCAGGAGAACGCCCGCTGCCGTCGCCAGTGCGCTGTGGCGTTGGGCTGCGGCCTCTTCGTAGAAGTCGGCGCCCATGGTTGCCGAAGCGCCTTTGGCATATTCATAGAATTCTTCGCCCTTCTGATAGTCCAGCACGCCCTTGCCGCCGAAATAAACCATGTCGATGGCATCGGCTGTGACGGTGGCGTAGGCGGCGGCACCGAGATAGCCGAGCCGGGAAGCGAGGGCCGCGACACCCCCACCCGCGGCTGCCAGCGCCAGAGCCTTATAGGTGTCGTCGATGGCCGCATACTCTTCGAGCGCCCGCAGCTCGGCACCCTTGATGTAGAGCGTCCTGACATAGGCGCGGGCGACGACGTCGGGCTCCCAGAATATGCGTCCGCCTTCCTCCCTGCGCGTGACCAGGCGCGGCAGGATGCGGGCGGCGATCATCGGCGCCGGCTGGCCGGCGATCACCAGCAATTCGTCCACCTTGCAGTCTTTCGCGGCGCTGGCGCGTGCAATGGATGCATTAATCGAGCTCGCATAGTTGCGCGCCATCGTCAGCATCTGATTGCGCCGGAAAACGATGGCGCGCTCGCGCGAGACGTTGAGGGTCAGAGCCAGGGCATCGAGATCGAGCATCTGCTCGGCGGTATAGGTCTTGCCGGCGGTCTCGATGCTCATGACTTTCCACAGCGGGTCGCTGCGGCCCGCCGAGGCGACGCCGGCTTCGATGAACTTGTCGAGCTCGGATTCGTAACCCAATTCGGCATAGGTCTCGGCGACGGCTCTGCTGAATTTCACGAATTCGTCGCGGATCAGCAGGGCGGCGGCATGATCGCCAATGGTGATCTGGGTCTTGCGCGAGCCGAGCTCGGTGAGAAAGAAGTGGGAATTTTCCTGCGACGTCGCGCGCGGATCGATCTTCACCCTGCCGCCATAGCAGGCGGCGGCGCGCTCAAGCGCCTTCCGCCAGAGTTCGGCCATTTCCTCGTCGTCTTCATCAACGATCTGCACCTCGGCCGGCTTGGGAATGGAAAGCCGAAGCGGCTGCGTCCAGGTGGCGATGAGGCGATTGTCCTTCTTTGGGTCGGTGCCGGGAATCGGCGCGACGTCGAACTTCAGTGCGCCGGCCTCATCGGGCGGCGCCCAGTTCTCCCGATCCGAGCGATAGAAATGCAAAGGTGGCGAGCGATAGACCCGGCCCTCGCGGCCTTCGCTGCCTTCGCCTACGAGCAAAGTCAGCGGTATCTGCCCGGCGTCAGCGCCATCCCGGCTCAGCCTGAAGACCAGCGGCGCCTTATAGGGGATGGGTGTTTCGAGCTCGAGCTCGAGGAAACCCGTATCGCTCGATTGGAAGAAATCCGTGGGCGCCCCGTCGATCGGAGGCGTGTCGATGAAATAGGCGCGCCCGCGGGCATCGGCGAAGTCGAGCAGCCACAATCCCGGCGCATCGTTGAGGGTGAGGGCCTTGACACCCGGCTCCGCGCCTTTCTGGAAACGAGCCGTCACGAAAAGACCCGTCATTTCGGCATCGCCAGCGGAAGCGGCGGCCCCGCCGCTTTCGGGCTCGGGCTTCGGAACGGCGGCAGCTTTTCTCCAGGCGTCGTCGACGGTCTGTTGCGGCATTTCATTCGGGAAACGAGGCGCGTGGTAGCTCATGCCTTCGGTCAGGCTCTCGAAGATCACCGCATCGCCAGCCGTGCTGGGCAGGTGCTTGCCGAAAATGAACAAGGTGCGTTCGGTGGAGGTGCCGCCGGAGGCGCGGCCCGAGGGATAATAAGCGACGGTCGGGCTGTCGCGCCTGGTCTGGTCCTCCATGACCACGATACCTGTGATCTCGATGTCGCGAAGCCAGGTCTCCTGGCCGCTCTGACCGTGATCGCCGGTGCCGAGAATCTCGTGCCAGCCGCCGGCAAGGTGAGCATCGCCGCGGCTCTTCAGAAGGACGTTGATGATCTCAGAGGCAGGCTTGAGATCGAGGCCCGCGGAGGCGTGCGCCTGCTTGAGCTCGGCCTGAAGTCCGCGCGTCAGGGTGGGAAAATGAATGATCCGGCCCTTGGGCAGAGGGGCGGGCGCCGCCACCGCCGGCGCTTGTCCGAAGGCGTCCACCCGCTCGAAGTTGATTTCCAGGAAATGCGGCTCCTCGCCTTGACCGCGTGATGCCCGCATATCGATCGACTGATAGAGCTGTGTTCCATCGGCAAGCGCCATCCGGGCCGAAGCTCCGGATGCATCCACATTCGCTATGCCGGCCAGGCCTGTGACCGCGCCGTCGAGCGCATGCGATACCCGCCAGTTGCCCTTGAACAGATCGGCGGCGATCTCCTGCGAGCGTTGGGTGAGCTTGCGCCATTCGGCCGTCTTGGCGTCGAACTCGTTCTCGTCGACAAAGCGCTCTTTGAAGAACAGGCCGTCAACGTCCTTGCGCTGGGCAAACTGCACCGAACGCGCATAAAGGATGCCGCTCTCATGGAGGCGCGCATCCGACCCGTCCCCAGCCGGAGCCAGATCGACGCTCGCATCTCCGCGCTCGCCTTTGATCAGCGCCTGTTGATCGCCGTTGGGCGCTTCGGTGAAGCGGGCCTGCAGGCGGAAAGGCTCATCATGGCGGATGACCTCGCGCGGCTTGCCCTCGAGATCGACAATCCGCAGCATGATGTTCTCATGCTCGCGCTGGAGAACGAGGGGTTTGCTGTAGGGTGTGTGGATGCCCTTGATGTCCTGGTATTGCGGGTCGTAAGTGACATTGAGCCGCCACCACAGTCCTTCAAGGCTGACGGACTTGTCGCGCGGATTGAACTTGGCCTCGAATTCGATCCATTCAGGCGGCGACCAGGAGTCGACAAGACCCTTGATCACCCAGTCCGGCAGGTCAAAGATGTCGCGCACATCGCGCAAAGTGCGGCTTGCGGTCAGGCGCTTGCCGTCGAATGCTGCCTCGTCATAGAGATAGCGCCGGCCGCTCGCTTCCCAGACCTCGATCTCGACGGCGCGGCTCGTTCCGCCCGGCTTGTTCTTCAGCTGCAGCGGATCATGTTGTTTGGCCGGGGGAAGCTGCAGAGCCCTTTCGGCTGCAGCGATACGTTCCCTCAGTGCGGCGATCTCACTCTTGTGCATATTCTCCGAACGGGTGCGGTCGTAGCGAAACGGCGGACCCAGCCGCTTGAACTTCTTCTGGATGACTTCTCCACCCTTGGGATCGACCCAGATGTAGACCTTTTCCTTTTCAACAGCTGCGAGTTGCTGCCTGGCACGGTCAATCTCCTCGAGCGCCGAAGCCGCAGGATCAGTCTTCTCGTGAGCCGCAGCTTCGACCTCCGGGCCGCCGCGTATCATCCACTGGGCGCCGTCTCTGCCGCGCCAGACACCAAAGACATTGGCATTGATCTCGGCCTCCATGGATGGCGTGATCCGGGTGACGGGCGCCGTATCGGCCTCAACGTCGTAGGTGAGCTCGCCATCCACAATCTTTCCGGCGGCCCCGCCATGCAGAACAACCTCATCTTGGCCCTCGCCGAGATTAATCCGGGCCAGCACCGAAGCAGTGTCCGGATCCCATTCGATCTCGATGCTCTGACCGGAACCTGCCTCCACCGTCGCCCGTTTCTGCAGCGCTCCAAGCTGCTCGGCGAGCGCGTCGCGGAATATCTTGTCGATATCACGCTGCGTTTGGCGCCTGCCGGTCAACTGCAGGACCGCGCCAAGGGCGTCACGTCGGGCAGCCGGATCGCGCGCGGCAAGCACCTGCTCGAGGGCGGCGCGGTGCCCGTCCTGAGAAAAGTCAAGGCCAAGGGGGGCCGCGAGCTTTGTGGGGTCGACGGCGATCTTTGGCGACGCCCCGGCCCAGCTGCGCAGCCGCGTCAGCCTGACGATTTCGGCGGTGCGCTGGGCCAGCGCCGGATCGCCAGAAGCAGCGAAATCAGTCTGGTCTATCTGCGATATCAGGGATCGCGCCATCCCGACCAGATGCGGAGACACATCGGCCGCCCGGGCAATGCCGCTGCCAAGCACCATCGCGCACACAACAAAGGAAAGCACACGCCGCGGCAGGCCTGGCACACTCGACCGGGTTTTTCCTTGCGTCGTCACCTGGTGTCCCGAGTCCGAAGTTTGCGTCATGTGACGCAGTGAAACTAGGGTGCTGCCTTGACCGTCTCGATCTCAACCGACTCGATATTGACCAGAAACTCGCCGGTTGCTTTGCCCCATTTGCTGGCGCTCAGCGTCAGCTTGCCGGGCGAGCGCAGCGATGTCAGAGCGTCGGTCTCATAGGTGATCTGATTGCCGTCCGCATCAACTTCACCCTCGGCCCGATACAGGGCGGTGTAGGAACGGCCGCGTTTGGTCAGCGTAAGCCGAACTTTGCGGTCGAAGGCCGCGGCGGCCTCGAGGCTGAGATTGTCGCCAAAAACTCTTTTTTCGGTAACGGTTTCGGTTCCGTTGCTGACCTTCAGCAGCGAAAGCATGATTGCCCCTCGATTGTCGCTTGCTGAAGACCCGGTATTGTATGATGTGCTGTAGACGGACGCGACCAGATAGTTTTTCTCATCGGTGCGCAAGCCAACCTGAATGACGTCCCTCAATGTCTTGAACTTTCCGACGAATGTCATGTGAATGTCCCAGTCCTCGTCGGGCAAGTCGCGCTCAAGCTGGATGATGTTGGCGCCATTGGTTGTGTTGAACCCGCCGACCTCACCACTTACCATCAGCAGATTGCCCTTCTCGACAATGTAGCCGTCGGGGTTCGGATTGTTCACCACCCAGTGTTCCGAAAGATCGGCACCTTCGAAATCGTCAAAAAATACCCGCTCGCGCACCGGTTCGGGGGGAGCCGGTGGTGTCTCCGCAACGGCTTTCTGCACTTCCGCCAGGGCATCGGAAAGCCCATTCGCATCCTGCGCGTCGAAATACTTGCCGCCGGTCTCATCGGCGATGCATTGCAGGGTTTTGCGCTGCTTTTCATTCAAGGTGAAGCCGACGACATGGGCCTTGAGGCTGGTGCCGGCTTCGCGAATTGCTCGCGCGGCGGCACAAGGGTCACCACCGCATTCCTCGATGCCGTCGGTCACCAGCACCACGCTGTTGGATTGGCCGGCCAGCGGCGCGAAGTAGAATGCGACCGCCTCCAGTGCGGCGGCAATGGGCGTTTCGCCCTTGGGCTGGCTTTTCGAGATCATCCGGGCGACGGCCTTGGCATCGTTGGCGCCGGGAGGCGAGACCATCTCGATATCGGTGCAATCCTTGGCACGCCGGTGGCCATACATGAACAGCCCCGGCTTGGCGCCGGCGGGCATCTTGGCCAAGGCCGCCTCCATGGCCTGCTTCGCCGCCTGCGAGCGGGTCTCGCCGCCTTCGATCGGCTTCTTCATGGAGCCCGAGGAATCGAAGATGAATATCACGTTCGATGCCTTGTCTTGCGAGAAGGACGGCAGCGGCGCCGAAAGCACCAAGGCGCCGGTCAGAAGGGCGAGGCTGAGCTTCATGATTTTCCCTTTGTTGACTTGCTTGACGACCCCCTCGAGACACGACAGGCGCAGAAACAAATCCACGGGAAAGAAAATCTGGCTCCGCCTGCGAGGCGGTTTTGGAGGCCTGCCGGAGATCCCGTCCATTCATGTCCGGCGGCTTGCGGTTCCTAGTGAAGCGCATTTTGACGCCCAAGGCAACTTCAGGCAGCCGGGTTCAGAGCCAAATCCAAGGCGTCGGCTTCTGGGGACTGCGCCACATGATTTCAAGCAAACCCGCCGCGCCAGCCATCGCCGGCGGGTTTACTTTTTAAAATCGCATCTCCCGTCAGTATCCGGTTTCCCCCTCGCGATTTGGCGTGCCGAGGACATGGGTCTTTGGCGGCATCATCACCTGATCGAAGGTCTGCGTGAACATCGCCGCCGCGAAGAAGGCGACTGCCCGAAGAGTGTCCTTCCCGGTGTTTTCGAGGTCGTGGCGCATGGGGGTCGGCAGGACAAAGACGCTGCCCGGCCCGACCGGGTAGGTCGAGCCGTCCTCAAGATATAGCTTACCGGTGCCGGCGATGATGTATTGCGTCTCCTCAGTGGCATCAGTGTGCCAACCGAGGCGGCGGCCCGCCTCGATTTCATAAACGATTGTGGATGACGCAGTCGCACCATGCGCGCCATATCGGGCGAATGCGCCCTGCCAACGTACGGCTGGGTCGCTCTCTCCCCATACCTTCGTCCGTTCGAGCTTGTTGGAATCGATGACCGGATTCATGCAGCGCGCTCCCTTCTGTCAGTGGGTCATGTCATTCTAAGCGATGGTGCGATGGGCTTCCACTTGCAGCTCCATTCGTGGTTAGGCGTCGTTCTGAAAGGACCATCTTCAGCGGATCGCGGAAGAGAGTGAGGCGTCCTGCTCACGAGAACCGGAATTCCCTGCTCGCTATGGTCCAAGATCCAGCGAATCTGCTGAACTTGTTGAGTTTTTGGCTCCGTCAGAGCTTTTGAGTGCTCTCTTTTTCAAAGATACCCTGTATTTTCCCTGTATCCGTGGCTGGCGGCCAATGGCCGGCGCCCAGCGCCGAACGCTTAACGGGGCGGTGCTGGCCTCGTTGCCGCAGCCGAGGGCCTGCGATACGCTCGAAAAATGGATCAGTTCCGGCTTCGCCGCCTCGGCGCATCGGATGCCGAGGCCTTTCGCGATGTGCGCCTCGAAGGCCTGCGGCATCACCCCGAGGCATTTGGCTCTTCGTGGGAGGAAGAATCCGAGAGACCACTCGCCTGGTTCGAGGAGCGATTGGAGCGGAATGTCGTGCTGGCTGGTTGCGCCGATGATTGTAAAATCCGGGGGATTGCCGCTCTCGGAGTCCAGGACGCCTTGAAGATACGGCACAAGGGCTTTCTTTGGGGCATGTATGTCCGTCCCGAGGCGCGAGGATCCGGCCTTGCAGCAGCTCTGGTCGAGCGCTTGTTGAGCGAGGCGCGAGGCACCGTCGAAGAAGTCCGGCTTGCGGTCGTCACCTCCAACGAAGCCGCCATTCGTCTCTATACTCGCCATGGATTCAAGCAATATGGCGTCGAACGAAGAGCCTTGAAGATTGATCACCGCTACTATGACGAGCTGTTGATGGCTTACTCTGTCGGGATTGATTGACGAGCCTTCAATCGATCGCGGCGAGCAACCGGCTCAATTCGCCCGGCATGAGGACCATCGCGTCATGAGCCGTGGGGAGTTCCTGCCACGTCCAATCCGGCTGTTGTTTCACCCAGTCCCGTACCCATTGCAAAGGCTGATAGGCGGGCCCGGTGCAGGCCACATAGGTGCATGGCCTGCCGTTGCCGATGGGGTGCCGGAGCTCGAGCGTCGTTTCATAGGTGCCGAGCGGATGCGGCGTCAGACGGCGCCTCACCCAATCGGCCAGCGGATGGTCGTCCGGTACTCCGAAGGCCGAAGGCGGCGGCGAGGGCATGACAATTCCCTGACCATTGTCGATCGCCGATTTTCGGCGCCCAGCGGCAAAATCCGGCGGCAAGGTGCTGAGCATACTCTGGTCCTTCCCCAGTATGACGCCGTCGAGATAGACGAGATGGCGGATGCGGTCGGCTATCCGGTCGGCTACTCCCGAAATGATGACGCCGCCAAGACTGTGACCAACGAGGATAACATCGCTCAGCTCTTCGGCTTCAATATGATTGACGACATCAGTTACAAAGACATCGAGTGTGATGCCGCGGTTGAGCAGATGCCGGCGCTCGCCGAGGCCTGTCTGTGTCGGCGTCGTGACCTGGTGACCCTGCGCCCGCAGTGGGCGCGCAACCTCGCGCCAGCACCATCCGCCATGCCAGGCGCCATGCACCAGCACATAGGTCTTTGTCCGAAGCCCTTCTCGTCCATGTTCTTGCATTGCTTCCCCGCTACAGATGCCGACCAACCCTAGCAGTTCTCACATGGCTTCATACAGGCCCATCGAAACGGGCAATCGCTTCATGGTGCGTCGCTCACTTTATTCCCGAAGCGCGCCCAGAGCTTCGGGTAGCGCTTCGCAAGATAGCCCGCATCTTCCTCGAACGGCGTTCCCGAGGGCGCGGCGGCCGGTGGCGCGCTGGTGAACGGGAATCGGCGTTCCGGGTCTGTCAGGGGATCAATGCCGGTCTTTTCCTTCCACATATCGGCGGCGACATAGGCAAATGGCTCGAACTCGTAGTCGCCTTGCGAATCCTCATCGGTCGTTTCGGCGAGCGAATCGGGATCGGCCAGCGCGGCTTCGAAAACCGCGCGGCCCCTCGAGACCAGCCAGCGTTGGAAATACTCAAAGCCGTCGTCGCTCAATCCGCCGTTCATGACATAGCCAGCCCCCCACAAATCCCAGCTGTAAGCGCGCCGTTGCTGCTGATGGAAGGTGCGCTCGAAGGCCTCGATCTCGGCCACGGTGAGCTGGCGCAGCACTTGCCGCAAGGCCTCGAGCTGCTGCTCTGGATCGGCTTGATATTCGGTCGTCTTGCCGACCAGTTCCCAAGAGCGATCCGACGGCATCGTGTCGCCTGCTTCTTGCTGGGCCGCTGGAACAACCTGAACGATGGCCGGAAGCGGCGGGCCTGGCCCCCAGTCGATCGCCAGTAGAACAGCTATTGCAAAAGCCACCCGCATGGAGCTCAATTCCTTCTCTGGAAGGATGCACGCTTTCCGATCGCGGGGCGAATCATATGAGAATCCGCGCCGACAGCTGAATCCCAATTGAGGGGGACCACATGCTCGCGACCTATATAGATGAAATCATCATGTTTTGTGTCGGCGTCTGGGCTACGGCGACCGGCTTTGGCTATCTGCCGATGCCGGGGAAGGACCCGCTCGCCCAGCAGCAGTGGCGGGCGCGATTCGGAACGATGCTCAAATGGATCGGCCCGGCGCTGCTCGTCATTTCAGTCGTCCTCGCCGTCTCCAAGAACGCAAGTGCCGGAGGCGACATTTGAGCCGATACACACTTCATGGCCGCTATGGCTGGGGATCCGTCCTCACCGAGGCGCAGCTCGAATGGTATGGCCTCCCTTTCGATTTCGTCGATGTCGGCGATCTCTTCGAGGAAGCTGAGGCGCGCAAGCGGCTCGCCAAGATCAATCCCTTGGCGCAGGTACCGGCCCTCATTCTCCCCGACGGCGAGGTCATGACGGAGACCGCCGCCATCACGTTCCATCTCGCCGATGCGGCGGGAAGCCACGACCTCGTGCCCGAGCCCCACGATGCGACGCGGCCGCGCTTCCTGCGCTGGCTCATCTTCATCGTCGCCAATATCTATCCGACCTTCACCTATGCCGACGTGCCGCAGCGCTTCGTTCCGGGCGCCAAGGCCGCCCAGGGCTTCCGCACCAATGTCGATGAACACCAGAAAACGCTCTGGCGCATGGTGGAGCCCGAAGCACGGGCGCCATGGTTCCTCGGCGAGCGCTTCTCGGCGCTCGACATCTATCTCTGCGCCATGACGCGCTGGCGGCCCAACCGCCCCTGGTTCGAGAAGAATACGCCGAAACTCGTCGCCGCAGCGGACCGGTGCAACGACTTGCCGAAGCTCAAGCCGGTATGGCAGCGCAATTACCCGCCCGAGGGGGCATGAGTGAGGTCGGTCTAGAAATTGCCTTGCTCGCAGCCTAGGCTCGCGAGCCTGTCCAGAAGGAGGTGCGATCCCATGAAACGGCGTTTCATTCTTCCTCTCGGCCTCGTCGCGATGGCGATGCCGGCGCTCGCCGAAGAGATCTCGGTTACCGGCTGTGCCGCCGCCGGGGTCGAAGCGAACTGCATCATCCTCAAGACGGGCGACAAGACCTATGACATCACCTCGGCGCAACCGGCGCCCGCTCCCGGCACTTATGGCACGGTGAAAGGCACGCTCACCGACAAGCTCTCGATCTGCCAGCAAGGCCCGGTCATCGACCCCGCCATCTGGGAAGTCGACGCGGGCAAGCAATGCCCGGTCGAGACGTCGCAATGAACTTTGTATTGCGCATCGGCTTGTCCGAAAACCGCGCACACTTTTCGGGCCGATGCGCTAGCTAGCTAAGCGCCGCGGCGCAGGCCTTCGGCCAGGCGGTGCACGTCATGCACCCAGATCCCGCCGCCATCGGGCGGCAGCTCGAGCCATTGCCGCTGCTTCAGCGTATTCTGCGTGTCCTCATAGCCCGACTGCCAGTGCTCGCGCATCGAGGTGCCGGAGAATTCATAGTCCTTGGCGTGGCCCTCATAGGCCTTCTGCTGATAGATGAGATGGATGATGGTGAGCTCGGGGAGGTTCGCGAGTTCCTTGATCCAGCGCGTTTCGTCGTCGGAGAGATCCTTCTTGGGAATGCGCGCGAGCGCGGCATGGGTGCGCATCTTCCATTTCTGTAGCTTGCGAAACATGTCGGTGTTGTAGCGGGTGCGCGAGGAATACATGATGTCCTTGTGGCGGGCCACGACATCGGACATCTCGCGCGGCAAGACACCCCTGGCGCTGAACAGGTCGACCTGGAAGACGAGCGTGTTCAGGCTGTCCTCCTGCTCGAGAAGGTGCTGCAAAGGCGTGTTGGAAACGATGCCGCCGTCCCAGAAATAATCGGTGCCGATCTTCACCATGGGAAGCGCCGGCGGCAAGGCGCCGCTCGCCATCACATGCTCGGGCGTGATCTCCTCGTCGCGATTGTCGAAATAGACGAAGTTGCCGGTCAGCACATTGACGGCGCCGACCGAGAAGCGCGATTTGCGCTCATTGATGAGCCCGAAGTCGACGAGGTCGAGAAGCGTCTCGCGCAAGGGCGCGCTGTCATAGAAGCTGGTCGCGGTCTTCGCACCCGCCGGGCTGAACCATGGATTCATCGCATGCGGACGGAAGAAGCCCGGCTGGCCGTCGGTCAGCGTCCAATAGGAGCTGATCGAATTGCGCATGCGCCGGAAGATGTCTCCGTCGGGCGTATAGGTCCAGATCTTGCGGGCCGTGATGCGCTCCCAGAATTCGCGCAAGCGCGGCAGGCGGCGCTCGCGCGGATTGCCGGCGATGATCGCCGCATTGATGCCGCCGATCGAGACGCCGGTCACCCAGTCGGGCTCGATATTCGCTTCATGCAGCGCCTGGTAGACGCCCGTCTGATAGGCGCCGAGCGCGCCGCCGCCCTGGAAGATGAGAGCGACACGGTCGCAACGCTGCGGGCGCCAACCGAAAGCCTTCGTCTCGGCCGGCTGCTTGACTTGCTTGTCCATGATCCGTCCCATTGCGTGAGCTTCGAGCAGACCAATTCGGTGTGACATGTACATGACGCTTGTCTGTCACAAGACTTAAATGAATTCTTCGTTAGCTCGCTCACCATTTCGGGAGCTGAGACATGACGGCGAAGCGAAGCGCAATCGTCACCGGATCGACATCGGGCATCGGGCTTGCCATCGCTCGCGCCCTCGCCGAGACGGGATCGGACGTGATGCTCAACGGTTTTGGCGACGCGGCGGAAATCGAGGCGATGCGCGCCGGGGTCGCCACCCGATATGGCGTCGAGGCGCGCTATAGCGGCGCCGATATGAGCAAGCCCGACCAGATCGCTCGAATGGTCGATGAGGCGACGGAGGCCTTCGGCAAGGTCGATATCCTGGTCAACAATGCCGGCATCCAATATGTGGCGCCGATCGAGGAGTTTCCGCCGGAGAAATGGGACCAGATCCTCGCCATCAATCTCTCGGCCTCCTTCCATGCCATCCGCCATGTCTTTCCCGGCATGAAGCAGCGCAAGTTCGGCCGCATCGTGCAGATCGCCTCCGCCCATGCGCTGATCGCCTCGCCCTTCAAGACCGCTTATGTGGCGGCGAAGCACGGCATAGCTGGCCTCACCAAGACCGTGGCTCTGGAAGGGGCCGAGCATGGCATCACCGCCAATGCCGTCTGTCCGGGCTATGTGCTGACCCCGCTGGTCGAGAAGCAGATCCCGGAACAGGCGAAAGCGCGCGGCATCTCGGAAGATGCCGTGATCCGCGACGTGCTGCTCGCGGCGCAGCCGACCAAGCGCTTCGTCACCGTCGAAGAGGTGGCAGCACTTGCCGTCTTCCTGTGCAGCGACAGCGCCGCATCGATCACCGGCACGACCATCCCGATCGATGGCGGCTGGACCTGCCACTGAAACACGAAGAGGACACGGGACATGCGCATCGCCGACATCCTCAACCTGCCCTCCATGCCGCTCGCCGGGCCGAGCTATCCCAAGGGTCCTTATCGCTTCGTCAATCGCGAATATATGATCATCACCTATGAAACCGAGCCGGAGCTGATCCGCCAGCAATTGCCGGAGCCGCTCGAGCCCGTCGAGCGGCCGCTTGTCCATTATGAATGGATCAAGATGCCCGACAGCTCGGGCTTCGGCAGCTATACCGAGTCGGGCATGGTCATTCCCTGCCGCTTCCAAGGCGCGGAAATGAGTTTCGTAGCCCAGATGTATCTCGACGACGATCCGCCGATCGTCGCGGGCCGCGAGATCTGGGGATTCCCCAAGAAATACGCCCATCCCAAGCTCGAGGTCGTCAAGGACACGCTGACCGGCACGCTCGACTATGCGGGCCAGCTCGTCGCCATGGGCACCATGGGCTACAAGCATGAGAGCATGAGCGGCAATGGCGAGCGCACAACCGCAATCTTGTGCAAGACGCAGGTCAATCTGAAGATCATCCCCGGCGAGGACGGTAAGCACGATATCTGCGAGCTCATCGCCTATAATCTGACCGACATCACGGTCAAAGGCTCATGGCTCGGGCCCGGTCGCCTGCATCTCGTGCCGCATGTCAATGCACCCGTCGCCGACCTGCCGGTGCGCCGGATCGTCGGCGCGCATCATTTCATCGCCGACCTGACGCTGCCCTATGGCCGCGTCATCCACGATTATCTCAAGAAAGACTGAGCCTTCACTGAAAGGCCCAAAGCAAAGGGCGTGACCCTTGAGGCCACGCCCTTCTCAAAGCGGCTTGCGAAAAGGGTGGGGCTCAGGTCTTCGCAAGCCGCGTTTTCGAGCTTGATGGGCTGATCAGAAGAAGGTGGCGAAGACGTAGTAGAGTGTCGCCGAGAGCATGATCGCTATCGGCAAGGTCAGCACCCAGGCGAGCAGCATGTTGCGCACCGTCGCCCATTGCAGCCCCGAGCCGTTGGCGGCCATGGTGCCGGCGACACCCGACGACAGCACATGAGTGGTCGAGACCGGCAGGCCCATGACGTCGGCGACGCCGATGGTGGTAGCGGCGACCACTTCGGCCGAGGCGCCTTGCGCATAGGTCATATGGCTCTTGCCGATCTTCTCGCCGACCGTCACCACGATGCGCTTCCAGCCGATCATGGTGCCGAGGCCGAGCGCGATCGCCACCGCCACCTTGACCCAGAGCGGGATGAACTTGGTCGCCCCATCGAGCGACTTCTTATAGGCGCCGAGCGTCGCCACTTCCTCCTTGGTCAGGTCGTTCTCCTTGTCCTTGAGCAGGAAGCGGATCGCTTCGGAGGCGAGATACATGTCGTTGCGGGTATTGCCGACGGCTTCGGCCGGCACCTTCCTGATCGAGCCGTGCTCCGTGACCTGGCGCGAGATCTCCTTCACCAGGCCGGCGAGCGCCGGATAGGTGGCTTCGCTGATCTGGCGCTCCGAGACATAGTTGGTGACGGCCTGGCGCGGATTGCCGCCCGAAATGGTGAAGCCCGAGGACTTGCGCTCGATGACTTCCGCCGCCGCCGCCGAGGTCTTGCTGAACTCGGTCATCTGCGTGTCTGGCATGGCGCGGTTGAGCGCATAGGCCGTGGGCACCGTGCCGATGAGGATCAGCATGATGAGGCCCATGCCCTTCTGGCCGTCATTCGAGCCATGGGCGAAGGAGACGCCGGTGCAAGTGAGGATGAGCAGGCCGCGGATCCACAAGGGCGGCGGCTGGTTGCCTTTCGGCTCCTGATAGAGGGCCGGGTTGCGGACGACGAATTTGAGCGCCAGCAGAAGGATGGCCGCGGCGAAGAAGCCGAAGAGCGGCGACAGGAGCAGCGACCAGCCGATCTCGGTGGCCTTGCTCCAGTCGACGCCTGACGTACCGTCATGGCCATGCATCAGGGCATTGGCGACGCCGACGCCGATGATCGAGCCGATCAATGTGTGCGAGCTCGAGGCCGGCAGGCCCAGATACCAGGTGCCGAGATTCCAGATGATGGCGGCGATGAGGAGGGCGAAGACCATGGCGAAGCCGGCATTGCTGCCGACCTGCAGGATGAGCTCGACCGGGAGCAGCGAGATGATGCCGAAGGCCACGGCGCCGCTCGACAGGAGGACGCCGAGAAAATTGAAGACGCCGGCCCAGACGACCGCGACATTGGCGGGCAGCGCATGGGTGTAGATGACGGTCGCGACCGCATTGGCGGTGTCGTGGAAGCCGTTGACGAATTCGAAGCCGAGCGCGATCAGGAGCGCCACGCCCAGAAGCAGGAAGGGCAGGTAGGTGCGCACCGAGGTGCCGGCCTCGGAAATATCGACATAGAGGCTGTAGGCCGTGAACAGGAGGCCGGCGGCCAGGATGCCGCCAAAGAGGACCACGCCGGCGAGATTGATGCCCTGGTCGAGATCGGGGCGCGACTGGCGAGGTCCGCCCCTCACACCCGCTGCAATGTCCGTCATGTCCACCCTCCTGCCGTCCGCTCGGGAAGGCGATCTCAGAACCTTAAGATGAAGCGCCGATGACGATCGCGTGAATGATCGTTACCCTGAGGGGCGGGAGCGACGCATCTCAACTGGCACGGCATCATCCGGTCGTAGAAGGAAAGCGGCTCGACGGCGAGCACAACAAGCCGTAAACTCCCCTGCGCCGCCCCGTCCAGACGGCCTTGCCTATGGTTCAAGCGCAACATCTCGGGGAAGTGCCATGTCGACCGTTCAAGACCTAGCCCGCCATATCGATGAGCTTGCCAAAAGCTTTGCCGGCCACCTCCTGCAATCGTCCACGCCGGGTTATGACGACGCCAGGCGGGTCCACAACGGCCTCATCGACAAGCGACCGGCGCTCATTGCCCGCTGCGCCGGCGTTGCCGATGTCGCCGACGCACTGGAATTCGGGCGGGAGCTTGGCCTCGAGATCGCCGTCAGGGGCGGTGGACACAATGTCGCCGGACGAGCCACGATCGACGGTGGGCTCATGATCGATCTGGCACCCATGAAGGGCATTCATGTCGATGCCGGGCGGAAAGTGGCGCATGCGCAAGGCGGGGCTACATGGCGCGAGTTCAATCGCGAGACGCAGCTTCACGGCCTGGCGACGACCGGCGGGGTGGTGTCGACGACCGGCATTGCCGGGCTGACGCTCGGCGGCGGCGTCGGCTGGTTGATGGGCAAGCACGGACTGGCGCTCGACAATCTTCTCTCGGCCCGCATCGTCACTCCTGATGGAAAGATCCTGACGGCCAATGCGGAGGAGAACAGTGACCTCTTCTGGGCCGTGCGCGGTGGCGGCGGCAACTTCGGCATCGTCGCCTCTTTCGAATTCAAGCTGCATCCCGTCGGACCGATGATCACCGGCGGCCTCATCGCCCATCCTTTTGAGCGCGCCCGGGACCTGTTGCATTTCTACCGCGATTTCACGCAGTCGTTGCCGGACGAGCTCATCGTGTTCGCTGGTCTCGTACATGCGCCTGACGGATCGGGAACGAAGCTCGCCGCATTGGTCTGCGCTCATTGTGGCGATGAATCGGCCGGCGCCGAGGCGATGAAGCCTTTAAAGGCATTCGGAACACCGGTCGTGGATGCGGTCGGGCCGATATCATATTGTGGGCTGAACTCGCTTCTCGACGCCGCCTATCCGAAGGGGGCGCTCAATCATTGGAAGTCGAGTTTCCTTTCACAATTGAGCGACGACACGATCGACAATCTGATCGAGTGTTTCGCGCGCTGTCCGACACCCATGGGACAATTGCTGCTCGAGCATTTTCACGGCGCGGCCTGCCGCGTCGGGGTGAGCGATACAGCTTTCCCCCATCGCGGCGCGGGCTACAATCTGGTCGTGCTGTCGGAGTGGCTCCAGCCTGCGGATACGCGGAAATGCACTCAGTGGGCGCGCGACAGCTACGATGCCCTGAAACCGTGGATGTCACCTGGGCGCTACGTCAATTACCTGGGCGATGATGAGGGGAGCGACCCCACGGCAGCCGCCTACGGCGTCAATTACCCGAGGCTGCAGAAGATCAAGGCCAAATACGATCCCTACAATATCCTGCACATGAATCAGAATATCGTGCCGGCGCCCTGATCCCTTACCGTCCTGTTGGAGAATTTCCACGGGCGCGGTGTGCCGCGCCGGCGCAATGGATGGGTCACGCGCTTGTGATCATCCGTATATCACAACGGCTTCACGCCTCGGTGAACGCGAGCAGCTAACGCGCTCGCCCTTGCGTATATGCATGAGGAGAGTATTTGCGGGAGAGTTTCCATGGCGAGATTCTCGAAATGTATCGCGCTTGCCGCATGGGCCGTGATCGGATGCAGTTATGCGTCAGCCAATCCTGGGATCACTCAGCCTGACGCTGGGCAAAGTGACCAGATGGAAGGGGACAAGCCACTATCGTGCGGCGCGGCGCGCGATCTCTTGACGCGCGAAGGATATCGAGGCGTGACGGTGCGCAGCTGCTTCACCTTTGCCTACGCCTTCACCGTCGAATGCAATGGAAGAACGGTCAGAGTCTTCGTCGATCCCCAGAACGGAAGAGTTTGGGAAGGTTAATTGGCGGGCAGCGGATGGGAATAGATGACGGTCGCGACGGCATTCGCGGTGTCATGGAAGCCGTTGACGATCGCTGCTCGCCTTCTCAAGGTCCGACCAGTTGTTTCAGAAGATTGTGGCAAACACATAAAAGAGCGATGCCGCGAGCAGGATCGCGATGGGCAGCGTCAGCACCCAGGCGAGCAGCAGATTGCGTATCGTTGACCATTGCAAGCCTGATCCGTTGGCCGCCATGGTGCCGGCGACACCCGATGACAGCACATGGGTGGTCGAGACCGGAAGACCCATATGGTCGGCGACACCGATGGTCGAAGCTGCAACCACTTCGGCTGCCGCACCTTGCGCATAAGTCAGATGGCTCTTGCCGATCTTCTCGCCGACCGTCACCACGATGCGTTTCCAGCCGATCATGGTGCCGAGACCGAGCGCGATCGCCACCACCACCTTGACCCACAGCGGAATGAACTTGGTCGCGGCATCTGTCGATTTCTTATAAGCGCCGAGAGCCGCGACGTCCTCCTGGCTCAGCTCATCCTCCCTGTCGTCGAGCAAAAGACGGATCGCTTCGGAAGCGAGATACATGTCGTTGCGGGTGTTGTCGACGACCTCGGCCGGCAACTTGTCGATCGAGCCGTGTTCGGTGACCTGGCGGGAGATCTGTTTCACGAGCTCTGCGAGCGCCGGATAGGTAGCGTCGCTGATCTGGTGCTGCGATATATAGGCGGTCACCGCAGGCCGGGGATTGCCGCCCGGGAGGGCGAAAGCCGGGGATCCCTGCGCGATGACTGCCGCCGCCGCGGACGAGGTGGTGCTGAATTCGATCATTTCACTGTCGAGCATGGCCCGGTTGAGTGCATAAGCGGTGGGCACCGTGCCGATGAGGATCAGCATGATGAGGCCCATGCCCTTCTGGCCGTCATTCGATCCATGCGCAAAGGAAACGGCAGTGCAGGTGAGGATCAGAAGACCGCGAATCCACCAGGGCGGCGGCTGGTTGCCTTTCGGCTCCTGATAGAGGGCCGGATTGCGGACGGCGAATTTGAGCGCCAGCAACAGGATGGCGGCGGCGAGGAAGCCGAAGAGCGGCGATAGGAGCAACGACCAGCCGATCTCGGTTGCTTTGCTCCAGTCGACACCCGAAGTCCCGTCACGGCCATGCATCAGGGCATTGGCGATGCCGACGCCGATAATCGAGCCGATCAAGGTGTGCGAGCTCGAGGCCGGCAGGCCCAGATACCAGGTGCCGAGATTCCAGATGATGGCGGCGATGAGGAGGGCGAAGACCATGGCGAAGCCGGCATTGCTGCCAACCTGCAGGATGAGCTCGACCGGGAGCAGCGAGATGATGCCGAAAGCGACAGCGCCGCTCGACAGCAGAACGCCGAGAAAGTTGCAGAAACCGGACCAGATGACCGCGACATTGGCGGGAAGAGCATGCGTGTAGATGACCGTCGCAACGGCATTTGCCGTGTCATGGAAGCCGTTGACGAACTCGAAACCGAGCGCGATCAGCAGCGCCACGCCCAGCAGCAGGAAGGGTAAGTAGGTGTGTATCGGCGTGTCGGTGTCGGAAATATCGACATAAAGGCTGTAGGCCGTGAACAACAGGCCTGCCGCGAGAATAGCTCCGAAGAGCACGACGGTGATGAAATGGGAACCCTGGTCGAGATTGGGGCGTGAATGCTGTCCCGGCCGACCCCCTGGGCCTGCAGTGACGTCGGCCATTTTCCCTCCTCAGAACGCGAAATGGAGCCAGGGTGACGGCTCCATGAATCGTCGGATCTGCCCCACGGCAAGGTGCGTCGTATCTCCCCAGTATATCAAGGTTCACCGCAACGAGATAGCCGACCATCTGGGCCGTTCATCGGCCGAGTGCCGCGCTGGCTTTCCAGGATTGATGCTAGTGCGCCGTCTGGCAGAGGCGATGGTCGCTCAGGACCTCGATCACCCGGCACTCGCAGACGCGGCCGTGACCGCATTCCGCGACCATGCGCTTCAGCTCCTTCTTGAGCGCCTGGAGCCGCTTCAGGCGCTGCTCCACTTCCTGAAGCCTGCGGCTCGCTATGTCGTCGGCACGCTCACAGCTCGTCTCGGGATTACCGGAAAGGCTCAAGAGCTCGCGGATGGCCTCGATCGAGAAACCGAGATCGCGCGCATGGCGGATGAAGGTCAGACGCTTCTGATCTTCCCTGTCGTAAAGCCGGTGTCCACCCTCGGTACGCGTAAAGGGCGGCAACAGGCCGATGCTTTCATAATAACGGATGGTCTGGACCTTGGTTGCGGTCGCCTCCGCCAGCCTGCCAATGGTGAAACCGGACATGGAATTTTTCCTCGGAATTTTCCTCTTGAACTTCTAGTGGCTAGAGATTGTAGGTCAGGGGCATGATGTCAACAGCCCCCCTTTCCCTGAAGTTCAAGGTCACCGGCATGGACTGTGCCGCCTGCGCCCGCAAGATCGAGACCGCCGTCGGCCGCATTCCGGGGGCAAGCGGCGTCACGGTCGGCGTGACCAGCGAGACCCTCAGCGTGACGCTGGCCGAACCCGAGCGCGAAAGCGAGATCGCCCGGACCGTCAAGAGCCTCGGCTACGGGATCAGCGGGGAGGCTCCGGCGAGCGATCACTCTGGCCAAGCGCAGGGCGATCACGACGGCCACACCCGTCCGATCGAAGGCAGCTGGTGGCAATCACCCAAGGGCCGGCTCGTTCTCCTGTCGGGCGGGCTGATCGCTGCCGCCTATCTCGCGACGCTGATCGTGCCGCAATTCTCCCTCTATGTGTTCCTCGCCGCCTGTATCGCAGGCGCCATCCCGGTCGTCAGGCGCGCCGTCGCGGCGGCGCGATCGGGTGCCTTTTTCACCATCGAGATGCTGATGACCGTCGCGGTCGTGGGCGCCGTCATCATCGGCGCTACCGAGGAGGCAGCGCTCGTCGTCTTCCTCTTCGCGGTCGGTGAGCTGCTCGAAGGGATCGCCGCGGGGCGGGCGCGCTCCGGCATCAAGGCCCTTGCCGATATCGCCCCCAAGACGGCGATGGTCGAAACGCAGGAGGGCCTTGTCGAAACGCCGATCGAAGCGATCGCGGTCGGCGCCATCATCGTCGTGCGCCCGGGCGACCGGGTGCCCGCCGATGCGACCGTGATCTCCGGCGTATCGGCGCTCGATGAATCGGCGCTCACGGGTGAATCGATCCCTAAGGTGAAGGAGCCGGGCGACCGGGTTTTGGCGGGCTCGATCAACAGCGAAGCCATGCTGCACTGCCGGGTGGAGGCGGAGGCCAAGGACACGCTCATCGCGCGCGTCGTGAAGCTGGTCGAGGAAGCCGCCGATGCCGAGGCGCCGACCGAGCGCTTCATCGATGCGTTCTCGCGCTATTACATGCCGGCGATCTGTGCATTGGCCCTGGCGGTGGCACTCGTCCCGCCGCTCGCCCTGGGCGCCGACTGGTGGACCTGGATCTATCGTGCCTTGGCGCTGCTCCTCATCGGCTGCCCTTGCGCGCTCGTCATCTCGACGCCGGCGGCGATCGCCTCGGCGCTTGCGGCGGGCGCGCGCCGCGGCCTCCTGGTGAAAGGCGGCGGCGTGCTCGAGGCGATCGGCAAGGTTTCCGCCATCGCCTTCGACAAGACCGGCACCCTCACCGAGGGCAAGCCCAAGGTGACCGATGTCGTGCCGCTCGGCGATCGCGGTGAGGCGGAGGTGCTGCGCATCGCCGCCGCCGCGGAATCGGCCTCATCGCATCCGCTCGCCGTCGCGATCGTGGCGCAGGCGAAGGCGCGAGGAATTGCCTTCACCCCGGCAAGCCATTCGGAAGTGCTTCCGGGGAAGGGGGTCAGTGCCCGAGTCGATGGCCGGATCGTCACCATCGGCGCCGCCCAACGCCTCGGCGTCGGCAGCATCGACGTTCTCGACCAGGCGCGCCGGCTCGAGGCCGAGGGCAAGAGCGTCTCGGTCCTTCAGACCGGCGGCAAGGTGCTGGGGCTCATTGCGCTGCGCGACGAGCCGCGCGCCGATGCGCCGGAGGGTTTGAAGGATCTCGATGCCCTGGGCGTCAGGACCGTCATGCTGACCGGCGACAACCGCGCCAATGCCGAAGCGGTAGGACAAATGCTCGGCATGGAGGTCCATGCCGAATTGCTGCCCGAGGACAAGCTCGCTTTCATCCGCAAGCTGGCGCAAGGCCGAGGCGGCGTCGCCAAGGTGGGCGACGGCATCAACGATGCCCCGGCGCTCGCCGCCGCCACCGTCGGCATCGCCATGGGCTCCGGCACCGATGTGGCGCTCGAGGCGGCGGATGCGGCCGTGCTCAACAACAAGGTCGGCGATGTCGCGGCCCTGGTCCGCCTGTCGCGCCGGGCCATGCGGGTGATCGGTGAAAACGTGACGATCGCGCTCGGCTTGAAGGCGGTGTTCCTGGTCACGACCATTGCCGGCATGACCGGATTGTGGATCGCCATCCTCGCCGATACGGGCGCTACCGTGCTGGTGACGGCCAATGCGCTGCGATTGCTAAGAATAAAAAGCTAATCGTCTTCAGTATCCTTAGAGCATCCTTAACTGCCCCCATCCACGAATTCTTAGAAGTTTGTCGGCATTTTTCTGCAGTGTTGAAGGGGCGGCCCCATGCTGAAAGTGCTGACGTGCCTGACCGTTGACCACGATCTGAGATTGGTCGTGGTCGCAGCCTTGATCTGTGCGCTCGGAAGCCTCGTGGCAATGCGGCTCTTCATGCGGGCGCGCATATCCCAAGGCACAATGCGCCGGCAGTGGCTCCTCATGGCCGGCACCGCGGCGGGCACCGCTACCTGGGCCACGCATTTCCTCGCCATGCTGGCCTTCGCGCCAGGCCTTCCCACCGGCTACGACCCCTTCCTCACCATGGTTTCGTTCATCGTCGCTGTCACGGCGATGACGCTTGCCTTCAGCATCGCCGGCGGGTCGTCTCATGCGATCCATCCCACGCTGGGCGGCGCCCTGGTCGGCCTCGGCATCAGCGCCATGCACTATACCGGCATGGCGGGCTTCCGGACCGCCGGCATCGTCCAATGGGACCAGGGTCTCGTCCTCATGTCGGTGATGTTCAGCATCGGCTTCGGCATGCTCGCCATCCGCCTCACGCGGTCGCCGGAAAGCTGGCAAGGCCGCTACGGCGCCGCCGGCGCCCTGGTGCTCGCTATCTGCAGCCTGCATTTCACCGCCATGGGCGCCGTCGTCATCCTGCCCGATTCTCTGATCGACGTGCCGCTGGGCGCCGTCCCCAACCACGTCATGGTGTTCTTCATCGCCGCCGCGGCGGCGCTGGTCATGGCCATCGGCTTTGCCGCCTATTTCGCCGACAAGCGCGCCCATAGCGAGGCGCAGACCAGGCTCAGGGGATTAGCCAACGCGGCGATCGAGGGCCTGATCATCGTCAAGGACAACCGGATCATGGACGTCAATACGAGCTTCGAGGAGCTCACCGGATACCGGCGCGACAAGATCATGAGCCGCAACCTGTTCGACAACATCCTCACCATCGAGGGCGGCGCGCCGCAAGCCGACACGCTCAGGGCCCAGGGCGTGCTGCGCGGCGAGGACGGCAAGATGATCCCGGTCGAGCTCCTGTCGAAGCCGGCCGACGTCTTGGCCGGCAGCCGGGTCTATTCGGTGCGCGATCTCACCGAGAAGCGGTCGGCCGAGGGGCGCATCCACTATCTGGCGCATTTCGATTCATTGACGGGTCTGCCCAACCGCAACTCGTTCCTCGATCGGCTCGATGCCGAGATCCGTGAGGCGGGCGAGCGCAAGACGCGCTTCGCGCTGCTCTCCTTCGACCTCGACCGGTTCAAGGAAATCAACGACATATTCGGCCATGCCACCGGCGATGCGGTGCTGGCCCAGATCGCGCAGCGGCTCGCGGCGAGCCTGGGGGTTTCGGAATATGCGGCGCGCTTCGGTGGCGATGAGTTCTTCGCCATCGTCTCGCCGGCCGATCACCCTGAGCGCATCATGGAATTCGCCGACCGCATCCTCGCCACGGTGCGCCGGCCGCTCAGCCTGGAAGGCAATGAGCTCGCCGTCGGTGCCAGCGTCGGCATCGCCTTGTTCCCCGATGATGCCATGGGCGCTGCCGAGCTCATGGCCAATGCCGATCTCGCCATGTACCGGGCCAAGGAAACGCCCGGCAGCAAGGCGTGCTTCTTCGAATCGGGCATGGATCTGCGGGTGCGCGAGCGCCGCAACCTGGCGCGCGACCTGCGCCAGGCGCTCGCCAACGAGGAATTCGAGCTTCATTACCAGCCGCAGTCGCGGCTCACCGACAACCAGACCATCGGCTATGAAGCCCTCATCCGCTGGAACCATCCGGGCAAGGGCCTGGTCCCGCCCGCCGACTTCATCCCAATCGCCGAGGAGACCGGCCTCATCGTGCCGATCGGCGAATGGGTCCTGCGCAAGGCCTGCCTGACGGCCGCCTCCTGGGCCGAGCCCTATCGCATCGCCGTCAACCTGTCGCCCGTGCAGTTCAGCCATGGCAGCCTGCCCGAGACGGTGCACGGCATCCTGATCGAGACCGGCCTCGCGCCCAAGCGGCTCGAGCTCGAAGTCACGGAATCACTCCTCATGTCCGATCCCGACATGGCGCTGCATATGCTGAGGCGCCTCAAGACGCTCGGCGTCTCGATCGCCATGGATGATTTCGGCACCGGCTATTCGTCGCTCTCGACGCTGCAGTCCTTTCCCTTCGACAAGATCAAGATCGATCGCTCCTTCGTCGACAAGCTCGACAAGCAGCGCAAGTCCGCCTCGATCATCCGCGCGGTGCTGGCGCTGGGGCGCAGCCTCGAGATCCCGGTGCTGGCGGAAGGCATCGAGACCAAGGCGCATCTCGACTTCCTGCGCAAGGAAGGCTGCGATGAAGCGCAAGGCTACTTCCTCGGCCGGCCGATGCCGGTGGGGCTGATCTTCCCGCAAGCTGCCGCCGGGCTGGCTTAAGCTCAGCGCTTCAGAGCGCCGGCGTCCGCACCGGTGCGGCAGTTCTCCTGAGCAGGACCTGCAAAAGCAGGATGAAGCCCAGAGCCACCGCCATGGCCACGGCGCACAGGCCGAAGGCGAAGCTCGTCGAATGGAGCGTCGCGATCCAGCCGAAGAACCATGGGGCCATCACCCGCGGCAGGCCCGCCACCAGCGCCACGATACCGAGGGCGCGGGCGCGATTCTCGCTCATGTGCTTCGCCGTCAGAGCGAAGATCGCCGGAATGACGCAAGCGGTGCCGAAGCCGGTCAGCGCGAAAGCCACGGTGCTGAAGAGGAAGCTTTGCGATATGCCGATGAAGGCGAAGCCGACGGTCGCCAGCAGCAGCGACCCGATGATCAGCGAAATATCGCCGAAGCGGGCGCGGATATCATCGCCCAGGAAGCGCAGGCAGGCATTGCACAGGCCGTAGAAGGCGGTGCCGAGACCGGCGATCGCGAGAAGGGCGGGCGCCTGTTCGTCGAGGAGCTTCGCCGACCACATGATCGCCGCGGTCTCGCCCGCAATGACGAGGCCGGCGGCAAGCCCCAGTATGATGAGCGGCGAAAGCCTCGGGGCAGGCATGCCGGGCGTGGCGCGCGCCATGGCCGAAAACCGGCCGGGAAGCCTTTGCGCGATGAAGAGGAATGCCGCGAGGAGCATGAGCCAAAGGATCGCCGCCGCCCAGAAGCGACCGGCATCGGCTATGACCAGGCTGCCGATGATGGCGAAGAGCGCCATGGCGGCCGAGGCCGAGGCGTGAAAGCGGGTGAAGATCGGGCGCCCCAGATCGCTCTCTACATAGCTGCCCTCGGCATTCATGAAGAGATCGAGCGCGCCCTGGCATGCGCCGAAGACGATGAGCGCCACAAGGAACCAGGCCGGGCCCGAGGACAGGAACAGAAACGTCTGGCTCAAGGCAAGGAGCGGCAGGCTCGCGAGGATGATGGCGCGGTTGGTGGCGATAAGGGCGAGCTTGCCGCCCCAGGACATGATGATGACATAGGCGATGCCGTAGAAGGTGATGCCGAGGCCCAGAGCGAGATTGTCGATCCCGGCATTGCGGGTGATGGCGGGTATGGCGCCCGCCCACAGCCCCGCCGATGTGCCATAGGCGATGAAGGCGGCCGTCACGGCGGCGCGCGGAGAGGGCAAGGGCCGGGCTTGGGGGAGCATCGCGCGCCGGACCCTAGTGCCCGGCAGCTGATCCCACAAGCGTGGCCGACGCAGGGCTCGGCTCGCGGCGATGCATGGATGGCTTAGGCCGCCAGATGCCGCCACAAGGCATCGATTCGGGCGGCGAAATTCTTCGGTTCCTCGGCGAAAAGATGGCCGGTCTCGTTGTCGATGCGGGTGAGGATGGCCTTGCGCCTGAGGTCGATAAGGGCGAGGGCCTTCTCCTTGTGCTCGATCCCGGCGAAGGGGCTTTCCGGCCGGTCGAATTCGGCGGAGAGATCGTCGAGATCGTTGAGATCGCCCAGGTCCTCGCGCAATTTCTGCAGCTCCGCCGCCCAGACCTTGAACAGCTTCGGCCAGAGCGGGGTCAGAAGCTCGACATGATGCAAATGATGGATGACCGACTTGCGCGCCTCGTGGAGGAGAGGCATTTCCTTCTTGTCGAGCCCATCGCGCAGCAAATGGCGGGCCTTGGCGAAGCAGGCGCGCAAGCCGTCGACGAAGAGGGCGATGTCGCGCTTGGGGAGAGTCCAGGCCGAGATGCGGCCGCGCAGCTCCGCCACCCGGACCGACGTTTCCTCGATACGTCGGGCGACTTCCTCCGGGCTCACGACATCCTGTCGCAGATCATGCGCCGCGGTCTCGAGCTCGGCGAAGACGGCATCGTCGGACGCCCCGTCCTTTTTGGCATGGGTTTTGAGCTTGGCGATCGCCTCGCTCATCGCCTCGGTGCGCCGGAGGCCCGCGAGTGCCTGGGCGGCATCGCGCAGCGTCTCGTTTTCCTGCTGGAAGCTTTGCGCGCCGAGGGCGGGTTTCATGAGGCGCAACAGGCTCCGGGCGAGCTTGAGACGGCGCCTGGCGGGGTGGACGGTCTTGCCGGAGCGGGCGAGATCCAGATCCTGAGACAGGGCCCGCATGGTCCGCCGCATAAGCCTACGCAACGCCTCACCCGCCGGATGATCCGTGGAGATCTTCGGCACGCCTCTCCCCTCAACTGCCCCAGGGCTCTTCTTTGGAAGCCCTGCGGCACCCTGTCGGGCTTCATTGTCACAATCAATATTTTCCGCTGAAATTTCTTGGGAATGGGGGTTCACAAGCGGCATTCCGATTGCTACATAAGCGCCGCGTTGGCGCATCCCCAGGGTCGTCGGTTGCATGTTTTGACGCGGGATGGAGCAGCCCGGTAGCTCGTCAGGCTCATAACCTGAAGGTCACAGGTTCAAATCCTGTTCCCGCAACCATTCTTGACGCAAAAACCCCAGCAATCTCAAAAGGTTGCTGGGGTTTTTCAAATCCCGAACCCGGTAACCGTTGCCTGCCTTGGCCTATCGCCGGATAGTCGCCGGCATGCCCGTGCAGGTCACCTATCCACCGCTCAATGTGCCGAAGCCCGTCGCCGGCGACGTCTGGGTCGTCGACGGACCGGAGATTCGCTTCGGCCTGGCCTTCCTGAAAATGCCTTTTCCGACGCGCATGACCGTGCTGCGTCTCGCCGGCGATCGGCTGTTCATCCATTCGCCGACGCCGCTCACGGCTGATCTCGAGGCGGCGATCGAAGAACTGGGCCGGCCCAGCTGGATCATCGGCCCGAACCGTATCCATTATTGGTGGATTCCCGAATGGCGCCGCTTCTATCCGCAAGCGGGCGTCTATCTGGCGCCGCGGATTCGGGAACAGGCGAAAGGGCGCATCGATTTCCCGGCGCAAGAGGTCGACGCGACCCAGGGCTATCCGTGGGACGGCGAGGTCGCCACACTTCCGGTGCGCGGATCCTACATGACCGAGATCGTCTTCTTCCATAAAGCGAGCCGCACGCTCATCCTCACCGATCTGATCGAAAATTTTGAAGCGCACAAGGTCGGCTTCTGGACCCGCCTGCTGGCCCGACTCGGCGGCGCGCTCGATCCCGACGGGCAGACGACGCGCGACATGCGGCTGACTTACGGCGATCTGCGACCGGCCGTCGAGACGATGATCGCCTGGCGGCCGGAGCGCATCATCCTCGCCCATGGCCGCTGGTATGAAACGAATGCCGAGGCCGAATTGCGCCGGGCCTTCCGCTGGGCATTGCCCTAGACGGCGGCGACCGCGTCCTCGATGAGGGCGATCACCGCATCGGGCTGCGAGGCGAGCGAAGCGTGGCTCGCCTTGAGCGTCACGATCTTCTTGGCGTTCAAGCGGCCGGACATCCAGCTCTGGTTGGCGGGCGCGATCATCCGGTCCTCGCCCGAAATCTGGTACCATGACGGTTTCTTCTTCCAGGCCGGCCGCGTGATCGCATCCTGGAAGGTGCCGGCAAGCGGCGCCTTTTGCGTCGCCGCCATGACCAGCGCCTCATCGGCCGGCAGATCCTGGCAGAAGCTCTCGTGAAACTTGTCACGCTTGATCCACAAATAGCCGTCAAGAGAATGGCCCTCTGTACCCCGCGCGCCAGGCGCGCTAGCCTTTTCCGTCATGGCCAAGACCGATTACAAATCCGTCAATGACTATATCGCGGCACAGCCCAAAGCCGTGCAGGGCATCCTGCAAGAGGTGCGCGGCGTCATCCGCAAGGCATTGCCCAAGGCTCAGGAAGTGATCTCCTATCAGATTCCCGCCTACAAGGTGGATGGCGCGGCCGTCGTCTATTTCTCCGGCTGGAAAGAGCATTATTCGCTCTATCCGGCGACCAAGGGCCTGGTCGCGGCGCTCAAGAAGGAGCTTGCCGCTTACGAGGTCGAGAAGGCCACGATGCGCTTCCCGCTCGATCGGCCGGTGCCCAAGACGCTGATCGCGGCCATCGCCAGGAAGCGGGCCGAGGAAGTTGCCGCCGAGCTTGCGAAGAAGGCCAAGGCGAAGAAGGCGGCCACAAAGAAGGCGAAACGCTGATCACACTCGCCGCGACGAGCGGGCCCAGAGAGCGCGGCCCGCAAGCGCGATGACGAGGCCGAGGATCATCATGCCGGCCGCGACCGCAAAGGTGACCCGCATGCCGGCGGCAACGGCCGCAGGTTCCGCTTTCGTGATGTCGGCCGCCGCCGATGCGAAGGCGAAGACGGCGCCGAGGACGGCGGCGCCGGTGATGAGCCCGAGATTGCGCGCCAGATTGAGCATGCCGGAAATGACGCCCCGCTGGCCTGGATCTATATCCTTCATGACCGCGGTGTTATTGGCGGCCTGGAACAGCGCATAGCCGGCGGTGAGAAGGACGAGAGGAGCGACGTAGCCCGCAATGCCGAATGTCGCCGGCAGTGTGGACAGGATGAGGGCGCCCGACGCCATCGCGAAGAGTCCGAGGACGGTCATGACATGTGCGCCGTAACGGTCGACAAGGCGGCCGGCCGGCATGCCGGTCAAAGCGGCGACAAGCGGACCGATGGACAAGACCAGCCCCACCCGCGCCGGATCGAGCCCGAGCGTGCGAGCGAGATAGAACGGACCGACCACCAGGGTCGCGATCGCCACCGCGGCGACGAGCGCGCTTGTAGCGAGGCCGCCGCTCAGCACGGGATCGCGGAACAGGGCCAGCCGGATCACCGGTGACGGTGCTCTCCTTTCGATCATGAGGAAGAGGCCGGTGCCCAAGAGGGCCGCGAGCAGCAATGTGATGTTGAGGGGACCGAAATCGCCGCGCCCGACCGTCACCGCGAGGGCATAGGCCGCGAGCGTCAAGGCCAGCATGAGCATCCCTAGGATGTCGAAGCCGCCTCGTTCGGCCTTCCTGCGGTCGACCGGCAGATAGCGAAGGCCGAGAAGAACAGCGAGGATGCCAAACGGCGCAATGACAAGGAAGATGGCCCGCCAGCCGAGACCGGCGATCAGGAAGCCGCCAAGCGCCGGGCCGAGCGCGGTGCCGATCGCCGACATCGTGCCGAGCAGTCCCATGGCGCTGCCGGTCTTTTCCTTGGGGATCGTCTCACCGACAAAGGCCAAGGTCAGCGCCATCAGAACCGCAGCACCGATGCCTTGCACCGCTCTGAAGATGACCAGCACCGAGAGGTTCGGCGCCAGGCCGCAAAGGATCGACGCCGTCGTGAACAAGACGAGTCCGGCGATGAGCAGCCGGCGACGGCCGATAGCATCGCCGAGCCGTCCGGCGCCCACGACCAGGGTGGTGATGGCGAGCAAATAAGCCAGGACGACCCATTGGACCTGCTGGAAAGAAGCATCGAAGGCCTCGGCCAAAGTCGGCAAGCCGACATTGGCGATGCTGATGCCGAGCGTGGAGACCAGCATGAAGAGGGACAGGCAGGCGAGGGCGCCCGAGGCCGATGGCGTGCGTGTCGCCCGTTCGGCGATGGTTTCATAGCGTTCCGAAGTCATGATCTGACGCACATAGTCCTTTGCCGGACATGGCGGAAGATGCAGCATTTGCACTTCATTCGTGCGTTTGACGCCACATCCCGATCGAGCTGTGCTAGACTTGGCCGATGGCGCGACCCGATCTCAACCTGCTCGTCACTCTCGACATATTGCTCGCCGAGGGCAGCGTGGCGCGTGCCGCCAAGAGACTGCGGCTCAGCCCATCGGCCATGAGCCGGGCCTTGGCGCGATTGCGCGAAACGCTGGGCGACCCGCTGCTCGTCAGAGCCGGCCGCGGCCTCGTGCCCACGCCCCGGGCGCTGGCTCTCAGCGCCGAGGTCAGCCACCTCGTGCAAGCGGCCGAAAGGGTCCTGCGGCCGGCGACGCTCGACCTCAAGCAGCTCGTCCGGACCTTTACGCTCAGGACCAGCGAAGGCTTTGCCGAGAATTTCGGACCGGATCTCATTGCACGCGTCGGCAAGGAAGCGCCAGGCGTCAAGCTGCGCTTCGTGCAGAAGCCGGACAAGGACAGCGGGCTCATGCTCGATGGGGCGGTCGATCTGGAAACCGGCGTCGTGGGGGCGACGACGCCCCCGGAGCTCATCACGCAGGCTTTGTTCCGCGACCGCTATATCGGCGCAGTGCGCAAGGGACATGCGCTCAGCCGGGGCAAGGTCACGTCCGCGCTCTATGCTTCGGGCCGGCACATCCTCGTCTCCAGGCGTGGCCTCTATAAGGGGCCGATCGATGACGCCCTGCGGCAGCTCGGACTTGAACGCGAGATCGTCACCACCGTCGGCGGCTTCTCCACCGCGCTGGCGCTGGCGCGGGCGTCCGACCTGATCGCCAGCGTCCCCGAACGGCATACGGGAAAGCTGCGCGCCGGCATGCACAGCTTTCCTCTTCCGGTCGCCATTCCGGAGGTCACGATCTCCATGCTCTGGCATCCCAGGCTCGATGCCGATCCGGCACATCGCTGGCTGCGCGGGATCGTTCGCGACGTCTGCGCCGGGCCGCGAGTCCGGCGGGTCAGGACCTGAGCGGGCGGAAGAAGGCCCGGATATCCGCGGCGAGGAGCTCCGGCACTTCGAGCGCCGCGAAATGGCCGCCGCGTGCGAGGCTCGTCCAGTGCTGGAGATTGAAGGCACGCTCGACCCAGTGCCGCGGCGGCATCGGGATCTCGCGCGGCAGGCGCACCACGCCGGTCGGCACGGTGACGCGCTCGCCGGGCTTCAGATGCAAGAGCTTCGCGCGCGCCTCGCTGTAGAAGCGCATGGAAGAGTGGATCGTGTTGGTCAGCCAGTAGATCATCACATTGGTGATGAGGTCGTCGCGCGCGATGATATCTTCCGGCACCCCGTCATTGTCGCTCCAGCCGCGGAATTTCTCGAGAATCCAGGCGGCGAGACCGATGGGGGAGTCGGCTAGGCCAAAGCTGAGCGTTTGCGGCTTGGTGCCCTGGATCGCCATATAGGCGCCCTCGGCGTCGGCCCAGCGAGCCACGGTCTTGAGATAGTTCTCCTCCTCCTCCGTGAGCGGCGGCATGCCCGGCCCGAGATCGGGACGGAATCGGGTCGATACATAATTGAGATGAAGGCCGGAGAGGCGCTCGGGATGGTGCAGGCCCAAAGCGATGCTGATCCACGATCCCCAATCGCCGCCCTGCGCGCCGAAGCGCCGGTAGCCGAGCCTCGTCATGAGCTCGGCCCAGATGTCGGCGACGGCCTCGACATTCATGCCGCGGCGCCACGGCCGGCCGGAGAAGCCGTAGCCCGGGATCGACGGCACGATGAGGGTGAAGGCATCGCGCGCGTCGCCGCCATGCGCGCCGGGATCGGTCAGAAGCGGCAGGATCCGGGTCATTTCGAGGAAGCTGCCCGGCCAGCCGTGAGTCATCAGCAAGGGCAAGGGATCGGGGCCCTTGCCCGGCGCATGGATGAAATGGATGGGCAGGCCATCGTGATCGTAGCGATAGTGCGGGAAGCGATTGAGGCGCTGGCGCTGTTTTTCCCAATCGTAATCTTCGAGCCAGTAGCGCTGCAGTTCGCGCATATAGTCGAGATCGGTGCCAAAGTCCCAGCCGGCGTCGTCGAGCGCATCGGGCCAGCGCGTGCGCTTCAGGCGTTCGGTCAGATCGGCCAGCGCTTCTGCTTCTGTTGTAATGGTGAAGCTCTCGATCGAACCGGCCATAACGTCAACTCCCGGATATGTTTGGCAATATGATATGATAGCAGTCCAAGGCAGGATGTCTTGAAGGATAGTGCTCTCTGGCGGAGGCGTTCATGAGCAAGGTTAAGTTCGATCATTGCGTGGTGCATGTCTCGGACTGGGGGCGCTCGAACGCGTTCTATCGCGACGTGCTCTTCGCCGAGGTGCTTCCCAACAAGACCGGTTATGTCTACCGCATCGGCAATGCGCAGCTCAATCTGCATGGACCAGGGATGACGCCGGCGCCGGTCGCGAAGATCCCGGTGCCGCCTGGCGGCACAGACCTCTGCTTCGAATGGGCAGGTCCCATCGCCGAGGCCGGCCGTCATCTGAGCGAGCGAGATGTCGCAATCGAACTCGGCCCGGTGGCGCGCTTCGGCGCCCGCGGCATGGGGACCAGCATCTATTTCCGCGATCCGGACGGCACGCTGCTGGAATTCATCAGCTACGAGACCAGCCCGGCGCAGTGAGCGGCTTTGCAAGACTGGCCATGCACCAGTTCAGTCTCCGCTTGCGCCGACATAGCGTTGCACAAGCGAGGCCCATGAGCTGTCCTGCGTCACCTTCAACAAGGCGCGGTTGACATCCTCCTTGAGCACACTGCCGACGGGGAAAGCCAGGGCGTAGTCGCGGACGGCCAAGGTCTGCGGCAGGATATGAAGATCCGTCCAGGCATATTCCTTGATCATATGGCCGAGGATAGCGCGCTCGAAGACGAGCGCCTCGATCTCGCCGCGTTGCAGCGCCCGGCTCGCCTGTATGACAAAGGGAAAGCTCTTGGGCTTCAGTCCCTGAAGCTCGGCCCATTGCTCGCCGGCGGAGCCGGCAACGACGCCGAGGCGCACTTTGGGTAGATCTTCGGGACCGCTGATGCCGGTCTTGAGCCGGCCGACCACGAATGAGGAGGCAAGCGTCGCCGAGAATGCGGCGATGCAAAAAATGCTGATGAACATCCAGACGAGACCGACAAGCCGGCCCCGCCAGGTAACCGGTGTCTTGTCGCCATAGCCGGTCGTGGTCATGGTGACCGCCGCCCACCAGACACCATCGCCCAGCCCTCTCACCGGATCCGGATCGAAATGGGCCGGATTTCGCCGGCGCTCCAGGAACCATATCAGGCTTCCGGCCAAGAGCAGGGCCGAGAAGAGGAGCGCGATCGTGCCGAAGATCTGGGGCCAGGGCAGAGCGCTGAGGAAGCCCACGAGGCCGCCTTGCGCGCCGGCGCGTACCGCGATGCCAAGGCCCGCGGCAAAATAAGGATGTGAAAAATCAAAGCGCGCCTCGCCTTCGGGCGTAACGGGAAGGTTGGCGACCGCCAGGCTCACTTCCCGGTTCTCAATCGCATCGAGCAAGCCCTGGATGTCGTAGTCGAATTCGCGAAACTCGAAATCGAGATCAAGTTCCGCGGCAACTTCCCGCCAAAGCTCGATCGAGAGGCCGGACCAGTGGCCATCGTCGCTGCGTGACGCGAAGGGCGCGACCCGCATGGTGCCGACGATGACTTTCGCGTCTCGGGATCCTGTCGTCGCTTGCGCATGGCATTGCGCGACCGAGACGTGAAAGGCAAGCATCAGGCCGGCGACCGCGGCAACTAGCGATGCAAGTCGCCGATGGCTCATGGCGCGGCCCTGCCGGTTGCGACATAGCCCGCCCTCTCCAGCAGCGCCAGGCCACTCGGCCCCAGGCAATGGGACAGGAACGCTTCGGCGATTTTCGAGGGTGGGCTGGTGCCGTAGAGGTAGAGCGTCCGGGCCAGGGGATAATCCCTGGACCGCAGGGCGTCGGCGGTCGGGAGCACGGCAGCGCCTTGCGGATCGGCGCGAATGGCGAGGATCTTCACACGGTCATCGGCCGCGTGGACGGCGCCAAGGCCCGAATAGCCTATGGAATCGGGGCGCTTCGCGATCTCCTCGACGATGGCTTCGTTGGTGGGAAGCTTGAGGCCAGCAGCGGCGTCCGCCCCGGCAAGCACACGCTCGGCGAAGAGAGTTGCCGTTCCCGAGCCCGGGGCGCGAGCCAAGGCGAAGATTTCACCGTCGCGCTCGGCGCCGAGATCGCGCCAGGTCCGGATCTTGCCGTAATAGATGGCCGCGAGTTGGAGGAGGTCGAGCTCGGAGAGCGTATTCGACGGGTGAACGACGACGGCGATGCCGTCTATGGCGTAGGGCGATGCAGAGAGTGAAATATTGTTGATGGCCGCATAGCGCTGCTCCTTTTCCGTCAGATCGCGCGAGGACATGCCCAAGTCGACCAGGCCGTGGAGCAAAGTGGAGACTCCCTCACCCGATCCGCCGCCTCTCACGATCACATCGGATCGGGGCGATTTCGCCATGAAATCCTCCGCACAGGCGGTGATGACCGGTCGCATGCTTTCGGACCCCGCGATCTGGAGCGATTGATAAGGGGCGGCATCCACCGCGAGCAGATTGGAAAGACCGAAATAAGATGCAGCGCCAACCACCAGGACGATGAGGATGGCGACGCCGGCGACGGCACGCGTGCCTGGGCGCAGCTCTCCGTTCGGTTCCGGTTGGCGGAGCTCGGTCACGATGACGACCTCGCGCTGAATGCAGCCGCTAGCGCCCTAAACCAGAAACAGATGAAACGCATTGCCGTCGCCCGACAAACGCACAGCTGTTACGGGATTGTCATGACGGTCCTGTGACGCTCATGCACCCGCGAAGAAGAGTGTGATCGCGTTGCGCCTAGCGCGAGGACACCGAGAGCGGCACCTCGTCGGAAAGTGCGCCGGTCAGAGCCTCGGCGAGCTGCTCGTCGCGGTTATACGGATCGCGGCGGAAATTGACGGCACCGTCCTTGTTCACCCAGGCGGTGAGATAAGTCACATGCACCGGTATCTGCTTCTTGAGACTGATGATGCGCTGGCCGCCTTGGGCGACCGTGTTGTCGATGCGCTCGCGGGTCCAACCTTCGTCGGCCAGGATGAGGGCGGCGAGGTCGAGCGGGTTCTGCACCCGCATGCAGCCATGGCTGAAGATGCGCAGGTCCTTGTCGAACAGGCTCTTCGACGGCGTGTCGTGCAAATAGACATTGAACTTGTTGGGGAACATGAACTTCACTTTGCCGAGCGCGTTCTTGGCGCCCGAATCCTGGCGCAGCGAATAGGGCATGCGGCTCATGGCCGACCAGTTCACGCTATAGGGATCGACCTGGTTGCCGCTGGCGTTGAAGACGCGGATACGCTCGCGGCTCAAGGCGCCTGGATTGCGCTTGAGCTTGGGCAGATATTCGCCGTTGGCGATATTGGGCGGCACGTTCCAATAGGGATTGAGGACTACATATTTCATCTTCTCGGAGAAGACGGGTGTGCTGGTATAGGGCTTGCCGACGACGACCTTGGCCGTGTGCACGGTCTTGCCGTCCTTCACCACCTTCAGCTCCTGGTCGGCGACATTGACCAGGATGTAATAGGTGCCGAGATCGTCGTCCATCCAGCGGCGGCGCTCGAGATTGAGCTCGATCTGGCGAATGCGGCTCGCCACCGGCACAGCCATCGCTTCGAAAGTCGTTGTCGCGAGGATGCCGTCATCGGTCAGGCCGTGACGGAACTGGAACCATTTCACCGCCGCGACGAGATCGGCATCATAGAGATCGCCGTCCCGGTTGGCGCCGGCCGGGAGATCGCCGACCAGCAACAGATATTGACGGATGAGCGGGACACGCTTGTCGCTCATGCCGGGCTTGAGCGCGGGGCCCTTCGGGATGACGGGAAAGCCGCCCTTCTTGGCGATGTCGCGATAGGTCGCGAGCGCCCCCTTGAGGCGCTGATATTCGGGCGTCTGCGGTTCGAGGGTCCTCACATAGTCGGCGATATAGTCGGCATTCTCCGCACCGTCGATCAAGGTCAGGGCGCCGAGCTCCTTTGAAATAATGGCGTTCGCCCGGCTTGCCTCGTTGGGCAGCACGACGCCGCGATTGATGTCGCGGCCGAAATCGATGAAGGCGCGCGACAGCAGGAGCTCGAGCTCGGCAAGCTCGCGCGGCGTCTTCGCCGTCATCATCCGCTCGATCTGGGCGATGCGGTAGTTGTTGGGATTGAGCCCCACCTTGCCGGCATTGCGGAAGACCTCGAGAACGTCCTTAGCCTTCGCCTTGGGGCCGTTGTCGCGCACCCAGAGCGGCTTGTAGTCGCGGTCGGCGGCATAGAAGACATAGACCTCGACGATGCGGTCGTCGGTCTGCTGGTCGCCCATCACCGGTTCGCCCGCGTCGATGATCTTGCGCAACTCGGCGGCGACCTGATCGTTCTCCGCGGCGAAGGACGGGGTCGCCAGGCAGAGCAGGATGAACAGCGGCAAATAGGCGATCAGGCGGGCCAAGGGCATGAGCCTTCCTCCGGGATTCCCCTTACGTAGGTGAATCTTAGGTGGGAAGCGGCGGCCGCACCAGCCCCATTCAGCCCCGAGGTGCAAATTTTAGATTCGAAAATTATCCAGTAAAATGAAGGCCCTACGTCTCGGAGAGGCAGGGCCTCACGCATTCGTCAAAACTCAGGCCTTGCCACGCGTGGCGTCGACGCTCCAGGGACCCGGTCCAGCGGCCGCGATATAGAGGAAGATGAAGCAGAACAGAATGGCCGACTCGCCGCCGTTCAGGATGGGATGGAAGCCCTGCGGCGCGTGGGTATGGAAATAGGCGATCGCCATCTCGCCCGACACGATGAAGGCGACGAGGCGCGAGAACAGTCCGATCACGAGCAGGATGCCGGCGATGATCTCGATGATGCCGCCGATGCCGTAGATCGAGCCGATCGGCACGCCCTGAAGCGCCTCGACAAACGGAAAGCCGAAGAGCTTGGCCGAACCGTGGGCGAAGAACAGCAGAGCAGTAATAATGCGCAGCACGCTCAAGAGCTGCGGCGACCAGCGCGACAGAAATGTGAAATCCATGATTTCCCCTTGTTTCATTCATTGACCCGACACCGGCAACGCCCTCCCGCGGCAAGGCCGGTGACACTTTCGGTTATCATGACCGCAGCAAAGTGCAATCCCGAAAGTTTCACTTTCCCGTCATTTGTTCACCAGTGTGATGGCGGGACACCAGCCGCAGGATTGTGTCGAGATTGAAGGCGAAACGCTCGGCGAGGCTCGCTTCAGACATGAAGTCGTGCTCGAACAGGATCTCGCCGAGTGT
>JAKATG010000001.1:0-458990 GCA_021828105.1 Pseudomonadota bacterium
TCTTCTGCGATCTCAAGGCGTTCCGCCGGATTGCCACGCGCTACGAAAAGACCGACAGATGCTTTGCTGGCTTCATCAATATCGTCGCAGCCTTCCTCGCATCCAGTGATTGTAAACAAGCCTTAGCGCGCATCCCGGCGAAGTGGAATCACTTCGCCGAAAGGATTCGCGCCAATCAATATCCTGGAGCAAATCCTTATCGCCAAAGTCTTCAACTTTGGCGGGATTTGCTCTAATTCGAGCCGCTTCCGGCCGCCCTCAGTTCAATATCCCTTCAGATCGCGCCGCTACGCGCGGACTCCCGGTATTATTCCTGAAAATTTTTAGTTTTTTCCTGTCAGGAACGAAAAAACACATTTTTCCGCTCAAATATGTTGTAAGTGCAACATCACTAGTGTAAGATAGAAACCAACCTAAAACTGTCACAACGCCACTTCTTTTTGCGACTAACTTTCCTGCGCGTCGGACAACGTAAAAAACTTAGCTTTTACAGGTATTTAGATTTATGAACTGGAGATGAATGGGCGGGCAGGGGCTCGTTCAGAAAGTGAATCCCATGTTGTAATGGCAACAATGGAGGTAATATTATGTTCAAGGCATTCACTTTCAAAACCCTGGCTTCCCTTGCGCTGATCGCCGCGGTCGCCGCGGTCGGCGCCGCCGATCCGGCCCTGGCGAAAAAGAAGAAACCAGACGTGCCGAGCCAACAGGTGCCGGGTCATTGGGAGCGCAGCGAGGACGGCGGCTTCGAGTGGGTCGGCAAGAAGCTGAAGAAAATGCCGATGACGGGCCAGCCCGTCGTCCGTGATCACCGCAACAATGGCGGCGTCACGGTGTCGGATACGGGCGATGGACCGATCGTCCGCGATCATCGGACCCAGCCCGTCGTGCGCGATCACCGCAGCAACGGCGGCGGCGTCACGGTTTCGGAGACAGCGGATGGCCCGACCGTCCGCGATCACCGCAAGAAGAAGATTTATGGAATGCCTGTCTGGAACTGAGGTGAGGAGGTCACTCACTTGACGAAGGGGCGCCGGTTCTCCGAGCCGACGCCAGATTGTGGCAACCGAGCGGGGATCGGCCTTGGGCGATCTCCGCTCATAATGAAGCGGCATAGCGATGAACAAACTCGTTTGGCATGAATTCAGCACCAATGTGTCGCCGGAAAGCGAGCGCTTACCGGTGTTTTACGAAGACCTGATGATCCGGCACGAGGCGGCGCTCGATGTAGTACCGCAGCAGGACATGCAGTTCTCGGGCACGATCAAGCGCTGCCTTCTCGGCACCGTCGACGTGGCCAAGATCACGACCACGGTCGCGAGCTACGTGCGCACGCCCGAACTGGTCAGCGATGGGCGCGATGCGGTGTTCGTGGTCATCTGCCTCGATGGCAGCATGCTGTGCACGCAGGCCGAAGAGCCGGTCAGGATCGGCCCGGGCGAAGGCGTCGTCTGCGACAGCGTCGAACCCGGCGGACTGCAAATGGAAACCGCGACGCGCTATTGGGCGCTGAAGGTGACGCGCGCCGACATGGCGAAGCTGGTGCCGCACATCAAGCGCTTCGCCGGACTGAAGCTCAACAATACCGGCATGGCGGTAAAACTCCTGGCGCGCTATCTCGACAGCCTGCAAGGCGGCGATGCCGTGGGCGATGAACGCGAAGCGCGCATCTTCGGCGAGCATCTCCTCGATCTCATCGGCATGGCGATCGGCGCCGAGGGCGAAACCCGGCAGCTGGCCGAGCGGCGCGGGGTCAGGGCCGTGCGCCACGCCGCCGTGCTGCGCGAGATCGAGCGGAACATCCGCGACAGCCGGCTGAGCGCGGCCTCGGTCGCGGAACGGCTCGGCGTCACGCCGCGCTATGTGCATTTCCTCCTCGAGGAAAGCGGCCGCACTTTTTCCGAGCATGTCCTCGTCCGCCGGCTCAAGCTGGTCGAGACGCAGCTCAGCGATGCCGAGAAGGGCAATCTCAAGATCTCCGCCATCGCCCGGCACTCAGGCTTCACCGACATGTCCTATTTCAACCGCTGCTTCCGCAGCCATTTCGGCGATACGCCGTCAGGCTACCGCAAGCGGATTACGGCAAGGAGCATCACGCCGGAGGGAGCGGCCGGCGGGCTGGCGCTCGGAGGCTAATGGCACGAGCACCTGTTTGCTGGGTCAGAAACGGATCACGGCGCCCAGGATCGGGCCCTGCTGAACCACGTCGAACACGAAACCATCATCCTCGTAGTCGACGCTGAGACCGCGATAGCCGGCGATCAGTGATACCGAATCGCTCGCCTCATAGCCGAGGGCGCCCATCAGGTCCCAGGTGAGTTCGGACGATACGCCGAACCCGCCGATCATCGCCCATGAGGTGAGGAAGAATTCCGGACCGAGATTGAGCCTGCCCCTGGCGCCGATGATCGGATCGACCCAGGTCGCGCTGTCGCTGCCCGAAGCATTGATGACGTTGCCGGAGAAGTCGAGATCCGTCTTCACCCACCAGACTCGCGCTCCGGCCAGCGCATCGAGAGTTCCGCCTTCCGCGTCGATCAGGCGATATTCAGCCGTCCCGAGGAGTGTGAGGACTTCGGTTGTCAGCTCGATATCGGCGTCGACCCGGCGCGCCTCGACTTCGTCATCGGCCGAGAGCTTCACGTAGAGGAGGTCGGTCAGGAACGCGAGACGGCCATAGCGGGCTTCGCCCGCGCCCATGAAGCCGACGTCGAAATGCTTGAGAATGTCGCTGAAGGAAAGATCCACCTCGACCGCGGGCAGACCGAACTGCGCGATGTCGCCGTCGAGTCCGGCGGCCCAGACATAAGGTGCGAAGGCGAATTCCCACCCGCTCTCGGTCGTGAACTCCGCCTGCTCGGGCGCCAGCAGATCGGCCGAGGCCGCCTGGCCGGTGAGCCCTAGGAGCGCAGCGACGCTGCATGCGAGATAGCGAGGAGCCTTCATGGTCACCCTTTCACCGACGATGCCTGCATCCCGTACCCCCGCCACGGTTCGATACATAGTTGGACTATGGTCCAACCGCCCTGATATCTGCCGTAAGTTAACACATGAAAGTTCAAATACCGACAGCCCTCAGTCCCGCGGCGTATGACGCTCGTCTTGATCGATTACGATTTGACTGGAACCGTGTAATTGAGCGGCAGGCGGCCGCCATCGACATAGATCGTCTGGCCGGTGACATAGCTCGCATCGTCGGAGGCGAGAAAAGCCGCGATCGCGGCGACCTCGGCCGCTTCGCCGATACGGCCCAGAGGCGTGCGCGACAGAAGCCGCTGGCGCGCCGCGGGATCGGCGTTCACGGTGGTGAGCATGTCGGTCATGATCGAGCCCGGCCCGATGGCGTTGACGCGGATGCCGTATTCGGCAAGGCCGAGCGACATCACTTTGGTGAGCTGGTTGACGCCGCCCTTGGACGCCGAATAGGGCACTTGCGTCGCGATGGTGACGACGGCGTTGACCGAGGACATGTTGACGATGGCGCCCGGCTTGCGGCCCGCCTCCACCTGCTTCACCATCTGGCGTGCGACCGCCTGGCCGACCAGGAAGGCCCCCTTGAGATTGACCCTGATCACCCGGTCGAAATCGGCTTCCGAAATGTCGAGGATGGTGCCGGAGATGGTGATCCCGGCATTGTTGACGAGGATGTCGATGGCGCCATGCGTATCGACGACCTCAGCGATCATCCGGTCGACGTCGGCCTTGTCGCCGACATCGCAGTGGAGATAATGCGCGGCACCGCCCAGGGATACGGCCGTCGCCGTCCCCGTCGCATCATCGATATCGGCGAGGACCACGCGGGCTCCTTCCGCCAGGAGACGCTCGGCGCAAGCGCGGCCGATGCCTCGCGCGGCACCCGTGACAATGGCTATCCTGTCCTTCAGCTTCATTCTACCTGCACTCTGTTTTTCGGATGATGATCAGCCCGGCAGTGTTCCGCCGTGCTCCGGATCGATGACGATCGATGCCAGAGTCACATGGCGCGGGCGCGACAAGGTGAAAATGCCCGCCTCGACGATATCGCGATTGGTGGCGAGCGAAGAAAGCGGGCGCGGGGCGTTCCAGGCTTGCGCATCGAGCGGCGATATGTCGACGAGATCGGGCGGATAGAGCGCGCTCACGCGGATGGACCGGCCCCTGAGCTCCTGCCGCAGGCCTTCGGTCATGCCGGTCTGTCCATGCTTGGCGGCGTGGAAGGCGATCGATTCGCCATGCAGCGGCACATTGGGCAGGCCTGCGACCGAGATGATGTTGAGGATGTCGCCGGCGCCCGAAGCCTCGAGCGGCTTGATGAGGCCGCGGGTGAAGAGCAAGGTGCCGGTGACGCCGGACGAGATGGTGGTGACGATGGCATAGGCATCATGCTCGTCCATCCGGCCCGGCAGCCATTGCGCGCCATTGTTGATCAGGATGTCGATGTGCGGCATCTCATCGCGCATCTTCTTGGCGGTCTGCGTGACCTGGCCCGGATCGGCGAGATCGAAGACCAGCGTCTGCGGGCGCTTGCCGGTGCGATCGCCGATGGCCTCGGCCATGGTGGTGACCTGCTCGGTGTTGCGGCCGGTCATGATGACCTCGGCGCCGAGATCGGCGAGGCTGACGGCGAAGGCGGCGCCGAGCCCCCGGCCGGCGCCGGTGATGACCGCGATCTTGCCCGTGAAATCCGGCCTGTCCATCTTTCTCCCCTTGCTCATTCTCGATCCTAGCTAATAGGCATCGGCAGCGCCAGCAGCCCGCGCCGAGGCGGCAATCACCAGCGAAGCGAGCACGACCAGGCCCAGCGCCATGGTCAATCCGGTGAGCTCGGCGACAAAGCCGATGAGCGGCGGCCCGGCGAGGAAGCCGGCATAGCCGAGTGTCGTGACCGCGGCGATGCCGCGGCCCGGTGCGGATGGCTCGAGCCGGCCGCCGCCGGCGAAGAGGATGGGCGCGGCATTGCCGATGCCGATGCCGGCAAAAGCGAGAGCGACGATCGCGATCGGGACGGAAGGGATGACCAGCGCCAAGGCGAGCCCTGCCGCCATCAGAAGCGCGCTCCAGCGCACCAGCCGCGCCGCGCCGATCTTCATGCGCATCCAGTCGCCGAGCAGGCGTGAGAAGGACATGCCGGCGGCGAAAGCCGCAAAGCCCAGGGCCGCCGTGCTGGCATCGAGCGCGAAACGCTCCAGCAGCATGAGACCCGACCAGTCGACGACGGCGCCTTCCGCCATCAAGGCCAGGAAGCACAACAGGCCGAGGCCGATCGTCGCGCGGGTCGGCCAGACGAAGCCCTCGCCCGACAATCCCTTGTCGATCGTCGTCGGCAGGTAGAAGCGGATGGTGAGCAGAAACACGAGGAAGCAGACGGCGGAGCTGAGAAAGACATGTCCGGTTTCGCCGATCAGCCTGAGCAACAGCGCGCCCCACAGCGAGCCCGTCATGGCGCCGATGCTGAAACCCGCATGCAGGAGCGACATGGTCGGACGCCGCAGGGCCTTCTCGACCGCGATGCCATGGGCATTCATGGCGACATCCATGCTGCCGATCGCAGCGCCGAAGATCAGCGCGGCGGGCAGGAAGGTCCAGAGGTCCGGCATCATCGGCGGCAGGATGAAAGCGAGACAGAAGACGACGCCGGCGGTCGTGGTGACGCGAGCGCTGCCGAAGCGGTTGATGAGGACGCCGGAGAGCGGCATGGAAATGATGGCGCCGATCGCAATAGCGAGCAGCGCCAATCCGAAAATGCCGGGGCCGACGGCGAGGCGTTCCTTGGCGAGCGGAATGAGCGGGATCCAGCTGCCCAAAATGGTGCCGTGCACGAAGAAGGTGAGCGCGATGGCCCAGCGCGCTTTGTGGATGGCGGAAGAGAGCATGGAACCCCGGTCGAGATTCGGTTGCGTCGAGAAGTTCCCCTATCACTTTGTCGCAGCTAGACAAAATGCTGATTGCGTTGGCGGGCAAAGTGTAAGAGAAAACACCCTGCGCAGGACATGTGTGCCGCCACGGAAGCGGGCAGATTGCGCCATTGCCAATGACGACAGATGGGTGAGTGAGGGACTAACGGCATGATGCTGGGCAGATTCGCTGCCGCCATGATCTTCCTGGCGGCAATGATGAACACTATGTGCCAGGCTGACGACCATCGGCTTCTGGTGCTGGAAGGCTCCTGGGTCAAATGGGGCAAGCCCCAATGGGGCTCGGGCGCCATCGTGAGTTTTGCATTCGCGTCGCATCCGCAAACTTCACCAAGCGCCCGCAATTGCTCATCGCTCCTGCCGTTCGACGAGCTGGTCAGGCGGACCGGATTGCCGCAGCGCCAGGTGTGGAGCGAAGCGGCAATGGCCTTCGCCTCCTGGGCGCAAGTCACCGGCCTCACTTTCGTCGAGACGAAAGATCCAGCGCGGGCGGACATCGTCATCGGCGCCCAGGGCAATCCGACCGGTCGCGCCTTCACCAATGTCGAGCTCGATGCAGGGCCGGTTGCGCAGACCGCGGCGACCGAACGCGGCTTCGCCATATCGGCAGAGCCGCCGCGCGGAACAGGACCGCAAGGCCTGCGCTCGATCCGCAAGGCGCTCATCTGCTTCAATCCCCTTACCAGGTGGAAGATCGGCTTCGACGGCAAGCTCGATGTCTACGACCTGCGCTATACGCTGACTCATGAGATCGGCCATGCCATCGGGCTCGATCATCCGGGCGTCGCCGGCGCGCTCATGGACTTTCGCTATGACGAGAAGCACAAGAGCCTGACGAAAGGCGACGTCGAGGCGGCGCAGCGGCTCTATGGGACGGGCGCGCGCTAGTCGGCAATCTGCCGATTTCATTGCCTGAATAGGGCAAAATAAATCACTGTTGCAATTTGACTGGACAGCAGACGTGCGGCGCGGCGTTGCCCGCACCGATTTGCAAGTGAATTCGCCGATTTTGAACTCGTGCCGCGAACTGGCACGTGCCTTGCTTATGGATTAACCACAATAACGATGACTGGTCCCACGGACGAGCCACGCCAAAGAACGAGGGAGGGAGGCCCTCAGAAGCGCACTGCACGCTGCAGAGGATTCTTGCTTCGCCCGCACGGCGAGCGTTGGATTTTCGTGACGCAACATTGCAGCTGCGCTTCCCAGGTCTCCCGACAACCTTGCCAAGTTGAAAATCAGTGATCGGACAGACGGTCCGCGGTGGCGGACTTCCGTACACACACATTTGGCACGTGAACTGGTCCACTGCGGCGGCACAGAGCCGAGGTGATGGACAGCAACTCTGGAGGAACGACTCGCATGTCGACAGCTTTGACCCTCAACAAGATCACCGCCCAAAAAGGCATTCCGGTCAGCGAAGCCGCGAAGAAGATCGCAGATCTCGGCTGGAACCCTTCCTATGTCCAGGAAGCCATGACCTTCCCGACCGACTATAAGATCACCAAGGCGCCGAAGGATCCGATGCGCCAGGTGCTGCGCTCATATTTCCCGATGCAGGAGGAAAAAGACAACCGCGTCTATGGTGCGCTCGACGCGGCGTTGCGCGGCGATATGTTCCGCAACGTCGAGCCGCGCTGGGTCGAATGGATGAAGCTATTCCTGGCGATCATACCGTTCCCCGAAATTTCCGCCGCGCGGTCGATGGCCATGGTCGGACGCCTGGCGCCGGGCGAGGATCTGAGGACCGGCTTCACCATGCAGATGGTCGACGAGTTCCGTCACTCGACCATCCAGATGAACCTCAAGAAGTGGTACATGGAGAACTACATCGATCCGGCCGGCTTCGACATCACCGAAGAAGCCTTCGGCAAATGCTATGCCACCACCATCGGCCGTCAGTTCGGTGAAGGCTTCATCACCGGCGATGCCATTACCTCGGCCAATGTCTACCTCACGGTAGTCGCCGAGACGGCATTCACCAACACGCTGTTCGTCGCCATGCCGTCGGAAGCCGCCCGCAACGGCGACTACGCCCTGCCGACTGTGTTCCTGTCCGTGCAATCCGACGAGAGCCGGCATATCGGCAACGGCCATTCAATGCTGATGTCGATGCTCAAGGAGCCGGAAAATCACCTGCTGCTCGAGCGCGATCTCAAATATGCCTTCTGGCAGAACCATGCCATCGTCGATGCCGCTATCGGCACCTTCATCGAGTACGGCACCACCAACCGCGACAAGAACAAGGAATCCTACGCGGAAATGTGGCATCGCTGGATCTTCGAGGACTACTACCGCACCTACATGCTGCCGCTCGAGAAATACGGCATCAAGATCCATCACGACGACGTGCAGACGGCCTGGAAGCGCCTGACCGAGAAGTTCTATGTCCACAAGGTGGCGCAGTTCTTCGCCGTCGGCTGGCCGGTCGCCTTCTGGCGCATCGAAGCCCAGACCGACAAGGACTTCGAATGGTTCGAGCACAAATATCCGGGCTGGTATGCCCAGTTCGGCGAATTCTGGAAGTGGTACGACAAGCTCTCGCATCGCGGCCAGACCAACATCCTGTTCAATGGCGACACGGGTTATGTCTATCCGCATCGCTGCTGGTCGAGCATGATCCCATGCGTGATCCGTGAGGACATCGCCGTCGACACCATCGACGGCAAGCTCCACACTTTCTGCCACGAGATCGACCGGTGGACGGCGGTCACCGCTTTTGCCGGGGAGTATGAGGGCCGCCCGACCCCTGCCATGGGCCGGTTCAGTGGTCGGCGCGAGTGGGAAAGCGTCTATCACAACTGGGATCTGGCCGACGCCATCAAGGATCTCGGCTTCGTCCGTACCGACGGCAAGACGCTCGTCGCCCAGCCGCATCTGCGCTTCGACGACAAGGAGATGTGGACGCTCGATGATGTGCGCGGCTACACGCTGAAGAGCCCGCTCATCACGCTGCGCGAGATGTCGCCGGCCGATCGGGAAAAGCATCTTGCCGAATATCGCAAGGGATTCACGATCAGGCCCTGCAACTGATCCGTGACCCCGGAGCCGGCTTCGGCCGGCTCCGCCCCTCTTCATCCTCAACGACCAGATGGCGATCATCGGGAGAGCCTAGTCATGGCCGATGTCCATACCGTTCGACTTCAGCCCGTCGGCATCGAGTTCGAGGTCGAGGAAGGAGAGACCGTCCTCAATGCGGCGTTCCGCCAGGGAATTGCCCTGCCGCATGGCTGCAAGGAGGGACAATGCTCGGCCTGCAAATGCATTCTCGGTGATGGTGAAGTCGAACTGAAGAAGTACTCGACTTTCGCGCTCAATGAGATGGAGCGCTCGCAAAATCACATCCTTCTGTGCCGCACGCTGGTCTATTCGGACGTCGATGTCGAGCTGCTGAACTACGATGAGGAAGTGCTGTCCAAGTCGATTCCGGTGAAGGAATTCGACGGCATCGTGACGGAGATCACCCAGCCGACCCACGATATCCGCCGACTTGAAATCGAATTGGCGCAACCCATGAAATTCTGGGCGGGGCAATATGCCGACATCACGCTCTCGGGGGCGGAGACGATTACCCGCTCGTTTTCCATGGCAAATCCGCCGGGCGAAACCAAAAAATTCGCGTTCATCATCAAAAAATACCCCAACGGGAAATTCTCCTCCCGCCTCGACGGTGACCTCGAGCCAGGAACGGCCGTGCGGATCAAAGGCCCCTACGGAACCTGCTTTCGCCGAGAAGGACGAGACGGAGCCATGATCCTGGTCGGCGGCGGTTCCGGCATGTCGCCCCTGTGGTCGATCTTGCACGACCATCTCGCCAGCGGCGAACCGAAGCCAGTCTATTTCTTCTATGGTGCGCGCACCCGCAACGATCTGTTCTACCTAGAGGACTTCGCCCGCATCACCGGCGAAAATCCGGCCTTTACCTTTGTGCCGGTGCTTTCAAATGCCGCCGACGATGCCGGCTGGACCGGCGAGAAGGGCTTCGTTCACGAGACGGTTGCCGCCTATCTGAAGCGCCTCGGTCTGGGCAGCAATGTCGATGTCTATGCCTGCGGACCGACGCCAATGATCGACGCGCTGACGCCGGTCCTGGTGATGCACGACGTCGAGAGCGACCGCATCTACTTCGACAAATTCACGCCGGCGCCCACGTGATGGACGCGGCCTGGATGAACGCAACGCCACTCAACCCGATACTCGAAGGGAGGAACTCATGAGTACAGCAGCAGGCACAGCAGCAAAATCAGGCGCAGCAGGCTCCGCCGTGTTCGCCGACTCCGACAGCCGGAGATACCGGTATTTCGAACCCAAGGGCAAACGCGCCACCCATTATGAGGATGTAACGGTTGACGTTCAGCCAGATCCCGAACGCTATCTCCTGCAGGACTGGATCATCAATTTTCCGAATGGCAAAGGCGCCTACTACAAGGACGCCACTGCCGCAAAGAGCTCCAACTGGCATGCTTTCCGCGCGCCCGACCAGGAGTGGGAACGCACGCACTACCAGCGGCAATCGAAGATCGAAGCCATGGTGCAGAGCGTCATCGCCAATGGCCGCAAGGCGCGCGCACCGCAAAGCTTCAACAAGGTGTGGGTAAAGATCCTGCAGACCCATCTCGGCGCCTGGAAACACGCCGAATTCGGCCTCGGCACCGCCCTCATGCAGGCGCAGCGCTATGGCTACACGCAGATGATCAACAATGCCACGTTGACCAACTCGTCCTACAAGCTGCGTCTTGCCCAGGACATCACGCTCTACCTCGCCGAGATCGGCATGGATATTTCGGGCTTCGACGATCAGGCCGGAAAGCGCGCCTGGCTCGAGGACAAGATCTGGCAGGGAACGCGCGAAGCGGTCGAGTCGATCATGGGCTCGGAAGATTATCTCGAACAGTACTTCGCCACCAACATCGTGTTCGAACCGCTGGTCGGCGAATTGTTCCGCAGCGGCTTCCTGATGCAGGCGGCATCCCAGAACGGGGACTTCATCACACCCTCGGTCATCTCGGCGGCGGAAGCCGACTATGAACGCAACCTCGCCAATGCCATCGATCTGTTCCATCTTCTCAGTCACGACGACGGGCATGCCGCGCACAACAAGCGGCTGTTCGGCGGCTGGCTGAAACGGCACGTCGGTCTCGCCAACAAAGCCGCTGCCGGTCTGCAGCCGATCTGGTCGCAGCCGCATGCCAAGCCGGTTCAGTTCGCCGATGCGCGGGCTCAGTCGGTCGAACGCATCAAGTCCATCACCAGCGAGCTCGGTCTCGCCCTTCCCCAGGAGTAACCAGGCATGTCGGAAGCTTCACGAGCTGCAACCAGCCACACCGTCTTCAAGAAGATGAGCGACATCGTCTTTGAGGACACCATCTCGGACCAGTGCGGTGTCACCATGAACGACAGCGTCGAGGCCAGGGCGATCGCCGAATTCATGGCGCAGAAGCCGGGCGTCACGGTGACCTACCAGCCGGCGCTCATCCGTATCGACGGCCGCGGCAAGCTGGTCTTCAAGATGGACGAAATCAGCGAAATTCTCGGCAAGGAGATGACGGCGTCGATCTTCGAGGTGAACACCTCGACGCATTACGGCCGCATGGTGCGTGTCGACGACAACACCGTCACCTTGTTCGGCAACATGGAGGACATGTTCGAATACATCCAGTAGCCGGCGTTATCGGTACCGGATCGACGACAGCGCCGGCGGCCGATGGTCCGCCGGCAACCAGGACACGGGAGGCGGCCTGCCCGCCCAAGGAGAGGAGAACGAGAATGTTCACGACACCATCAGGCGAGAAGGTCTTCGTCATCGACGGCCATACGCATTTCTGGGACGGCAGTCCGGAGAACCAGAAGAACATCCACGGCAAGCAGTTCATCGAATGCTTCTACGCCTATCACACGGCGCTGAGCCCCAAGGACAAGCTGTGGCCGAAGGCGAAGTTCGAGAAGTACAGCGCCGAAGACATGTACAACGATCTTTTTGTCGATGGCCCCGACGACATGGCCATCGTGCAATCCACCTATCTCACCGATTTCTACAAGAAAGGCTTCAACACCATCGAGCAGAACGCCCAGATGGCGAAGAAGTACAAGGACCGCTTCATCCTGAACGGATCCTTCGATCCGCGCCACGGCAACAAGGCGCTCGACTACATCAAGCACATGAAGGAGGAGTTCAACATCAAGGGGGTAAAGCTCTACACCGCCGAATGGAACGGAGATTCGCGCGGCTGGAGACTCACCGACAAGGATGCGTACAAGTGCCTCGAACTTTGCGACAAGCTGGGTATCGTCAATATCCACGTCCACAAGGGTCCGACGATCATCCCGCTCGACAAGGACGCCTTCGACGTTCATGACGTCGACCATGCGGCCACCGATTTCCAGGGGCTCAACTTCATCATCGAACATTGCGGCCTGCCGCGCCTCGATGATTTCTGCTGGATCGCGGTGCAGGAAACCAATGTGCTTGGCGGTCTCGCGGTGGCGTTGCCCTTCATCCACAGCCGTCCGCGCTACTTCGCGGAGGTCATCGCCGAATTGCTGTTCTGGCTGGGCGAGGACAAGCTGCTGTTCGGCAGCGACTATGCCATCTGGACGCCGCGCTGGCTGGTGGAGAAGTTCTGGAGCTTCGAACTGCCGGAGGACATCAAGCAGGAGCGCGGTGTCGACCTGACCCCGCAGGCCAAGCGCAAGATCCTCGGCCTCAACGCCGCGCGCCTCTACGACATCGATGTCGAGAAGCAACTCGCCAAGTTGCAGCCGCGCCAGCCGGCGGCAGCGGAGTAGGGCCGATGGGCGCGCGCCGCCACGCGACGGGCCCGATTGCGGAAGTCTGGTCACGGCTCGACGCCGTGACCGACCCCGAGCTCGATGAGGCCGTGACGGATCTTGACTTCATCGAAAGCGTCGAGGTTTCGGATACCGGCGAGGTCGACATCGCCTTCAGGCTTCCGACCTACTGGTGTTCGGCCAACTTTGCCTTCCTGATGGCCGATGACATCAGGCGGCAGGTGTCGGCGCTTCCCTGGGTCACCAGGGTGCGTCCGCGGCTCGAGGACCATATGTGTGCCGATGACATCAATCACGGCGTGCAAAACGACATGCCTTTCGACAAGGCGCTTGCCGGCTTCGGGACTGCCGGTTCGCTCGATGAGGTGCGGGACAAGTTCCGGCGCAAGGCCTTCGAGCGGCGGCAGGAGGCGGTACTGCGGGCGCTGCTGGCGCAGGGTCTGGCCGACGCCCACATCAGCGCGATGACGTCAGGCCTCCTTGCAGAGCTTTTGATCGAGGATGCAAGTGCCGCGCGGCAGCGCCGGCGCTATCTCGATCTGCTGGCGGCGCTGGGGCATGTCGGTGGACCGATAAGCCGGGCTTTCGTCACCTATGACGGCTCGCCCATCGCGGCAGACGAACTCGCCGGCCACTTGCAGCGCCTGAAGGCGGTCCGCATCAACATGGAATTTGGCGGCGCCCTGTGCCGGGGGCTTCTTGCCGCCCGCTACCGGGAGTTCGACCCGGAAAAGGACGAGCCGACCCTGGTCGATTTCATGCTCGACCGGGTGCCACCGCGAAAACAAGCCGACAACGGACGTGAAGGCGTGCCGGATCACCCGTAAGGGCCCAGCAACAGAACGCGCCAGGACGCATAACGAAGAGGAGACGAAAATGGCGAAACACCTGCTGCACAAGAACGAGGCCCGCGAGGCCCTGGCGAGGGGCGTATCGAAGCTCGCGGCCGCGGTCGAGCCGACGCTTGGCCCGAAGGGCATGAATGCGATGGTCGACCGGCCGCTCGGCACACCGATCGTATCGCGCGACGGCGTCACCATCGCCTCCGAAATCGAACTGCCGGACCGGTTTGAAAACATGGGGGCGCAGATCGTGCGGGAAGTGTCGATGCAGACCAACGAGGTTGCAGGCGACGGCACGACGACGGCCATGGTTCTCGCCAATGGCCTCATCCAGGGCGGCGTCTCCGCCCTGAAGCGCGGCGCCAAGCCCGTCGATCTGTGCAAAGGCATCGACCGTGCCGTCGATGTCGTCCTCGAATCTCTCAAGGAGATGGCAAAGCCGGCCTCCGACCGCAAATCCCTGGAGGCGGTGGCGACCATCGCCGCAACCAACGGCGACCTTGGCCGCATGATCGCCGAGGCCATCGATCGGGTGGGACGCAACGGCATCATCACCTCCGAGTTCGGCCTCACCGTCGACACGACTCTCGAGATCGTCGAAGGCATGTCCTTCGATCGCGGCTACATTTCGCACCACATGGTGACCGATGTGGAGAAGATGGAGGTGGTGCTCGACCAGCCTTACATCCTCTTGACCGATCTCAAGATCCAGTCGCCCGGCCAGCTCGAAAAAATCCGTGCAGCGGTCTCGGCCAAGGGGCGTCCCCTGGTCATCATCGCCGAGGATGTCGCGCCCGAGGTGGTGATGACGCTGCTGGGCGATGGCAATCGCGGCAAGGTACTCGTGGTCAACCCGCCGGATTATGGCCACTGGCGCAAGGCGATGATGGACGATCTGGCGATCCTCACCGGCGGCAAGGTCATTGCCCGTGACCTCGGCGGCAAGTTGGAGAGCGCCACGCCTGCCGATCTTGGAACCGCATGGCAGATTCGCGCCAGCGCGCGGGAGACCGTCATCATCCGTGGCGGCGGCGACGCGAGCGCGATCGCTGCCCGGCGCGCGCAAATCGCGCGGCAATATGGTCTGGCGCCGCCCAACATCGAGCAGGACAAGCTGCGCGAACGCCTGGCGAAGATTTCCGGCGGGACCGCCGTGATCCTCGCCGGCGGCGTAACGCCGGTGGAGCAGAAACGGACCATCCAGCTGATCGACGACGCGCTGCACGCAGCACGCGCCGCGGCGGAAGAGGGCATCGTTCCCGGGGGCGGCACCGCGCTGGCGCAATGCGCAGCGACCGTCGGCCGCAAGCTTGGCAACATCAATGGCGATCTCGGCGAGGGGATACGCCTGGTACGCGACGTCCTGGTGCGGCCGGCGGCGCTGATCGCCGGCAATGCCGGCTACGATCCCTCCGAGATCGTGGAAAAGCTGTTGCAGTCGAAGCCGGGCACCGGCTTCGATGCGGCGAACGGGGTCTTCGCCGACATGATCGATGCCGGCATCATCGACCCGGTGCGCGTCACCTGTGCGGCGCTGCGCAACGCGGCCTCGGTCGCCAATCTGGTGCTGACGACCGAGACCCTCGTCGTCAACCTGCCGGAAGATTTCGATCCGACAGCCGGTCCGGCGCTTGGCGGCGGCGCCGAGAAGCTCGGCCGCGCCTGAGTCCGCAAGACCATTCACAGGGAGATCACGGCCATGAAAGCCGCACGACTGTACCAATATGACGAGAAGATGAACGTCCAGCTGAAATACGAGACGGTCGCCGATCCGACGATCAACGCGCCGGATGAGGTCGTGGTCCGCGTTGGGGCCGCCGGCCTGTGCCGTACCGACCTCCATATCATCGAGGGCGTCTGGCGTGACGCAATGGACCCGAATGGAAATCTGCTCCCCTACATCATGGGCCATGAGAATGCAGGCTGGGTCGAAGCAATAGGAAGCGGCGTCAAATCGGTGAAGGTCGGCGACTCCGTGATCTGCCATCCGCTGCGCACATGTGGCATCTGCCTGTCCTGTCGCCACGGCCACGACATGCATTGTGAAAGCGGGATTTTTCCGGGTCTCGGAACCAATGGCGGCTTCGCGGAATACTTCATCACCAGCGAGCGCGCCCTGATCAAGCTCAACAAGAACGTCACCCCCATCGACGTCGCGCCCATGGCAGATGCCGGCATCACCGCCTATCGCGCCGCCAAGAAGGCCGCGAAGGTGCTGCCACCCGGAACCTGGTGCGCCTTGCTCGGTATCGGCGGGCTCGGCCATATTGCGCTTCAGTGCCTGAACGAATTGTGCAGCGCCAAGGTGGTGGCGATCGATCGCAACCCGAAGGCGCGCGAAATGGCGCAGTCGATGGGGGCCACTGCAGTCCATGATGGCGGCAAGAACATGGTCGAGGAGGTGCGCGAGCTCACCGGCGGCGGCGCCCATGTGGTCATCGACTTCGTCGGCGAGCTCGGCGTCGAGAATCTGTGCTGGAAGATGGTACGGCGCGGCGGGCAATACATCGCCGTCGGCTATGGCGGCAAGATCGAGGTACCCACGTTGCACATGATCATCAACGAGGTCAATCTCGGCGGTAGCCTGGTCGGCAACTTTACCGAGCTGGTCGAACTGATGGAGCTCAACGCCCAGGGCAAGGTGAAGATGCATTCGTCACGCTACAAGCTCGCCGACATCAACTCGGCCATCGACGATTTCAAGGCGGGCCGCTTCGCCGGACGCGCCGTCGTGGTGCCGTAGACGAATGAATGCTGACCGAGCGGCAGGCTGCCATGTCGTAGTGGGATACTACCTACGGGTTTGAACTGGATGGTATGAATGTCCATAGAGCCGCCGGAAACAAGCGCGGCATGAGAAACAGGAGTGAGTTCCCGACGGAGCCGACACCATAAGGGAGGACTTGATGGTGACGATCATTTCGAAGGGCGATGGTCCGTATAAGGAAGATGCCGCTGCCAAGCGGCTGATTCAGGAAAACCGCGCCAAGATTCATCAGCTGGCGAATCATCTGACGGCCGGCCGCTGGCAGCACATCAAGGAGAACCGTGATCCTCTGAAGAATTTGGTAGAGGCGCGGCGGCGGCCGAGGCCGGTGAGTGGCGATCCTGAGCCCTATCTGCGCATCAGCCCCAATAATCGCGTCATCGTGATGGATCTCAATTCGGGGCTGCAGATGCATTTCCTGGGAGAATTGCGCATGGCCGGTGGCCAGACGCACTTCGTTCTTGCCAGCCAGGCGAACGGTTTCGTCGGCCCGCTCGATGGCGATATCGCTCGCCAGCTCGAGCGCTTCGACGGCCTCAAGCTCACGACGGAATATCCCGAAGAGCAGCTTGCCCGCGACATATGCCGATGTCTCGGGCTTCCCGAAACGGCAGGTGATATCGACTGAGGCGACGTCATGGAGGCGGCAGGTCAACCCCAAGGAGCCTTACCGATGCTGGAGCTCAATGAAGATACCGGCGGATCGATGGAATTCGATGACGATGCCGTCGAACGCATGGCACCTTACAGACATTCGGTATTGATGAAGGCCTGGGAGGATTTCCTGACCGCTCCAGGCCGTGCGCCGAACAGCGGCGTCGTCCGCAACGTCATCGAGAGTTCGTGGACGCGCAGTTCCCTGGCCAAGGTCGATGCCCATGGCCGCGGCAGCCGTCACATCCTGGCGAGTGACCAGCTCGAGGCGCTGCGCGACACCAATCAGGAGCTCCTCACGGCCGCCGAGGACACAGCCACGCAGTCGGGCGCGCTTCTGGAAGACTCGGGCGCCATGCTGATCATTACCGATAAGAGCGGCGTCATCCTGAGCACCATCGGCGATCCCCGGATCATTCATGCAGCCGAGGCGATCCATCTCGAGGCGGGTGCCGATTGGGGCGAGCGCGCGGCCGGAACCAACGGCATCGGCACCGCCATCTTCACGGGCAAGCCTGTTTACGTGCATGCCGCCGAACATTATTGCGAGGGCGTCAAGACCTGGACCTGCGCCGGCGCTCCGATCCGCAGCCCCATCGACGGCGAAGTCATCGGCCTCATCGACATATCCGGGCCGCCAGAAATATTCCGCCGCCACAATATCGTGCTGAGTGTCGTCGCTGCCAGCCAGATAGAGCTGGCGCTGGCCAAGCAGGCCGCACTCGACAAGGCGCAACTCCTGGAATCCTGCCTGGCGCGGCTGCCCGGCCAGGATGACCGCAAGGGGCTGGTGCTTCTCGACCGCCGCGGTCGGATTGTACATTTCGACCAACAAGCCGTGTCGTGCTGGAAAGCGGTCGACAGCACGACCGGGCCAAGTGTCGGCCAGAGGCTCGCCGATTTCGAGCGCGTGCGCACCGACAGCGACATTCATGACCGTTTGCCGATGAAGCTCCGCGATGCGAAAATCGAAGCATTGCTGTCGAACGGCACGTTTGCCGGCGCCTTTCTTATTCTCAGGGACGCGGCGAGGATCGCCCGGCCCGCGCGGCCGCGACCTCCGGTCAACGCGCAAGTACAAGCGGCACGCGCGGCAATCGTCGGCCGAAGCGATTTATTGCTCGATACCATCGACCGAGTGGAACGTGCCGCTACGGCCTCGACTTCCATTCTCCTCGAAGGTGAGACCGGTGTCGGCAAAGAGCTCTTTGCCAGGCTCGTGCATGCCTGCGCCGAGACCGCGGGTCCTGTACCTTTCGTCGCGATGAATTGCGGCGCCATATCGAAGGACATCCTGGGCGGCGAGCTCTTCGGTCACGCGCCGGGCGCCTTTACCGGCGCCACACGCGAGGGCAGGCCTGGCCGCTTCGAAGTCGCCAATGGCGGCGTCCTCAGCCTCGATGAGATCGGCGAGATGCCGCTCGACCTGCAGCCTTATCTGCTTCGGGTGCTGGAGGAAAAAGAGGTTTATCGGCTCGGCGATACAAGACCGCGTCCGATCGACGTGCGCCTGGTGGCGTCGACCAATCGGAGCCTGAAGCAGGAAGTGGCCGAAGGACGATTCCGCAAGGATCTATATTACCGCATCGGGGTCATCCACATCGTCATCCCCCCTCTGCGTGAGCGCGCCGGCGATATCGAACTCCTGCTCGATCATTTCAGCCGGCGGCTCAGCGCCGAGCGCGGCGTCGAACTCCTGCGTTTCGGCGATGACGCGCTGGAATGCCTGCGTCGCTACGGCTGGCCCGGCAATGTGCGCGAATTGCGCAATCTGGTCGAAACGCTGAGCATCATGGCGTCCGACCCGCTGATCCGTCCGGCGGATCTTCCTAGCGACATCACCGCGCCGGCCCACCAGCGGATAGCCGATCATATCACAGCCCAGGGCGGGCATTACACGGCAAGCTTCGACGAAGAGGAACGCAAGATCATCGAACACGCCATGGAAGCTGCGAACGGCAACATGTCCCGGGCGGCTCACCTGCTCGGTTTGTCACGCAGCACCATCTATCGGAAGCTACGCAGCTACAAATCATCAGATGACTGAAGACATCAGCCGGAAGGGCGGATGTGCAAGCGAAAGACCTGAGAGATGCCGAATGTCGAACGTCCGTTCCCTTTGCCCGTTGGCGCCGACACCGTCGCGTCGGACATTTTGGCGCGCGCCGATCGCGACATTGCCTTCGTGCCGAGATTGACGGGTGAAAGCCAGCATTTGCTGGTCCGGCACTTCATCCAGTTCATCGAGCGTGAGCTCGTGCAGTGTGACATGGGTTATGACAGCTATCCATTGCTGCGCGGGTTCGTCGAGACCCACGCACGCGAACTTTCGGATTTCGTCGTTGGCGGACTTGGTCTTACACATCAGTTAGGTCTTCAGACAGTGGAGAGGATGGCGGGAGATCCCATGCATCTGTTGCGCGCCGACATCTGGGACACCCTGCGCGACTATATCGCCAACGCGGAAGACCATTTCGTATCGGATGTCGGCGGGCTGCGGAAACTGATCGCCGATGCCGAGAGCGCGAGGCGGGATGCGGCGCGCGCCTCGTCGCAATGCGCGCCGGGAGGAATGCCATGAACATCGCGGTCCCCGAAGTTCCCACCCTGTTTTCGATCCTGGCGCGTCACTGGACCGTGGCGGCGCCCGTTGCCGACATCATGTTCGACAGAGGCGAAAGCACCGCCGCCTTCGCCCTCGCCGACGGCACGCTTGTCCTGGCTGGTCTCGCCGACGGCGACCCACCGGAAAAACGGCAGCATATCAGCGCGGAAAATGGCCGGATCACCGTCGCGCCCCGGCGCAGGCCGCTGCCGCCGCTTACCCACGTCAAGCCTGGTGAAGCTGAAATTCATTTCGTCGCCTATGGTGATGATTTCCTTGCCGGGACTCCATCGGGGCAGCTGATGCGGATCAACAGGCAGGGAGAAACCGAACCGCTTGCGTGTTTCAGCGATGACGGCATCCGCTGTCTTGCCGCAGCTGCCAATGGTGGTGTTCTAGTTGCCACCGAGAAGGGCGTTCGGCTCCTCGATACAGATGGCACATTGAGGGCCCTGGCGGGAATGGACGAACCGGTCGATTGTCTCACTCCTTCGCCAACCGGCAATCAACTCGCCGCGGCAGTCAACGGTCGTATCCTGATCCTCCCCATGGGGAGGGAGCCAAATCCAAAGCTCGACTTCGCGGTGCAAGGTCGCTGCCGCAACCTGGCGTGGAGCCGGGACGGCCATTGGCTGGCGGCGGCGCTTGGAAAGGAAGGCCTCGCCGTGATCGAGATCACGGCCCGACGGTTGCAGCGGATCAAGAATTATCCGGCTCCCGTCGACGGCGTGTCCTGGGACGGCGCTTCTCGCCGCTTGGCCACGAACGGGGCTTTCCGCACCATTGTCTGGCCGGTCGAGGAGTTGCGCAAGTCCGCGGGGATCGGCAGCATCGAAACCGGCAAGCCATGTTTCATACCCGCAACGGCGATCGCCATGAGCCTCGAGCGACCGGTGGTCGCCACCGGTTACGGCAATGGCATGGTGGCCATGGCTCAGATCGGCAGCCCATCCGAGGTGGTCGTCAAGCCGGCAGCCGGTGGTGCCGTCACCGCACTGCGCTGGTCGGCAAGCGGCAATGAACTTGCCATCGGAACCCAGGAAGGGGACGTCGCGCTGGTGGCTTTCCCTTCGTATTTCTTCAAGTAGCGGCAAGGAGGATACGATGAATGCCAACCCGAATGTGGAAGCAACGAGCAAGGATGGCTTCTTTGCCGAGCTGGCCGATATTTCTTCGCGGATGATCGACGCCCATGGCAAAGATTTCTGCATGGGAGCGCTGGTCCTCGCAGCGCGTTTCGTGGCGGAGGGTAAGACCTTCACTGAAGCTCCGAAGGGCAATTGATCCGACGCGGCACCGTGGCCCTAAGCGCGATAGAGTGAAGGTCGGCTACCCCAATCCCTTCGTCTTCAGCGCCGCGGTGATCTCGTCGAGGATCGCCGGATCGTCGATGGTCGCCGGCATCTTCCATTCCTCGCGGTCGGCGATCTTGCGCATGGTCGAGCGCAGGATCTTGCCCGAGCGGGTCTTGGGCAGGCGAGCGACGATCATCACCGTCTTGAAGCTCGCCACGGGTCCGATCTGGTCGCGCACCATCTTCACGCATTCGGCCTCGATCTCGTGTGGCGCACGCGCAACACCGGCCTTGAGCACGACGAAGCCCACCGGCACTTGGCCCTTGAGCTCGTCGGCGATGCCGAGGACGGCGCATTCGGCGACATTGGGATGGCTGGCGAGGACCTCCTCCATGCTGCCGGTGGAGAGGCGATGGCCCGCGGTGTTGATGATATCGTCGGTGCGGGCCATGATGTAGAGATAGCCGTCTTCGTCCATGAAGCCCGCATCGGCGGTCTCATAGTGGCCGGGGAAATGCTCGAGGTAGCTCGAGCGGAAGCGGGCATCATTGTTCCACAGAGTGGGCAGGCAGCCGGGCGGCAGGGGCGTCTTGACGCAAATGGCGCCGAGATTCCCGCGCTTCACCTCATGGCCGCCTTCGTCGAGGACGCGCACGTCGTAGCCCGGCATGGCGACGGTGGGCGAGCCGTATTTCACCGGCAATTGACCGAGACCCATCGGATTGGCGGCGATCGGCCAGCCCGTCTCGGTCTGCCACCAGTGATCGATGACCGGAACGCCGAGCCTTTCCTCGGCCCACTTCACCGTGTCGGGATCGGCGCGCTCACCGGCGAGGAACAGGGTGCGGAATTGTGCGAGGTCGTATTTGCGAATGAAGGTGCCTTCGGGGTCCTCCTTCTTGATGGCGCGGAAGGCGGTAGGTGCCGTGAACAGCGCCTTGACGCCATGTTCTGAAATCACCCGCCAGAAGGTGCCGGCGTCGGGTGTTCCGACCGGCTTGCCCTCGAAGAGGATCGAGGTCGCGCCGTGCAGCAGCGGCGCATAGACGATGTAGGAATGGCCGACCACCCAGCCGATATCGGAAGCGGCCCAGAAGGTCTCGCCGGGTGCTACGCCATAGATGTTCGACATCGTCCATTTGAGCGCCACCAGATGCCCGCCATTGTCGCGCACCACGCCCTTGGGCTGGCCGGTGGTGCCGGACGTATAGAGGATATAGAGCGGATCGGTGGCCTTGACCGCGACACAGTCGGCCTTGCGGTTCTCCTTGCGCGCTTTGGCCACGAGCTCCGCCCAGTCGCGGTCGCGGCCGGGCGTGAGCTCGGCGGCGAGCTCGGGCCGCTGCCAGATCAGGCCTGCGCCTGGCTTATGCGTCGCGATCTCGATCGCCTTGTCGATAAGCGGCTTGTAAGCGATGACGCGCCCGGGCTCGAGGCCGCACGAGGCCGACATGATGAGCTTAGGCTTGGCGTCGTTGATGCGGGTCGCAAGTTCCGCCGCGGCAAAGCCGCCGAACACCACCGAGTGAATGGCGCCGATCCGCGCGCAGGCCAGCATGGCAAAGACGGCTTGGGGGATCATCGGCATATAGATCAGCACGCGGTCGCCCTTCGCGATGCCGAGATCGACGAGCCCGGCGGCGAGCGTCGCCACCTCGTCCTGGAGCTCGGCATAGGTGAAGCTCTGCTTCTTGCCGGTGAGCGGGCTGTCATAGATGAGCGCCGTCCTTGCGCCATGGCCCGCCGCCACGTGACGATCGATGGCATTCCAGCAGGTGTTGCACGAGGCGCCGATGAACCAGCGGTCGAGGCCGTCGACCTTGGCATAGACCTCGTCCCAGGGCTTGATCCAGTCGATCTCGCGCGCGGCCTCGGCCCAGAAGGCATGCGGGTCGGATTGCCAGCGCCGATAGGTCTTCTCGTAGGTGCTCATCGCGTATCCTTGCGTATTCCGTGGGTCAGTTTTCGCCATTGCCGTGGGCGGAACAACAAGAAAATGGTCTAGTCTCAGGGACCCAGACTTGCTAGGACGAAGCCCGTTTCCCCACCTCAATCAGGATCGCATCTTGGCCCAGTCGGCTCATCTCACCGTCATGATCAATGCCGTGCGCAAGGCAGCGCGCGGCGTGCAGCGCGATTTTGGCGAAATCGCCAATCTCCAGGTCTCGGTCAAGGGACCGGGCAATTTCGTCACCGCCGCCGACAAGCGTTGCGAGAAGGTCATCCGCGAAGAACTCGAGAAGGCCCGTCCCGGCTACAGCTTCCTGATGGAGGAATCGGGCAGCGTCACCGGCCGGGACGCCGATCATCGCTGGATCATCGATCCGATCGACGGCACGACGAATTTCATCCACTCCATACCGTTCTTCGCGCTGACGGTGGCGCTCGAGCGCAAGGGCGATCTCCTCGCCGCCGTCACCTATAATCCGATCAGCGACGAGCTCTTCACCGCCGAGCGCGGGCAGGGCGCCTTCCTCAACAACCGGCGCTTGCGGGTCGCGGCGCGCAAGACGCTCTCCGACAGCGTCGTCGCCTGGGGCATTCCGATCATCGGCGACCAGGACCGCCATGCCCAGTTCCAGCGCGAGGTGGCGCAGATCCAGCCCAAGGTCTCAGGCATCCGCCAGATCGGATCGGCAGCGCTCGAGCTCGCTTATGTGGCCGCCGGCCGCATCGATGTGATGCAGGCGAGGGGCCTCAATCCCTGGGACAGTGCCGCCGGCATCCTGCTGGTGCGCGAGGCGGGCGGCGTCACCATGTCGGCGGAAGGCGAGAAGACCCCCTTCGAGACCGGCACGATCCTCGCCGGCAATGCCGATCTCGTGCCGCTGATCAAGGCCGAGATCGCCCAGGCGCGCAAAGCGGCCGCCTGACCGGATTCAGGGATTTGCAGGGATTATCAGGGATTTTCACGAAAAAATGCTGCTCCTAGCAATATCAATAGGTTAGCATTTCGAGCAGGGAATTTGAGATTCCAAAGCAGGGATCGCGGCCAACATGCCTACCCGATTTCGGTAGACTGATATTTCCCAAATCTCATGTCCTGGCCCGCATAAGCAAGGGCGCAATTGCGAAAAGCAAAAGGCCGGGACAGAACCCGGCCTTGTTCATTCTTGCCGCTAGGCAAGGTCTTACGGCTTGACCACCTTTTTGGGCGCCGGCAGCAGGCCTTCGCGCTGCAGCCGCTTGCGGGCCAGCTTGCGGGCGCGGCGAACGGCTTCCGCCTTTTCGCGGGCCTTCTTCTCGGAGGGCTTTTCATAGTGGCCGCGGAGCTTCATCTCGCGGAAAATGCCCTCACGCTGCATCTTTTTCTTGAGGGCCTTGAGCGCCTGGTCGACATTGTTGTCGCGAACGATGACTTGCACGAGTTTTGACCTCGGTTCCTTTGCAAAGGGTTGTGACAGAAATGGCCCGAATAGACCGAGCCGTCCGAAAGGGTCGCCCCTTTCAAGCTGGCGGGCGAGATAGCACAGGGTTTCAGTCCTGTCGAGGGGTCAGCCTGTTCACATGGCCCATTTTGCGGCCCGGGCGGCTTTCCGCCTTGCCGTAGAGATGGATCCCCGTATGGGGCTCGCCGGCGAGATTCCGCCAGTTATCGGCCTCTCCGCCTAGGAGATTGGTCATGACCACGTCGCTGTGGCGGTCGGGGCTGCCCAAGGGCCAGCCGGCGACGGCCCGGATGTGCTGCTCGAATTGCGAGACCAGGCAGGCATCCATGGTCCAATGGCCGGAATTGTGGACGCGGGGCGCGATCTCGTTGACGATGAGCCTTTCCTGGCCGTTCTCGCGGGCCAGGAACAGTTCGACCCCGATGACGCCGACATAATCGAGGGCCGTGGTGATCCGGGCCGCGATGTCGCGGGCCGCTGCCTGGGTCTCGGCTGCGATGGCGGCAGGCACGATCGATTCGCGCAGGATATGATCGGCATGCCGGTTTTCCGGAACGTCATAGACGGCAATGGCCCCGTCCCAGCCGCGCGCGGCGATGACGGAGACCTCCTTCTCGAAAGCGACGAAGCCTTCGAGGATGGCGGGCTTGGCGCCGATCGCCGTCCAGGCCTTGTCGAGGGCCGTATCCGCCTTGAGGGTGACCTGGCCCTTGCCGTCATAGCCGAAGCGGCGGGTCTTCAGGATGGCAGGCCGGCCGATCCGGGCAACGGTCTTCTCAAGGCCCTCTTTGTCATCGACCGCGGCGAAGGGCGCGGTGGTGAGGCCGATCTTCGACAGGAAGGTCTTCTCGGCGAGCCGGTCCTGGCTGGTGGCGAGGGCCTCAGCTCCCGGCGCCAGGGGCTTGAGACGGCCGAGCAGGGCGGCCGTCTCGGCCGGCACGTTCTCGAATTCGTACGTGACGACATCGACGGCGGCGGCGAAGGCCGCGAGGGCCTTTTCGTCCGGGTAGGCCGCGCATGTGTGAGCCGCCGCGATCTGGAAGGCCGGGCTCTCGGGCTCGGGCGCGAATATGTGGCACTTCAATCCAAGACGCGCGGCAGCGAGCGCCAGCATGCGGCCAAGCTGGCCGCCGCCCAGTATGCCGATGACGGAATTGGGCGGCAGAGGCCTTTCCAATCTCATCAGGTGTTAAAGCGCGATGGCTTGAGCCGCCATCGCGCTTTATCCTTTTGTTTTTTGCGCATGATCTTATCGGAAAACCGGTATCCACTTTTCCGGATCATGCGCTGTCCTTGGGATGCTCGGCGACCGCGGCCGTCTGCTTGGCGCGCCAGGCTTCCAGCCGCTTGGCCAGCGCCTTGTCATGGAGGGCGAGGATGCTGGCGGCGAGCAGAGCGGCATTGATGGCGCCGGGCTTGCCGATGGCGAGCGTGCCGACCGGGATGCCGGGCGGCATCTGGACGATCGAATAGAGGCTGTCCTGGCCCTTCAGCGCCTGGCTCTCGACCGGAACGCCGAGGACCGGCAGCGTCGTCATGGAGGCGGTCATGCCAGGCAGATGCGCCGCCCCGCCGGCGCCGGCGATGATGACCTCGAAGCCCTCGTCCCGGGCGCCCTTGGCAAAGGCATAGAGCCGCTCCGGGGTGCGGTGGGCCGAGACGATGCGGGCCTCATGGGCGATGCCGAGCTCGGTGAGGGTATCGGCCGCATGCTTCATGGTGGAGGGCCAGTCGGACTGGCTGCCCATGATGATCGCAACCTTGGGCTTCGTCATGCGATGATGTCGGGGATCAGCTTGTCCTCGACCTTCTGGATCTCGTCCTTGATCTGGAGCTTCATCTTCTTGAGCCGGCGCAATTGCAGCTGGTCGCCGGTGCCCGAGGCCTCGAGCGAGGAAATGGCGGCATCCAGGTCGCGATGTTGCTGCCGCAGCGTCATGAGCCTCGTCTGTAAAAGATTCTCTTCAGTCCCGTCGATCATCCGGCGCCTTGAAACCCCGTTACGCACCGATTTTTCCACACTCACCTATGCCCTTGCAGAGGGTTCGACAAGCCCCCAAGTCTGTGTCAAACTGATTTGGTCACTACAGAGGAGGCTCTGATGAGCGTTCAAGCGCATCTCGGTGAACTCGCGGCAAAACACAAGGCTCTCGAAGCGGAGCTTGAGGACTGCATGTCCCACCCCGCTTCGACAGATGCCGAAATTGCCGAGCTGAAGCGCAAGAAACTCCGAATCAAGGACGAAATGACCAAGCTGGAAGTGCAGATCAAGCACTAGCCTTTCCCACGGAGCCGGTCCGGCAGGCCGTCATGCGGCCCAAGGGACCGCGAGGGGTCAATTTTCCAGTGGCGCGCGCCAATTTCGGCGTTGCGATGCGGGTGAAGTGGGTAATGAATGCGGCTCCGGCGGCGGGTCGCCTCGCCGACCACCAGCAGCCTCACATCCTTTTCCGTATTGTTGATGAAAGTGTGGGCAAGGCCGGTGCCCGCGGGAAAAGCCACGCCGTCGCCCGGCTTCAGCCGCTTGAGATAGCCGTCGGCCCACAGATCGGGCTCGCCTTCGAGCACGAAGACGAATTCTTCCTCATCGGCTTCGGCATGCGGCCAGGAGACGCGCCGGCCGGGCTTCACGCGCTCATGATGAATGCCGAGCCGCATCAGGCCGAAATCAGTGCCATAGGACGCGCTGATGGTCTGCAACTCGTCCGAGCCTTTATAGTGATTGTCGTCTTCGCCTTCGATATCGCGCCAGTGGGCGACAAAGGCCGAGAAATCGACAGGGCCGGTCATCGTTGAATCTCCTCATGAGGTTTCGACGATACTACCGGCCCTGGCAGGCTCATGTCAGCAGAGAGCGCGTCAGGCCGCCTTCTTCTCGAGCTTCTCCGACCACTTGCCGGAAGCGGCGAGCGCATTCATCTCGGCGCGGTGGTTGAAAGCCCGCTGCGCCGCGGCGACATTCTCTGCCTTGCCCTTCCAGGTCTTGAGCGCCGCCGCCTGCAGCGCCCTTCCATAGGAGAAGGTGAGCTTCCACGGCAGATTGCCGATCGCATTCATGTAATGGAGATGGGCGGTCGCATCCTCATCCGACTGGCCGCCCGACAAGAAGGCGATGCCCGGCACCGCGGACGGCACGCAGCGCTTCAAGACGGTGATGGTCTTCTCCGCCACTTCCTCGCGCGAAGCCTGCTTCGGGCAATCCTTGCCGGAGACGACCATGTTGGGCTTGAGGATCGTGCCTTCGAGCACGACGCCGGCATAATAAAGCTCGCGATAGAGCTCGTTCAGCGCCCATTCCGAAACCTTCATGCAGGTGTCGATATCGTGATTGCCCTCCATGAGCACTTCCGGCTCGACGATGGGCACGAGGCCGCCTTCCTGGCAGAGTGCCGCATAGCGCGCGAGCGCATGGGCATTGGCGTGGATCGAGTTGTGGCTCGGCAGGCCGGGGCCGATATCGATGACGGCGCGCCATTTGGCGAATTGCGCGCCCAAGCCGACATAGTCCTTGATGCGCTCGCGCAGGCCGTCGAGGCCTTCGGTCACCGTCTCCCCGGGCGACAGCGCCAAAGGCTTGGCGCCGGCATCGAGCTTGATGCCCGGTATGGCGCCCGACGACTTGATGACGTCGACCAGCGACGTGCCGTTCTTGCCCTTCTGGCGGATCGTCTCGTCGAACAGGATCACGCCCGAGATGTATTTCGACATGCCTTCCTTGGCCGAGAACAGCATTTCGCGATAATCGCGGCGATTTTCCTCCGTGGACGGAAGATTGATCGAATCGAAGCGCTTCTTGATCGAGCCGGTGCTCTCATCGGCGGCGAGGATTCCCTTGCCGGGCGTCACCATAGCTGCGGCGACTTTCGCGAGTTTGTCGGTCATGTCGTAACTCCTCTCAATGCGTCCACACCTGGCAAAGGCTTGCCTTCCAGCCATTCGAGGAAGGCACCCCCTGCCGTTGAAATATAGGTGAAACCATCGGCAGCGCCCGCCTCGCTCAGGGCGGCGACCGTGTCGCCGCCGCCGGCAATCGAAACGAGCTTGCCCGCCTTGGTCAAGGCCGCCGCGTGGCGGGCGGCTTCATTGGTCGCGACGTCGAACGGCTTGAGCTCGAAGGCGCCGAGCGGCCCGTTCCATACGAGCGTGCGCGCCTTGTCGAAAGCGGCCTTGATGGCGGCAACGCTCCGGGGCCCGGCATCGAGGATCATGTCATCGGCCTTGACATCGGCTATGTCCACCACGCGATGGGGACTTCCCGCCTTGAATTCCTTGGCGACCACGGCGTCCACGGGCAGCAGGATTTCGCAGGATTTCGACTTTGCCGTGGCGATGATGTCCCGGGCGATCGGGGCGAGATCATGCTCGCACAGCGACTTGCCGACGGGATGGCCCAAGGCGGCGAGGAAGGTGTTCGCCATGCCGCCGCCGATAACGATCACATCGGCGAGGCCCGAGAGGTTGCCGAGCAATTCGAGCTTGGTCGAGACCTTGGCGCCGCCGACGACCGCCACGAGCGGCCGCTGCGGCTTCTCGAGCGCGGCCTCGAGAGCCTTGAGCTCAGCCTCCATGGCGCGCCCGGCATAGGACTGGGTCACGCGCGCAATGCCCTCGGTCGATGAATGGGCGCGATGGGCGGCGGAGAAGGCGTCGTTGACATAGACATCGCCCAGGCTTGCGAACAGCTTGCCGAGCGCTTCGTCATTCTTTTCCTCGCCCGGATGATAGCGGGTGTTCTCCATGAGGAGACATTGACCGGGCTTCGCTGCCTTGGCCGCCGCGAGCGCCTTGCCATCGTGCCAGTCGGTGGAGATGAAGTCGACCTTCCGGCCCAGCGCCTTCTCCAGCGCCGACTCCACAGGCTTGAGCGACATTTCCGGCACGACCTTGCCTTTGGGCCGGTCGAAATGCGCCAGCAGGATCACGGCAGCGCCCTTGTCGAGCAGTTCCCCGATGGTCGGCACGATGCGCTCGATACGGGTCGCATCGCGCACCTCGCCCTTCTCGATCGGCACGTTGAGGTCGACGCGCACGACGACGCGCTTGCCCTTCGCGTCGAGGTGATCGAGGGTCTTGAAGACGGGCATCAGTACAAGGCTCCTTGAAATTCACCCGCGCCGTCTGCGGAGATGCTTTGCTGCCCTCTCCCCGCCAAAGCGGAGCGAGGGTGTCAGCGCTTCTTCTTCTTCACTGCTTGCAGCACGTGCTTCGCGGTGATGCCGAAATGCGGATAGAGCTTCTCGATGGGACCGGAAGCACCGAAGCCCGACATGCCGATGAAGATGCCGTCCTGACCGATGAAGCGGTCCCAATAGCCGCGCACTGCCGCTTCGATCGCGACGCGGATCTTCTCCGTGCCGAGCACTTTTTCCTTATAGGCCTTGCTCTGCTTCTCGAAGAGCTCCATCGAGGGCACCGACACGACGCGGGCCGGGATGCCGGCCTTGTCGAGCAGAGCCTTGGCATCGAGGGCGATCTCGACCTCGGACCCCGAGGCGAAGATGACGGCCTTCGATTTCTTTGCGCTGGCGGCGATCTCATAGGCGCCCTGGGCGCAGAGGTTCTTAGCGGAATAGGGGATGCGTGCCGGACGCAGCTTCTGGCGCGTCAGCGCCAGGATGCTCGGCGTCTTCTGCGATTGCAGCGCCAATTGCCAGCATTCCGCCGTCTCCACCGCATCGCAGGGGCGGAAGACCTGGAGATTGGGAATGGCGCGCAAGGCGGTGAGATGCTCGACCGGCTGATGCGTCGGCCCGTCCTCGCCGAGACCGATCGAGTCATGCGTCATCACATAGATGACGCGAACGCCCATCAGGGCCGAGAGGCGGATCGAGGGCCGGCAGTAGTCGGTGAAGACGAGGAAGGTGCCGCCATAGGGAATGACGCCGCCATGCAGCGCCATGCCGTTCATGGACGCCGCCATCGCATGCTCGCGAATGCCGTAATGGATATAGCGCCCGCCATAGTCGGCGGCGTCGAGCGGCTTCAGGTCCTTCGACTTGGTGTTGTTCGAGCCGGTGAGATCGGCCGAACCGCCGATCGTTTCCGGCACCGCCGGATTGATGACATCAAGCGCGTTCTGCGAGGAGTTGCGCGTGGCGAGCGTCGGCGGCGACTTCGCCAGCTCCTTCTTGTAGGCGGCCATGACCTCATCGAAATTCTCGGGCAGGGCGCCCGAGATGGCATGATGGAACGTAGCCTTGGCGCTGCTCTGGGCAAGCCGCTTCTCCCAGGCCTCGCGCTCGGACCGGCCGCGGCTTCCGGCGGCACGCCAGAAGCCCAAGATGTCGGCCGGGACCTCGAAAGGCGGATACTCCCAGCCCAGGGTTTTCCGGGCGGCGGCCACCTCATCGGCGCCCAAGGGCGAGCCATGGGTCGCGGCGGTGCCCTGCTTGTGGGGCGCGCCATAGCCGATGATCGTCTTGCAGGCGATGAAGGAGGGCCTGTCGCTGGTCTGCGCCGCTTCGAGCGCCGCGGCGACGGCCTGGACGTCATGGCCGTCGACACGGGTCACGTTCCAGCCGGAGGCGGCATAGCGGGCGAGCTGGTCGGTCGAATCGGCCAACGAGACCTTGCCATCGATCGAGACGCTGTTGTCGTCGAAGAGCACGATCAGATGGTTGAGCTTGAGGTGGCCCGCCAGCGTGATCGCCTCTTGCGAGATGCCTTCCATGTGGCAGCCATCGCCCGCCAGCGCATAGGTCTTGTGATTGACGAGATCATTGCCGAAGCGGGCATTGAGATGGCGTTCGGCGATCGCCATGCCGACCGCATTGGCGAGACCCTGGCCCAAGGGGCCGGTCGTCGTCTCTATCCCCTCGGCATGGCCATATTCCGGATGGCCCGCCGTCTTGGAGCCGAGCTGGCGGAAATTCTTGATCTGCTCGATCGTCATGTCCTTGTAGCCAAGCAGATAGAACAGCGAATAGAGCAGCATCGAGCCGTGGCCGGCGGAGAGCACGAACCGATCGCGGTTCGGCCAGTGCGGGTCGGCGGCATCGAATTTGAGGAAGCGCGTGAACAGGACCGTGGCGAAGTCGGCCGCACCCATGGGCAGGCCCGGATGGCCGGAATTGGCCTTCTGGACGGCATCCATGCTCAAGGCGCGGATGGCATTGGCATAGGTCCTGAGCCTCAGGCGTTCTGCATCCGAATTGAGGGGGGAGCTTAGGGAAATCGCGGCTGGCGCGGCCGTGTCGGAGGTCATGGGCTGCTCGCTTTCGGTGAATGCGGGGGTCACAGATAGCATCCGAGCCCCTTGAGTCAACCTCCCGGGGGGGCACCGAAGCGGTTGCGTGGATGAACGGCTGCGCTTAACTTATGGGCAGTGCCGGAAGGGATTCGCAGAGGCCGGCCAGCAGTTGGGGTAAAATGGCGGACACGCGCAAGCTCGACGAGGCGTTCAACCGCTTCGACGCGGCGCTCAGGCAGTTCGAAGCCGCGCTGTCGCGGCAAAATGAGCGCAAGACTGAGGAGGAGTCGCTCGAGGCGGCGGCCGAAGCCTTGCGGCTCGATCGCTCGCGCCTGGCCCAGGAGCTCGACGGCGTGCGCGCCAAGGCCAATGATCTCGTCTCCACCAATCAAAAGGCCGTCGGCAAGATCGATGCGGCGATGTCGCGCATCAGGGCCGTCCTCCACAGCAACAGCGGAGGATCGTGAGCCCGATGGCGCAAGTGATCGTCCAGGTCAATGACCGGCCCTATACGATGCAATGCCCGGATGGCGAGGAAGACCATCTGCGCGAGCTGGCGAAGCTGCTCGACACCGAAGTGTCGCGCATCAAGAGCAATGTCGGGACCGTCGGCGATATCAGGCTCCTGGTGATGGCCGGCCTCATGGTGGCCGACCGCCTGTCGGAATCGGTCAGGCGCATCGAGGAACTCGAAGACCAGCTGCGCGGCGCCCGCGAAGCGCGGAACGCCACCGCCCAGCAGGCGCGCGACATGGAATTGAAATTCGCCGAGCGCCTCGAGACCGCCGCAGAGCGCCTGGTGGGGCTCGCCGGCAAGATCGGCTAGCGCTTCTGCCGCTTGCGATAGGCCGCCTTCTTCACCTTGTTGCCGCAGCCATTCATCGCGCACCAGCGCCGCTTGCCGGGGCGCGATGTGTCGAGGAACAGGATTGAGCAATGGCCATCGGCGCATTTGCGCACCCGCGCCAGAGCGGGGCTCGACAGAAGGTCGATGGCGTCGCGCGCCACCGTGGCGAGCACCGACTCATAGGGTGAGTCCGATGCCCAGTCATGCGGCTGCCCTATGCCTGCGAGCTGCGGGACGAAAGCGGGCTTGCGTGCCGCTTCATTGACATGGCGGAGATCAGCTGGGCTCGGCCGAGTGCCGGCGAGAGCCGCGGTGAACAGGCGGAATAGCGTTTCGCGAAGCCCGCGCGCTGCTTCGATCTGACCATCGCCGACGATGCCTGCCCTGGAGATGAGGCCCGCCGCCACGCACCAGCGGCCGAGATCCTGCGTGCCACGCCAGCGGTCGAAGGGCATGTGCTCGCGGTCGCCGACGGTCGCGATGAAATCCAGGCACAGCCGGCCGGAGCGGAAGCGGAATTCCCATTCGGACGGATGAAGTTTTGCCAGCGGATCGGTCTGGTCCATGGGTACTTGTATAACCGGTTCCTCTCTGTTAAGCTAGGGACCAGTTAAACCGGTTCCTAGATGGAGAGACCCATGCTGCAAGCCTGTCTCAACGGCGCCCGCACCCGCCAGGATCACCCGAAGGTCCCGCTGAGCCCTGAGGAGCTGGCGCAGGATGCCGCGGAAGTCATCGCGGCCGGTGCCGCGGAGCTCCATGTCCATCCGCATGGCCCCGATGGCGCCGAGACGCTCGATCCGGGCTTGACCGCGGCGGCGCTCACGGCCATCCGGGCGAAGGTGCCGGGCATTCCCGTCGGCCTCACGACGACCGAAGGCGTCAGGAGCGATGCGAGCCGCGGTTTCGATCAGCTGAAGGCCTGGCGCGTGCTGCCCGACTATGTGTCGGTCAATCTGAGTGAAGCGGATGCGCCTGAAATCATCGAACTCATGCTGGCCAAGGGCATCGGCGTCGAGGCTGGCCTCGCGACCGTTGCCGATGCGCGCCGATGGGTGAAGCTCCCGACGATGAAGGATTGCCTGCGCGTCCTCGTCGAGATCGATTTCGAGAAAGATGTCGCAGACGCCCTCGATCTCGCCGATGAGATCATCGCCGTCCTCAGGCAGCATGACGTCGCACTGCCTCTGCTCCTGCATGGCTTCGATCAGACCGTGTGGCCGCTCTATCGCAAGTCGCGGTCGCTCAAGATCGATGCGCGACTCGGATTCGAGGACGGCATCCATCTTCCCGACGGTCGTGTCGCCGCCGACAACCGCGACATCATCGCTGCTGCGCGTGCGCTACGCTGAATGTGGACTGATTGAAGCAGGTTCTGGATTTCCCCGCCGCTTGCGCCTAAATAGGGAGCGGCGAGCTGCCCGGTGCGTGAGGAGATCTTTTCCCTGGGGCCTATACGATTCTCGCGGGAGCTGTCCCTAGGCTTGGCCGTGGCCTTGCCCACATGGCGCCCACCTACACTTGTAGGTACCCGGGATCGTCACTCTCCCACGGCCATGGCGGCCCGCCACTGTGTTTTTTGGAAAACTGATGGATGGCCGGTCGAGCCCGGCCATGGAGGGCTGACATGCAAGTTGCAAAACGTTCCGGCGACCTTATCGATCAAAAACGCCGGGCGCGAACGGCAGCCAATGCGCTGCGCATGCAGGCCCACAAGACACTGGGCGAACGATCGGGCCTCATGCTGGCGCAGCATGAATTGCCCATCAACCGCAAGGACGGTTTTGGTTCCGTCTCCGGCTTCTATCCCTATCAGGCGGAGATCAACGTGCTGCCGCTGCTCGCAAGGCTCGTCAGCGAAGGCTGGCTGACGGCGCTGCCGGTCGTCATGGCCAAGGGCGAGCCGCTCACTTTCCGCGCCTGGGCGCCGGGCGAGCCCACCGGACGCGGCATCTGGGATATCCACGTTCCGCTCGAGACCGCTCCTGAACTCCAACCCGACGTGCTGCTGGTGCCGATGCTCGCCTTCGACCGGCGCGGCTATCGCCTGGGCTATGGCGGCGGCTTCTATGACCGGACGCTTGCCGAACTGCGCAAGCTGAAGCCGGTCGTGGCGATCGGCGTCGCCTATGCCGAGCAGGAAATGGACGAGGTCCCGATCGCCTCCTATGACGAGCCGCTGGACTGGATCCTGACCGAGCGCGGCGTCATCGAGCCGAAACGCTGATCTCGCGATGCGTCTCCTGTTTCTCGGCGACGTTGTCGGACGGACCGGCCGCGAGGCAGTGGCGCGCGTGCTGCCGCCATTGCGCGAACACTTGGCGCTCGACCTCGTCGTCATCAACGGCGAGAACGCGGCGCATGGCTTCGGCATCACCGAGGACATCTATCTGGGCCTGATCGATGCCGGCGCCGACGTGGTGACGCTCGGCAACCACTCCTTCGACCAGCGCGAGGCGCTCGTCTTCATCGAGCGCGTGCCCAATATGCTCCGTCCACTGAATTATCCGCCGGGCGTGCCGGGCAAGGGCGTCGGCATCTTCACGACCAAGACGGGCAAGCGCGTGCTGGTGATGAACATCATGGGCCGGGTGATGATCGAACCGCAGCTCGACGATCCGTTCCGCGCCGTCGACCGCGAGCTCGAACTATGCCGGCTGGGCGAGGCGTGCGATGCGGCGATCATCGATTTCCATGCCGAGGCGACGTCGGAGAAGACGGCCTTCGGCCATTATGTCGACGGGCGCGTGAGCCTCGTGGTCGGCACCCACACGCATGTGCCGACCGCCGACCACCAGATCCTGAAAGGCGGCACCGCCTATATGAGCGATGCCGGCATGTGCGGCGACTATGATTCGGTCATCGGCATGGACAAGGAAGAGCCGTTGACGCGCTTCACGCGCAAATTGCCGGTCGAACGCATGCGACCGGCCGAAGGCGAGGCGACGGTCTCGGGCCTTGCAGTCGAGACCGACGATCAGACCGGCCTCGCCGTCAAGGTCGCGCCGCTTCGGATCGGCGGCCGGCTGTCGGAAGCGAAGATCGACTTCTGGTAATTTTTGCGCTGCTCAGCGGCGGCGCAGGAAGCCCGGATTGTCGGCGGTCAGCGCCGGCTCCTTGCCGCGCGCTTCGCTCGCCATCCGGTCCATCACCTTGACGGCGCGCGTCCATTCGTCCTTGGCGCCCGGAACATTGCCGCGCTCGAGTGCGCCTTGGCCGGCCCGGAGATGGTTCTCGGCGGCCTGCGACAAGTCGCTCAGCGTCGCGATGGCGGCAAAAGCCCGCCCCGCGGGAGCGGCCTTGGCAAGGGATCGCACTTTCTTGAGGGCCGCGGCGCCGGCGGTTCCCGCCATGCCTTCCGCCGCAAAAGCAATAGACTCGATCGAACCTGGCTTCACCGTCATGGGACGCTCCTGTTACTCACTTTCGAGTAAAATTCGGCCATCCGCCTTAAGGACGGGTTAAACGCTGAACCCGTTGCGAGCCGGCGTTAATGACGGGTAAAGCCGGTCAGAAACGGGATGATTGACTGCTCGCTGGATGGCCGGGTCAGGCCCTGGGTTAAACCCGGCCATGGACTTGTTAATCTTGTTGGACGGGGTCTATAAGGCCCCCAGAATTCAGAGGTTCGAGGGTCTATGGCAGGTCATTCCCAATTCAAGAATATCATGCACCGGAAGGGCAAGCAGGACGCCATCCGGTCACGGCTCTTTTCCAAGCTCGCGCGTGAAGTGACGGTTGCGGCGAAAACCGGACTGCCCGACCCTGAGAAGAATCCGCGGCTCAGGCTCGCGGTGCAGAACGCCCGCGCCGAGAACATGCCCAAGGACAATATCGAGCGCGCCATCAAGAAAGCATTGGGCGGCGATGCCGACACCTATGAAGCGATCCGCTATGAAGGCTATGGGCCGGGCGGCGTTGCCATCATCGTCGAGGCGCTCACCGACAACCGCAACCGCTCGGCCAGCAATGTGCGCTCGCTGTTCGCGAAATATGGCGGCAATCTCGGCGAGACGGGTTCGGTCGCCTTCATGTTCAACCGGGCGGGCGAGATCACCTACAAGGCGCAAGCAGGCTCGGCCGACGACATCATGGAAGCGGCGATCGAAGCCGGCGCCGATGACGCGCAGTCGGACGAGAGCGGCCATGTCATCCTGTGCGCCTTCGAGAATATCGGCGAGGTGACCTCGGGGCTCTCAGCCAAGCTCGGCGAGGCCGAGACGGTGAAAGTGGTGTGGAAGCCGCAGACCGTGACGCCGGTCGATGAGGAGACCGCGCAGACGCTGATGAAGCTCATCGACGCCCTCGATGAGGACGACGACGTGCAGAACGTCTTCACCAACTTCGAAGTCTCCGACGAAGTGATGAAGAAGCTCACCGCGGCGTGAGACAGACGATCCATCGCTCACGGCGAGCTCGCGACTATGCCGCTTTCTCCGCCGTAACGATGTGCGCGGGCGCTTCGAACGCCACCTCGCCATTCGCCTGGACATAGGGACGAAGGGCAGTCCCGGCCTCGTGCAGCAACAACCGATACTGCTCATCATCGATCAAGTCGGCGAGCGTCCATCCCTTGACATCGGTGCGCACCCAATCCTCGATGGAGGGGAAACGCGCTTCGCCCGGATGGGTCGAAACACCGACATTCGGAATGCCGGATCCGGCGAACAGCGAATGCAGCGTTTCGCGATTTCCGAGAGCGAAGGGCGCATGCAGCTCCGATGCGATGCGCGCACCGAACAAACGCTCCAAAAGCGATGCCATTGCGGCATAGCCCGGATTGTTCTCGAGCGCATCCCACACGGCAATAGACAGTCGGCCGCCCGGCGCCAGCACGCGCCACATTTCCCGCACCGCTACCCGCCGGTCGTCGAAGAACATCAAGCCAAACTGGCTGATCACGGCATCGAACGTGGCGTCGGGAAACGGAAGCTTCTCGGCACGACCCGACTTCCAATCCACATTCGGGGCCTTGCACCGCGCTATCGCCAGCATGCCTTCGTTCCGGTCGAGACCCACCACCGATCCATAAGGTGCGACCCGCTCGGCTACCGCGCGCGCCAATATCCCGGTGCCGCAGGCGACGTCGAGCACTGATTGTCCAGGAGCGATGCGCGCCGCATCCGCCACCACGCACGTCCATTGCTGAAAGAGCGCCGGCACGAAAAAGGTTTCATAGATTTCCGCCGCGCTGCCTGTCACTTGGCCTTGCAAGCCCTCGGGCATGGATACCTCCCATCGCTATTCGCGATTGTCCTGCGTCCGCGCGGCGGGCCGCCATCCCCCTTTCGCCGGCTTGTGCAAAAACCGCCGGTATTTCGTTTGATAGGATAGGATAAGGACTATGAGACGCCGCGAAAACCCCGCGCCTGGCGGAGCGAGCGACCAGGTCCTGCCCAGCGACCTGGCGCGGGTGCTGACGTGGATGCGCCAAAGGCTTGATGAGCCAATGCATCTGGAAACGCTGGCGTATGTCGCAGGGGTCAGGCCGCGGACGCTCGAAACGCATTTCCAAACGTTCCTCGGCACGACGCCGCTCGGCTGGCTGCGCATGATGCGGCTGCAGGCTGCCCGGCAATTGCTGCTGGAATCCAAAGAGCAAAGCGTCACCGAGATCGCGCTGGCGAGCGGGTTCAATCAACTCGGCCGCTTCGCCGCTCGTTATCACGCCATGTTCGGTGAATTGCCGTCGCAAACTCTGCGCCGCGCTCGCATGCCGGATGCGGCGCTTGACGATGAAGCGCTGAGATTGACCTGGCGTGCCCTGCCGGCGGCATTGCAAGTCGCAGCTCATGCCTGTGATGCGGCGCTGGAGGATCTCGAGCGCGCCCAGACGATCGCGCCGTCTTATGGATTGGCCAAAGCGCTCGCCGCGTGGTGCTGGAGCCAACGCGCGGCGCAGCATTTCAGTGCAACGCCGGAGCAAGACCGCGCCTGCGCGCGTGAACTCGTTGAACAAGCAGAGCGCCTGGCGCCCGACGATGGCATGGCTCTGACCTTGTGCAGCGGCACACTCGCCTTGCTGCACAGCGTCGACGCCGCGGACCGTCTGGTCGAGCGTGCCTTGGCCATCGATCCTTATTCGCCGCTCGCCGTCAGTCGCCGCGCCTGGCTCTCCGTCTATCAGGGTGACAGCGCCGCGGCCTTGCGCGGCTTTCGTCGGCTGATGCCGTTCGATGCGCTGCGCCACACCGCCTTTATCGGGATGGGCTGTGCGCATTTCGCGGCGGGCCGCTACGAGCGCGCGGCGGTCTGGGCGAAGAGCGGCGTAGAAGTGCTTCCTGCCGCGTTCTGGGGCGAGCGGATCGTGATTGCGGGTGCCATGCATGCCGGCGCCCGCGCGGAAGCGCGCCGGCGCGCCCGGGCGCTGATGCGCAAGGATCCGGAACTCACGGTCGCCATCGCCGGCACGGCTTGGCCCTGCCGGCCAAGCTTCATGGAGCAGTTGACCGATGGCCTGGCCGCCGCCGGAGTCCCGCGGGACTGAATTCCTTCTTGATTTTGCTCCACAGTTGCACATATACTGTGTAACAAGGCTCGCTCATGAAAAATATCACTCTTTCTGTCGACGAAGACATTTTGGCAAAAGTTCGCCGTTATGCGGCCGACCATGACACGACTGTGAATGCTCTGGTCAGGACGGAGCTCGAGCGCATTGCCCGGCAAGATGACCGCGTCAAGCGCGCCATGCGCGAACTTCGCAAGATGAGCGACCGCTCTAACGCCGAGACGGGGCCTGTGACATGGATGCGCGAAGACGTCCATGAACGTTGACTGTTTTCTCGATACCAACATCCTCGTTTATGCAGCGACGGGACATGGCGCGGACGAAAGGAAACGCCAGAGAGCGCTCGACATTCTCGAAGAAGCGGGGTTCGGTACGTCCGGTCAAGTGTTGCAAGAATTCTTCGTCGTCGTGACGCGCAAGGTGAAGTCGCCACTTACACCTTTCGACGCCGCTGAATGGATAGATCGCCTGGCCCTAAGACCGGTCGTTCCGATCGACGCGGGACTGGTCAAACATGCGATCGAGATTTCTCAGCGGTACAAGATTTCACATTGGGACGCCGCTATCATCGCCGCCGCCCAAGCACTCGAGGCGGTCGTTCTGTATACCGAGGATCTCCATTACGGCCAGACCTATGGATCGGTTCGCGCCGTCAATCCCTTCACGTAGTTTGCAACGGTCAGCTTAGGCTACTTCAAGAACTCCAGCACCGCATGATTGAAGGCCGCCGGATCCTGCACCATGGCGAAATGGCTCAAGCCCGGCAGGATCACGAGCTTGGCGCCGGGAATGGCCTTGGCCATCTCGGTATTGTGCTCCTGCTTGATCGCTTCGTCGTGCTCGCCATCGGCGATGGCGACCGGTGATTGGATCTTGGCGAGCTGGTCCGGCTTGTAGTCGGGCTGGCTGGCCCACATCTGGCCGATCTGGGTGACGAAGTCGTTGAACTCCTTGGGCGTCTTCGACAGGCGCTCATAGTCCTTGCCGGCGTTCTCGATGTATTTGGCGAAGATCGGGTCCTTGTCGATATTGGGCTTGAGGCCCGCAACATTGGTGTTGGCGCCGAAGGCGAAGAGCCGGTCGAGGCGGTCGGGATAGTTCATCGCGATGTCGAGGCCGATGATGCCGCCGTCGCTCCACCCGACGATCGAAGCCTTGTCGATCTTGAGATAGTCCATCAGCGCGACGACATCCTTGGCCATCAGGCCGTAGCTATAGGGTTGCGCATCGCGCGTCGAGCGGCCATGGCCGCGGCTGTCCATGGCGATGACCCTGTATTGCTTGGCAAGCTCCGGCACCTGGCCGCCGAAATATTCGGTATTGCCGAGGCCGCCATGGAGCAGGATGAGCGGCGAGCCGTCGCCCCAGGCCGCATAATAGATCTTGATGCCGTTGACCGGCGCCTCGCCGCTTTCGGTGGGCGGCGGCAAGGGTTGCGGTGCCGGCAACGTCTTCCACAGCTCTTCCGCCCGAAGCGGCAGGAGAGCGAAGAGGATCGCCGCGATCGTGATGGCGATGGACTGAAGAAATCTGCGCATGATGCCCTCTCGCGAAGATGTGACAGCCGGGAAAGGATGCTATGCCTCGCGCCATGGTCCTGTCCACTGTGCGAATCATCGGCATCGACCCGGGCCTCAGGCGCACCGGCTGGGGCCTGATCGCCTGCCAGGGCACGCGCCTGTCGCATATTGCCGATGGCCTCATCCTAAGCGACCAGGCGCTCTCCCTGGCCGAGCGGCTGGTGCAGTTGCGCGAGCAACTCGCCAAGGTCATTGCCGAATGGCAGCCGGATGAGGCGGCGGTCGAGGAAACTTTCGTCAACACCGACGCCAGGGCCACCTTGAAGCTCGGCCAGGCGCGCGGCATCGCCCTCCTGGTGCCAGCGGAAGCGGGCATCATGGTCGCCGAATATGCGCCCAACCAGGTGAAGAAGACGGTGGTGGGGGCGGGCCATGCCGAGAAGGAGCAGATCCACCATATGGTGAAGGTGCTGCTGCCCAGGGCCCAGCCCAAATCGGCCGACGCCGCCGATGCGCTCGCCGTCGCCATTTGCCATGCCCATCACCGCGGCGCCCAGAGCCTGGCCAAGCGGCTGGCGCGTTCTTGACTTGTTCTCAGAGTTGCGCTAAATAATGTAGCTATGTTTCTACAATATCACCTTCCGATGGAGGGCTGCATGACGATCACCACTTTGACCAGCCGGGAATTCAACCAGGATACGAGCCGCGCGAAGAAGGCGGCCAAGAAGGGCCCGGTTTTCATCACCGATCGCGGAAGGCCGGCTCACGTCTTGCTCAGTATTGAGGAATACCAGCGGTTGAAAAATAAAGGCCGCAGCATTGTCGACATGCTGGCGATGCCGCCGGGCACGGAAGACGTCGAGCTTGAGATTCCACCCAGGCGCGATCTCGCGCGGTCGGCTGACTTCGACTGATGTTTCTGCTCGACACGAACGTCATTTCCGAACTACGCAAGACCAAGTGGGGAAGGGCGGATCACAACGTAGTCGCGTGGGCGCGAAGCATCCCGGCCGAAAGCCTCTTCACCTCAGTCATTGTCATCCAGGAACTGGAAATCGGCGTGTTGCTTGCTATGCGGCGTGATCCCACCCAAGGAGCTGTCTTGCGCACATGGTTGGACAATCAGATAGTGCCCAGCTTCTCCGAACGCATCCTGCCGGTCGACGCTGTTGTCGCACGACGGAGTGCGGCGCTTCACGTGCCTGATCCGCGTCCGATCCAGGACGGTTTGATCGCCGCTACAGCGCTTGTCCATGGCATGACGGTCGCCACGCGCAATGTTGCCGACTTTGCTTCGACGGGAGTTTCTCTCGTCAATCCATGGAGCTATGCCGCATGATCAGCAAGCTCAAAGGCCGTATCGACGCCTATGGACCGGACTGGGTCGTCATCGACGTGAACGGCGTCGGCTATCATTGCTCCTGCTCGACGAAGACGCTGTCGCATCTGCCGGCGGTGGGCGAATTCGCGGAAATCCTGACCGAGATGCTGGTGAGCCAGGACATGATCCGGCTCGTCGGATTCGCCACGCAGAGCGAGCGCGAATGGTTCAGGCTCTTGCAGACGGTGCAAGGGGTGGGCACGAAAGTGGCGCTCGCTCTGCTGTCGACGCTGACGACGGCCGAGCTCGGCAATGCGATCGCGCTCCAGGACAAGGCGATGGTGTCGCGCGCGCCGGGTGTCGGTCCCAAAGTCGCGCAAAGGATCGTCAGCGAGCTCAAAGACAAGGCGCCCGTCTTCGCGCCGGTCGATCCCGGTCTCGCGAAGCTGCAGGCGGAACTCGGCGGACCGAAGCCCACGGCCGCAACCGACGCGGTTTCGGCGCTGGTCAATCTGGGCTATGGCCAGACCCAGGCGGGGGCGGCAGTGAGTGCGGCCATGCGCAAGGCGGGTGAGGATGCGGCGACCGAACAGCTCATCCGGCTGGCGCTCAAGGAATTGGCTCTGGCATGAGTGAAGCGGGCATGAAGGTGGCATCGGCAAGCGCGGCGGGGCTCTGGGAAAAGCTGGTCATGACCGTCCTCCTCACCGTCAGCGTCGGCCCCATGGTCGGAACGGCGATGGTCTTTCTTGCCATTGCGACTGGCGACATGGTTTTGATCGCGACGTTTGTGCGAGGCGGATCCGTTTTGTTCGTGCTGCTGCTTGGCTATGTTGCGGGCGGATTTCAGGCGGCCCTTTGCGGTCTTACCTTCGCCCTCTATGGCTGGCGGTTCGGCAGGCTGCCGATGTGGCTCCCAATCGTGATCGCGTTGCCGCTGGCTTCCGCCTTCAAATTCATTGTTTTTGGAATGCTCGGCGAGGGTCTTATTGAGAGTATGCTTATTCATGTAGTGCCAGCCCTTGTCGCTTGGTGGCTGGTAAAGGCCTATTGGCAGAGAGCAGAAGCATGAATGCGGCCAGCGACCGTCTGATCGACCGGGATTCTCGCCCCGAAGATCAGCTCGACACGCATTTGCGGCCGCAGCTGCTCAAGGAATTCGTCGGCCAGACGAAGGCCAAGCAGAACCTGCATGTGTTCATCGAGGCGGCGAAGGGGCGCAACGAGGCGCTCGATCATGTGCTCTTCGCCGGGCCCCCGGGTCTCGGCAAGACCACGCTGGCGCAGATCGTGGCGCGCGAGCTCGGCGTCAATTTCCGCGCCACGTCGGGCCCCGTCATCGCCAAGGCCGGCGATCTCGCGGCCCTTCTCACCAATCTCGAAGAGCGCGACGTGCTGTTCATCGACGAGATCCACAGGCTCAATCCGGCGGTGGAAGAGATCCTCTATCCGGCGATGGAGGATTTCCAGCTCGACCTCATCATCGGCGAAGGACCGGCGGCGCGCTCGGTGCGCATCGATCTCGCGCGCTTCACGCTGATCGGGGCGACGACCCGCACCGGCCTGCTGACGAATCCCTTGCGTGATCGCTTCGGCATCCCGGTGCGTCTCGATTTCTACACCGAAGAGGAGCTGCTCGACATCATCCGGCGCGGTGCGCGCGTGCTGCAGGTGGCGATGGCGGAAGAGGGGGCGCGCGAGATCGCACGGCGCTCGCGCGGGACGCCCCGCATCGCCGGCAGGCTGCTGCGCCGGGTGCGCGATTTCGCCTCGGTCGCGGGTTCGGCGACCATCGATGCCAAGGTTGCCGACAAGGCCTTGCGTAATCTCGAAGTGGATTCACGCGGGCTCGATGCGCTCGATCATCGTTATCTCACCTGCATCGCGGTCAATTTCGGCGGCGGGCCGGTCGGCGTCGAGACCATCGCCGCCTCGCTCTCGGAAGCGCGCGATGCGATCGAGGAAGTGATCGAGCCTTTCCTCATCCAGCAAGGCCTCGTCAACCGCACGCCGCGCGGGCGCCTGCTGACGGCGCATGCCTTCCGGCATCTGGGGCTGCAAGTGCCGCAGCGGCCCGAGATCACGCAAGGCGTCCTGCCGCTCGAGAATGGCGATGACTGAGTGGCAGGGCTTGGCCGGGCGTCTCGAGCGGGGCCTGCATGTGCTGCCGGTGCGCGTCTATTACGAGGACACGGATTTCTCGGGCGCCGTCTATCACGCCAATTATCTCAAATTCTGCGAGCGCGGCCGCTCCGACTGCCTGCGCCTCCTCGGCATCCACCACCATGAGATGCACTGGCACGAGACCGAAGGGCGCATGGGCTTCGTGGTCAGGCGCATGGTCTGCGACTTCCTGAAGCCCGCCCGGATCGACGACCTGCTCGAGGTCGAGACCCGGTTCCGCGAGATGGGAGGGGCCCGCATGGAGCTCGAGCAGAAGGTCGCGCGGCAAGGCGAGGTCCTGTTCGCGGCGGAGGTCACCGTGGCGCTGGTCGATGCGGCGGGCCGGCCGAGGCGCTTCCCCAAGGCCATGGCGGAGGCCCTCAAGACCTTTTGACGCAAGGGTTGGGGCCGTAACGATACATTAACCATAGCTTGCTGTTCTGAGGCGGGAACCCGGTCCGGAAGGAGCGGGAGGGCGGTGGATTCGGCGTGAAAACGCCGGTTACGCCGCAGTTTGGACAGATTTAACCTTATTTACCTCGCTCTCTTCACCCAGAAGATCGGGCGGGGCTTTTGGATTCGAAAAGCCGGCGGTGGGAAAGAAAGCAAAGCATGGAAGTTGAGACGGTACAGAACGTGGCGCAGTCGGCGGGACAGCTCTCGCTCTGGCATCTCATCTGGAATGCGGGTTTCGTGGTCCAACTGGTGATGCTGGGCCTTGCCGCCGCCTCGATATGGTCCTGGGCGATCATCTTCGAGAAATTCTTCGTCTACCGGCGCACCCAGGCCCAATCGGAGAAGTTCGAGCAGACCTTCTGGTCCGGGCAGTCGCTCGAGGACCTCTATATGGCGCTCGGCGCCCGCAGCAATAACGGGCTCGCGGCGATCTTCATGGCCGCCATGCGGGAATGGAAGAGAAGCCAGGGGGCGGCCACGCGGGCCGGCTTCCAGGGTGTCCAGAAGCGCATCGAGAAGGTGATGGACGTCCAGATCCAGAAGGAGATGGGCTATATCGAGTCCAGGCTTCTGTTTCTGGCGACGGTCGGCTCGGCCACCCCCTTCATCGGCCTCTTCGGCACCGTCTGGGGCATCATGACCTCGTTTCAGGCCATCGCCAATTCACAGAACACCAATCTGGCGGTGGTGGCGCCCGGCATCGCCGAGGCGCTGATCGCGACGGCGCTAGGCCTCCTTGCTGCCATACCGGCGACAATCTTCTACAATAAGTTCGCCGCCGACGCTTCGAAGATCGGGGCCAGATTGGAGAATTTCGCCGACGAATTTTCCGCGATCATCTCGCGGCAGCTGGACGAGCGGGTGTAGGCATGGGTGCTTCGGCAAGTGGAGGGAACGGGGGATATACCAGGCGCGGCAGCCGCAGGCGCTCCTCCTTCTCGGCAATGAGCGAGATCAATGTGACGCCGCTCGTCGACGTCATGCTGGTGCTGCTCATCGTGTTCATGGTGGCCGCTCCCCTGATGACCGTCGGCGTTCCGGTCGACCTGCCCGAGACCCGCGCCAAGCCCTTGCAGGGCGACAGCGAGCCGATCAACATATCGCTCGACAAGGATCACAAGCTGTTCCTGCAGGAAACCGAGATCGATCCCGAGACGCTCATCGCCAAGCTCGAGGCGATCGCCAAGAACGGCTATGAGGAGCGCATCTTCGTGCGCGCCGACACCAATGTGGATTATGGTGCGGTGATGAAGATCATGGGTTCGCTCAATGCCGCGGGCTTCAAGAAGATCGGCCTCGTCACCGGTGCCGAACCCGACAAGAAGCCACAGAAGAAGGCACAGAACTGAGGGATGCGGCGCAGCCTCACGATATCGCTCCTGATGCATGCGGCGATCCTCGCCTCGGCCTTTGTCGTGCTGCCCAATCCTGACGAGTTCAAGGTCGAGGACCAGGAATCGATCCCGATCGAGATCATCACGACCGAGGACACGGGCAAGAGGCAGGCGACCGTGAAGACGCCGGAAAAGCCGGTGGAGAAGGCTGCCCCCAAGCCCGCCGAGGTCCTGACGCCGGTCAAGCCGGCGCCGGAAGTGGCGCCTGAGATCAAGACCGCGGCCAAGGAAGCCTCCGCACCGCCCGAGCCCAAGGTCGAGCCCAAGAAGGAAGAACCGAAGAAGGAAGAACCGAAGCCCGAGCCCAAGCCCGAGGAACTCGCCGAGCTCATCAAGAAGACGGACGAGCCCGAGCCCAAGAAGGAAGAACCGAAGAAGGCGGAGGCGAAGCCCGAAAAGAAGCCGGTCGAGAAGCCGCCGGAAAAGAAGCCCGAGAAGAAGCTGAAGCCGAAGAAGGAATTCAATCCGGACGAGATTTCGGCCTTCCTCAACAAGACCGACGAGAAGCGCACCGCCCCGCTCAAGCCGCAGACCGAGACCGGCACGCCGAAACAGGGCGAGTACAATCTGTCGGGCATCGATGAGAGCGTCGCGGCGACATTGCGCGATGCCCTGCGCCAGCATCTGGAAAAGTGCTGGGACATCCCGCCCGGCGCGCGCGAGGCGGCCATCGTCGTCAAAGTCCATTTCATGCTCAATCCCGACGGCACGGTGAGCGGCATGCCCGATGTGGTGAACAGCAGCTCGGACCCGCTGTTCGGCGTGACCGCGCAATCGGCGGTATCGGCAGTAATGGGCTGCCAGGCCTACGATTTCCTGCCGCAGGACAAGTATGACATGTGGCGTGAAATAACCTTCACATTCAATCCGAACCAGATGTATCCGAGCTAGGCGAGGCGGCATGATCCTGAAGCGCATCCCCGATTCACATTTCTTCGCGACGGTTCTCGCCGCTGTCCTGTGGCTCACGCTACACACGGGCGCGCGGGCGCAGGGCCTCGACGTCGACATCAACAAGGGCCAGATCGATCCCTTGCCCATCGCCATCACGGCGTTTGTCGGCGCATCGCCAGAAAGCGCCCAGTCCGGCGCCGACATCGCCGGCGTCATCGCCAACAATCTCGGCCGCTCGGGCTATTTCCGTCCGTTGCCGCCCGAATCCTTCATCGAGCAGATCACCAGCTTCGACCAGGAGCCGCGCTTCGGCGACTGGCGGCAGATCCAGGCCAAGGCGCTGGTGACCGGCCAGGCCACGATGGAGGGCGGACGGCTCAAGGCGCAGTTCATCCTCTGGGACACGGGCTCGCAGCAGAAGCTCGCCGGCTTCGAATTCGCAACCTCGCCCAAGAACTGGCGCCGGCTCGCGCATCTCATCTCCGACAAGATCTATCAGCAGATCACCGGCGTTCCGGGCTATTTCGACACGCGCATCGTCTTCGTCTCGGAATCGGGACCGAAAGACAAACGGGTCAAGCGCCTGTCGATCATGGACCAGGACGGCTTCAACGTGCGCTCGATCAGCGACGGCAAGCAGATCGTGCTGACGCCGCGCTTCTCTCCCAATTCGCTCGAGATCACCTACATGGCCTTCGGCTCGGGGACGCCGCGCGTCTATCTCTACAATATCGAGACCGGGCAGCGCGAGATCGTCGGCGAGTTCCCCAATATGAGCTTCGCGCCGCGCTTCTCGCCGGACGGCCAGCGCGTCATCATGAGCCTGCAGGACGAGGGCAATTCCAACATCTACCTGCTCGATTTGCGCTCGCGCCAGATGCAGCAGCTGACCAACGTGCCGGCGATCAACACCGCGCCCTCCTTCTCGCCCGACGGCAGCCAGATCGTGTTCGAGTCGGACCGCGAGGGCTCGCAGCAGGTGTATGTGATGAATGCCGACGGCTCGAACCAGCGCCGCATCTCCTATGGCGACGGCCGCTATGCGACGCCGGTGTGGTCGCCGGACGGCAGATACATCGCCTTCACCAAGCAGGGCAGCGGGCGCTTCGCCATCGGCGTCATGAATCCCGACGGTGGCGGTGAGAGAATATTAACCGAAGGTTTTCATAATGAAGGTCCGACATGGGCACCGAACAGTCGCGTGATCATGTTTTTCCGCGACGAGCCGGGGGAGAATGGTGGCCCGCGGCTCTATTCGGTCGACGTTTCGGGCTACAACGAGCAGCTCGTCAAGACGCCGAGTTTCGCGTCGGATCCGGCGTGGTCGCCATTGTTGAACTGATCCGTCTACGGATGAAAATCCATCCGTCGCGCGGATATTGAGTTGGTCAAGGGGCTTGGGGGTCCTGCTTGCACTTGAGGTTGTCTCTCGCGCAGGCGCCAACGACTTGAAGGAGTGGGATAGCATGTTGCGTTTCAGTGCGGGGTTCAAGGCCGTAGCCTTGTGTTTCTGTTTCCTGGCCCTTGCGGCCTGTTCCAAGAAGAACTCGCCGGATCTCGAGGCCAATAACGGCCTCGGCCGTGCCGCCATTGCGGGTTCGGAGAACCAGTTCAAGACGGAAGTGGGCGATACCGTCTACTATCTCGTCGACCAGTCGACGCTGACGCCGGAAGGCAAGGAGACGCTGCGCCGCCAGGCGGCGTGGCTGAAGCAATATTCCGACGTGATGATCCAGGTCGAAGGCCATGCCGATGAGCGCGGCACGCGCGAGTACAACATCTCGTTGTCGGCCCGGCGCGCCACCACGACACGCGAATTCCTGGTCTCCCAGGGCATCCAGGCGAGCCGCATCTCGACCATCGCCTATGGCAAGGAGCGGCCCGTGGCCTTGTGCGATGCCGAACAGTGCTGGACGCAGAACCGCCGCACCGTCACGGTCATCACCTCCGGCGCCAAGACGAGCTGACGGCAGGGACCTGAGCTTCTTCGAAAAGGGCGAGCCTGGTCTCCGGGCTCGCCCCTTGCTTGGCAGATCGCGACACAATGACCGGCGCATGGCTGGCCTGACGCAAAGCCGGCTTGCCACCGGTTGTCTTTTTCTCTTATTTCCTAGCAGTTTTCATTCCCGGGGCGGCGATGGTCACAGAATCGCCGCGCTGTTACGGTCATAAGCCAGCATTCCGTGCTCCCTGGCTTGGCCAGGAAGGGAATATTAACCCTGCTTGAGCACAGTGCGGTAGCAATTTGGTCCTGTAGTGGGCAAGCAGCGCCGGTCAAAATCGGCCGCGTGGCACAGGGCGGGACATAGGAGTGGGATGAGATGTTGCGTCGTTTGGCGGAATTCAAGATCGCTTTGATTTGTTGCTGTTTTCTGGCTTTGGCGGCGTGCTCGAAGAAGAATCAGCCGGATCTCGAGGGCGATGGTGCGGGGTCGGCGGTTCCCGGCTCCGAGAAGGATTTCGCCATCAATGTCGGCGACCGCATCTATTTCATCGTCGACACCTCGACGCTGACGCCGGAAGCCCAGGAGACGCTCAGGCGCCAGGCTGCCTGGCTCAAGCGCTATCCCAATGTGACCGTCCAGGTCGAAGGCCATTCCGACGAGCGCGGCACCCGCGAATACAATATCTCGCTCTCGGCCCGCAGGGCCACCGCCACCCGCGAATTCCTGATCGCTCAAGGGGTTCAGGGCAACCGCATCTCCTCGATCGCCTATGGCAAGGAGCGCCCGGTGGCATTGTGCGATGCGGAACAATGCTACTCGCAGAACCGGCGTGCGGTCACGGTGATCACCGGGGGCGCCGTATCGGGCTAGTTGACGGCTGGAGACCTGTGGCCGCCCGGCAACAGGTCCCAGATCTTATTTCTCGCGCCTCGGGAAGCCTCATTTTTACCGCCTTTGAAGATCATGCCCACATACGGGGTGCTGGGGACGGCTTGGCACAGCAGCGGTTTACGTGATGAAGACAGTATTGAAGTTCACGCTCCCGGCAGCCCTCCTGATGGCGTTTGCCGTCGGTAGTGCCCACCCCTCGCTCGCCCAGTCCGAGGATGAGCTGGCAGGCCGCCTCAGCCGGATGGAAGAGCAGATGCAGCAATTGATGGGCCAGGTGGAGCAGCTGACCTTCGAGGTCCGCCGCCTGCAGGGCCAGCGCAAGTCGGGCGATCTCGACCAGCCGGTCCAGCAGAAGAAGCGCCAGGTCGCCGCCGCCCCGCAGGTTGAAAGCCAGGGCATCGAGCAGATCGAGGGCGACACCCAATATACCCAGCAGGAGCAGCTCAGGACCGTCGGCGATGACGAGCTGCCGGAGGGGGCGGTGCAAAGGGCGCCCGGCCCCAAGATCCTCGGCACCTTGCCCAGCAGCGACTATCAGCAGGGCAATGATGGCGGCCAGCAGGGCGGTGGCGGCTACGATCAGAACGGCCAATTCCAGGGCCAGGTCCTGGTGCCGCCAGCCAGCGGCAGCGGCGACGATCAGGTGCAAGGCCGGGTCCTCGTGGCGCCCAGCAACAATGACGGCGGCGGCCAGGTTCTGGTTCCGCCGGAAAACGGTGGTGGCGGCGGCAATGATCTCGTTCCCGAGAAGGTCGAGACGGTGGCGCTCGGCAATGCCGCCTCGGGCGACCCGGAGGCCGTCTATGAGCGCTCCTATGAGAGCCTGCTCCGGCGCCAGTTCAACGACGCCGAGGTCGGCTTCCGCGGCTTCCTCGAACAGCACCGCACGCACAGCCTTGCCGGCAATGCGCAATATTGGCTGGGCGAGACCTACTATGTGCAGGGCGACTACAAGCAGGCGGCGCAAGCTTTCCTATCGGGCTATCGCGATTTCCCGAAGAGCCGCAAGGCGGCCGACAGCCTCCTGAAGCTCGGCCTGTCGCTCAACCGCCTCGGCCAGAAGGAACAGGCCTGTGCCGCCTATATGCAGGTCGGCTCGCAATTCCCGAAAGCCGCCGAGGCTCGCAAGCGCGCGCAATCGGAGATCAAGCGTGCCGGCTGCTGAGGCAGCCCGGCCGATCAGCCTCGCGCGATCGAAAGACCTTTTCGAGACTTTAGCCTTTCATGCCCATGTGGCGCTTGCCGTCTCGGGCGGCAGCGATTCCGTGGCCCTCATGTGGCTCGCGGCGCGCTGGGCCAAGGCCGTTCCCCATGCGGCGAAGATCAGTGTACTGACGGTCGACCATGGTCTCAGGCCGGAAGCGGTGCGGGAATGCGCGACCGTCGCAGACTGGGCCAAGGCGCTCGGCCTCGAGGCCCATATCCTCACCTCTATGGGCGAGAAGCCTGAAAGCGGGCTGCAGGCCAAGGCGCGCGAGATGCGCTATGGCCTGATGCGCGACTGGTGCCGGGCGCAAGGCGCCACGCTGCTGGTCACCGCCCATACGCTGGAGGACCAGGCCGAGACCGTCCTCATGCGCCTTGCCCGGGGCAGCGGGATCAAAGGGCTTTCGGGCATGCGCCCGGATGAAAGGGGCGATGTACTGCTGGAACGGCCGCTGCTCGGGACAAGCCGCGCCGCGCTTCGGGCGACGCTGCAAGCGGCGGGCCATCCCTGGATCGATGATCCGAGCAATGAAGATGAGCGCTTCGAGCGGGTGCGCCTGCGCAAGGCGGCACCGGTCCTTGGCGCCCTCGGCTTGAAGCCCGAGGCCATCGCCCGCTCGGCCGCAAGGCTCGAACGGGCACTCATCCCTCTCGAGGAGATGGCCCGGGACTTCATGGCCCGGCATGTCGAGGTGAGACGGGAAGGCTTCGCCATCGTCGATCTCACCCCCTTCCGCAAGCTCGACGACGAGATCGCCATCCACGCGCTGGAACGGCTCCTCTTGCATCTGGGCGGGGGTAGCGAGCCGCCGCGGCTGATGGCCGTCGAGGCGCTGCAAGCATGGCTCAGGCGGGGCGAAAGCCAGGTCAGGACGCTCGCCGGCTGCCGCATCGCCCGGCGCACGCGCCATCTCCTGATCGGGCGCGAGGCCGGCCGCATCAGCCCTGAGCCCGTCGCGATCGCCCCGGGCCAAAACATCTTATGGGACAACCGGTTCACGGTCTCGATCGGGAGCACCGACCACCCCTGCGCCATCGTGCCGGTCAGGACCCTCAGGCTGGCGCGCCAGCGCGACCTCCCGGCCTTCGTCCAGGAGAGCCTGCCGGCCATCCTGACCCAGGGCGAATTTGCCGCGGTACCTTCCCTTGGAATTGTGGGAAAAGCGGCGCCGCCAGGCTTCAGGCCTTTGGTGGAATTTCAGAAAATTGGCCTTTAAATCGTACCCGAAAAGCCGTTACGCTTGGCAATCCGGACCCTGATCCCTATGTTAGCTTTAACTTTTGGGCGGCAAGATCGCCCTGGTCCGGGCGTCCTGAGCCTTTGAGAGAGGAACGACGTGAATAATTTCCGTAATTTTGCCGTCTGGATCGTCATCGCGATCCTGCTCTTCGCCCTGTTCAGCCTGTTCCAGGGCCAGGCGTCGCGCTCGAAGACCGACGATCTCGATTATTCGCAATTCCTCAGCAAGGTGAATGCCGGCGAAGTGCAGACCGTCACCATCACCGATGCCGGCATGAATAGCAGCTATATCACCGGCAAGCTGACCAGCGGCGAGACTTTCGCGACCTATGCGCCACAAGACAACGATCTTATCAAGACCCTCAAAGAGAAGAACATCACCTTCAACGCCAAGCCGGCGCAGAACGACTCGTTCCTCTCCAATGCGCTGTTCTACTGGCTGCCGACGCTGCTCCTGATCGGCGTGTGGGTGTTCTTCATCCGCCAGATGCAATCGGGCGGCGGCAAGGCCATGGGCTTCGGCAAGTCCAAGGCGAAGCTCCTGACCGAGCGCCATGGCCGTGTGACCTTCGAAGACGTCGCGGGCGTCGATGAGGCGAAGGAAGACCTGCAGGAAATCGTCGAATTCCTGAAAGACCCGCACAAGTTTCAGCGCCTCGGCGGCAAGATTCCGAAGGGCGCCTTGCTGGTCGGTCCTCCCGGCACCGGCAAGACGCTTCTGGCGCGCGCCATCGCGGGCGAGGCCAATGTGCCCTTCTTCACCATCTCGGGCTCCGACTTCGTCGAAATGTTCGTCGGCGTCGGCGCGTCGCGCGTGCGCGACATGTTCGAGCAGGCGAAGAAGAACGCGCCCTGCATCATCTTCATCGACGAAATCGACGCCGTCGGCCGCCATCGCGGCGCCGGTTTGGGCGGCGGCAATGACGAGCGCGAGCAGACCCTCAACCAGCTCCTCGTCGAGATGGACGGCTTCGAGGCCAATGAAGGCGTGATCCTGATCGCGGCCACCAACCGGCCGGACGTGCTCGATCCGGCACTCTTGCGCCCGGGCCGCTTCGACCGCCAGATCACCGTGCCCAATCCCGACATCATCGGGCGCGAGCAGATCCTGCGCGTCCATATGCGCAATGTGCCCTTGGCGCCCGATATCGATCCCAAGGTCATCGCGCGCGGCACGCCCGGCTTCTCCGGCGCCGATCTCGCCAATCTGGTCAACGAGGCGGCACTCCTCGCGGCAAGGCGCAACAAGCGCCTCGTCACCCAGCACGAGTTCGAGGACGCCAAGGACAAGGTGATGATGGGTGCGGAGCGCCGCTCGCTCGTCATGAGCGAAGAGGAGCGACGCAACACCGCCTATCACGAGGCGGGCCATGCCATCGTCGGCCTGTCGGTGCCCTATGATCCCTTGCACAAGGTCACGATCATTCCGCGCGGCCGGGCGCTCGGCGTCACCATGAACCTGCCGGAGGGCGACCGCTATTCGCGCACGCGTGAATGGTGCGAAGCGAGGCTCGCCGTCCTGTTCGGCGGACGCGAGGCCGAGCTCGCCCTCGGCGGCGAGAGGAACGTCACCAACGGCGCCACCGGCGACATCCAGATGGCGACGCAGCTGGCGCGCTCCATGATCATGGAATGGGGCATGTCCGACAAGCTCGGCCGGGTGCGCTATGGCGGCAACGAGCAGGAAGTCTTCCTCGGCCATTCCGTCACCCAGACCAAGAACATCTCGGACGAGACCGCCAAGGTCATCGACGACGAGATCCGCAAGCTCATCGAGGACGGCGAGCGCAAGGCGCGCGACATCCTCAAGAAGAACCGGGACAAGCTGCATCAGCTCGCCAAGGCGCTGCTCGAATTCGAGACACTGTCGGGCGATGAGGTGAAGGCCGTGCTCAAGGGCGAGACGATCCATCGCGACGATCAAGGCGGCGGTTCGAAGCGGCCGGAAAAGGCGGCTTCGTCCGTGCCGGTCACCGGTCGTCCGAAAGGCGGCCAGGCCCCCGGCGAAATGGAGCCGCAGCCGCAGAGCTGAAGGTGGCATTACCCTCGCCCCGCTTTAGCGGGGAGAGGGTAGGCGCCCGCCGCGACCTTGCTCCGCCGAAGCGAAGCCTCCTTGATCCAACGAAGCGAAGCCTCGGCTTCGCGAAGGCGAGAGCGGCGGGAAGGGTGAGGGGCATGGGCAGAGTAATGTCTTTCTTCGTCCCTCTTATCGCCCTTCACAGCATTCAAGCTTCTCCCTCGAACAAAATCATCCGGATGCCCCTCACCCTCCCATTGCTGCGCAATGGGCCCCTCCCTCTCCCCGCTGAAGCGGGGCGAGGGTAAGTCGCATGACTCTCTATCTCCGTCCCTTGAGCCTGCTCTACGGGCCGGATGCGCGCCGGGCGGTCGGCGCGCGCGAGGGGGGCGCGCTTGGCGGGTCGGACTTCATCGCCTTCACGCAGGTCGAGCTCATCGAGCGCGCCGGCGGGCGCATCGCAAGACGCGTCGTCTCCTACAAGGACGCGCAGGCCCATTCGGAGAAGCTCCGGTGCATCGAAGCGCGCCGTCCCGATTTCGCCGGTCTTGCTCTCGGCCGGCCGAAGCTCATGGGCATCATCAATGTGACACCCGATTCATTCTCCGATGGCGGCCGCCTCGCCGGCCCCGACGACGCCATCGCCCATGGCAGGAGACTCGCCGAGGAGGGCGCCGACATTCTCGATGTCGGCGGAGAATCGACCAGGCCCGGTTCCGACGCCGTGTCGCTCGCGCTTGAAGCGGAACGGGTCATCCCGGTCATCCGGACGCTCGCCGATGCAGGGCATCGCCTTTCGATCGACACGCGCAAGGCGGCCTTGATGCGGGACGCCGTCGCCGCGGGTGCCGCCATCATCAACGACGTGTCGGCCTTGAGCTTCGATCCCGAAAGCCTTGGCGTCGCGGCGAAGCTCGGCTGCCCGGTCGTCCTCATGCATGCGCAAGGCGATCCGAAGACGATGCAGGACAATCCGATTTACGAGGACGTGGCGCTCGACGTCTACGATATGCTCGAAGGGCGGATCGCCGCTTGCGAGGCCGCCGGCATCAGCCGCCACCGCATCGCCATCGATCCCGGCATCGGCTTCGGCAAGACCTTTGCCCATAATCTGGCGCTGCTCAGCCAGCTGCCGCTGTTCCACGGCCTGGGCGCCGTCCTGCTGGTCGGCCTGTCGCGCAAGGCCTTTACCGGCGCGCTCACCGGCGAAAAGAAAGCGGGCGAGCGGGTCATGGGCTCGGTCGGGGGCGCCGTCCAGGCCGCCCTCAATGGCGCCCAGATCCTGCGCATCCATGACGTCAAGCCGACCCGGCAGGCCCTGGCGGTGGCGCTCGCCGCCGCCGATCCGGAAGCCTCCGGCATTTAACCCTTGTCAGCCTGATCTGGTATAGATTAGCGGGATTGGAGACGGCTTGTCGGGTTTAACAAGAGGGTAACCATGTCGCGTAAGTATTTCGGAACCGATGGCGTGCGCGGTGTCGCCAACCGTGCGCCGATGTCGCCCGATATGGTGATGAAGATCGGCCTCGCCGCCGGCAGCCTCTATTCCAAGGGCAATCACCGCCACCGCGCCGTGATCGGCAAGGACACCAGGCTTTCGGGCTACATGATCGAGCAGGCGCTGACCGCGGGCCTCCTGTCCGCCGGCGTCGATGTGTTCCTCTTCGGCCCCTTGCCGACGCCCGCCGTCGCCATGCTGACCAGGTCGCTGCGCGCCGATCTCGGCGTCATGATCTCCGCCTCGCACAATCCCTATCACGACAACGGCATCAAGCTCTTCGGACCCGACGGCTACAAGCTCTCCGACGAGCAGGAGCTGGCGATCGAAAAGCTGATCGACACGGCCGACGGCGCGAGCCTTGCCGCGGCACAGGACAAGCTCGGCCGCGCCAAGCGCATCGAGGATGCGCAGGCACGCTATATCGAATTCGCCAAGCGAACCTTTCCCAAGAAATTGCGGCTCGAGGGCCTGCGCGTCGTCATCGACACCGCCAATGGCGGCGCCTACAAGGTCGCCTCAGCGGCGCTGTGGGAGCTCGGCGCCGAGATCATCGCCATCGGCAATGATCCCAACGGTTTCAACATCAATGAGAAATGCGGCTCGACGGCGCCGGAAGCGATGAGCGCCAAGGTCGTCGAGACGCGCGCCGATATCGGCATTGCGCTCGACGGCGACGCCGACCGCGTGGTCATCGCCGATGAGCACGGCACGCTCGTCGACGGCGACCAGCTGATGGCGTTGATCGCCACCTCCTGGCATCGCCAGGAACGGCTTTCGGGCGGCGGGCTCGTCGCCACGATCATGTCAAATCTCGGCCTCGAACGTCACCTCAATGACCAGAAGCTCACGCTGGCGCGCACCAAGGTGGGCGACCGCTATGTGGTCGAGCATATGCGCCAGCACGGCTTCAATATCGGCGGCGAGCAGTCGGGCCATATCGTGATGTCGGATTTCGCCACGACCGGCGATGGCCTCATCGCGGCGCTGCAGGTGCTGGCGGAAGTGGTGCGCACGGGCAAGCCGGTGAGCCAGGTATGCCACGTCTTCGAGCCGGTGCCGCAAGTGCTCAAGAATGTGCGCTATGGCGAAGGCAAGCCGCTCGAAGCCAAGATCGTGAAGGAAGCGATCGCCGATGCGACCTCGAAGCTCGGCAGCTCGGGCCGCCTGGTGATCCGCCCGTCCGGCACCGAGCCCCTGATCCGCGTCATGGCGGAAGGCGACGATGCCGGCCTCGTCAGCAAGATCGTCGATGAGATCTGCACGGTGATCGGCAAAGCCGCCTAACTCTCAGGACGAGGACTTTTCTTCGACAGGCACCGCGGCTTTCCGGCTGCGCATGCGGCTCGCGGCGATGCCGGCGAGGATGAGGAGTAGGCCGAAGCCGACACTGGCGGTCAAGGTCTCGCCCAAGACCACGGCGCCGAGGCCCAGCGCATAGACCGGCACCAGATAGTTGGAATAGGCGACGAAGCTGACGCCGGCCGAGCGCACGATGGCATAGACCAGCAAGGTGGCGGTCGCCGTCGGCACGATGCCGAGGCCGAGGACGCAGAGATAAGCGAGTGGCGTCGCGTGCGAGAGGCCGTGCGGCGCGTAGAGGACGGCGAAGATCAATCCCATGAGGCCGCCGGTGAGGCAGACGGCGGCCGCCTGTTCCAGCGGGCCCTGAAACGGGATGCGGCGGGCGAGAAGGCTGTGCACGGCATAGCAGATGCAGGCGATGAGAATGGCGAGCTCGCCGACCAGCGCCATGCCCTGGCCTTCGAAGCGCAGAAGCTTCTCCGGGCCGAGCACGATCATGAGACCGATGAAGCCGGTGACGAAGCCCAGGCTCTTCATGCGGGTCAGCTTCTCATCGGGCAGGAAAATATGAGCGAGCACGATGACGAAAAGCGGAATGGATCCCATGAGCACGCCGGAGAGACCGGAAGAGATGAACTGGGTGCCCCAGGAAATGAGAAAGAAGGGGATGGCGTGACCGATCAGGCCAAGACCGGCAAACCATGTCCATAAGCGCTTGTTCCGCGGCCATTGCCGCCGGGTCAGCGTCACGATGACAGCAAGGAACACGCCGCCAACCAGGAGACGCAGCGCCATAACCCAGGCCGGATCGATCGACGCTACGGCAATTTTCGTCATGGCGAAGGACGAACCCCACGTCACCACGAGTGCTGCGAGCGTGATCCAGTCTCTTGTCGTAGCGGCGGGTGTCATGATGCCGCAGTCCAATAAGGGACAGTCAGTACACGGTCAATGACGTGTCCTGTTCAGACACAGGAAAGCGTGATGTTTTTACAACAGTTCTGAACTGCCTTTTTGCTGCCCGATTGGGGCCCGGCTCCTGTCACAGCCCGCTCCTAACTAGGAACCATCACGAGGGACGTGAATTACCGGGGAACCGGGAGAGGAGAATATCAATGAAGTGTTTGAAGCTCGCTTTGCTTGCTACCGCGATGACCGCAGGACTCGCCGTCGCAGCGCAGGCCGCCGATCCGAACGTGCCGGAGCCGGAACCGACCCCGACTCCCGAGCAGTATCAGGCGATGGGCTTTTATCTGCGCGGCGATCTCGGCTGGTCGTTCCTGGACTGGGGCGACAAAGACAACGCCTTCGCCGTCGGCGGCGGTGTCGGCTATCAGTTCAACGATTATCTGCGCTCGGATCTGCGCGTCGACTGGTCGGGCAACTATGATGTCGGCGATGACGCCAATGCCAGCCTGACGACCGTCCTCGGCAACATCTACTTCGACTGGAAGAACGATTCGATCTTCACGCCCTATATCGGCGCCGGCGCCGGTTACGGCTGGGTCGATGCCGATCACGGCCTGAGCGACGACGGCTTCGCCTATGCCTTGATGGCGGGTGCGTCGATCGACCTGTCGGAGAGCATCGCGCTCGACGTCGGCTATCGCTATCGCGAATTGATGATCAGCGGCGAGGATCCCGCCGATCACTCCGGTCTCGCCGGTATCCGCTTCAAGTTTTGAGGCGCGATCGAGAGATCTCGCTTGAAGAACTATGGCGGCGGTGGCGAAATCCACCGCCGCTTTGCATTTCACCAGAAGCTTCGGGCGAGGCGGAAGGGCGAGCCGTCCGCGGGCTCGCGCCCCATGATGATGGCGGTCATCAGGCGCGCCGAGCCGCAGGCCAGCGTCCAGCCCAGCGCGCCATGACCGCTATTGACATAGAGCCCTGAGATCTGGATGGCATCGATGATCGGCAGCCCATCCGGCGTCATCGGCCGCAAGCCCGCCCAGGGCGACAGATCGTCCGGCATCGTCATGCCGGGAAACAGCGCCGTCACGGCCCGCTTCAGATTGTCAATGCGCTGCGGCCGGATCGCGCCGTCATAGCCGGCGAATTCAACCGTTCCGGCGATCCTCAAGCGATCGCCCAGAGGCGTCACGCCAATATGCGCCAGATCATCGACGATCGGCCGGCGGGGCAGGAAGCCGATATCGCTCTTGCTGAGCGAGATCGAATAACCCTTGACCGGCATGATCGGCACACGGATGCCGAGAGGCCCGAGCAGCGCAGGCGTGCGCGGGCCGGCGCAAATCACGACATAACGCGCTTTCATCAAGGTCTCGGCCGTGCGCAGGCCGGAAATCTTCCCGTTTTCGACGACAAGGCTCGCGAGCCTCGTGCCAAAGTGGCAGGCGACATCGAGCTTGCGGCTGGCCTCCTCGACAGCGCGTGAGAAGCGCCAGGCGTCGCCCCAGGCATCATTGGGCAGGAGCAGGCCGCCACACAGGCTGGATGCGATGGGAGCGAGGCTCGGCTCCATCGCCACCGTCGTGTCGGCGTCGAGCGTCCTGGTCTCGATGGCGAGGCCCTGCAGCAACTCGACATAGCGATCACGAGCGGCGAGGCCCGCCTCATCCCTGTAGATCGCGAGCAGCCCGCCACGACCCAAGGGGAAGTCGATCATGCGCTGGGCGATGAGGCCGTCGAGCTCCTCCAGGCTCTCGCGCGCGAAATGCGTCAAGGTCTTCGATAATCGCAGATGCGCTGCCGGCCGGCAGTTCGCGGCAAATTTCAAACCCCACAGGCCGAGCCGCGGTATCGCTTCCGGCCGCATCAGCAGCGGCGCGTCCTCGCGGCCGATCCAGCGCAGCAGCAGCTTCAGAGCGGCGGGCGAGGACCACGGCATCGCCGTCGACGGCGTCACCAAACCGCCATTGGCGAAGCTCGTGCTCAATCCGGCCCCCTGCTGCTCGTCGATGACGGCGACCGAGAGGCCCTCGCGGGCGAGGTAGAGCGCCGTCGTCATGCCGACGACGCCCGCCCCGACGACGATCACGTCGTGCAAGAGTTTACCCGCCGATGTGAGCGTAGGCGACGATCTCGATCCGGGCATCGGGCACCATCAGGCCTGCCACCACGGTCGCGCGATTGGGAAAGGGCTGCTTGAAGAAGGTCCGATAGACCTCGTTCATCCCGGCGAAGTCGTTCTTGTCGGGCAAATAGATGAGGACCTGCGTGACATCATCCATGGTGCCGCCGGCGGCCTCGACGGTGCGCTTCAGGTTTTGAAGCGTCAGCTGCGCTTGCGCCTTGATGTCGCCGGTCTCGATGCTGCCGTCCTCGCGGATCGGGATATGGGCGGTATAGAGGACGTTGCCGCCCTTCGTCGCCCATTCGATCGGCGCCTTGTCGCTCGGCAAATGGGTTTTTACGACTTTTCGCATCGTTTTCTCCTGTCTTGCTAGGTTGGGAAGCTTAGTTGGCGCCGGCCCAGGGCAGGAACTGCCCATCTTTCTCGAAAGCGCGGTGATAGAAATCGAGCTTGTCCTGGTCGATCGCGATGCCGAGACCCGGTGCCTCGGAGGCTTGCCAGGATGGACCCGAGGCGATCGGCAAAGGCGCCGTCACGATGTCATCGGCAAGCACGGAAGCGGTCTGCTGATGCCCGCCGATGCCGTTGCCGATGGTGAGGAGTGCCTGCTGATGGGCCGCCGCCGCTATGCCGAATTCGCCATGCGTATGCTTGCAGACGGTGATGCCGGCAAGGCCCGCAGTGCGGCTCAAGGTGATGAAGGCTCTGAGCGAGCCGACCCAATAGCTGGAGAAGCACAGGACGTCGGCTGCCGCATGATGGATGACTTCCATCACATTGTTCTCGCCGTCGAGGCCTTCATTGGCGCAAAGCGGCAGGGGCAGCTTGCGCTTGAAATCAGCCATGAGACGGATCGGATGCGCTTTGACCGGGGCTTCGATGAAGTCGAGGTCGAATTCGGCATCCCAGCGGGTGAGGAGCTTCGCCGCCTGGGGCTGTGTCCAGGCCTCATTGGCGTCGATCCTGAGCCTCGAGCGCGGGCCGATCGCACGCCGCACGGCGCGCAACATGCGCTCATCGTCCTGAGGCTCGAGGCCTACCTTGAGATAGAAATGCGCATAGCCCTGTGCCAGCGCCGCCGCGCATTGGCGCGCGAGGTCCGTCTCGTCGGCGCGCTGCAGATAGCAGAAATAGGTGACCGGCTCCGTGCTCGCGAGGCCGCCGAGGAGACGCCATAGCGGCGTGCCGAGGGCGCGAGCGGAAATATCGAGCATCGCCATGTCGAGCCCGGCATAGGCGAAATTGCCGGTATGCAGGCGATAGTCCCAGAGGCCGGTCTGAAACACCGCCTTGCGGATCAGCTCGCCATTGCGCGGATCCTTGCCGATGACGAGCGGCAGCATGGCGCGTGCCGCCGCGGCGACCGAGGCGGTATCGGCACCGCTGCAGCATTCGCCCCAGCCGACGAGACCGTCATCGGTCTCCATCCTGACGACGACGTCGCTGACACCCTGCCGGGCCACGCGCGCGCTCATCTCGACATGGGTGTAGGGGATGGAAACGGGAAGGAGGTCGACTTTGGCGATTTTCATGGCGTGGTCTCGGGCCTTGCCGGCCCGTCATTCGAGAGCGTGCGCAGGAACTGGCGCATGCGGTCGGTCGGGTTGTCGAAGAGCACGTCGCGCGGCTTGCCGTCGGCGGCGATGCGGCCGTGATCCATGAACAGGATCCGATCGGCGACGTCGGCGGCGAACCTCACCTCATGCGTGACGATCAGCATCGTCATGCCGTCGGCGGCGAGGCTGCGCATGACATTGAGGACCTCGCCCACGAGCTCGGGGTCGAGAGCCGAGGTCGGCTCGTCGAAGAGAATGAGCTTGGGCTGCATGGCGAGGACGCGGGCGATGGCGACACGCTGCTGCTGGCCGCCCGAGAGGGCGTCGGGCATCGAGTCGGCCTTGGCGGCGAGGCCTACGCGCGTAAGCATCTGGCGGGCGAGCGTTTCGGCCTCGGCGCGCGGCAGCTTGCGCACCAGGCGCGGCGCCAAAGCGACATTATTAAGCGCGCTCAGATGCGAGAACAGATTGAAGCGCTGGAACACGAAGCCGATATCGGCGCGCTCCTTGGCGAGCGCCCGGTCGCTTTCATAGCGCTCGCGCCCGCCGGCGAGTTTCGCGCCGAAACGCCTGCCGTCGATCTCGATGCTGCCGCCCGTCGGGCGATCGAGGAAGTTGATGCAGCGAAGCATCGTGGTCTTGCCGGAGCCCGACGGCCCCAGGATGGCGATCTTCTGGCCGCGCTCGACCTCGAAGGTCACGCGGTCCAGCACCGTCACCGGCCCGAAGCTCTTGCAGAGATCTGTCACGCGCAGAATAGGCATCCGCTTGCTCGTTTGAGAGCGGGCGTCCGGCCAGCGGACGCCCGCCCGTCATCCTTCCTTATTTCGCAAAGCAGGAGTCTGCCGCCACCGGCGCCTTCCAGCCTTCCGGCCGGTCGACGCCGACACGGTAATTGTCGGCCGGCGGATCGAACCAGGCCTTGTCGCCGAGACCATAGGCGGCCATGGACTTCACATTGGCGCAGCTCGCCCAGATCTTGCCGATCTCCACATTGATCGCGTCCGCCAAAGCCTTGCGGGTCGTCGGCGTCGCGAAGATCGAATAATATTTCTTCGACATGATCGGATATTTCTCGGGCTCGGGCTGCACCGCCACCTGGTGAATGTTCCATTCCGGATGCTGCTTGATGGCATATTCGACGAGGGCCGGATCGAGGATGCCGATATCGAGGCGGCCGGCGACGATGTCGCGCATCACCGCATCCTGCGTGTCATAGAGCTTCACCTCGCCGATGCCCTCGACCGCCTTGAGCTCGGGGACGAGGGTGAAGCCAGACACGGTGCCGACGACCCGGCCTTTCATGTCGGCGAAGGTGTTCCAGTTCGTGTCCTTCTTCTGGATCAGCAGCGTGCCGAAATAATAGACGGGATCGGACAGCAGCATCACTTTCGAGCGCTCTTCCGTCCAGCCGACCGAGCCGATCAGGGCATCGACCTGGCCCTGCTTCGTCGCCTGGATGAGAGCGTTCCATTCCATCGATTTCATCTCGATCTCGAGGCCGAGATTCTTGGCGATCTCGACGGCGAGGTCGCCGTCGGTGCCGATGAGCTTGCCGTCCTTGGTGCCGGTCATCGGCATGTCGCCCAGCATGCCGATGGTGAGCTTGCCGGGAGCGAGGGTTTCAATGTTGTCGGCGAAGGCGGAGTTTGCGGCCAGCGCGCCGAAAGCGAGGCCGGCGCATAGCAGCGCCATGCGGCGGGACAGAGGCGATGAGGCACTTTTTACTCTCGACATGGTTTCCTCCTGGGTTGAACGCTCTTTTCAAGCTTTTGCGGTTTTGTGCTCGGCATAGCGGACCGCCATCGACAGCGGATAGCTCATGACGAAATAGATGAGGGCGACGAGGATATAGATCGGCATCGGCATGAAGCTCGATGAGGAGAGGTCCTTCGCCCGCAGCATGAGCTCGGGTGCGGCGATGATCGATGCGATCGATGTGTCCTTGAGAAGGCCGACCAGATAATTGCCGATGGGCGGCAGGCTCACCCTGAAGGCCTGTGGCGCCGTGACATGGACAAGACCCTGGACCGGCGTCAGGCCCAAGGCCTTGAAGGCTTCCTTCTCGCCGCGGTCGACGGCGCCGAGGCCCGCGCGATAGACCTCGGCAAGCTGCACGCCGCCTTGTACGCCGAAAGCGATGATGGCGCAGGCATTGGAGCTCCAGCGCAGATCGGGAACTAGCGTCGGCAGGCCGAAATAGAGGAGAAACAAGAGGACAAGGACCGGCAGGCCGCGCACGACCTCGATGACGGAGGCGGTGAAATAGCGCAGCGCAGGATTGTCGGCAACGCGCATGGCGCAAATGGGGATGCCGAGAACGGCCGCGACGAGGAAGGAGAGGAGCGTCAGCCTGAGGGTCTGCAAGGCCGCCGCGGCCAGTTCCGGCGACCATTGCTCGAGATATGTCCAGTATTCCCCCATCGCTCTCAGGCCCGGACGGTCTTGGCGGAATGAAGATGGCGGTGGAGCCAGTTGGCGAAGACACCGAGAGGAATGGAGACGCAGAGATAGATGACGGCGACCAGCAAATAGATCTGCATCGACAGATAGGTCTCGGCGATGAGGATCCTGGCGCGGAACATGATCTCAGGCGCGGCAACGACCGAAGCGAGCGATGTATCCTTGAGGAGCTGGACGCCATAGCTGCAGAAAGGCGGCAGCATCAGCCGGAAGGCCTGAGGCACCAGGATGTGGGTGAAGATCTGGACCGGCGTCAGGCCGAGCGACAGGCCGGCCTGGCGCTGCCCGTCGGGGATGGCGGTGAGCCCGGCGCGAAAGATCTCGGCGACATAGGCAGCACCATTGAGGCCGAGCCCCAGGACGGCGGCGAGGAAGCCCGGAACGTCGATGCCATATTGGGAGAGGCCGAAATAGATGATGAAGAGCTGGGTCAAAGCAGGGGTGCCCCGGATCAGCTCGATGTACCAGTTGCAGGCGAGCGAGACCGGCCGGAGCTTCGACATCTTGCCGATGGCGAGCAGGAGGCCGCCCGCCATGGCAATGACGAAGCTGAAAACCGCGACCCCGATGGTGATGCGAAAGCCATCGAGCAGGATCGGAAGGAAGCGGGGCAGCTCCCGCCCCAGAATTTCCCAGAACCCGCCCATGCCCCCGATTGTCCTCCTTGGCTTTTCTACACATACAAGAATATAATATGAGTAGAGAGTCAAGGCATGAACCCGCGAGTCGCCGCTGGCGATGCCGCGAAGGGTGCTATGGGGTTGAATATTTCGAACAACGAACGGTCGAGACGATCCTCAAGTCCCGTTCAGGAAAGCAATCGATGACAAGACAGGCCGTCCGTCCTTCGCTTTTTGCTCATGCGCTCGAGAAGCTGGGCAGCGATATCGTGCAAGGCAAGTTCGCCGCCACCGGATCGCTGCCGCGCGAGCATGATCTCTGCGCCTATCTGGGTGTCAGCCGCAGCGTCATGCGCGAAGTGACACGCGTGCTCGCCCAGAAGGGCATGCTTCAAGCGCTGCCGAAGGTCGGCATCAAGGTGCGCCCCGAGGCCGAGTGGAATCTGATGGATATCGACGTGCTGAACTGGCTGTGGCGGCACGGAAGACGGGCCCAGTATGTCAAGGACTTCCTCGAGTTCCGGCTGGCTTTCGAGCCGATCGCTTCCTATCAGGCAGCACTCAGGGCGACGCCGGAGCAGCGCAAGGCCATTCTCGATCTGTGCGACAAGGTCATCGCGGCCAATGAAACCTTGAGCAAGGGCGGCGACATCATGCAGGCCATCGCCTGCGATCTCGATTTCCACAGCGCGATTTTCAAGGCCTCCGGCAACCGGCTCCTCACCCATCTCGGCGGGATGATCTCGGAGATCATGGCGCGCCAGGTGATCGAGACCACGGCCGAGCCCGGCTCCTTCGCCCATGGCCTGCCGCTTCACCAAAGCGTCGCCCGCGCCATCGATGCCGGCGATGCCGTCGCCGCGCATCATTATTCGCAGCTTCTGGTGCGCATGCCCTACGAAGATTATCTGAGCAAGCACATCCATGACGAGCCGCCGCTCGGCACTTTCGGCGTGAAGGCGCCGGAATTTCCAGTGACGGCCTATGCGCCCGCCGGAAAGGATGGATGAGCAGGCGACGCAGAATAGGCTGTTGACGAAATCCCCCGTCTCGGGCATGAGCGTCGCCGGGACACCTCTCCCCACCGAGAGGCGGCCCATCTGAAAGGATGGAGCAGACATGACGACCTCAGACAAACCGGCCGTGCGGCCGGCCAATCCGCACTTCTCTTCCGGCCCGTGCGCCAAGATCCCGGGCTGGTCACCTGATCTCCTCTCCCAAGCGCTCACCGGACGTTCGCATCGCTCGAGCGAAGGCAAGGCGCGCCTCAAACAGGCGATCACGCTGACACGCGCGATCCTGGAAGTGCCCGACAGCCATCTGATCGGCATCGTGCCGGCGTCCGACACGGGCGCCGTGGAGATGGCGCTGTGGTCGCTGCTCGGCGCCCGTCCCGTCGATCTCCTCGCCTGGGAAAGTTTTGGCGAAGGCTGGGTCAGCGACGTCGTCAAGCAGTTGAAGCTCAAGGATGCACGCATCCTGAAAGCGCCCTATGGCGAGCTTCCCGATCTCACAAACGTCGATTTCAGCCACGACGTCGTCTTCACCTGGAACGGCACCACCTCGGGCGTGCGCGTGCCCGATGCCCAATGGATCGCGGCCGACCGCCAGGGCCTCACCATTTGCGATGCAACGTCTGCCGCTTTCGCGCAGGCCCTCGATCTCACCAAGCTCGATGTCACGACCTTCTCCTGGCAGAAGGTCTTGGGCGGGGAGGGGGCGCATGGCGTCATCATCCTCTCGCCGCGGGCCGTGGAACGGCTCGAGTCCCATGTGCCCGCCTGGCCGTTGCCGAAGATCTTCCGCATGACGCAAGGCGGCAAGCTCAATCAAGGCATTTTCACCGGCGAGACCATCAACACGCCCTCGATGCTCGCCGTCGAGGACTATCTGGTGGCGCTCAACTGGGCGCAGGGCATCGGCGGCCTCAAGATGTTGCGCCAACGCGCCGATGCCAATGCCCAGGTGATCGACAAATGGGTCGCCGAACGGCCCTTCGCGCATCATCTGGCGAAGGAGAAGAAGACACGCTCCAACACCTCGGTGTGCCTCACCCTCGATGGCGGCGATCAGGTGCCGAAGACGATGGTGAAGCTGCTCGAAGCCGAGCGCGCCGCCTTCGACATCGGCGCCTATCGCGACGCGCCGCCGGGGCTTCGCATCTGGTGCGGCGCCACCGTCGAAACCTCGGATGTCGAGGCGCTGATGCCGTGGCTCGACTGGGCCTATGGCCAGGCCACGCGTTGAACCCGATCGTGAGGAGTTTTGGCCGACTCATATCCCTCACCCTGAGGTGCCCGCCGAAGGCGGGCCTCGAAGGGTGGCCAGCGGCAAGACCTTTGTACCTGGATCATGCTTCGAGGCTCGCTTCGCTCGCACCTCAGCATGAGGGTGGTTTTGTTGGCGCTGCCTTCTTACGTCGTCACACTCTAGCTGAATAAAATTTCCGGAGTTCATCATGAAACCCCGTGTACTCGTTTCCGATAAATTGTCCGAAGCCTCTGTCCAGATCTTCCGCGACCGCGGCATCGATGTCGACTATCAGCCCGATCTCGGCAAGGACAAGGATGCGCTCTTGACGGCCATCCCGGCCTATGACGGTCTCGCCATCCGCTCGGCGACGAAGGTGTCGCCGAAGCTGATCGCCGCGGCGGGCAAGCTCAAAGTGATCGGCCGCGCCGGCATCGGCGTCGACAATGTCGATATTCCCGCGGCGACCCAGCGCGGCATCATCGTGATGAACACGCCTTTCGGCAACGCCATCACCACCGCCGAGCACGCGATCTCGCTGATGATGGCGCTCGCCCGCCAGATCCCCGAAGCCAACACCTCGACCCATGCCGGCAAATGGGAGAAGAACCGCTTCATGGGCGTCGAGCTCTTCAACAAGACGCTGGGCGTCATCGGCTGCGGCAATATCGGCGCCATCGTCGCCGACCGCGCACTGGGTCTCAAGATGAAGGTGATCGCCTTCGATCCCTTCCTGTCGCCGGAACGGGCGATCGCCATCGGGGTCGAGAAGGTCGAGCTCGAGGACGTCCTCAAGCGCTCGGATTTCATCACCTTGCACACGCCCCTGACCGAGAAGACGCGCGGCCTCATCGACAGGGCGGCGATCGGCAAGATGAAGAAGGGGGTGCGGATCATCAATTGCGCGCGGGGCGGACTCGTCGTCGAGGATGCGCTCTATGAGGCGCTCAAATCCGGCCATGTCGCAGGTGCTGCCCTCGATGTGTTCGAGACCGAGCCCGCACAAGAGCATAAGCTCTTCGGGCTCGAGAATGTCGTGGCGACACCGCATCTCGGCGCAGCGACGGCGGAAGCGCAGGAGAATGTCGCGATCCAGATCGCCGAGCAGATGGCGGATTACCTGATCACCGGGGCGGTCTCCAACGCCCTCAACATGCCCTCGATCTCGGCCGACGAGGCGCCGCGGCTCAGGCCCTTCATCGCGGTCGCCGAACGGCTCGGCTCCTTTGCCGGCCAGCTCACCGACGAGCCGATCACCGGCATCGTCATCGAATATGCGGGCGAGGTCGGCGACATGAATACGCGCGCCCTCACCTCCGCCGCTCTCGCGGGCGTGCTCAAGCCGATGCTGGGCGACGTCAACATGGTGTCGGCGCCGGTGGTGGCGAAGGAGCGCGGCATCAAGGTCGACGAGGTGCGCCAGACGCAGCGCGGGGCCTATGAGACCTATATCCGCCTCACCATCAGGACGGAGAAGATGGAGCGCTCGGTCGCGGGAACGGTGTTTTCCGACGGCAAGCCGCGCATCATCCAGATCAAGGGCATCGAGCTCGAATCGGAATTCGGCCCGCATATGCTCTATGTGACCAACATGGACAAGCCGGGCTTCATCGGAGCGCTCGGCATGCTGCTCGGCAATGCCGGGGTCAATATCGCGACCTTCCATCTGGGCCGCATGGCGCAGGGCCAGGACGCCATCTGCCTGGTCCAGATCGACGAGCCGGTGCCCGATGCGGTGCTTCAGGCGGTGGAGAAGCTGCCGCAGGTCAAGCAGGCGAAAAGGCTGGCGTTTTAGTCTTTCTTGTCCTTCGCGGAGGGCACGGTCAATCTATCGATGAGCGGATGTTTCCGCTCATCGCGTTTCCTCTTGGGACAGAAGAGTCGTGGTCTTGCGCTCTTTTGCTATGGAGTTGAGATCGTGTAGTTTTGCAGATCTGGGTGATCGCACGTCAACATCCTGGGCGGTTTATTATTGTCTGTCCAGCTAAGGCACCAGTTGCCCCGAGTGCGTATTCGGACCTCATGTCCGGAGATCAAGGCATTTTTGAGCGCCTCGTTGAGGGTCGTGATATTTCTTTCCAAGCACGCCATGCGCTCGTCCGGCTTCATTTCTCCACATTTTTCCAGCTCTGCCCCGATAGCGGTGGCAGTGGTGAACAGGAGTCCACTCGTCGCGAAAATGAACAGCATTTTCATGGAAGATTCCCTTTCGTGGTTTCAATGCAACACTGACGGCTTTGATCTGCCAAGCCACTCCAGGCTACATGATGATTTTACGCTAGGCCATTCGAACCCGGGCGAAACCCCCATTTAGGGGGTATTTCCTGGACTTTTCGCGATAGCCAATGGAAGGTTCATCTACGCAACAAGCTAGGCTGAACATGCCGAGCGAGAAAAGCTCCGAGCGGCAACGGGCGAACGGGGATGCGAGCTTGGATCTGGATCTCGATGCTGTCCTGAGGCGCCAGTTGCCCCTCATCACTGCAGAGTATTTCGCTTGGCCTTGGCTTTAGTCGGCGGCGGCTCGAGGGCGTAGCTTTGCGCGGCTTTCGCTGAAGCCGGATGGATGAGCTCCGCAGAGCTCGTGCCCGGCAAGGAGGGCCACGTCATAGAGCTTATCGAGGCCGCTGGTGAATTCGATCGAGTGGGCGACCTTGCCCGATTTGAGGTCATAGAGCAGGATCCCGGCGCTCGGCGCCACGCCCTTGGCGGCAGGCGCTCCGCCAGCGGCAGGCCATCGATCGAGGCCGGACGCGGGTTCGACACGCCGATTGCCGCGACGAAGCCCGTGTGATGAGAGACCTGTGGCAGGAGGAAGGGCCGCGGTGATCCGTCCTTGCCCGGGCGTTGACCAGGGCAAAGCGCCAGATCTGGTGCAAGGTGGCGAAGGAAAGGCCGCGACCGTCGCAAGCGAGGCCATCCCCCGGCCCGGAATAATTTATCCGGTTTATAAGAGTGGGCCTGCTCAAAATAGCGGCAAATCTGTCACATTTCAGCAACTTAAAAGAACGAATGACTATTTACTAAGCGTAAGATAGCATGGTTCTCGACCTCGAGGGAGCGGCGCCGTGAGGGAACAATCACACGCATTATTGCGGGAATCACTCTGTGATGCAGTCACTGCACCCCAGAGTTGGGTCGCTGTTTGTGACGGGGTGGCTGACGCGGCCGGTCCGAAAGTGAATGAGCGCATCGGATGAGGATCAAGGAGAGCCAATTCGACCGCGCTGCCGAGCTTTTCTTCCAAGCGGCCGCGCTACCCGAGCAATGGCCGGGTGCGCTCGAGTTCCTTGGAAACAGCCTTGGTGCGGTGGGTGTTGAAATGCTCCCGGTGCACACCGGTTCCCTGGTCTGCTCCCCTGCAATGGACGAAGTAGTGCAGGATTTTGTCGCCAGTCGTTGGTTTCCAGATAATCCCTTTATGCGGCGTGGTCTCGAGCTCACGCGAGCCGGACGGCAAGGCTTGATTTCTTCCGCTGAGATGCTGACGCCTGAGGAGATGGTGCGTGATCCGTTTGTCAACGAGTGGCGAAGGAAGTTCCGCCTTGGACCTCAAGCCGGCATGGTGCTCGTCAACCAGCCGCCGGACCTTATCATGCCGATCGTGTTTGAACAGCGTCTGAGCGACGAGCCTTATGAGCGAGCTGAGCTCACCAAGATGAACGGACTCCTCGCCCTGCTAAAACCGGCAGTTAACCTCGCTTTGAAAGTCGGGTTCTCAGCGTCGCGAAGAATGGCCGACAGTGTCGGTCAGCCAGGTCGGGAAATCATTCTGTTCAGCAGATCGGGGCGCGTCCTTCATGCGCCGGCTGCGCTGGAGGAGCGCTTCGGCGATGCCCTATATCTGCGTGCTGGAACCCTCGGCGCGTGGAATCACGACGCCAATGAACGCCTATCGTCGGCAGTCAAGCGCGCCACAGGCACCGCTCCACCAGGAGAGCGCGTCGCTCGATCTTTCGCCCTGCCGCGCAAGCATGGCGGCCGGCCGCTCATCGGTCAGGTTGTCCCTCTTACGGGCGCCGCGCACGATGTGTTCATGCTCGCCCGAGCCGTCCTCATCATCACCGATCCGCTGGCCAACCAGGACAGGACCTCGACACCAGTTCGTGAATTATACGGCCTCACGCCAGCCGAAGCGCGACTGGCATCGAGGGTTGGCGCGGGCGAGCAACTGGCGGACATCGCGGCTGCCGAGAACATCACGATCGAAACGGCGCGATCGCGGCTGAAGCTCGTCCTTGCCAAGACCGGTACTCATCGTCAGACGGAGCTAGCGCTTCTTATCTCCTCGTTCGGGCGCTGAGGGGAAGGCGTGTCGGATGAGGATCAACGAGCATCAGTTTGATCGCGCTGCCGAGCTTTTCTACGAAGCGGCTGCACTGCCCGATCGATGGCCGAGCGCGCTCGAGTTTCTTGGAAACAGCATCGGCGCGCTGGGCGTCAATCTGTTCCCGATACAAGCCGGCCGGCATTCCGCGCTCTGCATGCCCGAAACCGAGGAAACAGTCCGGGATTTGGTCACCAGCCGCTGGTTTCCCGACAATACCTACATGCGGCGTGGTCTCGCGCTGACGCGAGCCGGACGGCAGGGCCTGATCTCTTCCGCCGAAATGTTCACACCTGAAGAGATGGCCCGTGATCCTTTCACCAACGAATGGCGGAAGAAGGTCGGTATTGGACACGAGGCCGGCATGCTCCTCGTCAATCACCCGCCAGACCTCATCATGCCGATCACGATAGTCCAGCCTTTAGCGGACGAGCCCTATGAACCAGCCGAGATCGCCAAGATGAACAAGCTCCTGGCATCCCTCAAAAGCGCGACGAGCCTTGCCTTGAATGTTGGTTTCTCGGCGGCCCAAGGCCTGGCGGCCGGCTTGAGCCAGGCGGGCAGGGAAACCGTCCTGTTCAGTGAATCAGGGCGTGTTCTCCATGCACCGGCAACGCTCGAGGCGCATTTCGGCGATGCCGTCTGTCTCCATGCCGAAACGATTTCCTCCTGGAACCCGGCCGCCAATGAACGCCTGTCATCGGCCGTGAAGCGTGCCGTAAGCAGGGCTTCGCCGGAAGCACGTGTGGCCCCGTCATTCGCCCTGCCGAGGAAGGGCGGTGGTGTGCCGTTCATCGGGGAGGTCATTCCGATCGTCGGCGGCGCACACGACATCTTCATGCTCGCCCGCGCCGTGCTCATCATCTCCGATCCGCTGGCCAATCTGAACCGGGCTTCAGCGCCTATTCGCGAAGCGTTCGGCCTTACGCAGGCCGAAGCGAGAATGGCGTCGAGGATTGCCGCGGGCCAGCAGCTGATGGACATCGCGGCGGCCGAGAACATCACGATCGAAACGGCGCGATCGCGCCTGAAGCTGGTCCTGGCCAAGACCGGAACACATCGCCAGACCGAGCTGGCAATCCTTGTGTCCTCGTTCGGACGCTGAGCAGCTCCGCCCCAGCTCTGACCTTTTCCAGCCCATAATTTGCCGCAACGTCCGCCTCTGATGGTTCCCGGGACAGGGAACCACGGAGCATCCCCATGCGTACGATCACCATTGCGCTTTTCCTCGCCACGACGTCATTAACGCCGGCTTTGGCCGCCGATATCGCCGCCCTTTCGCGCATCGATGCCGTGACCGTCTTCCCGCGAGGGGCGGAGGTCACCCGCATCGCCGAGGCCCGCATCGCAGAGGGCGAGCATACGCTCGTCTTCGAGGGCCTCCCGGCCGAGCTCGCACCCGAGACCTTGCGGGTCGAAGGCGCGGGCGGTTCAAAGATCGAGATCGGCTCGGTCGACTCCAAGCTCGTCTTCGCCACTGACAACAGCCGGGGCGAAGACCGCAAGCGCATCGAGAAGGACATCGAAGCCTTGAATGACGAGCGCGCGGCGCTCGACCAGGCGATCGCCGATGCCGACTATCAGAAAGATCTCATCCAGCAGATGGCGAGCATCACCCTGACCGACCGTCCCAAGGAAGGCGAGACCCGCATCCTCGATGCGCAGAGCCTGGGCGGCGTCCTCGATCTCATTGGCACCAAGCTCGCGAGCCTCGGCAAGACCGTCCTCGATGCCAGGCTGCGCCAGCGCGAGATCGACCGTCTCACCGGCGATCTCAACAAGAAGCTCGCAAGCCTCGCGCCGCAAGAAGAGCAGCGGCTCAAGGTGAGCGTGCATCTGACGGCGGCGCAGGAAACGGAGGGCACCTTCCGCCTGCGCTACCGCATCCACAATGCCGGCTGGCAGCCGATCTATGATGCGCGCCTCGGCGCGATGGACAAGGACGGCAAGGCGCCGATCGAGCTGGTGCGGCGCGCCGATGTCGCGCAGTCGACGGCGGAAAGCTGGGACAATGTCGCCTTGACGCTATCGACGGCGCGCCCGATCGGTGCCACCGCGGCGCCCGATCTCATGCCCATGGCCATCAACGGCTTCATCGAAGGCCGGCGCGAGAACTTCACCGCGCGCGGCACCGGCAATGCGGGCGGCGAATTGGCTGCCCCGCAGCAAATGCAGGACAAGCGCAGCGATGACGATGGAGTCGCCGATGTGGCGCCGATCGTGCAGGCACAGGCGAATGTCGCCATCGCGGGCTTCCAGGCGCTCTACGGCATAGGCGGGCGGGTCACGGTCGACAACACCGGCACCGCCAAGAAGGTGCGCATCGCGACCGACAGGATACAAGCGAAACTGTCGGCGCTCGCCGCCCCCAAGCTCGATCCCAATGCCTATCTGACGGCGGCCTTCACGCTCTCAGGCGAGACGCCGCTCCTGCCGGGCCCGGTCATGCTCTATCGCGACGGCGTGTTCATGGGCGAAGGCGCCTTGCCGATGCTCTCGCCCGGCGAAGAGGGCCGGCTCGGCTTCGGCGCCGACGACCTGGTGAAGGTCAAGCGCATCGAGGTGAAACGGCGTACCGCCGAGGAGGGACTGATCTCGACCTCCAATATCGATGAGCGCGCCTTCGACATCACCGTCAAGAACCTGCACCAGGCAGAGATCCCGATCACCATCCTCGACCAGATGCCCTATTCGACCGAGGGCAAGATCACGGTCGACACGCTCTCCGGCATGACGCCGCCGACGGTCAGGGATTATGAGCGCCGCCGCGGCGTCCTCGCCTGGACCTTCGAGCTCGCGCCCCAGGACACGAAGGTCTTGCGGCATGGCTATAAGGTGAGCTGGCCACGCGACCTCAAGCTCGGACTCAATGAAGAGTGAGCTCGCCGCGCAAGCGCGGGGACCCCCCGGCTACCTGCCCGCGGGGTCTTTCGCGCTGGCGCCCAGCACCTTCTTTTCGAGGAACTCGAGTCGGGCGGACAGATCGTCGGTCTCGCTCTGGAAGTAAGCGACGATGAGGACCGCCAGGATGAGGCTCGAATTGAATACGCCGATCGTGCCGGTGAGCCACGGGCCGAGATAGGCCAATACGCCGGCGAGCACGATGACCATGATGACGATCTTCAGCGCGCGGACCGGACTTGATTTCTTCTTTCTAGCCATGGTGTCAGTTTAATCCCAGCCTTGGGTTCCCTCAAGTCACAGTTTATCGATAGACGATTCGCCGCTGCCATACTCGTTAACAAATGGAATTCTCGTCGCATTATAAAGCGCGATGGCTTAACACCGGGTCGCCATCGCGCTTTATCTTTTTGTTTGCGCATGACCTTTTCGGAAAACCGGTATCCACTTTTCCGGATCATGCGCTGGGCCAGTTCAATACGCGTTTGCCTTTATCCTATTCCGGTGTAAAAGCCTGCAACGGCCCCGGCGCGCACAGCGCTTCGGGGCCGGTTTCATGTCTGGCTGGGCTTCGGTTCAAGGAATCACGATGGCGAATGTCGCGGTAGTGGGCGCCCAATGGGGCGACGAGGGCAAGGGCAAGATCGTCGACTGGCTGTCGGAACGCGCCGATATCGTGGTCAGGTTCCAGGGCGGGCACAATGCCGGCCACACGCTGGTGATCGACGGGGTGACCTACAAGCTCTCGCTCTTGCCTTCCGGCATCGTGCGCAAGGGCAAGCTCTCGGTGATCGGCAATGGCGTCGTCATCGACCCCTGGGCGCTCTGTGCCGAGATCGACAAGCTCTCGGGGCAGGGAGTCGCGGTCAGCCGCGAAAACCTGCGGATCGCCGGCAATGCCACGCTCATCCTGCCCTTGCACCGCGAGCTCGACCAGATGCGGGAAGCCGCGGCGGGCGAGGGCAAGATCGGCACCACCGGGCGCGGCATCGGGCCTGCCTATGAGGACAAGGTCGGGCGCCGCTCGATCAGGGTGCATGACCTCGCCAATCTCGCGACCCTCGATCCCAAGATCGACAGGCTGCTCACCCATCACAATGCCCTGCGCCGCGGCCTTGGCCAGCCCGAGGTCAAGGCCTCCGACCTCAAGGACCAGCTGGCGCAAGTGGCGCCCAAGCTTCTCACCTATTCCGATGCGGTCTGGCACCTGCTCGACGAGGCCAGGCGCGACGGCAAGCGCATCCTGTTCGAGGGCGCGCAAGGCATCCTGCTCGACATCGATCACGGCACCTATCCCTATGTGACGTCCTCCAACACGGTGGCGGGGCAGGCCTCGGCCGGCTCCGGCATGGGGCCGTCCTCCATCGGCTATGTGCTCGGCATCGCCAAGGCCTATACGACCCGCGTCGGCTCGGGCCCGTTCCCGACCGAGCAGCAGAACGAGATCGGCGAGCTCATCGGCCAGAGGGGGCGCGAATTCGGCACGGTGACGGGGCGCAAAAGGCGCTGCGGCTGGTTCGATGCGGTGCTGGTCAACCAGACGATCAAGGTTTCGGGCATCCATGGCGTGGCGCTCACCAAGCTCGACGTGCTCGATGGGCTTCCCGAGATCAAGGTCTGCGTCGGCTATGAGCTCGACGGCAAGCGCATCGACCGATTGCCGGCCGCCGAGGAAGCCCAGAAGAATGTCGTGCCCGTCTATGAGACGCTGGAAGGCTGGCAGGAGACGACGGCGGGTGCCCGCTCCTGGGCCGACCTCCCGGCCCAGGCGATCAAATATGTGAAATATCTCGAAGAGCTGATCGGCTGCCCGGTGGCGCTGCTCTCAACCTCGCCCGAGCGCGACGACACGATCCTGATGAAGGATCCGTTCGAGGACTGACATGTTGCGGCGCCTCATCGGGATCGTCGGCGCCACTCTCATCTTCGCGCTCGCGACCGCCGTCACGCAATTGGGCGGCGTGGCTTTCCTTCTCGCTTTGCTCCTCGTCTGGATTGTGCGCCGCTCCGGCATGCGCAAATCCGTCGCGGTGATTGCCGGGATCGTCTTCTTCATCGCCGGCCTCGGGATAGCCAATCGCTTCATCGTGCCGCCGCTCGCGGCGCAATTCGGACGCGCCCCTTTGCCCTGCGCGGCGACGGGGGAGCAGCCTTATGCCGCTCTGTCGCCGCTTTATTGCGCCCTGGGACGCAACTATGTGCGCCCTGAAGCCAGGGCCATGCTGGACGCCATGGCATCCGATCTCGCCCAACACTATCCCGGTCTCACCGTCGCCTATCTCGATGCCGGATTTCCGTTCTTCGACGGTTTCCCGCTGCCGCCGCATCTCTCCCATCACGACGGGCGGCGCATCGATCTCGCCTATTTCTACAAGGATCGGGCAGGGACCTACCAGCCGCTCGCGACGCCGTCGCTTCTGGGCTATTGGGGCTTCGAGCCGCCCTCCACCGGTGACGCCTCGCCTTGCGATGACAAGGAACGTTGGCTCACCTTGCGCTGGGACATGGGCTGGTTCCAGGCCTTTGTGCGCCAGGACCTCGTCCTCGATGAGGAGAGGACTGCCGTCATGCTGCGCTGGCTCACCGAGCGCGGCTCGACCCAGGGCGTCGAGAAGATCCTGCTCGAACCGCATGTGGCAAAGAGGCTACAAGTCTCATCACCCCTGATCCGGTTCCAGGGCTGTCGCGCAGCGCGCCATGACGATCACATTCATGTCGAGGTCGGCTATGCGCCTGGACCACCGTCGTAGTCTCAGGAGCCCTGTTGGCACTGCTCTCGACGTCGCCGGAGCGCAGTGTCGGCGGAGCATCCCTGTGCCGCTCTCTCGCTGGATACAGGGTAAATTACAGGGAAAAATCGAAAAAGCGGGCTTTCGCACTGCGGGCTCGGAGGTTGGCCGGCCGCCTGTATGGGAGACCTCGCAGGACCTAGCCGTCAGCCCTATATATGGCATCAGGGAACTGGAGTTCGCCATGCATCCCATCCTGCTGTTCAACCCGTCATTGGCGCTCAAGATCGTCATCGCCGTCATCACCATCGTGGCGCTGGTCCTCTTCATCAGGGCCTATGGGCGGAGCGGGAAGCTCTAGCTGCTTCGGCATGGCGAAGGGAGCTCGGCCAAGAACACCAAGAAGATTTTGACGAGTCGGCGCAAGGACTTGGAGGCGGGAACCAAGATCCTGCTTGAAAAGGAGACGATCACGCCAGAGGACTTCCCGCCGCTCCTGCCGGCAAAGGATAAGATAGCGACGGAATAGCGATCAGTAATTCCGCCCCTCGACGAAGAAGCCGTAGAGCGAGGTGAGGACCGTGATGCTGAAGATGGTGAAGATCCAGTTCACCACCAGCTGAAGCCCGAAGCCGACGGCGATGCCGAGCATGCCGTGGACAGCATTGGCGGCATAGGCGAGCGCGCCGAGCATGAGCCCGGCACCGAGCGCGACGACGATCTCGAACAGGAAGATCAGGAATATCGGCAGGTTGTTGCCGTTCGTCACCGACCAGGCATCGCGCATGCCGAAATCGCTGCGGCCGAGCGCTATGGCGGGAAGCTTCACGCCCAAGCGCAAGGCCAGCACGCCGATCACCGGAATGATGACGATGGCGATGAGGATCATGGAGGCATCGATCTGGCCGAGCAGTCCGCCGATGAGGCCGAGCGGCAGGCCGACGACGAGGCCCGCCGCCACCACGGCAAGCGAGATCAGGAGGAGGTTGCCGAAATAGCGCCAGGTCTTGTCATCGAGCCGGAAGATGTCGCGGCCCTTCGGCACCTCATCGAGAAGGATGTAGCGGTGCCAGTTCACGGCGATCGAGGCGAAAGCCAGCAAGGTGACGAGCGCGATGATAAGGTTGATCAGGAAGGTGGCTCCGGGACTGGCTTCCGGATTGCCGCCGGTCGTACGATCGAGCAAAGCGGAAAGAGCGACGACGACCGGCACGAAAACCGCATACCAGGGCCAGCTGATGCGGAAGGCATAGGCGATATTGTTGCGCACGCTGCTCAGAGCGTGACCGATGCATTGGCCGGCGGGAAGCGGACGGGGCATTTAACTTGTGTCTCCTCGCCGTCCGCCTTAAGAAAGCCCGAAGCGCCCGTCAAGCCACCAAGCTCAACGCGCATCCTTTCGCGAAGTGGACTCACTTCGCCGAAAGGACGCGCGCCAAATCAATATCTTGGAGCAAATCCTTATCGCCAAAGTCTTCAACTTTGGCGGGATTTGCTCTAAGACGGGCCAAAACCGATCCCGACGGCAACCCCCTATGAGCATGCTATCCTCTCGCAAGCACGTGATCCGGCTCGTTGCGCTTTTGCTGCTGGCCGCGGCGTCCATTCTGCCCGCTGGCCAGACGGCGCAGGCCTCGAGCGATTATGCCTATTATGCCCGCGCACTTCTGAGCAAGCTGCCCGAGAATGCCGGCGCCAGGCCTGATCTCGAAGAATATCTCGACAAGCTCGTCTCTTCCTACCGCCAGTCCAAGGGCCGCAAGGGCCTCATCGCCTCGGATCTGATGCGCGAGGCGGCGAGAGCCCAGGCCGCTGACATGATGTTCACGGGGAAGTCGAACCACCGCTCGCGCTCGGGCCACAGTTTCGACCAGCGCTTCGGCGCCTATGTCGAGGACGTGGAGCTCTATCGGGCGAAGGGCGAGAATGCCGCGAGCGACCGCAAGAAGGGGCCGGCGGACGAAAGCAAGGCGCGGGCGCTGTTCGCTCTGTGGCTCGCCAGCGGCGGCCACCGGCGCAACCTGATGAAGCGGGATTATGACTATGTCTCGACCGGCGTCATCCAGCGCGGCGATGAATTATGGGCGGTGCAGATGTTCTGGTCGAAGCCGGCGCCGCCCAACAGCAATCCGCTGATCATCGGCGTCGAGTAGGCGGCGTTTGGCATACGCAAACAAAAAGCGCCGTTCCGGTCAGGGAACGGCGCTTTGGATTTGATTGATCAGACCCTGGCTTCGGCGGCGGCGATCGCGGGCTTGGGAGCGAGCGCCTTCTGGGCGGCGTTCTTCACCGCCTTCTGCACCTTCTCGAAGGCTCTGACCTCGATCTGGCGGATGCGCTCGCGCGACACGCCGAATTCCTGGCTCAGATCCTCGAGCGTCGCCGGCTCTTCCTGCATGCGGCGCTGCTCGAAGACGCGGCGCTCGCGATCGGTGAGCTTGTCCATGGCTTCGGTCAGAAGGTCGAGACGCAGCTTCTTCTCCTCGCTTTCGACGAGCATGTCTTCCTGCGTGTCGCTATCATCGACCAGCCAGTCCTGCCATTCGCCTTCGCTCTCGGCGCGCACCGGTGCATTGAGCGAGGCATCGCCCGACAGCCTGCGGTTCATCGACACGACGTCCTCTTCCGGCACGCCGAGGCGGCGGGCGATCTCCTTGACCTGGTCGGGCTTGAGATCGCCTTCCTCCAGGGCCTGGATCTGGCCCTTCACCTTGCGCAGGTTGAAGAACAGCTTCTTCTGGCTGGCGGTGGTGCCCATCTTGACGAGGCTCCACGAGCGCAGGATGAATTCCTGGATCGAGGCCTTGATCCACCACATCGCATAGGTCGCGAGCCTGAAGCCCTTGTCGGGCTCGAAGCGCTTAACCGCCTGCATGAGGCCGACATTGCCTTCCGAGACGACCTCGGAAATGGGCAGGCCGTAGCCCCGATAGCCCATGGCGATCTTGGCCACGAGCCGCAAATGCGAGGTCACGAGCTTATGGGCCGCCTCGCGGTCGCCATGCTCCTTCCAGCGCTTGGCGAGCATGAATTCCTCGTCCGGCTGCAGCATGGGAAACTGCCGGATTTCCTGCAAATAGCGGGAAAGACCGCCTTCGCTCGAGACGCTCGGAAGTGAAGCGACGGGTTTAGCCATGATATGTGCCCCCCTTTCACGGGCCGGGTGGAGACGAGAGCCTCCGCCGGTGATGAGGATATAGGGTTCAATGCGCGGAATTTAAGACCGTTCCCGAAAAAAAGAAACTTAATAAGTTGCAATATATGTCTGAGGCTGACGTTACGGTAGATTGTCCGACCCGGCGGATGGCCCTTGCTCGGGGGCAGGATTCGGGGGATTGATGCAAGTCTATGATCTGGCTCTACCATTTGCCGCCAATCGGGCTGTTGCTGGTCCTCAGCCTGTTCATTGGCGCCGCCGCCTTCGGGCTCTGGTGGCTGCCCAAGCTCTCGGTCACGTTTACGTTGGTGCGGGCCGGGCGGGAGATGTCGCCCGTGATCCAGACCATCTGCGGCACTTTGTTCGTGATGGCCACCACCTTCCTCGCCGCCAATGTCTGGGCCGTCGAGGACCGTGCCTATGAGGCGGTCGCCATTGAGGCCCGCGAGGTGCGCCTGCTGCGAACCCTGTCGCATCTCCTGCCCGAGCCCCGGCGCAGCGAGGTGGGCAATCTCGTCACCGACTATGCCGGGCAGTCGGCCGCCGAATGGCCTCATATGGACGACTTGGGCGGCAGCCGCGAGGCCGAGCGGGTGCTGGCGGCGCTCTACAATGCCGCCCTGTCGCTGGCGCCCCATGAGCAGATGCTGGGCCAAGAATTCATGGCGGCGCTCAAGGCGGTGGGCGAGGCGCGCGAGCGCCGGCTCGACATCGCCCGCAACAATCTCAGTCCCGACCAATGGGCGGCGATGCTGATCCTGGCTCTGACGCTGGGCGTCGCCGTCACCATCGTGCATGGGGACAGCGACGGCGGGCGGGCCCTCGCCCTCGGCCTCATCGCGGTGATCGTGAGCACCGCGCTTTTCCTGCTCATCGCCCATGACCGGCCGTTCATCGGCTGGGATGCGCTCGAACCTCAATCGGTGATCGCCGCAGCGCGGGGCTCATGAGGCGGAGAGCGCCGCGATGAGCAGGGCGAGGTTGCCGGGCGGCGCGCTCTCGAAATGCATCGGCTCGCCCGAGACCGGATGCTCGAAGCCCAGCACCGCCGCGTGCAGCGCCTGGCGGCTGAGCGATTTGAGGGCGATCCGCGCCTTCTCCGGCAATTTGCCGATCGAGGCCTTGAAACCCTTGCCATAGGTCTCATCGCCGAGAAGCGGATGGCCGATATGGGCCATATGGACGCGGATCTGATGGGTGCGGCCGGTCTCGAGCCGGCAGCGCAAAAGGCTCGCATAGGGCGGCGCGCCGAAGCGCTCTTCAACATCATAATGAGTGATCGCCTGGCGCGCGCCCGCGCGGCGGGCGACGCTCATTTTCTCGCGCGCCGTGGCATGCCGGCCGATCGGCGCATCGACGGTGCCGTGCCGGCGTTCGGGCGCGCCCCAGACGAGGGCGAGATAGGCGCGCTCCAGCCGGCCGTCGCGGCCATGGGCGGCGAATTGCTCGGAGAGGCCCTTATGGGCCTGATCGGTCTTGGCCACCACAAGGAGGCCCGATGTGTCCTTGTCGAGGCGGTGGACTATCCCTGGGCGCCTCACGCCGCCAATGCCCGACAGGCTTTCGCCGCAATGGGCGATGAGGGCGTTGACCAGGGTGCCGGTCTCGTGGCCGGCCGCCGGATGGACGACGAGGCCCGCCGGCTTGTCGATGACGATGAGGGCGTCGTCCTCATAAATAATGTCGAGGGGGATGGTCTCGGGCAGGGGCTCGGCGGCGACCGCCGGGGGCAGGCGCACGCTGACCCGCTCGCCCGCCTTCATCTTGCGGCGCGCCTCGGTCACGGCCGACCCCTCGACAGCGACGCAGCCATTGGCAATAAGGGCCTGGAAGCGGGCCCGGCTCGTTTCCGGAAACCGGTGCGCGAGGAAGCGGTCGAGCCGCTCGCCCGCATCCTCCGCGGCAACGGCCGCTTCCAAGGACTCAGATGATGGAGAGGTCATGACGGATAACCAGCAACCGGCGGAGACAGATGAAACCCCGCCGCAGCCGGGCTTACGATTCCTCGAAATGACCGTCTATATCATGGGCGGGCTGCTCGTCATCATGCTGCTGGTGCTCTTGGGCGGCATCGCCTGGAAAGTGACGCGCGGCAAGGCGCCGGAAGCGCCGCCGAAAGCGAGCCTGGTCGAGATCGCAACGCCCGCCGGCGCCACGATTGCGGGCGTCACCCTCGACGGCAACACCATGGCCGTCCAGGTGGTCGCGGGCGGGAACCACGAGGTGGTGGTCGTCGACACCCGCAAGGGGGTGGTGGTGAGCCGGATCCGACTCAAGCCCGAAACGCCCTGACCCTCCTTCGCTAAAGCTTCGGAGGGCATCTTGCGCTTTGCCCATGGGGCCCGTATATCGAGGCCTCTCGAACAGTGCGCCCCCTTCGTCTAGCGGCCCAGGACGCGGCCCTCTCACGGCTGAAACAGGGGTTCGAGTCCCCTAGGGGGCGCCAATCTTTTCAAGCACTTGGGCAATTCAAGAGGGCGGTTTGGTCCTTTGCCCAACTCCAGCTCATTCCGCGAGTGCCAGTATTGCAGCGGACGCATGCTCGTTGCTAAGGATGCGTCGCAACTAGGGTAGGTGGCCAGTTCTTATCGTTGATCGGCTCGACCTTTAGCCAGTCGATTACCATGGCATGCACGAAGGGCATATAGTCCCGATAATGGCCCAGCTTGAATTTTGCCGGCGACGGTTTGTAGGGATCGGGCTCATAGCCGATTTTGCCTGTTATTCGCACAATGAAACGGTTTCCGGCATAGACTTCAATGGCGGCCTTACCAGAACGTCCCGCCTGGACGCGTTAGCTCATCTCGACCCACTGCCCGAGAGCTGACGGCAGAATGGGACTTGGCGGCATCACCGGCCATTTCCGCCAATTTGAGATCCAAAACGTGCGCCTCTAAATCATAGGTGTACGGCTTCCAATCCGGCATATCTAACGAAAGCACAGCAACACCAAGAGAGCTGGCTCTATTGGCAGACGCGAACGGAAGCGCCTTGCGGAAAATACCAGCGTAACCGCCGAAAGACTGCAGAAAACGCTGGAGGTAAATCGTTTCGTCTATGTCGGCCACGTCATCAGAAGGCGAGTTCGCCGTTGAAGGATCCCAAGTCATTCACGCCGCGCTGATCCTGAGTCGGACCGTTTCGGCTGCGCACTTACCCTGCGCCATACCGAGCACGAATGTCATTTGTCCTTTAAGCTAAGAATGTATTCTATGGCATTCCTCATCTCGGCGTCACTCATGTGGATATCGGGCATCGTTGGGTGCGATGACTGAAACCATGCCGCGAGCGCAATAGACGTCATCCCCGACGTATTGGCGATGTCTTGGAACGATGGGGCTTCAGCGACTGGTGATTGACGCTCGCCCGGGTACTGCATGACACTGGAAGCAGACCTCAGAAGCGTACTGCCTACCTTTCTCTGCATCACCGATGATCTGGCTCATTGGGGTTGCCGGAGTGAGAGCCACGAACAGGCCAATGAGGAACTTATCAATGAGGCGCATGGTCAAAGTCCGGTTAGGTTCGCAAGCGGGCGTCGGTGCGCGGGTGCTCCGGTTTTAACCCGGACGCCTGCCGTGCCGGAAGCCTTCCAATCTTCGTATCGCAGTCTCATGGGTATATGCCCGGCGATTGAGAATCTAGATATTGCGAGAGGGCGCTCTTGGAGACAGCATGCGGATGCCGAGGATCGCAAAAACGATCGCGACAATTGGGTTCAGTATGTTGAAAAAGCAGAATGGCACGAAGCTTATCGTGGCGATTCCGAGAGTCGCGGCCATGTAGGCTCCGCAGCAGTTCCAGGGGATCAGGGGCGAAGTCACGGTCCCAGAATCGCCAAGTGCGCGCGACAGGATGACCGGAGCGAGCCCCTGATCCTCGAAGGCTTTGCGGAACATGCGGCCCGGTAGCACGACGGCAATGTACTGGTTGGAAGCAAGGACGTTCGTCGCGAAAGCTGCTCCCACAAGCGATGCCACCAGTGTGCCGACCGACCGGGCCGCCGCAATCACGGAGCCAATCAAGCGCTCGAGTACGCCGGCCTTCTCGATGATGCCGCCGAAGGCGAGCGCAACGACGATAAGCCAGACGGTCCGAGCATACTTTGCATGCCGCCGCGAGACAGCAGCTGGTCGACCGCCGGCTCGCCGGTATGAGAGGTGTTGCCGGTGGCGAGAGCCGACCAGACACCCTTGAGCAGTGCCAGATCTGGTGAACCGGATCCTGCCAGAGCTACGACCCGGTCGGGAGCAATTGCTACGGCGAGGATGCCGCCGGCAAGTGCGCCAAGAAATACTGTCACGAAGGGCGGCCAGCGCAGCAGGGCCAGCGCCAGGACGAGCGCCAGTGGCAGGAAATGCACCAGCCAGGGGTGGAAAGCGGCTTCGATGCGCGCCGTCACGGCGGAGGCATCAAAATTGCCTGCCGAGCCGAAGCTCCAAAAGAGTGCAAGAGCGATAGCAAGCGACGGCATCGAGGTCCATAGGGACTCCCTCACATGCTCGTAGAGATCGGCATCGGCGGCAGCACAAGCGAGATTGGCCGTGTCGGACAATGGCGACGACTTGTCACCGAAAATAAGCGCCGGAGATCACGGCGCCGGCGGTGATGGCCGGGTCGAGGCCCATTTTTTGCGCGACACCCATCAACCCGATGCCGATTGTGCCGGCGACGGTCCAGGAACTTCCGATCGAGACCGCAACGACGGCACAGATCAAACACGTGGTCATGTAGAAGTAGTCAGGGCTGAGCAGCATGAGTCCGTAATAGACCATCGCGATCAGCGTGCCGCTGAGCGCCCAGGTGCCAATCAGCGAGCCAACTGCGAGCAGGATGAAGATGGCGGATAGCCCGGTGGTAACGCTGGCGACCGCAGCGTCGCGCAACTCATCGAGAGAATGCGGCGCCAACCGACGAAAGCCGCGACAATTGAACAGAAAACCAGCGCGACTTGGTTCGGGCCGCCAGCGGCGCCATCGTGGAAGAGATAGAAGGACAGTCCTAGCAGCCCTATCAGCGTAACGACCGGGACGAGCGCCGCCGGCAGGCCAATCGGCCGTGGCCCGGTGGGCATTTTGCTTCGTTTGTCGTTGCTAGCCCCGGTTTCCATCATTTCCTCCTCGCGCACGGTTCATGCGATCGTGCCGGCCCTTGCGTTCTCCAATCATGGCGCCAGCCTCAATCGACAAAAACGACCTCGGCATTGTCGCAATCACTAGTCGCAAGATCGGAGCTCGCCTTGATATCGGTCAAGAGTGAAAAGAATTCGCGCCTGGCCCCGAGGCGTCAAGTGGCGCTCCTGTCTCGCCCGTAGTCCAGCGATAGGTCCTTAAAGTCCCCGGATCGCCGTCGTGGTCGCCGGAGAGTCCGAATTCCCGATCCTTGCTTATTGCTCGACAGGGGTGAATGTGCCCCCGCAGCCAGCTACACTCCCGCAGAGTTGATCAAAGTCAAAATGAACAACTGGGCGGCAGTGATAGAAAGATTGGTCATATGAGGGGAGCATCATGGCATGAGCCGTCACGAGCGTTCTGCCAGCAAGGACGAAATGGCCGGCTTCCGGCAGGCTGGCCTTCGCGAGCCCACTAAAGCTGAGCCAAATTAGGATGAACTTACTTCTCATCTTTGCGCCCATTGCAATCACTCTGGAAATTTTCGCTCCCGAGCGCTATCTCCTTGTCTTCCTAAGCTCCTCGCTTGCCATCGTGCCTCTTGCCGGCTGGTTGGGCCGCGCCACGGAGCATCTTGCGGCGCGAATGGGGGATGGAGTTGGAGGACTCCTTAACGCGACCTTTGGCAACGCAGCTGAACTTATCATCGCGCTCGCCGCATTGCGTGCCGGGCTTCACGACGTGGTGAAAGCGTCGATCGCCGGTTCAATAGTGGGTAATATTCTGCTTGTGCTTGGTGCTGCCATGTTGGCCGGAGGCCTCCGCCATTCCGAGCAGCATTTCAACGCCGCTGGGGCGCGTTCTCAAGCGACGATGCTCATGCTTGCGGCGATAGCTTTGATTCTTCCCGCTGCCTTTCAGCTCAGGGTGGGTGCGACCGCCGAGATGCTCGACCAACTCAGTGTCACGATTTCCATCGTCCTCCTCGTTGTTTACGTGCTGTACCTCGCGTTTGTGCTCATCACCCATTCTGCTCTGTTCCAGGGCCCTTACCGGCAAGAAGAAAAAGAAGCCCACATGTCCGTCAGCCGGGCCATCCTAGCGCTCGCGGCGGCGACAGTGGGAATTGCCTGGATGAGTGAGATCATGGTGGGTGCGATCGAACCCACAGCGCACGAATTTGGCCTCAGCGCCGTGTTCGTCGGCGTGTTCGTTGTCGCGATCCTGGGAAACGCCGCCGAACACGCAACAGCCATTACTGCAGCGTTGAAAGACCGTATGGACCTTGCGCTCTCAATTGCCATGGGCTCCAGCATACAAGTGGCGCTCTTCGTAGCTCCGGTTCTTCTGCTTACGAGCATCTTTCTAGGCCCGAGCCAGATGGATCTTGCCTTTACGGGCGGACTCGTCCTGATGGTCCTTCTGTCCACGCTCATCACGAGTCAGGTTGCTGGCGACGGCCGGTCCGACTGGCTTAAAGGCCTGCAGTTGCTCGCCGTATATATTGTCTTTGGCCTGACCTTCTTTTTCCTGCCAACCAAGTAACAAGCGGACGTTCCGCTGGCGCTGTTGGAAAAAACCGCTCAGGCGTGCGGATCCCAAAAGCGGTCTGTCTTCTTGAATCTTCTCCAGCACCTGCGCAGTTTCCCATCGGCCAGAGAGGCGCCTCGCGCGAACCAGCCAAGTATGTAGCCCGATGCTCTTTGACCTTCCTCGCCGAGCGAGGGAGACAGTTTATCCAGGAACTGTCTGGCGGCCACGACATCATTGTGCGCGCCGAGAAGGTCCTGCATTTCGGCGATCCTTTTGACGAAGGTGCGATACTGGCGCTTTTGGCTGAAGTCTCCGGCCAGGAAATCGACCCCGTATCTCAGGTTCTTGAAGGCGATGCGCAACTTGTGGCGCGCCTCGTCGGACTGATCGGGCAGGCTCTTTCCCCGTTTCAGAACCCGATTCGCCAGCCTGTCCAAAGTTTCTCGCGCGAAATCGGTTGCCGGTACTGCGAGAAGCTGCGCGTCGGCACCCGACAAGGCGTTGCACCATGCGCGGCTGGCCAGAAGTCGTTGAACCTTAAGGACGAAGAGGGTCGTTTCGCTGTCGTCGATCACCGCCCTAGCGTCCTCATACGCAACAGCCCGGCGGCGTTCAATTTCGGTCAGTAATGCTTCGCCCCCCGGCGGGCAGTCTGGGCTGGACAGCGGCCCCTCGGCAAGTTGGCGGATGACATCACAGTCGCGCGCCGGCCCCAGGGCCGTCGAAATGCGTTTGGCTTCAGTGCGCAGGATCTCAAAGTCAGGAAAGGGTATACCCTGCCTTAGGATCGCAAGACCACTCCTCATACGGCGAAGCGCAACTCGCAGCTGGTGAACGGATTCGGGATCGTTGGACTCCCGCAGCGGCGCCCAGTTCGCCACAAAATGCGCGAGCGTGTGGGACAAAATGACGTCCACCGCACCGTCGAGCATGGCTTTCGGCTCAAACTTGACGGGCTCGGCCTTCACGGGAGTGGGCTTCCTGTGCAGAGCGATGCGGCGGCCCTTTTCGGATTTACTGACAAAATCGAGCCGCAGGGGAATATCCTGGGCGAGCTTCATCGCCAGATCGCAGAGATCCGCTTCCACGCCCGATTTCAGCTCGAGCTCGATCTCCGTCACCGGCACGCGCTGTCCGCCGCCGACAATATGGCCCTCATCGAATGCGACTTCGATTCTGGACGAGCCGCAGGTGACCTCGGCGATCCGCCTCTTGATCAGAGTCTCGAATTCTTGTTTGAGGGGCTTTCCGCCCAGCAGGGCGGCCAAACTATCCGCCGTTTGCGCATCAAATAGCGAGAGATCGGGCTGAAGATCTACCGAAGGGACTTCGAGTTCCCCCCGCCGGAAGGGTTCACGGGCCACCGAGGGCTTCCATTTGAGGGTGAGAACAGGCCTGGAGTTGCCCTTATTCTGCTTCTCCCGGATGCGGAGGGAATAGCCGCTGTTCCACAGATCGTTGGAAGCCGTGTCAAAGTAGATTGACCGCAAGTTCTCGATGCGTGATGGCGAAGCCGATTCAAAGATCCGCGACTCCAGAGCGGACTCCAGCCCGACAACGTCAGTCCGAAATTTTATTTCAATTTCCTGCGCACCACCGCCTGCCGCCGGATCAGCCGTACACGGCGGAGTTGCATCTGAGAAGCTCACCAGTTCAACCATTCCGGTTCTCTTGCGGTGAATGAAAACAATACCTACTCATCCCATTGAGCCTGCGGACGCATTGATCTGTATCAAGATCCAGGGTCAGTAAGATCTGAATATGCGGGCGTTCTACGGAGCTGTTTTCCCCGGTTTGAATACCGGTGCGATTCCTGGCGACGCGCGTCACCGGCCACAAACTGCCACAAACAAGCACAATTGCGACAACCTGCGGCGACCAAATGAAGACATCCTGGGTCCGCATGAAGTTTCGAGGGAGGAGTTCATGTCGGAACATAAGCTTCTGTTCTCGCTGATTGTCCTTGCAAGTATTGCAAGCTTGGGGTGGGTGCTGATCGTCTACATATTGTCCTTTCACGGGGCGCGCTGGCTGGTTGACAGTATCGCCTGCGCCGATGTGCCGCGCCGCCGTGACCTACGGCTTGCCCTGTCCCCGGGGTTGCGCCAATATCGCTTCCGCATGTGCTGATTGTTCAGTAAGCCGCGTGTGCCCGAGTCAGATCACGGCCGAAGTGGAGAACAAGAACGCAAGAACGTCGCGCATCGGTAGACGCTCCGCCCAGGCCGTTGCCGCGCACCATGACCAGCCTACCGGCTTCTAATATCGGAAATGAAGCCAGCCAGAGCTACCGCCCCCCAGTTCAGCATGCGAATAAATGACGGCGCCTCAACTCTTCCGCAGATATGGATGCAAGAGAAATGACTGGAAACGCATCAAGTATTTGTGGCGCCTGCAAGCGGGGACGGATTTGTTGAGATTACGTTCGCTTGCCTTACTCAAGTTCGCGGGGTCGGTTCCGGCCGGGCTCAGCGGCACCCATGCTGTAACGGTCGTGCCATGACCAGGACTGCTTGCGATGTCGAGCCTCCCGGTATGTGAAGCAAGCCTCTGTCGCATGCTGGCGAGGCCGAGAGTCATCCCTTCTCGACGATGCCGGGGGTCGAAGCCGACACCATTGTCCGAGATTGTGATCTGCAATCCATCGTCGAGCCGGCTCAGATGAACTTCCGTTCGACTTGCCTTTGAGTGGCGCGCAACATTCCGCAAGCTTTCCTGAACGATGCGGTAGAGGCACAAAGCGATGTCATGTGGCAGGTCGTCAGGTATATCAAGCGTCTTCACCTCCAGTTGAGTCGATGATTGCGAAAAGTTCTCGCATTCGGACTTCACTGCTTCGGCCAGGCCCAAGTCCGTGAGAATTGAAGGGTGAAGTCTGTAAGAAAGAGCGTGCACATCTTCGCCAAGACGAACTAAGCCGTCATGTATTGATTTCATGCCGTTATGAACGCCAGGGTTCACCGGGCCGCGGGCATGGCGAGCCGCGTCAATAGCCAAGCGCGCCAGGCGCTGCGTAACATCGTCGTGCAACTCACATGCGAGGCGGGCACGCTCGGCCTCTTGCGCATGGATAAGTTGTCTACTCAGATCGCTGGCGTCGGCTTCAGAGCGCCGTCGTTTGCCTCGCTCGTGCAGCAGCCAGGAGACTAAGCCCGCTTGTAGAATGGTCACGGTAAAGATTGCGATAGTCTGCAAGTTGCATCTCTCCCGACGAAAGCCGATTGCACTGGGCGGTCAGGTAACTCTCATTTTGCAATTGTATTTCATTCCGCCCATCCGCAGCGCGCATTGACACAGGTCAAAACGCCACCCTGGTAGCCGGCTGCTCTCGCTGTCCAGCCTTTTGGAGGGCGTGCAACGGGGCACAGATACCCGCGAGGCAGACACCCTCCCAACCTGCGTGGGTATGTAATCGCTGGAATTGATCTGCATCAAAAAACCTCAGCTCGCCAACTGCTAGCGTCCCGCCGGCGGTAATGACAGCGACATATGGGAAACGAAGCATTGATTTGGGTCGGAACATTTTGTCTTGTCGGGGTTTCACCGGCCATTGGCCGCATGGCGCGAATGATGTGCCGCCCTTGTCCTGCTTTCACGACGGAATGTGGAGCATCGCACTTGGCCGGCTCCTTTGCCGTTCAGCGCCAGCTATGAGCCGGTTCGTTCGGATCCCTGTCCAGAGAAGACCATTCACCGGCGAATGGTGGAAAGCTTACGCTGTCGGCTTTGGTATATTGTTGTTGATGCTTGCACCTGCGTGGTCACAGCAGGCTCAATTGGACATGCCACCTGAGAAGGCCAGGCAATTCCTTGACCTGCTGTCCGATCCGGACGTGAAGACATGGCTGGAAAGGAAAATTCCGGCAGCACCCAATGAGCGCGAGGTGTCGATCGCGGACTCGATTTCCGGGTGGGAAGCGGCCATCCGCGATCACGTCATTGCTCTCGTGTCTGCCGTACCACGCATCCCGCACGAACTGGCGAACGCGGCGGACATAGTGACCCGCGACGTAAATTCAGGCAGACCGGGGCTGGTGCTTGGAATACTCGCTCTCCTGATCGCCTTGGGCTTTGGAGCTGAGTATTTGATACGATGGGCGCTGAGCCGGGCGCAGAAAGGAACCACTGAACCGAATGCGGGGCAGGCGGTCCTTTCGGAGGTCGCCGCTCTGCTGACCTTCGCCCTCGCGAGCGCAGGTACGTTCATGGCGTTCGAATGGCCGCCATTGCTCCGACGGATCGTTCTTACACTGCTTCTGGCGGTCATTGGGTTTCGGGTTGTTCGCGCAGCTGCCGACCAGCTGGTTTTCGCTCGTGCCGGTGCTTTGACGGACAAATCCCCACCGCTTCTGGAAAGTCATGCCGCCGATTTCTGGTCCTTCCGCGTCAGCCTGATCTCCGGCGTCTTTCTCGTCGGCTGGGCCATTGTCAGTCTGACGCAGGCCTTGGGCTTCAGCCCCGAAGTCGGGAAGCTTGTCGCTCTGGCGTTCGGGTTGGGCCTTCTGGGGATCGCCATTGACATCGCCTGGCGCCGTCAGCCCTCCTTGGCCAAACGGATTCTGCTGACTCTCTACCTCGCCATGCTTTGGGTGACCTGGGTTGGCGGCTTGCTCGTTTTGTTGTGGCTGGGAATCTTTTCGCTCGTCCTGCCGACTGCCGTGCGTGGAGTCGGCCGCCTCGCGGCGATCTGGGCCGCCAGCGCGAAGCGCAAGGGCCCGTTGGGTGTTATTCTCGAGGTAGTGATCGTTAGAGGCGCCTGAGCGGCGGTCATAGCCGCGGCGGTTGTGTGGCTTGCCCACATCTGGCGCATCCGGACCGCATCTTTGGCGGGTCTGACGGGCAGCGAAACTGGGGCGACCATCATAGCCGGTGCGCTGAATGCCATTATCATTCTCCTCGTGGCTGATCTGGTTTGGCAGATGGCGAAATCGTTGATCACCTATAAGATGGAACTTCCGCCGAAAGAGGGCGCCAGTTCAGACGAACTGGCCCGTAGCAGCAGGCTCCTCACTCTTCTGCCGATCTTCCGTAATGCGCTTGCCGTGCTCATTATCGTCGTCACGGTGCTCACGATCTTGTCTGGGCTCGGGGTACAGATCGCGCCGTTGATCGCCGGTGCGGGCATCTTCGGCGTCGCCGTCGGCTTCGGCTCGCAGACATTGGTCAAGGACGTGTTGAGCGGCGTGTTCTATATGCTGGACGATGCCTTCCGGGTCGGCGAGTACATCCAGAGCGGCTCATACAAGGGCACGGTGGAATCCTTCAGCGTCCGCTCCGTGCGGCTCAGACACCATCGCGGAGCTGTCTTTACCGTCCCGTTCGGACAGCTTGGGGCTATCCAGAACATGAGCCGGGACTGGGTGATCGAGAAAATGACGATCAACGTCACTTACGATTCGGATGTCGAGCTGGCGCGAAAGCTCGTCAAGAAGATCGGCCAGGAGCTGGCGGCCGATCCGGAATTCGCGGCAGATACCCTGCAACCGCTGAAGATGCAGGGCATCGATAGTTTTGGCGACTTCGCTATCGTGCTCAAAATGAAGCTCATGACAAAGCCTAACGCGCAATTCGTCGTCAAACGCAAGGCTTATATGATGATCAAGAAAGCCTTCGCTGAGAATGGCATAAAAATTGCCATGCCGACGGTGCACGTCGACGGCGGTGATAGAGATGCGGTCGCCGCAGCGGGTCAGATCGTCAAAATGAATCAGGACACGGCGCGAGCCGCTCAAGGGGCGGATGCAGCGTGATCCGCTTCGCAGTGTGCAGGATCTACAATCGCCTTATCGGGAGTTGATCCTAGCAGTTCAGGAACGGTGGACGAGCACGGGAATGTTGCTGTGTGTCAGGACCTTCACCGTCTCGCTTCCCAGGACAATCGCCGACATCCCTCGCCGCCCATGTGAAGCCATGACGATGAGATCACAGCTCCTGCCTTCGGCCGTTTCGATGATCGCCGCATAGGGATGTCGGTGCTCGATTTGGACAGTCTCGCAGACAACACCCTTCGCTGTTGCAACACCCTTGGCCGCCTCAAGGTATCGCCTTGAGTGTCCGTGGAGAATTTCATGAACAAAGTCAGCAGCGCCGGGAATATCCACAACGGGTGTGGGGTCGGATTCCATGGAATGAAATGGGACCGTAACCGTAAGAACGGTCACATTGGCGCCGAGGGCCGCGGCGAGGGCCATGCCATGCTCGATAGCTTTTTGAGAAAGCTCAGAACCATCGGTTGGGATGAGAATATGTTTGTACACGTGATGCTCCAATTAGCTCTGACGCACTATAGAACGGTCCCACTTCCGCTTACTAAAGCCCTTGCGGAGCAGATTTGATCTGGGTCAGAATCACGCGGCCATTTCCGACGAAGGCGAAGGTTCTGGACATTGAAAGTTGCAATGCGCATGGCTCTGACGGTCCCCCAGTTGCAGGAGGATCGCGCCAGGCCCAATCGGGGACGCGACCAATTCCGGTTTGCCGGACCCTCGACCTGCGCGGCGCCCGCAAGTATCATGGCCTATCGCCGCGATCCCTTAGCCCCAGAGCTCGGAGAGAAACAAATGCCTCGCTCGTTTGAACTTTCAGAAATATTCTACCTGAGATCGAGAGTGGCTGTCGCCCTCATATTTTCGTGCGCGCTTGGCTCAAATCATGTTCTGGCCAATGAAGACATGCCGACGGTTGAGCAGGATTTCCAATTTCACTGTGCGGCTTGTCACGGTGCCAATGGCAAGGGCGACGGACCGGTGGCGCGAGTCTTGAAGATTGAGCCGCCTGATTTGACGCGGATCGCCGAGCGGAATGGCGGCGTTTTTCCGGAAGCTGTGATCTTCGGGACGATCTCCGGGCTCGATATGCCGGCCTCTCATGGCACTCGGGAAATGCCGGTCTGGGGCGACCTGTTCATTGGTGAGACCCTGGATCAGTCGGTATCGATCGAGGATGCCCAGGAAGCCACCGCTGAGGTCACCGACCGGATCAGACGGCTGGTCAAGTATATTGAGACGATCCAGGTCAAGAAATAAGTCCCGCAGACGGTCTCGATAGCGACGTGCCGATTGGATAAATCATCTAGCCCAGGGGCTGCCAGATCTTCCTGTCAGCCAGCTCATTCTCGGCCACGACGAACTTTTCTTCTTCAGCGCCTTCCATATGAAGCATCCAGCGCATCGGGGTCTCAATCTCTCCATAAGGAGCGACTACGACAAATGAATGGCCTGCGTGCATCCCAGAAAGCTTCTTGTAGCGTGTATTGATCACCTCTGATGCCCTCACTCCGTCGGTCATGCATATACTCAAAAGGCTCTTCGCTTTAAGATTCGGCCATCCCACGCGCTCATTGCCGCGACTTCATTCCGGCCTAATGGTTCGCGCTAGTGCGATACGAGAACCGGTACGGAAAATTGATGTAACAAGTCGCGGGTCGCGCCGCCGAGGAGAGTCTCGCGAAAGCGAGAGTGGCTGTAGGCTCCGGCAACGATCATGTCGGCGTCTTCCATTGCCCGAGAAGCAAACAATGCCTCGATGACCGACAAATCCCCTGTGTCGGGCCATTGATCAACCTCGACTGTTATCCCATGAGCGAGAAGATGGTCGCTCAGCAGCTTGATATCGGCATCCGTCTCGTCGGAACGTGGATCGAACGCAAACACCGACACCTTTTGCGCCTGGGCGAGGATCGGCATCGCATCGTGCACGGCACGCGTTGCCTGGCCGCTTGGAGACCAGGCGATGACGACATTCTGAATTCTTCGCGTCGATCTCGATCGATGCGGCAGCACGATCATCGGAACGCCTGCCGATATCAGGACATCTTCAGGAACCGACGGAAGGATCTTGCCCGAAGACTCCCTGTTGGGTTGTGTCGCAACGAGTAAATCCGCATAATGTGCAAAGAAGTCCTTCCAGCCTGGCGATTTGCGATCGGCAATCCTGAACCGACTGACTACGCCCGATGCCCGCGCCTTCGAGTCAAGCAATTCTCCCACCATGCTGGCCCGGTCGGACCACTCGCCTTCGAAAGCTTTCTCGGAGCTCACATCGACGCCCGTCAGCCTTGCGCCGAGTGTCTTCGCGAGCGAGACTGCAAAATCAAGACGGGCTTCATTGTCGGGCGAGCCATCGAGAAAGACGAGAATGTCTTTGTAGCTCATAAATGACTCCGTTCAGAAATAAGCACCTGTTTTGAAAAGTTGCCCCGACCAAGGCGAAGCGTCTTTGACATGGATCAAATCGCACGAGCAGCAAGCGCCATGCTCTTGCGCTGGCCATCACGTGCCGTCTCTGGAACCCGCTGGAGCGAAAGTCTGCCGGCCTTCACTGTCAGTGCCCAGGCTGTTTTTCACGAGGCAAGCAAAGCAAATGCAACAATTGCCCCGTAACCTGAAAGTCGGCGTAGCGTGCAATGTCATCGACCGAGATTAACCCCGCGATCCGGCCCTCTTTGTCGAGCACGGGCAAGCGACGGACGCCGTTGGCCTCCATTATTTCGGCCGCTTCGTCGAGTGTTTGATCCTCCGTGCAGGACACGACGTTATCGCTCATCACGGCACGCACCTTCTCCGTTTCAGGATTGCGGCCCTCGGCAACGATGCGGCAGGCGATATCGCGATCCGTTATGAGGCCCACCGCTCGGCCTGCGTGTGTTACGGGAAGGCAACCAATATCCAGCCTTTGCATCAACTGTGCCGCTTCGCGCACCGTTCGACCGATATCGAGCCATGCCGCGTAAGCCACCATTGCATCTTTCACCAGCATGAAGAGAACTCCTTAGATGCATTTTACTCAGTAACGATCGCCTTAACATCTGCTGTGGTCATCTGCGAGGACAACGGCGCGCTCCGCGACTTGGTTCACCTAGCTTGATAGTTCCCTGCCTGTGTCTCATAGTCTGTGCTTGGCGCGGCTTATGACGCTCCGGTGAATGATCAAACCAAGTTGGTGACTGGCTCAAGCACGACATTCTCACAATGCGCAGCTTTGGTTTTGATACAGATCAACGCGGCGACCCGGGTTAGAATGAGCACCGCTGGATTCGATGCGTTCCCGCCTCCTGAAATGGCGCTCACGTGCGAGAAGGCGGGATGGCCAGGGCCAATCGGGACATGATCGGGCTTGTCGTCCTTGGACTTCGCGCCGGCGGTTTCATCGCGTTCGGTGCCTTGTTTTATGACGCTGGTGGTGACGGAAAGCGGCGACCCTCCCATGGGGAGTTGTCCGGCTCCTTGGCGGACAGGTGCTTTTGCTTGGATGCAACTTAAAATTTAGAAGGGTTAGTTCTGCGGTTCCAAAGTGGATCCGTTGATCTGGATCAAGAACATGTTCCGTTCTTTGCGGGATAAGACAGCGCGTTGTCGTGCGCAAGAACGTTCTGTCGACGGTGCGTGAGGCCATGTAAGCCGTCCCGGCTTGCATGGCCTCTTTAAGTTTGGGTGGCAGTGCAGGGGGCCTTGCACAGAATTTGCCTCGGCCTCATCGGCTCGTTTGAGTTGGGCGGAACTTGGGAAGGAAAGGCAAAGCATGGTTCGCAGCATCGATCATGTGATCTGGCTCGAGGAGCTCGGGCGGAACGATGTTGCCCGCGACTGGCGCGCAGAAGTTTCTTCAGCTGGGGAGGTACCTTGACCTTGATCAATGAAGAAAAGCCTCGTTGATTATATTTTTGATTGTGTTTCCAAACTGGAGGCAAAGATCATGAACGATAAGGAACTGAGGCAGGATATCATCAAACAGCTCGATTTTGAGCCCAGCATCGATTCGGCCGATATCGGGGTAGCCGTGGAAAGCGGCGTCGTGACGCTGACCGGGCACGTGCCCACTTATGCACAAAGGATGATGGCCGAGGAAGTGGTGCAGCGCATCAAGGGAGTCAAGGGCATTGCCCAGGACATCGAAGTCCGACCCTTTTTGACTCTTGGGACATCCGATGACGAAATCGCCAAGCGCGTCCTCAACACGTTCAAATGGAATTCAACCGTTCCCGAGGATGCGATCCAGGTCAAGGTCCAGAACGGCTGGGTTACGCTGACGGGGATGGTCGAGTGGCAGTACCAGAAGCAGAACGCAGCCGACGCCATCCAAGGTCTTTCCGGCATCCTGGGTGTCCTCAACAACATCAGCGTCACGCCGCGCGCATCCGTGCCTGATGTGAGAAAGCGGATCGAGGAGGCTCTCAGGCGTCAGGCGGAAGTCCACGCCAAAGACGTCATAATTCAGGTTGCTGATGGCAAAGTGACGTTGGACGGACGGGTCAGTGCATGGACGGAGAAAGCCGCAATTGGACGTGCGGCGTGGTCGGCACCTGGCGTCAAGGCAGTCGAAGACAATCTCATAGTACTCTGAGAGATCGCTGTCTCCCCGTAACCCAGGCGGGTCGCCGCAGCCGCGATGATTGTGAGATGATTGTGCAGGGCCGCAGCCAGAACCAATTCACTCTGCAGTTGGGTGGTCTCTCAGGGGGAAGGCGAAGGGCCGCCGCCAAAGAATGTCTGTATCTCTTCGACCGCAATCTTTCCGTTCTTATCGGCGTCGACCGCTTTGAAGATCTTGACATGGGCTGCCTGGACTTCCTCAAGTGATAAAGCGCCGTCGCCATCTGTGTCCATCAAGATCGTCATGAGACGCAGATCCTGTCTCTGCCCCATCATGCCCATGGCGCCCATCCCTCGGCCCATCATGCCGTGGCCCATCATACCTTGGCCCATCATGCCGTGGCCCGTCATGCCTTGGCCCATCATGCTTTGGCCCATCGGGCATTCATGTGCTCTAGCGATACTGCTTGTCAGAAGGATGCCAGAGGCGATCAGCATCAAATATAGCGCTTTCATGTTTGTGACCTCCTTTGGTTTGATGCCATTCTTGACAACCATAAGGAGTAGCGCGCGTTGTGCTTTGACTTGGGTCAAACCCGCCGCCCGCCGCGCTGCGCGTCTAAGGCTCCACGCGCATGTTGCTCTGAGAATTCGGCCGGATAGTACCGACATGTCAATTCAAGATCAGATTCATTAGTCCGCGGATATCTTCTCGAGGCATCAGCACGCGGCAAGGTAATACCGCTTGTCATTCACCTGTGACCGCGAGCTCAATGCCGCGCATCTGTCCCTCTAACGTCGGCCGGGCGCACCGCGTCTTGATCAGGGTCAATGCCCGCATCTTCCCCAAGTGCTGGAATAACACTGCTTGAGACAAACAGATTGGCCGCTCGTGCGGCGAGATGTAGCCTTTTATCGCGGTACTGCATTCATGGTCACTGAGTTCACTCCCTATTCCGCGCTGATCGGCGGGCTGCTTATCGGGCTCGCGGCTGCCGCCTTGATGATGCTGACCGGGCGCATTGCCGGGGTCAGCGGTATTGCCGCGAGATTGCTCCCGCCCGCGGACCGCACGGGCTTCTCCAGTCGACTGGCTTTCATTGTCGGGCTGATTGCGGCCCCGATCGCTTGGTTCGCCGCGACGGGCTCGCCGGCCACGCAAACGGTCCCTGGAAACCTGCTTGTGATGATGGTGGCCGGCCTGTTGGTTGGCTTCGGCTCGGTCTATGGCGGCGGCTGCACCAGCGGCCACGGCGTTTGCGGCCTGGCGCGGCTGTCGCCGCGATCCGTGGTGGCAGTGGTGGTGTTCATGGGCTCCGCTGCAGTTACCGTTTACCTCTTGCGCCATGTGATCGGGGCGTGAGAGCCATGCGCGTCGCCATCCATTTCGCCATCGGATTGCTGTTCGGCCTGGGACTCGTCGTTTCCGGCATGGTCGATCCGGCAAAGATCCAGAACTTCCTCGACTTCTTTGGCACTTGGGACCCAAGCCTTGTCTTCGTCATGGCCGGCGCGGTCGCGGCGGCATTTACAGGCTACAGACTTGCATGGCGCAATGAGAGACCCGTGCTCGATCACAGGTTTCATCTCCCTGAGACCACCGCCATTGATCGTCGTCTCGTAATTGGCGCAGTCGTCTTCGGTATCGGCTGGGGATTGGGCGGTTACTGTCCGGGCCCCGCTTTCACCAGCCTTAGTCTTCTTGCTCCGGGCACAATCATTTTTGTTCCGGCCATGCTCGTCGGCATGTGGTTGGCGCGCAATGCCGCGACCGCCACTACTGAACGGACTATATCTCCACGGCAATTCGAAGGATGAGGCGATGAAGAACGCTGTTCGCCAATGTCTTGGTGCCTGCACTACCTTTGCTGAATGATTTGATCAAAATTGGCTCAGTTACAATGGCCCATCTATACGATACTTTGCGCCGCAACGTTCCGACCGAAGGATTCCGTGCACAGGTGACGACCTCAAGGCCATCGGCATTTCGTCACTCGGCGATCACAAGAAGCTTGCTCGACGCAACAGGTCGACCTTTGCCCCAGTTCAAGGACTTACCAAATGGCCGGCTATTCCAGGACGATGAAATGGATGCCGGGCGGCGATAGACAACGACCCGCGAAAGTCGCAGTCTCAGCCGGGGCACCATGCTCACAGCTAGAGGCGCCGGGGTCTTATGCAGAGAGCTAGAAAAAGGAGACCACTATGGCCGATGTGTTTGCTTCTGATCCATCAACTTGGAATCCGGCATTGGATGCCGTTGCCGCGGCGCCTAAACATCACAGGGTCTTATTCGAGAATGAGAGCCTTCGTGTGCTCGAGGTAACGCTCGAACCCAACGACGAAGAGCCCGTGCATCACCATCGATGGCCGTCAGTATTTGTCTTCGATCAGGTGCAAGGTCCGATTCACGACTTCGCACCAGATGGCACCCAGCTTCCAGACAATCGAGATGTAGTAAAAGCGGTTGCAGCTTGGGATGGTCGCGGTTGTCTGGTCGTTCATATGGCGCCTCAGCCAGCAGGCCGGGTGCTCAATGCTTCGGGTAAGACTGTCCACGGCGTTCGCATCGAGATGAAGAAGACCACTTAGCCGCTTTCTCCGTGACCGCCGGCATCGGAACAAACGTTTGGAACTGCGGTGTAAATGGCAACACTAGGCAATGCACCGTCCGGCGGCGTGCCTGTTCGCGCCATACGTGGCTTGGGTAGCTTTCGCTTCGGTGCTGAACAGCGCGATTTGGCTGTTGAACTGATTAGAGGGGCAGGATGGGTCGCCGTATCGTCATCGTCAACGACAAGATGCAGCACGGCTATCGTTACGCGCTGACCGCGTCACCGGGTCGCAATTTCGACCCGGAGTTTCGGCCCGATTTGACACCCAAGCAGATGCTCGAACTTGGAGTGTTCTGCGGCAAGTACCTCATCGATTGTCGAGACGAATTTCCTGCGAGCTGGTTTGCGCGGGCAAAGCTGTCGCCTTCGAGCCGGGACTGCTCGCTTAACTATTTTGGCGTGGACGCGAGCCAGTCGTTGGCGGAGTGGCGAAGGAAGGGCTGGATCCATCCCGACGATCCGCGCGGCTGGTTCCAGTGGTACTGCCGATACTACGTGGGCCGGCGCGTGCCCGAGGAGGATGCTCGTCAGATCCGGCGATGGAAGGCGATGAAGCGACATGTGGCGCAGATCAAGCTGTATTGCGAGCCTGGCGATCGCATGTGTCGTCGGCGCCAACGCCAGGCGCTCTTGCATTGGGCTTATGACAGCCGAAACCTATGAGAGCATGGTTACAAGCCCGCTTGCGAACTGAGTTGTTGGCTAACTTGAACGTGCCTGACCCAAGCTGGGGATCGTTGAGGAGGGCAGCAGCGCAGGCCTAGTGAGTTACTTGGAGATGTGGGATTGTTGCGCTTCTTTGGACTCAAAGAAACGGATCGCAGAAATAGAGTTCCCGGCAACGGCGGACCCAGCTTCGCAGGCAATTCTACTACATCAGATTACACCCAGCTTTTGTTATTGGGGCCGAGAGCTTCCTGGTTTCGATCTCACGGAACTCAGCTATTTGCCCGGTAATATATGTTCTGGCTGGCCGGATACGATCCATGAAACAATCTTCAACCGCAATCCGACCAGCGCGGAAGTTGGTGCTCAGTTTCCGCCCTGAGTGCTCGACTGCAGCGACGTCAGCACGGCATCGATCGAGAAGCTGCCGGGCTTCTGGCGCGGCGGGAACTCCTTGAAGGTCGCCAGGAACTTCGCGACATATTCCTGCGCCGGCACCATCACGAAGAGGTGCTCGACCCGCCAGCGTTCATAGTCCATCGACTCATGGTCGGCGGTCTCGAACGGGTCCGACCGCAAGTTGAAGAGCTTCGGCAGGCGTAACGGCACGAACGGCTCTTCCCAGACATCGAACCCGTGCGCGCGCTGCTCCGAGAAGACGACCTTCCACTGATTGTAGCGAAGCCCGACGAGCGAGCCATCGTCATTGAAGTAGAAGAACTCCTTGCGTGGGCTCGGTGCATTGCCGGCAAGGGCCTCGGTGATGTCGTAGCCGTCGAGATGCACTTTGAAAGTCGTAGGCCCGACCTTCATGCCCTTCATCAGCTGCTCCTTCACGTCGGGCACGCCGGCAGCGGCCACGAGTGTCGGCAGCATGTCCTCATGGGCGAAGATGTCGTTGAGCACGGTGCCGGACTTGATGACGCCGGGCCAGCGAATGGCGCATGGCACCCGGTAGCCGCCTTCCCAGTTGGTATTCTTCTCCCCGCGGAACGGCGCCTGTCCGCCATCGGGCCAAGTGAACTTCTCAGCGCCATTGTCGGTCGAGTACATGACGATGGTGTTGTCGGCGAGGCCGAGATCATCGAGCGCCTTGAGCATCTCGCCGACCATGCCATCGTGCTCGACCATGCCGTCGGGATAGATGCCGAGCCCGGTCTTGCCCTCGCTCTCCTTTTTCAGCCGCGTCCAGATGTGCATGCGGGTCGAGTTCCACCAAAGGAAGAACGGCTTGTTGGCCGCTTTGGCGCGTTGCAGAAAATCCTTCGCGGCCGTGGTGACCTCTTCGTCGATCGTTTCCATGCGCTTTTTGTCGAGCGGGCCCGTGCTTTCGATTTTCTGGGTGCCGTCGGCGTTGGCAGAGGCACGGATCACGCCGCGCGTACCATATTTCTTCCGCATCTCCGGGTCCTTGAAATAATCCGGATGCTCCGGTTCGTCCTCGGCATTCAGATGGTAGAGCGAACCGAAGAACTCCTCGAAGCCGTGCGCGGTCGGCAGATGCTCGTCGCGATCACCAAGGTGGTTCTTGCCGAACTGGCCCGTCATGTAGCCTTGTGCCTTGAGCAGCTCGGCGATCGTCACGTCTTCCTTTTGCAGGCCTTCCTTTGCACCCGGCAGTCCTACCTTGAGCATCCCGGTGCGATAGCCGACCTGACCGGTGATGAAGCAGGCGCGGCCGGCGGTGCAGCTTTGCTGGCCATACCAGTCGGTGAACAGCGCGCCTTCCTTGGCGATGCGATCGATGTTCGGCGTCTTGTAGCCCATCATGCCCTGATTATAGGCGCTGATGTTCCACCAGCCGATGTCGTCGCCCCAAATGATCAGGATATTGGGCTTTGCCGCCGTCGTCTGCGCTTCTGCCGGCTGGACCGAGGACGTGAGCACGCCATCGGAAAGTGCGGACACGGCAAGCAATGAAGCGCCCCTAAGCAGTACGTCTCGTCGCTTGAGGGTCGATTCAGGTTCGCGTTCAATTACTGTTGGTTCTGACTGCTCCATCCTGGCCATGGTGTTTTCTCCACCGTCCGCATGGGAGCCCCCGTTAAGCCGGCCGCGTGACCGATCGGCTGTATTGCCAGCATCGGGGCCAGCAAACGCCTCTGCAAGTTGGACCTTGGTCCATGGGGTTCGAGTTCATGCCGTTTGTCCCAGATCAAAGCCCGCCAGCCAACCACAGCCTGTTCACCAGAGGTCGCCGCGCAGGCGCCGAACATCGCCGGGTTTCGAAGGCAGTAACCGACGCGACGAAAGATGCGCAAAATTTAAACGGTGTGGACGTCGTGTATTGGATAATCAATTCATCCCCGGATCGTAAGGCCGCTCCTCGATCCGGGCCTCGGCCAGCCGCCGGTAAAGATTGCGGTTGCGGACCAGCGGCCACCATTCATAGAGGAATATCTCCAACGGCCGCCAGTTCGCGACCCAACCCAGGATCAAGAAGCTCTCCTCGATCAGCCGGCCAAGCGGAGGGTCAAGGGACAGGCGCGTCGCCAGCTGGGCGAGCAGTAGGCACGCGATGAGCGAGACGGCACCGATGGCGAGCGAATAGCGCCCGACACGGAACAGTTCATTCAGATCTCGCTGAATGGAGCGTGACCGCGCCGCGAAAAATCCAACCATGGCCTGTTTGAGGGCGTGAAAGGCATGCTCCTGATGCGGCGTATTCGGATAGTGGATCGCGATCGTGATGGGCCGATGCGCCGCCAGTTCGCGCGCCCAGCCGACTATGTAGTCCTCGGCGTCGCGGCTCAGATCCCTTTCCGGAAAGGGATAGGGATCCAGAGTGTCGAAGAGCTGGGCGATGTCATCGACGCGCACCTCGACTGCCGCGTGCTCAGCAGTCGCCATTGCGGCTTTCTCGACCCGCGAGTTGTGCGGCTGCGGGTTGCGGGTAATCAATGAGAAAACAGCACCGGGCATTTCATACCCCTGAGAACCGATTTGGTCGCGCCACCCAGGATCATCTCGCTGAGACGGGAATGACCGTAAGCGCCCATGACCAGAAGTTCAGCTCCGCTGTCCGCGACGGCGGTCAGCAAGGTTTCGCCTGCCTCGCGGCCGCCGGTCGAGATCGGTTCGACTGTCGCCTCTATGCCGTGGCGCGACAAAGTCTCAGCGAGTTCGGCGCCTGGCAGACCCCCCGGATGCGGATACTCCATCTCGGGATCCACCCAAATCACCTTAACCCTTTTGGCCTGCTTCAGGAGCGGCAGGCTGTCGAATACCGCGCGTGCCGCCTCGCGCCTTCCGCTCCAGCCGATGACAGCGAGGTTGGCGGCAAGATCTGTCCTGCCGCTTCTCGGCAGGACAAGCGTCGGCCTGCCCGTGGACAATAATACTCGCTCGACGAAGTCACGACCGACAACCGACAGTGCGGTGTTCTCCGACGGCTGATGGACAATGGTGATGTCGGATCTGCGGGCACAGCCGATAACCTCTCCCGCTATTGCCGGACTTGTCGAGTTGATCACTTTGATATCGCCGTGAAGGCCCGTATCCTTCAAGATGGTATCGAAAGCGGCGCGGACAGACTTTTCCGCATTCTGGAACAAATCCCGATTGCCTTCGAAAATCACGGGCTCGAGCCCGAAGGTGGCATAGACCTCGATGGCCGGCACGACGTAGACGCCCAGCAAGAAAGCACCGAAACTGCGGGCCATCCCGGCGGCGCTGTCCAGAAGGAGCTGGTTGCGCCCAAGGTCATTCAGGCTCACCAGAATCGTTTTGTATGACATTGCGGTCTCCTCGCGAAAATCCGGGACCGACTATAGGCGAAAGGTCCAGGCAATATTTGACCAGGATCAAGCGCTTAGCCGGCCAATCGGTCCGCAAAGAACGGTTTGATGCCCAGGCTATGCGTGGCGGCATATTGAATTTCCGCAGGCGTGCTGGAAGCATCCAGGCACGTCCATCCAGCTGGTGCTTCGGCAACAGGCTGGCCGCGGAGGACTTTGGGCGTAGCGTCGGAGGCATCATTGGAACGGTTGGACAGGCGGGCGCATCAGCAAACCCGTTGGTGCATCGAGCCAGAGGCCCCTGAAATCAGATCTCGCTGAATGGACCGCGACCGCGCCGCGAAGAATCCAGCCATGGCCTGTTTGAGGGCTTGAAAGGCGCGCCCCTGATGCGCCGTATTCGGATAGTGGATCACGATCGTGATAGGCAGATGCGACGCAAGCTCGCGGGCCCAGCCAACTATGTAGTCCTCGGCGTCGCGGCTCAGATCCCTTTCCGGAAAGGGATAGGGATCGAGCGTGTCGAAGAGCTGGGCGATGTCATCGACCCGCACCTCGACCGTCGCATGCTCCGCAGTCGTCATTGCGACTTTCTCGACTCGCGAGTTGTATGGTTGCGGGCGGGCTATCAATGAGAAAACAGCACCGGGCATTTCATGCCCCTGAGAACCGACTTGGTCGCGCCGCCCAGAATCATCTCGCTTAGACGTGAATGGCCGTATGCACCCATGACGAGAAGCTCGGCGCCGCTGTTAGCCACGACGGTGAGCAGGGCCTCGCCCGCTTCTGTCCCGCCGGTCGAGGCAGGCCTGATTTCGGTATTGACACCATGACGCGACAAGGTGGCGGCAAGCACGTCGGCGGGAACGCTGCCTGGATGTGGATAGTTCTTTTCCGGATCTACCCAGACGATCTCGACTTTTTTGGCTCGCTTCAAGAGCGGTACACTATCGAATGCCGCGCGTGTCGACTCACGAGTGCCGCTCCAGCCCAGGACAACAACGTCGGCGCCAAAACTCGTTCTGCCCTCCCTCGGTAAGACTAGCGTCGGCCGGCCTGTCGACAGAAGAATTCGCTCGACGAAGTTGCGGCCGACAACAGAGAAGCTGCTTTCCCCAGGTGGCTGATTAACGATGGCGATATCGGTCAAGCGAGCCTGGTCTATCACGTGACCAGTAATGTCGGGCCAGGTCGAGTCGATAACTATGATGTCCCCGCGAATGCCAAAGCGCTCCCGCGCTGAGTCGAACGCCGAGCGGACCGATTTCTCCGCCTGGGTAAACAATTGCCGGTTGCCCTCGAAAATTGTGGCCTCTGGTCCGGCGCCATCGTAGATCTCGACGGCGGGAATGACGTAGATGGCTCGCAGATGGGCCTCCAAATCCCTAGCCAGTCCAGCGGTGGCCTCTAGGAGGGGGTGGTTGCGCTGAAGATCATTCAGGCTCACCAAAATCGTCTTGTATGACATTGCGGTCTCCTCGCGAAAATCCGGGATCGACTATAGGCGAGAGGTCCAGGCAATATTTGACCAAGATCAAGCGCTTAGCCGGCCAATCGGTCCGCAAAGAACGGTTTGATGCCCAGGCAATGCGTGGCGGCATATTGAATTTCCGCAGGCGTGTTGGAGGCATCCAAGCACGCCCATCCAGCTGGTGCTTCGGCAACGGGTTGGCGGCGGAGGACCTTGGGCGTAGCGTCGGAGGCATCATTGGAACGATTGAACAGGCGGCGCATCAGCAGACCCGTTGGTGCCTCGAGCCAGATGCCCCTAAAATTCACCTTGGCCCGTTTTGCGATCTCTGCCACGGCATTTGCTTCGAATTCGCTCAGGAAAGTGGCATCGACAATCACACTTTGGCCCGACCGCAAGGCGGCCTCAGCCTGCCTGTCCAACGCCTCATAGACACGGTTCGACACCTGTGGGTCGTATGCAGATGGCGCAAGCCGGAAGGTCTCGGCGACGCCAAACTGGCGCTTGCGTTCGATGTCGCTTCGCAGATGAATTGCTCCTGGCGGGCGCCCGACCAAGGGAGCGAGGCAAGCCGCAAGCGTGCTCTTGCCGGTGCCGGAGCGGCCACCTATGGCGATCAGCGTCGGGTGGTGTGGTTGCAGGAATTCGCGCGCGGTCTCGAAATAAAGCCGGGCGTCAATGGCTGCGTGCCGCGAAGTAACAGATCGAGCCGCATTCAATGCCGCCACCTTGGCCCTGATTGCCGCTCTGAGGCCGAGAAACAACGGGAGGGCGCTCAGACCGGCCAGCTCATCGATCATGTCGCCGGCGTGCCAGAAGTAGCGGTTCAGGATTGTGTTTGCCTCGCTCTTGAGGTTTCTGTGCCACAGATCCATCAGCAGGAAAGCGAGGTCATAGAGAACATCGGTTGTCGCCAGCTTGTCGTCGAATTCGATGGCGTCAAAGAGGGTCACCTTGTCCTTGAGCAGTACGATGTTGCGCAAATGCAAATCGCCATGGCAACTCCTTACATGGCCGGTAGCCTCGCGCATGGCCAGAAGGCCGCGAACCTCGCAAAATGACGCCCGCATCGCCCGGCTGACTTCTTCGCTCGTCGCGCGCGGGAAGATATCCGCCGCCTGGCGCAGCTCATTCAACGTCTCTTGAATGACGACTTCCAATGCCTCCGTCGCATGTCCGTTCCTGACCACCTTGGCGGCGGAATGCGCCGCGGACACGGCCGCGGCGAGATCGCGGATGATCTGCGGGTCGAGCTTTCCTGCATCGGCCAGCCGGTCCAAAGTCCGGCGCTCATCGAAGCGCTGCAGGTGCACCGCCCATTCGACCACTTCGCCCGAGCGGCCAAGGTGCAGGCCTTCCGGACCCCTCCTGATCGCTATCACGCCCCTGTAGAGCTGAGGTGCCAGCTTGTGATTGATGGCGAATTCGCGTTCGCAAAAGTGCTTCCTTCTCTCAAGGGTAGAGTAGTCGAGGAAGGGCAGCTTGATAGAGCGTTTGACCTTGTAGACATTCTCACCGGCGAGAAAGACTACCGAGCAGTGCGTGTCGATCCTGACAGGCGCGTCGGCAAGGCCATGAGCGGCGGCACTGCCGAGATAGTCCAACACCTCTTCCTGCAGTTTATCACCAATAATGGTTCCCATGGCACATGGCACCCGAAGTCAATCGTAACATATGGCGAATACCTTAAGGTGTGACGGGTTCCGGGCTATGATCCAGATCAATTGCGAGGTTCGCCGCTTCCGGGGAAAGGACAAGGCGCACGCTTTGGATCCCGGCTTCATTTGGCGAGCTCTCGAAGCCCAGCTCCCGGCATAGCTGCAGCATCGCCTTGTTCTCGGCCAGGACCTCGCCGGTGATGACCCTATATCCTTCCGATCTGGCGTAGCGGACGGCCAGGTTCATCAAGCTGGTTCCCAAGCCGCGACCCTTGAAGTCTGATCTCACCAGAATCGCAAATTCCGCGGTTTTGTGGTCGGGATCGGCATGCAGCCTCACCACGCCGAGGACCTCATCCGAAGCACGGCCGAGTGCCAGGAATGCGATCGTCCGGCCATAGTCGAGCTGGGTCAGCCTGGCAATGAAATGATGACTGAAATGGCGCAAGGGCGCGAAAAATCGCAGGCGGATATCCTCTTGATCGATCTTCTCGAGGAAGGAAAGCAGCGCCGGCTCGTCTTCGGCTTTGACCGGTCTTATGAACAGCTTCTCGCCGCCGCGGAGGTTCTCGTGGCTTTCCCATTGCCTCGGATAGGGTCTGATCGCTAAGCGCGTATTGGGTGCAGCGCGGAATTCCTCCGGAAGAAACCGGGCTATCGCAATGCGCGCATCGAGAACCACGGCGCCATCCGCGTCGGCGAGCATCGGGTTGAGGTCGACTTCGCGGATCTCGGGAAAGTCCGCCGATAGTTGAGAAAGCCTGGTCAATATGTCGGCAACGGCGTCGATCCTGGCAGCGCGCACATTGCGGTATTGGCCGAGAAGGCGGAAAACTCTCGTTCTGGCCATGAGCTCGCGCGCCATCGCCAGGTCCAATGGCGGCAATGCGAGAGCCTTGTCGTTGGCGACCTCGACGGATATGCCGCCGGCGCCGAACACGATGACCGGCCCGAAGGTCCGATCATCGGCGATGCCGGCGATGAGTTCTCTCGCCTGCAGCCGCGTGACCATGGGATGGAGCGTGACGCCGGCGATATCGGCATCGGGCCGCGCCTTGCGGGCGGTCGCCAGGATTTCAGCAGCAGCAGCCCGAACCTCGCTTGGTGTCTTGAGATTGAGATGAACACCGCCAATGTCCGACTTGTGAATGATGTCGCGGGACAGGATCTTGAGCGCGACTGCCGCATGCTTCCCAAGGAGAGGCGATGCGTGGCGCATCGCTTCCTCCGGATCGGCTGCGAAAATCGCCTCCACGACCGGAATGCCATAGGCTGTGAGCAGGGCGGTTACCTCCAAAGGATCAAGCCATGAGCGCTCTTGAGAGAGCGCCTTGGTAATGATCGCCTGTCCGGATTCGATGTCAGGTCTCGGATTATCCGAGACGGGAGGTGGCGTCGCCGTCAGACCTTCTTGCGCCTCGCGATAGCGAACGAAGTGCATGAAGCCCTGCACGGCTTTCGCTTCGGTCGGGAAATGCGGGATCCTGGCCGCCTCGAAATGCTCGGCCGAATCCGCATCGTCGGCGGTCCAGCTGGCGAAAACCGGCTTGCCGGAAGCTTGCGTTCCATGCGCCGCCACGACCTTGGCGACTTGCGCTGCTGAGGCTTTCGAAGAAGCAAGCGCCGTCGGCACGTTCAGCACCAGGATGGCATCATTGGCGTCATCCTCGAGCAGCGCCTGCAGCGCCGCCCCATAACGATCGGCATCCGCGTCACCGATGATGTCCACCGGATTGGCCCGGGACCAGTTTGCGGGCAGGCGATGGTCGAGCGCCGCCATGGTCTTCGAGGATATATCGGCGAGAGTGCCGCCGAAATCGACCAGACGGTCGGTCGCCAGGACGCCAAGGCCGCCGCCATTGGTCAGAATGGCCAATCTGCGGCCGGGAAAGGGTCGCAACCTCCCCAGGCCCTCGGCTGCGGCAAAGAACTCGTCGAGATCGGCTACGCGTAGCAGCCCGGCACGGCGGAAAGCGGCATCATAAACGGCATCACTGCCGGCCAGCGCGCCCGTATGCGTGGCGGCGGCGAGCGAAGCCTGGTGATGGCGGCCGGCCTTCATGACGATCACCGGTTTGATGCGTGCCGCCGCCCGCGCGGCGGAAATAAATTTCGAAGAATTGGTAATCGCTTCGACATAGAGCAGTATGGCTCTCGTCTTGGGGTCCAAGGCGAAATGATCGAGAAGATCGGCGAAATCGACATCGAGAGCGTCGCCGATCGATGCGACGGCCGAGAACCCGACAGCGCGCCTGGCGCCCCACTCGACAAGGGCCGCGGCGATGGCGCCCGACTGGGAGACAAGAGCCAGATCCCCCGGATTGGCTGACCGGGCTGCGAAACTGGCATTGAGCCCGATCGGAGGAACCAGCAGGCCGAGACCATTCGGCCCCAATATTCTGAGGCCTTTCCTGCGCGCGGCTTTCAGCATTTGATCGGCGAGCGAGCCTGCGCCATGGCCCAGGCCGGCCGATATGACGACTGCCGCCGGCACGCCTGCTTCACCGGCTGTCGCCACGATCTGCGGCACGGCGGGTGCCGGCGCGGTCACCACGATCAGGTCGGGAAGAACGCCAAGCGCGGCCAGTGAAGGTGAAGTTGCGATATCGTCTATGAGCGGATGATTGGGATTGACTACGTCAATTCGGCCCTTGAACCCTGCCGATTTGAGATTGGCGAGGACAGCCCTCCCCAGCGATCGCTTCTTTGGGCTGGCGCCAATCACCGCCACCGATTTGGGGTTGAACAACTTGTCGAGTCGATAGATGCTCATGGTCGGCTATCTCAGCACACGAAGCGCGTTCAGGATAACCAGGACATCGATGACTTCCTGGACAATCGCGCCGCGGACCGGCGTGAGATAGCCGAAAGCGGCAACCAGCATGCCGATCCCGGACAGGCCGAGACCAATCGTGACACTCTCGAGCGCGATGTTGCGGCTGCGCCGTGCGATCCTGATCGCCGGCAAAAGCGCATCCAGGCGATCCTGAACAATGACGACGTCGGCGGTTTCCGACGAGGCGGCGGCGCCGGTCGCGCCCATGGCCACCCCGACATTCGCCGCCGCCAGGGCCGGGGCATCGTTGATACCGTCGCCAACCATCATGACGGGCGTCTGCTTGCCCTCGGCATGAACGATCGCCACTTTGGCGTTAGGGTCGAGGTCGCCTCTCACCAGGTCGAACGGCAGGTCGCGCGCGATCTCCTCGGCGACGGCCTGGCGGTCTCCGCTGGCCAGGATGATGCGGCGGATGCCCGCTTCGCGCAGCGAGTCAAGCAGCGCCGGAATGCCTTCGCGTGGCTTGTCCGCAAGGCCAAAGAGAGCCACGACTTTGCCACTGACGGCCAAGGCCGCGAGAACCGTTCCGGCGCTCGCGCTGACCGAAGCGAGAAGTTTGCGGTTCTTTCGTGCATGCTTGGCCACATAGTCGATGCCGCCAATGGCAATGGTCTTGCCTTCGACCTTGCCGCGCAATCCTTCACCCGGAGTTTCCACGACATGCGTGGGAGAAGCGAGGTCCAGATGCCGGTGCTTTGCCTCGCCCACAAGCGCCTTGGCGATCGGATGGGTCGACGCCTGGTCGAGTGACGCGGCAAGGCGCAACGCCTCATCCTCCGACAAAGAGGGGGAGGCCACGTTGACAAGGACAAGCTTGGGTGTGCCGCCGGTCAGCGTGCCGGTCTTGTCGAGCACAATCGTGCGTATCGTCGCCATCATCTCGAGAATGGCTCCCCCTTTTACCAGCACGCCGGCTCTCGCCGCCCGCGAGAGACCGGCGACGATCGCCACGGGAACAGCGAGGATCAGAGGGCAAGGCGTTGCCACCACCAGCACGCTCAAGCCGCGAATGGGATCGCTCGTGAAAGCCCATGCCGCGCCGGCCAGGGCGACCGTGCAGGCCAGGAAGACTATTGCGTAGCGATCCGCCAGGCGGGTCATGGGCGCCTTTGACAGCCTGGCGCGCTCGACCAGGCGCACGATGCCGGAATAGGTGCTTTCGTCAGCGGTGCGCAGTGCGGTCATCATGAAGGTCTGGCCGACATTTCCTGCGCCGCTCAGCACCAGCGCGCCGTCCGCACACTTGACCGGCAAGGCTTCGCCGGTGAGACTGGCATAGTCGAGCACTGCGTCGCTTTGGACATGTCCATCGACGGGCACGACTTCCCCGCTTCGCACCACGACGTGGTCGCCGGGAATAAGCCGCTCCAAGGACACTTCCTCTAGTCCATGGCTGGATTGGCGAATGGCGGTACGGGGCACGCGGGCGAGCAGGGCGGTCATCTCGCGTCCGGCGCGCCTGTCGGCGAAACTCTCCAGGAACTGTCCCCCGGCATACATGATGGCCACGACATTCGCGGCCAGGTTCTCGCCGAAGAGCAAGGCTGCCGACATCGACAGAGCAGCAACGATATCGAGACCGACATCCCCCCGCCTCAGACTCTGCACGATCTGGACGAACAACGACAGGAGCACCGGAAGAGTGGCGACGGACCAGATGACGCCCGATGCGGCATGATTGTCGATTTGTTGCGACCAAAGACCGAGGCAGAGGCCTGCCGTTGCGATTATCAGCAGGACGGCGGTCAAATCATGCGGGCGATTGATATTCGTATTCGCTGCTGATTTGGCGGTTCCCCCGGGAGCGATGGAAGTCTGCGCGGTCATGGCTTCTGGCGCCCCTCAGGCGGCGTGATCAAGACGATAGCCGAGCTGCGCAATTCCTCATTTGGAGCTTCAGCACGCCTGCGCTCACAGCCGAAGCTCATCCGCGGCTGCATCGACATCGTGCACTTCGACGGACCCGCGGCAGTTGCGCAGCAGGATCCTGGTTGCAACACGTTCATCGACCATGCTGTGCACCTCGACGAGGAGCAAAAACTCACCGCGGTTGACGGCGCCGGCCAGACGCTCGGCATGCTCTGGGGGTAGCCACTGCAGCAGCGTTTTTCCGAATGAAGCTGCGTTCTTCGCGATGGCCCTGGGCAGGCTATCACAATCGCGCGCCAGGACCACGATCCTGTTCGAGTCGACCAGAAGTTTGGGCGTTGCCGCGCTCCGGCTCACGAGTCGCGCAAGCTCGGTGGCGTTCTGCCGTTCGCCCGCGAAGCTTGCCTCCTGGCCGATGACGGAAATGAGCTGCGGTTCGAGATCCGTCTGTATCAGGTGTCGGGTGACGGTCAGCGCGTCTTCGAGATTGGCGACGACCGCCAGGGCGAAACGCCGATGCGCTCTGTCTTTCACGGTTGGCTCCTACCAGTCTTCGCCTTCACCTTCGGCCAAGGCCTCCAGGCGCTCGAAATCGACGATGACCAGGCTATGAATCCGCGGCAGGTCTATGATCCGCCTGGTTCGAAGCTTGGTCAGGTTGCGGCTCACGGTCTCGATGGTCAGGCCGAGGAAATCCGCTATGTCCGTACGGCTCAACGGGATTTCGACCGTGCCGCACTCGCCCTGGCGGCGGTGCAGCTCGAGGATGAAGGCTGCGAGCTTTTCGATGGCCGAACGGCGGTTCAGGACGGCGATCTGCTCGCGGGCATTTTCGAGCTCCTGCGACAGCAGGCTTACCAGTTGCGGCGCGAGCGCCGGCTCGTCGCGAAGACGACGATAGGTGCTGTTTTCATCCAGGCTGCGGACCCTCACGGGCGTGATGGCTTCCGCGCTATAGTGGCGCTCGCTTCCGGCCTCGAATCCCAGGACGTCACCGGCGAATCTCAACGAGATGATTTGGCGCCTTCCGTCGTTCAGGATGCGATAGAGCCGGACCAGTCCCGATTCGATCTTGTAGATATTGCGGTCATCGTCCCCCTGGTGAAAGAGATGTTGGCCTCGCTCGAGCTTCCGAGCAGATTGGCCGGACAGCATTTCATCGAATGTTTTCAAGCCTTTGCATAGTCCATCGACGAAGGGCGACGGAGCTGGGTGGCCCGAAGTCGGATGTGCGGCAAGTGCGAGCATGGTTCCCTCCTGAGCGCTTGTGCGTGCATAGGAAGCGCTCCTTGCCTTGCCGGGGTTTGCCGCGATTGTGCCGGTTTGTGGCGATTTGTGTCCTGTGATAATTCTCGCCAAAATGCCAATCCCGCGAGTCCGTCGTGAACGAAGGTCAAGCCCATATCGTTATTGTGGATGACGAAGCGCCCATCCGCACCCTTCTGCGGAATTGCTTTGAGCAGGAAGGTTACCGTGTCAGTGAAGCAGCATCCGGAGCCGAGCTTCTGAAGCTCGTGAATGGCGGCAATGTCGACCTCATAACCCTCGACTTGACCCTCGGAAGCGAAAGCGGTCTGGAGATTGCGCGAAACCTGCGTGCCGGATCGCAAATCCCCATCATCATGGTGACCGGCAAGGGAGATGTGATCGACCGCGTGGTGGGGCTCGAGATCGGTGCCGACGATTACATCGCCAAGCCCTTCCATCTCAGGGAAATGCTCGCCCGGGTCCGGACAGTTCTCCGGCGCACCGGCAGCCAGACAGAGGAAAGAACAGCCGGGCCGGCTACGGAACTGATATACAGGTTCGATGATTGGGAATTCAATCTGACGAGGCGCGAGCTCCGCGAGCCCGGGGGCAAACTGTGCCAATTGACCACAGCCGAGATCGACCTCCTGGCCGTGCTGGTGAAGCGGCCCGGCCACGTATTGTCGCGCGATGCGATCATGGACCAGCTCAAGGGCCATGACTGGGCCGCCAATGACCGGGCCATCGACAGCCAGATCTCGCGGCTGCGCAAGAAGCTGGGGGGAGGCTCCGAAACATCGAGCCTGATCAAGACCATAAGAGGTGTCGGCTACAGCTTCACGGCTAAGGTGACGAAATCTTAGCGCATGATCCGGAAAGTGGATACCGGTTTTCCGAAAAGATCATGCGCAAACAAAAGAATAACGCGCGATGGCGACTCGATGTAAAGCCGTCGCGCTTTAGTGCAGCAAGAATACAGACCGCGCACCGGTCTCGAGCACTGACTGGGTGCAGCCGCCGAAGATCAGCTCCCGAATTCTGGGTCGGCTGAAGCCGCCCATGACGACGAGGTCCGCTTGCCTGGCGAGGGTTGCCGACCAGAGAACGTCAACCGTCGGCCGATGATCAGGGGCATGGACTTCGGTCGTGGCTTCGATGCCATGCCATCCGAGCTGAAGGGCGACATTCTCGGTCGACTCCTTTGTCTGGCTGCCGTTCTCCAGAACGCTGACTATGGCGACCTTGCGGGCTACGCCAAGAACCGGCAGAGCCGCGGTCAGGGCCCGGGCCGCGGCGCTATGGTCCTTCCACCAGACTGCGATCCTGTCGAGCTTGAGCTTGGCCGCACCGGGTGGAACGATCAGGATAGGGCGGCCGGAGTCCATGGCAAGGTCCTCCAACAGCATTTGCGACCAGCTGCGTTTGCTGGCCGACCTTCCAATCACCGTCAGATCATGTGCGCGGGTTGCCCGCACGAAGCCGTCGGCATCGGGAGTGACAGGATTTGCCATCCAACTTGCAGTCACCTGCTCGCTCGACATCGGCTGAGATATCCGAAGAATGTTCCTGGAGGCGCAGAAGTCCGTTGCATGGGCGCGCGCTTTTGCTTCGGCATCCTTGCTTCTTGCCAGCGTATCCCTCAGGGCGACGTCAAGCCCGCTCCCGCGCGCAAACTCGATGTGATGATTGAAATCCGCGACATCGATCGCGGCGAGCGGAATATGAATGAACTCGATATGCGCCTTCAGGGGCGCTGCTACGGCATACGCAGCATCGAGAACGGAGAGATCGGAACTGGTGCCGCTGACGGCGACGAGAATTGACTTCATGACTGCACCATTCAACAGAACGGCGCAAATCTATGACGTTCGGCATCGCCCGACTTTGACGCAAATCAATGAAAGTTCATGCGTCATCACCGAACGCCATGTCGAGCGCCTTGCGCAAGTCCGTGAGGCGATAGGGCTTTCGCAGCAGTTTCAGATTGCCGAGGTTCTCAGCTCGAACAAGGTCTTCCGCATATCCTGATGTCAGCAGGACCCGGACCGACGGATCGATTTCCTTGGCCTTCTTGGCCACGTCGTAGCCTGACAGACCGCCCGGCATCACCAGGTCGCTGAACAGCAGGTCGACCTTGAGTCCCTTTTCGAGCATGTTGATGGCGGTGGCGCCATCGGGCGCTTCGTAGGTCTCGTACCCCAATGTCTTCAGCCGTGTGACCGTCAAGTTTCTGACGGCTTCATCATCCTCGACCGCGAGGACAACCCTGTTGTGGCTAGCCGCGTCTGGCTCAAACCCGGCTTCGCTGGGTGCCGCAGCTCCGTCCGCACGCGGTAGATAGATGTTGATGATCGTACCGTGACCGACTTCACTGTAGATCGTGACGTGACCGCCTGACTGCTTGGCAAAACCATAGACCATGCTGAGCCCGAGGCCTGTCCCGTGGCCTCTCGTCTTGGTGGTGAAGAACGGCTCGAAGGCACGATCCCTGACTTCGTCCGGCATGCCCATGCCGGTATCGGATACGGATATCCGCACATAGTCGCCACGCGGCAATTCGATGTTGCTGCCGGTTCGAATCTCATCCACATGGGCGTTTCCTGTCTCGACAATCAGCTTTCCGCCCTTGGGCATGGCATCACGCGCATTGATGGCCAAATTCACCAGCGAGCTCTCGGCTTGCGTGGGATCTGTCTTCACCAGCCACAGATCCGGCGCCAGGATCGTGGATAGGGATATTTGCTCGCCCAATGTGCGCCGCAGCATGCTCGTGACATTGAGAACCAGATTGTTGATCTCGAGCACCTCCGGCTCAAGGTGGCTTCTTCTGGCGAAAGCGAGAAGCCGGGACGTGAGCTTTGCACCAAGCTCAGCGGCCTCCTGGCTGTCGCGCAGCATCTTGCGGAGCTTGTCATCCTGGATATGCATCTCGATCAGCTCGAGATTGCCGGTGATCACGGTTAAAAGATTGTTGAAGTCGTGGGCGATACCACCGGTAAGCTGGCCCACCGCCTCCAATCGCTGGGCCTGTGCAAGCTTGCGCTCGCTGTCCAGCAGGGCTTCCTCCACGCGCTTGCGCTCGCTGAGATTGGTTATGATGCCTGCAAAGTAGCGCGTTCCATCGGCGAAAAACTCGCTGACCGCCAAATCGAGGGGAAAAGTGGTGCCGTCCTTGCGCTTTCCCACTACTTCGCGGCCAATGCCGATGATCTTTCGCTTTCCCGTGGTGAGATAGTTGGAAAGATATCCGTCATGCTCACTGTGGAAAGGCTCGGGCATCAGTATGTGGACATTCTGTCCGACCAGCTCGCTCGCCGCATAGCCGAAAATCCGCTCAGTTGCCGGATTCACCGAGTCGATGATGCCTTTGGTGTCTATGGTGATGATCGCGGCAACCGCCGAATTCAGAATGGCCTCGAGCTTCGACGCCCCGGTTGGCGTGCCCGGATTTCTCTTTCGCATGTTTCTCAAGCCGCTCCTGCTCGCTCGGACGGCATTGTAGCATCAGACCGGCTCAAGCCGGTAGAGCCTTGCATGGCGAAACTGGCCGCCTGTCTTTAGTGAGAAAGGAACAGCGGAACAGGGCAATGCCGTAGCATGGATTGCGTTACGCCGCCCAGTATGAGCTGCCTGATACGGGCATGGGCGAAGCCGCCCATCACGATCAGGTCGGCGCTCGAGCGATCGGCATGCTGGCGCAACGCTTCGGCAACGTCGCCGTCGCGTGCGCCGATGGTCTTGGCCACGATCTCGATCCTGTGGGCCAGCAGGTGCGCGGCGAGGGCTGAACCCGGAAGTATGTTTGCGAGGTCCTTTTCACCTTCTACTTGCACGACTTCGACAGTCTCTGCGGCGTGCAGGATGGGCAATGCATCGAAAAGTGCACGGGCCGCCTTTCCGCTTCCATCCCAGGCGACGACAACATGCCGGGCGCTGAAGGTTTTGCTTTCCGGCGGCACGACGATGAGCGGCCGGCCGCTGTCGAGCAGGGCGGCTTCGATGAGATCACGGTCGATGTCGAGCGCCTGGGATTCGCTGTCGAGAATGCACAAGTCGTGCAGGCGGGTCTCCTTGGTGAAGCCTTCGACCAGTTTCAGGCGCTTGAGCTGGGGAGATGCCACGGTGGCCTCGACACCGGCCTCCTTTGCCTGGTCCTGGATGCGGCCGACGGCGGTCCGTGCCAACTCCTCAAGATACCGGTTTTCCGCTGCCACTATCCCCGCGGCAGTTCCGCTGACAAAAGCGTGCGGCAGAACGAGCTTCGCCGATGGCGCGTAGACGGTCACCTGCGCGTTGGCGCGCTTTGCCAATGAGAGCCCGTAGCTGATGGCAGCGGTCGGCTCTTCCTTCGCCTCGACGGTCAGGCCGATGAGTATGTTCTCGATATCGCGGATCTGCCGCATGATCTTCTCCCGTTTGCGCGATCCTTTACTCGAGCTCGGACCGGGTATTTTGATTTGGCGCAATTGCGAAGGCTCGAGCATATCATTTTTCCTCATATCTTAAGCACCGCTGCGCCCCGTAATCGGCCCTGGCGCAGGTCGGACAGCGCTTGATTGGCCTCGGCGAGCGGATAGGCAGAAACTGTCGTCTCGATTCCTATCTTTGGAACCAGGCGTAAGAAGCTGTCCCCGTCGTCGCGTGTAAGATTGGCGACGGAAACGACCTGGCGCTCCTCCCAGAGCAAGCTGTAAGGGAAGCTTGGTATGTCGCTCATATGTATCCCGGCACAGACGACGCGACCGCCCTTGCGTACGGCCTTCAGCGCCTGCGGGACAAGCGTCCCGATTGGCGCATAGATGATGGCGGCATCCAGTTGCTCGGGCGGGGGCTGATCGGACGCCCCGGCCCATTCGGCGCCGAGTTGCCGTGCGAAGGCCTGGCTTTCCGTATCCGCCCTTCGGGTGAAGGCAAAGATCCGCCGGCCTTCCCACTTGGCGACCTGGGCCACGATATGGGCGGCGGCGCCAAAGCCGTACAAGCCGAGACGCTTTGCATCGCCCGCTATCCTCAGTGACCGCCAACCGATCAGACCGGCGCAGAGGAGCGGCGCCAGGCACTCATCGGATTTTCCGTCCGCCAAGGCAAAGGCATAATGGGCATCGGCTATCGCGTGAGTGGCATAGCCGCCATCCCGCGTGTAGCCCGTAAAAAGTGGCTGATTGCAGAGGTTTTCGTGTCCGGACAGGCAATAGGCGCATTGACCGCATGTATGGCCAAGCCAGGGAATTCCGACCCGCTGGCCGAGTTCAAAGCCAGCGACGCCTGCGCCGATCTCTTCCACATAGCCGACGATTTCATGGCCGGGAACGAGAGGCAGCGGGACCTTGGGCAATTCGCCGTCGACGACGTGCAAATCGGTCCGGCAGACCCCGCAAGCGCCAATCCTGACACGAATCTCGCCGGACCGTGGAACGGGCAAAGCGCGCTCGCGCATCACCAGTGGCTGGCCATATTCGACCAGCATCATGGCGCGCGATGTCGTCACAGCCTCTCGACCGTGACCACGCGATAGGTGTGCGGACCGTCGTCCTCTATGACGGATATATACTCGCCTACAACAAACCGCTCATCCGTAAAGTGATAACCCTGAGGATCGCCCTCATCGCCCTTGATGTCGTAATGGAATTTCCACTGACCGCCAGGCTGACGGACCAAATGCCCGAGGTCATGTTCTTCGCCCGACCGGTAATGCACGACGCGGCAAAGGTCACGGTGGGATTTCCACAATTTGCCATCGATGCAGCCGGCGTTGTCCAGCGGCATGACCAGATCGTAGCCATGCTCGGGGCTTCCTTGCGGATGGCCGTGCTCGCGCGCCAGGCGCAGCCTGACCTTGGCAAAGCCCTCCGGAAACCGTCTGCTGGCAGGTTGGTGTGTTTTTGACAGGGCCATCACAGATCCCTCATCGATGAGAATGAACTAGCTTGCTGCTTTTGAAGCGAGGAAAACAGGCAGATGTCGATACAGGTCACTGTCAGGAATCTTGGTCAAATCCTTGTCGATCGAGTCGACAAGCTTGGCCGTGAACGCGGCAGGCAATGACTTGCGCAAGGCTTTGAGGAGCTTTGCTGGCGCAGCGATCACCAGATTGTCAAAGTCGCCAACCGTCTCGTCTTCCCGGAGATCCGCTGCTATCGCCTCAATGAATTCCAGCTCGATCTTGTCCCGTGGCTTGATCCTTGGTTCTATGCCGTGACGGGTAGCCGTCATACTTTCCTGAACCCGTGCTGGCCTGTCGCGACCGAGCGCGGAAGCCTTCTCATGCATATGGGCGGATACGAATTTGCGGAATGTAGTGAAATGTCCAGGGCCGGTACGCTCGACATAGCGAACTCGGCCGCCGTCGGCGATCAGGTAAAGTGTTCTTGGCATTCGCATGAGAGGCTCCTTTTCAAGACCATCCCTAGAAGCCTCAAACGGGCGTGGCTTTGATTTGGATCAAGGATGCTGGTCCGCTTGGGTCGCCGGAACTCGTTGTGCCAGCGCAAAGACAGCGCGCACGGCAAGCAGTAATCGGATCCAGACCATGCAAACCCGAGTGACGATACTACCGCGCGATCGGAACAGATAGTCGATGATATGATGCGGGAGCAAAGTTGATTTGTTAATTCAATGCTCTTTCAGGCTCAGGATGTATTGAATGACATCTCTCATTTCCTGGTCCCCCATGGTAATGTTTGGCATCGTTGGATGCGATGTTTGAAACCAGACAGTGAGGGCGATAGCGGTCATTCCGCGGGTATTGGCAACATCCTCAAAGCGCGGAGCTTGCGGCAGGGGCGATACGAGCTCCTTGGGATGCACGGCATGACACCCCGAGCAAACCTCCAAGGCGAAGCGAAGCCCTTTCTCTGGATCGCCGATTTGTTGACTCATGACAGGCGCGGAAAGCGCGACCATCAGAACGAGCATTTTCCCAAGGATCTGCATAGCCACACCCTTTGGAAATGATGTGGAACATATTTGCAATTTGAAGTTTTGCCCGGTTGCTTGGATACAGCATTGACCAGGATCAATGCAGCCGGACCAATCTCAATGGCGCGCCCCTGTTCTTTCAAAGCGGCGAATTCACGTCAGATCGCTGGGAGCGCCAGGAAGAAAGAGTTGGGGTCGGCATCGAGGGGAAAAGACGCCGACCCCTGATTTGCCGTCGTTCGGGGTTGGCGACGGCGGGGGAGAAGTGCCTTGTCTCACTACAACTGATCAGAGAAGACTCTCTTGACATCGATCAAAAAGGACCTCCGAAATTCCTTGGCAGGTGGGGTAGGTGGTTTGATCGGGTCGATCCTGGCCAAGTCCATAGACAGCCATCATGCCCGACAATCGAGGAACAGATCTGCTCGGCCGGGGGCAGCGCTTATCGCTTGGCTCTGCTCTTCATCGGTGTTCACTGACCTTTGCCGCTGGGTGTCAGGCTTTTGCGGGCAAGGCTTTGATTTGGATCAAGGGGCTGATCCGTTGAGTTCACTGGAACTCGTTATGCCAGCGCAAAGACCGCTTTCAGAGTTCATTGACTGTCTTGGCTGTTAGCATCGGCACATTAGACCGGTAGACAAGATGCAGAGGCAGATAGCGGCACAGCTCCTGGTCGCGGATCCTGCTCAGGTCCCGGTCTACGCAAGCAACGATTTTTGTCGGAGCATCGAGGGAGAGAGAAGCGCGAAGCGTATCGAGAATGGTGCAAGGCGCAACCAGGATCAAGCTGTCGAAGCACTGTGTGTTGTTTCCGCGCACATCCGTCAGCATCAAACGTAGAAGATTGCGCATGGCCATTGGCTCATTCTGGTGGTCATGAGCCGATGCGCCTGCGGGAAATTTCAGTCTCCGATATGTCCTGAAGGATCGTCCGCCGACACGCTCTACCCATCGAACACCTCCAGTGCCCGCCAGTACATAGAGTATTCTCTGATTATGCATCCGCACGGCCTTCGTTTGACCCAACGACGCACAATAATCTTGAGCGGGCGTTCAGTTTTGACTTCTGTCAAAGGCGGAGACGAGAAGGTGCTGTCGAAGGTCGGTCAGATCGCCCGCGCATGATGGGCGGTGGGACTGTGGTCGACAATATACTGGTCAAAGCTCGCGCAGATCGTCCGCAAAAACGGCCGTCCCAGCCTGGTCACCGCGAGGACGGAGCCGCATAGCCGCACCAGCCCGTCCCTCTCCATTTCATGGAGCCGGGTCAGGGCCGGGGCAAGAGCAGACGCCGACATATTCCACTGGCGCAGGATGGGCGCGAAATCGACTTCAAGGTCGCACATGAGGGCTTGAATGATATCGGACCAGAAGCGGTCGTCATGGGTTAAAGCGGTACCGCGATAGGTTGCGAACCGACCATCAACGATCGCCTCCCGCCACTTCCGGATGTCCGGGTGGTTCTGCGCAAAGCCTTGTCGAAGGGTGCTGATCGAGGAAGCGCCAAAGCCGATCACGGTCGTTGCGTCATCACTGGTATAGCCTTGAAAATTCCGCCTCAGGAGTCCGTTCTCGGCCGCGATGGCGAGATCGTCGGCAGGCAGCGAGAAATGATCGAGGCCGATGGGGATGTAGCCGGCTTCCTGAAGCTTGTTGGCGGCCACGAGCTGCTGCTGATAGCGCTGCCGCGCATCCGGAAGCTCGTCTTCCCTGATGAGCTTCTGCCGAGGCATCATCCAGGGAACATGGGCATAGCCGAAGAGTGCCACCCTGTCGGGCTCGAGCTTGACGAGCTGGTCGATGGTCTTGGCCAATCCGTGAGTCGTCTGGCGGGGCAGGCCATAGACGATATCGAGATTGACCGAGTCGACGCCTTCAAAGCGCAATGTCGCGATCGACCATTCGAGCATCTCGAAGGGCTGGATGCGGTTGATTGCCGCCTGGACGGCAGGATCGAGATCCTGGACCCCGAGGCTTGCGCGGTTCAGGCCGAGATCTGCCGCGACCGTGATCCATTCGTGAGTGAGCGAGCGCGGGTCCAGCTCGGCCGCGATCACCGCCTGGTCGGCAAATGCAAATCTCTCGCGCAGGCGGGTGAAAAGCCGGGCCAGGTCGGATGTCGAGAGCATATTCGGCGAGCCGCCGCCCAAATGTACTGCGGAAACCACAGGCCGATGCGGGATGGAAGCGGTCACGAGGTCGATCTCCGCCATCAGGGATTTGAGATAATCGACGATGGGCTGCCGCCTGTGGGTGACGCCGGTATGGCAGGCACAGTACCAGCACAGGCGTTCACAGAAGGGGATATGGAGATAAAGCGATAGCGGCTGATCCCTGGGGAGAGCGGCGAGCCAGCTGCGATACTGATCCGGCCCGATATCCGTGCGGAAGTTCACCGCAGTGGGATAGCTTGTATAGCGCGGCACGCGACCGTCATATTTGTCGACGAGACAGGATGACGGCGGATCACCGGCCGGATCGCAATCGTGTTTCAGGTTGCATTTGAGGGGAGGGCGCTGGTCCATGGGATGCGATATTTCACCGCGTCTCTGGCGAATGCCTTGATCTCGATCAAGGTGGCCTTCGGAATTTGATCTGGATCAAAGCGGCCCGACCCTTGCTCCCTAGTCTGGGGTAAGTTTCGGCAAACTGAACCCGCGGCCCATGACCAAGACACTGCAAAGCTCAGAACGTATTGCCCCGATTTTTCGCTGTCAGCACTGCGCCGTGCGCAACCGCGCTGTCTGTGGGGCAATGAGCGATGAGCAGATCGCCCGGTTGAGCGAAATATCGCACCGCAAGAAATACGCGGCCGGACAGATGATCATGTCGGACCAGGAGCCGGTCACCTTCTTTGCCAATGTCATCTCGGGCACCATCAAGCTCACCAAGACGATTGCCGACGGCCGGCAACAGATCGTGGGCCTCTTGTTTCCGCCGGACTTCCTCGGGCGGACATTCAGCCGCAGCAATCCCTATTTTGCCGAGGCGGCAAGCGATGTCGAAGTGTGCATGTTCCCGAACGAGGGCTTTGAGCGCCTGATCGATATCTATCCCGAGCTCAAGCACCGCCTGTTCGAACGCACTTTGGACGAGCTTGACGCGGCGCGCGAGTGGATGCTCCTGCTCGGACGCAAGACCGCCGAAGAGAAGGTCGCAAGCTTCCTGCTGTTGCTCGCCCGTCGAAGCGTGATGGCCGATTGCCCAGGCGAGAGCGAGCCCGTCGTGAGACGGTTCGACCTTCCTCTCAGGCGTGCGGATATCGCCGACTATCTCGGGCTCACGATCGAGACGATCAGCCGTCAACTGACAAGGCTGAAGGCGGCTGGAATCGTCGACATGATCGACACGCGTACATTGGAAGTGCCTGATATCGAGGCCTTGGCGGAAGCTGCCGGGCAGGATACGGGGCTTTGACGCAAGTCAATGGAGGACGGGTGAGGCGGTGCCAGAATGCCGGCTCATTCTCTGGGCCGCACCATGTCATTCCGAACCATTCTCACCAACCTCAACGAAACAGCCAATAACGAAGCCGTCATTGCCACTGCGGCCACCCTGGCGCGCGAATTCGAAGCACGTGTGACAGGACTCTATGTCGTGCCGGCGGCGCCGGTTTATCCGGCTGCCCGCTATGAGCCGATTCCGGAGATGTTTGAAACCCACCGCGAGTTCTTCCGCCGCCAGTCCGCCTCGGTCGAGGCAGCGTTCAGAGCCGGCTTTCCGGAAGGCTCGGCCCGCCATCGGCTGCGAATCGACAAGTCAGCCAGCCCTCTGATCGCCGACAGTGTGATAGAATCGGGCCGTTGCTACGATCTCATCTTGCTGAGCAAGACCGACACGAAATCCGAACTCGGTGTCGAGCTGGATTTTGTGCCACGCATAGCCGTGGCGGCCGGCCGGCCGGTCATGGTCGTCCCATTCAAGAAGCCGATGACTTCCGTTCCCGAAACGGTCGTCATCGGCTGGAACGGCTCGCGTGAGGCCGCTCGCGCCCTGTTCGACAGCCTGCCCATCCTCCAGCGTGCCAAGACGATTCATGTGATCTGGGTCGATCCACCGGCCGAGCGCTCGCGGTCCGAGACAAGTCCGGGCGAGGGGATCGCCGACGCCCTGAACCTGCATGGGATCAAGGTCGTGGTCACTCCGGTCGCGGGCAGCGATAAGACTGCAGGGGAGATCCTCTTGCAGAAGGCAGCCGATGCGGGCGCCGGCCTGCTGGTTATAGGTGCCTATGGACATTCGCGCTTGAGCGAGTTCATCCTCGGTGGCGTCACGCGCACGGTATTGCGGGACATGAAATGTTCCGTCCTCCTCTCACACTGAAAAAGAGGGAAATGACAGCAATATCGGTCTCATTTGAGATCGATCGATGCGCGTCCACTGATCTTCAAGCCACTTGTCGCCCGGCAATTCAGGAGCGCTCCTGACCGCCTTGACATACATCAATGCCGTTCACCAACCGTCGCGCTTGAAACTATGCCTTATTGGACAAATGGCTCGGTTCGCCCGGGAGACTGCGTAATGACCCAGACCGACGTCGCTGACAAGGCTGGAACGGCGTTGGCACCGCTTTCGCCGCCGAAGGCGGGCGTGCCTGCCACCGTCCTGCTTCCGCCCGCGACCAGAAAACCCCGCCTGCATTTATGGATCGGCCTCGCCCTCGTGGTCCTGGCCGGAGGCGCCGTCGGGGCGAGCTATTGGTGGCAGTATGTTACACCGGGATTGCCGGCCGGCATCGCATCCGGCAACGGGCGTGTGGAGGCAGACCAGATTGACATTGCGACCAAGCTCGGCGGCCGTGTCGCGGAGCTTTTGGCGGATGAGGGCGATACCGTGACTGCCGGCCAGGTCGTAGGACGGATGGATACCGCCGACCTCGAAGCATCGCTGGCAAAGAAGAAAGCCGAAATCAGACGGCTGGAGAGCGTGCGCGAAGGAGCGAAAACGGATGTCGATCGGCGCAACACAGAAGTCACTCTCGCCGTGCAGAACTTCAAGCGAACCGGCTTTCTGTTCCAGAAAGGCTACGCGACGACGGAACTGCTCGATCAGCGGCAGCAGCAACTCGACGCCGCAACGGCGGACCTCGCCGGGATGAAAGCGCTGCTGCAAGCGGCTGAGCAGGCGCTCGAGGGTGCCCGCCATGATGCCCACGCTACCGAGGTCGACATCGCCGACGCCACGCTGGTGGCCCCGCGCGACGGTCGCATTCAGTATCGCCTGGCGAACACCGGAGAGGTACTCGCGGCCGGCGGAAAGGTCTTCACCATGCTCGATCTGGGATATGTCTACATGGACCTTTTCCTGCCGACCGCGCAAGCTGGGCGCGCTGCCGTCGGAGCCGACGCGCGTATCGTGCTCGACGCCTTTCCGGAAAGCCCGATCCCGGCGAAGGTCGTGTTCGTCTCGGACCAGGCGCAGTTCACTCCAAAGGCGGTGGAGACGAAGAGCGAGCGCGACAAGCTGATGTTCCGCGTTCGAATCCGGACTGACAACGAGTTTCTCCGCGCACATCCGAACCAGATCCGCGCAGGCTCGCCGGGCATCGGCTTCGTCCTTCTGGACGCGACCGCCGACTGGCCTGCCGCGCTCAAACCGGTGCACTCGGATGCCGAATAGCATCGAGCCGGTCGTCGAGATCCTGGGGCTTCGCCATCACTACAGGGCGACGGCGGCACTCGAGGATATCTCCCTTGAGATCGGCGCTGGCGCATTCGTCGGCCTTATCGGCCCGGACGGCGTCGGCAAATCGACGCTTCTCGGCTTGATCGCGGGCACCAAGCGGCTGCAGTCGGGCCATGTGCTGGTGCTCGGTGGGAACATGGTTGATCCCCGACATCGGGCGAGCATCTGCCCGAGCATTGCGTATATGCCGCAGGGGCTGGGCAGGAACCTCTATCCCGACCTGAGCGTCGAGGAGAATATCGACTTCTTCGCCCGCCTGTTCGGTCAGCCGCCGGCGGAGCGGCGGCAGCGGCTGGAGGAGCTTCTCGAAGCAACCGGCCTCGCGCCTTTCCGTGATCGCCAGGCTCGCAAGCTGTCCGGCGGCATGCGGCAAAAGCTCGGCCTCTGTTGCGCTCTCGTGCACGATCCCGACTTGCTCATCCTCGATGAGCCGACGACCGGCGTCGATCCGCTGTCACGCCGCCAGTTCTGGGACCTGATCGGGCGGATGCACCAAGAGCGCGCAGAGATGAGCGTGATCGTGGCTACCGCCTACATGGAGGAGGCGGAACGTTTCGACTTTTTGTTTGCGATGAACGCAGGCCGGATATTGGCCAGGGGCTCGCCTTCCGAGTTCAAGTCAGCCGCGGGAAGTGCGGACCTGGAAGGGGCATTCATGGCCCTACTCCCCGAAACAATTCGCCGCGCTCACAGGGCACTCCACATCCCACCGCGCCCGGCATGCGAGCGGTCCATTGCCATCAAGGCTGAGGGCTTGACGCGGCGCTTCGGCGATTTCGTTGCTGTGGACGGCGCAAGCTTTGCAATCGAGCGCGGCGAGATCTTTGGGTTTCTCGGATCGAACGGCTCCGGCAAGACGACGACGATGAAGATGCTCACGGGACTCCTGCCCGCCAGCAGCGGCAGCGCGTGGCTCTTCGGCCGGCCGATCACGGAGACCAAGGACGATCTCCGCAACCGCGTCGGCTATATGTCGCAGTCCTTCTCCCTCTATACCGAGCTGACGGTCCGGCAGAATCTCGATCTGCACGGCCGGCTTTTCCACCTTCCGCCCGACAGGGCGAAAACGCGGATCGCCGAGCTCATTCAGCGATTCGGCCTCGACCGGCATGTCGATCAACGAGCCGCCGAGCTGCCGCTCGGAATCCGTCAGCGACTGGCGCTCGCCGTGGCGGTGGTTCACGAACCCGAGCTCCTCATCCTGGATGAACCGACATCGGGCGTCGATCCGCTCGCCCGCGACAGCTTCTGGGAGCTGCTCGTCGATCTCTCGCGCAACCAGGACGTCACGATCTTTGTATCGACGCATTTCATGAACGAGGCGGCGCGTTGTGATCGTATTGCGCTGATGCATGCGAGCAAGGTCCTGGCGAGCGGCAGCCCCGCCGAGCTCATTGCGGCGCGCGGGGCAACAGACCTCGAGGACGCCTTCATCTCCTACCTGGAAGAAGCGGACGGGGGCCGGGACGTATCGGCGGACCTCCCGGCTCCAGCGCGTCGCAATGTCGCGCCAATGCGGCGGGCGGCCCGTCCCAAGATCTTCAGCCTCAGCCGGCTTCTCACTTATGCCTGGCGCGAGGGTCTCGAATTGTGGCGCGATCCGATCCGGCTCGGTTTCGCGTTTCTCGGCACGGCCTTCCTGATGGTGGCCTTCGGGCTCGGCATCAACACGGACGTGAATGGCTTGTCCTTTGCCGTGCTCGACCGTGACAACACGCCGGAAAGCCGCGCCTATTTGCAGGAGCTTCGCGGGTCTCCCTATTTCGAGGAAAAGCCACCGCTCGATGCTTACGGAGGTCTTGAGCGGCGGCTGCAAGCCGGAGAGATCCTGGTCGCGATCGAGATTCCACCCGGCTTCGGTCGCAATCTCGCCCGCGGCGCTGCGACCGAGGTTGGCGCCTGGATCGACGGCGCGATGCCATTTCGCGCCGAGACAGCGCGCGGCTATCTTGCCGGCGTGCACCGATCCTACCTGGCGAACCTCGCCAGCCGAACCGGCCATGCGACGCTGACGCCTGCTGCCACGATCGAGACCCGCTTCCGCTACAACCAGGATTTCAAGAGCGTGTTCGCGATGGTACCAGGGACGATCGCCATGCTCCTCGCCTTCATCCCATCCATCCTCATGGCCGTCGGGGTAGTGAGGGAGAAGGAGCTCGGCTCAATAACCAATCTCTATGTGACTCCGGTTACCCGCCTGGAGTTTCTTCTCGGCAAGCAGCTTCCTTATGTCGTCGTGGCATTTGTGAGCCTGCTCGGCCTGCTCGCCATGGCGATCTTCCTGTTCGATGTACCGCTGAAGGGCAGCCTCCCGGTCCTGCTGCTGGGTGGGCTCCTCTACGTAATAGCGATGACCGGCTATGGCCTCGTCGTATCGAGCTTCACTCGCAGCCAAATGGCTGCGCTCTTCGGAACAGGAATCTTGACGGCGATGCCGGCCGTCCAGTTCTCCGGCCTGCTGACGCCGGTCTCGTCCCTGTCGGGTTTCCCCGCTTTCATGGCGCACAGTTTTCCGACGATGTATTTTCTCACGATCTCTGTCGGCGCTTTTACGAAAGCCCTCGGGTTCCAGGAGCTTGCTGGCAGCCTGCTCGTGCTCGCCCTCTTCATCCCCGTCCTGACGCTCCTCAGCCTCGCGCTGTTGCGAAAGCAGGAGCGCTGACATGCGCCGGCGGCTTAAGAACATCTTTTGGCTCGGCACGAAAGAATTGCGGAGTTTCGCGCGTGATTTCGTGATGTTCGGGTTCGTCATCTACTCCTTCACGCTGGCGGTGTACACGCAGGCGCAAAACCCGGCCCAGGAAATCCGTGACGCGGCGGTCGCCGTGGTCGACGAGGACCATTCGAGCCTCTCGCGCGCCATCAAGCAGGTTCTCCTGCCGCCCTACTTCAAGTCTCCGGCCGAAATCCGAGTAGATGAGATCGATCGCGCGATGGATACGGCGCTTCAGACATTCGTCATCGACATCCCTCCGAACTTCGAGCGGGACGTGCGGGCAGGTCGCCGTCCAGCCCTGCAGCTCGACATCGATGCCACCGCCTCGATGCAGGCGGGAATCGGCTCCGGCTACCTCGAGCAGATCATCGACACCGAGGTCGCCCGCCACGTTGCTCGCGTCGATGTCGTCGAGTCCATGCCGGTCAAACTCGTGGCGCGTGTCGCCTTCAATCCCAATGTCACGACCCAGTTGTTCAACGCAGCCATGGCGATCATCGGCAACGTGAACATGCTGGCGATCATTCTCGCTGGCGCAGCAATCGTCCGCGAGCGCGAGCATGGGACGATGGATCACCTGCTCACCATGCCGCTCACGCCCTTCGAGATCATGGCCGCAAAAGTCTGGGCGAACAATCTCGTGATCACGGTCGCGGTCGGCCTGTCGCTATGGCTTGTTGTGCGGACACTGTTCGGAATTGAGATCGTCGGATCGATCCCCCTCTTCATGGCCGGCGTCATGCTCTATTTGTTCTTCGGAACCGCGATCGGCATATTTCTCGGTACGGTGGCCCGCTCGATGCCGCAGCTCGGGCTCCTCTTCCTTCTGGTCGCCCTGCCGATGAACATTCTTTCCGGCGGCAACACGCCGCTTGACAGCATGCCGCCGCTGCTCGAGTCGGTTATGCGGCTGTCGCCGTCAACACACTTCGTGAGCTTCGCCCAAGCTATCCTCTACCGCGGCGCCGGAATCGAAGTCGTCTGGCCACAGTTTCTGCAAGTAACGGTCATGGGAGCTCTTTTTTTCGCTCTCTCGCTGATGCGCTTTCGCAAGATCACAGCGGCTGCCATGATCTGAGCACCGGTCGCGCGCTCTATTGGCGGTGGCTCACCATGGCGCGATTGAGCTCTTCCAGATCCTCACTCGTCAAGCGGGCGCGCGCCAGGGGCAGGACGATCGCATTCTCCCAGTGAATATGCCTGCGGTAGCTCTCGAAGAAGCTGCGCAGCATATAGCCGACCATATCGGGGTTCTTGAGCTTCTTGCCTTCCCGCAAGCCCTCCAGGCTTTCCAGCAGCTCGCTTGCAAAGCTTTCGTCGGTCGCATGTTCGAGCGCCAGGCGGGCGAGGATGTCATGGATATTGTCGTCGGGCAAAGCCCGCTTCTCGATCAGCGGAAACAGGCCGAGCTCCTCGTCGCGATGATGCACGGGCATCTGGAACTGGAGTGCATCGATGACCTGCATGCACAACCGGCGATCGACATTGTCCGGCAGGTCGTCGGCGATCCTCTCAAGCGAGTCGCAAAGCTGGGCCTGAGCCAAGTGCTCATGCTCGATAAGGTCGAGAGGGCTTCGACGCAGCCAGCCGTCGGATTGGATCTGTTGGGTGGACATCATAGGACAAATAGCTCCTTGGATTGATTTTTGGGCGCCCCGCGCCTTTGGCGCATTGACACAGATCAAAGCCGCCTCGCCGTGCCTCCCGTAAGAGCGAATTCGGTAAGACAAGGAGGGCTGAGGCACATGTCGGAGTCGGAACAACTGGCGCGGACAGCCGTCTTGGGCTGCGTCGCCCTTTTCCTGGTCGTGCTCGCGGCAATGACGAAGGATGATGGTTTTGCCGTCCACGCCTGGATCGGCTTCATCGCCGTAGCCGGCCTCATCGTCTACTATGCCCGCCGATTTCCCAATGGCCATTCGGTTGCGGTCAGCGAATCCGTCTATCTCGACGGCGTCGTCAGGGCCGGGATGATCGCCACGGTCTTTTGGGGGCTTGCGGGCTTCCTGGTGGGCGTCGTCATCGCCCTGCAGCTCACCTTCCCGGCGCTCAATTTCGACCTGCCATGGACCAATTTCGGCCGCTTGCGGCCACTTCATACCTCGGCGGTCGTCTTTGCCTTTGGCGGCAATGCCCTGATCGCGACGAGCTTCTATGTCGTCCAGCGCACCTGTCGCACAAGGCTCGCCTTCGGCAACCTCGCCTGGTTCGTGTTCTGGGGCTACCAGCTCTTCATCGTCCTCGCAGCGACCGGCTATCTGCTCGGCATCACGCAGTCGCGCGAATATGCGGAACCTGAGTGGTATGTCGACCTGTGGCTGACGGTCGTCTGGGTCGCCTATCTGGCGGTGTTCCTCGGCACCCTCATCCGGCGCAAGGAACCGCATATCTACGTCGCCAACTGGTTCTACCTGTCGTTCATTGTCACGATCGCGATGCTGCATGTGGTCAACAACCTGGCCTTGCCGGTTTCGCTTCTGGGTACGAAGAGCTATTCGCTGTTCTCGGGCGTGCAGGATGCGCTCACCCAATGGTGGTACGGGCACAATGCCGTCGGCTTCTTCCTGACCGCCGGCTTCCTTGGCATGATGTATTATTTCGTTCCCAAGCGGGCGCAGCGGCCGATCTATTCGTACCGGCTCTCGATCGTACATTTCTGGTCGCTGATCTTCCTCTATATCTGGGCCGGACCGCACCACCTCCACTACACCGCGCTGCCGGACTGGGCGCAATCGCTCGGCATGATCTTCTCGATCATGCTGTGGATGCCGTCCTGGGGCGGCATGATCAACGGCCTGATGACGCTTTCCGGAGCTTGGGACAAGCTGCGAACTGATCCCGTCCTGCGCATCATGGTCCTCGCCATCGCCTTCTACGGCATGTCGACCTTCGAGGGGCCGATGATGTCGATCAAGGCCGTCAATTCACTATCCCACTACACTGACTGGACTATCGGCCATGTCCATTCGGGCGCCTTGGGATGGGTCGGCATGATCAGCATCGCCTGCGTCTATCATCTGGTGCCCAGGCTTTGGGGCAGGCAGGAACTCTACAGCCTGAGGCTGGTCAACTGGCACTTCTGGCTCGCGACGCTCGGCATCGTCCTTTATGCCGCGTCCATGTGGGTCGCCGGCATCATGCAGGGGCTTATGTGGCGCGAATACGACGACCAGGGCTTCCTCGTCTATTCCTTCGCCGAGAGCGTTGCCGCCATGCATCCCTATTACTTCATCCGCGCGCTGGGAGGCATCCTCTACCTCGCAGGGGCGCTGGTCATGACCTACAACCTGATCCGCACCGTGAGAGGCGGCATCCGTCAGCAGGTCCCGGCCCCCGCCGCGGCAGTGGCTTAGGAGGACCTCATGTTCCGCCACGCATTCATCGAGCGCAACGCCACCCTGCTGCTCATCCTGAGTCTCCTGGTCGTCACCATTGGCGGCATCGTCGAGATAGCGCCTCTCTTCTATCTGCAGAACACGATCGAAAAGGTGGAGGGGATGCGTCCCTATACGCCTCTCGAGCTTGCCGGTCGCAATATCTATATCCGCGAGGGTTGCTATCTCTGCCACAGCCAGATGATCCGGCCTTTCCGCGATGAGGTCGAACGCTACGGCCACTACAGTCTCGCTGCCGAGAGCATGTATGACCATCCGTTCCAATGGGGATCAAAGCGCACGGGTCCCGACCTGGCGCGCGTCGGCGGGCGTTATTCCGACGAATGGCATCGTGACCATCTGGTCGATCCGCGCGGGGTCGTGCCGGAATCGATCATGCCCGGCTACCCGTTCCTGCTCGAGACGCCGATCTCGGGGAAGGACATTGCCAACCATTTGCGCGCCAATGCCGGCGTCGGCGTTCCCTATAGCGATGAAATGATCGCCAACGCGCCTGCGGATTTCGCTGCCCAGGCAAATCCTGACGCCGGCGACGTTGATGCCTTCCAAAAGCGCTATCCGAAGGCGGAGGCACGGGATTTCGACGGGCAGCGCGGGCAGATCACCGAAATGGATGCTCTCATCGCCTATCTGCAAATGCTGGGGACGCTCGTCGACTTCAATGCCTACAAGGCCGAAGCCAATCTGCGGTGATGAAAAATGACCTATGACGCGCTCAGACATTTTGCCGACAGCTGGGGTCTTCTGGCTCTGTTCGTGATTTTTATTGGCATCGTCGCCTTCGCAATGCGCCCCGGGGCCGGCAAGGTCTATTCGCGCATTTCCCGGCTGCCGCTCGATGACGACAAGGAGATCTGACATGTCCGAGATCGAACGGGACGAAATCAGCGGAACCTCGACGACCGGACATGAATGGGACGGCATCAAGGAGCTCAACACGCCATTGCCGCGCTGGTGGCTATGGACCTTCTATGCAACGATTGTCTGGGCGCTGGTTTATTCGATCGCCTATCCGGCCTGGCCGCTGATCAATTCCGCCACGAGCGGAGTGCTCGGCTATTCCAGCCGCCAGGATGTGGTGAAGGAGATCGCCGATGCGGCTGCGGCTCAGAGCGAATGGCGCGACAGGATCAAGGCCAATGATCTGGGCCAGATCTCGCAGGATCCCAAGCTCTTTGACTTCGCCCGCGCTGGCGGTGCCGCCGCCTTCAAGGTCAATTGCGTGCAGTGCCATGGATCGGGGGCCGCGGGCGGCAAGGGCTATCCCAACCTGAATGACGACGACTGGCTGTGGGGCGGAACCTACGAGGAGATCCACAAGACGCTCAAGAGTGGTATCCGCTATGCGGCCGATGCCGAGACACGCATTTCTCAGATGCCGGCCTTCGGCGACGGCATGCTCAACCCGGATGAGATCAATTCGACCGCGGAGTTCGTGCTGGCATTGTCAGGACAGCCACACGATGCCGAGGCGGCGGCCAAGGGCGAGCCACTATACGCTGCAAACTGCGTCGCCTGCCATGGCGAGCGGGGCCAAGGGCTGCGGGAGGCGGGGGGCGCCCGTCTGAACGATGCCATCTGGCTCTATGGCGGCGACAAAGCGGCCATCGTCGCGCAGATCACGAGGCCGCGCCAGGGCGTCATGCCGGCCTGGGGCCACCGCCTCGACGACGTCACGCTCAAGGAACTGGCGATCTATGTCTACTCGCTCGGCGGCGGCGAAACGCTCCAGCCACAATGAGATTGCAATGGCCGATTCATATCCATTGGCAGAGCAGGACACCGGCGGCAGGCCAGCCGATATAGAGCGCCACAATGTCGAGGCGGTCAACGCACCCCAGCGACTGAAGCTCTATGCGCCGCGCACGAAGATACATCCCAAGCGCGCTTCCGGCGACTTCCGCCGGCTCAAATGGCTGATCATGGCGGTGACGCTCGGCATCTACTACATCGCGCCATGGCTCAGATGGGATCGTGGACCTTACGCGCCGGACCAGGCGATCCTGGTCGATCTTGCGCATCGGCGCTTCTACTTCTTCTTCATCGAGATCTGGCCGCAGGAATTCTACTATGTCGCCGGCCTTCTCATCATGGCCGGGGTAGGGCTGTTTCTCGTCACCTCCGTCGTGGGGCGGGCCTGGTGCGGCTATACATGTCCGCAGACCGTCTGGACCGACCTGTTCCTCGTGGTCGAGCGTTGGGTGGAAGGTGACCGCAATGCCCGCATAAAGCTCGATTCGGCGCCCTGGTCCCTCGACAAGCTGCGCAAGCGGGTGATGAAGCATGCGATCTGGGTGGTGATCAGCGTGGCGACCGGTGGGGCTTGGATTTTCTACTTTGCCGATGCGCCTTCGCTTGCCCGCGACCTGGTGACAGGGGAGGCAGCGCCCGTCGCCTATTCGACGATCGGGCTCCTCACCGCGACGACCTATGTGCTCGCGGGCTTCATGCGCGAGCAGGTGTGCATCTATATGTGTCCCTGGCCGCGCATCCAGGCGGCGATGGTCGATGAGGATTCGCTTGTCGTAACCTACAATGCCTGGCGCGGCGAGCCGCGATCGGCCCACCGCAAGAAGCTCCTGGCCGAGGGTAAGTCGGCGGGTGATTGCGTCGATTGCAATGCCTGTGTCGCGGTCTGCCCGATGGGCATCGATATTCGCGACGGTCAGCAGCTGGCCTGCATCACCTGCGCGCTGTGTATCGATGCCTGCGATTCCGTCATGGATAAGATCGGCAAGCCCAGGGGCCTCATTTCCTATTCCAGCCTCAAGGTCTTCGAGGCGGCAAAGTCCGTCTCACCCAAGACCCTGCTTCGCGGCGCACTAATCCGGCCGCGCACGATCGTCTATTCGGCACTGTGGGTCGTGGCCGGCCTCGTCATGCTGGTCTCGCTCGCGATGCGCGAGCGTCTCGACATCAATGTGGTGGCCGACCGCAATCCCTTGTTCGTGACGCTCTCGGACGGGTCCATCCGCAACGGCTACACGATCAAGATCCTGAACATGGAGCAGCGGCCACGCAATTTCCGCCTGTCGATCGAGGGAGCTCCGGCGGCGGTGATGACGCTGGCCGGGTCTGAGCAGCCGCCGTCGCGTGCCTTCGAGGTCGAGGTCGAAGCCGACAAGCTGCGCAGCATCAAAACCTATGTCGCCATGCCGCGGGAGGCCATGACTGGCGAAACGACCGGCTTCTCCTTCGTGATAACCGACAGCAGTCAGACGGAAGCCGCCGAGCGCAGCGAATATCCGGCGATCTTCCATGGCCCATCCAGGACAGGAGACGAACCATGAGCGCCCGTGCCGCAGGCATAACCGGTCGCCAGGTCTTCGCAGTCATGGCCGCGTTTTTTGTGGTCATCATTGCCGTCAACACCACGCTCGCCGTCTTTGCCATGAGAAGCTGGACGGGCCTCGTGGTCCAGAACGGTTATGTTGCAAGCCAGGGCTTCAACGAAGAGCTGGCGGAAGCGCGCCGCCAGGCGCTGCTCGGCTGGCAGGAAAGTCTCGGCTATGCGAGGGGCAGACTGACCTTGACGCTGGGCGATGCTGAGCGGCGTCCGGTTGAGCGGGCAAAAGTGAGCGTCACCCTGAAGCGTCCCTCGACTGACCGCGAGGACCGGCAGCTCCTGCTGAACGAGACGGCGTCGGGGAGATATGAGTTGGCTGTGGCACTCTCGCCCGGCCTTTGGGATGCTGAAGCGACAGCGCGCACCGCGACCGGGGAGACCTTGCGTCGCGTCTATCGCTTCCTTGCTCCGAGAGGTGCCGATAAATGACATGCTGTCCCAGCCCGGTTGCAGGCGACTGCGAGCTGCCGCGTCTCGAAGCCGAAGAGGCGAAACGATGGGTGAGTTTCGCCGGGCCCGGGCTCAGTCGGATCGAGCTGATCGTTCCCGGCATTCACTGCGCCGCCTGCATAAGAAACATTGAAGCGGCGCTGCAAGAGATCAAGAGTGTGGTCAGCGCGCGCGTCAACCTCACGGCGCGCAGGGTCACCATCACCTGGCGCGATGGCGAGGTCGAGCCACAAGCCTTCATCGAGCGGCTTGGAGGTCTCGGTTATCTTGCCCGGCCGTTCGACCCGCGCGAAAGCGGATTCCTACAGGACGATCGGGAAGGCAGCGCTCTCCTGCGCGCGTTTGTCGTTGCCGGCTTCGCTGCGTCAAATATCATGCTGTTTTCAGGCTTCGTGTGGACAGGCGCGGATGCGGCAAGCCGCGATCTCTTTCACTGGCTTTCGGCCCTGATCGCATTGCCGACTGTCATCTATTCCGGCCGGCCTTTTTTCGCATCGGCACTTGCCGCCTTGCGCCATGGCCGGGTGAATATGGATGTGCCGATCTCACTGGGAGTAAGCCTTGCCACCCTGATGAGCCTTTTCGAGACGATCAACAGCGGGGCACATGCTTACTACGACGCAGCGGTATCCTTGCTTTTCTTCCTGCTGGTCGGACGCTATCTCGATCACCTCATGCGGGCGCGGGCCCGGAGCGCCATTTCCCAGCTGATGACACTGACGCCGGCGGTTGCGACGGCGGTCGAAGCCGATGGCAGTCACCGGCAAATTCCGGCCAAGGGGCTCAAGCCCGGCATGATGATGGCCGTGGCGGCGGGCGAGAGATTTGCCGCCGATGGCGAGATTGCTGAAGGGTCGAGCGACGTGGACCGGTCGATCATGACCGGTGAGAGCGCGCCTGAAGCCGTGAAACGCGGAAACCCGGTCCAGGCCGGGATGCTCAATCTCACAGGCGCCCTCCTTGTGAAGGTTACGGCGACCGGCAACGATACGTTTCTGGCCGACCTCATCCGGCTCATGGCCGCGGCCGAGCAGAACCAATCCGCCTATGTGCGGATCGCCGATCGTCTTGCCCGTTTCTATTCCCCGGCGGTTCATATCCTTGCTGCAACCACCTTGGCGGGCTGGCTGGCATTGGGCTACGGTTGGCATGACTCGCTGATGGCGGCGATCGCTGTTCTGATCATCACTTGTCCATGCGCCTTGGGACTTGCCGTCCCGGCTGTCCAGATCGTGGCCTCCGGCATGTTGTTCAGGCGCGGGATCATGATCAAGGACGGTGCCGCGCTCGAGAAGCTGGCGGATGTCGACACGGTCGTGTTCGACAAGACGGGAACCCTGACTTTGGGAAGTCCCGAGATGAAAGGACTGACGGCAGCACCGGCCGGTATGCTGGCGCTTGCCCATGGACTGGCGCGGGAAAGCCGCCATCCGCTCTCGGTGGCTCTTGCAGCGGGACTTCGCAAGCTTGGTATTGCGGCAACGCCGCTCGATCGCGTGACCGAACATCCGGGCCAGGGACTGGAAGGCGCCTCGAAGGGCGAGGCCCTGCGCCTGGGGAGCCGGGCGTGGTGCGGCGTCCCGGCCAGGGATCATGACGACGGCCGTCTCGAGATCGCGTTTCGCCGCCAGTCGGATCAACCCATCTTCTTCCATTTTGAGGATAGGCTGCGTCCGGAGGCCCGCCAGACCGTGTCTGCATTGAGATCCGAGGGCTTGTCGGTCGAGCTCCTGTCGGGCGACCGCAGCGCCGCGGTAGAGCGGGTTGCGGCGGAAACCGGGATCGAAAGCTGTTTCGCAAGCCTGTCGCCGCAAGCGAAGCTCGACCGTATCGAGCAGCTTCGCCGCATGGGTCGCAAGGTGCTGATGGTTGGTGACGGGATCAATGACGCTCCGGCGCTGGCGGCGGGCCATGTTTCGATGGCGCCCTCGACAGCGAGCGATATCGGCCGCACTGCCGCCGGCATTGTCTTCATGAGCGAGTCGCTCGCCGCGGTCAGCTTCGCGAGGCGCGTCGCCCTCAAGGCGCAAGCCATAGCCCGGCAGAATTTCGCGCTTGCGATCGGATATAATCTGCTGGCGGTGCCGATCGCGATGGCCGGATTGGCGACGCCGCTCGTCGCGGCAGTTGCCATGTCATCCTCGAGCCTGATCGTGATCGCCAACGCACTGCGCTTGGGTGTAAGCCTGCCGGGCTGGAAGGCGGTAAATGTGCCGGCTCCGGACCCCCTTGGAATGCCGGGCTTGGCAGGGCGGCAGCGGAGGCCCGCATGAGCGGCCTGATATTTCTGATACCACTCGCTTTGCTGATCAGCGCTATCTGGCTTGTCGCATTTCTGTGGAGCCTCAAGGCAGGTCAGTATGACGATCTCGACGGCGCCGCGTGGCGGGGCATCGACGATGACCAGGATCGTCCGAAAGCCTGACCGGCATCAGCCCGGGCGGGTTTGATCGAAATCAATCGGCTTCCTTTCTCTGCGGGCTATCTATTGCAGGTTGGTATTTCGCAAGGTCGACTGGTTCAAATGTGTGCAGCAAGAAAAGATGGCGCGCAGCCCCTGACGCTGGGATCGAGTAGGTTCCGCGAGCTATTGCTGAAGCTGTCTCTGGCCATGGCAGGGACGTCCATCATGATATGTTCGGTGGCGGGTGGCATAATCCACCTTTATGCGACGATCCTGGCTTTCCTGGCCTCAGGCTATGTCGCAGCGCTCATTACCTTTATCGCCCCGTTCTTTGCCGAGCTCTATTGGATTGTCGTTATCTGGTCGCAGACGGGGGTTTTCTGGCACGGATTGACGATCGCCTCGATCGCCTACTTCGTCCTCTGCATCATGGCGATTATCGCCAGCGTCTCTGCAGCTTCCGCTCCCGACTAGCCAGGCCTGGATAGCTCCGATGCACTTCCATCCCCTTCCTTTCGCCGCTGCACTCATAGCCCTGATCTACCAGGTTGATACCGCAAATGCGGGTTCCGACAGCGCCCATCGTGACTTCCTGGAGCTCTGCGCCGACTGCCATAATGCCGATGCCAAGGGCAACGGCCCCTTGGCGAAGAATCTCACGAAGATTCCGCCGGACCTCACGCGCATTCGAGAGCGGGCGCATGGTGTATTCGACGAGAAGGCGGTCTACGACTGGATCCTCGGTCTCAAGATGACCGAGTCGCACGGCTCACGCGAAATGCCGATCTGGGGAGATTGGCTCATGGATGAGGCCGTCGAAGACAGTACGTCGCTCGATACGGCGAAAGCTGCGGAGCGGGAGGTCGAGCAGCGGATCATGGCCATCGTCAAGTATCTGGAAGGGCTCCAGACGAAAGGTCCGTAATGCGGCGGGCCCCTCGGCAGCACCACCGGTAGGTAACTGCAGGAAACTGGCGGGCAAAACACGGCTCTTTGTAATCGGCACGGCGAAGTCGTTGGCGAAGAGAAAAATTTGCTCGCCCTATTGAGATTGTGTGCATGAGCGTGAGATTTGGGAATTGTCAAGGTCGGAGAATGTATGTCCGCGCGCTCTCCGGCTGCATCAGCTGGCCAACAGTGTCGCGGCCGTTGCCAGATAGATGATCAATGTCGAGGCATCCTGAAACACGGTGGCAATCGGGCCGCTGCTCAGCGCCGGATCAAAGCCCAAGCGGTCAAAAGTCCATGGAAGAAGGACGCCAAGGCCGGTTGCGACGGCGGTGGCAAAAAAGAGAGAGATGGCTACTGCCAATGCAAGCATGGAGTTGCCGAAGGATAGCCACACGAGCGGCAAGGCAAGGCTGGATAGGACAAACCCCAAGATCAGGCTGGTTGCAAACTCCGCTGCGAATAGAGGCGTCAGGGGCGCGCCTGTCAGCGACAATGTTCTGATGACGACAGTTTCTGCTTGGGTTCCGATCGAGTCGGTCAGATAGACGAGCGCAGGTACGAAGAAGGCGACGGCGATATGGGCCGAAAGCGGAGCCTCAAAGCGCGTCATGATGGTGGTGAACAGCGCACTGCCAGCGAGGCCGATCAGGATCCAGGGCAACCGGAAGATCGCGCGCCGCAACGGAGACGCGGAAAGCGCTTTCTGTGCCGCCTCCGACTTGCCCAGGATGCCGGCCATGTGATGCAGGTCCTCGAGATGCTCGTCCCGCAGGATCGACATGAGCGCCGTGGCCGGGATCGCGCCGATAAGCCGCCCGTCGCGGGTCGTGACCGCGAGCGCGCCGGCCTCCCGGCGGATAGCCAGACTTGCCGCATCCTCCCGGTCCGTGTCGGCGGTGACGACATGGCCGGATGCAGGAATCATGAGCTGGCCCATCGGTAGTTCCGCGTGGGCACCGATGAGACTGGTGAGACTGGCTATTCCCGACAGCACGCCGTCATCAGTGGTCACGAAGACATGCGCGGCGTCATCGAACTTCTGCCCTGCCAGGCGGGCTCGAACGGTACCAGCCGTCTCGTGGCTACGGGCCACAGGCACCGCGCGAACCATGTATTGGCCGACGGCATGCGGCGAAAGGCTGGCGTGCTCTCCGCCTCTATGATCCCCGAACTCAAGCTGGAACTCGCTCGACATCGTGCCTCAAACAGTGACAATGACACTCGACTCTGGCCGGCATAGGGCTTCAGGGCGACAGATCGCGGCGATGAACCATGATCCGCAGGTCGCCTTCGGATTCGAATTCGCCGCGGTCGTATTTCCGGCGCGCGGCATCGTGGATCGCGACCAACAGCCCGTCGAATGAAGCCAGGAAGACCTCCGCGGGCACGAGACCATGACGCTGCAAGCCAGGATCGCACGCCTTGAGCGCCGCAACCGTCACTCCGCAGGTAACCTCGTCCGTGCTGTCGAAGCCCGTGAACCGGATGCACTGTCCGTCAAACAATCTGTCCTCGTCCAGGAAAGCAAGCTGACCCATGCGCCTGACCTCATGCTCCCAAGGCAGTCAATCTTGGAATTACGCTCCCTTCATAGTCGTCATTCGCGATCCGAATCTTGACCAGGATCAAAGTGACAAAACGTCCAATTGGTCCGGAATGGCGGCGCTAACCTCGCCAACGCCACTCGCGGATTTCAGGCATATCTTGGCCGTGCTCGCGGATATAGGCTTGATGCTGCTCGAGCTTGTGGTCCATCAGTCGCTTCAGGTCGGCTCGTGCAGTTTGGAGTTCCGGAATCCAGTTGAGCACGCTTTGGACGAGGTGAAACCTGTCCAGGCCATTGAGCACGGTCATATCGAAAGGCGTGGTCGTTGTCCCTTCCTCGTTGTAGCCGCGCACATGGATGTTGGGATGATTTGTGCGGCGGTAGGTCAGCCTGTGTATCGTCGCGGGGTAGCCATGATAGGCGAAAATGACGGGCTTGCTCGTCGTGAACAGGCTGTCGAATTCGCCGTCCGAGAGTCCATGGGGATGGACCTGTTTCGGCAGCAGCGTCATCAGGTCGATGACATTGACGACCCTAATCTTCAATTGCGGTGCGTGTTCCTTAAGAATCTGGACGGCGGCAAGCGTTTCAAGCGTTGGCGCATCGCCGGCGCAGGCCAGGACCACGTCCGGCTCTTTGCCATTGGCGGTCGAGGCCCACTCCCATATGCCGATCCCCGATTGACAATGACTGATCGCATCGTCCATCGCCAGCCACTGCCACGAAGGCGGCTTTCCGGCTACGATGATATTGATCCTGTTCCAGGTGCGCAGGACGTGATTGGTGACCCAAAGCAGCGTGTTGGCGTCGGGCGGCAGATAGACACGGACAATATCGGCTTTCTTGTTGAGCGCGACGTCGATGAAGCCTGGATCCTGGTGACTGAACCCATTGTGCTCCTGATGCCAGACATGGCTCGACAACAAGTAGTTCAGTGACGAGATTGGCTGCCGCCACGTAATTTCGCGGCAAGCGTCCAGCCACTTTGCGTGCTGGTTGAACATCGAATCGACGATGTGGATGAACGCTTCGTAGCAGGAGAAGAACCCATGCCGGCCTGTCAGGATGTAGCCTTCGAGCCAGCCCTGACAGGTATGTTCGGACAGGATTTCGAGCACTCTGCCTTCTCGCCCGAGAGCGATGTCTTCGGCGCGGACCGTCTCCATCCAGGCTCTGTCGGTCACCTCGAAGACATCCTGGAGGCGGTTTGAAGCCGTCTCATCCGGGCCGACGATGCGAAAATTATTCGTGGGCGCATTCAACTTCAGTACGTCACGCAAATATCGGCCCATGGCCCTGGTGGATTCGGCCTTTCGCGTGCCTGCCCCATTCACGACCACAGCATGTTCATGCAGGTCAGGGAGAAGGAGGGGTTTGCGCAGCAGGCCGCCATTGGCATGCGGGTTGGCGCTCATTCGCCGCGAGTCTTGGGGAGCCGTCGCGCGAATGAAAGCCCGCGGGGCGCCGCTGTCGTCGAACAGTTCCTCCGGCCGATAACTGCTGAGCCAGTCTTCGAGAAGCTCAAGATGCTCCGGATTGTCCGCAAGCCCGGACAACGGCACCTGGTGCGATCGCCAGAAGCCCTCGGTCTTGAGCCCATCGACCAGCTTCGGGCCGGTCCAACCCTTGGGGCTCCGCAGGATGATCATTGGCCACTTCGGTCGCGAGTGAGTTTCGTCCGTTCTCCGGCGCGCAACGCTTTGGACGGCTCGTATCCGATCGAAGGCTTCATCGAGCGCAACTGCCATTTGCCCATGCATCACGGCCGGGTCGTCGCCCTCGACGAAAAGAGGTTCATAGCCATAGCCAATGAAGAGCGCGCTCAGTTCATCAGGCGGGATGCGCGCCAGTATCGTCGGATTGGCAATCTTGTAGCCATTGAGATGCAGGATGGGCAGCACCGCGCCATCGCGCTTCGGATTGAGGAACTTGTTGGAATGCCACGCCGTTGCCAGCGGGCCGGTCTCTGCTTCTCCGTCGCCAACCACGCAGGCAACGACGAGTTCCGGATTGTCGAATGCCGCGCCAAAGGCATGAGACAGGGCGTAGCCGAGCTCACCCCCTTCATGGATGGAGCCTGGGACGTCAGGCGCCGCGTGGCTCGGAATTCCTCCGGGAAAGGAAAACTGGCGGAAGAGCTTGCGCATCCCATCTTCGTTAAGGGGTACGTCCGGATAGAGCTCGCTATAGGTCCCTTCGAGATACGTATTGGCAACCATCGCCGGGCCGCCATGGCCCGGGCCGCAGACATAGATCAGATTGGCGTCCCGTTGGCGAATGATCCTGTTCAGATGGGCATAGATGAAATTGAGACCAGGCGAGGTGCCCCAGTGTCCGAGCAGCCGGGGCTTGACATGCTCGAGGCGCAAGGGCTCGCGCAACAGCGGATTGTCGAGCAGGTAGATTTGCCCGACGGTCAGATAGTTTGCCGCGCGCCAGTAGGCATCGATGGCTTCGAACTCTGCCGGCAGGTGGTTGCCAAAGGCTGATTTCGTTGTTTGCACGGTCATTTGAAGCTCCGTTCGCAGAGGACAGGATGCTTTACTGGCTGCGGGGCACGAACATTCTCCGCAACGTGCCGTCCTTGAGCCAGAACTGATGATAGAGGGAGGCGCCGACGTGAACCGCGATGAGTATGATCAGGATCGGTTTCCCGAGCTCGTGAAGCTCGCCGAAAGGATCGCCGACATAGAATGCAAGAAATCCGGTAATCGGCATCAGGATCAGAAGCACGTAGAATACGGCATGGCTGAGCTTCGCAGCCGTGGCCATCCATCCTGCTTGCGGCGCGGGTGGCGCGCCGGCGATCACTCGCAACCACACTCTCGCAGCGACAAAAGCAAGGATCGCAATTCCGGCCCAATAGTGCACTCCGCCAAAGAATTGATCAAAGGCCGATGCGGTGGTGCCGTTCTCAGCGGCTTCAATTTGCTCAGCGATGGACTCTCCAAAGATCAGTTGGAGAACGACCAGCGCCGCGATAAGCCAGTGCAGGCCTATCTGGAAGCCAGTGTAGCCTGACACGGAACGAACAGACATTGAAGCTCCAAGAGAGTCCGGAAACCAATTCTGGGATATCAATATGATGATTGAGGAATCCAAGTCTTGACGCAGATCAAAGTGATCTATCGCATATGGCCTAGACTTTTGCCATGCTTAAGGCGTTCCTTCGCGGCATCTTGATGACCTGGACCTCAGCAGGACTCCTACTTCTCCAGGCAGGCAACCTCCGCGCCGAAGACGACAATACGGCGCTCCTGGCCATATCATTCGATCACGGCCGCGTTGCCGCCGGAATGATGTGCAGCAGTATAGACTTCAACGGTGTGGATCCTGCCAGACAGCTGTCCAGCAGCGAGAAGTTTGACAAGTCGGACAGCGCCATGTGCCGCCGCTCAAGCGCGAGCATCCTTAACCCTGATATCCTGGCCTTCGACGTCACCCTATGGCCGCGGCAAGCCATAGCCGAGCTGGCGAGCAGGTTGCGCCTGATGGAAGATCCCCTGAATTATAACTTTTCAGGTGTGAAGCTGGCAGGCCGGCCGGTTCGAAGGATAGACGAAACTCAGGGTGAGGAAAGCTTCGCTTCGCACATATTCGAATTCCGTTGCGGTTCCTATCTGCTGATGAAGGCACCAGGGCCAACTCCTGTTCCCGGAAGCTGATGGATCCACCAACCAGACCGCCTTGGAAACGGTTCCTGGAGCGCGAAGCAACGGGGGCGTATGCTCGCGCTCCAGGCAGTGAGCGGCCGGATCGTCGCCGCTGAATCAGGCCGCCTTCACTTCGATCTTCTTGGCGGATTTCTGCACCTCGATGCTCTTGGGCAGAAGAACAGTCAGGACACCGGCCTCAAGAGTGGCTTCGATCTTGCCGCTGTCAACGCCCTCCGGGAGCTGGAAACTGCGTTCGAAAGCGCCGTAGCACCGCTCGGACAGTTCAGTGTCGCCGCGCTTCTCCTGCTTCGATTCCTTCTTCTCGCCTTTGATGACAAGCCTGCCGTTTACGGCCTTCACTTCGAGGTTTTCGGGAGTCATGCCAGGAACCTCGACCGTGATTTCGTAAGCCTTCTCGGTGTCAACGATGTCGACGGCCGGCGAAGACCACATGGCGTAGACTCTGCTGGACGGCTCGGTGTCATAAAGGAAGCGTTGAGAGAACGGGCGCCAACCGCGATCAAACTGATCGAAGATCTGGTTGATTTCGCGTTGCAAGCTCAGCAGCGGGTGCCACGTTGCAGGCTCCGGCCTGCTTAGCTTGGCTTCCTTTGTTACGGGCAATTTGGTGACGGTCATAATGTCCTCCTTTCATCAATAAAAGATAGAATGATGGCTCTTGGGCCAATTTTCCTTGATCTCGATCAAGCTGTGCCGCCCGTCTCTGGAGAAAACGAGGGATTTGATCTGGGTCAACCTGCTCTGAAATGGAGTTAGGTACACATCACCATGCAGAATCCATCGGGAAGGTAAAGCCATGGCCCACAAGCAAGTGCTCTTCCGCTCGGCGGCGCGGGAAAAAATTCTTCGTGGCGCGACGCAGCTGGCGGATGCTGTCCGCGTTACGCTTGGCCCCCGTTCGAAGTCAGTATTGATCGAGAAGAAGTGGGGGGCACCCGTGGTCTGCAATGACGGCGTGACCATAGCAAAGGAATTCGATCTCAAGGACCCTGAGGAGAATCTCGGCGCCCGCATGCTGCGCCAGGCGGCCGAAAAGACCGGTGACATGGTCGGCGACGGGACGAGCACATCGACGATTCTCGCACATGCGATATTTGCCGACGGGGTGCGGAACGTGGTCGCGGGCGCCAGCGCCATCGATATAAAGCGTGGCCTGGACAGGGCTTTGCTGCGCGCGACCAGGACGCTGCGGGAGATCTCCCGTCCGGTCAAGACCAGGCTTGAGAAGGAGCAGGTGGCCACGATCTCGGCTCACAATGATCCGGCGATCGGCAAGCTTATTGGCGAGGCCATGGAGAAGGTGGGCGGAGAAGGCGTGATCACCGTCGAGGAGTCAAAGACCACGGAAACGACGATGGAGGTCGTCGAAGGCATGCAGTTCGATCGCGGCTTTCTCTCCCCGTACTTCGTCACCGATCCGGAGAAGATGGAGGCGGTCCTGGACGATCCGATGGTTCTTCTTGTCGATAAGAAGATTTCGACGCTTCACGATCTGATCAAGCTCTTGGAGGCAGTGGCGAAGGCTGGGGGGACGCTCCTGGTAATCGCGGAGGAAGTGGAAGGGGAAGCATTGGCGACCCTGGTGCTCAATCACGTGCGCGGCACTTTCCGTAATTGCGCGGTCAAGGCGCCCGCATTCGGCGACAGGCGCAAGGCCATACTGCAGGATATTGCGATCCTGACAGGCGCGCAGGTGATCTCCGAGGATCTTGGTGTGAAGCTAGAGAATGTGACGATGGAGCAGCTCGGCCGGGCGAAGCGCGTGGTTATCGACAAGGATCAGACGACGATCATCGGCGGCGCTGGCGATACGGGTGCCATCAAGAACCGCTCAGACCAGCTGCGCCGGGAAATCGAGGATACGACAAGCGACTATGATCGTGACAAGTTGAAGGAACGGCTGGCGAAGCTCGCGGGAGGTGTGGCTGTGATCCGGGCCGGGGCGCCGACGGAAGCGGAAATGAAGTCCAAGAAAGAAGCCTTGGATGACGCCATAAGCGCGACAAAGGCCGCGGTTGCTGAAGGTATAGTTCCCGGCGGGGGGCTTGCCTTGCTGAAATGCATCGCTCCGGTCGCTGAAGAAGAGAAGACTTGCGAAGGCGATGAACGCACTGGCGCTCAGATCCTGAGGCGGGCGCTGGAGGCGCCGGTGCGTCAGATTGCCGAGAATTCCGCCGTCGATGGCGGCGTGGTGGTCGCGAAGATGATCGAGGGCAAGGGCAATTTCGGATTCGACGCGGGCCGCAAGGAATATGTCGACTTGATCGCGGCCGGCATCATCGATCCGACAAAGGTCGTCCGCATTGCGTTGGAGAACGCAGTGTCAGTCGCAAGCGTATTGCTGCTCACGGAAGCGACCATGACTGATGTTCCGGAGCAGGCCAAGGAGCGTGTGGCCGAGCCTGAAATGTCCATGTAGATCCTGTCCGAGGGCCGAGATATGCTGCTGAAGTCTGGATTTCTTCTCTTTCTGTTCGTGGCAATCGCTGCTCGTCACGCGCTGGCGGACGCAACTTTGCTCGAGACAGGGCGCTTGATCGCGGAAGCGAATTGCCAGCGGTGCCACAGTATAGGACGTACGGGCGATAGCCCCTTCGTTGAAGCACCGGCATTTCGCGTCGTTGCGCGCATCTATAAGGCATCTGATCTCGAGGAAGCCCTTGTGGAAGGCATCGTTGTCGGGCATCCGGCGATGCCCGAATTTCAAATGACCGCAGACCAAGCCGCGGCGATTACAGCATATATCGACAGTCTGACTCGCTAGCGCCTTGAAGACACGGTGCGTGGCTTTTGACGCAGATCAACTCATAGGCCTTCCAAGTCGATAGTTTCATGGTCATTCCGTCGCTCAAGGACGGCACGCGCGTCGGCTCGGCTGTAGCCGGGAAGGGTATCATGATGAATCCGCTGGCCATTGCTGAGGGACTTCTTGACGGCGCCAGGCGTTGGTTCAGGCCCGCCGGCGGGCAGACCATGGCGATTGGCGCGCCCGTACGGAGAAAGGGGTTCCTGGCCGCCGGGCTTCTCGCAGTAGCGGTTTTGGGCCTCGTTGCGCTTTACGCTCATTTCTTCTGGAGCACGCAGCGCTGGACAGACTTTAATCCTGACTATCAGCTCAGCAGCGGTGCTCCGGCATCGGGGGGAGGCGGGGGAGTGACGCAAGGCGGCACGATCAAGGAAAAGGAGGTTTGCCGACGCTCCGCCATCGTCGACGTGACAGCCGATCTCATCGACTTCAACGTCAATCAGAACGATTGGGCTTCATCGATGGTCCTCTATAAGATTGGGCTTTTCGGGCTTGATTGGGACGCGACGCCCTTCTTCGACAACAAGGCGGCGTTCCAAAGGGGCGTGAACCAAGCCCTGAGACGAACCACGGTCGAGCTCGTCGATACTCTGGCCCGTGTGCGTGGCACTTCCCAGGCAGATCCGAATTTGCAGGATGCCCGTGGGAATCTGCAGTTCGATGAGTATACGTGGTATTTCGGCGTTCACCCGTTCGGTCCCAAGACGCCGACGCCGAGCTTTTACCGTTCCGCGATGAGGGACCTGCGTGCTTTCAATGACAGGCTGGAAAGATGCCTGGCGGTGTTCGACCCGCGCGCCGACAATCTCATCCAATTCATCGATCGCATTGCCAATGATATTGGGGGGACCTCGGCCGTCCTGCGAGAGCGCGCGGAGCGCTATAATAGCGGGTGGTTCGACACACGCGCCGATGACCGCTTCTGGTTTGCCTACGGCCAGCTCTATGCCTATTATGGGATTCTGCGAGCCGCCCATCTTGACTTCCAGGATGTGATAGCCCAGCGCCGCCTTTCCGAACTGTGGCGAACGGCGGAGCGCCAGATGCGCGGCGCGCTCGATCTTCAGCCCTTCATCGTCTCAAATGGCGCGGAATCCGGTTGGCTAATGCCTTCCCATCTGACCGCGCTCGGGTTCTACATCTTACGCGCCCGTTCAAATCTCGTTGAGATCAGGCTCGTGCTCGATCGGTAGGAGGATCCGCGATGCCCTATGTGATCAATGCCGATCTTCCCCAATCTGTGCAGTGGAATCTTCCTGAGCATGCGCAGGACATCTATCGCGAGGCTTTCAATCACGCTTTCGTCGCCCATGCGGGGGACCCGCGTCAGGAAGAAGCAGCGCACCGCATTGCCTGGGCCGCTGTCAAGCGATCATACCTGAAGCTGGCTGGCAAATGGGTGGGTAGAGCGGATCGAGGTCGGGCCCCGTAAGAGCTCGGCCAATCCAGGCATTTTTCAACCAACGACGACCCTGATCGCCATCTTTGACCCAGGTCAACCTTCGTTCGACCCTCAAAGGCTATGTTGCGGCATGCCACCTTGAGGAATGAGACACATGACCTACAAAACCATCCTTGTCAGTCTGAACGAGGTCTCCCAGTTGCGCTCTGTCCTGAGCGTCGCGGCCTCTATCGCCCGCAAGGACGAGGCCCATGTCATCGGCCTCTATGTTATTCCAGCGGTCGAGCTGCTGGTAGGCTCTGAAATCCAGGTTCTCCCCGTCGAGAACGATGAACTTCGGGTATACTTCAAACAGCAGGAAGAGGCGATAAAGACAGCCTTCGAGAACACGATCTTGAAAGACGGAATTCAAGGAGAGTTTCGCGTCGTCGAGGCGCTGGAGCCTCATATTGCAGCCACGGTTGTTGAGGAATCCAGGGAAGCTGACCTGGTGATCGTCGGCTATTCGAGTCCTGCCAGCAATCGCGCGCTTGGCGCCGATTTTTCCGAGCGGCTGTTGATCGGGTCCGGGCGGCCAACGCTTGTAGTGCCGGCCAACAGCCATGGCGGATTGGCGCTTGACCGGATCCTTGTTGGTTGGAATGGCTCGCGAGAGGCGGCCCGCGCTATCTTTGACAGCATCCCGTTGCTTCACCATGCCGATGAGGTCCTGGTCGCTTTCGCGGGTACCGATTCAGAACATCGATCGCGAACCGAGACACGTCGGGAAGGCCTGGTAAGAACCCTTCTCCGCCATGGCGTCCGTGCCCGTGCCATTGATCTCGATAGCTCGCGCGAAGCCGGTAAGGTTCTCCTCGAAAGGGCAGAGACGCGTGAAATCGATCTCATCGTCATGGGCGCCTATGGTCACGCCCGGTTGCGCGAGTTCATCCTGGGGGGTGCCACCCGGTCCGTGCTCAAAGACATGAAGTGTCCAGTGCTGTTCTCCCATTGAACCAACGCGGCAGGAGAGCTTGCCATGAAAGTGCTCGAGATAATGACGAGGTTGCCGGTGGCGACTTCACCGGCCGCCCGGCTGCTGGATGCGGCCGAAGCCATGCTTTCAGCAAATGTCTCGGCTCTGCCGGTGGTAAGCGGCGACCAACTGGTCGGCATTATTACGGAAGGCGACCTGATGCGCCGCTGGGAGGCGGGAACGGATCGCAAGTACCCGGGATTTGCCACCGTAAAAGTCGGCGTCGAAAAGATGGCCGCCGACTTTGTCCGCTCGCATGGCGGATATGTCCGCGAGCTCATGACCAAGAACTGTGTATCGGTCGACGAGGAGACTCTGATCGAAGACGCGATTCGGCTCTTTGAGCGCCATGGCTTCAAGCAGCTGCCAGTCACCAGCGGGAAAAAATTCAGCGGCATCATCACGCGCAGGAATATCCTCGAATCCTTCGTCAGGAATGCGAGGCGCATATCACAGGAAGAGCATAGCGATGAGGATATCAAACGGGCAATTCTTGCAATATATACGCGGGAGCCCTGGGCACCTCTCGCTCACATCGACTTATGTGTAAGAGACGGCGTCGTGGAAATCTTGGGCGATGTCGAGGCGGAGACCCAACGGCAAGCGGTTGTGGCTGCCGCCGAGGGGGTCCCCGGCGTAAAGAGAGTGGTTGACCATTTGAGTAGTAAGGCGGGCGATAATGAGCGGAAGGATTGAAGAGTGGATGTCGAGGAACGCTTGATGAGATCCTGGCCGTCTTCAAAGGTAAAGCTAGCCCGCGATGACGGCGCGTGGCAATCTCTTAGAAGCCAGTGGAATTGAAGCTTCTGGTCGGGCTGCCTCACTTTGATGCCATTGCTGCGGCGCCTCCATGGCCTTCAGTGCGTCTTCTAGTCTGGCGCAATGGGCGATATGAAGCTTCAGAGTATCTTCAAACAACGCAAGCAGGTTTCTCGCGTTGGATGAGTCCAAGCCGTGCGCCTCCAGCTTGGCAATGATCTCCTCCTGCTTGGCAATATGGCGGCGCCCTTGCTCAACATGACGACGGGCAATGGATAAATGATGAATGAGGAGATCATTGTCCATATACGATATTACGACGCGAATGACAGCGGAGAACTTTGTCTCAGCTCTTTGTCATTCATGATCGCACCTCCAATTCTGCATATAGGCCGTGTCACATACAGAATACTATGACGGAGCTGGCCGTATTGATCCTGATCAAGAGTTGCAGTCTCGCGGGCTAATTTTCGACTTTGCCGGATGTGCTAGTCGCCTTCTTACGCCTGATGAGCTCGCGCATGACGTCACGTGCGACGTTGATCGGAATGGCAAAGCCGATGCCGCTGCTGCTGCCTGAAGGGGCAAACACCATGTTGTTGATCCCGATGACTTGACCGCTGAGATTGACCAATGCGCCACCCGAATTCCCGGGATTTATCAAGGCGTCGGTCTGAATGTAGTCTTCGTACTCTCTCATCCCCGGACCATGCCGGCGCAGGCCGCTGACGATGCCGAGCGTAACGGTCTGTCCCAGCGCGAAGGGATTGCCGACGGCGACTACATAGTCTCCAACCCTGATGCGGTCGGAATCGCCAAGGGTAGGGGCGACAAGACCGTTCGGTCCAACCTGGATGACTGCAAGATCCGTCGGATCGTCAACACCGAGGATAGTGGCGGCAAGGCGGTGGCCATCCATCAGGACTACGGTTATGTCGTCGGCGCTCTCGACGACATGCCGGCTGGTCAGCACATAGCCTTCCTGGACATCGACGATCACGCCTGAGCCGGCGCTCCAGAACTCATGCTGACCTGGATCGGCATTCTCGGGTAACCCGAAGAACTTTCGGACATAAGGATCGGACAGAAGCTGATCCTGTTCATTTGGCGCACGCCCGTGGGATGCAATGCTGACGATGCCCGGCAGGACACGCTCCAGCATGGGCGCCAAGCTCGGCACGTCAGGCACAACTGCCTGAGCATGTCCGACAATGCTGAGTTGGACAAACCAGCACAGCACCAGTATCGCGCGAATGCCGCACATGCCTCTCTCCGTCTTGGCTGGCTAACCATTACCTCCATCAGCGCTGCGAACCTTTGACGCGGATCAAACCAACCTGGACCCGGCACTCCCACTTGCGGGAAAACTTTCGGATACCGTGAGACGTACCCCAATTTGACCCGGATCAAAGCTTCACGCCGGTAAAAGAGCAATTCTCAGGCCGCGCTTAACTGAAGGATGGGAGCTGAACATGGATAGACACATACTTGTGGCAACCGACGATACGGAACATTCGAAGCTTGCGGTGGCCTACGCCATTCACCTCGCGATCATGAGCAAGGCGGAATTGACGATTGCCATGGTGAACGTCGCAATGGGCGGAATGCGCGGGCCGGTGCTTTATTCCTATAGCGAGGCGGACGCCAAAAAGATTACCAGCAGTGCGGTTGAAAAGGCGCGTTTGGCGGGTGTCAAGGATGTCCATGAAGTCGCGATCCTCAGCCGCGAAGCGGATTCCGGCATCGTGCAATATGCCGACGAGCAGAAGATCGATCACATCGTCGTCGGGACGGGCGACAAGGGCAGCATATCGAGGCTTGTGCTTGGGTCTGTAGCGGCCGATGTGGCGCGGCGCGCCCATTGCACGGTGACAATTGCCCGCTGAATCGAGAGGGCAGGGGGCTTAAAGGTTCAATGGAAGGCAGCCGCCACATTGTCTGCGGCCATTGTGGTCAGGTGAACCGCCTTGCCGCGAACAGGCCCGCGCACCAGGCGCAATGCGCCAAATGTCACCAGGCCCTGTTTGCCGGCGTTCCGTTCGAGGTCGACGAAGCAACTTTCGAGCGCCATGCCGCGCGTAACGAGATACCGTTGCTGGTCGATGTCTGGGCGCCCTGGTGCGGCCCGTGTCGAGCCATGGCTCCCATGTTCGGCCAGGCAGCGCGGCTCCTCGAGCCTGAGCTGCGCCTGCTCAAGGTCAACTTCGATGATGCCCGATCTCTATCGGCCAAGCTCGAAATCCGCTCGATACCGACGCTGCTGCTCATTTGGAAAAGCAAGATCCTCGCCCGTCACACAGGCGTCATGGATACGCGCCGGATAGTCGAATGGGCGCAGGAGAACCTCAGGAATCCTCGGTCTGCTGCGCCAGGCGGATGATACGCGACGAAAAGAATGGCCGGCTCTGGCAAGGCCGGGAACTGTAGAGGACATCGCTTAGGATGTTGTCAAACCTTGCCGCCGGAACGGCTGTCATCCTGACCACCGTTTTCATCCACACTGCGGGCCTCATCGGCGTCACCCACGCCATGGCGTGGCTTGTGGGTCATTTCCGGATGCATGGTCGCAGGAGCCGTGTGGTGGCGATCGTGACGGTGGTGCTGGGTCTGTTCGGCATTCTGACACTCGAGGTATGGCTTTGGGCTATCTGTTATCTCTTGGTGGGTGCCTTCAGTGACATCGAGACGGCACTCTATTTCTCCACCGTGACTTTCTCGACTCTTGGACTTGGCGATGTGCTGCCGTCTGAAAGGTGGCGTCTCTTCTCGGCGTTGGAAGCGGTCAATGGTTTCTTGGTCATTGGCTGGTCGACGGCCTATCTGGTCGCAGCATCGACCCGAGTAGGGCCATTCCGTTCAGGTGAGCATTTCTGACGGATGGCTGCTCTTCAATTTTGCAGTGACTCGATGAAATCTATCAGAGCCTCTATTCGCTGTTCGATAGCGGCTTCATCGCCCTCGGCTCCGCCCAAACCCTCTTCGGCATCCAGCTTGAACAACTGCCCCCATACCGGCATCTCACGGTCGCCATGAACCTTGATGTCTTCGCGGCCATCGATAATGCGGCGCAGTCTTTCCCGCGGAAAGACGCCGCCATTGCGACGGCTCAGCGTGGTCAGATCTGGCGGCTCTGCGCTCAGGCCAAAGGCCTTTCCTCCTCCGCCTCGCCCATCTTCGCCATGGCAGCTCGAGCACGACATGCGGAAATCCGCCTCGGGCGATGGCTCAGCATTGCCGGCGCCGGAAGCATTTGAAAGGATCAGAACCAAGAAAATCCCGGCGACCGGGATCCGAGCCAAATACGACATGCGGACCTCTCTGCCGTATCGCATTCACCGATTCCTCATCGACTTTTGCAGCAAAGACCCTGAATCATCGGCGATTCAACCAGGTCACGATGTATAGTGTCGTACCAAACAACAGAAACGCCGCAACTACCATCACCAAGTAGATTTCATCATATGTCGTCATGGTCATCCTCGCTCCCAAATAGGCAATAAGACTGCAAGGATGATCCCGACCCTGCATTGACCTGAATCAATCCAGGGAAGCGGACAGCCGAATCGACGCGGTCCGCCAGGGAAGGCCGACCGCGCCGTGCTTGCTAAAAGAAGCCCAGTTTCTTCGGGCTGTAGCTGACCAGGAGATTCTTGGTCTGCTGATAGTGGTCCAGCATCATCTTGTGTGTCTCGCGTCCGATGCCGGATTGCTTATAGCCGCCGAAAGCGGCGTGAGCCGGGTAGGCGTGATAGCAGTTCGTCCACACGCGACCGGCCTGGATCGCCCGGCCGAAACGGTAGCAGGTATTGGCATCGCGGCTCCAAACCCCGGCGCCAAGGCCGTAGGATGTCTCATTGGCGATGGAAAGCGCCTCTTCCGCCGTGCTGAAGGTGGTGGTGGAAACGACCGGACCAAAAATCTCCTCCTGGAAGATCCGCATCTTGTTGTGTCCCCGGAATACGGTCGGCTGGATGTAGTATCCCCCGGCAAGCTCGCCCTCGAGCTGCGCGGCACCGCCGCCGGCGAGGACCTCAGCACCCTCGTCGCGGCCGATTTGGAGATAGCGCAGGATCTTTTCCTGCTGCCCGGCGCTCGCCTGGGCACCGATCATCGTGGCAGCATCGAGCGGGTTGCCCTGGACGATCTGCGCGACCCGGGCGAGGGCCCGGTCCATGAAGCAGTCATAGATGCTTTCATGGATTAGGGCACGCGACGGGCACGTGCAGACCTCGCCCTGATTAAGCGCGAACATGACAAATCCCTCGATCGCCTTGTCGAAGAAGTCATCGTCATGAGCGGCGACATCGGCAAAGAATATGTTGGGCGACTTGCCGCCCAGCTCCAGCGTCACCGGGATGAGGTTCTCGCTGGCATATTGCATGATGAGCCGACCGGTCGAGGTCTCGCCGGTGAAGGCGATCTTGGCGATGCGCTTGGACGAGGCAAGCGGCTTTCCAGCTTCAATTCCATAACCGTTGACGACATTGACCACGCCCGCGGGCAGCAGATCGGCGATGAGCTCGATGAGCACCATGATCGAGGCGGGTGTCTGCTCGGCCGGCTTCAGCACCACGCAATTGCCCGCCGCAAGCGCGGGAGCGAGTTTCCAAACAGCCATCAGGATCGGAAAGTTCCAGGGAATGATCTGGCCGACCACGCCCAGAGGTTCGTGGAAATGATAGGCCATGGTATCGTGATCGATCTCGGCGATCGATCCTTCCTGCGCGCGGATGCAGCCGGCGAAATAGCGGAAATGATCGATCGCGAGGGGAATGTCGGCGGCTTTTGTCTCCCGGATCGGCTTGCCGTTGTCCCAGGTCTCGGCGGTGGCGAGGAGGTCAAGGTTGGCCTCCATCACATCGGCGATCCTGTTGAGAATGACCGACCGCTCGGCCGGCGAAGTGCGGCCCCAGGCCTCCTTGGCCGCATGGGCGGCGTCGAGCGCGAGCTCCATATCGGCAGCATCGGAGCGGGCGACCTGGCACACAGGCTTGCCGGTGATCGGCGAGATATTGTCGAAGTAACGGCCGGCCTGGGGTGCCACCCATCGTCCACCGATGAAGTTGTCGTAGCTCTTGGCAAATGGCGCCGTCCAAAGGGCGCGCTCGGCGACATGTATGTTCATGTGCATATCCTCCTTTATACACTTGGCGAACCCAATGTTCGCCTCTGCCAATCAGACTCTCATGTCAGGCTTGGCAGGAGAAGGAGGGGACCACACTCAGAAGCGCCATCTGTCTCATTGGCGAGACACAAGGCTCATCAATGCGCACAAGCCGGTTCGGCGCGTTCCATGCGCCGATAGAACGTCGCCCGGCCGATACCGAGCCGGCGCGCCGCGGCAGTGACATTGCCGCCGGAGCGAGCCAGCGCCTGATGCAGGACCGCCCTTTCGCCGTCCCGGAAGCTGGTCCTGTCACCCACGCCGATGAGGTCCCCAAGCGGGCGGGGAGAGGCCAGCGGTTGCAGTCCGAGACGAAACCGCTGGCGTGCCACAAGCGTTGCGCCGATCACGAGATCATCCTGATCGACTGCCAGGAGCGATGGCCCTGCGGGCGAACCTTCGCCGCCGGCGTAGAAAATCCTCGCATGGGCGTAGCGCCGGCAGAAATAATCGCGTTCGATCTGGTGTGCCGCACTGTGCACCAGCGCCGCAATCACGCCGGCCATGGCTTCGCCATGGTCGGGACGACAGGTCGATACGTCGAGCGCCGCGACGAGGCGGCCCTCATGATCATGGATGGGGGAGTCCAGGCAGCTCACCCCGATATTCCGGCTGGCGAAATGCTCATGGCGCAGGATCGCGACCTGCCTGGCCTCGATGAGGCACGTGCCTATCCCGTTTGTCCCTTCTGCCGCCTCGCTCCAGTGCGCACCAGGGACGAGGTTGAGCGAATCGAATAGGGAAGCATCGCCGGCCATGGAACGGCCTTCGAGCACGACGCCATTCAGGTCCGCCAGGAAAATGCCACATCCGGTGCGAGCAAGAGTGCTGAACAACGAACCGAGCACAGGGGCGGCGACTGCCAGCAACTCGCCATTGGCTTCGCACAGCCTCCTCGTTTCGCTTCCACCCAGGCGTTCGGTGCGCGCAGTTTGAGCGGGATCCAGGCCATGATGCAGCGCCGAGCGGCGCCACGACGCCGCCACGGCCGACAAGGCGGCTGCCTGGCTTGATTGCACTTCATTCAGGACGTGATCGCTATGCCTGACGCTTGTCTTGGCCATGTCCGCAATCCTCCTATGATCGCAGCACCGTAGACCGTTCGCAAATGGGTATTCGCCGATCAATTTCTGGCAATTGGGCTTACTCAAACAAACTTGCCTGGAGCGCGAGACAACCGGGGGATTCATCCGCGCTCCAGGCTGTGGGCGGCCTGCCCTATCAGGCCGCCTTCACTTCGATCTTCCTGGAGTCCTTCTGTGTAGCAGTACCCTTGGGCACGACCACCGTCAGGACACCGCTGCTCAGCGACGCTTCGATCTTGTCGGGATCGATGCCCTCGGGAAGAGGGAAGGATCTCTCGAAGGCGCCATAGTGTCTTTCCGACAAATGGCAGCCACCCCCGTTCTTTTCCCAGCTGTCCTTCTTGTCACCCTTGATGAGGAGCCGGCCGTCTACGATTCTCACATCGAGATTGTCGGGGCCAATGCCCGGCACTTCTGCGGCAATCTCATAGGACCTCTCCGTGTCACGGATGTCGACCGCAGGTGCGGCCCAATAAGATTCGAGCCGGGCCATTGGCACATAGTCGAAGATCGGGCTGCGGAAGAACGGACGCCAGCCGCGATCGAACTGGTCGAAGAGCTGGTTGACTTCACGCTGCAGGTTCTGCAAGGGCGCAAGTGCAAGATCCTGCCGGCCAGCCCTTTCCTCTTTGGTCACGGGAACCTTCGTGACGCTTTGTGTCATGATGTCCTCCTTGAAAACGCAAGTTTTCCTATCCTGGCCAATGGCAGCCTTCTTTGATCTCTCGATCAAGTTCACAACCTGAGCATCGGCCCACGAGAAGCGGCGATCATAAGGTGCACAACAAAGTCTTCCTGTGTGCCGCCGCGAGAATGCTGTCTGCGAGATGCAGGCGAACAATATCGTCATCGAGCGCGCGGACGATCGAGATGGTTTTTTTAAGGAGCTTCAGGGAAAACGAAGGATATTCGCTCAGAAGGCGATTGAACGTTTCTTCTGAAAGCTCCCCCACCTCGCAACTTGTAACCGTGCGCACCGATATGGCGCCAGGACAGCTCATGATCGCGGCAAATTCACCAAAACAGGCTGGTGCGCTCAACCAACCGACCGGAACGATATCCCACTTGCTATCGCGTTGCGACAGCTCGACGATCCCTTCGGTCAGCACGAATACGCCATGCGGCGAGGAGTGGTCGCCGTCAATCAACAGGTGTTTTGGCTCAAGCCGATGCCAGAGGCATCGGTCGGCGAGTCTCTGCCGCTCCTCGGCGGGGAGGGTAGAAAAGAGCTCGACATCGTCAAGTGAAGCCGTTGGCTTTGCGCAAGCGATCTGTGTCATGGGGTGTTCATACGGCGCCACGCGCTGAGTTTCATTGCGCTGGATCAAATTTCAGGGAGGGTAAAGGCGGTCCCGAGACTTTTTCCGAATCCCTGGTGTGTCGAACTGGGCTAGGCCCGAAACCCCCGCAGTCGCATTAGGGTGACGATTCAAGCCTATCCGCACGGAGCCATCGACCTTTTGACCGAGGTCAAGGCGGTCTTCCCTGGAAAGGGGCCTTGTAAGCTCATGATAATCATTTCTCACGGGAATTGCCGATGGGCTACCAAACCATTCTAGTCAGCCTCAATGAGGTTTATCAGCTTCATTCTCTGCTCGGCGCTGCTGCTGCGATCGCGGAAAAGTGCGCTTCATATGTCATTGGGCTATATGTGATCCCGGCACCTGAGCATCGTTTTTCAAACGCGGTTGAGGCTGTCATGGTGGAACTGGACGGTGACAGGAGGTACTTTCAAGGGCAGGAGGCCGCGGCCCGCCAGGCGTTTGAGAAAGCCATTCTCTCGGCGGGGATCGAGGGAGAGTTTCGGGTAGTGGATGCATTGGAACACAAGGTCGCGTCGACCGTAATTGAGCACTCCCGTCAGGCCGACTTTGTGATAATTGGCCATTCGAACTCTTGCAGCAATCGCGCCATTGGTTCGGGTTTTTCGGAGGAGATTATCATTTCCTCCGCGCGGCCTACTTTGCTCATGCCACTTGACCGGCAGGCTGCTGTGCGGACCGATCGCGTAATCGTCGGCTGGAACGGTTCACACGAGGCGGCGCGAGCAGCGTTTGACAGCATTCCGCTGCTAAAGCTTGCCGATGAAGTCCTCATCATCCTGGTTGAGCCCGAGAGCGGGAATCCCGGTCACCCCGCATCGTCAGGCATCGATCTTACCAAGGCGTTTGCGCGGCATGGCATCAAAGTTCGGCCATTTGACGTTCACAGTTCTCTGGAGGCGGGGCAGGCGCTCCTGGAGGAGGTCGAAAGCCGGGGCGCCGGGTTGCTCGTCATGGGCGCCTACGGCCACGCCCGGTTTCGTGAGTTTATTCTCGGAGGGGCAACAAGATCAGTGCTCAAAGCAATGACGGTACCGGTCTTATTCTCACACTAGAGGATCGGACCGAGGAAGATAGTGCACCGCGACGGTTCCAGTGGAACATTCAGCGCTCCAGATGGAGAAGTTCGCCAAATATAAGGGCGATCAGTCAGGGCTCTGTCGCCAAGGCCTCGGGGCAAAGCGGTAACGCAGACCAACCGAGATAGTGTCGACGCTGCCCTGGGCCGAACCGGCGTAGCGGATGCCGAAAATCGTCTCGTCGACTGGCGCATCCTCTACGAAAAGATGCGCATAACCAATGTCGATGGAAAGCCATTCGTCCCATTTGTAGCTTGTCCCAACACTTGCCCAAATACGGTCGGCATCCGGCAGTCTCATGGACCTTGCCTCGTCGCTGGTCGGCGAGATCTCATAGCTGAGACCGGCACGGAGCGTCAGGTCAGTGCTTAAGTTGTAATCGGCTCCGAGAGAGAAGACCCAACCATCCTCGTAGTTGAAGGTCAGGCTCGAACCGGCGGGCGAGCCCTCGAGCGGGACGATCTGTAAACGACTCCAATTTGTCCATTCTAGGCCAGCCATGACCGTGAATGCCTCATTGACCTGCTGACGTACGCCGACCGAGACGGTTTCAGGCAGTGTGACATCCGCCGACACAGGAAATGTCCCTGCGGCAACTATGCCGACGCTTGTTGCCAGGGGGATATCGAAACTCTGACTGCCGGCCAGTGAATGCTTCAGTGCCGAACGATAGCCGATGCCGACAGTAGTGCCGTCCAGAGGTTTAAACGTTATGCCGGCAACGAAACCCACGCCGACGTCATCGGCCTCGAACTCTTGCAAGGGTGGTGAAGCGATCGGTGCCAAGGCCGTTTTGATGTCGACTTCGAAATACTGGATCTGAGCACCGACCGCGACGCTCAATACGTCGTTGATCTTGATGCCGAAAATCGGACTGACGTTGAGCGACCACGCGTCTGCCTCGAGATGACTGAACATCCCGACCCATGGCTCATTCGAACGGGAAGCGAGGCCAAAAGGCGCGGTGACGCTCACCCCAAGATAGATCTTGTCGGTGACCGGCGTTGCGAAATAGGTCGCGGGCACAATGCCGGTCTTGCCGACATCACCGCCAGTACCCGTGATGCCGAGCGTCGTCAGCGTCGAAAGAGTAGGATCGACATCAAGCTCCGACCGCGGCAAGACAAGCGCTGCGCTGCCCTCGACCGTTGTGCCGGTCACGGCAGTTACAGCTGCCGGGTTCCAAAACATAGAGCTTATCGAATCTCCGGGGGCGGCCATCCCGGCAAAGCTTGAGCCTTCTCCGTAAGCAGACTGCGCGCGAATGGCGAACCCTCCTGCCGCCGCCGTCGCGACCGCCGCCGCCATCGCCAGCACTGTCGAAGCGATGAGCAGCGCATGCATGCGCAACGCGTCTGACCACTTGGCCAGATTGCCATGGACGTGATTTGTGCCGCGAATGCTCAATTTAACCCATCATACAAGTGTGCCTAATCCAGACTCGACGTCCTGTAACTTCATTGTCGTCCATCGGGTCACAGGAATAAACACCAGGCAATTCGCCCCTAACCTTCTTTTTGATCTTGATCCAATTGATGGTGGCGCACTTGACCCTGATCAATCAATCGGCCAGCGGTTTGGAGCAAACTAGGGAGGAAACATTAAATCAAGAGCCTGCCTTGACAACATCCTTGGTAAGCACGGACCAGCCAGACCACAGCGGGGGGTGGTATTCCGTGCGCCCGCTCTATCGCTACATCTGGCGCACGAGCCGCTCCAAACAGATCGGAATTTGCTTGCTCGTTGCGATCATAACTCCGCTGCCCATGGTCAGCCTAGAGTTTCAGCGTCGTATTATCGATGATGCGCTTGGCGCACGAAATGTTCGGTTGCTGATTGCGCTTGGCACCGGATATGTCGCCCTGATCAGTCTCAGGCTCTTGCTCAAATATGCGGCCGATATTGTCAAAGGCAGAACTGCCGAGACGATCGCCCGCGACATGAGACTTAGAATCATGAGGGGGAGGCAGGCAATATGGCCGCGAAGTTACGATGATTCCGATGATGAGAAAATCGGCACGGCTATCTCGATGCTCGGCGCCGAGACCGAAGACATGAGCGGCTTCGCAGGAGATGCGCTCTCCTTGCCTCTCTTGACCGGCGGGACAATGATGTGGGTCTTGGGCTACCTCATGTGGATCGAGCCTTTGATCACCGCGATAGCTCTCATCCTGTATTTTCCACAAATAGTCATCGTGCCGGCAATCCAATTCACCATCAATCGTCTGGCGCGGTTACGCATTGTGCAGTTGCGCAATCTCAGCCATCTCGCGATCCATGGATCCTCGAAAGGACGCGGGCGCGGACAAACGGTTGGGCAGGTCTTCATCGACAGGCTCTATCGCATTCGCATCCGGATCTATCTGCGCAAGTTTTTTATTACCGAACTTGGCAATTTCCTCGACTCGCTTGGGCCCGTCATGGTGCTCTCTGTCGGAGGCTATCTTGTCATTGCTGGGGAGACGGAAGTCAGCACGCTGTTCGTGTTCATCTCCGGTTTGCAGAAGGTTGCCGATCCCTGGGATCAGATGATTACCTTCTATCGGACGGTTTCGAATACCGGCGTAATGTTCGACATGATCCGCGCAAGGCTTGTAGGGACCCAGGGGGAAATCTCCTAGACTAAGCCTTTCGCACAGCCCTTGATCACAACCCGATAAACTCTACGACCAAGGCAGCGTGATCGCTCGCTCGGGGACGATGCGATCCCACTCCGGGTAATCGCGGACCCTGGTACCGTCTGGCCTCTCGGGATAATCCCTCACGCAGTATGCTCGGTTTGGCATCCGGCCATCTTTCGGCCAAGGCGGGGGCGGCAAGCAGATAATCGGGGCGCGCATAGGACCCCGAATTTGGTTCGTAGGAGGACCACCGTTCGGATTCCGGCAACCGTTTCAGAAGATCGGCCGCAAAACCCTGAGTGAGTGGGGCGATTGCCTGCTCCGTATCCTCTATGTCGCGAGACTCGTTAAGGTCGCCAAGGACCAGCCAGAGTGCGTTTTCCTCGCCCGCGAACCGGCGCTCGATTAGCCGTCTTACCGCTAGGGCCTCAAGCCGCCGCACCGACCAGGCGGCATGGGCGTCTGGCCAGGGTGCCTTGAAGTGGCACAAAAAGAGCGTTAGCCCGCCAATCTTTGCCGTGAGGCAATCGCGGCAAAACACCGGCGTATTGGCCTTTCGGGCCGCAAATTCCTCAAGACCAAGGTCGGCAGCGGTGAGTTTCGCATGGCTGACGACTTCGTCGACTGGGCGTGTGCTCATCAACGCAACATCCCGCCCGGCGCCGTCATTGCCTGGAAAGCAGAAGCGATGCGGATAGACCTGCCCGCCCGCGTGGCGCAGAAGGTGGTCGTGAAAGAAGTCGAGCGCCTCGATGTCGAATACTTCTTGTAGGCACACCACGTCCGCACCGGCATGCGCGAGAACGGCTGCCGTCAGGCGTCGGTCGGCTAGGTCGAGTGCAGTGGCTTCCAACCCTCCGTCCTGGGGTACGTCGCCGTCCCGGGCGCCATCGAACCGCGGACGTCCACTGGGGTGACGAAGGCGAAGGTTCTGGACGTTGAAAGTTGCGATGCGCATGGTCCTGAGCTGGTCCTTCAATTACAGGAAAATCGCTCTTGGACCCAGTTGGGAAATGACCGATTCCAGTTTGCGGGGCCCTCGACCTGTAGGGGTGCTCCCTAGAAGACGAGTCTTTACAAATCGAATGTTTGTGCGCCGGATTCGACCCTTCCCGCCTCTCGGCTGGAAGACGATCCGGCTCTTGTGAAGACTTGGGTTGGTAAGATTTACGGTGACCTCAAGACAGCGTTTCTATGTGCCGTCTCCAGAGCGTGGTGAGCCGAATGGTGGTGGATCGATTCTTCACCCAGATTTTTTATGAGTGAGACAACCTTCTTGAAAAGATAGAGAGATGCGGCCGGGCATGCATTCAGAAGGCTCAAAAATCGCTCGCTCGAAATCTCCGCTATGACACAGGGCGTGAGTGTCCGAACACTTGCCGAGCCCATTTCGCGGCTGACAGCGCCGAACTCTCCAAAGCAATCCGGAGCGCTCAGCTTCACGAGCGACATGCATTCGCGGTTGGAGATGGGCTTAAATATCTCCACTTCTCCTTCGACAAGGAAAAAAACCCCATACGATCGCTTTGATTGATTCTCAATGACGAATTCGTGCGCATCAAATCGGTGCCATGTGCACTGCTCCTCGATATGGGCAACGATCCCGGCCGGAACCCCGGCAAACAGCTCAAGGCCCGACGCAGACAGCCCTTTTCGTTCGGAGCAATTGCTCATTGGTGGCCCATCCTTTCGTCGGGAAAGATAACGCCACAGTTAGTGCCAGCTTTTGAGCGAGATCAAAAAGCTGACGAAACCAGGATGCTGTCGGAATAGACCGATTAGGCAATTAAATTGCAGACCAGATCAATCAGCATTGCCGGTTCTTCCATAGTCTGAATTTCCGAAGCAAACGCCGATCTCATGGCAACCTGCTCCGGCGATGTCGAATGACCGCCGCGATCCGCCGGCATCAAGCCAAAGCGAATTGGTCCTGTGTCCTCATCGGTTCCCGGCTAAGCGTTACCCCACGCTGACGCATGTCGTCGAGCAGCAGGTACATCTCGGCCGCACCGAGCGCGTCCTCGAAGGCGTCGTGCTGCGGGTGGTGCTGGAGGCCGAGATCGGTCAGGATGGAGGTATAGCGCAAGTCGATCTGTGTCCCCGGTGGCGCCCTCCCATACTTGCGGTCATAATAGAGCCGCGAGACGTCGATTCTGCGATTGGGCAGGCGGATGTTCAGCATCGACAGCAAGTATTTGTCGAGCATGCGCACGTCGAAATCGACCCAGTAGCCGACGAGCGGGCGTGAACCGATGAAGTGGAGAAGAGCGGGCAGCACGTCCTGCATCGGCCGAGCGTCCGCGACGTCCTGCTCACGCAACCGATGGACCTTGATCGAGGCCGGCCGGATGGCGGATTCCGGTCTTACAAGCGCACGGAATGCCGAGCTTGCATGGATGCGTTCGTGGGTGACACGGATCGCCGCGATGCTGACAATCTCGTCGACCCAAGGGTCGAATCCGGTCGTCTCGCAATCGAGCGAAACCACTTCGTCCCCCGGCTCGGGTTCGAACAGGAAGGCGTAATTGCGATCGGCAAGGGCGACGCGGTTGATTGCACGTCGCAGCTGGTTCAACGCGCCCATCAAAAGAGTCCCAGATGATAGCGGTTTCGGATGAGCTCGCGAAAGCGCTTCACGACGCGCAGCGCATCGCGCAAGAGGTCGCGGTCGGCAGTGGAAAGCTCGCCGACGCGGACAAGTGATTCAAGCTCGGGCTTGCCCATCTTCGTGGCGTGGAGTTGTGAGTGCAGCCGTATCTCCATCAGTATGTACAGCGCGCCCGCCAGATCCCGGCCGAGCTCCTCGCCAAGCACACCCGATTGCGTCAGAACCCTGATGCGTTCGACCGTCGGCGTCGCCAGGATGCCGTGCTCGATCGACAGCGTGCGGATGCCGTGGACGATCGGGAAGGTGCCGGACTTCTTGATATCGATTACATCGCTGCCGACACCGATCGTCGCCATCAGCGAGGTGAGCACGCCGGCGCTGGCGCCAGCGAACTGGTCGATGTAGCGGGCGAAGCGGGCAAGGTAGGCGGATTCGCCTCGCATGAGCTCCACCATCGACATTTTGGCTCGGTTGACAAGCTCGGTACGACCGGCGATCCCAACGGCATCGAAGAAGATGCCGAGCTTCATCGCACTGAATTCGTCAGGAGTGAGCACCCACGACCTGATCTGCCGGATGAACTCGTCGATCGGCTGCGACCATTGCGGGTTGTTCACCATGACGCCGCCCGGGCAGGGCGCGAAGCCGAAGCGCTCCAGCGCCTTGCTGAAGGCGGCGCGGAATGAGGCGAGTTCATCGGCGGGAACGGGCGTCGCGAGCAGCAGACCGTTGTCCTGGTCGGTGCGCACGGTCTGCTCGCCGCGCCCCTCCGAGCCCATGATCATCATGCAGCCAGTCTCGCGCACCGTCGGCGGAGCAATCATTTCGAACAGCTTGGCGAAGAGACGGCGGTTGAGGTCCGAGGTGATCTCGGCGATGGCGCCAACGCGCACGCCCTGGCCGGCCAGCCGTTCGACCTGTGCCTGGATGTCACATGCGGCATCGGCCAGGTGATCCACGTTTCGCGCCCGGTCGATCCGCCCCGCCACGAGTTGCGAGTTTCCGGCCACCAGTCCGAGTATGTCGATATCCTCGAGTACGCCGACATAGTAGCCGTTCTCCTTTACCGCGAGGCGGCGCTTGTTGTGCCTCGTCATGAGGATGAGTGCCTCGAAGATGAAATCATCATTGCCGACCGAGACCACATCAAAGTGGCAGACATCGCGCACCGGCGTGTCGAGTGGGCGTCGGTCAAGTACGGCTGCCTTGGAGAGATTCATGCCGGTGACGATCCCGACGCGCTCGCCGTCTCGCACGAACAGCGCGTTGTTGTCGCGTTCGCGCATGGTGAGTCCCGCCGCCTCGATACTGACAGTCCCATCGACGAATACGGCAGGCAAGCGCCGCGCGTCATGCACCCGTGCGCGCAGAACCGATTCCACGTTCTCCGGCTCGCGGCGCCGCGAATAGCTTTCCAGCTTGTGCGAAATCTCCGAATAGAAAAAGGCGGCGAAACCGGGATTGCTCCTCACTAGGTCGAGGACGAGGGACCGCGGCACCAGATAGCAAAGTGTCTCCTCGGCGGCGACGAAGAAGCTGCCGGTCGTTCCGTGCACGACCGCTCGCGCGTCGAAAGTATCCTTGGGACCCAGGCGTGCTTCGACTGTTTCGCCGTCGCGCTCCTCCACCGATCCCTTGATAATGACATGGAGCAGCTCCGCAGCAGTGCCGTTCTCCACGATGACCTCGCCCGGGCGGAAATAGCCGATGTCCAGCGCCGCTCTGAGCCGCATGATTTCGTCGTGCGTCAGCCTGTCAAAGGGAGGGTTGCGGCTGTCGAAGGATTGCGGCATCGCTGGCCGGCTCCATCATGCAGAGAGGGTGGGGCGCCTTGGCGCCCGGCCCTCGCGTCGTGTCACTCCTGCGATGGCTAATGCACCACCGCTCCTACGGCACCGATTCCCGTTTCGGCGCGGATGAATTGCGCCTCGAAGGCGTCGCGCTCGCCGCGCGCGCGGGCCGTCGCGTCGACCTTGGAGAACAGCCAAATACCCGCGAATGCGATCGTCATCGAAAAGAGCGCCGGGTTATCATAGGGGAAGATCGCCGAGGCGAAGCCGAAGGTATTTACCCAGACCGCCGGGCTCAGCACCACCATCGCGACGGCACTTGCGAGGCCCAGCAGGCCGCCGATCAACGCGCCGCGGCTGGTCGTCCCTTTCCAGAACACCGACATCAAGAGGACAGGGAAGTTGCAGCTTGCCGCCACTGCGAAGGCAAGCCCGACCATGAAGGCCACGTTCTGCTTCTCGAAGATGTAGCCGAGCAGGATGGCTACGACTCCGATCCCCACGGCGGCGATCTTGGAGATGCGGACCTCCTTGTCTTCCGCCACTTTTCCCTTTGCGATCACCGAGGCATAGAGGTCGTGGCTGACCGCCGATGCGCCGGCGAGAGTCAGCCCGGCGACAACCGCCAGAATAGTGGCAAAGGCGACCGCTGAGATGAAGCCAAGGAACAGCGAGCCGCCAACCGCGTTGGCGAGGTGAATGGCCGCCATGTTGGTCCCACCGAGTAGATCCTTCACCTTGTCGTAAGCGCCGTCCGCCGCGACCGTGAAGTAAACGGGGTCGCTCATCAGAAGCGTGATGGCGCCAAAGCCGATGATGAAGGTGAGCACATAGAAGTATCCGATGAAGCCTGTCGCATAGAACACGGACTTCCGCGCCGCCTTGGCGTCGGCGACGGTGAAGAACCGCATCAGGATGTGCGGCAGGCCGGCGGTGCCGAACATAAGCGCAAGCCCGAGCGAGATCGCCGAGATGGGGTCGCTAACAAGGCCACCCGGCTTCATGATGGCAAGCGCCTTCGGGTGGACGTCGACGGCGGCCTGGAACATCTTCTCCGGCGAGAAGCTGAAGGTGGCGAGCACCATGAAGGCCATGAAGGTTGCGCCGCCCAGAAGCATGCAAGCCTTAATGATCTGCACCCAGGTGGTTGCCACCATGCCGCCGAAAGCCACGTAGACGATCATCAGCGCGCCGACGAGGATGATGGCGTAGAGGTATGGCAGCCCGAAGAGGAGTTCGATCAGCTTGCCCGCGCCCACCATCTGCGCGATCAGGTAGAAGGCCACCACGGTGAGTGTCCCGATCGCTGCCAACGAGCGGATCGGCGTCGCCTCCAGCCGGAACGCCGCCACGTCGGCGAAGGTATATTTGCCGAGGTTGCGCAGGCGTTCAGCGATGAGGAAGAGGACGATCGGCCAGCCAACCAGCCATCCCACCGAATAGATGAGCCCGTCGAAGCCGGAGGCAAAGACGAGCCCCGAAATGCCGAGGAAGGAAGCTGCCGACATGTAGTCGCCGGCAATCGCCAGCCCGTTCTGGAATCCGGTAATGCCACCGCCGGCGGTATAGAAATCAGCCGCCGACCGAGACCGGGCCGACGCCCATTTGGTTATGAAGAGCGTTGCCGCGACGAACACGAAAAACATGGTGATGGCCGACAGGTTGAGCGCTTGCTTTCCGCCACCCTCGATGGCACCGGCGGCAAGAGCCTGCGAAAGCCCACTCGTCGCCGCCACCAGCCCGGTTAGGGCTATGAAAACTGCGCGGATCATCTGAGCCTCTCCTTGATTTCCTGGGTGAGGATGTCGAAGTGTTTATTCGCGCGCTGGACATAGATGCCGGTCAGCGCAAAGGCGGAGACGATGACCGCGAGGCCGACGGGGATGCCGAGCGTGATCACGCTACCGCCCAGCGGCGTGCCCAGCACCGCCGGTGTGAAGGCGATGACAGCGATAAATCCGAAATAGATCGCCAGGATCGCGGCTGACAGGGTCAGAGCGAACCGCATTCGCTGCGCTACGAGCTCTTGAAACAACCGTTCCTGCCGAATGCGCGCAATGTCTTTCTCACCCATGTTGAAACTCCTTGCTGCAGGATGGTGCGTCCGAGGCAACGAACGCAGACCCCTCCGTTCTTCCGACACATAAGAGGGATCAACGAGTATCGAATTGCGATGGATCAATTGATCCCTGCGACTTTCGTTGAATAGGGCGGTGAGCCCAATGACACCAGTCTTCCCTTGCGAACTTATCTATGGTGCTCAGTCAGTAGTCTCGACTGAGTCGAGCGGACAGCCCGCCGAGTGGTTGGAAGCACCGGGCCTCATCAAAGGCTCTTGCGGTTCTGGCGGTGATCGATCAGATGGTGGATGACTGTCGGGTCGGCAAGCGTCGACGTATCGCCTAGCACATCGAAATCGTCCTCGGCGATCTTGCGCAGGATCCGACGCATGATTTTGCCGGAGCGAGTCTTCGGCAGGCCTGTCGCGAACTGGACTTTGTCGGGTGAGGCTATGGCGCCGATCTCCTTGCGTACATGCGCAATCAACTCCTTGCGCAGATCTTCCGACGGTGCCGCACCGGCCATTAGCGTCACGTAACAATAGATTCCCTGACCTTTGATCTCGTGCGGATAACCGACAACAGCAGCCTCCGACACCTTGTCGTGACTGACCAGTGCCGACTCGACTTCCGCGGTCCCCATACGGTGACCCGAGACGTTGATGACGTCGTCGACGCGGCCGGTGATCCAGTAATAGCCATCCTTGTCGCGGCGGCAGCCGTCGCCAGTAAAATACTTGCCCTTGTAGGTCGAGAAGTAGGTTTGGACAAAGCGATCGTGGTCGCCATAGACCGTCCGCATCTGTCCCGGCCACGAGTCGATGATGCAGAGGTTGCCGTTGGAAGCACCCTCCAGCACTTTGCCGTCGCTGTCGACCAGTTGCGGCTGAATGCCGAAGAAAGGCCGAGTCGCTGAGCCTGCCTTGAGGTCGGTGGCGCCCGGCAGCGGCGTGATCAGGATGCCGCCGGTCTCCGTCTGCCACCAAGTGTCGACGATCGGCACTTTCTTTTCGCCGACAACATTGAAATACCATTCCCAGGCTTCTGGATTGATCGGTTCGCCGACCGAGCCCAGCACGCGTAGACTTTTGCGCGAGGCCTTCTTTACGTGGTGATCGCCCATACCGATCAGCGCGCGGATCGCCGTCGGAGCGGTGTAGAAGATGTTGACCTGGTGCTTGTCGACCACCTCCCAAAAACGCGAGGGCGAAGGATAGTTGGGCACGCCTTCGAACATCAGCGTGGTCGCGCCATTGGCGAGAGGCCCGTAAACGATATAGCTGTGGCCGGTGACCCAACCCACGTCGGCCGTGCACCAGAAAATATCACCGTCGTGATAGTCGAACACGTATTGATGGGTCATCGACACATAGACGAGATAACCACCCGTCGTGTGCAGAGCGCCCTTCGGCTTGCCGGTCGAACCTGAGGTATAGAGGATGAAGAGGGGGTCCTCGGCCTTCATCTTCTCGGGCTCGCACTCGGCTTTCACGGCTGTTATCTCCTCGTGGTGCCAGAGGTCACGCCCCTCCACCCAGCCGATCTTGCCGGCGGTGCGACGTACCACCAGCACGTTCTTGACGTCGACGCCGGCGCCCCTGGCAATCGCGATCGCCGCATCGGCGTTGGCTTTGAGCGGAATAGTCCTGCCACCACGCAAACCCTCATCGGCGGTGATCACGAAGGTCGACCCACAATCGACGATGCGGCCCGCGAGCGAGTCCGGCGAGAAGCCGCCGAAAACCACTGAATGGATCGCTCCAATTCGTGTGCAGGCAAGCATCGCATAAGCGGCTTCGACGATCATCGGCAAATAGATAGTGACGCGATCGCCCTTTTTGACGCCGTGCTTCTTCAGCACGTTGGCGAGGCGGCAGACCTGCGCATAGAGCTCGCTGTAGGTGACCCTTTTGTCATCATAGGGATTGTCGCCTTCCCAGATGATCGCGGTCTGGCTGCCGCGTGTCTTCAGGTGCCGGTCGATGCAATTGTAAGAAACGTTGAGCTCGCCGTCCTCGAACCACCTGATTGATACCTCGTGATTGAAGCTGGTGTTCTTGACCTTCCTATAGGGCTTGGACCAGTCAATCCGCTTGCCGTGCTTGCCCCAGAACCTTTCAGGATTCTTGATGCTCTCGGCATACCATGCGAGGTATGTTGCATTGTCGATCAGCGCTCGCTTCTTCCACGCCGGCTGGACCTTGTGAACATGCGCTTCCGGGATTGCGGCAGCTTTTCCCGAGCCATTGGTTGTCAGGCTGCCGGGGTGGTTCGAAGTGGAAGGCGGGGGTTCCTGACCAGTGCGCGGGATGTCCTTCTCGCTCATCTTGAAATTCCTCCTGCGGGAAGATGCTCCGAGGAACCGGATATGGACCTTCCGCTCGCCCGACGCATAAGGGAGATCGAGGAGAATGGAATTGCGATAGATCAAGTGACACCTGCGACTTTCGTTGCATAGGTCGGTGACGAGGAAGGTCGGCCGCTCATTGAGCCTTCCCATCTGTCTGCAAGTTTTCGCTCACGCCGCCTCTGCTCGGTCATCGGACTAAAGCGGGGCTCCGATTGGAGCCAACTCATGAGCAGGATGCGGCTGTCAGCTCAGCCCCGCTGAAGTCTCTGCAAGGCCATCAGCATCCGGCCCATCGATAAGCGGATCGGCCGCGCACTGAAGAGCGAGCCGCTCGCGATCGCGGATTGCGATGGTCTGCCCTTCGACCTTGATGCCACAACTCTCTAGCTTCGAAAGCGCGCGCGAAAATGATTCCCGGGTGATGCCGAGTTCGGATGCGATGAGGGTCTTCTCATACGGAAGAAGCGCACGATCGAGCGTTCCCTGACGCTTCGACAAGGCCAAGACATAACACCCGACACGCAGAGTTGAGGATCTGAGCTTCAGGTTCTTGATCTGCCGTACCATACGTCGAAATTGCTGCGCGAGACTTCCGATTACCGCATGCGCCAAGACAGGGTCCCTGTCGACCGCGGCGCGAAACACCGTCGCATGTATCAGCACAAAGCGCGAGGGCTCCGGCACTCGCGCCCGCATGAGATAGGGCGCGCCGGTTACGACAGCGGCTGGAATAATGAGATCCGGGGCGCGAACGGTTTCGATCAATACCTCTCGGCCTCCGGTGGATCGTCCGAACAATTGGGCCGACCCTGATAGCGTCACGTGCTGGAAGGTAGGCACGTCGCCCTGCTCGAACAAAACAGTACCGGAGTCAACGCCGTGCACCACGGCGTTTCGTAGCAGATCCGTTCGTGTCGAGCTGGAGAGCGCTTGAAAGAAAGATAGATCCTCCGGCGCCAATTCCGCATTCGTCAGTGCGTCCAATAACATGCCTCCTTCGAACCGCACCCCAATCCATACAGGACAAATATCACGCCGGCCTTTGACTTGGATCAAAGCCAGGAGACGCCGGCTTCGCCAGTTTGGCTTCGGGCGGGCATCAGCTCGCTCCCAGAGACCTGCAGTCGAAGAGGCTGTCGACCAATGCAAACGATCGCTCACCCCAAGTCTGGACAGATCTTAACTGCGAGCACGGCAGCGTTCACGGTTTGCTTCGCAGTCTGGACCATCTTCTCCATCATCGGCATCAGCATCCGCCAGGAGCTCGGTCTCAACGAAACGCAGTTCGGCCTGCTCGTTGGAACGCCGATACTTACCGGCTCCCTGATAAGGGTCGCGTTGGGGATCTGGACGGACCGCTATGGCGGGCGTGCCGTCTTCACGGCGAACATGCTGGCTGCGGCAGTGGCGACGTTCCTTCTGTCCTATGCCCATACCTATCCGCAAATGCTGGCAGCCGCGCTTGGCGTCGGTATTGCCGGCGGTTCCTTCGCCGTCGGCGTCGCCTATGTGTCACGCTGGTATCCGGCCGACAAACAGGGCACGGCGCTCGGCATATTCGGCGCGGGCAATGTCGGTGCAGCCGTCACCAAGTTCCTAGCTCCATTCGTGCTCGTCGCTTTCGGATGGCAAACCGTGGCGCAGGTCTGGGCGGTGGGCCTCGTCCTCATGGCCGCCATTTTCTGGTTCACGACGGCCGATGACCCGGTCATCATGGAACGCAGGCGATCCGGCAGTAAGCCGAAAAGCGCCTGGCTCGAACTTGAGCCTCTCAAGAACGTGCAGATCTGGCGCTTCGCGCTCTATTATTTCTTCGTCTTCGGCGCCTTTGTCGCAGTGGCACTGTGGCTGCCGCAATATCTCATCAACGTCTATGGCCTCGACATCAAGACGGCCGGCATGATCGCTGCCTTCTTTTCGGTGCCGGCCAGCATCTTCCGCGCCTATGGGGGGCATCTCTCCGACAGCTTTGGAGCACGGCGAGTTCTCTACTGGACCTTCCTCGTCTCGGTCGCGGCGACGTTCATCCTGTCCTATCCGCCGACCGACTATGTCGTCCACAGCATCAAGGGCCCGACGTCCTTCCATCTCGAGATGGGCCTCGTCGGCTTCATCATCACGATCTTCGTGCTTGGCTTCTTCATGGCGCTCGGCAAGGCCGCCGTCTACAAACATATCCCGGCCTATTATCCCAACCATGTCGGCTCCGTTGGCGGCCTTGTCGGCATGATCGGCGGCCTGGGTGGCTTCCTGCTGCCGATCCTGTTCGGCGTCCTGCTCGATCTGACCGGCCTGTGGACGAGCTGCTTCATGGCGCTGTTTGTCCTTGTCTCCGGCGCCCTTGTGTGGATGCACCTCGCCATCCGTCAGATGGAGCGTGGAATCGCCGGTGAAGCCCTGACCAAGCTCCCGCCCTTCCCGGAAATGCAGGGCATGCCCAGACCTGTGTCAGCAGCCCGGTCGGGCAGCGCACTGATCGACTGGCGGCCAGAGGATCAGACTTTCTGGGCGGAGAAGGGACGTCGGATCGCCCGGCGCAACCTCTGGCTCTCGATCCCGGCGCTGCTGCTCTCCTTCGCCGTCTGGCAGGTATGGTCCGTCGTCGTCGCCCAGCTTCCGCTCGTTGGTTTCACCTTCACGACCGATGAGCTCTTCTGGCTCGCGGCGCTTCCAGGCCTTTCAGGCGCGACGCTACGGATTTTCTATTCATTCATGGTGCCGATCTTCGGCGGCAGGCTTTGGACGACCCTCACAACGTGGTCGCTCATCATTCCGGCCGTCGGCATCGGCTATGCGGTGCAGAACCCGGACACGCCCTACATTGTCCTGTTGATATTGGCTCTGCTTTGCGGCTTTGGCGGCGGCAACTTTGCTTCCTCCATGGCCAATATCTCCTTCTTCTTCCCGAAGGCGGAAAAGGGCAATGCCCTGGCACTCAACGCGGGGCTCGGCAATCTCGGCGTCAGCGTCGTCCAGTTCGTCGTGCCGCTCGCGATCACCGCCGGCATCTTCGGCTGGCTCGGCGGCGATCCGGCCATGGTCAAGGGGTCGGCGGGTGATGCTCCCCTTTGGCTGCAGAATGCCGGCTTCGTCTTCGTGCCGTTCATTGCCATCTCCGCTTTCGCGGCGTGGTTCGGCATGAACGATATCGCCTCGGCCAGGGCTTCGTTCGCCGAGCAGGCCGTCATCTTCCAGCGCAAGCACAACTGGATCATGTGCTGGCTCTATACCGGCACCTTCGGCTCTTTCATCGGCTATTCGGCGGGCTTTCCACTCCTTTCGAAGATGCTCTTCCCTGAGGTGAATGTCCTTCAATTCGCCTTCCTCGGCCCGCTCGTCGGTGCCTTGTCACGCTCGGGTACCGGGTGGCTGGCGGACAAATATGGCGGGGCGCGCGTCACCTTCTGGGTCTTCGCCCTGATGATGGCGGGCGTCGCGGGAGTCCTATGGTTCATCGGCATCAAGGATCAGCCCGGCGCCTTCTTTGGTTTCTTCGCGGCGTTCCTCGTGCTGTTTTTCGCCACCGGCGTCGGTAACGCCTCCACCTTCCAGATGATCCCGGTGATCATGGCGAAGGAAATCGGCCGCCTGATGCCCACGGCCGATACAGAGACGCGCCGCCGGCAGGCGGAAAAGGAAGCCGCCGCCATCACCGGCTTCACCTCGGCGATCGCCGCTTTCGGCGCCTTCTTCATCCCGAAGAGCTACGGCACCTCGATCGCCCTCACGGGCGGGCCGGAGGCCGCGCTCTGGGGCTTCCTTCTCTTCTACGTAAGCTGCCTGGCGATCACCTGGGCCGTCTACGCCCGCAAGGGCGCGCTTCTCCACGACATCGAGCGCGCCAAGCACGGCGGGTCCGTTCATCCGGCCGCGGCCGAATAATCAGGGACACAGCAATGTCGCATTTTCTCGATCGGCTTACCTTCTTCCGCAAGACCGTAGACGAGTTCTCCGATGGGCACGGCATCGTCACCAACGAGGACCGTTCCTGGGAGGACGCGTATCGCAAGCGCTGGCAGCACGATAAGATCGTGCGCTCCACGCATGGCGTGAACTGCACCGGCTCCTGCTCATGGAAAATCTACGTCAAGGGCGGCATCGTCACCTGGGAGACGCAGCAGACCGACTATCCGCGCACACGCCCCGATCTTCCCAACCACGAGCCCCGCGGCTGCGCGCGCGGCGCCTCCTATAGCTGGTATCTCTATTCCGGCGCGCGGGTGAAATACCCGATGATCCGGGGGCGGCTGCTGAAACTGTGGCGCGCCGCGCGGACCACGATGCCGCCTGTCGCGGCCTGGTTCTCGATCGTCAACGACGAGAACAAGCGCAAGTCCTACACCGCGATCCGGGGACATGGCGGCTTCGTGCGTGCCACCTGGGACGAGGCGAACGAACTTATCGCGGCGGCCAACGCTTATACGGTGAAAGCCCATGGTCCCGACCGCGTCATCGGTTTCTCGCCAATCCCGGCCATGTCGATGGTCTCTTATGCGGCGGGCTCGCGCTACCTGTCGCTGATGGGCGGCGTTTGCATGTCGTTCTATGATTGGTATTGCGATCTGCCGCCGGCCAGTCCTCAGACCTGGGGCGAGCAGACCGACGTCCCCGAAAGCGCCGACTGGTACAATGCCGGCTTCATCATCGTCTGGGGCTCCAATGTGCCGCAGACGCGGACGCCCGACGCGCATTTTTTTACCGAGGTTCGCTACAAAGGCACGAAGAGCGCTGTCGTCAGCCCGGACTATGCCGAGGCGACCAAGTTTGCAGACATCTGGCTCAACCCAAAGCAGGGCACGGACGCAGCGCTGGCGCTCGCCATGGGTCACGTCATCCTGCGGGAGTACCATCTCGATCGGAACATTCCCTATTTCGAAGACTACACACGCAAATACACGGACATGCCGTTCCTCGTGCGACTGACGGAAAGGAACGGCAAGTTTGTCCCGGATCGGTTGCTGCGAGCCTCGGAACTGCCGGGTGGCCTGGAAGAGAGGAACAACCCGGACTGGAAAACCGTCGCGATCGACGAAACCACGGACGCGCTGGTGGCGCCGGTCGGATCGGTCGGTTACCGCTGGGGTGAAAAGGCGAAGTGGAACCTTGAGGAAAAGGATGGCAAAGGCTCCGGCACGCGCCTCAAACTGACGCTTGCAGGCGCTGGCGCTGAAATCGCCGCAGTGGATTTTCCCTATTTCGGCGGCCGAGCAACCGAGCACTTTGTCGTGACCAACCATGGCGAAGGCGAGATCCTGACGCGCAACGTTCCCGTCCGGGCCATTACCTGCGCCGATGGCACGAGCGTCAAGGTTGCCACCGTCTATGATCTGATGATGGCCAATTACGGCCTGGATCGCGGCTTCGACGGCAAGGATGTCGCGACGTCTTATGACGATGACACCCCGTTCACCCCGGCATGGGCAGAGCGCATCACCGGCGTCAAACGCGAGGCGATCATAACGGTGGCGCGCGAGTTTGCCACCAACGCCGAGAAGACCAACGGCCGCTCGATGATCATCATCGGCGCAGGCATGAACCATTGGTATCACATGGACATGAACTATCGGGGGGTCATCAATCTTCTGGTGTTCTGCGGCGCCATAGGCCAGTCCGGCGGTGGTTGGTCGCATTATGTGGGACAGGAAAAGCTGCGGCCGCAGACCGGCTGGACACCGCTCGCTTTCGCGCTCGACTGGAATCGCCCGCCCCGGCAAATGAACTCGACGTCGTTTTTCTATGCCCATACCGACCAATGGCGCTACGAGACTCTCACGGCGGCCGAGATTCTTTCGCCGACCGCGCCGGAAGGCGAATGGGGTCAAAGCTTCATCGACTACAATGTTCGTTCCGAACGCATGGGCTGGTTGCCCTCCGCTCCCCAGTTGAAGCAGAATCCGCTCGAAATCGCAGCCAGGGCAAAGGCTGCCGGCCTCGAAACGAAGGAGTATGTCGCCAAGGCGCTGAAGAGCGGGGAGCTTGAGCTTTCTTGCCACGATCCGGACGATCCTGCGAACTGGCCGCGCAACATGTTCGTCTGGCGCTCGAACATTCTGGGCTCCTCCGGCAAGGGCCACGAATATTTCCTCAAGCACCTGCTCGGCACGACACACGGCGTCATGGGCAAGGATCTTGGCGCCGAGGGTCGGGTCCGCAATCAGGAAGTCGTCTGGCACGACAAGGCGCCGGAAGGAAAGCTCGACCTGCTTGTGACGCTCGATTTTCGCATGTCGACGACCTGCATCTACTCGGACATCGTGCTGCCGACTGCGACCTGGTACGAGAAAAACGATCTCAATACCTCCGATATGCATCCATTTATTCATCCGCTTTCGGCTGCGGTGGATCCGATCTGGGAAGCGCGCTCGGACTGGGAAATCTACAGGAACCTGGCCAAGGCATTCTCCGACGTCGCCCCGGAAGTCTTAGGCGTCGAGGACGATGTCGTCCTGACGCCCATTCAGCACGACACAGCAGGAGAGCTGGCGCAGCCGCTCGACGTGAAGGATTGGAAGCGTGACGAGATCGCGCCCATTCCCGGCGTGACCATGCCGGCGGTCTCCGTGGTGAAACGCGATTACCCGAACCTCTATGCGCGCTTCACCGCCCTCGGGCCGCTCATGAAATCCGTCGGTAACGGCGGCAAAGGCATCGCCTGGAACACCGCACACGAGGTCGATGCTCTTGCGGCCTTGAATGGCGTGCACGCGGCTGGCGCCGCCAAGGGCCTTCCGAAGATCGAGAGCGACATCGACGCGACCGAGGTCATTCTCATGCTGGCGCCCGAAACCAATGGTGAGGTGGCGGTGAAGGCTTGGGAGGCGCTGTCCAAGACCACCGGCCGTGAGCATGCTCACCTCGCGACCCCGAAGGAAGATGAGAAGATCCGCTTCCGCGACGTGCAGGCCCAGCCACGCAAGATCATCTCCTCGCCAACCTGGTCCGGTATCGAAAGCGAGAAAGTCTGCTACAACGCCGGCTACACCAACGTCCATGAGCTGATCCCCTGGCGCACACTCACCGGCCGCCAGCAGCTCTATCAGGATCATCTCTGGATGCGGGCCTTCGGCGAGGGCTTCGTCACCTGGAAACCGCCCGTCGATCTCAAGACGATCGCGGCCGTCAAGGACATGCGGCCGAACGGGCACAAGGAAATTGTCCTCAATTTCATCACGCCGCACCAGAAATGGGGCATCCATTCCACCTATTCGGACAACCTCCTGATGCTGACGCTCAATCGGGGCGGCCCGGTGGTGTGGATATCGGAGAATGACGCAGGCGAGGCGGGGATCGTCGACAATGACTGGGTCGAGGTCTTCAACGCGAACGGCGCGCTGACCGCGCGCGCCGTCGTCTCCCAGCGCGTCAAGGACGGCATGATGCTCATGTACCATGCCCAGGAGAAGATCGTGAACACGCCGGGATCGGAGATGACCGGTAATCGGGGCGGCATCCACAACTCGGTGACGCGCACGGTTCTCAAGCCGACGCACATGATCGGCGGGTACGCCCAGCAGTCCTACGGCTTCAACTACTATGGAACCGTGGGTGCCAACCGCGATGAATTCATAGTTGTCCGCAAGATGGTCAATGTCGATTGGCTGGAGGGGCCGCTTGCGCCGAAGGAGGCCGCAGAATGAAAATCCGTGCTCAAATCGCGATGGTGCTGAATCTCGATAAATGCATCGGATGCCACACCTGCTCCGTTACCTGCAAGAACGTCTGGACCAATCGCGAGGGCGTCGAATATGCCTGGTTCAACAATGTCGAAACCAAGCCCGGCGTCGGATATCCCAGGGAGTGGGAAAATCAGAAGAAGTGGAACGGTGGCTGGCGGCGCAAGGCCAATGGCAAGATCGAACCGCGGATGGGGGCGAAATGGCGCATCCTCGCCAATATCTTCGCCAATCCCGATCTGCCTGAAATCGACGACTATTACGAGCCGTTTACCTTCGACTACCAGCACCTTCATACGGCCAAGAAATCGAAGGCTTTCCCGACCGCCCGTCCGCGCTCGGCGATAACCGGCGAGCGCATGGAAAAAATCGAGTGGGGCCCGAACTGGGAGGAGATTCTCGGCGGCGAATTCGAGAAGCGCTCCAAGGACGTGAATTTCGACGGTGTGCAGAAGGACATTTACGGACAGTTCGAAAACACCTTCATGATGTATCTGCCGCGGCTGTGCGAGCATTGCCTCAACCCGGCCTGTGCCGCCGTCTGTCCTTCGGGCGCGATCTACAAGCGGGAGGAGGACGGCATCGTCCTCATCGACCAGGACAAGTGTCGTGGCTGGCGCATGTGCGTTTCCGGCTGTCCCTACAAGAAAATCTACTACAACTGGTCGTCGGGCAAATCCGAGAAATGCATCTTCTGCTACCCCCGCATCGAGGCTGGGCAGCCCACGGTCTGCTCCGAAACTTGCGTCGGGCGCATCCGCTATCTCGGCGTCATTCTGTATGACGCCGATCGCATCGAGGCAGCGGCGAGCACGCCGGACGAGAAGGATCTGTATCAGGCCCAGCTCGACGTCTTCCTCGACCCGAACGATCCGGCCGTCATCGCCCGGGCGCGCGCCGATGGCATTCCCGACAGCTGGCTCGAGGCCGCCAAGCTCTCGCCGGTCTGGAAGATGGCGATGGAATGGAAGATCGCTTTCCCCTTGCATCCGGAATACCGGACGCTGCCGATGGTCTGGTACGTGCCGCCGCTCTCCCCGATCCAGTCGGCAGCGGCCGCGGGCAAGATGGGTGTCGATGGCGACATGCCGGACGTGCGCAGCCTGCGCATCCCGCTCCAGTATCTCGCCAATCTTCTGACAGCCGGGAAGGAAGAGCCGGTGGCGCTGGCGCTCGAACGCATGCTCGCGATGCGCAGCTACATGCGGGCCAAGACGATCGACGGCCGCCTCGATGAGGCGATTGCCGTGCGGGTTGGCCTGACGGGTGCGGCCATCGACGAGATGTACAAGGTGATGGCGATCGCGAATTATGAAGATCGCTTCGTCATCCCGACCGCACACCGCGAATGGAGCGAGGATGCGCAGGACATGCGCGGCTCCTGCGGCTTCTCCTTCGGAAACGGCTGCTCGGGCGGCTCCACGGAGACGAATCTCTTCGGAACCAAGCCGACCAAGCGGCCGGCGAACCCGATGGAGATCGCATGATGACCGAACAGCTCTCGAACAGAACCTTCAAGGCATTGTCGGTGCTCCTTACCTATCCGACCAGGGAGCTCGCGACGGCTGTCCCGGAAATCGAGGCGGCGATTGCGAGCGAGGGGCTGGTATCGCAAGCAGCAGCGAAACAGTTGAGGCCTCTGCTTGCCGATCTGAGCACAGTGGACCTGTATGATCTGCAGGAACGCTATGTCGAGTTGTTCGACAAGACGCGGCGGCACTCGCTGCATCTTTTCGAGCACATTCACGGCGAGAGCCGCGTTCGCGGTCAGGCGATGGTCGACCTGGTCGAACACTATCAGAAGAGCGGGTTACTTTTGTCCACCAGGGAGCTGCCGGATTTTATTCCGCTATTCCTGGAATACCTTTCCGCCAGCCCGATTGAAGAGGCGCGAGGTCTTCTCAGGGAGACCGCGCATATCTTCGCGCTGCTCGAGGAGCAGCTGGCCAAGCGGAACGAAGCCTATGCCGCCGTCTTCACGGCCATACTTTCGATTGCCGGCGAGGTCGCCCGGGTCGATGCCACGATCGAAGCCGGCGACGAGCCGGCTGACCTGGCCGCCATCGATGCCGCCTGGGAGGAAACCGCCGTCACCTTCGGCCCAGGAAATGCGACCGACGGATGCTCAATCGACCGGTTGAGAATCCAGATGCGCGCCGCCAATCGCGACGTGCGGCACAACGCGACCTAGCGGAGGAGGAGCAATGTCCAACGCGATCAACTACGTGCTCTTTGGCTGGTATCCCTATCTCTGCCTGACGGTTTTTCTCCTCGGCAGCCTCATCCGCTTCGACCGTGAGCAGTACACGTGGAAGACGGGCTCGTCGCAGCTGCTGCGCCGGCGCCAGCTCCGCTGGGGCTCCAATCTCTTCCATGTGGGCATCCTCGCGATCTTCGCCGGTCATTTCGTAGGCCTGCTGACGCCGATCTGGATATTTGACGCGCTCGGCATTTCGCACAGCTTCAAGCAAGGGCTGGCGATCGTTGTCGGCGGCATCGCCGGTATTGCCTGCTTTATTGGCATAGCCCTTCTTGCCCACCGCAGGCTGTTTGACGCCCGGATCCGAAGCACGTCCAGTTTTGGCGACATCGCCATTTTGTTGTTGCTTTGGCTGCAACTTGCTCTTGGCCTTTCCACCATCTTTGTCTCGCTCGGTCACATGGACGGCCACGAGATGGTTAAATTCATGACCTGGGCACAGGGCATTCTCACCTTGCAGCCCTCAGCGGCGAGCTACGTTTCCGACGTACATCCGATCTTCAAGGCACACCTCCTTCTGGGGATGACCATCTTCCTGGTCTTCCCCTTCACAAGGCTTGTGCATGTCTGGAGTGCGCCGATTTGGTACCTCGGCCGTCCCGGCTATCAGGTCGTGCGCACGCGCTTTGCGGAGCGCCGATCGCCCGCGCCCGTACCGGCGGTCCGGTCCGAGGCGCCGGTGCAATCTGCCGCTGGCGCCCCCGCCCGTCAGCCTGCGGAGTAAATCATGACCGCGATCATCATCAACCACGCCGCCGGCCGCAAACCATCCTCTGAGCATCCGCACGAGCATCGACCCGCGACACCTGACACGAAGCCTTCGCGTGAACGCGTGGCGATGCCGCCGGTGACCGTCAATGGCGTGGCGATATCGCGCAAGGCGATCGCCGCCGAGGTACAGAATTTTCCGGCCCGCAATCCTGGCGAAGGCTGGCGGGCAGCGACCCGTGCGCTGGTCATTCGGGAGCTGCTCCGACAGGAAGCGCTCCGTCTTGACATTTGTGTGGAACAGAAAACCGACGCGGATGGGCGCCGCGAGACGGCAGAAGACGCCCAGTTGCGTGGCCTCATCGAACGCGAAGTCCGCATTCCCGAGGCGGATGAAGAGACGCTCCGCCGCTATTATGGGAACAATCTCCATCGCTTCGTGACGCCGTTGCTTTATGAAGCCGATCACATTCTGATCGGCGCACGTCGCGATGATGAGGATGCTTTCGCAGCGGCGCGCGAACGGGCGTCAGCGCTCGGAGCTATCCTGGCAACGGCGCCGGAGTGTTTCGCGGCATTGGCACGGGATTGGTCGGATTGCCCATCCGCGTCCCTTGGCGGCAGCCTGGGCCAGATCGGGCCGGGCGACACGACAGCGGAGTTCGAAGCCGCGCTCGTCGATCTCGCCCCCGGCGAAATCTCAGCTCCGGTGGAGACGCGCTATGGCGTCCATCTCATTCGCCTGACCCGGCGGATTGATGGCCGCCAGCTGCCTTTCGAGGTCGTGCGGGAGCGCATCGCTTCCTATCTGCTCGAGCATGTCCAGCGGCAAGCGACGGCGCAGTATCTGTCTCTGCTTGTCGGCCGGGCGGATATCAGCGGAGTTGCGATCGACGGCTCCGCGTCGCCGCTGGTGCAGTGAGTGCCGCGCGATGCTCGGAAACCTCATTGCTTCGCTTGATGATCCGGAGGTCGCCATGGGCCTTCTCGCCGCTGTCGACGAGCCTGCTTTGCTCACGCGCCTGGCCGCTGCTGCCGAGGAGTCCGGTCGCTTGCCGGCCGATATCGTTGGCTCGGCCGTGCGCAATTTTATGGAAACCGCCTCTGACGATCTCTGGACCCAGCTCATCGGCATCATGAATCGTGCGGAAGATCCGGGCCTGACGGCCATGCGCGCCATTCTCGAGAAGGCTTTACCACAGAGTCCAGGCACGCAGGAAGTCCACCATGCAGTTCGCTGATCGAACCTATCCCATCACTGCAATCGCTTACTCCGACAGCGTGCAGTTCGAGGCCTTTCTGCAGGAAGTTACCGCGCTCATGGCCGATCGCGGCATGCGATTGGCGGGCCTCATTCAGCGTAGTCAGCGGAAACCTGGCCGCCTGAAATGCGACATTCATCTGCAGGATCTCGCGACTGGCGAACTTCGGGGGATATCGGACGATCGCGGTCCGCAGGCTCGTGGTTGTGTCCTAAATACCGATCAACTGCTCCGCGCCTGTGAAGCGGCCGCCGCTGGGCTGTCTGACCAAACCGATTTGTTAGTCCTCTGCAAATTCGGCAAGACCGAGGTCGAAGGCGGTGGTTTCAGGGGGCTGATGGCCAAGGCGATCGAGCTATCCGTTTCTGTCCTGATCGGTGTTCCATTGATCAATCTCTCGGCGTTTCGCGATTTCTCGGCAGGATTTGCGCGTGAGATCGAACTGCCCGGGCTCTACTCTGATCGGCTCGCCGCGGTGCAATATCTGACGTCAGACCTCTGGCCGATGCGTGCGGAAATGGCGGGGGCCGCATGAATCGGGTGCCGGTCGCCGGCATGCTGGCATTCATTTGGTCGTTCCATTGGCCGCTCGGATCTTGAGCCCTCTCGCATGAGCGCCGCAATCCAATTGTGGATTGGGTCGACAGTCTAGAGATATCAATGAGCTTTAGAGCGACCGTGTGCGCAGTGTGTCAAGCCAGAGAGAAATTGGAGCTCCTCTCGCTCGGTCATCTTTCTTTGAGAACTGATGAAAATCCTGATGGCTAAATGCTCATCCTGCCACTAGTCGGGCTTTTTGGCTCTTAAGCCGGAAGGGAAGATGCGCAGCCTTTTTCGCCTGAATGGCTCTTGTTTTCTCGATTTTCCCAGGATTGCATGTGGCGTCATAGGCTGACCTAAGTTCGCGCTATTCGAAGAGAATTGTGTGCTCCTTGTTTAGGATCCGACAATTCCGGCGCGTACTGAGAGGCGCGAACACGCAGAAATTCAAGTATTCGCTAGCCAAGACTAAGCGCGGTGTCCTCGACCGAACGCGTGCTCCTCTCATTTCCCAGTCCGTATCGTCGGCTGCGGCAGTGTGTCCAATTCCCCTCGTAGCGGCGGCCGGTCGGGAACTGACCGAATGGCATTCAACCAAAGCGCTACAAGGCCCTGATGCTGATCGTATTCCTCTGCCGACAACGCCAGAATCGAGCATGAGAAGACGGTCCTCAAGACCAGGACCGCAGCGGCAAAAAAGTCTGGCGGCCGTCTTCGAGGCTATAGGACGGCTCTGCGGGATTAGGGCGGGCGACCGCCTCAAACTGGAAACGTCTGCCCGCGTCTCAGTGTTTCTTAGTGGCTTCCATCGTTGAAGTCCGTCACCATCGGTGGCAGTATTCTGTGCGCCGGAAAACCCGCCAGAGGCAAAAAATATAGGAGGCAATTGTGATGCCCTGCTTCAGCTACGGCAAGGATGGCATGAGGCCGCGGGGGGGTAAATTTGGTGGGACATTAGAGGCAAGATTGCTAATAATTGTGTGGGAGATTTCGGTGTCCCACTTCTCGTTAACCCATTGATTTACTTAGATCCCGCTGCTCCCCTAGGGGGCGCCAATCAAATCAAAGACTTAGCCATAGCGCCTCGACGCCTTAGTGGTCCGGTGCCCAACTCTTGCACAACAAACCCTGCTGAGACGCCTTGGAGACCTGAGAAAGGACCATGGACATGGCGTTAATTCCGGACCTTGCCACCTTCAGTAAGAGTCTCACGTCCCTCGCGGCATCGACTTTCAATCCCGGACAAACCGTATTGGCGGCCGGGTCGACGACCGGGCAACTGTTCATTCTTCGGAAAGGTCTGGTCGAGATCGTCAGAGACGGCGTGCAGATCGCCACGGTCTCCGAGCCCGGCGCGGTATTTGGCGAGCTCGCCCTCCTGTTGGACAAGCCTCACACCGCCGACGTGCGCACCCTAGAGCGGTCCGAATTCCACGTTGCCAAGGCGTCCTCGCTGCTGACCGGGGACGTGGCGGCCTTGCTTTACGTTTCTGCGATACTTGCGCGGCGTCTCGACGCCGCCAATGAAGTCATTGTTGAAATCAAACGGGATCTGGAATCCGACAAACGCCCGGGGGTAATCAACAAGGCGATAGAAAAGCTGGAGAAGCTCTTGAGCCCTGCAGGCTGAAATGCCGAAACATCAAAGCCCTGAGAGCACCGCTTCTGCGGCTTCCAGCGTCGGCGCCGGCCGAACCGGGACTCATTGAAATTCAAATACATGTTCAAATACATGTAATGCAAAGAACGCCTTCTTAGGGTGCTGGTAATATAAAGAACGCCTTCTTAGGGTGCTGGGGAAGAAACACGTGAAACGGCTCATGGAGTCGCCGCGGCTGGTTGTCGGCCTCGGACTTGCCGCGCTGCTGGCTTACATCATCTGGATCGGTGGCCCGTATCTGCGCTCGATCATCGTCCGCGACGCCGCCGTCACCACCTGGATCAATATCGTCCGCGCGCCGATCGACGGCTATCTGGACGCCAATCCGCTTCGCCCCGGTGACCGGGTGGGGAGTGACGGGCGAATCGTCGGCTTGGACAACCCGCTGGCGGACAGCACGCGGCTGGCCGAGGCGCTCGCCCAGCGCGACGCCGCCATCGCCCGCCTGGAAGGCCACAAGGACCTGGTCACGCGGCTCGAGCGTGTGGTCGAGGATCGCCGACGGCTGGCGTCCGACTATGCCGCCACATTCCGGCGGCAACTCGAGGCCAAGATCGACGGATCGCGCAAGATCATTGCCTTTCTATCCAACCGGCTGGAGCTCGAACGCGCCCAGGCCGAGCGGATGGCGAAGCTCGCAAAAACCGGAGCGACCTCGCAATCGGCCTTTGAAACCGCGATGGGCCTTGTCATCGAGCATCAGCGGCTTCTGACCGAGACCGAGACCCTATTCGCGCAGGAGGCGGTTCAACTCGATGCGGCAGCGCGAGGTGTTTTCCTCCTCGATGACGGCACGGACGGGGCCACCGCGCAGCGCAGTCTCGAAACGGCGCTTCTCGAACTCGAGCGTGCCAAGGCGGACCTTGCCGTCGCCGAGGCCGAGGCGGCCGCGGCGCAGGCCGTGGCCGACGCAACCAAGGATATCTACAGCAAGCAGCGCACCGCGGTCGTTTCGGCGCCGCCCGACTCCAGAGTATGGAGCCTGATCGAGGCGCCTGGCGGCGATGTCCGCGCCGGCACGCCGGTGGCGAGCTGGATCGACTGCGGCATTCTGCTCGTCGATGTCCCGGTGTCGGATATAGAAGTGGCGCTGCTCAATGTTGGAGCCGAGGCGGATGTCGTGCTCGAAGGCGAGAGCACGACGCATCATGGCACCGTCCTGCTGTTGCGGGGGTCGGCGGCAACACTGGGTGCCGATGATCTGGCCGCCATTGCCAAGGGCCGGCATCCGGGCATCGGCCAGGCGATTGTCAGGCTTCCGCCGGATCCGGCGGAGATCGGAGCTTGCGCGATCGGTCACGCCGCCCATGTCGACTTCCCTGATATCGGCCTGATCCAGGTCGTTCTGGCCCGTCTGCGGCTGTGACGAGCGCGATGCCCCGGCACTCGATGATCACGGCCGAGCAGCACGCCAGGGAGCGCTCCATCTTCTGGGCCATCCTGGCCGATTGCGCGATCGTCGCCGCCATGGTGCAGGTCTCGCTCTTCGGCGGCTCCTTCACCATGCTGGCCGAGGCGCTGCGCGCGTCGCTGATGCTGGCCATCGAGATTTTCTCTCTGGTCGTCATGAGACGGATCCATCGCGGCGTCCTGAGCGGTTTCGAGTTCGGGCACGGCAAGCTGGAGCAGGTGGCGAGCCTGTCGATCGCGGCCGGCATGTTCGGCGGCGCCGTCTGGATCGCGATCGGCGTCCTGGAGATCCTCGCCGGAGAAAAGTCGCTGGGCGCGCCGTTCGGGCTTGCGCTTGCGGCGATGCTGGGCGCCGTCAACACCTTGGCCAACATCATCACCTGGGACGCGATGCGCCGCGCCGCACGATCGGGCGGTTCCATCATCATGCGCGCGCAATTGCGCGCGCGGGTCGTCAAGCTCTTCTCCTCGCTGTTCGTCCAGGCGACCATGACGGTTGCCGCGGTCTCGCTGAATGAGGTGATCGTCGCCTGGGCCGACGCCATCGGTTCGGCTTTCGTCGCCGCAATCATGGTCATCAACGCGGTCGAGATGATGCGGTCCGGCCTGCCGGATCTGCTCGACCGCACGGTCGAGGAAGAGATCCAGATCGCCGTCAACCGGGCGCTCGCCCGGCATTTCAGCGACTACGACCATCTCGAGCATGTGCGCTCGCGCCGCGCCGGCGACAAGGTGTTCATCGAGGTCGCGCTCGGAGTCGACGGCAAGCTGGCGCTCGGCGATGCGGACCGCCGCGTCGAGGCCCTGAAGACGACGCTCGCCGAGGAGATCAGCCGCGCCGACGTCTCCGCCCTCGCCGAAATCACCATTCTCTTGTCGGCGGCCCCTCTTGGGAGAACCGTTGCACGCAGCACGGGGAGCGGCGAAGTCACGCTGAGGACGCCCGGCATGCACATGCAGAAGTCAAAGAAAGGCACTGTCCTGGTGGTGGCGGCGCAAGGGCGTCTCGATGCCCGGACCGCAGGCGAATTTCAGGGCCGGTTATCCGCCTCGATCGACGGCGGCGAAACCAGCGTCCTGCTCGACTTTTCCGATCTCACGAACATAAGCAGCGCGGGGCTTCGCAGCCTGCTCGTCGCGGCCAAGCGCCTGCAGGGAGACAACGGCCAGTTCGCCATCTGTGGCCTCAAGGAGAACGTCGCCACGGTCTTCAAGGTCAGCGGATTTGACGCGATCATCAAGATTTTCCCGGACGAGGGTGCGGCGCTGGCAAGCTACGCCTGAGCCGATTCTTCGCAAGCTTTCGATCGGATCAGCGCGGCGGGGGGACGCCAGTACCCAGGATCTGATGCAGCACCTGCAGCACACCGGAGTCGATCAGCCTGTTCTCGACTGCGATCAGGTCCGCCTGCAGCTCGGTGAGCACCGAACGAAGCTTCACTGGATCATGATCCTCCTGGTCCAGGTGCTTTTCGATCTGGCTGAGGCGGCCCTCGAGGCGCTCACGATTGACGCCGGCGGCTACGAGATCGTGGCTGCTCTTGCGCGCCTGCTCGACGACGGAACGGACGTGCTCAGCGCCGATCTGGCCGCCCTTGGTTTTGCTGTCCTTCCGGGTCTTACGAGAGGTCATGGCGCTTAAAGGCTTCCTTTGGAATAATTTCGTTCAATGCCTTTTGAAAGCTTTCGAGCTTCAGCCGCGGGTCATTTCTGAACAGATGATATCAGATTGAGCCTGCTACGTCGAACCGTTTGACGGACAAGCAATTTGCCGCGCTGGACATGATCCCGTTTTCGTCTAGGGTCCATCCAGCACTGCGGTGGACTCCACATGAGATGTCTCGTCGTCGCCGATCTGCACTATTCGCTGCCGCAATTCGACTGGGTGGTGAACGAGGCCGATCGCTTCGATCTGGTGATCCTGGCGGGCGATCATCTCGACCTCAGCTCGCTGGTGCAAGGCTGGGCGCAAACCGTCGTCATTCGGAAATACATGGAGCTGCTGTGCCAAAAGACGCATATCCTCATCTGCTCCGGCAATCATGATCTCGATTCGCGCGATACATCGGGCGAAAAGATCGCCAAATGGGTCGCGGATTGCCGGCACAGTAGAGTTTCGTCCGACGGCGACACAATCGAGATCGAGGATACCCTTATCTCCGTATGCCCCTGGTGGGACGGCCCCATGGTGCGTGAGCGCGTCGAAGCCCAACTCGCAGCCGACGCGCGCAAGCGCACCGGACGGTGGATCTGGGTGCATCATGCGCCGCCCGACCGTTCGCCGATCAGTTGGACCGGCAGCCGCGATTCGGGCGACTCGGTCTTGAGCGGGTGGATCGCCCGCTATCAGCCGGATATCGTGCTGTCGGGCCATGTCCATCAATCGCCTTTCGTCAAAGGCGGCTCATGGGTCGACCGTATCGGTCCGACATGGGTGTTCAATACCGGTTGCCATTCGGGCGCGCCGCCGGCGCATATCATGTTCGACACCGAGCTTCAGGAGGCGGTCTGGATGTCGTCCGCCGGCATTCAATCCTTCCGCCTCGACGAGCCGCTGGCGCTGCCCCTGCCGCGCCTCACGCGGCCGCCAGCCTGGGTCATGATTTAGAGTCTTGCCGTTCCGATCCGGGGAGGAACTCGCCGGGCTGCTGGTGGACGAGGCTCGCCAGCACTTCGCTGACCATTGCGAGATGCGTGCCGTGGCCGGCATATTGGCGCTTCAGATCGACAAGGTAAGTCGTGGCCGAATAAAGTCGCTGGGCCAGCAAGCGCGCGACGAGCAATGCTGTCTCGGGATCCGACCTCAGGAATTCCGCGCCATCGATGAACTCATAGAGGACCGCCGGCGTGACGGCCCGCACCGTCGCGGTGTGCGCCGAATCGAGCAGCAGCGACATTTCACCGAAGATCGATCCCCGCTCGCTGACGACGGCGACCTGCGTCTCCCCGCGCGCGACCTCGAGCGTCCCTTCATCGAGAATATAGATGCGGCCCGATTTCGTCCCCTCGCTCAGCAATACCGTGCCGGCCGCAACCGCGATTTTCTTGCTCTCTTCGTAGGGAGGAAGCCCTCTTTTCACGAATGAACGTCTCCCGCCTGTCGCCTTGCAATCCTATCGAGAAGGCAGACGGCGAGCGAGGCCGAAAACCGGGCGTTCTGCGGCCATTCGTGCTCAAATTTTCGGCAGCCCGGCTATGTCTGGTCCTGCCGCCAGGATCCATCCCAACTGTCGCCCAGGGGTATCGCCATCAGGCCGTCGATGCGCTTCATGAAGATCTGCGAGGGAGCATCTTCGTGGCGGCCCGGAGCGGCCCGGAGGATCACAGGCGCTGCGTGACATGTCCGTCATGGCGCGGGACTTCATGTCGGGGCTGCCTTGGGACGTATTCACGGATAGATGGGCATAGTTTGGACCCTGGCCCGGGCCAAGCGAAAGCAACGAATTAAGACATGCTGGGTTGTCGCAAACCTGGACGCACAAGTCATTGGAATTCCGTCATCTTTTTATTCTGTTTGTGGAAGAACACAGCGCGGGCTAGAGTTTCCCTTGGGAGAACCAAAAATATCCAGACTTAAATAATGAGCGAATTTGGGCATCAGCCTGCCCATCTCTCGCTTGACCTCTCGCGAGAGGGGATCGGGTCGATTGCGTGATTGGGAAGTCCATTGAACTGCTTGCGAAGGAGCGACGACATGAAGACCATCTTGTGTTTTTTGTGCCTTGCCTGCCTGACGACCGCGGCCTATGCGGACCAGAAAGCCGCCGATGCGTGCGCCGCTTCACTTCCGCCTGCCGCCAAGCAGATCTACGCATCCACTCTTGCGAGCAACCCGACGCCCTCCACGGGCCGCAGCATCGTTGTCTCCATAGTCGAAAAGATGATCGCCGAAGGCAAGCTGACGATGGCCGAGGGTGAGGCTGCCGGCCACGCGGCGGGGAACTGTCTGGAACAGCTGAAGTAGCCGGAGACGGCGTGACGGCGATATTGAGCCGTCTTGCCTACTGCGCCGGCTCCGCCGGCGCGCCTTCATCCGGCACATCGTCCTCGCCGACGGTCGCACCACCCGGCACGCATTGCAGCGTCCAGTTCGCCGGAGGCTTCGTTGCTTCTTATTCCTTGACGGCCGCGAGGCATTGCTCGCGGCCATCGAACGGGCTCGGCAGGACGGCGAGCCCGCCTTGCGGGCCAGCAACGACGATATACCAGAGCAATGCGGCAGCGGCTGTCATGGCGGCCTCGCAACAGTAAAAAATTCGGCAAGAAAAAATGCGGGGTGAGCCCGTTGCCGGGCTCACCCCGGTCCGCCGCTTCAGGTCGCCGGCGTCGCCGGCATTTTCTTCTTCTTCGAAGCGTGCTTCACCGGCTTCTTGCTGTGATGCTGGACGATCTTCTTCTTTTTCTTCGTGGTGTCCTGCTGGACGACGTTGGTTTTCGTGGCCGTCGCGGCGGTGGTCGCCGCATGGGCGGGCGCCACCTGGAGCGCTGCGCCCGAGATCATGAGAGCCGAGGCGAGGCCAAGAGCGGCAAGAGAGAGTCTATTCATCGCATTATCCTTTCCAGTCGTTGGGAAAGACCGAGGCAGCGCCGCGGCCTTCGTCATTCAGGGTCGATGGGCTGGACCCCGAGCAGCTGGAGCGCCTTCACATAGGCCCTGAGACCTTGCGCCGGCTTACCGCCGGCACAGAGCTTCCTGGCTTTCGCTCCGATGGTCGCGGCGTTGGCAGAACGGCCGGATCCGGCATGCGCCTTGATCTCGGCGTTGAGCTGGTCCTGCAGGATGCTGCAGCGTTGAGACCTGGTCGTCTCACTCGTCGCCGCATCGCCGAGGCCGGGCGGCATGAGGAGGCCGCCTGCCAGCACCGCGAGACAGATGAAACGCAAGCTCCGTCGCCTCGATATATGGATCACTTGGGACATTGAAGGTGTCGGCGCTTGCGTGTCATTGTCGAGCCCATCAGTAATGCCCCTGCGTTTCCGCAATTTTTCCGCCGGACCCTGTCTTTGTAACGGCATGTTTCCCGTCTCCCGGCTACGGAAACAATCGCCCCGCCGGCATCTCCATAAGCTTGCCGAGCGTTAACTGGAACGCGATCTCTCCCTGTGATATGGCCCGACGCATGAGCGCTTCGGCGCATTACGGATCTGTAATGGAGCATCCTTGACGGTGAAGCAGGCCGGCCATCTTCTCGTCGTCGATGACGATCGCGAAATCTGCGATCTCATCCGGCATTTCTTCGAACGCCACGGCTATCGCGTGGGTGTAGCGCATGACGAAGCCCAGATGCAGAGCGAATTGCGCCGGCACGATTTCGATCTCGTGGTCCTCGACGTGATGTTGCCAGGCCGCAACGGCCTCGATCTCTGCCGCGACATCCGCGGCCGTTCGCAAGTGCCGATCATCATGGTGACCGCCATCAACGAGACGGCGGACCGCATCGTCGGGCTCGAAATGGGTGCCGACGACTATATCGCCAAGCCCTTCGAGCCGCGCGAGCTCCTGGCCCGGGTGCGCGCGGTCATCCGCCGCTTCACAGCGACGGCGGCCGCCGAGCCCGACGGCCGGCCGAGCCAGGTGCTGCGCTTCGACGACTGGACCATCGACCTGGCGCAGCGCCGCCTGTGGAGCGCCGACAATGTCGTCATCACGCTGACGATGGCGGAGTTCGACCTGCTCGGCGTGTTCGTCACCCATCCGCGCCGCACCTTGAGCCGCGACCAGCTTCTCGACTTCACCCAAGGCCATGCGGCGCAGTCCTTCGACCGCAGCATCGACATATTGGTCAGCCGGCTGCGGCGGAAGCTCGCCGGCGGCGCCAAGGCGGTGAACCCGATCGTCACGGTGCGGGGCGGCGGCTACATGCTCTCCTCGGAGGTCCGGCCGCAATGAAGCGGCTCTTCCCGCAATCGCTGCCCGCCTGGATCCTTCTGATCCTGGTGGCGGGCCTCATCGCCACGCAAGCTTTGACCCTCGTGATCGCCGCACACGGCGTCTCCAATGCCGGCCGCTCCTTCGAGCTCTTCCGGCTCGGCGAGCGCACCGTCGCTCTGGCGAAGGCCTTCCACGCGGCATCGCCCGATCTGCGCCAGACGCTGCTCACCGAGATGGCCAATCCCTCGCTCACTCTGGCGATGTCGGGCCAGCCCGCGGTCGCGACCGCGCTGCCGAGCGATGACGAGCTGGCCGAGCTTGAGGACATACTGGTCGCCAAGCTCGCCAAGAACGGGGTCACCGACATCAGGGTGCGCGAGGACGGGCCCTCGCGCGCGAACCGCCCGCCCTCGAACCATGCGGCGGCACCCATCGACCAGCCGGGCGATGTCGAGGAGCTTCTGCTGCAGGCCGCCTCGACCCTCGGCAAGAGCGGCCGCTTCACCGTCGCCATCCAGTTCAGCGACGGGCAGTGGCTCAATTTCGCAACGCCGGTGACGCCCGATCCGCCGGTCCTGACGCAGGAAAGCATGCCGCTCTATGGCGGTGCGGCGATCGCCATCATCCTCCTGTCGCTGTGGACGATCCGGCAGCTCACGGCGCCCTATGGCGCCTTCGAGCGGGCGGTGAGCGCGCTCGGCGACGACCTCAACCGGCCGCCGCTGCCCGAGACCGGCAGCGGCGAGGTGAAGGCCGCGGTCAAGGCGGTCAATGCGATGCAGGCCAAGCTCCAGGACTATGTGGCCGAGCGCGAGCATCTGGCCGCAGCACTGGCGCATGACCTGCGCACGCCGATCACGCGGCTGCGCCTGCGCTTCGAGCTTCTAAAGAAGAAGAGCGGGACGCCGGCGCTCCTCGCCGACCTGCAGGAGATCGAGAAGATCATCCAGTCGGTCGTCGACTTCGCCAGCCACGAGGTGAAGAAAGAGCCCGATGCCAAGATCGACCTTGTCTCGCTGGTGGAGGCGGTGTGCGATGATTATCCCGACGTCCGCCTCGACCAAAAGGCGACGCCGCCGCGCATCTTGTGCAGCGGGCGGCCGATCGCGCTCAAAAGATGTCTCACCAATCTCATCGACAATGCGGTGAAATATGGAAAGAGAGCGAGCGTCTCGATCGAGGAGGCGGCGCAGAACATCAATGTGGTCATCGAGGACGAAGGGCAGGGGCTCGCCCAAAGCGACATCGAGCAGGTGTTCAAGCCGTTCAAGCGCCTCGAAGGCTCGCGCAACCGCGAGACGGGCGGCATCGGTCTCGGCCTCGCCATCGCCCGCGGCATCGCCCGGGCGCATCTCGGCGACATCAGCATGTATCGGCGCGAAGAGAGCGGCATGCGGGTGGTGCTGTCGCTGCCCAAGGTGGCGTGAGCCTCGCGGCCTCATGGCTCAAAGCATCGACGCCGCCGCAGATGCGCCAGCGCCGTCCACGCTCAATAATAGCCCGGTAGCGGTCTCGCGCTGATGACTCTTCCTGAACGCGCGCTCACCCGGATGATCCAGGGACGGTAGCGCCTGAGGGCCTGATACTTGTAAACCTCGCCGCCGCAGCGCAGCACCTTGACGCGATTGAAACCATGGGCGCGAACGACCTGTCTTGCCTCGGCGCAGGAAATATACTCGTAGTCATAGTAGTAGGGATAACCCGGATAGACGCGATAGTCGGGATAATAGTGCACCGGGTAAGCGGCCGCTCCGCCGGTGACATCGAGATCGGCTCCGGCCTGGCCGATGTTAGGGTTAATGACGAGAGCGGCAAGCAGGGCCATACCACCGGCACTCAGACGCTTGAACATTGCTAGCACTCCACTCAGAGCACCCAGCTTTCTGCGGGGCCCTCGACAGTAGCACGCTCATGCTTGCTCTGTACACGTATCGTTCAGCTGGATCAAATGGCGGTCAGCGCGGTTTGTCCCAGTGCGTCTTCCGCCGCCGGCCGTAACGGCGGACATGCGCCTCGGCCAATAGGCAGACCGTTTCGAAGCCGAGCGCCGCGCCGATATTGGCGGAAATGCCGTTCGGATCATAGGGCGGGCAGAGCTCGACCAGGTCGGCGCCGACGATGTCCATGCCGTGCATGCCGCGGATGATCTGGACGATCTCGCGCGTCGTGAAGCCGAAGGGCTCGGGGAGCTCGGTGCCAGGCAAGTAGGTCGCATCGATGCCGTCCGTGTCGAGGGTGAAATAGAAAGGCCCATCGCCAATGACGCGGCGGATCTCCTGGATCACGCCCTTGACCCCCAGCTCATAGACCTCGTGCATGGGGATGAGGCGCATGCCCGCCTCGCGCGAAAAATCCCAATAGGGGCTGAGGGAGCCCCGCATGCCGATCTGGATCGTCCGCTCGGGATCGATGGCCTCGTCCAGCACCGCATTGAGGAAGACGCTGCAGTCGTTGAGCCGATTGCCCTGGAAGCTGCCGCGGGCGGTGTCGGCATGGGCGTCGATCTGCACCAGGCCGATCGGCTCGCCGGCGGCGAGGCCGGAAAGGATCGGATGGGTCATCGTATGCACGCCGCCCACGGCATAAGGCGTGATGCCGCGGCGGCGGAATTCCGCGAAAGTCTTACGGATCGTCGCGACGCAGGCATCGACATCATGCGGGCTGTCGAAGCCGATATCGCCGACATCGGCCATGCTCAGGAGCTCGAAGGGAATGGTCCGCCACACGTCATGCACCGGCCCCCTGACCTTCGACCATTCGCGGAACGAACGCGGCCCGAGCCGCGTGCCGCCACGCACCGGCGCGCTCGCCTCGAAAGGAATGCCGATGCAGGCCAAGTCCACTTCGGCAAGGTCGGAGCGCCGCGGCGCATTGAAGAAGCTCATCTCGCCGGCAAAGACATCGGCGAAGACCGGCGCCTTCTCCGTCTCCATGCGCTTGAGGAAGGCATCGATCCGGGGATCGCTGCTCTGCAGGAACTCGCCCTTGGCCAAGGCCTGCAAGCGTTCGCGTTTCTCCTTCGAAAAACCTTTCATCATCACTCCTCTAGCGTCTGGCTTTGGCTTTGCCGGCAAGCGTCGGCTCGTTCCGGCCCAGCATGCGGTCGAGATACTGGCGGAACTCGTCGACATAGATCTCGAGCGTGCCATGCAGGAAGCCGGGCTCGGCCGCGCCGAAGCGCACGCCCTGCTGAACCGCCGCCACCACCTGCTTGTCCTCGATGGTCGCGGTATGGATCACCTCGCGGATCTTCTCGGCAAAAGCGGCAGGGTCCTTCATCTTGGTCATGGCATGCGGCGTGAAGGAGAGGCCCCAGCGGCCGTTGGTGCGGTCGACGGCCTGCGGCTCGAGCATCATCCACCACACGAAATTGGCGTCGATGGCGATAAGGGCGTTAGGATAGATGCCGATGACGAGGAGCCGCCGGCGCTCGTCCTCATCGAGCGCGTCATTATGCACTTCGGGCAGGTCCTCGGGCCGGTAGGGATTGTAGTGGACCGAGAATTGTTGGTGGCTGCGGGGCCCGAGCTCCGCCAGGCGGGTCGGATTGGTCGGCCCGATCGATTGCTTGTGCGAATAGGTCACGTGGTAGCACTCGATGAAATTCTCATAGACCAGCTTCCAGTTGCCGGCCCAGATCTCTTCGTCGAAGACGTAGCGGTCGTCATAGGAAGAGAGATCGTAACGCGCCAGATGCTGGGCCAGTGGCGCGAGCTTGCTCGCGATGGAGGGAAGGTCGCGGCGCAAGGAAACGAAGATGAAGCCGAGCCAGACCTCGCAGGCGAGCTCTTCGAGGCCCATCTCGGATTTGCAGGCATTGCCGAAGCCCTTCGGATCGGTGATGCCGATCAATTGCCCGGTGATCTCGTAGGTCCAGGCGTGGTAGGGGCAGACGATGCGGCGCGCCTTGCCGCGCCCGTCGAGCAATCTGGCATAGCGGTGCAGGCAGTAATTGGCGAAGGCCCGGATCGACCCGTCCTTCTGGCGGATGCAGACGATGGGACGCTGGCCGAGGGCGGCGGTCAGATAATTGCCGGGCTCGGGGATGCTGTTCTGGCGGCCGACCATCACCCAGTCCTTGTCGAAGACCTGGGCCAGCTCCTGCTCGAAGGTCAGGGCATCGGTATATTCGCGCTGCCTGGCGCCGCGCAGTGTGGGGATATTCTCATTCGCTTGCGGCTTCATCACGCCTCCATTCATTCGCCTGTGTTTCTGGTCTTGCGCTTGCCGCCTGGGCCGAGCAGCCGGTCCTTCAGCGAGGCGAGCCCCTGCGGCAGCAACAGCAGCGTCAGCACGACAAGCATGCCGAGGATCAGCAGCCGGTAGGTCCCGGCATCGCGCAGAAGCTCATTGAGGATGGTCACCACGAAGGCGCCGAGGACGGCGCCCGGGAAACGCCCGATGCCGCCTATGGCCAGCATCACGATGGCGAGCAGGATGAACTCGTTCCCTAAGATCTTCGGCGTCACGACCGAGGTGTAATGGGCATAGAGGGCGCCGGCGAAGCCGGTGATCAGCGCCGACAGAGTGAAGGCGAGCAGCCGGTATTTGAACTCGTTGATCCCGAGCGAGCGCGCGAAATTGGCGGAGTCGCGCAAAGCGACGAAAGCGCGCCCGGTGCGGCTGCGCAGCACGATGAAATAGATGACATAAACGCTGACCGCGGCGGTGGCGAGGGCGAGATAGTACCAGCCGATCTTGTTCATCGGTCCAAGCGTGACGCCGAAAATCTTGATCGGCGGCACGCCCAGGAGACCCATGGTGCCGCCCGTGCCCCAGCCCTTGGCGAGCTGGATCAAAGGCGGCATGGCGAGATGCACCGAGAAGGTGAAGAGCGCCACATATTCGCCCTGGAGCCTGAGGCAAGGAAGGGCGATCGCCAGACCCAGCAAGGCCGTGATGGCGGTCGCGGCCGTGATGGCGGCGAGCGGCGGCACGCCGAGCTTCAAGGTGAGCATCGCGGTCGCATAGGCGCCGGCGGCGAAGAGCGCGATCTGCGCATAGTTGAATATGCCGGCATAGCCCAGTGTCAGGTCCCAGGCGGCGGCGACCATGCACCACAGGAAGCACAGGATCAGGACATGCTGGACATAGCTGTCGGTGATCAGCATGCCGGCGACGGCAAGAGCCGCCGCCACCGCCCAGTAGAGAAGGTCGCCGCCGCGGGCCGGAGACCTGGTCGCACCACTCGGCGATGTCATGGTGGCATGGGTCTCCGTCATCCGGCGGCCTCGGTCTGGCCCCGGCCCAGAAGGCCCTGCGGGCGGATCATCAGTACAAGGAGCAATGTCACCAGCCAGACCGGCATGGTCCAGCTGGCGCCCAGTTTGTAGACGACGGCCGCCTCGACCAGCCCTAAGAAGAAGGCGGCGACAACGGCACCCCTGGTGCTGCCGAGCCCGCCCAGGACGACGATCACGAAGGCTTTCAGGAACGGCTCCCAGCCGCCTTGCGGCGAGATGAGAAAGATGGGCGAGAGCAGGAGGCCGGCGCAGCCGGTCAGCACGACCGAGAGCCCGAAGGTGAAACTGAAGATGCGGTTGACATCGATGCCGACCTGGCGCGCGCCCTGGATATCCTGGGCCACGGCGCGCACCGCCCAGCCGAAGCGGGTGCGGTTGAGGAAGAGCTCGAGGGCCGCGACGATCAGGAGCGCGATGATGAGCACGGCGAGCCTATAGGCCGAGACCGCGACACCGAAGATCGAGACGGTGCCGTCGATGAAGGCCGGCATCGGCTTCGCCACCGCGCCGAAGAGGATGAGATTGGCGTTGTCGAGCACGAAAGCGAGGCCCAAGGTGACCATCATGGCGGTCACCTTCCAGTTCCTACCGCGCCTGAGCGGCCTCAGCATGAAGCGCTCGATCGCGACGCCGATGAAGAAGAGGATCGGGATCAAGAGGAGAACCGCGAGCCACAAAGGCAGACCGAGATAGCCGACGGTCAGGACCCAGGAAATATAAGCCCCGGTCGTGTAGAGACCGCCATAGGCGAAGTTGAGCGTGCGGGCGGTGCCATAGACCAAGGACAGGCCGACGGCGATGATGCTGTAGACCGCCGCCTGGGCGATCCCTCCGAAGAGCACGGCGAAAAACTGCTCCACGGCGCCTAGCCTTTCACATGTGCGGCTGGTTTTGCCGCCGAGGCGAACACCGTTTCGTCCACGATGATCCCTTCCTCCAACCGGTAGACCCGGTCGACGATGCCGTCGATGAGGCCCAGGCTCTGCTCGACGAGCAGGATCGTGGTGCCGGCGCGCTTCAGCGCGGCGATCGTTTCCAGCATGGTGTCGACGAGCTTGGGGGCGAGGCCGAGAGACGGCTCATCGATGGCGAGCAGAAGAGGCGCCGACATGAGGCCGCGGCCCAAGGCCAGCATCTGCGCCTCGCCGCCGCTCAAGGTGCGGGCAAGCTGTGCTTCCCGCTCCGCCAGCCTCGGATAGAGGTCGAAGACGCGCTTGAGTGAGTCCTGCTCCAATTGGCGGCCGCGGTCGAGATAGGCGCCGAGCAGCAGGTTTTCCCTGACCGTCATGTCCGGGAACAGCCGGCGGTCCTCGGCCACATAGACGAGGCCGCGGGCGACGAGATCGGATACGGGCTTGCCCCTGATGCTTTCGCCCGCATAGACGATGTCGCCGGCCGTGACCGGCACCAGGCCGCAGACCGCCTTGAGCAGCGTGCTCTTGCCATGGCCGTTGGCGCCGACGACGCCGACGAGCTCGCCCTTGCCGACCTCGAGGGAGACTCCGTGCAGGATGTGGAGATCGTCATAGAAGACGTCGATGTGCCGCACGCTAAGCAAAATTCCGGGCTCCCAGATAGATGTCGATCACCCGTTGATCGCGGAGCACCGCCTCCGGCCGGTCGAGGCATAGGCTGGATCCGGCATTGAGGATGAGGATGCGATCGGAGAGAGAGGCGAGCGCGCGCACCTTGTGCTCGACCACGACCAGGGTGAGGCCGAGCAAGGCATGGAGGCGGTGGAACAGGCCGACGAAGATGTCGACTTCCTCGGCATTGAGGCCGCTCAGGGGCTCATCGAGGAAGATGAGCTTGGGCTCGGTGGCGAGTGCCGCGGCAAGCATGATGCGCTTGCGGGTGAGGAGATCGGCGCGGCTCGCGGGCAGGTCGCGCTCACCCGCGAGGCCGGTGATCGCCAGGACTTCGCTCACCTTGGCCTTGACCGCGGCGGCGCCTGAATGGCGTGCCGGGCCGAACAGCGCGCCGGTCGCGACATTGTCGGCAACCGACATGGACGAGAAGATCTGCGGGATCTGGAAAGTGCGCGCAATGCCGAGGCCGCAATAGCGGTGCGCCGGCAGGCCCGCCACGGCGCGGCCTTCGAAAGTGATGGAGCCCGCCGATGGCGTCAGCGCGCCGGTACAGACATTGAGAAGCGTGGTCTTGCCCGCGCCGTTAGGACCGGCGATCCCCAAAATCTCGCCGCTCATGATGTCGAAGCTCAGATCGTCGAGCGCCTTCAGCGCGCCGAAGCGCCGGCTCACCTGGTGAAGCGACATGATGGGCGCCGCCGGTTGAGCGACAGCGCCCCCTGAGTGCATTGCATGTGCCTGCATGGCGTTCCTGGTCTCGCCGCCATTTCCTCCGTTGCCGTCTCCGGCCTATTTCGTCCAGTCCGGCAAGGCGAAGTCGCTGGTCTTCTTGGTCCCGATCATCAGTGTCTTCAGGCCCTTGTCATGCACCTGGAAGAGGAAGGCCGGCTGACTGGCATCGCTGGTCGGGATCTTGAAGCGATCGTCGAATTTGAGCGTGCCGGTCAGTCCCTTGTAGCTCATCTCCTTGAGCGCCTTGACGACGGCGGGATGGTCCGAGGCGCTGCCGGCCTTGGCGACCGCCGCCGCCCACATATTGACTTCATCATAGAGCTGGGCGGCGAGGCTCCAGGGCGGCGTCTCATTATAGGCGGCCTGCCATCTCTTGACGAAGGCATCGCCCTCAGGCCCCGGCAATTGCGCCGACAGCGTCATGCCCAGCACGCCTTCGACCTTGCCCTGGACGATGACGTCGCCGAAGGCCGGAACGCTCGCGGCGTAGCCCGCATTCACCAGGGCGCCCTTGACCGGGCTGTCGAAATATTGCTGGAGGAACGTATAGGTCAGCCCGGCGTCGAGCACCTCGATATGGACGAGCGAGGGACTAGCATCGCGGATCTTGCTCAGGATGCCCTGCCATTGCACACTCTCATAAGGCACCTCTTCGTTCACGACGACTTCCCAGCCTTGCGCGACGGCGGCATCGGCCATGGCCTTGGTGAGGCCCGACTCCCATTCATAGGGGCCGTGGACGATGGCGAGCTTCTTGTTCGGGAATTGATGGCCGAGCGCCATGATCTGGTCGAACATCACCTTGCCATAGGCGGACTCGACATCCGAGGCATTGAAGATAGCGGTGCAGCCCATGCTGTTCATCATGTCGACGACGCTGGTGAAGGCGTCATTGTGCATGAAGGGCACGCCTTGCGGGCAGAAGGCCGGGATGTCCGGGCCGAAGCCGCCATAGCCGGTGACGATGAAATCCGCCTTGCCGCGGTCGATCAGGTTGGCGGCGGCGGCCTGCAGCTTGTCGGGCGACAGGTCGCCGATATCGAAGAAGGTGACCTCGACCTGCTGGCCGAGGACGCCGCCCGCCTTGTTCAGGTCCTCCACGGCGAGCTTGATGGCTTTCTCCATGACGCCGCCGTCGCTGGCGAAGGGGCCGGTTTGCGGTATGGGCGCGCCGATCTTGATGGTGTCGGCACGGGCGGCCAGGGACGTTGAACCGACGATGGCCGCGAGCGCAAAAACGGCCAATCCGCGAGCTGCGGTGCGCAGCACTGATGTGAGGCTCATTGAGGCATTCCTTCCCTTATGGCGCTTGGATTCCCGGCTCTGACGGCCGGTTACCAGCTTGGGAAGGCAGTTAATCACCGGCCTCAAATACTGACAATGGTAACAACAGACACCATTGGCGGGCGGCTTGATGTTCAGCGCTTGAATCACCCGCAAGTATCAGTTGCGGCGGGCCGAATCCGTGAAAATCCGGTCGAAGATCAGCGATGCGACCTCGCGTTCCGAGGTGACGTCGAGCTTGCTGTAGAGCCGATGCTTGTGGTTCCGCACCGTGCCGGCACCGATATCGAGGTGCTTGGCAATGGCGGCCGTCGAAAGCCCACGCAAGCCGTGCCTGAGGATCTGGCATTCGCGCGGCGTCAGCCGGTAGTCGGTCGTCACCTGGTTGAACAGGCTGTCGACGGCAAGATAGCCGGGCGAGCGGCGCTCGATGATGAATATCCGGCCGCCGGGCGCCACGGCGTTGCCGGCTTCCAGCGTCTCCCAATGCACAACATCGAGCTCATCGAGCGAATGGACGCCCTCGCGCGAGCCTTGCGACACGCTGCAGATGATGTCCTCCTCGCCGGCACTCACCTTGCCGCTCCATATTCCATTGCGAAAGCAGGGAAGGCCCTGGGCGTCGACGACCATGACGGCGAGCTGGCTGTCATTGAGATAGCCGCCGCGATGGCCTGACAGGCAGCTCGATATATGCAGCCCATGCAGGTTCTCGATGAGCGGATAGATGTGGCGGATGAAATCGACCTCGGCCGGCTTGAACGGCCGGTCATGCAAATCGAGGCAGAGCGCCACCCAGACGCCGCCGACCGCCGGCAAGAGGACGACGATCTCGTCATAGATGCGGGCGGACTGGTACAGGTTCTTGAAATAAAGGTTGTCGGTCTCCTCGCCATGCATCTCGAGCGCCGTCATTACGCGGTCGCGAACCTGGGTGCGCACCAGGCGCAGCAGCGGGTCGATGCGATAGAGCTCGCGCATATAGACCTCTTCGGCCTCGGCGCTCAGAGAATTGTTGGCCAGAAACTGCGGTTTGGCGAATTGCGCATAGCGCACGGCGATCTGGCGCTCGCAGTCGAGAAGCCGGCCGAGTGCGGAGAGGACCACGCCGTAGAAGTCGCGCGCGCCGATGGCTTCCGCCATGCCGGCCAATTCGGCCATGAGCCGCGGCAAGTCCAGAGCGGGTTCGGTCGAGACAGGAAAGGAAGAGGTCTTCGCTAGCACGAAACGGCCCGGCAGGGACGGGTGGCGCCACACATTCTCGGTCCCCGAAACGGCCTCAGGCCTCTCGCTCGCATGGTTCGACCCTATCCCTTCTCACTGGAAAGATTAGGAAAACTGCCTTCTGAAATCAATGATTTTGCGCCTTCCGGGCCGGCGGGAGCACCGCGCCGGAACGTTGGTCGAAACCTATTTATGATCCAGATGCCAGGTCCGGTCCCAGCTCTCAGGAGGCGGTGCCGTCCTGAAGCCGTCGATGCGCTTGATGAAGGCCAGTGACGGCCCGTCATTGGGAACGGCTTCGAGGCCAGCGGCAAAGGCGCTGCGGGCCTCGTCCCAGCGCCGTGCCCGATAGGCCGCGAGGCCTTCGGCGAACCGGGCCCTGAGCTCGATCTGGGGGCCTGTGAGCTCGCCTGGGCGCCCCATGATTTCGAACATGGCTTGCGGCCGGGTCTCGCCCAGCACGACCACACGATCGATCTCGCGCGTCTCGATGGTCCCCGCGGCACCCGCCACCGTGTCGGCGGATACGAGGATGTGGCTGCCATAGAGCTTGCCGGCGCCTTCGAGCCGCGATGCCAGGTTCACCGTCTCGCCGAGGACGGTATAGCTCATCATCAGCTCCGAACCGATGCTGCCGACCAGCGCCTCGCCCGTGGCGATGCCGATGCGGATGTCGAATTGTATCGGGAGCGAGCGCATGCCGAGGAGCTCGGCGATCTCGAGCCGCAGGGAAGCCACGCGCTCCAGCATGGCGAGGGCGGCAAGGCTCGCTTGGCGCGCCTGGTCGCCAGGCTCGGTGAAGGGTGGACCCCAATAGGCCATGATCGCATCGCCGATATATTTGTCGATGATGCCGCCCTGCGCGCGGACCGGCGCGGACATCGCCGAGAAGTAGAGGTTCATGACCTTGATCAGCCCCTCGGGCGTCGTCTCCTTGCTGATGCCGGTGAAACCTTTGACATCGCAGAACATCACGGTCATGACCCGGTGCTTTCCCTCGGCGGCGAGATCCGGGTGATCGATCAGTCCCTCGACCACGCGGGGATCGACATATTTGCCGAAGGTGCGGCGGATATGTTCCTTGAGACGCAATTGCTCGACCATCCGGTTGAAGGCCGTGGTCAAATGGCCGATCTCATCGTGCGACGTGACGGCGAGCGTCTGGTCGAGATTGCCGGCCTCGACCGCGCGTGTTCCTTCGAGCAGGCGAAGAACGGGGCGCGTTATGCCGCCGCTGACCAGTAGCGCGAACACCAGACCGAGCAGGGCGGCAAGGGCGGTCAGGATCGCGGCGATCACCAAGGCCTGGCGCTGTTTCGCAACGGTCGCCGCCGCATCCGCCTGAAGCAGGGCCAGCATGTCGGCGCGGATCGAATCGAGCTTCTGGATGAGGTCGTCGCGCAGGGCATCGACCCGGCCGAGACTGTCGGATATCGCCGGGGCGTTGCCGGTATCGAGTGCCGAGAACAGATGCTCGATCTCGCTGTTCAACAGGCGTCGCGTGTCCGCCATCGCGGTGCCGATGCGGTCCTCGAGCCGGACCAGCGCGATGGCATCTTCGGCAGAGGCCTTGCGTCTCTCGATCAGGCCGTTGATCAGGTCACGCGCCGCTTGCGCCTCTTTCTCGACCTCGCGGTCCTTGCTTTCGAACAGCTGGCGGATCTCCGCGAACTTCTCGCTCCCCGCCGGCGATTGCATCTTCTCGATCACCATGCGGCGCAGCGCCAATGCCCGCTCGAGCGAGCGGATATTCGTCCGGGCCAGATGCCCATAGGTTGGGATATAGCTGTTGGCGAGATCCTGGATCCGATGCTCCACCTGCATGACCCAGACCAGCGACAGGATCGCGGTAATCACCATAAGGACGATCAGTCCCACGGCGATGGCCATGATCTTCTTGCGGATCGTCAGGCTGATGGTCATGCGGTCATCTAACCCGGCGGCAAGTGAAGCGCCAGCCCCGGTGCAGGATTTTCACTTTGCTGAGGATCGCCGGCTTTTGCGCTTGGGCGCCGTTTTTGCCGGCTTCTCCTTGGCGCCATTGCCGGACTTTGCGGGCTTTGCTTCGCCGGCGGGCTTTGCGGCCGGACGATCCGAGAAGAGGGTCGTCACCTGCAGCGTGTCGTCCTCGCGCGTTGTAGTGGCGACACCAGTCGCACTCGCGGCAAGGCGCACCATGCGCTCGTTGCTCGCCAGAATCTCGGCGATGAAGCCCTTGACGCCGCGCGCCATGGCGTATTCCTGCAACCGCGCCTGCAGCGCGCTGCCAAGCCCCTGGCCTTGCCATTCGGGCGCCACCATATAGGCGACCTCGGCCAGGTTGGTGGTCGGGTTGAGGAAATAGCAGCCGCTCGCCACCACCACCTCGTGCTCGCGGGGGCCAGTCACCGCGAGGAAGGCCACTTGCGTCTCGTGGTTCACATTGCACAGCGTCTGCAGGTCCTGATAGGCGAGCGAGCGCACCTTGCGGAAGAAACGCGTATAGACATCGTCGGGTGACAGGCGATGGAAGAGGGCTCGGAGCGCATCGGCATCGGCGGCATGCGCCGGACGGATCAGGACCTCGGCGCCATTGAGGAGCGTCAGGCGCCGTTCCTCCTGGACGGGATAAGCGCCTTGAGAGCCGAGATACTGCTCGCGCGGCACATAGCCCAGCTTCCTGGCGGCTTCGATCAGAGCATCGCGATGATCGGGATGCGCTATCTCGATCATGGCCAGCGCCCGTTCGCGAATGGATTTCCCGAACAAGTAGGCGATGCCATATTCGGTGACGACATAATGCACGTTGAAGCGCCCGATGCCGACGCCGTCTCCGGCCTCGAGCAAGGGCTTGATCCGCGAGGCGCCGGCCTCGGTCCTCGAGGCGAGGCAGACGATGGGCTTGCCGCCTTCCGATTGGGCGGCCCCGCGCATGAAGGCATGCTGAGTCGAGAGCCCACCATAGAACTGGCCCTCGAATTGATCGATGCAAACCTGGCCGGTCAAATCCATGGCAAAGGCCTGGGTGATCGAGACCATGCGATAGTTGGCCGCCACGGCGCGGGCATCGCACACTTCCTCGATGGGCCGGAAATCGAAGAGCGGATTGTCATGCACGAAATCATAGAGCTGCCGTGTCCCCAGGCAGTAGCTGGCGACGATCCGGTCGCGGTGCGGTGTCTTGCGGCGTCCGGTCACGACGCCTGATTCGACGAGGCTCATGACGCCGTCGGTAATGACATCGCTGTGGATGCCGAGATCGCGGCGATCCTTGATGTATTGCAGGGCGTCGTTGGGAACGCGGCCGAGGCCGATCTGCAATGTCGATCCGTCTTCGATGATGGCGGCGATATAGCGCGCGATCCGGTCCGCCGTGTCGCCCGCCGGCGGATGACGATATTCAGTGATCGGTGTCTCGACATTCACAAAGGCGTCGAACCGGTCGATATGGACGAAGCTCGCGCCATGAGTGCGCGGCATCGCCGGGTTGATCTCGGCGATGACATGGCGGGCGACCTTCAGGACCGCCGGCGCCAGGTCGACCGACACGCCGAGACTGACGAAGCCACGCCCATCGGGGACTGAGACCTGCAGCAAAGCGACATCGATGGGGAGCCTGCCATTGGCGAGGAGAACCGGCACGTCCTCGAGGGCGATCGGGACATATTCGAGGCGGCCCGTACTTGCGAGATCGCGGATGTCGCTGCCGACAAAGAAGGAACGATGACGATATCGGCTTATGGGCTCGGCCGGCTTGTCGGATGAGGCGAGTGTCGTCAGGAAACTCACATATTCGAGATCTGCCGGGGCGCCCTCCATCGTTTCGAGTGCCGCGATCAGCCCGCGCGGCGCCGCACAGCCGGTACCGAGATAGATGCGGTTTCCCGGTTTTATCGCCGCCAGAGCCTGCTTCGCATCGACAAGCTTTGCCCCGAGACTTGCCAGTGTCGGATTTTCCGAAACGCTCATTTTGCCTGCCCCCAAGCTATTGCCGCTCATAGTATTCGCGCGCGACCAGTCACCAGGCAAGAAACAAAACTGCGATCGGTCATTGGCGGAATCGTGTTTGGCGGGACACACAAAGTCCCCCACGAGATACATTTTTTCAGACTTGCCCTAAGGAAATATCTGTCGCTTCGCCTTGACAGCCATGTCGTTCTTTTTATAGAACAATCGGGATTTTAAATAGAACTCCTGCCCGCCTTCTCTATCCCCTTGGAGGATTTATGAAAAAGCTGTTCCTGGCGCTGGCCATTGCCGCCATGACCTTCGCCGCGCCGGCCAAGGCCGAAGAGCCGAGCTCCATCCTCAATGCCTCTTATGACATTGCGCGCGAGCTTTTCGTCGAGATCAACAAGGCGTTCATCGCCAAATACAAGGCCGATACGGCTAAGGATCTCGAAATCAACCAGTCGCATGCCGGCTCCTCCAAGCAGGCGCGCGCCGTCCTCGAAGGACTCGAAGCCGATGTCGTGACCTTCAACCAGGTGACTGATGTCCAGATCCTGCATGACAAGGGCGGCCTCGTCGCGGCCGACTGGCAGAAGCGGCTGCCCAACAACGCCTCCCCCTATTATTCCTTCGCGTCCTTCCTGGTGCGCGAAGGCAATCCCAAGGGCATCAAGGACTGGGGCGATCTCGTGCGTGAAGACGTGAAAGTGGTCTTTCCCAACCCCAAGACCTCAGGGAACGGCCGCTACACCTATCTCGCCGCCTGGGCCTATGCGCGGGAAGCCTTCAACGGCGATGAGGCGAAGATTCGCGACTTCATCAAGAAGCTCTTCGCCAATGTGCCGGTCTTCGATACCGGCGGGCGCGGCTCAACCACCACCTTCATCGAGCGCGAGATCGGTGATGTGCTGATCACTTTCGAGGCCGAAACGCGGGTCATTGCCAAAGAATATGGCCAGGGCAAGTTCGAGGCCGTGACGCCGCCCACCAGCGTCATCGCCGAATTCCCGGTGAGCGTCGTCGACAAGATTGCCGATGAGCGTGGCTCGCGTGCCATTGCCGAGGCCTATCTCAATTTCCTCTACACGCCGGAAGCCCAGGAGATCATCGTCCAGTTCGGCAACCGCGTGCATGAGCCGAGCGTGGTCGAGCGTCACAAGGCCGAATTCCCGGAGGTGAAGCTCTACACCGTAGAGGACGTGTTCGGCGGCTGGCCCAAATTGACGAAGGAACATTTCGGCTCGGGCGGCATCCTCGATGAGCTCTATGTCGCCCGCTGAAGGCGCCTGAAGGGGACGCAGTTGCTAAAACCAGAAAAGCTACGCAAAGTTGCCTGGCCGCGAAGGCACCTTTGCGGACTTCTGGTGGACGGTCATGGGCGCTCTCTTTCGTCTCCTCGGCTTCAGCCTCCTCATTGTGGCTGCGTCCTTGCCGGCCGCGGGCACTGAACGGAAAGACGATTTCGACAGCGAAGCCGCTTCGAGGGCCATTTGGGACTTTTGCCAGGCAGACCCAAAGAAGCTGGAATTCGATCATGCTCCAGAGGCTCCCGATAGCTTCCTGCGCAATCGCATCAATCCAAGCTCGACCGATCTCAGCTGCGGCGATCCAGCCTTCGCGATGGAGAGGCTCGGACCTAGCCTCATCGACCCCTTCGCCGTGGGCAGGGCGGTCGATGCCAATGGTGGCAGCATTCAGCGAAACGAGTTGCGCTTCAAGGACCGCAATGACTGGCACAAGGACAATGAGAGCAACTGGTACAGCATCAACTTCAAGATCGTCGGCGCGGAAGGGAACGCGTTGCCCACTGTCGGCTCGAAACGGTGGGTCAACGCCCAGTGGAAATATGAGAAGCTCGGTCCGAATGACAGTCCGTTCCTCGCCCAGCGCTTCGACAATGGCGTGCTGCACGTCACCGTCGAGGACGGCTTCTGCCGGTGCATGATCGCCAAAAGCCCCGGCGATCCGAGCAAGATCGCGGGCAAGCGAAACGCCACGCTCATCCCCATCGCACCGCTCGAGTGCCTGAACAACAAGATGAATGAACCGGCGGATCCGTGCGTACCGCAAAATCTAAAGCTCACCGCCTACGCCCAAGATGATTTGAGCAGCCTGCCCGATCCTTCAAAGCAATGGGTCCGCATGACTTATCTGGTGAAGGCCGGCGGGGTGCGGGAGTCCGTCTTCGAGATCTACGCGAATGGCCGTTTCATCGTCAGGGCCGAGCACGCTTATCAGGAAAAGGTCGAATTTCCCAACCGGATCAAGTTCAAGTTCGGACATTACAGAGACAAGGTGAGGACGAGCGCCGATATTCTGGTCGATCAGATTTGCGTCAGCCGGAACGTCGGCAATTGCGACAGATCAGTCGTCCTTCCAAAGTGAGGATTAATCCTTCTCGAAATATCGGTTCTTCGGCCGGGGCAGGCCCAGATTCTCGCGCAAGGTCCGGCCCTCATATTCCGTCCGGAAGATTTGGCGCCGCTGCAGCTCCGGCACGACGCGGGTCACGAAATCATCGAGGCCTTCCGGCAGATAAGGGAACATGACGTTGAAGCCGTCGGAAGCCTCGGTCAGAAGCCATTCCTCCATCTGATCGGCGATCGTCTGAGGCGTGCCGATCATCTCGAGCGTGCCGAAGGCGCCGCCGACATATTGGGCGAGCTGGCGGACCGTCATGTTCTCCGCCTTGGCGAGCGCTACGAGCCGGTCGCGGCCGCTCTTGCTGGCATTCGATTCCGGGATCTCGGGCAAGGGGCCATCGAGATCCAGCCCTGAAACATCGGTGCCGAGCCTGACCGAGAGCGAGGCGATGCCGCTGTCGGGATGGACCAGGCTGTCGAGATGCTTCTTCTTCGCCCTGGCCTCGGCAACCGTGTCGGCGACAATGACAAAGGCGCCGGGCAGGATTTTCAGGTGATCGGGGTCGCGGCCCAAAGCGCGCATGCGGCCCTTCACATCGGCATAGAAGCGCTGCCCGTCGGCAAGAGTGTTGACCGCGGTGAAGACCGCCTCGGCGGTTTCGGCGGCGATCTGCCGGCCCGCTTCCGAGGCGCCGGCCTGGACGATGACCGGCCAGCCCTGAACGGGCCGCGCGATATTGAGCGGACCTCGCACCTTGAAATGCTCGCCCCTGTGGTCGAGCACATGCAGCTTCTCAGGGGTGAAATAGATGCCGCTTTCGACATCGCGGGTGAAGGCGTCATCGGCCCAGCTGTCCCAGAGGCCGGTGACCACGTCGTAGAATTCGCGCGCTCTCTTGTAGCGGGCGCCGTGCTCGACATGCTCATCGCGGCTGAAGTTCAGCGCCTCGTCCGGATTGGCGGAGGTCACCAGGTTCCAGCCGGCGCGCCCGCCGCTCAGATGATCGAGGGACGCGAATTTGCGCGCCACATGATAGGGCTCGTTATAGGTGGTCGAGGCGGTGGCGATGAGGCCGATATGCTCGGTCACCGCCGCCAGCGCCGGCAGCAGGGTCAAGGGATCGAAGGAAGTCACCGTGGCGCTGCGCTTCAAGGCCGGCATCGGCATGTTCATGACCGCTAAATGATCGGCCATGAAGAAGGCATCGAACTTGCCGCGCTCGAGCGTCTGGATGAAGCGTTTCAGATGCGCGAAATTGAAATTGGCATCGGGAAAGGCGCCGGGATAGCGCCAGGCGCTGGTATGGATGCTGACTGGGCGCATGAAGGCGCCGAGACGGAGCTGGCGGGATGGGGACACGAGGGACCTCTTGGGGCGGGACGGGGCTGGTTTCCTGGATATCGATATTGGCTCCTGCCTATGACAACTTAGATTTTCTCTCGCGCTGAGGAAAAATCCTGAGGCTCGGATCAGGAATGAATTTTTTATTCCATATGATATATGTTTTTTGTGTATTGGAATTATCATTCCATTCTGATAAGGGCTCGTCATCGAAAGGGGAAACGCGATAGCGATGAAGAAACCAGACGATATCGTGATGGTCTGCATCTGCGACTATGCCGGGCAGGTGAAGGGCAAGGGCTTTCGCGGCAAGGATCTCAAGAGCCGCTTGCGCAGCGGGGTGGGCCTCGCGCCGAGCAATCTGATGATCACCACTTTCGGGCAGATCGTCGACACGCCCTGGGGACCGCGCGGCGAGCTCATCATGATGCCGGCGCCGGAGACCGAGGTGACCGTCGAGCACGGTCCCGACCGGCCGCGCGAACGTTTCCTGTTGGCGAGCCTCCTTGATCTCGATGGCGAGCCCTGGTCCTGCTGCCCGCGCAGCTGGCTCAAGAAGGGGCTCGATGCGCTCGAAGCGGAAACGGGCCTCAGGCTCAACTCCGCTTTCGAGCATGAATTCCACTATACCGGTGCCACACCGCGCCTCGGCGATGCCTATTCGCTCGATGCGATGCGCCTGCAGGGCGCTTTCGCCCAGCGTCTGATGCAGGCGCTGGATGAGAACGGCATCGATCCCGAGATGGTGCTGCCGGAATATGGGCCGCAGCAATTCGAAGTCACGTGCCGGCCGGCGCTTGGACTCAAATCCGCCGACGATGCCGTGCGCTTGCGCGAGATCACGCGCAGCGTCGCCCGCGCATTGGGCCAGAAGGCGACCTTCTCGCCGGTGATGGGAGCGGGCGCCGTCGGCAATGGCGTGCATGTGCATTTCAGTCTCGAGGACAAGAACGGCAAGCCGCAAACCTTCGACCCCGAACGGCCCCATCGGATCGGCGAGGCGGCGGCGCATTTCACCGCCGGGATCCTCTCGGCCATGCCGGCGCTGGTGGCGCTGACGGCGCCTTCGGCCGTCTCCTATGAGCGCTTGCAGCCGAACCGCTGGAGCGCCAGCTACAACAATCTTGCCGACAAGGACCGCGAAGCGGGCGTGCGCATCTGTCCCTTGTCCAAGCTGCCGGGCACCGATGCCAGGAAGAGCTTCAATCTCGAATATCGCGCCGCCGATGCCGCCGCCAATCCCTATCTGACGCTCGGCGCCCTGGTATGGGCCGGACTGCAGGGCATTCGCGACCGACTGCCATTGCCCGCGGCAACGGAAGGCGATCCAGGCCAATTGCCGGAAGAGGAGCGCCGCAAGCGCGGTCTCAGCCGCTTGCCCGCAAGCCTCGGCGCGGCGCTCGATGAATTCGCCGCCGACAAGCGCATCGCGGACTGGATGGGTGCCGATTTCGTCAATGCCTATCTCACCCACAAGCGCAGCGAGTTGAAGCTTGTGAAGGACCTCGATCTCAACGAGCAGATCAAGCGTTATGTTGAAGTCTACTGAGCTCCTGCAAGAGGGCGACCCAGAACCGGTGATGATCGCCCACGAAAACGGGCAATCACCGTTCCTGCTCCTGTGCGATCATGCCGGCAATGCGATTCCGGCCAAGCTCGGAACGCTGGGCGTCGGGCCCGCCGATCTCGAGGACCACATCGCCGTCGATATCGGCATCTTCAGCACCTGCCATTGGCTGGCGCACCGGCTCGATGCGCCCTTGCTGGGCCAGAGCTACTCGCGCCTGGTGATCGACTGCAACCGCAAGCCCGGCATCGCGACATCGATGCCCATCGAGAGCGACGGCCGCAAGGTTCCCGGCAATGTCGATATCAACGAGGCTGAGCGCAAGCAGCGTATCGCCGAGATCTTCACGCCCTATCACGAGGCGGTGGCGCGGATGATCCAGCAAAGGACCATAGCTCTCGGGCGCCCGCCGATCCTCTGCGCGATGCACAGCTTCACCCGCGTCTTCGGCGGACAGACGCGCGATTGCGATATCGGCGTGATCCATGGCGGAACGAGCGCCATCGCCGACCGCATGCTGCAGCGATTGCAAAGCTTTGGCGAATTCCGGGTCGGGCGGAATGTTCCTTATGTGATCGATTTCCAGGGCGACTACACGGTGCCGGTGCATGGCGCGGCGGGGCAGGTACCCTATATCGAGATCGAAATCTGCCAGGACCTGATCGCGAGCTGCTCTGGCCAGCGCAAACTGGCCGCGATGCTCGAAGCAGCCTTCCGCGATGCCGAAACCACGCTCAACGGCTGATGCCATGGACGCCCACACGCTCACGCGGACGAGGCCCATCTCTGCCAAATCGACCGCTCTTCTGGTGATCGACGTCCAGAACGCCACCTATAGCGACAAGGAACGCGAGAAGCGTCCTTATTTTTACGATCTCGTGACGCGCGAGACGCTGCCCAATATCCGTAAGCTCATCCGGGCGAGCCGCAAGGCCGGCATCGATGTCATCTTCACGGTGATCGAAAGCCTGACGCTCGATGGGCGCGATCGCAGCCTCGACTACAAGCTCTCCGGCTTCAATTTCCCCAAAGGATCGTGGGAAGCGCAGATCCCGGCCGCGATCGCGCCCGAGCCGAACGAGATTGTCCTGCCGAAGACCTCCTCGAGCCTGTTCAATTCGACGGTCTTCGACTATGTGCTGCGCAATATCGGCATCGACACGGTGCTGGTGACGGGTTTCCTGACCGATCAATGCGTCGATCACACCGTCAGGGACGGGGCCGATCGCGGCTTCTACATGACCTGCATCGCCGATGCCTGCGCCACGGAAACCGCCGAGCGGCACCAGAATGCGCTTGCCGCCTTCAAGGGCTACTGCCGCATCCGGACGACGGAAGAACTTCTTACGGAGATCGGTTAATCGCCAAAGACCGACCAGCGCATTTCCTTCGCCAATTGCTCGAGCGCCGCAGCGCCCAGCCAGGAATTGCCATTGGCATCGAGACCGGGCGACCATACGGCGATCGATGCCTTGCCGGGAACGATGGCGAGGATTCCACCGCCCACGCCGCTCTTGCCCGGGAGGCCGACATGGAAGGCGAAATCGCCGGAGCCATCATAATGGCCGCAAGTCAGCATCAGGGCGTTGATGCGCCGCGCCCGCTCGGCCGAGACGACGCGCGCGCCACCCGGCGTGTGCCGCCCACCGAAAGCGAGATAGCGCCCCGCCATCGCAAGTTGCCGGCAATTCATCTCGATGGCGCAATGGTGAAAATAGACGCCGAGGACATAATCCACCGGATTCTCGAGAATGCCGAAGGAGCGCATGTAATTGGCGAGCGCGATGTTGCGGAAGCCGTTTTCCTTCTCCGAGCGGGCGACGTCCTCATTGATGGTGATGCCGTCGTCGTCGCTGACGAAGCGGATGAAGCGCAAGATGGCGCCGAGCGCCTCGCGCGGCTGGTGACCGGAGAGTATCGCATCGGTGACGGCGATCGCTCCGGCATTGATGAAGGGATTACGCGGCCGGCCCTGCTCATATTCGAGCTGCACGATGGAATTGAAGGGATTGCCGGAGGGCTCGCGCCCGACCCGCCGCCACAGCGCATCGCCCACCTGGCCCAGAGCGAGAGTCAAGGTGAAGACCTTGGAAATGCTTTGCAGAGAGAAGCCCATGTCGCGATCGCCGCCCGTGACCAGCCGGCCGTCGGCTGTCGCGACCGCGATGCCGAAGCGGGAGAGATCGGCGCGAGCGAGCTCAGGGATATAATCGGCGGGGCGTCCGCGATCCGATCGCTCGGCGATGCGGCAGGTGATCCCTTCGATGATCGTGTCGAGCGTCGGTGTGTGCTCAAGCCCTTCGGGAGTGAGCGTCATTCCGCCAGGCGTCCGTGCAGCTCCTCGATGCGCGCGACGCGGCGCTCGGCGCTGGCGCCGAGCCGTTCAGCCAGGCGCGAAATCAGGGCCTCGACGCACATGACGGTGGCAAGGGCCGAATCATAGACCGAGGGACCTGCGACCGGCAGCGCGAAGACATGATGGGCGAGCTTGGCCGCGGGCGACTGCCATTTGTCGGTGAAGACGACCAAGGTCGCGCCCGCTTCATGGGCGAGTCTTGCGAATTCGATCACATTGTCCTGATAACGGCGGAAATCGAAGACGACGACGATGTCCTTCTTCTCGATCTCCAGGAGGTCGGTGACCATCCGGCGAGCCTCGACATGCACCAGATGGACATGCCGGCGGACGCCCATCAGGCCAAAAGCGAATATCTCGGCAATCGAGCGGCTGAAGCGCCCGCCGATCAAATGCACCGAAACCTTCTCGTTGGCGAGCAGCTTCGTCACCTCGTCGAATTCGGCGACGGGAATCATTTCCGCCGCCTGGCGCAGCAACATCCCGGCCCAGCCGGCATATTGCGCCAGCGTGTCGCCTTCATGCATGCGCGCATCGGCCGTCTGATAGCGGGCGAGGGGAGATTCGAGCGTCGCCGTCAGCTCGTCGCGCAAAGCTTCCTGGAATTCCGGATAGCTCGCGAAGCCGAGCTTGCCGATGAAGCGCAGGATGGTGGCGCCGCTCGCCTCGGCCTTGCGGCCAAGCTCGGCGACGGTTTCGAGGCCGGCCGTCGGATAGCCCGTGGTCAGCACCCGGGCGATCCGCTTCTCCTTGCGCGTGAAGGTCTCCTCATGAAGCTGGATCCGCGCAGCGATGGTCTGGGCTGTCGTGGTGCTCACCGGTGCTCCTCTGGCTACTCGCGCAACTATACCCGTGCCGGCTTTCGGCTGGAAATGACGGGCAATGCCCGATTTGGACTATTTGATCCATTTTATATATTGCGGAGAGAAAATGAAACAGGTATTTGTTTTATGAGGAAGCCGTAGAAGAGCTTCGCAAGCCCTTCGGGGATGAGCAGGGGATCGACAGGATCGCAAGGGGCCAATGGAGAGAGCGCATATTTCCCCCGACAGTCACATCATGAGCGAAAGCGCCACAGCAGGGGTTGCCGGCAAAGCCCCGGCGCCCGCCGATCTCATCCTCGAGATCGACAATCTGCATCACCGCTATGGCCAGGTGGTCGCGCTGAAAGACGTGTCGCTCAGGGTCAGGCGCGGGGAGTTCCTGACTCTTCTCGGCTCGAGCGGCTCGGGAAAGTCGACGCTCCTGCGCATGATCGCCGGGCTCGAAATGCCGACCTCGGTCTCAGCCTTCACGCTCTCAGGCCAGGAGATGGCGCATGTGCCCGCCAATCACCGCAATGTATCGACGGTGTTCCAGCATTACGGCCTGTTTCCGCATCTGACCGTCGGCCAGAATGTCGAATATGGCTTGCATGTCCGCAAGGTGCCGCCCGACGAGCGCCGCCGCCAGGCCGAAGACATGCTGAAGCTCGTCAAGCTCGAAGACATGTATGGCCGCCGCATCGGCGAGTTGAGCGGCGGCCAGAAGCAGCGCGTGGCGCTGGCCCGCAGCCTGGTGCTGAAGCCCGCCATCCTGCTGCTCGACGAGCCCTTGGGCGCGCTCGACGAGAAGCTGCGCCTCGAGATGCAGATCGAGCTCCTGGCGCTGCATCAGGCGCTCGGCATGACCTTCATCTATGTGACCCACAGCCAGGAGGAGGCGCTGACCATGAGCCACCGCATCCTCCTGATGAGCCATGGCGAGATCGTCCAGGAAGGCCGGCCCGAGGATCTGTTCGACCGTCCGGTCAACCGCTTCGCCGCCGAATTCATGGGCATGGAGAACATCCTTGCCGGCACGGTCACGGGCGTCGACGGCAATCTCATATCGGCCACGGCCAATGGCGTGGCTCTGCGCGGCATGTGGACCGGCGCCACGCCGCCCAGCGCAGGCGATCAGGTCGCCATCGCTTTCCGGTCGGAAAAGGTGAAGCTCGCCAAGGAACGCGCGCCGCGCGCATCCGACACAAATGTGCTCGAGGCCAAGCTCAAAGCCCGAGTCTACAAGGGCAAATATCTCGACGTGGTCGCTGCATGCCCGTTGGGCGATGTGCGCCTGAGATTGTGGGACGACCATGTCGTGCTTCCCGATCAGTTCAAGATCGAATGGCGACACGCCAACACCGTCGTCATTCCCTTGGCCTGACGGACGGCTGCCGGATCAACCAGAAAACAGGAGGAGATGCTCAGATGAAGTCCAACAATAATGCGAAGCTGTCGCGCCGCACGCTGCTCAAGGCAAGTGCGGCAGCCCTGGCGATGCCTTATGTGATCACGCGGCCGGCGCTGGCCGATGGCGGCACGGTCAAGATCATGGGCGTGTCGACGGTGGCGCTCCCGGACTGGAGCTCCTTCGAGGCCGACACCGGCCTCAAGATGGATTTCGTCGGCGTCAACAGCGATCCCGGACTGTATGTCCAGGAAGTCGTCGCCAATGAAGCCGGCGACACCTATGACATCTTCATCTTCGATGGCGGCATCGAGGACCGGCTCGGCACCGGCGGCCAGTTCCAGAAAATCGATCCCAATGCGATGAAGCTCTGGGGGGCGGTTGCGGATTCGGTGAAGTCGAGCGCCCTGCTGCAAGGGCCCGACGGCACGCAATATGGCGTGCCGATCGTGTTCAATGCCGATTCCTTCGGCTATCACGTCGAGGACATCAAGGAGAGCGAGCCCTTCTCCTGGGGCATGGTGTTCGAGAACGAGAAGCTCCTCGGCAAGATCGCGCTCGAAGACACCTGGCTCACCACTCTGCCCAATGCGGCGCTCTATCTGATGAGCAAAGGCAAGGCGATCACCGATCCTTCCAACATGACGCCGGAAGAAGCCAAGATGACCGCCGATTTCTTGATCGAGCGCAAGAAAGCCGGCCAGTTCCGGGCGCTGTGGCATTCCTATGAAGAGTCGGTCGATCTGCTCGGCAACCGCGAGGTCGTCATCGCCGAATGCTGGGAGCCGGTGATCAAGCAATTGCTGCGCGACGGCAAGAATGTGCGCTACGCCTCGATGAAGGAAGGTTATTCGAAGTGGATGATCGGCGCCTATCTGCCGTCGCAGGCGGAAGGCGAGCGATTGGCGCGCGCCTACAAGGCGCTCGACTGGTTCCTCGGCGGCAACTATGGCGCGCAAATGGCCATCCAGCAGGGCTATGCGACGGCCAATCCGCAGGCCGCTCTCGAATTCGCCAAGTCCAAGAGCTTGAGCGAGGCGGACCTCGCCGCCATCAAGCTCAATATCGACAAGGTCGAGCAGAAGATGGCGCTGCCGCATTACTGGCAGAATGCGGCGCCCAAGCATGTCGAGGCGATCGAAGCCGAATGGCAGCGCTTCAAGCAGGCTTGATCACCTCCTGAAACGGCCGGGGGCAGGCAACTAGCCCCGGCATCTTTTCGAGCCCCCATCGATGCCTTTGCCGTCCAATTCCATAACGCGCTTCGTGAGCCCGAGCGGCGTCAGCCCGTTCGGCTTTTCCGGCGTGATCGCGGCCTGGACACTCATCGTCATCCTGCCGCTTTTAGGCCTCGTCCTGTGGTCGTTCCTCAAGCTCGAGAATTTCCAGCTCGTCTGGGAGCCCAACCTGCAAGCCTATCGCGACCTTCTGTCCTCCGGGCGCTGGGAGGTGACGATCCGGACCCTGCGGATCGCGGCGGTCGTGACGGCGATCGAGCTCGCACTTGCCGTGCCTTTCGCCGTGTGGCTCGCGAAAGGCACGCGCTCGACGCCGGTCAAGGTGGTGACGCTCGCCGCCCTCACCATTCCCTTCTTCCTCAGCATATCGGCGCGGACCATCGTCTGGCGCGCCGTCCTCGGGCTCAACGGCCCGGTGAACGCGTTTCTCATGACTATCGGGTTCACCGACCGGCCGCTGGACTGGCTCCTGTTCTCGGAATTCGCCGTCATCGTCGGGCTGATCGGGCCTTACTTCCCGCCCATGGTCTTCCCGCTCTATCTGGCGGTCAGCCTCATCGATGATGAATTGCTGGCGGCCAGCAAGGATCTCGGCGCCTCGCCCGCCTTCACCTTCTGGCATGTCATCCTGCCGCTCGCGCTGCCCGGTCTCGGCGCCGGCTTCATCTTCACCTTCATCCCCATGATCGGCGATCCGGTCGTGCCGGAGCTCCTGGGCGGCGGCCAAGTCGTGGTGCTGGCCTCCTCGGTGAAAAGCCTGCTGCAGGTACTCAACTACACTGTGGCGGCCGCCCTCTCGGTCTTCATGCTGGCGATCATGGCGGGGCTTGCCGCCCTGCTGGCGCTTATGCTCGGTGGACGCCTGAAACAGAGACGGCAGGCGCGGAAGGCGCCCAAATGAGCAAAGCCCTGCCGCTCAACTACACGCCCTCCATCTCGGAATGGCCGATCTGGAAAAAGCTCGGCGCGCTCACCGGCATTCTGGCGCTGGCCGGCATCTATGCGCCGATCTTCTGGCTCATGGTCATGTCGGTCTCGGGCGAGCCCTTGAGCGGGATTCCGGGCGACTTCACCGGCCAATGGTACAATGCGCTCGCCACCAACACGAATTGGCTCTGGCCTCTGTGGCTGAGCGTGCTGCTCGGCATCGCGGTGGCGCTCACCTCAATGGTCTGCGCCACGCTCGTCGGGCGCGCCATTCCGCGCATCCGGCACGGCAAAAGCGCGATCCTCGCGGTGACGCTGCTGCCCCTGATGATCCCGGGCGTCGTCGTGGGCACCGCCTTGTTCCTCTATCTGAGAGTGCTGCTCGGCCTCAAGATGGGCATGTGGTCGCTCTTCGCCGGCCATCTCGTCTGGTCGTTTCCCTTCGCGCTCCTCGCGGTGCTGGTGGTGGCGCTGCGCTTCGACACGCGGCTCCTCGAATCCGGCGCCGATCTCGGCGCCAATGCCTGGCAGCGCTTCCGCGACATCGAATTCCCGCTGCTCAAGGACGGGATCATTTCGGGCGGGCTCTTTGCCTTCCTTCTCTCCTTCAACGAGATCGCCCGCTCGATCTATCTGAGGGGGCGGATCGAGACCCTGCCGATCTATCTGTGGCAGCAAGCCTCCACCAAGACCTCGAATGTGCCGCTGATCTATTCGCTCAATGTCATCATCCTCATCGTCAGCACCGTGATCGTGGGGATCGCCTTCTGGCTGCTGTTCGGCCGCCGCGACAAATGAATCTCCATAAAGGAACCGACATGTCGAACCATCTGAGTCTGATCGAGCGCGACCGCCTCGCCGTCGCCGGCATAGAGAAGCTGCGCTTCTTCCCCTTGGCGGTGGTCGAGGGCGAGGGCTGCTGGCTCATCGAGGATGGCGGGCGCCGGCTGATCGATCTCTCGGCGACCTGGACCGCGTCCGGCCTCGGCCATGGGCATCCGAAGATCCTCGAAGCGATGATGCGGGCGGCGCGAAGGCCCGCCGGCGCCGGCGGGCTTTCCGCGGTGCATCCCGACTCGGTCGGTTTCGCCGAGGAGCTTCTGGCGCTGACACCAGGCAGCGGCGACCGCCGCGTCTATTTCGGCCATGCCGGCACCGATGCCAATGACGTCGTGCTGCGCGCCTGCCGCAAGGCGACGGGACGCCGGCGCATCATCGCCTTCCATCATGGCTATCATGGCGGCATGGGCGTCGCCATGCGGGTGTCCGGCGTCCATATCGACGCCGGCGTCGCCGCCGACCCCGATCTCTATCTCGCGACCTATCCCAATCCCTTCCGCCCGCATGTCGATGGTCCCGATCCGGTCAAAGCGAGCGTCGAGGCGAGCCTCGATGAGATCGGCCGCGAGCTTGCCAAGGGCGATGTCGCCTGCCTGATGGTCGAGCCCATCCTGTCGGATGGCGGCCTGGTCGTGCCGCCGAAGGGGTATCTCCGCGCCCTCCATGCGCTCTGCCGTAAGCACAAGGTGCCGCTCGCCGTCGATGAGGTGAAAATGGGCCTCGGCCGGCCGGGCGTGCTGCATGCCTTCCAGCTCGACGGCATCGTGCCCGAGATCGTCACTTTCGGGAAAGTCATCGGCGGCGGCCTGCCGCTCAGCGCCGCGGTCGGACCGGCGGAAATCCTCGATGGTCCCGCGGCCTCGGCACTTCTCACCACGGCCGGCAATCCGATCTGCACCGCGGTCGGCCGGCAGGTGATGCGCACGCTCATCGAGGAAGATCTGCCGGCGCGGGCTAAGGAGACGGGGAGCTATTTCATGGCGAGCTTGCGCAAATGCCAGGCAGCGAGCGATGTCATCGGCGATGTACGCGGCCATGGCCTTGCCATCGGACTCGAGCTCGTCACCGACCGCAAGAGCAATGGGCGCGACCGCAAGCTGACGCAGCGTACCGTCTATCGCGCCTTTGAACTCGGTGCGGTCGTCCATTATGTCGGCGGCAATGTGCTCGAAATCACGCCGCCCTTGACCATCAGCCGCGATGAGGTCGACATTGCGGTCGGTATCCTCGATCAGGCGATCAAGGATGCCAAGGCGGGACGCGTCGATGATGCGGCCGTCGCTCAATTTGCGGGATGGTGATAGATGACGAAGTCAGCGATTGTTACGGGTGCGGGATCGGGCATAGGCCGCGCCATCGCCGAGAGATTGGCGCAGGACGGCTATGGCGTGCTGGTCAATGACCTCCATGGCGAGCGCGCCGAAGAGACCGCCGCCAGCATCAAGGCGAAGGGCGGAAAGGCCGCGGCGAAAGCAGGCGATGTCTCGCGCGAAGACGATGTCGCGGCCCTGGTGGCGCGGGCGCGCGCGGCATTGGGTGAAATCGGCCTCCTCGTCAACAATGCCGGCCATGTCCATCAGGCCACATTCGCCGAGATCACGCCCGCCGAGTTCGACCGCATGTTCGCGGTGCATGTGCGGGGCACCTTCCTCATGATGCGGGCCGTCCTGCCGGAGATGCTCAAGGCCCGGGACGGCGTCATTATCAATATCGCCTCGCAGCTCGGCCAGATCGGCGGCGTCGAGCTCGTGCATTATTCCGGCGCCAAGGCGGCCATCATCGGCATGACCAAGTCGCTGGCGCGCGAGGTTTCAAGCCAGGGTGTCAGGGTCAATGCGGTGGCGCCGGGGCCCATCAATACGCCACTGGTCAGGGCCTTGTCGCAGGACTGGCAGGACCGGAAGGCGGCGCAATTGCCGCTCGGCCGCTTCGGCGAGCCCGAGGAAATCGCTGCCGTCGTGTCGTTCCTGGCCTCGCCCGCGGCAAGCCTGTTCGTCGGCCAGACTTTGGGCGCCAATTCAGGGGATGTGATGCTATGAGCCGGCGCATCGTCATCATCACCGGCGGCGGCATCGGCATCGGCCGCGCCACCGCCCGCGCTTTCGGCGCGCTCGGCGATCATGTCGTCGTCACCGACATATTGGAGAAGGAAGGCACCGCCGTCGCCGGTGAAATTACCCAGTCGGGCGGCTCGGCCGAATTCCGCAAGCTCGATGTGCGCTCGAGCATGGCGGCCGATGCGCTCATCGGCGAGGTCGAGAAGCGCCGTGGCCGCATCGACGTCGTCATCGCCAATGCCGGCATCGCGCATAAGGTGCCGCTCGCCGAATTGAGCGACGAACGCTGGGACTACACTTTCGACATCGACCTCAAGGGCGTGTTCCGCATCATCAGGCCGGCGCTCGCCGGCATGCGCCAGCGCCAGTCGGGCGCCATCGTCGCCCTCTCCTCCATCATGGGCAGCACCTATGGCTGGAACGAGCATGCGCATTATTCCTCCGCCAAGGCGGGCGTCATCGGCCTGGTGCGCGGGCTTGCGGTCGAGCTGGCGCGGTCGGGGATCCGGGTCAATGCGGTGGCACCAGGCTATATAAGGACGGCGCAGCTCCTGTCGAAGGAGCATTCGCTGGGGCCGGATGGGGCGGAGGCCGCGGCACCCATCATTCCCATGGGCCGGCTCGGCGAGCCCGAGGATGTGGCCGATGTCGTCACCTTCCTGGCGTCCAAGGCCGCGCGCTACATCACCGGCCAGACGATCGTCGTCGATGGCGGGCTTCAGGTCGGGCGCTATTGAGAGCACAGATCCAGTCGGCGATCCCGCGATAGGCGTTCTCCCTGGCGCGGTGCAGACGCGGATCCTGCAGGAAGCTGTGATCCGCGAAGGCCTGCATGTCGATGGTGACGGGGCGACCCTTCTCTTTGAGGGCGTTGGCCAAGGCCAATGAATCGCGGCACAGCGGATCACGGCCGGCGATCAGAAGATGGACCGGGCAGCCTTGCGCATGAGCAAGCGCCGGGATGGAGTAGGGGCTCAAGCCCTGGCTGCGATTGGCCGCCTGCCAATAGCGTCTGACGCTCAGGGTATCGAGGCCGTCGCTCACGGCGGAAGCCTGATGCAGCGCGGCATTGGCCCAAAGCCCGAAACAGCCATAGAAGCTCGCCACGCCGATGATGTCCTCCTTCAGCTCGCCGGCATTGCACTCGACCGCAAGCGCCAAAGCTCCACCGGCCGAATCGCCGCAGAGAATGGCCGATTCATATCGGCCCAGAAAATGCCGCAGCACGGCAAGACCGTCCGAGATCATGTCCTCGGCCACGAATTCGGGCGCCAGACGATAGTCGACCGAGATCACCGGCAGGCCGGTCGTTGCGGCGAGGGCGCTCGTTATGTCGGCATGGGTCGAAGGCGAGCCGACGATCCACCCGCCGCCATGGAAGTAGATGATCGCGCGGTCGCTCGGCGCCGCAGCGTCGTGGATCAGAAGGCGGATCAGCCGCCCGCCGACATCGAGGCTCAGCCATTCATGAGCGCCCTTGGGCGGGGCCCGGCAGGCCTGCTCATAATGGGCTCTCAGAAACCTGATATTGTCCCGCCGCCAGTCGAGACGAAGAGAATCGCGTCTGCTCATGCGGCGGGCAGCATACCCCGCCTATGAGGCGAACCACCAGCGCTCGGCGCCGCGCGCGCCATCGAGCGGCCAGCTCGAGGTGAGCTTGTCGCCATGCTCGACATTGGCGCGCCGGGCATAGATCCAGTTACGAAAGAAGGGGATGATGACCGAGCCCTTGTCGTGCAGGATGCGCTGCATCTCGCCATATTTCTCGGCCCGCTTCTTCTGGTCGAGCTCGGCGCGCGCTTCCAGCATCAGTTGGTTGAAGCGATCGTCCTTGAAATGCGAGTCGTTCCAGTCGGCGCCCGCCGCATAGCCCAGCGTGAAGATGATGTCGGGCGTCGGACGCTGGCCCCAGCCGGCCAGGCAGAAGGGCTTCTTGAGCCAGATATTGGACCAGTAGCTGTCATTGGCCTCGCGGATCACATTGACCTCGATGCCGGCGGCGCGCGCCGTCTCCTGGAAAAGGAGCGCCATGTCGACGCCCGAGGTGATGACGACATCGGCGGCCGAGAGGTCCACTTTGAGGTTCTCGAGGCCGGCTTTCTTGAGATGGAATTTGGCCTTCTCCGGGTCATAGGCGCGCTGTTCGATCGAGCCGTCATAATAGGGCATGATCGGGCTGATCGGATGGTCGTTGCCGATCGATCCGTGGCCGTTCACCACCATCTTGACCGTCGCCTCGCGATCGACCGCATATTTCAAGGCGAGCCTGACATCGGGATTGTCGAAGGGAGCGACATCCTGAAACATCGGCATCGAGACATGCGTGCCGGTCGGCACCTCGTCCACTTTGAGATTGCTGTCCCGCTCCAGCATATGCACAGTCTTGAAGTCGCATTCGATCATGGCGTCGAGCGAATTGTTGAGCAGCGCCGTCTGGCGTGCATTGACGTCGGGGATCGCCGTATATTCCACCCCGTCGAAATAGGCGCTGTCGGCCTTCCAGTAATTCTTGAAGCGCTCGAGCGTCGCCTTGACGCCCGGATCGAAGCTTTTCACCACATAGCCGCCGCAGCCTGCGTCATTGGCGAAGCTCACCTTGCCCTCGCCATCGGCCGGCAGCATCACCAGGTGATAGTCGGTGAGGAGATAAGGCAGGTCGGCATTGCCGCTCGACAGTTTCACGACGACGGTGTTCTTGTCATCGGCCTTGATGCTCTCGACCGACGTGAGCAGCGATTTGGCGCCCGAGGTCGATTTCTCGCCGCGATGATGGTTGAGGGACGCCACCGCGTCATTGGCGTCGAAGGTCTTGCCATTGTGGAATTCGACACCCTTGCGCAGCTTCAGCATCCAGGTCTTGGCGTCGCCGGAGGTTTCCCAGGATTCGGCGAGTTCGCCCTTGACGCCGTTGTCGGGCGCGATCTCGGTCAGGAAATTGCGCTGCGTATGCGCCATGGTGATCATGAAGCGCGAATTGGTGGTCGCGGGATCCATGCTGTCGGTGGTGTTGCCGTCATCGAGGCCGGCGCGGAACAAGCCGCCTTTGGCCGGCGCGCTGCGCGCGGCCTTCGACCAGAGGACATTTGCAGCGGTGAGGCTTAAGCCCGCGGCGAGTGCCGATTGCATGAAGGCGCGGCGGTCGAGCTTTCCCATGACAGTCTCCTCCGAAACTCTGTTGTGCTTGGAGAAAGACTAGACCGCAGTCATAGGCTCAAATGTTCAACTCTCGTCGATTTATGTGCAGGGATCAGAGTTCGGCATAGCGGTCGGCCGCATCGGTGAAATTGAAGAGGATCGGCACGGGGCGCTCGGCGACCCAGGCCTGGATCGTCTTTCCGTCGAGCAGCTCCATGGCGCCCGCCGTATCGGTGACCGCGCCGCCATAAAGACGGTTGGCGAGATTGATCACGGCGGTCTTGTGCATCGCCGAGGTGGCACTGCCGCAAGCGTCCTTGACCAGGAGAACGCGGTATCCTTGCGCGACGCTGTCGCGCACCGTTGCCGCGACGCAAGCCTCCGTCCACACCCCCGCGATCACCAGCCATTCGATCTGTGCTTCGCTCAGCAGGGGCTGCAGATTTCCCTCGCAGAAGGCGCTGGCATCGTTCTTGTAGATGACGGGCTCCGACCCTTGCGGCGCCACTTCCGTGCAGATCGCGGTCAGCGGATTGACCGCGTCGCTGAAGGTAGGCTTGCCGTCCGATGTCACGGGCTCGAAAGGCCGGGGAGGGTGCTGCGCGAAGTCGCGCCGATAGGCCGCGTGGACGACGAGGCGGCCGGTCGCGCGCGCCCCCGCCAGCAATTTGGCGGCGTTGGCCAGGACATTGTCGAAGCCGAAGACGGAGTAAAGCGGGTCGCGGCGCTGCTCCTCCTGCAGGTCGACCAGCAGCAAGGCAACCTTCTTGTCTGCAAAGGAAATCGCCGTCTTCATTTCACACTCTCACACTTCCGTGCCCAGCAACTCGTCCTCGTAAGGGAAGCGGGAAATCAGCTGGGGTCCGTTCTCGGTCACGAGGAGCTCGTCTTCGAGCTTGACGCCTTCCCGGCCGCCTTTCTCGCCAATATAGCTTTCGACGCTCACCACCATGCCGGGCTCGATCGTGCCTTCCCGTCCATAAGTCGCGAAGTCCATAGCATGGGCGATGAAGGGTGTCTCGCCATGCATGCCGACCCCGTGCATGACCGAGGTATAGCGCTGATCGATGAAGCGCTCGGGGATCTTCCAGGCCTTCTCGGCGATCTCGCGGAAGCTCATGCCGGGCTTGATGATGCCGATATTGTGCTGCACCTGATCATGGGACATGCGGTAGAGCGCCTTCTGATAGGGTGAAGGCTTGCCCGGACCGCAGCGGAAGGTGCGGGAGAAGTCGGAATAATAGCCGAAGCAGCCTATGGTGTCGGTGTCGAGCGCCACCAGTTCGCCGGGCCGCACGCGCCTCCCGCTCGCCTCGCTGAACCAGGGATTGGTGCGCTGGCCCGAGGTCAGAAGCCTGGTCTCGATGAACTCGCCGCCCTGGCGGATGACCTCGTGATACATGACGGCAAAAAGCTCGTTCTCGGTGATGCCCGGCTTGATCGCATCGCGCACCGCCGCGACCGCGGCTTCAGCACCCGTCATGCTGATCTGGAGGCATTTGATCTCCTCCGGCGTCTTCACCGCGCGAACGGCGAGGATCTCGCCCTGGCAATCCCTGACATCGAGGCCCTGTTTTTCGAGCGCCAGCGCCTGGAGGTGGCTGCAGCGGTCGAGACCGATCTTGCGGTTGCCGGGGGCATGCTCGCGCATCAGGTCGGCGATCTCGGCCGCGAAGGGCCCCGCCGTCTCATTGTCCTTGCCGGAGACCGACGACCAGACGAGCTTGCTCGGGCGTGCCTCATCGACCGTGTCGAGCTTCGTCGAGACGTGGTAGCTCTGGGGATATTCGAACAATATGATGGGGCCCTCGACGGGCACGAAGAAATAGCGCGTCGAATTGCGCAGGAAATAGCCGAACATGTTGCGCGAGCCGGTCGCATAGCGCTGGTTGTAGGGATCGAACAGCAGCACGGCGCCGTAATCGGCCTTTTTCATCCATTGGCGCAGCTTCGTGAGCCGCTCGCGCCGCAGCGCCACGGCGTCTACGGCCGGGGGCTCGGTGTCCGACAGCCACATGTTGTTGGCGGGCTCATCGGCCGCCGGATGGCGCATATGATCGCCGAAGTCGACATCATCGACCTTGTCGGGGTTGAAGACGACGATGCTCATATGCCGCAAATCCTTTCGAATGCCGGGAAAGCTCGAAAATGGCCGACTTCGCCGGTGACGAATGTGCAGTTTTGAGAGAAAAATGTGCTTTGATCATCGCCTGATGCGATCTTATTCATACCCTCATGGAGTCAGCCGCAATGACAGGAGTCACGTTTCGCCGCGCCCGGGCCGCAGATATCCCGGCGATCATCGCCCTTCTGGCCGATGATGGCCTGGGTCGACAGCGCGAGGATACCGGCTCTCCGCTGAACCCCAAATATCTGGAGGCCTTCCAGGCCATCGACGCCGATCCCCGACAACTGCAAGCGGTCGCTGTCCTCGGCGATGAGGTGGTCGGCAGCTTGCAGCTCACCTTCATCCCGGGACTGTCGCGCAAAGGGGCGTGGCGCGGCCAGATCGAGAGCGTCAGGGTTGCGGCGAAGCACCGCGGATCTGGGCTCGGGCAGCGGATGTTCGAATGGGCGATCGATCAATGCCGGGCGAAGGGCTGCGATCTCGTCCAGCTGACGACGGACAAGAGACGTTCCGATGCACATCGCTTCTATGAGAGGCTCGGCTTCACCGGCAGCCATGTCGGCTACAAGCTGACGCTATGAACCGCCTGTGACTATTCCAGTTTTTTATCTCTTGACATTGCGGGCCAAGCCGTGGTGTTGGAAAATATCAGAGTCGGAAACTGCGTGCCTGCTGCCGGGCGCATTGCTTCTGTAAATTCCGTTGCTCTCTCTTCCGACAAGGACCATCAGATGACCAGCATGCTCTGCCTAAGCGCGGCGCTCGACCGCGTCGTTGCGCCATGGGCGGCGAAGATTGCCGTGTTCTTCGCCATCATTGTCGAAATCCTAGTGGCTATTGCGGAAAGCATCCATGACACCGTGCAGGAGCTGCGCGCCTGTTACCGGAGGCCCGGGCGGCGACTCCTGGCTCTGTGTCACCCGACGGTGCGCCTTTGGCGAGCCCGCTCCGTGCTCTTGCGCGCAAGGCGCTCGCCCGCATTCGAGCGGTTCTCGTCCCTCTGTCCACGCGGGTTGCGCGAATCCCGGCAAGCCTTGTCGCCGCGATCGGTGCCGGAGGCGAAGGATATTGAAAGGTATGAAAGGTTATCGAAAGGGAATTGAAAGGGTATTGAAAGCGAGGGCACCAATGCCCCATGCCCCCACGTAAAGAATCGATGCAGCTTTGCGGGATGTTAACTCTTGCGCGCCTTTCCCGGCGTCGCGCCAAAGACGGCTTTATAAGCGCGCACAAAGGAGGAGAAGCTCGAATAGCCGCAAGCGAGCCCCACCTCGCGCACCGACATCTTGGAATGAGCGAGAAGGTCGCGGGCGCGCTCCATGCGGAAGCGGCGGTAATATTCGGCGGGACCCAGGCCGAATTCGGCCTTGAACAGCCTTTCGAGCTGGCCCATCGACAGGCCGAGCCTGACGGCGATGGCGGAAACTTCCTCGCTCTTCTCGCTCGCCTTCTCCATGAGCGCGACCGCCTTGAGGACGACATCGTCGCGAATGCCGGTGCGCAGACGCAGTTGCAGGCGTTCGCGATCGGCGCTCGCCTTGATGCGATCATGCACGAACCATTCCGCGACTTGCCGCGACAGCTCGGTGCCGTGATGGCCCGCGATCAGCTCCAGCATCATGTCCATGGCGCCGACGCCGCCGGCGCAGGTGAAGCGGGTGCGGTCGATGACGAAGATGCGCCGCGCCAGGCGGATATGGGGAAAGGCCTCGAGAAAGGCGGGCTGGCTCTGCCAATGCAAAGTGCAGGTATAGCCGTCGAGCAAACCGGCGCGGGCGAGATAGAAGGCGCCGTCGGCGACGCTGCCGATATGAGCCCCGAGGCGCAGATTCTTCCTGATCCAGGACAGCGGCTTCTTGGCGTCGAGCCGGTCGGCATCGCCTCCCGAGCAGACGACGATGTAATCGGCCGAGGGTGCCTTAGCGGCGGCATAATGCGGCGTGACGGCAATCCCGTTCGACGCCGTCACCCGATTCTCATCGGGTCCGACGATCGTCCAGTCATAGAGCTTGGCGGAGGCGATCACATTGGCGGCCCGGAGCGGCTCGATGACCGCGCTGAAGGCCATCATGGGGAAGCCGGGAAAGATCAGGACGGCGAAGGTGACGGTGGAACGGCTCGCCATGGTGCCAATCAGGGAAAGAGGTGAGTGCCGGAACGGCCACCGGTTATCAAAACCGTCAGGCCCGGGCAATGGCGCGATCGGTCTCGCCGTCAATGAGGACGGCGCGGCCCATGTCGATATCGATCGAAATGTTGCCGGTGGCGCCGTTGATGTCATGCGACGGAAGCTCGGCGACAAGGCTCTGCGCGCCGATGCGGCACGTGACGAGGCTGCGCGAGCCCGTGGGCTGCACCAGCTCGATTTTCGCGAGGAAACGGACCTTGCCTTTGACGGGCGGCGCAGGCGACGCCACGCTGATGTGCTCAGGCCTTATGCCGATGATGACGGGCTTGCCCGGCGTCACGCGTATATTCGTCGGCAGAGGCAATTCGGTGCCGTCGCTCATGACGATGACCGTCGTGCCCTTGCCGGACTTGACCGCGCCCTCCAGGAAATTGATGCGCGGCGAGCCGAGGAAGCCCGCGACGAAACGCGAGGCCGGCCGCTCGAAGAGATTGAGCGGCTTGCCCACTTGCTCGATCACGCCGCCATTGAGGAGGACCATGCGGTCGGCGAGCGTCATGGCCTCGATCTGATCGTGGGTGACATAAATGACCGTCTTGCCGATGTCCTGATGCAGACGCTTGATCTCGCCCCGCATCTCGTCGCGCAATTGCGCATCGAGATTGCTCAAGGGCTCGTCGAACAGGAAGACCTGGGCGTTGCGGACGATGGCGCGGCCGATCGCGACGCGCTGCCGCTGGCCGCCCGAGAGCTGGCGCGGATAGCGCTCGAGCAGTCTGTCGACGCCCAGCATCGCTGCGGCCCGCTTCACCCGCGTCTCCACTTCCGCCTCGGGCGTCTTGCGGGCGCGCAGACCAAAGGCGATGTTGTCGAAGACCGTCATATAGGGATAGAGCGCATAGGACTGGAACACCATGGCGATGTCGCGCTCGCGCGGCCGCATGTCATTGACGATACGATCGCCGATCCTGATGGTGCCGCCATCGATATCTTCGAGGCCAGCGATCATGCGCAGGAGCGTGGTCTTGCCGCAGCCCGACGGTCCGACCAGGACGGCGAACTCGCCCGATGCGATCTCGAGGTCGATGCCGCGCACCGCATGGACCTCGCCATAATATTTCTGCGCGCCTGCGATGGTGACTGCCGCCATGATCTATCCCTTGACTGCGCCCATCGAGATGCCGCGCACCAGATAGCGCTGCAGCATCGTCACGGCGATGAAGACCGGAAGGGTGCCTAAGACCGACATGGCGCCGATCTTGGCCCAGAAGGTCGATTGCGAGCCGAAATACTGGCTGATCTGCACCGTGAAGGTGATGACCTCGGTGCGGGTCAGGATGAGGGCGAAGAGGAACTCGTTCCAGGAGAAGATGAAGGCGAAGATGGCGGTGGCGATGAGGCCGTTGCGCGCCATGGGCACGGCAACCTTCCGCAGGACGCCAAGCGCGCTCAGGCCGTCGACCTCGGCCGATTCCTCCAGATCGCGCGGCACGTCCTGCAGATAGCCGCGCATCATCCAGATGACATAGGGCAGAGCGAAAGCGGTATAGAGCAGGATGAGGCCGAAATAGCTGTCGGCGAGGCCCAGATTCGCATAGGCGAGGAAGATCGGAAAGACGATGGCGATGGGCGGCAGCATGCGCTGGGAGAGGATCCAGATCGCCAGGTTCTCGCCGCCGGTATTGAAGCGCACGATGGCGTAGGCGCAGAGCGTGCCCAGAACCATGGCCACAACCGTGCTGGCGCCGGCGATGACCAGGCTGTTCCACAAGGACCACACATCGCCGTCGTTGAACAGAGCCGCGAAATTGCCGAATTGCGGCTGGCTTGGGAACCAGACTGGCGGTGAGGCGAAGATCTCCTCCGGCAGCTTGAGCGAGACCATGAACATCCAATAGATCGGGAACAGCATCACCAGGAGGATGGCGATGGAAACGCCGTACCAGACGATGCCGTGCCAGGGTGATGCCTTCCTCATCGGGCGATCCTCAGGCGCTTTAAGATCAAGGTCACGGCAATCGAGAGCACGAGAAGCACGAGGACGACGGCCGCTGCCGTATAGCTCGTGTCAAAGCTCTGGAAGCCGCGAATATACATGAAGATCGACAAGGTCTCGGTCTTGTTGCCAGGACCGCCGCGGGTGAGCTGCCAGACCGCATCGAAGATGCGGAACACGTCGAGGCCGCGGATGAGGAGGGCGATGGCGAGCACCGGCATGATCGCCGGCAATACGATCTTGAAGAAGACGCGGAAACGCCCGGCGCCGTCGATCTCGGCGGCCTCGAGCTGCTCGCGGTCGACATTGGCGAGGGCTGCGAGAATGAGGACGAACATGAAGGGCGTCCATTGCCAGACCTCGGTGATGATGATGGCCCAGAAAGCGAGATAGGGCTTGATCACCCACAAGAGGACGACGGGCTCGCCGGCGACCCAGGCGATGATCTGGTTGATGGGGCCGAATTTGTGATCGAACATCAGGCGCCACATGGAGCCTGCGACCATGGGCGAGACGACGGCGGGAAGGACGAGGAGCGCCACGAAGAGGCGCTTGAACGGCCGGTCGGCCTGGAAATGCAAGGCCAGCAGCAGGCCGAAGATCAATTCGAGCGGCAGCGCCACGGCGAGGATGAGCAAGGTGCGGCCGAAAGCGGCCCAGAAGCGCAGGTCGGACAGGAGCCGCTCATAATTGGCAAAGCCCACCCAGATCCCGGCCCGGTTGGAGCCGGTGATGTTCTGGAAGCTCACTGCCAGCGACCAGAAGAAGGGAAAGAGTCCAATGAGCAGGATCAAGGCGATGGCGGGCGTGGCGAAACGCCAGCCGATAGCCCGCCGGCCGGTCTTGAGGGACCGGCCGGAGAGTTTCGTCGGTGTAAGTACTGCGTCCGTCACTGGCGATAGGCCGAGGGCTTTGCTGCCCAGACCTTATAGGCTTCGCGCTGCTTGTCCACGCCCACTTGCTCGGTAATCTGGTCCCATTCGGCGGCCATGTTGTCGAGCGCCGTCTTCGGATCCTCACCGCCGATCGCGGCGTTGACGGCGCGCGCCATGGCATCCTGGTATTTGAAGGTCTCGATGAAGGAGATGTCGGCGAGACCTTGCGAGGCGCCTTCCTTCAGGACCACCAGATAGTCCTTCGCCGTCGGCCACAGTGCCTGATATTCGGGCGAGTCATAGTGGGAGAGGCGGTAGGGATCGCGAAGGCCCACCGGACGCATGACATTCTTCAGGCTCTGCGATTTGGAATGCATCCATTGGGCATAGAGGTAAGCGGCGTCCTTGTTCTTGCTGTCGGGCGACACGGCGGAAAGGAAGCCCGAGGCAAGCTGCGGATGGCCGCCGGGATTGACGGCATAGCCGATCTTGTCCTTGACCTTGGTCGCCGGCACCCAGGACAGCGCCTTGTCGTCGATATTCACGCCTTGCGTCCAGCGCCCCAGCGGCGGCCATGAGATGGTCATGGCGATTTCGCCCGAATTGAGCGCCGACAGATTCTCGGCGAAGCCCCAGGTCTCGATGCCGGGTGACATGCATTTGTTCTGCTCGACCATTTCGGTGAGCGCCTTCAGGCCGGCCTCGCTGTTGACGGTCGCCTTCATGGTCGCTTCATCGAAGAACTTGCCGCCATGGTTGCGGAAGCGCTCGCTGAAGAAGAAATGCGTGTAGCCGGTATTGATGACGCCGGCCCCATAGAGCTTGGGCTGGTATTTCTCGGTCAGGAAGCAGGCGATGTCGCCGAATTCCTTGTAGCTCTTGGGCGGCGCCAGGTCGTAGCCGTATTTGGCCTTGAAGGCCGTCTTGTTCTCGGCGTCGTCGAAGAGGTCCTTGCGGTAGTAGGTGACGAGCACGTCGCCGTCGACCACGAGGCCATAGGTCTTGCCGTTATAGATCATCCAGTCCTTGAAGGCGGGGTTGACGTCGTCGAATTCCGCCTTCACGCCATATTTCTCGATATAAGGGTCGAGCGGCTCGACGGCGCCGTTCGAGACGACATCGGCAAGCCAGGCGGGCGACACCAAAAGCGTGTCATAGCCGCCGGTGCCCGCCTGATGCTCGAGGATCGTCTTGGTGTAGATCTCCTCGAAAGGCAGCTCCACCACCTTCACCTTGATGCCGGTGAGCTTCTCCCATTCAGGCCCGGAATATTGCGTGTCGAGCAGGGCCTGAAGCCCGGCCTCGGCGACGACGGTGATCGTCGTCCCGGAATATTGCTTGGCCGCCTCGACCGCCTTGGCTGCCGCATCTTCGTCGGCCAGAGCCGGTCCTGCTGCCGTCAAAGCGGCAAAGGCGGCCGCCAACGCCAAATGTCTCAACATGGTTTCCTCCTTTTATCATTCACCTACGATCTTAAGCCGCATTGCTTTTCTGCGCATGATCTTATCGGAAAACCGGTATCCACTTTTCCGGATCATGCGGCGACCGCGCCTTGCGGCGGCGGCAAAGTGATCTCGGGCCTCTTCCCGGAAATGATATCGGCGAGCGCCCGTCCCGAGCCGCAGGCCAAGGTCCAACCGAGATGGCCGTGACCGGCATTGACCCACAGACCCTTGAGCGATGTCGCTCCGATGATGGGCGTTCCGGCCGGACTCACCGGGCGAAGTCCCGCCCAGATGCGCGCCGTGGCGAGATCGAGATGGCGCGGAAGCTCGGGGAAAGTGTAGCTGGCATTGGCGATGACCGCTTCGGCGCGGGGCATCGCAGGTTGCGTGTCGAAGCCGGTGATCTCGGCCGAGCCTGAGATGCGCATGCGATCGCCAATCGGCACGAGGCCGAACAAGCGGCTGTCGTCGATGACCGGCATGCGCGGCGCCGATCCCCAATTGCCGCGCGCGAAGGTGATCGAGAGACCTTTCACCGGATAGATGGGAATGCGGATGCCCAGAGGCTTGAGAAGGGGGGTTGTGTAGCTTGCGAGCGCCACGACCGCCTGGTCGGCGGCGATGCGCCCGACGCTGGTGATGACGCCGGTGATCTTGTCTCCGGCCGTTTCGATGCGCTGGATTTCGGTGGAATAGTGAAAGCGCACGCCGAGCTTCGCGCATTGGGCGGCGAGGCCCTGGGTGAATTTGTTGCAGTCACCCACCTCGTCGCGCTTGAAGAACAAGCCCCCGGCCAAAGTGGGTGATGTGTCCTTTAACGCGGGCTCCAGATCGAGCGCGCGCGCGACATCGACGCGCTCATAGAGCAGCCCGTGCCTGGCGAGCGCCACACAGGAGCGTTCGGCGCCGTCCAGCGCCTCCTTGGAGCGATAGATCTTCATCACCCCATTGGTGGCGCGGTCATAGGCGATTTGCGTCTCGGCCGCGATCTCCTGCAGCGAGCGCAAGGAATAAAGCGCGAGCTCGAGATTGGCGCGGGCATTGAAGGCGAAACGCTCCGGCGTGCAGTTGCGGGCGAAATCGAGCCCCCAGCGCCACATATGGGGAATGGAGCCATAGCGCAGCAGCAAGGGCGCGTTCTCCTTGCCGAGCCATTTCACGATCTTCATCGGCATGCCGGGCTGCGACCAGGGCTCGACCTCGCTCGCATGGATGACCCCGCCATTGCCCCAGCTCGTCTCGAGCGCGGCCTCGGGCTGGCGCTCGATGACGGTCACATCATGGCCATGCTTCTTGAGATACCACGCCGTGGCAATGCCGACAGCACCCGCGCCCAGGACAAGGATGGTCATCGTTCAGGCCTCCATCCGGGCAACGGCATAGGCGCTCAATTCGAGCGCGTTCGTCTTGGGCAAGGGACGCTCGGTGAGCTTGCCGCCCGAGGTCTCATCCAGCACCGCCAAGGCGGCGGGCCGCAGCCCATGCACGGCGAGCTTGCACGGTCTCGGCGTCAGATTGGCGATCCAGGCGATGCGCCGTCCTGCCTTGTCGGCGCTCGCGGCGAGCACGCGCTGCGGGTCGGAAGAGACTGCCGTCACGCCGGCAGCGCCGCTCAGTGCGGCAAAGCCCTGGATCGCGAAGAAGACCGGCCGGTCCAGAATGCCGAAAGGCCCTGTGGGCGACATCATCGTGACCTGGTCGATGCCGGCAGATGCGGCGCGGGTGAGATAGCCCGTTGCCCAGGCGGCGGCGAACAGAGCGGTCTGGCGCGGGTCGCTGGTCACCATGGTGATGCGCCGGTTGTCGGGATTGGGCGTCGTCGACTTGCCATAAGGGTTGAAGGCCATGCCGATATTGGCGGGGCCCAGGCGATAGGGTGTCGCGCCGATGAAAGCGCGTGCCGAGCGGAAGACATGGGGCAGGCTTTCGAGCGTCTCCATGACCGAACGGTCGTCGGCGGCATGCACGATGGAGGCCGTCGCGTGCTGGACGAAATCGAGCAGATGATGCGGGACGCGGCGGCGGTTGAGCTCGGTGAAATAGCTGTACATGCCGCCGCCCAGCGTGATGCCGGGAAAGGCGCGGCGCGCGGACTCATAGATATGTTCGAGGGCGGGGCCTGCCGGCCGATCGACGGAGGGCGGATAGGATTGAAGATCGATCTCGGGCGAGACCATGACCGAATCCGGCGCGAAGCCCGAAGCTTTCGCCGCGACGGCGACGAGATCGAGGCCGATCGCGGGATCGTTCGCTTTGTCGAGAATGATCTCGAGCTGTGTCCTGGCGCCGATGGCTTGCGCGAATTGTGCCGCCCGGCGCAATTTGCCGGGGATGTCCTTGGCATCCGATCTGAGCCTGATGCTCAGCGACTGGACCTGCGCCTTGGCGATATGAGCCGCGGAAGCGGCGGCCGTCTCGATATCGTCTGCATCGACGGCAAGGCCGATGGCGGGCATGACGCCGCCCGAACGGTCGCCGAGCGTGATGGCGACGGTCTCGGCCGCGGCGACGGGTGCCCGCTTCGCGATCGACGGCGTGAAAGTGAGGGAGATGCGCTGCTCGATCTTCTCGCCCGCCGGCACCTTGTAGGGCCAAGGCAGCATCAGCGGGCGGAAATAGGTCTTGAATGAGGCATCGAGCCAGTTGCGGTGATCCTCGGTCTCCCACACGCCGCCCTCCATCCGGCAGGTCGCCTTGATGCCGGGAACGGGCTCATGCGTCATGGCCCTTATATCGAAGAAGGACTGCAGCGGGTCGATGTGATCGGGGAAAGCCGTCGCCTCGCTCGAGCCGTCGGAATGCTCGATGGTCAAGGGGCAGCCGACCGCCTTCTCCAAGGGATGCAGCACGATGAAGCCGGTGCGGCAGGTGATGAAATCGCTCTGCGGCGTGGCCCGCGCCGTGAAGGAGATGCCCTTGCCTGCCGAGCCTTCGATGGCGCCGAACCAGTCGAGATCCTGCCCGTCGCTCGGCGTCGTGCCATGCGCGGTGAAGGTGATCTTGAAGGTGTCGTTGGCCTGATCGACCTTGAGGTCGCGGATCTCAGGGACGACGGTGCTCCAATTGCGGTCGCGGATGAGGAAATAGATGCCCCTCAAGACCTCGATATCCTGGAGGCGGATATTGCGCAAGGCGCCGCCGACGAAGAGAGCGGTGAGCGGGCCCGCCGCGAGGGCGACCTCTTCCGGCGCCGGCTCGTTCGTTCCGTAAATCGTCACGGCTTTCTTCGTCATGTCCGAGGCTTCCTTTTGGACCGCTGCGGGCCCGACCACATTTCATCCATCTCGCGGTCGATGCGCGCCGCGACATCGCGGGTGACATTGCGCAGGATCTCTTCCGAGAGGCGCTTCGATTCGGTGTAGAGCTGGCTGATCAGGTGCAAGTGGCTCGCCATCTCGTGGAAGGCGCGCATCGGATCATGCGCCGCCACCGCCTCATAGATGGCAGTATGATCGCGCACCGAGAAACGGTCGGCATCCGGCATATGGATCGTGGTGGTGCGCTGGTCGATCAGCCATTCGACGAGCGCGTCGTGAATGGCGGCGAAGACCGGGTTGCGGGTGATGACAGTGAGCTCGTAATGGAAGGCGACGTCGGTGCGGATGAATTCGGCGGTATTACCCATGGCCGCGGCATTGGCATCGAGCGCGCTCTTGAGGCGCAGGATGTCCTCAGGTGTCGCCTGCTTGGCGGCCTGCCAGGCGACGCCCGCCTCGAAGAGGAGGCGGGTCTGCTCCATATGGGTCTGGCCCTGGCCCGTCGCCGAGAGCCGCTTGATCAGGCCGTTCACCTGGCCGACCAGGAATTTGGGCGAGGGCGAGGTGACGCGCGCCCGGGCGCCGCTCGCGATCTCGACCAGGCCCTGCTGCTGCAGGATGAACAGCGCCTCGCGCACCGCGGGTCTTCCGACGCCGAAGCGCACCATCAGATCCTTCTCGGAAGGAAGCTGGCTGCCTTCGGTGAACTCGCCCGAGGTTATGGCCTTTTCGAGATGCTCGGCGACTTCATGCGCTCTCTTGCGGCGGCCGACCGGTAGGCGTGGAACATTCTGCATCGTTTATCCTCTGTACCGCGTGAGATATAGCGCGATGAGGGTGGAGACGATACTCAGGCTGATCAACATGGTGCCGATCGCATTGGTCATGGGTGTCACGCTGGTGCGCAACGTGCTCATCACCAGCATCGGCAAGGTGTTGCCGCCGCCAATGACGAAGCTCGTCAGGATGAAGTCGTCGATCGACAGCGCCACGGCCATGAGGGCAGCGCCGATCACCACCGGCATGATCACCGGCAGCATGGCATCGGCGAAAGCGCGCCAGGGCGAAGCCCCGAGATCGCGGGCGGCCTCGATGATGCGGAAATCGAAGGAGGAGAGACGCGAATAGAGGACGACGACCACGAAGGGCAAAGTGAAGAGGAGATGCGCCAGGATCACGGTCTTGAGACCGAGTGTCAGGCCGAGGAAGAGGAACCAGACGAGCAGCATCACCGCCAGGAACAGAGGCGGCAGCATCAGCGGCAGGGCCAGTGCCAGCATGGCGATCTGTGCCTCGCGGCGCGGCAGGCAGGCGAGCCCCAGGGCCGTCATGGTGCCGATGATGGCCGAGAGGATGCCGACCGAGACGCCCACCAGCAGGCTGTTGGAGAGGGCCGTGGGAAATGGCTCGAAAGCCAGCATTTCGCGAAACCAGCGCAAGGTCCAGCCGGGAATGGGGAAGTTCGAGATCGCCTTGGACGAGAAGGCGAAGAGCACGACGAGCAGAAGCGGCGACAGCAGGACGGCGACGAAGAGGATCGCCGCGGTGCGCTCGAGCAAGGTGCGTGCCTTCATTGCCGCCCCACCAGCGAAAGCCCGGCATTCACGAGCGCTAAGATGATGAGCGACACCGCAAGAATGCCGAAGGACATGGCCGAGCCCAGGGGCCAGTTGAAATAGGTGCCGAATTGCGGCGCGATGAGCTGGCCGACCATGGCCATCTTGCCGCCGACGAGAAGCGGCGTGAAATAATCGCCGACCGAGATCAGGAAGCACAGCGCGAAGCTCGCCGTGATGCCGGTGCGGGCGCGAGGGATGATGACATCGCGCAGCACGGGCCATGAGCCCGCCCCCAGATCGCGTGCCGATTCGATCTCGGCATCGCCGATGCCGCGCAGTGAAGCGACCATGGGCAGAATGGCGAAAGGCAAGAGGAAATGGGTCAAGGTGATGATCACGGCGGTCGGGCTGTAGATCAGGGCCTCGAAGGGCTGCGTGATGAGCCCCGCCGCGATCAATGCCGAATTGACGGCGCCGTCGCTGCCCAGCATCGTCTTCCAGGCATAGATCTTCATGAGATAGCCGCCGAACAGCGTGATGAGCGCGATGAAGAGCAAAGCCGGCGCCCAGCGCCCGGCACGGAAGCGGATGATCCAGGCATAGTAGAAGCCGAGGACGGTGGCAGCCGTCGCGATCACGAAGGCGATCAGCAAGGTCTGCTCGCCCGAGCCCAGATGAGTGGTGAAGGTCTTGACATAGTTACCGAGCGTGAAGTCCGGCACCACGCGAAAGCTGCGCACGCTCCAGAAGCTCAGCATGAAGAAATAGACTGCGGCGGCGACGAACAGACCGCCATAGATCGCCGCCGCAGGGAGGAGCAGAAGATAGCTGGTGCGCCGGGAGAGCATGTAGAGATCAGGCGGCGAGCACTTCCTGCCAGGCAGCGAGCCATTCCGGCCAGGATGCGACCTTGCCGTCGCTTTCGGAAGGCGCCATGGGGAAGAACTTGCACTGCTTCTCGAAGCTCGCCATGTCCTTATAGGGATACATGGTCGCCGCGGGCCCGGTGAGCGCGTCCATCGCCTCCTGCGTCGAGACGGCATAATTGTTCTTGGTCAGATCGAGCTGGGCCGGAACCGTCAGCATGTGATTGGCCATCTTATGCGCGAGATCGGGATTGGGCGCCGATTTCGGGATCACATAGGAATCGATGAAGCCGAAGCAGCCTTCCTTGGGATAGGTATAGGCGAGCTTCTTCTTCTCGGCGACGATGGCAGGCAGCCATTCGGCACCGCCCAGCGTCATGACCACTTCACCGCGCACCATGGCATCGGCACCCTCGCCATAAGAGGGGAAGAGGGCGCGGGCATGCTCCTTCTTGAGCTTGATGCAGTATTTCTTGATTTCCTCGAGCTGCGCCGGTGTCACCAGCGAGGCGACCTCGGCGCCCGAGACCATAATGGAAGCCGTCAGCATCATGCCGACGGCATCGTCGAACATGGCGATCTTGCCCTTGTATTCGGGCTTCTCGAGATCGAACCACGAGGTCGGCTGGACCGCGCTCGGATCATAGACCATGGGTCCGCCGCCCCAGGTGAACGGCACCGACCAATGCACGCCGTCGACGAAGAGATTGCTGTCATCGCGGAAAACGGGGAGCACCTTGGGAAGGTTCGGCACCTTGCTTGCATCGATGGGCTGGATCAGGCCCGCTTCGCGCAGGCCCGGCACATAGCCCATGTAAGGCGTCACGATGTCGATCGGCGCCTGGGCGGCGAGCTTGGTGACTATCTCGTCATTGTTGGCGAGATAGGTCGCGGCGAGCTCGATGTCGTTCTTGGCGAGGAAATCCTCGGTCTTGAGCGGGCTGTCATAGCCTTGCCAGCCCAGCCAGTTGACCTGCGTCTTGGCCAGAGCGCCGCCACCAAAGGCGGAAACCGTGGCACCGGCCACGGTCATTTTCAGCAATTCACGGCGTGAAAGCACGGGCAGGCTCGAGCCCTGAAACACCCTCATGACGATCCTCCATGTCTTTTTTGGTTTTTAGTCCGGCGCTAATTCACGGCATGAGTGTTCAACTGTCAATAGGTAAATAACTGTTGACCCTTTGACCTTGTTGCTGCCATGGTGCGCCAAAACGGGGAAGCGCATGTCAGGCAGGCTCGAAGGCAAGACGGCCATCGTTCTCGGCGGATCGCGCGGCATCGGAGAAGGTGTCGTGGCGGTGCTGGTGCGCGAGGGCGCCCATGTGGTGAATTGCGATCTCAATCAGGAGCTCGGCGAAGCGGTGGCGAAACGCCATGCCGGCGCTTGCGAATTCTATCGCGGCGACGTCGCGCGGCGCGCCGACATGCAGGCGCTGGCCGCCCATGTGCTCAAGCAGCGCGGACGCATCGACATCCTCTGCCAGGTTGCCGGCATCTATCCCAACCACTTGATCGAAGACCTGCCGGAAGAGGAATGGGACCGCGTCCTCGCGGTCAATCTCAAGGGGCCGTTCCTCGCCATCCAGGCCTGCTTCCCGTCGATGAAGAAGAACAAGAGTGGTCGCATCGTGCTCACCGGATCGATTACGGGCCCCCATGTCACCTGGCCCGAGCATGCGCATTATTCGGCAAGCAAAGCCGGGCTCGTCGGTCTCGCCCGTGCGACCGCGCTCGAAGGAGCTCCCTTCGGCATCACCTGCAACGTGGTCGAGCCCGGCAATGTCGAAACGGCGAATCTGAGGCGTGAGCGCGGGCCCGACCACATGGCGGCCATGGCGCGCGCCGTTCCGCTCGGAAGGCTGGCGCTGCCGGAAGAGATCGGCGAGGCGATGGCGTTCCTGGCTTCCGATGCCGCGAGCTATATCACCGGCACGACACTGGTGCTCGACGGCGGCCAGATCCTGCCCGAGGCGCGACTTTGACCCAAGCGCTCGTCAGGCTCAGGAACCTGAGCAAGGCCTATGGCGCGAGCATCGCCGTGCATCCCCTCGATCTCGACATCGCGCAAGGAGATTTCCTCGCCATCCTCGGACCCTCGGGCTGCGGCAAGACCACGCTCTTGCGCATGATGGGCGGCTTCGCGGAGCCGACCACGGGCACGATCGAAATTGCCGGCAAGGATGTCACGCAGACAGGTCCGGAAAAGCGGCCCACCAACATGGTCTTCCAGGGCTATGGCCTCTTTCCCCATATGAATGTCCGGCAGAATGTGAGCTACGGGCTCAAGCTCAGAGCGGTCGCGCCGGAGGAGATCCGCGCCCGCGTCACCGAGATGCTGGGGCTCGTTCATCTGGAAGAGTTTGCCGAGAGATCGGTCAATGAATTGTCGGGCGGCCAGCAGCAGCGCGTGGCATTGGCGCGCGCCTTGGTGATGCGGCCGGCGGTGCTTCTGCTCGACGAGCCCCTCGGCGCTCTCGATCTCAAATTGCGCAAGCAGATGCAGGCCGAGCTCCGGCGCATCCATCGCTCGCTCGGCGGCACTTTCGTCTTCGTCACCCATGACCAGGAAGAGGCATTGGGCCTTGCCAGCCGCATCGCCGTCATGGAAGCGGGGCGGATCGTGCAGCAAGGCGATCCGCAAGCGATCTACCGCCGGCCCGCCTCGCGCTTCGTCTCGACCTTCATCGGCGATGCCAACCTGCTGGAAGGCCAACGCGAACACGGCGTCATCAGCCTGGGCTGCGGCGGCAGCTTCCCCTCTCCCGGCGCCGACGGCGCGGTCAATGTGGTCATCCGGCCGGAAGCCTTGCGCCTCAACGGCACGGGCCGCATCCACGGCACGGTCGTCGACAGCGTGTTCCTGGGCGCCTTCACCAAGATCATCATCGAGCTCGACAACGGCAAGGAGATCGCCGTCCACATACCGGAAGGGCAGGTGCTGCAATTGCCGGCGGCCGGCGAAAGAGTGGGCCTGAGCTGGAACGACACTGCGATGAGGTGCCTCGATGCGACGTGACGAGATCAAGACCCCGGCGCTGATCCTCGATCTCGATCATCTCGACCGGAATATCGAGATCATGACGGCATGGGCGAAGAGCGCCGGTGTAGCTCTAAGGCCGCATGCGAAGTCGCATAAATCTCCCGATATCGCGCGGCGGCTGCTCAAGGCCGGAGCTCTCGGCGCCTGCTGCGCCACGATCGCCGAGGCGGAGGCGCTCGCCGCGGCCGGCATCACCGGTCTCCACATCACGTCGCCGATGACGACAACCGACATGCTCGCGCGGCTCCACCGGCTTCTCGCGCGCGGCGCCGACATCATGGTGGTGGCGGATGATCCGCGCAATGTAGATGCGCTGGGCAAGATTGCTTTGGAAGCGGGCCGCAAGCTTCCCGTCATCGTCGAGATCGATGTCGGAACGAAGCGCACCGGCTGCGTCGAGATCGGCGACGCCGTGGCGCTGGCGAAGAGCATCGCCCAGAACAAGGCGCTCGCCTTTGCCGGCGTGCAGGCCTATTGGGGTCATCTGCAGCAGCTCATGCCGTTCGATGAACGAAAAGCGCGCGTCGCGCTCAACATGGAAAGGATGCGCAAGCTCATCGCCGCCTTGGAGGGAGCGGGGCTTCCGCCACGGATCATCACCGGCAGCGGCACCGGCACCCACTGGCTCGATGCCCAGCACGAGGTATTCACCGAGCTCCAGGCCGGGTCCTTCGTGTTCCTCGATTCCTGCTACGGGCCGCTGCCATTGAGCCCCGACGGCAATCCCTTCACCACATCGCTGTTCGTGGCGGCGGGCGTGGTGACGGCGAACCGGCCCGATAGCGTCACTGTCAATGCCGGCTTCAAGGCGCTCGCGACCGATTCAGGCACGCCGCAACCCGTGCGCGGCATCGCGCAAGGTGCGAGCTACCGCTTCATGGGCGATGAACATGGCGTGATCGACTTCGATCCAGGGGCGCCCCGGCCGGAGCTCGGCGCCGTGATCGAGCTCGTGACCTCGCATTGCGACCCGACCGTCAATCTCCATGCGCGCTATGTCGTGGTGCGCGGCGATGAGGTCGTCGATGAATGGCCGATCCTGGCCCGCGGCTATTGAGGAGAGCTCATGACGAAGGAAGCCCATCCCGCCCACCCTGAAGTCCCGATCTCCAAGGCGATCCGCGCCGGCGATTTCGTCTTCACCTCGGCCTATGGCCCATGGACCTTCGATCCGCGCAAGGTCACCTTCGACAAGGACGGCCGCATCCTCTCCGACGGCACCGACAACAAGAATGTCTCATTCGACGAGCAGGTGCATCGGACCTTCGGTTTCGTCAAGGAGGCGCTCGCCGCCGCCCGCTGCACGCTCGATGATGTCGTCGATTGCCAGGTGTGGCTCGCCGATGCGCGCGATTTCGTCCGCTTCAACGAAATCTACCGCAGCTATTTCACCAAGGATCCGCCGGTGCGCTCGGTCTTTCCGATCGGCTTCATGTTCGACGTCAAGATCGAGATCAAGGTCATCGCCTATAAGCCGTTGCCGAAGGACTGACCATGCGGGCCGAGATCCATCAGATCGTGACCTTCGCGGATGAAGTCTTCAAGGGCAACCCGGCCTTCGTCGTATCATTGCCGCGCGGGACGCCCGACGAGACGATGCAGGCGCTGGCGGGCCAGCTCGGCGAGCCCGTCCTCGCCTCATTGCGTCCAAGCGACGACGGTCTGACGGCGCTCCATTTCCACAGCCCTGACGGCCGCCACGGCGGCGCCGGCCATGCCATGATGGCGGCGGCCCATGTCGGCTTCGAGGCGCTGCCGCAGCGGACGTCGCTCACCTTCGTCATGGCGGACGGGTCGCGGCGCACGATCACGCGGGAGGGCAGGCGCATCTCGGTGCCCTGGCCGCTGATGCCGGGCTACGCGATCGAGAAGCGCCATGAGCTCGGCGCGGCCTTGGGCGCCATGCCGCTCAAGACCTTCGAGGCGGCCTTCGGCTATGTCGCGGTCTATGATGATGCCGATGAGGTGGCGGGGCTCATGCCCGACCAGGAGGCGGTCGCACGGCTCGAGCGCGGCGCCGTCATCGCCACCGCGCAAGGCAAGAGATCGGATTTCGTGCTGCGCGTCTTCGCCCCCAAGCTCGGTCTGCCGGAGGACCCGGTCTGCGGCACCGCGCATCGCATCCTGGTGCCCTATTGGGCCGAAAGGCTCGGGCGCCAGGCGCTTCACAGCGAGCAGCTTTCGCCGCGCGGCGGCGATCTCTGGTGCACTTTGTTCGCCGATCATGTGGAGATCAGCGGCCATTCGCTGCGCTTCCTCTCGGGCGCGATCGAATTGCCCGATCCATGACGCGCTTCTCGGTGCCGGGTACGGCCGGACCGCTCGTCAGCCTGTCGCGCGGCGACAAGACGGTCACCATCGCGCCCGCCTGCGGCGCCCGCATCGTAGCCTTCACGGCGCGAGGCCGGGACATATTGCGGCCGGCATCGGCGGCGGGGCTCGCGACAGGCAAATGCTATGAGTTCGCGGGCTTCCCCTTATTGCCTTATTCAGGTCCGATCTTCGGCGGCGGATTCCGTTTCAAGGACGAGTTCTTTCCCCTGAAGCGGACCGTTCCCGAAGAGCCGACGGCGACGCATGGCGAAGGCTGGATCAGGCCCTGGACGATCGTCGCGCAAGAGGCCGATCGCCTCGTCCTGCACCTTGATCACCGGCCGGCGGAGGGTGAATTCCCCTTTGCATGGCGGGGCGAGGTCGATTTCCATGTCGACGACGATGGCCTCTCGATCGGCATCGCGCTGAGCTGCCGCGATCACCGGCCGATGCCGGCCGGCATCGGTTTCCACCCCTATTTCCCCAAATCGCCGGGCACGGTGATGCGCTTCGACGCGCTTGGCCTGTGGCCGCCCGATTCAGAAGACGCGGTCACGCTTCCTTGCGGTCCGCTTCTTCCCGGACTTGATTTCACGCAGCCTCGGGATGTTTCAGCGATCGTGCTCGACCGATGCTACGAGGGCTGGGGAGGGAAGGTGGAGCTCGCTCATGCCGATGGCCGGCGCATCGCGATCATGGGCGACGGCGCCTTGCGCAAGCTTCAGATCTATGATGCCTGGGATTATCCCTATATCTGCATCGAGCCGGTGAGCAACGCCAATGACGGCTTCAACCGGCAGGCGGCGGGCGTTCCCGGCCACGGCGTGCATGTGCTCGAGCCCGGCGAGTCCCTGCAGGGAAGCCTGCACATCCGGCCAAGTCCTCATGGGTGAGCTCAGGCCGGCACGCGCCGCGTCAGCTGCGTGGCGACCAGGCGGAAATACTCGCTCTCCGGCTGGCCGTAGAATCCGTTGGAAAGCTTCTCGATTCCACTGCGATCGATCACCGTGATCTGACCGCGGACCGCCTTGATCACCCGGCGGCCCTCGAGCTCGTGGAGCGCCACGGTTACGCCGGCCCTCCTGACGCCGAGCATGAGCGCCAGGAACTCATGGGTGATGGGGACCACATTTCCGTCCACCCGGTCATGCGCCATCAATATCCAGCGCGACAGGCGCTCGACCAGACTGGCCCGGCCATTGGCAAGCGCCGTGTGAGCCGTCTGGATCATGAGCGTATGGGCAAAGCGTGCAAGCTGGTTGCGCAGGCCGTTGCTGCGGCGAAGCGCATCCAGGATGACGACCGCCGGCACCTTGTAGCCATGGCCCTCGACCTGCATGTAGGCCAAGTGGTTGGCCACATCATCGCCCAGGATGACGGCAAGCCCGGTAATGCCTTCCCTCCCGATAAGGCCGATCTCGATCTGCTTGCCGCTGCCATTTGCGGCGACGAGCGAGACGATGCCGCTCTCGAGGAAGTACATGTGCTCGACACGCTCTCCCCGCGTTTCGACGTCATGCCCAACCGGCAAATCGGCAAGCTCGAGATGTGGCGCGATAAAGGAATAGTCGTCCGCCGAGATTGTCGTCAGAAGCTGATTGCGGAAGGACCGGTTGATTGTCTCGAGGGATTTGACCATCGCGGTTGCGCTGCTAACCCGGCAACGTGATCAGTGCCGCTTGCACTCCCGCGGTCGTGTGGGAAGCGAGCTGCAATCCAAAATCAAGCGCCTTCCGATATGATGCGGAACGTATCATCATTCACCATTTATTGGATATCAGCGTTCTGGCGGGGCCGTCCAAGCTTGCGCTACACCATCAACGTTGACGGCGATGTCGGGTTCCATCTGGAAGGTGGGGCCTTCTTCGATGCACATGGTCAAGACCGGGCTCAGCCAGGGCGATTCCCTGATGTCGGCGGAATTGGCCGTAGCCCTGGCGATGGCCAGACGGGCCTGGTCTTCACCAGAGGCCTTCACCCAGCAGACGGTCTTCAGAAGAGTGTACCGCCAGGATTGCTCCCCTAGAAAATCTTCAATCGGTTCAAGACGATAGATAGGCATCGCGGCTCCCGTCGGAACCAATAGACCATCAGCGGAACCTGAAGCCTAGGGATGGTACGAAATCGTACGGTAGTACCTCGCGCTCACAGCGGACCGGAAGCGAAGGAGTGGGCGCGCCGTTTCGACCACCTGTCCTGACATATCCGGCGCGCCGCCGTTTCATCTGTCTTGCGATAGGACGGATTTACCTTGCGATAACCTGCTTCATGGGCGGCGAAGGTCGCAACGAGCGGCACACAGCCGGACATGTACCTCATGCGAGCCTCTTCGCTGTGACCGTTGAAGACGAACACACTACCGCCAATTGAGCCGCTGACGATGCACACGCCTATTATGTCGCGCACAAACATCGCTTTTCACCATCGTACAGGTTGTTTCTTATAAGCAACAAACCTGCGACGGCAAATCAATTCCTGTTGATAGCATTAACCTCTAAAAATTGTACCTTTATGCCGATCGCGGGAAGTGCGCGCCGCTAGCCTGGATCGCCCGTGTGACAGTTCAGCAACAGCAGGTGATCATCGAATTACTCAGGGGAAATTCGTCGCTCCAAGCGGGCTCAGCGGGCGGCGACGGCGACGGTCGTAAATGCCCGCGCCATGCGCTCGTCGCGGCCATATATGTCGTCATAGACGAGGAGACGGCCGTCATCCGCCGGCCAAGCGGTGAAGTAGGTCAGATGGACCGAAGTCTCGCGGGTGACCGGGGTCTCCTTACTGACCCCGCTGTCGATCCGCGCGGCAATATCCGTAGCGTCGACACCGAGCAGCAGCTCCGCGAATTGGCGCGGATTCTCCACCCTGACGCAGCCATGGCTGAACGCCCGAACCGGCTTCGCGAACAGATCGCGCGTGGGCGTGTCATGCATGTAGATGTCGTGGGCATTGGGGAACAAGAACTTCAGCTCGCCCAAGGCATTGTCGTCGCCGGGCGGCTGCAGAATCAGATACGGCACTTTCCCGTTCGCGTACTTCCCCCAGCTGACCGACCGCGACCGGACGATCCTCTTGCTGCCCGGCGTCAATACGCGATAGCCAAGGCGGTCGAGATAGCCCGGATCGCGCCTCAGCTTCGGTATCATCTCGTTCTTCATGATGGAGGGAGGCACGCCCCAAGACGGATTGAAGACGATCCTTTCCAAACTGTCGCTGAAGGCGACCGTCTGACTGTTCGGCTTGCCGACGATGACCTTGGTGCGCCAGATCTCGCGGCCGTCTTCCACAACCTTCAGCGAATAGGCGGCCTGATTCACGAAGACGTGCCGTTCGCCGAGCGTCTTGGGCAGCCACCTCAGACGCTCCATATTGTAGACGAGCCGCGCAATGCCGGGACTGCCGGTGCGGCTGTTCAGCGCCACCATCGTCGCGGCATCGAGCACGCCGGTCGGATTGACCCCGGCGTCGGTCTGGAAGGCCGTGAGCCTCTCCGACAGCGCATCATCGAGGATCGTCTCCTCGCCAGGCAGGACATCGGTTTTGTCATAACCGAGCACGGCCAGCTGCTGGCGCAGCAAGGGGACGCGCGGATCGTCTTCTCCAAGCTCGATCGGCTTGCCGGGGCGGATCAGCTCCGATTTCACATCGGACTCGAGCTCGCGCAGACTGGCGAGGGTTTTCTTGAAGACGGCATAGGCGGGATGGCTGGGTTGCAGCGCCCTCAGATAAGCGTTGGGATCGGGGCTGCGCAAGAAGGCCCGCATCGCGGCGGCGAGATCAACAGGCTCCGGCGTGATGTCGTAATATTTGGTGAGCTTGTTGGGGATAATACGGCCGCCAGAGGCATGCCGCGCGTAGCGTAGGGCACGCGCCGAAAGATCGAGGTCGAGGCGCGCCAAGAGCCCCATATCCTCGTTGATGAGCGCCAGGTCGTCGTCGAACAGCGCAAGAGTCTGCGGAAGATAGTCTTCCGGCGACATGCCGTCCTCGGTGGCGGTCCGGAAGAGCCGCAGCACCGACCGGCCGCGCTCGCCCAGCCCCTGCTTCGAGACCCAGAGCGGCCGGAAGCCATTTTGCCGGTAGAAGTCGACAATCGCTTCCCTTTCGCCCGCCGTCACGCGGATCGCCGATTTCTTGCCTTTCAGTTCGCCATAGATGGCGGCCGCCAATGGTTCGTCGGGCGCGCTTTCCGGCAATGCGCCGACCCGCAGGATCTCAAATTTCTCAGGCTGGTAAACCAGCGGCTGCTCGGGCCGCTCCTCGACCACCCTGACCGGCCCCGAATCGCGCTTGCGCTTGACTCGTTTCTTCCTGACAGAGCGTCCATAGGTGTCGTCTTCATAGACCCTGTATCGCTGCTTCCTCGGCGAAGAATCACCGAAGTCGGAGCGCTTTTTCGCTCGATTCCCCCCAAAAAGCTTGCAGAAGAATTCGCATGACCGGGCACCCGCATCGCGATCCCGCTGCGCCGCATCGGACGGGGTAATGAAAAAGAAGCCGGTAACAAGTACCGCCCCCATCAGGATTTTAACTAACGAATCCCGCATTTGCCGCATTTGCCTTACATAAAGTCCGAAGCTAAGGAATATGCACGGCTCCCAAGCCTTATATCTTGGCATATAATCCGCGTCGCCGCCTCATCTTTCTTTTGGTAAAGTAGATCGTCCTGGGACAGTTCCATTCAAAACTACGCTACCTGGCCGGTATCCGGTCCGATTTGGGCTTCTCATGAGCGGGTCATCGGCCATCCAATGTTTCTGGCAAACTACAGTCCGGCAAATGACAGGTGGATGACGGCTCAGCGAAGCGCCGCGGCGCGCTCGCGCAGGGCATATTTCTGGATCTTGCCGGTAGCGGTCTTGGGCAAGGGGCCGAAGATCACGGTGCGCGGGACCTTGTAGTGGGCCATGTTGTCCCGGCAGAACTGGATGACCGCTTCGGGAGCGAGCGACATGCCGGATTTGAGGTCGATGAAGGCGCAAGGATGCTCGCCCCATTTCTCGTCCGGGGCCGCGACCACGGCTGCTTCGAGGATGGCGGGATGGCGGTAGAGCACCTCTTCGATCTCGAGCGATGAGATGTTCTCGCCCCCCGATATGATGATGTCCTTGGAACGATCCTTGACCTCGACATAGCCGTCGGGATGGCGCACGCCGAGATCGCCGGTATGGAACCAGCCGTCGGCGAAAGCCTTGGCGCTGGCCTCGGGATTCTTGAGATAGCCCATCATGACGGTGTTGCCGCGCAGCATGATCTCGCCCATCGCGATGCCGTCGGCAGGGCGGTCCTCGCCGGTCTCGGGATCGACGACCCTGACCGCTTCCAGGGTGATGAAATTGACGCCCTGGCGCGCCGTGAGCCGGGCCCGCTCGGCGAGCGGAAGCGGGGTCCATTCCTCATGCCAAGCGCAGACAAGTGCGGGACCGAAACTCTCGGTGAGGCCGTAGAGATGCTTGATGCGGAAACCGAGCTCCTCCATCCCCGCGATGACCGCGCTGGGCGGTGCTGCACCGCCGGTCAGGACGTCCACCGGCCGCTCGAGCCGCCATTCCGGCGGCCGCTCGCCCTTGGCGATCATGTTGAGGATGACCGGCGCTCCGCAAAAATGGGTGACGCCGTGTTCCTTGATGGCGGTGAAGATCGCACCCACTTCGACCTGCCGCAAGCAGACATGGGTACCGCCCACCGCCGTCACCGCCCAGATGTAGCACCAGCCGTTGCAGTGGAACATCGGCAAGGTCCACAAATAGACGCTCGTCGAAGCGAGCCCGGCTTCGAGCGCATTGCCGAGCGCGTTCAAATAGGCGCCGCGGTGATGGCAGACGACGCCCTTGGGATCGCCGGTCGTGCCCGAGGTGTAGCCGAGGCTGATCGGGGACCATTCGTCGGTGGGCGGTGAAGGAAGGTGTTGGGGATCGCCGCCGGCCAGGAAGGCCTCGTAATCCTGGAACTCCGTCGCCTCGGCGTCCGGCTCGCTCATGACGACGACGGCAAGCCGATGAGAGACTTGCGACAGGGCGTTGACCATGACGCTCAAATATTGACGGTCGACCAGGACGAGCTTCGCCTCGCCATGCGAAAGACAGAAGGCGATGCTCGGTGCATCGAGCCTGATATTGAGGCAATTGAGGACGGCGCCCGCCATCGGGACACCGAAATGAGCTTCGATCATGGCCGGCACGTTGGGTGCCAGGATGGCAACCGTGTCGCCCTTGCCGATGCCCCGCCTTGTCAGGGCCGAGGCCAGTCGGCGGGCGCGCTGGTGGAGTTCTCCATAGCTGTATCGCCGTGAACGATCGATCACCGCGATCTTGTCGGGAAAGGCGAGCGCCGTCCGGTCGAGGAAGGAGACCGGCGACAAAGGCGTGTAATTGGCGGCGTTTCGCTCCAATCCCCGTTGGTAGATATCGTTCACTAGCCCCTCTCCCCTCGACAATGAGGGCAGCATAGGTCCTCAGCGAAACTCAGGCAAACCCGGCTCCGGCCAGACGCAAGAAAGCCCGACCAGTTGAGTAGTCGGGCTTTCTCTCGACGATTTCATCGCTTTCGCGACAACTTCGTCTGAAGGGACAAGTCGCAAATGCGCCGATGGTTCCGCCGATCAGCGCGGTTTTTTGCGCGGGGATTGAGTCCCTAAACCTTTCGCTAACCGCATTGCGCATTTGTATCAAATGCACGGAACCTTCCTGGCCCCCTGAGCGCTGGTGCGGCATGAACCAGACAGCCAGCGAACTCAGAAAGGCGGCCGCAGCTGCCAGGGCTTTTGCCGACAGCGTCGGATCGCCGGAACTGAAGCGAAGCTTCAGGGGCATGGCGCGGCGCTGGGAAACCGAGGCCGATAAGCGCGAGACAGAGGAACTGCGGGTCGAGCGATCCAAGACGACGCTTTCGAGAAAGTACTGAGGCGCTGGAACCGCCCCGGCTTTCCTACCGTTGACGGGCACAACTATGGAGGTTCTCATGGCCAATGTCGCGAATATCGTCGAGCATATGGAAGTCGTATCCTCGGACGGCAAGCATGTCGGTACCGTCGATCACATGGAAGGCGAAGACATGATCAAGCTCACCCGCGAGGATTCGGGCGACGGGCATCACCATTTCATTCCGGTCGATTGGGTGAGCGACGTCGGCGACACCGTGCGTCTCGGCAAGAGCAGCAGCGAAGTCTTCTCGCAATGGGGGCATGAATAGGCGAAAGACGGTTCACCGCAGCTGAGCCTCATCAAGGGCGCCTCCAAACGAGGCGCCCTTACGTCATCTTAAATGAAAAATCGGTCATCAAGAGTTGCGACGGAAATCCGCCGGCGATCCGTCATTCTTTCCGAGAGTGGCTAATTAAGCCTTCCCGAGGAAGGGCAATTGCGGAGAGAGAAATGAAGAAGCTTTTGATGGCTCTTGTCGTGGCGGCGCCAGTGGCCTTTGGCCTCGGCGGAGTGAATGCGGCTGAAGCCAAGACGAATTTGAAATTCTATCTCGGCATGCCGCATTACGGCTACCAGGTCGGGCCCGACTACATGTACCGCAAAGGCTATGGCTGGTATCGTCCCGGCAAGCGTTTCAACCGGCTGAGCTGCGGCGAGGCGCGCCGGATCGTGCGTAATCGCGGCTATCACAACATCGAGGCGCGCAATTGCAGCGGCGGGACCTATGTGTTCCGCGCCGTGCGGAACAACCGGATCGCCATCGTCTATGTGAATGCCCGCAGCGGCGCCGTCTGGCGCGGATGACGTGCTCAGATGAGCTCGCCCGTATGGGCGGGCTCATCCTTTCAAGATGGATCAAAAGCCGTAGCGTATATGCTCGGCCCAATAATGCTCGAGGCGCTTGAGAGCGGAAACGAGGCGCTCGAGATCCTCCGCCGTAACGCCTTTCTCCTCGAGAACGGGCACATGGCCTTCATAGATGGCGGCGACCATGGATTTGATCTCATGGCCCTTCTCGGTGAGGCTCAGCCGGACGACCCGCTTATCCTGCACCGTGCGCTCGTAATGGAGAAACCCGCCCTCGACGAGCTTGGCGATGGTGTAGCTCAGGTTGGAGCCGGTATAATATCCCCTGATCCTGAGCTCCGTCGCCGACAGCTTGCCGTCGCCGATGTTGTAGAGGAAGAGGGCCTGGGCGCTCGTCACCTCCTGCTCGCTGATCTGGCGGTCCAGTTCAAGCTTGATGAGCTCGAGGAGGCAGCGATGCAGGCGCTCCAGTTGCCCGAGCGCCCGGACGAAATGGTTCTTGAGGAGGGTTTTCTCGACGGTTGAATCGTCCCGCGACTCCTCTGCCGGCTGATCCTGGTTCTGGTTTTCGGGAGTCGGTTTTATTGCCATGATCCGGCTGTACCGGCGACCGGATTAATCAAAAGCAAACAGAATTGCTAAAATTCGCTTTATCCCCAAGGAGATACGCAAAAGGCTTGCAGTCGGCCGCTTCTTGGCCGACAACCGCGACACGGTCTGATTGTTGACAAATCGGGGCCAAAACCCCATCTAGTCCGCGTTCGATCTACGGCCTTGCTTGGCGTTTGACCCTTTCGGGCTCTTCTCAAGACATTGCGGTTCGAATACGGGGACAGGAGACAGTCCACCGGTTTGTTCACAACTCGAAAGGTTACCCATATGCCGACAGGCAAAGTTAAATGGTTCAATCCTCAGAAGGGCTTCGGCTTCATCCAACCGGATGACGGCTCGAAGGACGTGTTCGTCCATATCAGCGCCGTCGAGCGCGCTGGTCTGTCGACCCTCAATGAGGCGCAGAAGGTCAGCTATGAGCTCGTCACCGAGCGCGGCAAGACGAGCGCCGGCCACCTCAAGATGGTCTGAGCTCGCAAACAGAATTGCGATTGTCCGAAGGCCGAAGCGAAAGCTTCGGCCTTTTTGCGTTCCTGGAGGACAAGCGCGATCCATCTCTTTGTTCGAACGGCGGTTTCTGCACCATCGGCGGCGAGTTATCCACAGAAGCCGCGCCGTCTGTGGACGGAGGAATTCGGCATATCGACTTTCAACGCGATCGGCGTGACACTCCTTCTCACGACGCCGATGTTGTGGTCCGGCTCGCTACCAGACCCTCCCAAGACATAGGCGCCGTCTCATGGCCGAGCTTGCCGCAAGGTTGAGAGCGGAACGCGACATGGGGCCGATGATGTCATGAACGGCGGCTCATCCGTTCGATGACCGGACGTGTGGATCGCAAGATGCGCGCAGTTCGCCGATCAGGCGGCTTTGGTTGAAAAACGCGGAGCTGTCGGGTCGCTTCAAAGTGGACCGCCGGAATTGGTCATCTTCGCGGTGATCTAAGACAGGCAGGAGCCAGCTTTGAACAGGGAGGCGTGGGCACCTCGGTGTTCCGCGCCTTCTTGTTATTTGTGGCGCCTTTGCCGATATATGAAGACATGGCGCGCGAACGAAAACCCCCGAAGGATGTCGACAGCAAGCTGGACGAGGCGCTGGACGAAACTTTTCCGGCCAGCGATCCCGTAGCGGTCGGACGCAACGATCATCCCGGCAAGCCGGCCTCATCCCCACCGGACGACAAGGACGCATAATCGCTAATGTAACCGCAGCCAACTTTGGCTAGGCCGGTCGTCAACCAGCCGGTCGATCTGTGGCTGGCTCAACTGGCCGTAGATGCAGACACGGTTGCGGCCGGAGGCCTTGGCGGCATAGCAGGCCTTGTCGGCCTGATGCAGGATCTCGCTGAGTTCAGGCGACGCTGCCGTCACCATCGTGGCGCCGATGCTGGCGCCGATGCGGAAGACCTCCATCTCCCAGCGGAATTCCATGCGCGATATGGCGGCGATGATCCGCTCCGCGGTCGCTTCCGCTTCGCCGGGCTTGCAGTCGCGGATGAGGAGCGCAAACTCATCGCCGCCGAGGCGGGCCGGCACGTCCTTCTTGCTGCAGCTCAAGGCGATGATCTTCGCCGTTTCCTGGAGTAGGGCGTCGCCCGCCGCATGGCCGGCGCGGTCATTCACCTGCTTGAAATGGTCGAGATCGACGAAGCAGAGAGCGTGGCTGCGCTGCTCCTGGCGAGCCTGGCCGATGGCGTCGTTCAGCTGGGCGAGAAAGGCGGACCGGTTGGGCAGGCCCGTCAAGGCGTCATGAAGCGCCGAATGCGCGATCTTCTTCTGTCGCGCATGGGCTTCGGTGATGTCTCGGAAGACCAGCACGGAGCCGATCGAGGCCTGGGCCGAAATGCGCACCGGTGCCGCCGACATCTGGATGTCGGAAACGCCGCCGGTGCGGCTGACCAGGAACACGCCGCCGTCCTTCTGGCAGCATTCCGCGCTCTTGAGGCACTGCATCACGGGATCGGCGGCGCGATCGCCGGTGGTTTCGTCGATGATGTGGAAGACGGCAGGGAGCGCCTGGCCGGCGGCCTCCGCCGACGACCAGCCGGTGAGCTTCTCGGCAACCGGGTTCATGAAAGTGATGCGCGCTTCGCCGTCCGTGCAGATCACCGCATCGGCGATCGAGGCGAGGGTGATACCGAGACGCTCCTTCTCCTCGAAGACTTTCTCGTTCAGCCGCTTCTGTTCGGTGATGTCCCAATTGGCGCCGACAACACGCGTGGCACGGCCTTCCGCGTCCTTGAAGATGCGGGCGATGCTGTGAATATGACGGACCTCGCCATCCGGCCGGACGATGCGAAACTCGTCTTCATAGTGGTCGCGGTTCGCCTGCGCATCCGCCCAGATGGCCGCAACGCGCGGGCGATCCTGCGGATGAACGATTTGAATCCAGGACTCGAGTGTCGAGACATGATGAGTGTCGGTTCCATAGATCTCATGCAGGCGGTCGTCCCAATGCGGCGTGCCCGAGATCAGATCATAATCCCAGACACCTATGCGCCCGGCGCTGATGGCGAGATCCAGCCGTTCATGCAGGCGTGAAATCTGCGTTTCGTAACTCTTAATCGACGTGATGTCGGTATGAGTGCCGATGATCCGCGCCGCCTTGCCGTCCGGCATCCGCGCGATCGTCCGGCCGCGGCTCAGGATCCACACCCAGCTTCCGTTCTTGTGGCGCATGCGGAATTCACGCTCGATGCGATCGGTTTCGCCGCAGAGAACGTGGGCGGTGACGGCGAGGATCTTCTCGCGGTCGTCGGGATGGAGCAGATCGATCCAGGCCTGGCGCGTATTGGCGACCTCATCATCGCCATAGCCCAGCATGGATTTCCAGGTCGGCGAGAAATAGGTTTCGCCGCTCACCAGATTGTGGTCCCACACGCCTTGATGCGCGCTCTCCAGCGCGAAAGCCCAGCGTTCCTCGCTCTGGGCGAGCTTGCGCTCCGCCTCCTTCTTCGCGGTGATGTCGACGATTTGCGTGACGATGAGCGGCGGCTTGCCTTTGTTGCGCAAGGTCGAAGTGGCGCCCTGGACGTGGATGATCGTGCCATCCTTATGGATGTAGCGGCGCTCGAAACGATAGCCATCGAGCGTGCCTTTCGCGATCTCGGCGAAGTTCCGGCGGATCTCGCTCACATCCTCCGCCACGATGAAATCTTCCAGGCGAAGCTCGAGCATTTCCTCGACGCTGCGGCCAAGCAGCCTCGCATAGGCGGAATTGGCATAGGAGATGCGGCCTTCGACCGTCAGCAGGACAATGCCGATCAGCGTGTTGTCGAAAAGACTTCTGAGGAGCCGCTCGTCGGTTCCAGCCATCTATCCCGCCATGAAGGGAACACTGCCCCGATCCACTATCTTCGATAGAAATTAATAACCATCATCAGGTCGGTTTTCAATTTTAAATAAGGCCCGCAGCGGAGGGAGCGCGCTGCGGGCCATCGACAGGGGTGCCCAATGTTTGGGCAGGGGGAACTGGCCTTGGGGATGGCCAGCGTCAAGGGAACGCCTCAGAGCTGGAAAGGTTGCGCCGGCCATCTGCTGGCGCCACAAATTTTGTCACCGACGGAAAGGCCCTGCGGCAACCTCATATGACGTAACGTCATCGAGGATTAAGCCCGGTCAGCGTGTGATCGTTTTCTGCAGCGCCTTGATTCGCTGGGCGAGGGAAATGACATTGCCGGCAAAAGAGCGCGATTGTACCGAGCGCGCCGGCTTGGGTTCCGGGCGGATCTCGGCGGCGGGCGCGGCGGCGCCATTGACCGCCTCGGGGGCGGGCTCGTCCCTCATCATCGCCGGTTCGGCGGCGATGCCTGCTTCGGGTTCGACAACCGTTTCCGCCGTCGCCGCGGCAGCCTGAGGGCGCTCGTCGAAGCCGAGCTCGGCGAGCTTCGCCGGCCAGGCCTGATCGAGGGCGCGCATTTCGGCGGCGAGCTTCTGGCTCTCCTCGCCGGCTTCGGCGAGCCTGTCCTCGATCGGCTGAGTCTTGGCCTGAAGCTTCCAGATCCTGCTCTTGAGGGCGGCGATTTCGTCAGCCTGCTGATTGATTTCGCGGTCCTGCGCCTGCAGCCGCTCGAGCGTCGCCGATACCGAGTCGGTGCGCTGGCTGATCAGGCCCTCATAGGTCGCGACCTGCTCCTCGAGGCGGGCGATCTCGCCGCGCAGGCCTGCATCCACCTTGTCGCGCTGGGCGAGGTCCGCGGCGAGCATCTCGATGCGGTTGCGATGACGTGAGACCTCCGCGGCCTGCTCGGCGAGCTTGGCTTTCACCTCGCCCATCCGCACTTCGAGCTTGCGCGCCATCATGGCATTTTCCGCCCGCATGCTGTCGCGCTCGGTCTGGAGTTCGGAGACGGTGCCCGGCACCTTGCGCTGCATGCGCCTGGCCCCCAGCCTGACGCCGGAACGCCAGGCGGCGCGCCCCAGGAACAATGCGATCAGGCTCGCTACCGCGAAGCCCAGGCCGAACCACAAGATCGTCTCAAGCTGAGACATGAATCCTCTGCACGCTGCCGCTCTTCCCGCCTAGCATAGCGTGTCGAATGTGGCGGTGCGACGGTTAAATCGACAGAGCAGGGGGATCAGAACGGGTTCCAGGTGGGCTCTTTCGAATATTTGAGATAGCCCACATTGGCGCCGAGCCGCGCCCCCACGCCGGTACGAATCGGGGCCAGAATAATGTCCCTATTCTTCTGGAAATTCACACCGAGCCCGCCGACGAAATAGGCCGACCCCTCTACGCCGCCGAAGCGCTCATCATAGATGTCGCCCGGCGTCGAGGAATTATAGACCAGCACCAAGGCGCGCGAGCCATTGCCGCCGAAATCGAAGCCGATGGAGGGGCCTTGCCAGTAGATCTTATAGCGCGGGCCGTTCTTGTAGTAGATCACCCCTTCGCCATAGCGCAGGCCGCCGACGATCGCGCCCGATCCTTCCTCGCCGACAATATAGGCCGTAGGCTCGCCCTGGCTCGAGAACACATATTCGACCGCTTCGGCAACGCCGCGCGTGGTCTTGCCGAAGAACTTCTGTCCGGCCAGGACGATTTCATCGGATGAATAGGTCTCTTTGCGCCTGGTGGCGGCAGCGACGGCGGTGACACCTGCCACGCTCGCCGCAAGACCGAACCCCAGAAGCCCTAAAGCCTGGCGCCGGTCGATAAATTTGCTCATGACAAAACTCCTCAGCACGTCCTGAAACCGGTAGTTCCCGCGAGCGGCTACCTCTCTATCCGAACTGCCTGAATCCCACCTGTTGACGGCGACTCTAGGGACAGCTTGTGGCAGCTTTGAGTCGCGGATTCGGGCCGCCCAAAGTGGCGTTTTTTTGGTTAACAGGCCGCTAAAATCGCCGGCGTCATCTTGGTCAGGCGCCGCGGGCGATGAAGGCCGGATTGTCATAGCCGCGCCCGGCCTTGCCATAGGTCAAGGGCTCGCCGGTTTCGACCTCGACATGGCCGCCGGCCGCGCTCAGGACGGCATGGCCCGCCGCCGTGTCCCACTCCATGGTGCGGCCGAAACGGGGGTAGAGGTCGGCCTCACCCGACGCCAGGAGGCAGAATTTGAGCGAAGACCCGGCGGAAACGATCTTCTGCACCTTGAGGCATTTGAGATAGGCCTCGGTGCGCTCGTCACGATGCGAGCGGCTGGCGACGACGATCGGACCCGCGGCAGAGGCCTTGCGGGCCTCAAGCGCCTGCCAGCCGAGGGCCGCAACATCCGTCTCCGCCTCGATGCGAGCCTCGAAGGCGCCCGATCCGGTCTCGCCGCAGAAGATGCGCCCCAAGGCCGGCGCCAGAACGATGCCGGCTACGGGCATCGCCTTGTCGATCAGCGCGATATTGACGGTGAACTCACCGTTACGGCTCAGGAACTCCTTGGTTCCATCGAGTGGATCGACCAGATAGAAGCGGCCGGCCACCTCGGGGATCACGCCTGCGGCCGCGGCTTCCTCGGAAATGACGGGTATCGTCGGATCGAGCAGCTTGAGGCCTGAAAGGATGATCTTTTCCGCCGCCTCATCGGCCTCGGTGACGGGGGTCAGGTCGTTCTTCTGGCGCGCGATGACGGGGCTTGCATAGATCGTCATGATCTCGCGGCCGGCGGCCAGAGCGAGGTCGGCGAGCGCCAGGAGGCGCGGCGAGGGGGAGGTTTTCGACTGCATGATGGCGCCGCTATGCCCGCCCCAAGGGCGATGGTCAATGCGGAATTATTAGGCCCGATCTGGTACAAGAAGGGCTGCGAATCATTCCCGGGAAAAAGTCAGCCGATGCATCAGAGCCATTTGAGCGATCTCGATCTTGCCGCCCTTCTGTGCAGCCGCGTCTGTCACGACGTCATCTCGCCGGTAGGCGCCATCACCAACGGGCTCGAACTGCTCGAGGTCGAGGACGACGAGGCGATGCGGACCATGGCGATGGACCTGGTGCGCAAATCCGCGAAGCAGGCTTCGGCGAAACTGAAATTCTGCCGCATCGCCTTCGGTGCCGCTGGCTCGGCCGGCGCCATCATCGACATGGGCGAAGCAGGCGACGTCGCCAAGGCCTTCGTCGGCGAGGAGAAGATCAAGCTCGACTGGCAGGTGCCGCGCGAGAACCGGCCCAAGCAGCAGGTCAAGCTCCTGCTCAACATGATGCTGATCGCCATGGGCTCGATCCCGCGCGGCGGAGTGGTGAAGGCGGAAGCGATCGATGGCGGCTTCGCGGTGAGGGCAAGCGGCGAAGGGGCGAAGATCTTCGAGAAGACCGACCAGGTGCTGAAAGGTGCGGCGGCGCTCGAAGAGATCGATGCCAGGCTCATCCAGCCCTATTACACCAAGCGCCTCGCCGAAGCTGCCGGCATGCCGCTCTCCCTCACGCTCGACGGCGCCGATGTGGTGGTGAGCGCCATCGCCGATATCGCCAAGCCGATCGCCGCGACGGGATGATCACCAATCCACGGGACAAGTGAACGCAAGAAAAATCCCGGCACCTTGCGGCACCGGGATCTACCAACCCCTTCTGCTCCCCAGCGAAACTCTATGACTTGCGCATGATCTTTTCGGAAAATCGGTATCCACTTTTCCGGATCATGCGGCTCATGCGCTCTCGCGCATGTCGTCGTCTTCCTGCGGCGCGCCTTCGCGCAGCACATAGCCGCGGCCCCACACCGTCTCGATGAAGTTCTTGCCGCCCGCGGCGGTGGCAAGCTTCTTGCGCAACTTGCAGATGAAGACGTCGATGATCTTGAGCTCAGGCTCGTCCATGCCGCCATAGAGATGGTTCAGGAACATCTCCTTGGTGAGAGTGGTGCCCTTGCGCAGCGAGAGCAACTCCAGCATCTGGTACTCCTTGCCGGTCAGATGCACGCGCTGGCCGCCGACTTCGACGGTCTTGGTATCGAGATTGACGAGCAGGTCGCCGGTGGTGATGACCGACTGGGCATGGCCCTTGGAGCGGCGCACCACGGCGTGGATGCGCGCCACGAGCTCGTCCTTGTGAAAGGGCTTTGTCATATAATCGTCGGCGCCGAAGCCCAGGCCGCGCACCTTGTCCTCGATGCCGGCGAGACCCGACAGGATGAGGATGGGCGTATTCACCTTGCTGACGCGCAGCGTCTTCAAGACCTCATAGCCCGACATGTCGGGCAAATTGAGGTCGAGAAGGATGATGTCGTAGTCATAGAGCTTGCCGAGATCGACGCCCTCTTCACCGAGATCGGTGGTATAGACATTGAAACCTTCCGACTTCAGCATCAGCTCGATGCTTTGGGCCGTCGCTGTATCGTCCTCGATCAGCAGAACTCTCATGCGTATCCCCTTCATCCGCCCCGGACTGCGACGTTTCGGCTCGCGGGACCGAGCGCCCCTGGCCGTGAAACGGTCAGTTAACGTTGATCGTTAACATACGCCCGGAAAGGTTAACAAAACCTAATACAGCTGATTCAAGACCCACCGTCTCTCACACCCGAAAGCCCGGATTTACCCGGTCTTAAGGTTACGCGCCCAAGATAGGCATCCGAGGGGCGAATCTTCAAACTAGTTGATTCGTGCCTTCATGCCTAGGGAAAGCCCCGGGAATCCTGAAGGTTTTGCCGGGCGCCGTGTGTTGAGTAAAAGAGGGATCTATGCGTTCGTCACGAGAAACGCTTCTCAGGCTGCACCGCTTCCGGACCGAGGAAAAACGGCGGCAGGTCGCCGATATAGAGACGATGATCGTCGATCTCATGCGCAAATATGACGATCTCGACGCCCAGATGAAGATCGAGGAACAGCGCACCGGCGTCAGCGACCCCGCCCATTTCAACTATTCGATGGCGGCCAAGTCGACCCGGGGCCGGCGCGACAATATCCTCAAGACCGTGGGCGACCTCAAGGACCAGCAGGCGGCAGCCCAGGCGCTCTTGCAGGAAGAAGAGACGGAATTGCGCAAGCTCGAACTCCTGGCCGAGAAGGAACTCGACCACCGCCCCGCTTCACGGGGCGTGCCGACCGGCTTCGCGCCGCGCCAGGCAGTGAGCTGATCCGCAAACCGCGCGTGTGACCGCCCCGGCACGCCATACCACCGGTTTCGCCAAAGAGTCCGATATAGACGCTAGAGCTTGTGTTTGCGCAAGTGCTCGTAGAAGGGGCGGGCCTCATCGGCTATCCGCGCCAGCGCGGTGTTGAGCTCGACGGCGCGCGTCTGCGGCTTTGCGAAGCCGGTCGACTCCCACACCGCATTGTACCAATGCGGCGCCCAGACGCCGTCGAAGCTCTTGGGCCCCTTGGGCCAGGACAGCATGTGCTCGACAAAGGCAATGCCGCAAGATTCGCAAAGCCGCGTGAGAGTACCGCGCGGATCCGCCAGCACGTCATCGGCATCGACCACTGCCGGGGCGCGGCCGAGATGGTCGGCGACGACATCGAAGATCTCCGCCTGCTCGACGAAGCCGATATCGCGCAAGGTGACGTCCGACCATTTCTTCGTGTAGCTCGCGAGCACGCGCTCGGGCCTGCGGATGAGGAAGGCATTTGTCAGCCGCAAGACCCAGGCGCGGTCGAAGCCCTTCAGCATGTGATGCGTCATGTGCTTCTGATAGAAGACGGTCTTGCCTTGAGGCGCGGCTGCAAGACATGAAGCGACGAGGCTTTCCCAATTGCTGTCATAGGCGGCGATGATCTCCTCGCGCATCGGATGGTTATTGCCATGGGTCAGAAGCGAGAAGGCGTAAAAGGGCTCGTCCCAGACGAAGCAATCGGGGCGATTGCCGAAGGAATACATCATGGCGGTCGAGATGTTGCGCGGCCCCGACCACATGGCGATGGTGACAGGCCTGGTCACAGCGCGCGTTTCGCCTCGCGCTTGGCCAGTGTCTTGTAGAGATCGGTCAACTTTGCCGTCATCGGCCCGATGCCCGGCCAGTCGCCCTTGGGCTCAAGCGGATGGGCGACGCTGCGGCCATCGATCTCGCGCACCGGGACGAGGCCGGCGAAGGTGCCGGTGACGAAAGCCTCATCGGCGCCATAGACGTCATAGAGCGAGAACTGCTTCTCGAAGACGGGGATGCTGTTCTCCTTGCAGACGCGGATGACGGCCCCGCGGGTGATGCCCGGAATGCAGTATTGTCCGCTCGAGGTCCACACTTCCCCGCGCCGGACGATGAAGAAATGGGTCGAATTGCAGGTGGCGACGAAGCCCAGGGGATCGAGCATCAGCGCCTCGTTGGCGCCGGCATTCATCGCCTGCACGCAGGCGGTGATGCAATTGAGCTTCGAATGCGAGTTGAGCTTCTGGTCCTGCACATCGGGCGCGCCGCGACGCACATTGACGGTGTGGAGCTTCAGGCCCTTGGCCACCACTTCGGGCTTGGGCGCCTTCCATTCCGGAATGATCACGACGGTCGGAGGTGAAATGGTGGCGCGCGGATCCTGATAGGGGGTCGCCTTCACGCCGCGCGTCACCATCAGGCGGATATGGACACCGTCGGTCATCTTGTTGGCGTCGAGGCAGGCGAAGATCCGCTCCACGAGCGCCTGGGGCTCAAGGCCGATATCCATGAAGATGGCCTTGGCCCCTTCATAGAGCCGCTCGATATGCTCTCTAAGGAAGGCGATGCCGCCATCATGGACGCGCAGGCCCTCCCATACGCCATCGCCCAGGACGAAGCCCGAATCGAAGACCGAGACCATGGCCTTGGCGCGCGGATAGAGCTCGCCATTGATCGAGATCAGGATGTTCTCGTTGCGCGGATCGACCTTGAACTCTTGCGTCACGATGCGGCTTTCTCCTCTTGTTCGGTCATGCTGCGCGGATCCTGTTGCGCTTCAGGCACGGTCCCCCAGGGCCGGTCGAGCAAAAATTCCGGCGGCGGAGACTGATCGCCCGACAACACGCGCTCGATCTCCGTCTGGGCGGCGCGCGAGATGTCGATGATCGTGTCGATGTCGCCGGCATGCCGGGCGGCGCGGCGCATGAGCGCCTCGTCATGCTTGCGGAACAGCCGCAGCGCATGCGCCGCCTCATAAGGATGCTGGCCCAGCGCCACCAGCGCATCCTCGGCCATGGCGAGCGATGAATCGAACACCTCGCGGTAGACATGCGCGACACCGGCATTGAGGAGGGCATAGGCATGGGGGCGGTCGAAGGCCCGTGCAAAGATCTCGAGATGCGGGAAGTTGCGCTGCGCCGTCTCCACGATCTGCATCGTCTTCTCGCGGTCGTCGATGGCAATGACCAGGATTTTCGCATCGGCCGCACCTGCCGCTTCGAGAAGGTCCTCGCGCGAGGCGTCGCCATAAAAGACCTTGAAGCCAAAGCGGCGCAGCGCGTCGATCTGCTCGGCATCGTGATCGAGCACGGTCGCTTTCGAGCCGTTCGCCGCCAGCACCCGGCCGACCGTCATGCCGAAACGGCCATGGCCAAGGATGATCGCCTGCAATCCGGTCTGATCGATGCGATCGGCCTCGCGCTTGGGACCCAAGCTCTCGAAACGCGGCTGGATGATCCGGCTGTCGATCATCATCAAGAGCGGCGCCAGCGCCATGGACAGCGCCACGATGGCGACGAGCAAATTCGCTTCGGCCACGGCGAGGAGGCCCAGACCTGCGGCAAAGGAGATCAGCACGAAGGCGAATTCACCGCCTTGCGCGAGCGAGAAGGAAAACAGCGAAGCGCGCGGCGGCTTCATGCGCGCGAGGCGCGCGATCGCATAAAGGACCCCGAGCTTGATCAGGACGAAGGCGAGCACGGCGCCGATGATCAAAGCCGGGGCCGAGGCGACGAGCTTGAAATCGATGCCGGCGCCGACGGCGATGAAGAACACCGCCAGAAGCAGGCCCTTGAAGGGCTCGAGATCCATCTCGAGCTCGTGGCGGTATTCGCTCTCGGCGAGGAGCACGCCGGCGAGGAATGTGCCGAGCGCCGGCGAGAGGCCGACAGTCTCCATGAGGAGGGTGATGCCGACCACGAGCGCGAGCGCCAGCGCCACGAAGATCTCGCGCAAGCCGGTCATGGCGATGAGGCGGAAGAACGGGCGCATCAGATAGCGCCCGGCCAGCACGATGAGCGCCACGGCGGCGAAGACGATGAGCGCCTGCTGCCAGGCCGGCAGGCTCGACAGCATGCTCTCGCCGTGAGCGGATGCGGCTCCATTCATGGCGAGCACCGGCAACAGCGCCAGGATCGGGATGACGGCGATATCCTGGAACAGGAGAACGGAAAACACCGCCTGGCCGCCCGAGGTCTTGAGCTGCCGGCGCTCGGCGAGGCTCTGCAGCACGATGGCGGTCGACGACATGGCGAGGATGAGGCCGATGGTGAGCGCCGTCTTCCATCCGGTGCCGAAGGCCATCGCGGCGAGAGCGAGGGCGGCGGCGGTCCCCACCACCTGCAGGCCGCCGAGGCCCAGAATGGGCTTGCGCAAGGTCCACAGCTTCGATGGCTGCACCTCGAGGCCGATCAGGAACAGCATGACGATGACGCCGAATTCGGCGAAATGCAGCACGTCCTGGCCTTCGCTGCCGACCAGCCCCAGGGCCGCCGGGCCGATCAGTATGCCGGCGATGAGATAGCCCAGCACCGAGCCGAGGCCGAGGCGGGTGGCGATCGGCACCGAGATGACGGCGGCGGCGAGATAGATGAAGGCCCCGAGCAGGAAAGCGTCAAGTTGCATGGCGTTTCTTCTGCGGCCGTTGGTTCGTGAAGGCAAGCGGCAGGGAATAACCCTTGGCCAGCCGCGCCAGCGGGTCGATATGGCCGTCGCGCAGGCCTTCGATGAGGCCCTGATAGTCGCTGGCCCTGAGGGCAAGATCCTCGGCCGTCAACCAGCGGCCGGCGAAGACGGTAAAGGGTTCGAGATAGGCCATGCCGCATAGATGCGCCGACTGGTTGTAGGGATTGAGCAGCTCGGCGATCTCGAACCGGTTGCGGCCGTGGCGGCGATAAGCGGCCTCGACACCCCCCGTCGACAAGGCGTTCATCAGGAACTTGCCGCTGAGCTTGTCGCCGCCCGGCCCATAGGCCCAGCCTAGCGCCAGAACGAGGTCGAGCCACTCCTTGATGATGGCGGGCGCCGAATACCAGTAGAAGGGATGCTGCAGCACGATGAGGTCGTGCTCGAGAAGAAGCGCCTGCTCATAGGCGACGTCGATGGTGAAGTCGGGATAGGCGGCATAGAGATCGTGGAAGGTGATGCCGGCGAGATCGCGCACCGCATCGGCGAGAACGCGCTGCACATGTGAGCTGGAAGGGCGGGGATGGGCGAAAAGGATGAGGATTTTCATGAAGCTCACTAAGATAGTGCCAAGGGCGGCGGGAATCAAAGAGCCGATGGTGCTGACAGGACCGGTCGGCGGCGGGGGCCAGGATCGGAGCCAGGTGACTGGATTTCACGGCTCGCGCCGCCGGTTCTTCTCCTTCATCACGCTTTTCACCATTTTGCCGAAGGAGCGGTCGCGGGCGCGCCGTTCGGCGAGGCTCTCGCTATTATAGGCGTCCTCGGCGAGGAGCTTCCGCCAGCGCCGCAAGCGCTCGGCCTCGATATGGCCTTGGGCCAAGGCGGCCACAATCGCGCAACCGGGCTCGCTTTCATGCCGGCAATTGCTGAAGCGGCAGGTTTGCGCCAGAGCGACGATGTCGGCGAAGACGCCGTCGAGCCCTGAGCTCACATCGGTGAGCTGCAATTCGCGCATGCCCGGCGTGTCGAGGAGCCAGCCGCCCGCGCTCAATCGATGCAGGCTGCGGCCGGTGGTGGTGTGGCGGCCCCTGTCGTCATCGGCGCGGATGGCTTGCGTCTCGATATGGGTGGCACCCGTGAGCGTATTGACGAGTGTCGATTTGCCGACGCCGGAAGAGCCGACGAAAGCCACCGTTTGGCCGCGCTTGCACCAGGGCTTGAGGCAGGCAGCACTCTCCTGGTCGAGAGCATTCACCGCCTCGACCAGGAGACCGGCCAGAAGTTTTCCCGCGTCGCGCACGAAGTCCTCCGGCCGATCGGTCAGGTCGGCCTTGGTCAGGACGACGACCGGCGTCACTTGCGCTTCCTCGGCGAGGACGAGATAGCGCTCGAGCCGCGCGAGGTTGAAATCCTGGTTGCAGGACGAGACGATGAACAGCGTGTCGACATTGGCGGCGATGAGCTGCAGCCGCCGTGCCGTGCCGGCGGCGCGGCGCTTGAACAGGCTCTTGCGCGCGAGGAGACGCGCGGCGCGGATTCGTGCCGCATCGAGGAGGAGCCAGTCGCCCACCGTGGCGGTGGCTTCATCCTCCTCAGGATCGGCGGTGAAAGGCGGTATGGCGAGGTCGAGACCGACGCCCGTGACGAGGAGGCGGTCGCGATGGACGGCCATCACCCGGACAGGCGGGCGGGTTTCTTCAGGATCGAGCTCTTGGGCGAAATGGTTGCTCCAGCCGAGATCGGCGAGGTCGAGGATTTGCGATGTCATTGTGTCTGCCAGCATCTGTGCCTTGTGGGCACGAACAAACGAACGGCCGCTGCTCGAGCAGGAGCCGGGTTCGGGCTGGACTGAAAGCGGAAGAAGCGCGGCTAGGGCGCTATCCGGATTTCTCCAGCCTATGGGACACCGCGACAATCACAAAGACCTCCTTTCCTGATCACGAAGCATTTCCAGTATAGTCGGGCGGAAGACTGACGAAAATGGGGCAAATCATGAATAAGAAACGCAGTCCGCGCGACGCAGCGCCATCGCCCACGATCTAGACAATATTCGGTTCTAGAGTTTCCTGGTGAAGGGGATCCCCCGGGACGGCGAGAGAGTCACGGAGGAAAAATGCTGCACGTACAACGTATCAAGCGTTACCTGAACCGGATTGCGGGCCCAAATGCGCTGTCATCCGTGGCGAAGGTCGAGACGCGCGACTTGCTGGCGCGCATCCGCTCGAGCAAGCTCACCTATCTGTCGGACCGCAAGCTTGCCAGCCTGGCCAATACCTGCAGCGCCATCGAAGAGGCCAGATTGCCCGGCGCCTTCATCGAGGCCGGTTGCGCGCTCGGCGGTTCGGCAATTTTGATTGCGACGGTCAAAGATTCCGAGCGTCCGTTTTTCATCTATGACGTGTTCGGGATGATCCCGCCGCCGACGGCGGAAGACACACGCGATGTCCACGATCGCTATCAAACCATCGTGGAAGGAAAATCGGTCGGAATCGACGGCGACAAATATTATGGCTACCAGGATAATCTGTACGACGTCGTGCAAGGCAATCTGCGGCGCTTTGGAATAGAGCCCGAAGAACAGTCCGTGGCGCTCATCAAAGGTCTGGTGCAGGATACGATGCATATCGACCAGCCGGTGGCCTTCGCTCATGTCGATGTCGACTGGTATGAGCCGGTGTCGACCTGCCTGCGGCGCATCTTCCCCAAGCTTGTCGAGGGCGGCAGCATCATTCTCGACGACTACCATGATTGGGGCGGCTGCCGGAAAGCGACCGATGAATATCTGAGAGAGATCACCGGCCGGTTTTCGCTGGACGATTCCGCAGGCTCGATGAAAGTGACCAAGGTGAAGTGAGCTTATCGAGGTGTTCTTATGCCTCAAAGTATGGCGGACGGAGACGCGCTGGCGGTGAGGCTCCGCGCCGCCCTTCCCGCCAAGGGCTTGAGCGAGCGGAAGATGTTCGGCGGCGTCGGCTTCATGCTCAATGGCAACATGATCGCCGGCGCTTCGAAGCGCGGGCTACTCCTGCGTGTCGGCAAAGAACGCTACAGCGAAGCTCTGGCCCGCTCAGGTGCCCGTCCGATGGAGATGCGAGGCCGGCCGGTCGAAGGCTATGTCCGGATCGATCCCGGTGGCCTGACCGATGCCGCCTTGCTCGGCTGGCTCGCCTTGGCGCGCGCTTATGTGGAGACGCTGCCGCCCAAGGTGCGCAAGCCGCCAGGCCGATCCCGATAACATTCTCTTATAGGATTTATTGCCTGTATTGCTGGATGCGGGTGGTCCGCAATCCTGCCAGGCCGTGCCTGTCGATCGAGCGCTGCCAGCTCAGATATTCCTCGACAGTGAGCGTATAGCGCTCACAGGCCTCTTCCAGGCTCAAGAGCCCGCCCCGGACAGCGGCCACGACCTCCGCTTTGCGGCGGATGACCCAGCGCTGATTTCCGGGGGGTGGCAAGTCCGCAATGGTCAACGGACTGCCATCGGGCCCAATGACGTAGTTCACGCGGGGACGCAACTGACCGTTGTTCATCACCTTACTCGACTGGGTACACACACTAACGACCCGTCCAAGACTAGGTGGGTTCACTTAAAATTGGGCTAAGCAGTTCCGAACAATTTGCAAATCTTCGCGGGCGACTGCGTCAAATCAGGACAAATCGGGACAAATCCGGCCAAATTCGACGTTTACAATGGGAAGCGAAGCCGCCATCTATCCGCCCATGAGCCAGATCGACCCCTTGACCCTCAATGTGCGCCGCTCGATCGGCCTCGCCGGCGACCCCGCCCGGACGCGGATCGTCTGCGCCATGTCGGGGGGCGTCGACTCTTCCGTGGCGGCCGCCTTACTCAAGCGGGCGGGCTATGACGTGGTCGGCATCACCCTCCAGCTCTATGACCATGGCGAGGCGGTCAGGCGCAAGGGCGCCTGCTGCGCCGGCCAGGACATCCATGATGCGCGGCGCGTGGCGGCCCAGCTCGGCATCCCCCATTATGTGCTCGATTTCGAAAGCCGTTTCCGGGAAGCGGTGATCGATGACTTCGTCAACAGCTATGTCGCGGGTTTCACCCCGGTGCCCTGCATCCGCTGCAACCAGACGGTCAAATTCGCCGATCTCCTGGCGCGCGCCCAGGAACTCGAGGCCGAGGCGCTGGTCACCGGCCATTATATCGAGAGCCGGCCGCGCCCCGACGGCTCAGGGCACCGCGACCTCTTCACGCCGGCCGACATGGCGCGCGACCAGAGCTATTTCCTCTTCGCCACCACGCAGGAGCAGATCGACTATCTGCGCTTTCCCTTAGGCGCGCTGCCCAAGAGCGAGACGCGCCGCATCGCGGCCGAGATCGGGCTCGCGGTGGCGGACAAGCCCGACAGCCAGGACATCTGCTTCGTGCCGGAAGGCCGCTATGCCGATCTCATCACCAGGCTCAGGCCCGATGCGGCCGAGCCCGGCGACATCCTGCATGAGGACGGCCGCCGTCTCGGCCGGCACAAGGGCACGGTCCATTTCACCGTCGGGCAGCGGCGCGGGCTCGGCATCGCCGAGGGCGACCCGCTCTATGTGGTCAAGATCGATTCGAAAAAGCGCCAGGTCATTGTGGGATCCCGCGCGTCGCTGCTGCGGCATGACATCGCCCTTGCCCAGGTGAACTGGCTCGGGGAGGTGCCGCTTGATTCGCGGCCGCAGCCGGTTTTCGCCAAAATCCGCTCCACCAGAGCGCCGGTCGCGGCCGAAATCCGCCAGGGGCCGGAGGGCGCCATTGTCAGCATCGCCGAGGGCGAATATGGCGTATCGCCCGGACAGGCTTGTGTTCTCTACGAAAATACCGGGCCGGGGGCCCGGGTCCTGGGCGGCGGCTTCATTGCCCGCAGTTTTCCCCCCAAGGAAAATCGGAGCTTGCCAGAAGCACTGTCCATGGTCACATAATCGGGGAAATGGGAGCAGGAGAGAGCCATGCAGGGCCATGCCCGCCGCGCGCTCGCTGAGATTGACAATCACGATGTCATGCGTGCCTACCGGCGTTGGGCGCCCGTCTATGATGCGACTTTCGGCAAGGTGGTCGAAGCCGGCGTCAAGCAAGCCACTTCCATCGTCAACAGATATCACGGCCGCGTCCTCGAAGTCGGCGTCGGCACCGGTCTGTCGCTGCCCCACTACAAGCACAGCCTGAAGGTCACAGGCATCGATCTTTCGCCGGACATGCTGATGCGCGCGCGCGAGCGGGCACAGAAGCGCGGTCTGCGCCATGTCGATGCGCTCATCGAGATGGACGCGACGGCGCTCAAATTCGCCGACAACAGCTTCGACGTCACCACGGCGATGTTCGTGATGACGGTGGTGCCCGATCCGGTCAAGGTGATGAACGAGCTCATCCGCGTCACCAAGCCCGGCGGCCATATCGTCATCGTCAACCATTTCAGCATCGACAAAGGCTTGCGCGCGGTGGTCGAGAAGCGCCTGGCGCGCTTCTCCGATATCCTCGGCTGGCGGCCGGATTTCCCGGTCGAGACGCTGATGGTGAGCGGCAAGCTCAAGCTGGAAGAGCAGCGGCCCTTGAAACCTTTCGGTTTCTTTACCTTGCTGCGCTTCCAACGGCTGACCTGATCGTGTAACGAAGCTCCAAGATGAAAAAATCAAAACTGCTCTTCTGGCAGCGCTATCTGCATCGCCCACTCGGCGTCGGCGCTGTGGCGCCGAGCGGGCCGAGCCTGGCTCGGGCCATGGTCGAGACGCTGGCACCCCACGACGAGGACGTGATCGTCGAGATCGGTCCGGGCACCGGCCCGTTCACGCGCGCTTTGCTGGAGTCGGGCGTCGAGCCCGCGCAGCTCATCCTCATCGAGTTCGATCCGGAATTCGTGCGCCATCTCCGGCAGAGATTTCCGGGCGTCACCGTCCTGCACGGGGATGCCTCGCAATTGCCGCGACTGTTGAAGGAGCACGGGTACGACAAGGTGCCTAAGATCCTTTCCGGCCTGCCGCTCAGAAGCATGCCGAAGGCCGTACGCGCGGGAATCACGCGCGCCATGGCGACGTCGCTCACCACCCAGGGCTCGCTCGTGCAATTCAGCTACTTCGTCGCGCCGCCGCTTGCCGAGGCGGAAGTGAAGGCCTGCGGCCTCACCGGTCGGCGGGCGAAAGCGGTGATGGCCAATATCCCTCCGGCCTTCGTGTGGCATTACCGCAAGAACGCCGCCTGAGGGGCGTCCGCCTGTCAGCATGACGCTTCGTGATGTCCAGCATTGATCTGGACAAGAGCCGGCAAGCCATGCGAGGTTGCGCCCGCGCAAGCCGAGCCCTCTTGTTCTTTTGAACCAACGATCTTCGGCTTGCGCGAAGGCCGGGCGCCGGACGCCGGTGTTTTTCACATTTCGAGACCGTCATGAACGATGCAACGCGTATGAATTATTCGCCGCCTGTCGAAGAGCGTACCGCGCTCGCCGTCGCGGCGCGCGGGCTCGTGAAATGCTTCGGCGAGGTGCGCGCGGTCGATGGAATCGATCTCGACGTGCCGCGCGGCATGATCTTCGCCATCCTCGGTCCCAATGGCGCCGGCAAGACCACGTTGATGCGGATGCTGGCGACGCTGTCGGCGCCCGATCAAGGCTCGGCCAGCGTCATGGGCCATGATCTCGTGCGCTCGCCGCACCAGGTGCGGGCCGGCATCGCCATGACCGGCCAGTTCGCTTCGCTCGACGAGGACCTGACCGGACGCGAGAACCTGCTGCTGCTCGCGCGCCTGTGGGGCTTTCGCGGCCGTGCCGCCAAGGCGCGCGCCGACGACCTCCTGGCCACCTTCGACCTCACGGAAGCGGCGCAGAAGCAGGTGAAGGCCTATTCCGGCGGCATGCGGCGGAGGCTCGATATCGCGGCCTCGCTCATCGTGACGCCGGGCGTGCTGTTCCTCGACGAGCCGACGACCGGCCTCGATCCCAATGCGCGCCAGGATGTGTGGCGGATGATCCGGGCGCTGGCCGGTTCCGGCGTCACCATCCTGCTCACCACGCAATATCTCGACGAGGCCGACCAGCTCGCGGCGCGCATCGCCGTCATCGACAAGGGCAAGAAGATCGCCGAGGGCACGAGCCGCGAGCTCAAGGCGGCGACGGGCTCGGGCTTCCTGCATGTGGCGCTGGTCGATCCGCAACGGCTCGACGAGGCGCAGGGGCTGCTCGAGAAGCATCTCAGCGCCGAGGTGCAGCGCAGTCCGGAAGGCGCGCAACTGTCGGTGATGACGGGGAGTGCCCACGCCGCCAATCAGGCGATCAGCGCCTTGATCGCGCAAGGCATCGAGCTTGCCGATTTCTCGATGGGCTCGCCCAGCCTCGAGGAGGTCTTCTTCGCGCTGACCGGCGGCAGCGGCAGGCTCGCCCGAAAGAAGGAGAACGGCCAATGAGCGATATCGGCATGACGCCGCTCCAATCCCGGCTCGACATGGTGGCGCCGCCCCGCCCGCCCTCGGCGTTCTCCAATGCCCTCGTCTTCGGCTGGCGCGCGATCCTCAAATTCAAGCATGTGCCGGAGCAGCTCTTCGATCTGGTGATGACGCCGATCATGTTCACGCTGCTGTTCACTTTCGTGTTCGGCGGCGCGCTGGCGGGCTCGCCCTCCGCCTATCTGCAGTTCTTCCTGCCCGGCATTCTCGTGCAGACCGTCGTGTTCAACGCGGTCTATTCCGGCATGGGGCTTTCGACCGATCTCGGCAAGGGCCTGTTCGACCGCTTCCGCTCGCTGCCGATCTGGTCGCTCGCTCCGTTCGCCGGGCTGATGGTGGGCGACGTGCTGCGCCATGTGATCGCCGGCGCCATCATCCTGACGATCGGCCTCATCCTCGGCTACCGGCCGGAAGGCGGCGTCTTCGGCATCATCGCCGCCTTCGCGCTCTTGATCGCCATCGGCTTCGGCATGGGCTGGATCTTCATCGTGCTCGGCCTCCTGATCCGGTCGCCGACGACGGTGATGACCGCGGGCTTCACCTTCCTGTTTCCGCTGGTCTTCGCCTCCAACATCATGGTGCAGCCCGACACCATGCCGGGATGGTTGCGCGCTTTTGTCGATGTGAACCCGGTCTCGCTGATGACGAGCGCCATACGCGGCCTGATGGCGGGCAATGCGAGCCTGAGCGATGTGCTGCTGGCGCTCGCCGCACCCGCGGCGCTCACCGTGCTGCTGGCGCCGGTGACGCTCTGGCTCTACCGGCGCAGCGATCGCTAGATACGGAGAGGACGAGTGCCATGGAAGAGTATCCGCTGACAGGCACCATTGGCGCCGAGATCACCGGCATCGACTTGCGCCAGCCTATTTCCGACGATCTGGCGGGATCGCTCCAGGATGCGCTGGCGCGCCATCAGGTGCTGTTCTTCCGCGACCAGCGTCTCTCGCTCGATCAGCTCAAGGCCGTGACGCGGGCATTCGGGCCGGCAATGCGGCTGCCCTATGTGCAACCGCTCGAAGGCGAGCCCGAGGTCATTCGGGTTCTCAAGGAGGCGGATGAAAAGGGCGGTGTGTTCGGCGGCGACTGGCATACGGATTTCAGTTTCCTGGAGCGGCCGCCGGCTGGCTCGCTCCTCGCGGCGGAGGTCGTTCCTCCGCATGGCGGCGACACTGTTTGGGTGAGCCAGGCGCTGGCCTGGGAGACCCTGCCCGAGCCGCTTCAGCAGCTGCTCGCGGGGCGCGATGCCATTCATGTCGGAAAGCCCTATGGGGTGAAATGGGCGCCGCCGCAAAAGGAACGTGCCGGCGCCTCCATCAAGATGACCCGGGGCGATCCCGAGGCCGATATCGAGCGGGCCCATCCCGCGGTGATCCGAAATCCCCTGACCGGGCGAGCTGCCGCGTTCCTCAACCCGCTCTATGTCACGCGTCTCGAGGACTTGAGCGAAGCGGAGAGCCGCCCCATCCTCGATCAGATCCAGCGCCATGCGACGCGGCCGGAATTCTGCTGCCGGTTTCGCTGGAGTCCCGGCGCGCTCGCCGTCTGGGACAACCTGTTCACGCAGCATTACGCGGTGAACGATTACCAGGGCCATCGCCGGCTGATGTATCGCACGACTTTCGCCGGGCCGACGCCGCGTGAGCTGGCGCTATCGCGGAGCTGAGAAGCAACAGGCAATATCAGGGATTATCAGGGATTATCAGGGAATTTTTGAAAAAATACCTCACCCCTAACGATATCAAAGGCTTAGAAAAAAGAGCAGGGAATCTGCGACACCCGAGCAGGGATTTGGAGACGACAAGGCGCCCGGCCATGAGCTTGCGTGAGTGACTCGCGTTCCTTTGAGATGCGCCACTCCCATCTTGATATTTTCCAAGTCCCACGGCTTGGCCCGCGATTGCAAGAGGAATCTTTCCGAGGATTGAATTCGATCAGGGTTTTCGCCGCGCCCGCCAGGCCATGCCCATATAGGCGTCGCCCGATCTGAGCTCGGCCAGCATCTGGTCCAGGCGTTTCTGCTTCGTCGAAGAGAGCTTCGCCTGGTTGATCCACATCAGATAATCGTTGCGCTGATAGGGCGGCCTTTCCCGATAGCGTGCCGCGAGTCCGGCCCGGGCGAGGGCCTCCTTCACGAAGGCCGGCATCGGCTGCACCGGGCGCTTGAGACGGGTTCCGGGGGGAGGGGCTTTCGGCATGATAACGGCTCCCTTGGCGGGTCGCGAGATAGAAATGGGAGTAAATGCGTAAAGTCATCCACATGACTTGACTTGCCCCATGCCGCAACCCTATATCGCCCCACGATCCTGGGGCGGAGTAGCTCAGTTGGTTAGAGCACGGGAATCATAATCCTGGGGTCGGGGGTTCAACTCCCTCCTCCGCTACCATCGACACCCCATGCCTTCGGGGTGTCCTCGCAAAGACGGGCATATCAACAAGCTCCGAAAGTTTGGCTTCGATCTCAAGATTGTCGTCGGGATGACGGTGACGCGTCGCTTATGGCGGAACTTGAACGGTGATCTTGATCGATGAATAATAGGCGGCGACATTCGCTATATCCTCATCGCTCAAGCCCTTGATCACGATGGTCATCTGCTCGTTCTTGCGTTCGCCGGCCTTGAAGGCCTTCAACGCTTTCACGAGATAAGCTTCCTTCTGCCCGGCGATGTTCGGCGCGTCGGGCAGCTTGGCGAGGCCGTCTTTGCCATGGCAAACCTGGCACTTCACCATCACCTTTTTGCCCAGAACGGCATCGCCAGCCGCCTCCCCGACAGTCGGACAGGCTATGAGAGCAGCCAGGCCCATGATCAAACCGCGCACATCAAACTCCTGATTCATATGGGAATGGGCCATGCGGCGGGAGGTCCGCCGCATGGCGAAGTCCATTAACCGCCGTGGGAAATCCGCCAGACCGCTCCGGCCAGATCGTCTGATACCAAGAGCGAGCCGTCATTGAGCATCTGAACATCGACCGGACGGCCGAGATATTCGCCATTCTCGTTCAGCCAGCCTTCGGCGAACACCTCCGTCTTGTCCGCCGTGCCGTCCGCCTTCAGAGTGGTGAACAGCACACGGGCGCCCACCGGGTCCACGCGGTTCCAGGAACCGTGCTGGGTCGAGAAGATGCCGCCCCGGTATTTTTCGGGAAACTGCTTGCCGGTATAGAAGGACAGACCGAGATCGGCCGCATGAGCGTCCTGCTCGACCTCCGGGAAGATCACGCCTTCGGGCACCGTGGCGCTCTTGTACTCAACGGTGCGGACCTTGCCCCCGCCATACCAGGGGAAGCCAAAATTCTGGTCCGGCTTGGTAACGCGGTTCATTTCGCCCGGCGGGATGGTGTCGCCCATGCCATCGACCTGGTTGTCGTTCACCCAAAGTGTCTTGTCCTTTGGATTGAAGTCGAGGCCGAGGGGATTGCGCATTCCGCGCGAATAGATTTTGCGCTCGGTGCCGTCCTGCTTCATGCTGATGATGCCGCCGATCCCCAGCTTGTCGAATTCCGGCAGTACTTCGGGGGCCGGCACGTTGAAGGGCTGGCCAATGGTAATATAGAGGCGTCCATCAGGGCCGATGCGGCAGGTGCGGGCGGTGTGATTGAAGCTCTCATTGGATGCGGGTATCAGTTCGCCCTCCTTGACGATGGCGAAGGCCGCGACATCCGGCCCTTCATAGAAAAACTCGGCCGCCGGGAACCAGAGCACGCGGTTCTGTTCGGCAAGATAGAGGTGGCCGTCCCTGGAGAAACAGACGCCGTTCGGGACCGCCATCTTGATCGAAGGGGCGAAGACCTTCACATCATCGGCGACGCGGTCCTTGTTGCGGTCGGTCATCGAATAGACCAGTTCCTTGCGGGTGCCGACGAACGTCACCACGCCCTGCGGTCCGACAGCCATATGGCGCGCGTCCGGAACGATGGCATAGAGATCGATCTTGAAGCCGGCCGGGACCTTGATTTTAGCCGCGATGGCTTTGAGGGCCTCGGCGTTCTCCCCAGTCTGCGGGATAGGCTCCATCATCGGTGTGCCGGTAGTCTTGAAGCCGCCAAGTTTCTCAAGATTGGTGTCCTGCGCAAAGGCGGAGGTCATGCAAAAGGTGGCGGCGCATGACAAAAAGAAAGCAAGTTTCTTGATCATGATGTCCTCCCACGTGGCCCGCTGGCGAGATCTGGGAATAATCGGATGCAACGCTGCGGGCGGTTGCTTTGGTTAGAGATTCCCGGCGCCCGAGCAAATTCGCTCAGTCTGACGCAGGACTGGAAGCGTTGCACAAATCGCTCCGCCTGACAATTGCCCGGGATTGCAGCTTGTTGCCGCCGCCGCCGCGAGGCGGGTTCTCGATTTGATGTCCGGTTGGCCTCAACGCTTCGTGCGGGCATTTCCACTCGGCCGGGAGAGGTGTCGGTGATGTCTTGGTGGAGACTTCCTTCAGCAATTCGGGGACGTCCATGGTCCTGATCAGAACCGCGCCGGGTTCTTCGATCGGCAAGAAGAAATACTTGGCGCGGGCCATAGGCTCGATCTTGGCTCTCTTTCTCAAAACGCCCTCAACTCGCTGCTTCTGACCTAATCCGCCGGTTCCGAAATGGTCATCCAGGTCCTTCGAAGAGAACAGTTAACAGTTTGCGGGCATGCGGAATTTGTCGCAGCATGTCGGCGGTTCGAGCCCCGGGGGCATCAATCGACATCAACCAAAGAAAACTGACTCTGCGGAGGAGAATTGCCACACCCTGACGCCTCAAGGTCTTTCCCCAATCGTTCGGAGGATATTCGCATGTCCAAGCCGCTTGTGGTGATTACCGGTGCCAGTCACGGCATTGGCCGCGCGGTTGCTGAAAAGTTCGCCGCCGACGATCATCCGCTTCTTCTCATCGCACGACATCCCGAACCGCTCGATGACTTGCCCATAGAGCGGATCCGCCAGGCTTCCGTCGATGTCGCCGACTATGAAGCTCTCGAAGGCGCGATCCGCGCGGCTGAGGCAATCCATGGTCCGACCGAATGCCTCATCAACAATGCCGGCTTCCTCAGGATCGGGACGCTGGAAAGCCGCAACGTCGCCGACATCTCCTATGAGGTCGATGTGCTCTTCAAGGGCGTTCTCAATGGAATCCATGCCGTGCTGGCCGGCATGAAGACGCGCAGGAGCGGTACGATCATCAATGTCAGCTCGATCGGCGATCGGGCGCCCGGACCCGAGGGCGAAGTTTATCATGCCAGCAAGGCCGCCGTGCGCTCACTCGGCGCGTCGTTGCAAAAGGGAGAAGCGGCGAACAACGTCCGCGTCATCAACGTGGCGCCGGGCCTCGTCAAAACCAACATCCACGCCGACATGGGCGTCAGCTTTGATGAGTATTGCAAGCGGTTGGGAAACCCCGACTTCATCAGTGCCGCGGAATTGGCTGACATCATTTTCTTCTGCTGGAAGCAGCCGCAGCGTATCTGCGTGCGCGACATCGTCGTGATGCCAACGAGCTCGAATTTCAGTTGAGGTTGCCATCCGACATCTTGACAATCCACCAGGGAACCGGCGCCGCGTCCGAGGGTTAACCAAAGCCAGAACCGGTGCTGGAGGTGGGCGTATCCGGCGTTTTAAAATAGCAACGGTCGATGGTAAAACGGCAAGCCGGGTGATCATCCACGTCGTATCGATGCCAAAGTTGATGGCGTGACGCTGACGCTGGGGAATGTCCGCTCTGAGGAGAAGCCGCGATGAAAAATCTTGCTAGTCTGATTTTGACAGTCCTCTTGTTCCAGATTGCCGTGGCGACTGGCGCACATGCCCAGGCCATCCCCGATCTGAAGGGCACATGGGTTGTGGAGGGCTTGACGGCCATCAGCGACGGCCCGACCAATCACAGCGGCGATGCCAGCCCCGGTCCGGCGACGTCCGGCAAGTTCAACTTGTTCGAGCTGAAGTTCACCTATCAGGTGGACGGACAGGACGGTCTCCGTTTCTGGGGCACCTCTTCTTCGGAACGCGACAGCGAGCGGCTGCTGGGCTCGCTCTCGACCGGCGGCAAACGTGTCGCCATGATCACAGACGACGGCTACGCGGACGGCGAATTGGTCGACAACGACACCATCGACTTCTGCTACCGACATATCACCGGGAAACACAGCGTGGTCGCCTGCGGCCTGCTCAAGCGGCAGAAATAGGCGCGGACGCGTGCTTGCGACAGGTCGGGGAGGGTTCAACTCCCGCTGCCATAAACCAGGTCGTCGATTTCCACGCCGAGGGTTTCGGCGATCCTCTTCATCGCCGATACGCTGCCATCCTTCTTGCCGGTCTCGATCTCCGAGATGTAGGCGGCGCTCAACCCCGTCTTCTCCGCGACGTCGCGCGCCGAGAGGCCGCGATGCTGGCGCCAGACCCTGACAGGATTCTCGCCGGCCAGGAGGCGTTTGACGATCTCGGAAGGGATCATCTCGTCACGGCCGGCGGCAATATCGGCCTTCACCCGCTCCGCTGCCGCGATGTCTGCGGCATCGATCAGGCGCTCATATTCCTCAAGCGGCAAAAGAACGAGAGTCTCTCCTCCTGGGGTGACGATCTTCTGCATCAAGACCTCCTAATCATAAATCCCGCCGCGCGGGCCGATTTTGAGAATGTCGAGGACTTGGCCCCGATCATCCATGATCACCCGCCAGTCTCCGACTCTCAGTCGTACATAAGGTGATCCCGCGAGCGCCTTGACATTGTTCGCCTGGCTTTTGGGGTCGCTCGCATATTGCTCGATCTTTTCGACGATCCGTCTGGCCTCGTTTGCCGGGATACGGCGCAGTGTCTTTATGGCCGACTTGCTATATGCGATCGACTTCATCGCAAGTAAATAGCATATAGCGAATATAATTGGAAAGATAATTCGCTAATAGCTGCCGTCCGTTCCGCCCTTGACTTAGAGGAAGAATGTTCGACAAGGGGCTAGTTTGCGCATGCGGATTTCATCCCCATGGAGCTCCTGGAGCGCGACTCGCCGCTGACGGATCTCGCCGGCTGCCTCGATGATGCAGTGGCGGGGACGGGGCGTATCGCCCTCATTTACGGCGAAGCCGGCATCGGCAAGACGGCCCTGATCGAGCAATTCCTCGCCGCGCATCAGGCGCGGATGCGGATCCTCATCGGGCATTGCGATGCCCTGTTCACGCCGCAGCCCTTGAGCCCGCTGCATGACATCGCGCTGCAGACCAATGGCGCGCTGCTCAAGCTCATGCGATCGCCGGAAGGGCGGCTGGCGATCTTCGGCGCCTTGCTGGATGAACTGCGCAGCGGGAAGCCGACGATCTTGGTCTTCGAAGACGTGCACTGGGCCGATGCGGCGACGCTCGATCTGTTGAAATATCTCAGCCGGCGGATTCGCTCGACGCCAACGCTGATCGTGCTCAGCTACCGCGACGACGAGCTCGACGGGCGTCATGCTCTGTGGTCATTGCTCGGCAATCTGCCGGTCGAGCTGACGAGGCGCGTCGGGCTTCGTCCTCTCACCCAGGCGGCGGTGGCGAGTCTTGCCGGTCGCGCCGGCAGGCCAGCCGAGGGCATCCATACCCAGACCGGCGGCAATCCCTTCTATGTGGGCGAGCTCCTGGCCAGTCCGCCCGGCAGCGTCCCGGCCACGGTTCGCGAGGCGACCGTGGCGCGCGCCATGCGACTGTCGCCGGAAGCGCGCGCCATGCTCGATTTTTGCGCGGTGGTGCCGAACCGCGTCGAGCGGTGCCTGCTGGAGGCGGCGACATCGTCTGCCGCGGCCATCCTCGATGAATGTGTGGGGAGCGGGCTCATGCTTCATGAGGACGACGTGGTGATGTTCCGCCATGAGCTGGCCCGTCAGGCGATCGAGGGCATGCTGCCGCAGCATCGCCGGCGCGCGCTCCATGCGAGCGTGCTCAGCCGGCTGCTGGAGCGCAGTGTGGTGCCGGTGGCGAGCGCGCGGCTCGTCCATCATGCAATCGAGGCCCGCGATGACGCGGCGGTGCGACGCTTCGCGCCGCAAGCCGCCCGCCAGGCATCGATGCTGGGCGCGCATCGGGAAGCCGCCGCCCATTATCTGACCGCCCTCAAGCACACGGCAGACGACGACATCGAAGCCCGAGCCGCGCTCCTCGAAGGGCACGCCTATGAATGCTACCTGACCGACCGCATGGAGGATGCCATTGCGTCATTCGAAGCGGCGCTCGCCTTGCGCCGCCGGCAAGGCAACCTGCTCCGGGCGGGCGATGATCTGAGATGGCTCTCCCGCATCTTCTGGTTCCACAGCGGCAGCGCCAAGGCCCGGTCGTTCGCGATGGAAGCGGTCGCCGTGCTGGAGCGGCTTCCGCCCGGTGAAAATTCTGTGGCCGACTCCTCATCGAAGTGTTGTCCGACGCCGACGGGCGGTGAACTCGCCATGGCTTACAGCAGCATGGCGCAATTGTGCATGCTGTCGGAAGATTGCCGGGAAGCGGTCGAATGGGGCGAGCGCGCGCTCAAGCTGGCGGAGCGGTCCGGCCTGACCGAAATCCTGGTCCACGCCCTGAACAATGTCGGCCAAGCCGAATTCCTCATGGGCAAAGCCGAAGGCACCGCCAAGCTCGAGCGCAGCCTCGAGCTCGCGCTCGCCCATGAGATGCATGACCATGTGGCGCGCGCCCATACGAATCTCATCTATCAGGCGCTCATCACGCGCGACTACGCGCGCGCCGAGGCGCGCCTCGCCACCGGTCTTGCCTATGCGAAGGAGCGCGACCTCGATGCCGGCATGATCTATCAGCTCGCCATGCGCGCCCGCGCTCATCTGGAGCAGGGCCGCTGGAAAGAGGCAGGCGACGACGCAAGCACAGTCCTGCAAGCTGGACAAATGGTGTCGCGGGCGGTGGCGAGCTCCGTGCTCGGCGCGGTGCGCTTGCGGCAAGGCGACCCCGGCGCTGAGGCTCTGCTCGATGAAGCACGCGAGCTGGCACAGGCCGTCGGCGATCTCATGCGGATCGGCCCGATAGTGGCGGCGCGCGCCGAAGCAGCCTGGCTCAGGGACGACATGGAAGGGGTGCGCGCCGAAATCGAACCCATCTACGAGCTTGCGCGCCAGCGGCCCGAACCATGGCGGTTGGGCGAGCTCGGTCTGTGGCTGTGGCGCGCCGGCGCGCTCGACCAGCCCCTCGAGAATGTCGCGCCGCCTTACCGGCTGGAGATCAGCGGCGATTGGCAGGGGGCCGCGGCAGCCTGGGAACGGCTCGGCTGTCCCTATGAGCAGGCCCTCGCTCTGGCGCATGGCGACCGGCCGGCGCAGCTCAAGGCGCTCGATCTCCTGACCCAGCTCGGCGCCGGTCCGGCCGCTGCCTTGGTGCGGCGCAAGCTCAGAGCCGAGAGCGCGCAGGGCATCCCGCGCGGGCCCAGTGCCGCGACAAAGGGCAATCCGCTCGGCCTGACCGGCCGGCAAATCGAGATACTCAAGCTTCTGGCTGAGGATCTCTCCAACAAGGCGATCGCGCAGAGGCTCAAGATCTCGCCCAAGACCGTCGATCACCATGTCGTCGCCGTGCTGACGAAGCTCGGCGTATCCACCCGCAAGGAGGCGGCAAGGCATCCGGCCGCCCTGGCTCTCAAAACATAGGGAATCGACGTTGGAAAATAGGGAACCGCCGCCGTTGCGGCGCGGACCCTGACCCGATACCCAAGCCGGCACTGTGAGGGTGGGGCGCAGCAGGAGCAAAGCGGCTATGAATTGGATATTTGAGGCTTATTCGAATGTCTACAAGGTGGCGATGTTGCGGAACAATCACCATCCGATCCTTTTTGCTATTGTTCAGGAGAAGCCCAAGCGGGGCTCCCACGGCCGTCTTTCCCGGCGCGGGTGACCATGTCCGGAGCTTGCGGGCGAGCTCGATTCCCCGATGGGCGCCCAAAGCAGCTACTCGACGGGTGATTTCACCTCGACAGTTGATGTAGCTACTCCGCTGTCAATCGGTTGAAACAGCAACGGCTCTCGACAACGAATATCGGCGCGGTCGCGGCGTTCGGTAGTTATATCAGGCATTCATGCATGAGAAATTTGCGGCTTGCGGACAAGGGCATTTCCGCCACCTTTCGGGGGGTCACCTTGAAGCCGGTCACCATAGATTTGTCGATTAGCTCCTGCGCCCGGTCGCCGGTAAGGTCGGCGGCGCCGTCGCGGGGAATGTAGAGGAAGTCGATGTCGACGGGTGAGACCTGCACCAGCTTGAATTGCCGCAGCCCAGCATCGAAGGCGGCCCGTGGGTCGATCCACGGTATCACTCGGTGACCGTTCGGCAGCTTGAAGAGGTTTCCTTCCCGGCCGACGATCCTCTCAAGGGCGAATGGCGACCGACGGCACGTGTTGGTGGCCGTGACGAGCGCATGGTCGCCCGTCTCGTAGCGGACGAGCGGCATGGCGAGATTGAACAGGGGCGTGACCACGACCCGCCCCATCTTTCCGGGCTTGACTGGCCGGTTCCTGTCATCGAGGATCTCGATCACGGCATGACGATCGGCAAGGTGATAGGCGCCGCAGTCGGCGCACGTGACGGCGATCAACTTTGTCTCGATCGTCGCGTATCTGTCGACCCACCGGCAACCGGGGAGCGCATTGACCAAGCTCCTGAACTGCTCCGGGATGACCTCCGATATGGTGGCGATGAGCTTTAGGGGCAATCGAACGCCGATGTCTTCACCATGCTGCAGGATGGCAGTGACGGTTCGCGGGGGGGCATGCAGAAGGGTCGCTTTTGTCCTGGCGATGAAGTCGAAAGCTTCGGAGGCATCGGCCGAGTAGAAATCGTAGATGGTTTTTGCGGCCGTCCTATTTACCACCGCTCCGCGCGGCCTGTCTGGTCTTGGGTCATGCATCTTAACGACGCGCGCGTGGCGATCGAGTCCCCATCCTGCAGCAAGCCGCTGACGTTCAGCGAAGCTGATATCTTGAAACCTTTTCGTGTGTCTCACCTCCATCGGAGCGCCGGTCGACCCGGAGGTCATCGCGACCATAACGCGCCCTTCCGACGCGGGCACTTCGGCGACGTAGAATTGACTGGTGTTGGACCGGACGAGCGACTTCGCGGTGGTCGGGATGTTTCGGATATCCACGGTGCCGCCGCGCCGGGTCATCTTCGCCCATTGCTGTTCGCGATAGTAGGGCGAGTGCGTGGCCGCATAGGCCAGCATTGACCGGAGCGATCTCTGAACGTCCAATTGGGTAAGCATACGTGCGCCGTCTGTGGGACGCTCAAAATGCAGATAATCTAACCTTAGGTCAAATTAAATTAAAATTGCTCCTATAAAGCGTTATCGGGCAAGGCCAACTGGCGCGCGCTGGGTCCAGCAATTAAGTCCCCATCTTGATTGACGCGAATTTTGACGCTATATTCCGTCAGAACGAGTGGCAACTGATCGAGATGGACTAATATGGGCCTCGCTCAATATGCCGAAGATGGGATTTTCGCCCCTGGCAAGATAGCCGAGGCTTTTCGCACAACCCGCGAGGAGGTCGCCCGCACTGCGGGACTCGGCAAGGATGCCGTCCAGCGCAGGGATCGCGTGCGCTCGGACAAGACCCAGCGGCGGCTGCGCGAAATGGTCGAGATCGTCAACAAGGTGGAGCCTCGCTTAGGCTCGGCCCTGATGGCTTATGCCTGGTATCGTTCCGAACCGCTGCCGGGATTTTCCGGCCAGACGGCAATGCAGCTCGTGCGCAACGGTCGGGCGGAGGAGGTGCTCGACTATATCGATGCCGTCGACGCCGGCGTCCACGCCTAAAGCGCGATGGCTTTGGATCGAGTCGCCATCGCGCTTTATCTTTTTGTTTTGCGCATGATTTTTCCGGAAAACCGGGATGGCCGGGTTTAACCCGGCCACAAGCTTTTCCGGATCATGCTCTAGCGTGCCGATCCGGTATCAGGGCAAGCTCTATCGGGCTCTCAACCCGGTCTATGCTCGGGAACCTTTGTCCGGCCGCGGGGCCGAGCTCTATGGCGGCCGGTTCAATCCCAAGGGCGTGCCGGCACTCTATACCTCGACATCGGTCGTGATCGCGCTGCGCGAAGCCAACCAAGTGGGAAACCTGCAGCCGACAATGCTCGTCTCCTATGACGCCGATATCGGGCGAGTTTTCGATAGCGGAGATGGAGCTGCGCTCGCGGCCGAAGGCGTGGACGATGACGCGCTCGCGGATGCGACATGGCGTGACCAGATGAAAGCGAATGGAGAAGCCCGGACGCAGGCCTTCGCCCGGCGGTTGATTGATCAAGGCTATCATGGCCTCATGGTGAGAAGCTTCGTGCCCGGCGCGGCACGAGACGACCTTAATCTGGTGCTCTGGCGCTGGGGGCCCGCCATGCCCTCTCGCCTCACGCTGATCGATGACGAGAATCGCTTGTTGCGATAGACGCCGGGTGCTCGCACTCGATGCTTCACTTCTCCGGCAGAGCAAAGACGGTGCAGGGTGCCGCTATGCCGCGCAAAATGTGCTCACCCAGAGGGACGAGCGCCGTCGTCGTCTCCGCCGCAACTGCGCCCGAGACGAGCACGCTGTGCCCCAATGGCTTGCACAGGCCTTCGAGCCTGCCGACCAGATTGACGGCGGGCCCGATGGCGGTGAAGTCCAGACGGTCGGCGGTGCCGATATTGCCCCACAACATCTCGCCCATATGCACGGCCATGCCGAAGGGCAAAGGCGGCAGGCCTTGCCGTTCGCGCTCCGCGTCGAGGCGCGCCATGCCGGCCTGTGCCGCAGCGACGGCGCGCAACGCCGCATCGCAGGCAGCCGCGGGCGGCTTGCCGCCCAAGGGAAAGATCGCGAGAACCCCATCGCCGATGAATTTCAGCACCTCGCCGCCAAAGGCGTGAACGGCGCCGGCGATGCGCTCGAACCAGGCATCGAGCGCCGCCACGACCATGGCCGGCGGCATCGCTTCCGACAATTCGGTGAAGCCGCGCAAGTCGCCATAAAGCAGGACCGCCTGGATGGTCTCGCCCGCCGCGCGCCGCAACTGCCCGTTCAAGACCTGGGCCGCGCTGCGCCGGCCGAGATAGGTCTCGAGCAAGGCGGAAAGCGTCGAGCGCATGACGAAGGCGGCAAGCGGAGCCGCTGCGAAGCGCGCGGCCTCGCGCAGCAGCAAAGTCTCGTTTTCGGTGAGAGGCCGCGTCAAAGCCCAGGCGATAACCGGCCTGTCCGCCGGCGCATCTTGTTGCGCCGGCGCGCCGGCGGCCATCTCGTGCACGATCCCGGTGTCGAGTCCCAGCAGCCAATCGCGCCCGACATTGTCCGGCTGCGGCAGAACTCCGCCCAGCGCGAAGCCCAAGGCTTCTATCACCGCGCCGTTATCGGCCCGCCACAGCCAGGTGCGGCGCGCGATGATCGGATGGGGTGCTGAGAGCGTCAGCGCGCCGCCGGCCAGCGGCAGGCCGTCGGCGATCAGACGGGCACCGAGCGCCGTCAGGAATTGGTCGGCGCCGGGCAAAGCGCTCGCCTCGTCGAGGAGCCAGCTCAGCGTGGAGGGCAGGTGCATATGACAATCATGCGGCGGCGATCATTTCTTGCCCATGGGGTACTTTGTCAGGACATGGCGGCATCTTGCCAATGCCTGATCATGATGCCACCGTTCCCGCCCCACTCAAGGAGAATCCCATGGCAGACTCGCTGGTGATCCGGCGTGAGGTCGAGATCGCGGCGCCGGCCGCGACGGTCTTCGCCTTCCTGACCGATCCGGACAAGATCCTGCGCTGGCTCGGCACGGCGACGACGGAGCCGCATCCAGGCGGCATCTATCTCGTCAATGTCGGCGGCAAGAACATGGCGCGCGGACAGTTCACCGAAGTCGTCCCGGTCCATCGCCTGGCTTACAGCTTCGGCTGGGACGGCGGCGAGAAAGTGCCGCCCGGCTCGAGCCTGGTCGAGATCGATCTCATCGACCAGCCGGGCGGAACGCTGGTCCGATTCACCCATAGCGGCCTGCCCGATGTGGAACAACGCGACAGCCACGAGAAGGGCTGGACACATTATCTCAAAAGGCTGGTCGTCGCCGCGAACGGTGGCGATCCCGGGCCTGACAAGATGTGATCGCATCGGCCATCTGATCCGACTCACAGCTCCTTTTCAGCAAGCTCGCGGAATTCATCGGGGACCGAGCGGGCGTCGCCGAGCGCCACCGAGGCATAGCCGGCAGCCTCCCAGCCGAAGCGGTTACGCACCCTGTCGACGGCGCGGTCGGCGGTGAAGCGCGCTATGCCGATGCGGCTGCCGGGCTTACGCTTCTCATCGGCGAGGCCGAGCGGGAATTCCAGTTGCAGCGGGCGCTCCTTCTCCAGATGCGAGACCGAGATGGCGAGGAGCGTGATGGTCCGCTCATCCGGGTGATCGGCGAGCGCCACGCGCACCAATTCCTCGGCGACTTCGGCCAGGATCGCGGTCGCCGCGATCGGCGCGTCGAGTGTCACCGATCGGGTGATGGCGCGCATGTCGGCGAAACGGACACGCACCGTCACCGTCCGGCCAGGACGCGATTTGGCGCGCAAGCGGGTCGCGACCCGATCCGCCAAATGGCGCAAGGCAGGCCTAAAGATCCGTTCCTCGGCAGGCTTCTTCCCAAGCGCCGACTGGGCGCCGGCCGACTGCGCGCGATGCGCGGTCCTGATCTTGCGCGGGTCGCGGTTGGCGGCGAGCGCCGTGAGCTTCTCGCCGGCAGCGGGACCGAGCAGCCGCGCCAGTGACCATCCGGGCGTCTTCGCCAATTGGCCAATGGTGATGATGCCGGTGGCGTTGAGTCTCGCCTTGGTCGCCGGACCCACGCCCCAGAGCAGATCGACCGGCAGATGCTCGAGAAAGGCGAGCTCGCTGCCGGGCGCCACAACCACGAGCCCGTCGGGCTTGGCGACTTGCGAGGCGATCTTCGCCAGATGCTTGGTCGAGGCGACGCCGATCGAGATCGCAAGGCCGAGCTCGGCGCGGACGCGCCGCCGGATCTCCGCTGCGATCTCGGCGGGCGAACCAAAGAGATGGGTGCAGCCTTTCACATCGGCAAAGGCCTCGTCGATCGAGATGCGCTCGACCAGCGGGGTGAACTCATTGAGCACCGCGATCGCGGCATCGCCCAATCTTTGATAGTCCTTGAAGTGGCCGCCGACGAAAATGAGATCGGGGCACAGCTCGCGCGCCTTGCGGCCCGACATGCCGCCATGGACGCCGAACGCCTTGGCCTCGTAAGAGGCGGCGAGCACCACGCCGCCGCCGACGGCAATCGGCTTGCCGCGCAAGTTCGGATCCAGAAGCTGCTCGACCGAGGCATAGAAGGCGTCGAGATCCGCATGGAGGATGGTGGCTTCGGTCTGCATGGAACAAAAAGAGAACAATGGAAGTTGATTGTCAAGCCACAAGCCGACGGGGGTATGATCCGGCGCGACACGGAGGATTTCGGATTGGATCTCAAGTCATTCAGGGACTTGGTGGAAAAGCCCGAGCCGCCCCAAGGCCTGAGCCTGGCGCTGCAAGCGCTGTGGTGGGACGCCAAGGGCGATTGGAAGAAGGCGCATCACTGCGCCCAGGAGCGTGACGACGAGGCCGGGATGTGGGTGCATGCCTATCTCCACCGCAAGGAAGGCGACCTGTCGAATGCCGATTACTGGTATCGCCGCTGCCGCAAGACGCCGGCGAAAGTCAGCCTCGATGAGGAATGGGAGAGCTTGGCGCAATCATTCCTGGCACAGAAATCGTGAAGGTGGAGACGCCTCCGTTTCGGGAATGCGGGGGCACGGCGGAAGCGTCTCCTGTTTCCGCTTCGAGGGGGAGAAGCGGCTTACTTTGGCCAAGCCACGGGTGATGCTTGTCGCCACACATCACCCTGCCGGCCGCTGCTCCGTGCAGAAACGGTGCAGGTGCTTATCTGCATTGCAACAGCCATGCCAAAGCGCGCTGGCGTCGCCATCGCGCTTTGTTCTTTTGTTGCGCATGATCTTTCCGGAAAACCGGTATCCACTTTTCCGGATCATGCGCCTGCCGATTGACGAACGCGCGATGCAAAGGCACCTTCGAGCCTAGTCCCGCATGAAGCCCGCCCCTCGCATGACCGCGCCTCTCATGGAGCTCACGCCCGAGCTCGTGGCGCTCTGCGAGCGCAAGATCGAGGAGCCGGGACCCGACCCACGCTGGATCGAGAATGACGAGCTCAGGGTTTTTTCCCAGAACCTCGTGGCACAGCGGCCAAAGGGCCCGTTCTGGATCTTCGCCTATGGGTCGCTGATCTGGAGTCCCACCTTTCCCAGCGTGCGGCGCAAGCACGGCATCGCCAAAGGCTGGCATCGCTCCTTCTGCCTCGAGCTCGACCGCTGGCGCGGGACGCCGGAACAGCGCGGCCTGATGATGGCGCTCGATCATGGCGGCAGCTGCGCCGGACTTCTCTATGAGCTGCCGGAAGAGGGGCTCGATGAAACGGTCTATGGCCTGGTCTGGCGCGAGATCAGCTTCAGGCACGATCTCGGCACGGTGCGCTGGCTCACCGTCGAGAGCGAGGACGGTCCGGTCACGGCGCTCACTTTCTGGGCCGGCCCCAAGGGCCAGCGCATCTTCCGCAAGCTGCCGCCCGAGAAGGTCGCGGCGGCCATCGCCCGGGCCTGCGGCCATCTCGGCTCCAACGCCGCCTATCTGCACAATACCGTGCTGCACCTCGCCGAAGCCGGCATCTATGACCGCAATCTGTGGCGATTGCAGAAGCTCGTGGCGCAGGAGATCCGCGCGCTCCATGGCTTGAAAGAGGTTTAGAACTCGCCGGCATCGATGCGGGCGATGAGCTTGTCGATACGCTGGTATCGCTCATCGGCCGGTACCACCTGGAACGGCTCGCCCTTTGCCATGCTCGGCACCAGCACGTCGAAGTCGAGCCCGCGGATGAGCTCGAGTGATTCACGATAGGTGACGCGGTCGCTGATGCCGTCGAGCACGGCGATCCGCCATTCGCCGTCGCGCAGATAGATCGTGTCGCCGGTGAACAGATAGCGATGCGCGCCATTCGTCCACAGGAAAGCGGCCGAGCCCGGCGTATGGCCGGGAATGGGGATGGCCTCGAAATCATCGAAATGATGCGCGCGACCGTCAAAGGTCTGATCGACGTTGCAGGTTTTTGCGGCGGCCTTCGCATCCGCCGCATGGCAGTAAAGCGGCGCGCCGAACTCCGCGGCGACACTGTCGCATGAGCGGTTCGCCTGGTGCTCATGGTTGAGATATTGCCGCGCAATGCCGCCGGCGGCGGAGAGATCAGCGAAATCATCCGCGACGCGTCCTGAGCTGTAGACGAGGATATTGCCCGCGGGACGGGCAAGCAGGAAGGCCCGGCCTTCGAAAGCGGGCGCGAAGCTCAGCCGCTCGGCCGCAACGCCATGGAGATTGTCGAACAAAGCTTCCATTACATCTCGCCTGCAAACGCCCCCGGGCGCGTACACCACTTCCATCTGGGTGGGATCGCCCGCCGATGACAGCCGGTACATCCGCATGCCCCCTATGCGCCAGCGTATGTCACGGAGGGGACGGGCGGATCGTCTCCTATGCACAACCGAATGGGCGCCATACGGGTTCCCGAGGCTGCGCGAAGGGCACACTATGGATAAAGCGGAACACATGTCGTCGAAAGCAGCCAGCTGGCGTGAGCTGATCAGGGGCCGGAATGCCGCTTATTCCCTCGTCCTGTTCGGGGCCACGATCCTGCATGCGGTCAATGTCTATATCACCATCACCATCCTTCCCTCGGTGGTGCGGGATATTGGCGGGCTCGATTATTATGCGTGGAACACCACGCTGTTCGTGGTCGCCTCGATCCTGGGCGCGGCGCTGGCGACAAAGCTCTTGCATTGGGCACGTCCCCAGAGGGCTTATCTCGCCGCGGCCTTCGTCTTTGGCTTGGGCACGCTCGTCTGCGCCGTGGCGCCGTCGATGATGATCCTGCTTACCGGCCGGTTCGTGCAAGGTCTGGGCGGCGGCTTCCTCTATACGCTGACCTACGCGCTGATCCGCATCGTCTTCGCGGAACGCCTATGGGCGCGCGCCATCGGCCTCGAGGCCGCCATGTGGGGTATCGCGACGCTGGCCGGCCCCGCGATTGGCGGGATGTTCGCGGAATTCGATGCCTGGCGCGCCGCCTTCTGGCTCCTGCTCGTCGTCACGGTCGTCTTTGCCGTGATCGCGCTCGTGATCCTGCCGACGCGGCATGAAAGCGAGGCGGACAACACCGGGATCGCCTGGCTGCAGCTCATCCTCCTGACCGCCGCGACGCTTGTCCTGTCCTGGGCCAGCATCCTCGAGGATGTGGGTTCGATCGCCGCTGGAATTGCGGCCGCCCTGGTGCTGACGATCATGCTCTTCCTGGTAGAAGCCCGCGCCCGGAACCGGCTCTTGCCTTCGGGCGCGCTCAGCCTCACGACCAAGCTCGGCGCGCTCTATGCCGCCGCCGCACTGCTCTCGATCGGCGTGCAGCCGGAAATCTATGTGCCCTATTTCATCCAGATGCTGCACGGCCAATCGCCCTTCATCGCCGGCTATCTCGCGGCCCTGATGTCGATCGGCTGGACGACGGGCTCGCTGATCAGTGCCGGCTGGAGTAATCCCGCGGCGCGACGGTCGATCGTCATGGCGCCCATGCTCATGGCCCTTGGCCTCGCGGCGGCGGCGCTGTTCATGCCGGTTCACGGGCAGGGCGACTGGAGTGTGCTCGCGCCCGCCTGTCTCGCCTTCGGCGTTGTCGGTCTCGGCATCGGCCTCGGCTGGCCGCATCTCTATACCCATATTCTCGAAGCCGCGCCGGCGAAGGAGCAGGACCTTGCGGTCGGCGCCATCGTCACGGTGCAGCTCTTCGCCTGGTCGCTCGGCGCCGCAGCCGCCGGCATGACGGCCAACTTCGCCGGCATCACTAATCCGGGCGGCATCGAGGGCGCGAGCCAGGCGGCGCGCTGGCTGTTTGCGGTCTTCGCCCTGGCGCCGCTCCTGGGGCTTCTCGCGGCGCGGCGTGGAGTTCAGGCTTAGGGCTAGAGAACGATCTTCGTTCCCTTGCCCAGATGCCTGGCGGAGCGAAAAGCGAGATCGGCCGCGACCATATCCTCCATCGCAATCCCCATGCCTTTGTAGATCGTGATCGCATCGTCATGGGTGCGGCCCGGCGCGCGGCCGAGCAGCATGTCGCCGAGCTCGGTGCCGGCGTCCGCAGCAAGTCCGGCGAGCTCGGCACAGCCGACCGGAAAGGGCTCGAAGGCATCCTTGCTCTCGACAAAGAGGCGCCCTTTATGAGCAAGCTCGGTCGGGAACTCGCCTTTGGGCGGCGCGACACCTACCGAGGACACATGCGTGCCGGGCCTGACCCAGCCGGCATCGATCACCGGCTCGTACGAATGGGTGGCGAGGCATACGACATCCGAGCTGCGCACCGCTTCCTCGGCATCGGCATAGGCGCGGGCCCGCGGATGGCGGCGGGCAAGCTCCTCGGCATCGGCGAAATGCTTCGACACGATGCGCAATTCGGTGAAGTCGCGCACCAGCGGCAAAAGGGTGAGATGCTGATGGCCCTGGACGCCCGCGCCGATGACGGCCGCCACTTTCGCATCGGGGCGGGCGAGGGCCCGCACCGAGACGACGGCGGAGCCCGAGGTCCGGACCGCGGTGATGTACGTGCCGTCCATGATGCAGACGGGAAGGCCGGTCGCGGGATCATAAAGATTGATCGTCGCCAGATGGCTCGGCACGCTTTTCGCGACATTGCCTTCGAAGATGTTCACGATCTTCACCGTCAGATGCATGCCCGGCATCCAGGCCGACATGGCGAGCGAATAGCCGGCCCCGGGTATATCGAGCTGCGGCCTTGCCGGATTGACGACATCGCCGCGCGACAGCGCCTTGAAGCCCAAGGCCAGCGCATCGAGAAGCTCGCGCAAATCGAGGCTTTCCTTAACGTCCTCCTCGCTGAGAGTGAGAACGTCGATCAGGCCTTTGGCGAAAGGCGTGCTGCCTTTCGTGACGGGCGTGAGGGCGGCATCGAGCATGGCGGGTCTCCTCGGGGCATTGTCTTCGAGAGGCGCACGCTATTGGCGATTTGAGCGCGATTGAATATACTGTTTTCGCTCCTTTTGCGTGATAATCACTTTTTTGAAGCAAGAAATGCGTGGAAATGAAAATGGCGGAATTGGACCGGATCGACCGCATGCTGTTGCGTCTCCTCCAGGAAGACGGGCGACGAACCACGCTCGATCTCGCAGGCCGCGTCGGCCTCTCGCCGACCGGCACCAGCCAACGGGTCAAGCGCCTGTTCCGCGACGGCTTCATCACCGGGGTTCGCGCGATCCTCGATCCGCAGAAGATCGGCCGCGGCACGCTGGTCTTCATCGAGGTCCGTCTCGACCAGACGGCGCCCCATGTCTTCGACCGCTTCGCCAAAGCCGTCGCCAAGGCGCCCGAGGTCCTCGAATGCCATATGGTGGTCGGCGGCTTCGATTATCTGGTGAAAGCGCGCATCGCCGACATGTCGGTGTTCCAGGATTTTCTCAAGCGCGTCATCCTGCCTCTGCCAGGCGTGCGCGAGACCCACACTTACACATCGATCGGCGATGTGAAGCCGGATGCGCTCCTGCCGGTATAGCGGACCTCATTGCAGCGGAGCGTCCGCCTTGTCCTTGGCCGTGAGCAAGGCATCGCGGCAGGTGGTCGATAATTCGCCGGCATGGTTTTGAAGACAGGCAATGACACGCCCGCCACCTCTCTCGACGCCACTGCAGAACTTGCGGAAATCCGAACGACAGGCGCGCGCCATGGCTTTGACCTGAGCCTTCATCTCGGGCGAGGCCTGGCTTTGCGCCGAAGCTTCGAGCGCGCCCAGGGTGAGGAGCGCGCACAGGATGGTGATGCCAGCGCTGCGGCGAGAGGCGTTCGTTCTCATCTTTCATTTCTCCCTGGTTTGGATTCGATTGGGTGTCGAAGGCTGCACCGATCCCGGCGCCGCGAATATCGCGCTGAGCTTTGCCGACAGCGTCGAGGCACTTCTCACATCGCGGAACAGGCTTATCCATTCGCCGAAGGCGATGCGTAGCGGATTGAGCGTCGCCGTGCCACCCGCCAGGCCATAGCGCAGCCTGTCGCCGCGCGGCGCTTCGGCGAGGGTGCCGAACAAGCGGTCGAAGACAATCAGCATGCCGCCATAATTCTTGTCCAGGCAGGCAGGGTTCGAGGCGTGGTGCACGCGGTGATGCGCCGGTGTGTTGAGAACCCATTCGAGGGGGCCGAGCGTCGGCACGAGCTCGGTATGGAGGAAGAACTGGTAGAACAGATTGACGCCCAGCATCGCGACGATGGCAAAGGGATGAAAACCGATCCAGGCGAGGGGCAGGAAGAACAGGAAGTTGCCGGTGACGTTGCCCGTCCAGCCAAGCCGGATCGCGGCCGTGAGGTTGAGCCTGGTTGCGGAATGATGGACCGAATGCGTGGCCCAGAGGAAGCGGATGCGGTGGGCGGCGCGATGATGCCAGTAATAGACGAATTCGGTCGCCAGGAAGAGGGCAGCGAGCGTTGCAAGCGCGAACGGATCGAAGTCGAAGAGGCGGTGATCATAGATATAGGCGAAGGGTAGGGCGATGAAGCCGGCTTCGAGAGCGCGCACGATCTTCTGGCCGGTCGCCACGGCGAAGGAAGCTGCGGTTTCGGCGAGATCATGGGTGTCCGTGTCGTGATGCACGAGCCGGCTCAGCATGTATTCGAGGATCATGAAGCCTAAGGCGATGGCGAGAATCGTCAGGCGCATCGCCGGATTGGGCAGGATAGCGTCCATCGTCACGCGCTCATGGATTGGAGTTTCACAGAAATCCGGGCGGGCGGGGTAGACCCGCCCGGACGGGAAATGGATCAGCGCGCGACCCATCCCCAGCGGCGGAAGCTGCGGCCATAGGGGCCCGTGGTGACACTTCTGCCTCTGCACACGCCATGGGCGCAGCGCATCGCACCCTGAGTGGTCCAGCTCTGGCCATTGGGACCGGTGCGCGTGACCTGGCGGGTGCAGACGCCGGCGTAGCAGCTTCCCGAGCCCTGCACGGTATAGGTGCCACGTGGACCGGTGGCGCTTCCCTCGCGCGTCCAGGCATTGGCATCGGCGGCGGCCATAGAGAGGGTGACAACCGCGGCGGTCACGGCGAATAGCTTGAGCATCGTTCTCGTCTCCTGATGTTGGCTGGGCCCTTCAGAAAGCGGCCATGCGCAGGAGGTTGCGGCGGCCATGTCAGCCGGATTTGACCGGCAAGTCGCATTTTGTATCGGCCTGTCAATCGCAGGTAACAGTTTGTAAAAATGGCGCGTGGATCCTTGCGCGAAAGGCCGCGATGCCGGAAAAGCGCCAGAATGACCAGGCCTGCCACGATCCTCATCGTCGAGGATGATTCCGATATCCGCCGGCTCGTGAGCGAGCTGTTGCGCAAGGAAGGATTCGGTGTCGAAACGGCGGAAGACGCTTCCGGCATGGATGCGGTGTTCTCGCGCCTCAGGCCCGATCTCGTCATCCTGGACCTGATGCTGCCCGGCGAAGACGGATTGTCGATCTGCCGGCGCATCCGCCAGAAAGATCTGCTCCCCATCCTGATGCTGACGGCCAAGAGCGACGAGATCGACCGGGTGATCGGCCTCGAAATGGGCGCCGACGACTACCTCGTCAAGCCCTTCGGCCCGCGCGAATTGCTGGCGCGGGTGCGCGCACTGCTGCGCCGCGCCCAGGCCGAGCCGCGTCCCGCCCCATTGCGGCGTCTCGCCTTCGACCGCTTTGTCATCGATCTCGACGCGCGCCAGGTCAGCGATGCCAGCGGCGGCACGCTGACGCTGACCAGCGCCGAGTTCGATCTCCTCGCCTGCTTCGTGCAGCGGCCGCGCCGGGTCCTCTCGCGCGACCAGATCCTCGACTGGATCCGCGGGCGCAGCACCGATCCGTTCGACCGTACCGTCGACATGCTGGTGTCGCGCTTGCGCAAGAAACTCGATGCGGCAAGCCCAGGCTCGTCGCTCATCAGCACGGTGCGCAATGGCGGCTATCTGTTCACCGCTCCGGTCAAGGTTCAACCGTGATGAGGCGCATCAGCCTTGCCGCACGCATCACGCTCATCGTGATCATGGCAATCATGGCCGTCTGGATCGCGGCACTCGGATCGTCCTACCGCTCGCATGATTTCCTTGGCGAAGATGCGCGGCCGCAGCCACGCCAGATCGCGGCACTGCTCGATCTCATCGAGCGCGCGGCGCCTGAGCAGAGGCCACTGGTTCTTGCGGCATCGAGCTCGAATCTCTTCGCGGCACGATTGGCCGCGGGTGAGAGGCTGGCAAGCGACAGCGGCGAAGGCCGGCCCGCCGATGCGGACATCCTCAAGATCTATGAAGCCGCTCTCGGCGGCCGTGCCTTCCGCATCATGGTCATGCCCGCATCGCCCGCCGAACGGCGCTATCCGCGGCTCTTCGGCAGGGTCGCCAATGCGCTCGAATTCCGCATCGCGCTCAAGACCGGCGAGACCCTGATCATCAGCACCAGAAGCCCGCTGGCGCTCTCGCGTTTCGGCGTGCCGGTCGGCTTCGGCGCCGGAATGCTCGGGACTTTCATCGCGCTTATCGCTCTCATTACCATGCATCGTGCATTGCGGCCGCTGCGCAAGCTCGCGGCGGCCGTCGACCGCATGGAGCCTTCCGGCACGCCCCTGGCGCTCGCCGAGCCCAAAGGCGGCGCGCCCGAGATCCGCGGGCTCATCGCCGCCTTCAACCGCCTGCAGGCACGATTGTCCCAGCTTCTCCACGCCCGCATGGCGCTGCTCGGCGGCATCTCACATGATGTGCGCAGCTTTGCAACGCGCTTGCGCCTGCGGGCCGATCTCATTCCCGACGAGAGGGAGCGCGAACGCGCCATTGCCGACATTTCCGACATGATCCGGCTTCTCGACGATGCCCTGCTGGCGAGCCGTGCGGGTGCAGGCGAACTCGCCCAAGAACTGGTAGAGCTCGGCGAGATCCTGCAGGCCGAAGTGGCGGACCGCCAGGCGCAAGGATCGGCGATCGATCTCAATGTGGAGTTTGAGGCCGCGGAGGCGCCGGTCCTTGGCGATCGCCTGGCGCTCAGGCGCATCATCTCCAATCTGACCGACAATGCGCTGAAATATGGATTTGCCGCCCATCTCAAGCTCGCGCGCGAAGGCGAAAGCCTGGTGCTCAAGGTCGATGACGATGGGCCGGGCATCCCGCCGAACTTGCGCGATATGCTGCTCGAGCCTTTCGTGCGGCTGGAGACGTCGCGTAGCCGCCGCACCGGCGGTGCCGGTCTTGGCCTCGCCGTCGCAACCAGGCTGATCGAGGCGCATGACGGATCGATCACGATCGGCGACGCCACCTCGGGCGGCACGCGCATCACCGTTCGACTGCCGATCTTCGTGCCGAAGGCTAATGCCGCAGCGTAGGCAACCTCACTCGGTATAGGTCGCGAGATTTGCGAGCGTCGATGCCATGCCGACCGCGTGATCCTCGGCGCTGATGCCTGGGGGCACATTCGCGCAAGTGATGGTGACTTCGGTGCCGCCGGCGACGGGCGCAAGCGATGTCGTCACCGTCATCTGGCCGGCAAAGGCCGGATCGTCGCTCTGAAACTCGATCAGCTCGACGACGCGCCGGTCAGGGACGAGCTCGAGAAATCGCCCTTCGAACATATCGGCATCTTCGGACGTCTTGCCGCGCGTGCCGGACCGTCTCTCGGCGTAGATGAACGACATGCGGAAGCGTCCGCCCGGGCGGGCATCGAAAGCGTGGACCTCAGCCGTCATGCCTTTAGGCGGCCGCCACCGCACGATGGCGGCGGGATCGAGCAAGGCCTCATAGATCCGGCTTGGCGATGCCTTGATCATCCGAGACGCCCTATCTGTGCCGGTACCCTCCATGCCAGAAAGATGATGAACCGGCGGCGCGACTGTTGCAATAATCGCCGGGGACAATGACCACAGGAGACGCTGGATGGCCGATCAATTGGGGCGGCAAGGCACGCTCGCCGAAGCGCTGGAGGCGATCGGCGCCGACATCGTCCATGTCGGCGTGTTCGACTATGCCAGCATGTTCCGCGAGCGCCGGCTGCATCGCGAGGACCTGCTCACGGGCGCCGATACGGCCGTCTTCGCCAATGTGCCGCTCAAATGGGATCAGGGCGAGACCATTCTTTTCCCCGGCCCCTATCGCAGCGAAACCGTCTCCTATGATGCGGCATCGCTGCGGGCCTATCCCTTCGAAAAGAACGCCGCGGCGCTGGTTGCCGATTATACGGGACCGCAAGCGGCGATCACGCCGCGCCGGGTCCTGGGCGAGCAGGTGGCGAAGGCGAGAAGCCTCGGCTTCGACGTGCACGCGGCCTATGAATTCGAGTTCATCGTGCTCAACGAGACGGCTGAGACGCTCAGAGCCAAGGGCTTCGCCAATCTCGATCCTTATGCTCCCGATAATCGCTGCTGGTCGGGACAGACGGCGGCGGCGCAAGCGAGCTTCGTGAGCGATCTCGAAGATCTCCTCACCCGCGGCGGTATCGATCTCTATTCGCTCAGCGTCGAATTGGGGCCTGGTTGCTTCGAAGCGACGCTCAGGCACCGCGATGCGATGCGCGCGGCCGACGATGCCGCCTTCTTCCGCCTGTTCACCAAGGCCTTCTGCCGCCAGCGCGGCCTCACCGCCTCCTTCATGGCGCTCACTGGTGCGGGCTTTCCGGGCATCGGCGGGCATATCGCTTTGTCGCTCCGCGAGCGCAAATCGGGCCGCAATGTCTTCGGCGACCGGAGCGACGCGCAGGGGCTTTCGCCTCTGGCGAGATCCTTCCTCGCCGGCATCATCGATGGCGTGCCGGAAGTGTTTCCGATGATCGGCAATACGGTGAACGCCTATCGCCGCCTGGCGCCGGGAAGCTGGGCGCCGAAAACGGTGAGCTGGGCGCCTTACAACTATGCCGCGGCGGTCAGGATCGCGGCCGAGACTGAAGAGATGACGCGTCTCGAATTGCGCCTGCCGGGCAGCGATCTCAATCCCCATCTCGCTTTGGCGGCGATGCTGGGGGCGGGTCTCGACGGGCTCGAGCGAAAGCTGGCGCTCGCCGCGGCACCCATCGCCTCCGGCGGGCCCAACGAGATTCCGGAAGGCGTCGAGCGCCTGCCGATCGATCTCCTCGCGGCGACCAAGAAATTCTGCGCCAGCGCCAAGGCGCGCGCCCTTCATGGCGATGCCTTCGTCGACCACTATGCCGCGATCTGCGAAGCGGAGGACGCAGCGCTGCGCAAGGCGGTCAGCGCCGCCGAAGTCCAGCGCTATCTGGAGGGCGGCTGATCTTCTTCTCAGGCACCCATCGTGTCGGCCATGGCACTTGCCGCGGCGGGCGAATAGTTCCTGTCGAAGATGGCCCGTCCGGCACTTTCGCCGAGCGATCTGTAGCTTTCCCACTGGTCGTCGTCGAAGAACTGATCGAATGTCGATTGATTAGGAAAACTGGGGTGTGAGAGGGCGTAGTTGCGAACATCCACCGCGATCCTTGGGACGAGGCTGGCCTTGATAAAGAGAAGCCAACTGACCTTCTCCGGCTGATCGGCGTAGGAAATGCGCGCCAGGGCGGCAAAGGTCTGACTGTCGCGCTTGATCTGCTGCAGGCCGCCAATCGTCTCGGGGTTGCTGATCAGATCCTTGATCCAATCCGGTATGGCGTCCGGCGCAGCGGCGTCCAGAGCGGCCCATCTTCCCGCCTCTTGTATTTTCGTGCTCGGATCGAGCCAGAGGAGGTCGGCATTGAAGTCGAGACGCACCTGGCGCATCAGGATGGCGAGGTCGTCCAACGCATAGCGCTCGTCGCGAGACGCATCGACGGCGATCATGAACGGCAGGCGGCGCCGGATAAGCTCGTAAACGCCGGAATTCTCGAAATGTCCGCCGTCGCTCAAATACCAGTGTTTCGCCGAAGGTCCTTCAAAGGAGTCGCGCCATTCGTTGAGAAGCCTCGACTGGACCGCAAAGAGAGCGGAAGGAAACGACTTTATGCGCCGCCAGATATGGGGCGGGTAGCGGCCGGGCCGCTTGCCCGGAGGTATGCCGCTGTCCCACCAATAACCCAGGCGAACATTGAGCAGGCCCAGCAAGAGCGACAGCGGCAGGCTGCTGACGCGTCCGGCACCGGTGGTGAAGGCCGCCGCGGATATGGCCAGCCAGCGTCCCAGGCTCAATTGCTCGACAGTCGCCTTGTCGCCGTCGGAGCGGGCGAGGACATGGAACATGTGGGGATCGGGCGCCGCCGGCAGCGCCCGGACGTCGATCACATTGTCTTGCTGATCGGCAACGGGCGGCTGCCAGAGCGCGTGGTACTGACGACCGACGCTCACGCCCTCAGGCCCGACACACATCGGCAAGCCCTTGTTCTGCCGAAGCTGGCGTCCGGAGACATGATCGACGGTCTGGTTGATGCAGACATTGATCAGATGCAGCGGTCCGCCATTTTCCTCGGGGTGGTATTTGCCGAACACCACATCGTCGTCCTGGCTCGAAACATGGACCGGCACCGGCGGCGTGGTCCCCGTCGGGTGCACGCGCAGATCATTGGAGGCGCCCAGGAAGGTGCGCACCAGCTTTTGCGTGAGATGCTGTTGCAACGAAGACAGATTGAGGAAGTTCAGGGCCCGGCCAAGCGCCAGCGAGGTGGCAAGCGCCGCCACGACGACCCAGATGCCGACCTGGCGGTCGGTGAATACGGCATGCGCGACCACATCGACGGCGAAGAACAGGAGAGTGGCAAGCGTGAAGGCAAGCACGTTGACGGTGATCTTGCTTGCCAGCCGTCCGGTCGTCGGATTGACGAGGTCAGGGATCATGGTGATGGCGAGCTTGCGGACAAAGGGCAGGAACGGCGCGCCCACCAGGGCGGCTGCTCCCATGGCGGGCCCGACCGACAGGATCGACGCCTTGCGTGCGAGCGAATCGACGATGACGAAAGCCACCATGCCTGCGAATATCAGCAGGAACGTGCCGAGCGTGCGGGTCAGGCGGTTGCGGTGGAGGGTTGCCGAAGCGAGATCGGGATCGCCGGGTGGGTCGCCCCAGCGAACGACGTCCTGCCAGAGCCAGCCTACCAACAGCACGGCTATCGCCAGCAGCCCCAGAATTTCGACCCGGGCAATGCCGATGGCGGCCACCGCGCAGGCGAGAAGCACGAACCACACCAGCACCGCAAAAGCGGAATAGGGTCGCTGCGCGCGAGGTCTGGGCGTCAGCCAATAGGCGACGGCAAGCGGCAGCACGGCCAATACGAGCACGAGCGCCGCCACCCACCACCATGGCGAGACGGTAAACCCGCCGATCGTCCAATCGGCGGGACCTGAGGTGAATATCCAATCGGATAGAAATCTGAGGCCGCCCAACAGGCCGAGGAGGAGCGTGCCGATACAGAAGTAGACGGCGACGAAATTCCGGGCGAGCACCGCGAGATTCGCTTCGAGATCGGATCGTCCGGCCCCGCCGAGATAGTTCGCATTCCGCCGCAGCCACCAGATCTCGGCCGAACGCGGGTTGGCGAGGATCGCCTCGATGCGCCCGACCTTGTCGAAGACCAGCGGGGCAATCTGGGTATAGAGACGGCCGAGAAATCCACCGGCATAGCCGCCGCCCGAGACGGTCGAGAGAAAATCCACCCGGCGGAGGATTTTTGTCGCGGCAAGCGCTTGCAGCATGCCGAGACAGTAGGTGGCGCTGCGGATGCCACCGCCGGAGAGCGCCAGACCGACGCTGTCCTCCGGCAAGCTCGTTGGCTGATAGCGGTCGGAAACCAGGTTTTCCGCGAGCATGGCACGCCGCTGCTGAACTGCGGTCGCCTCGCGCTGCTCGAGCTCGCTCGGATAGATGGCGGAGTCGGCAATGATCGTATCCGCCGCCTTCTCGGCGATCATGAACACCGGCGTCACGATGAAATAGCCGGGTATTCTCGGGAAGACCGAGGCGTCGACGACGCGCAGGTTGTTGACGCCGTGGACCCGGAAGCGGCTGTCCAGCACGGCACCTCTGTCGTTCAAGAGCGCCGCATCGGCTTGCCAGGGATCGGGCCCGATCCGGCATGTGCCGCAGGCATGATGGCCCCATGCCTCGTCCTGCACCCACTTCTCGAGATCCGCCGAACCATCCGCGAGTTTAGGACCCGGCTGTACTTCCGCCTTCATCGCCTTGATCTTGGCGTTGATTGCACGCATCCGTCCGATCGCGTCGCACAGGGCCTGGGTATCGGCCTCCTGGCGCGCTGAATCCTTGCTGAAGGAGTTGAAGTTGATCTCAGGCGTGTCGAAAGGATCGCCGGTGCGCAGGCTTACGCTGCCGCGATTGTTGTCGGTGTAGGCCTTGAGGATGACCCAGGTCCACAGATTGCGCTGCTCGGTATCGGCGCCCATCGTTCGCCTGAGCAACTCTTTCGACCAGTTCCAATAATAGCCGCGAAAGGCGGCAGGGACGCCGAACACGAAGAGGTCCGGCTTGCTCTTGCTGCTGGCGAAGGGTGACGCCAGCATCATCGCCAAGGCCCCGCCATTCGTGGCATAAAGCCCGGTCTTGTCCGCGAGCCACTGCTTGCGGACCGGATCCGCGGCATCACCGGGCGTGAAGCTCGCGTCCTTCAGGGTGACGAACTCCGTCTTCATCTCGGAGACCACGCTGACCTCATAGCGGTCCTGAAGATTGGCGCCCACACCCGGCAGGTCGACCAGCGGTGCAATGCCGAGTTCTCGCAGCTTTCGGGCATCGCCAATGCCGCTCAGCATCAGCAGCTGAGGAGTGTTGAACGATCCGCCGGAAACGATGACCTCGCGGCGGGCAAAATATTGCACCATTCGCGGCGGGCCGGCCTGCTTGGACTTCGGGCTCGCGCGGTACAGGAAGGGCTCATGCGCGACTTCCACGCCGACCGCCCGCGGCACCGAATCCTTCCTGTCCTTTTCGAAGAGAATGCGAGTGGCATGGGCGCCCGTCACGATCACCAGACGGCCGGGATGCTCCGCGGCGACCTTGAGCAGCCATTCGCGCAAGCCGGAGCGCTGCTTGCCGCTGGTTCCGATCGAGATCAGCGAGAGGTGGGGGCGGGGATCCGCCTCGCCATCGGTTTGCGCTCCCGTCCTGCTGGTGCGCACATTCGGATCGAGAAATTGTATGATCTGGAGGCGGGCGACGGCCCGTTTCAGAAGCGATCGCTCGCCCTTGCCGGCGAGCGCCGACCAGATGATATCGCGCAACAGGCCGAGGAAGGTGCGGTCCCCACGCGCGATCCCCGCGATCACCAGGGGATCGATGAAGCTCGTCGGCTGCCACCCCTTGAAGCCATGACCGTTCGGATCGAGCTCGATCCTCGGATTGATGTAGGCGGCGACGGCTTGCACCAGGCGCAGGATGCCGCCGAGGATGCGGCCGAGAAAGCCCTTGTAGACGGCATAATAGAGACAATTCTCCAGCTTCGGAAAATAGCCTTGCATATTCTCCGAGCGCCACGATTCGTCACCGGTCAGCTGGGCGATCTCGTCCCAATCGGAATCATTGGGTCGTATCATGATCATCGCATGGTGCGATGTGCATCCGCCAAGGGCGGCGGCGCGCGGATAGAAGATGCCGCCCTTTCCCTCGCCGCCATTGGCCGAAGGATCCCTTGCCGCCTGATACTTGCTGTCCCGCTCCTGGCGCTGATCGTCGTCATAGTGCCGGACGGAGAATTCCCAGCTGGTTGCCGGATCCTCGGTGGCGGCGCCATTATAGGCGGGCACCTGGTAGACCTCGGGCACATCGCTCTTTTCCGGATCGAGACCGGCCTCGATGACGAGAACGCGCCGGCCGCTCAAGGCGAGGCGCGCCGCCAACGGCCCGCCGCCGGCTCCTGAGCCCACCACAATGTAATCGAATGGCGTCGTGCCGGGAGAAGTAGCCGGGTCGGCGGCCGGATTCGGTTCAACCTGCTGAGAGTCCAATGCCATCGCCCAGGTTCATCTCCAGCGTTGAGGGATCAAAGGGTTTTCAGGAATGCCTTGAGCTGCTTCTTTTCTTCATCCGTCAGCGCTTCGGCAAACCAATGACCGCGATCCAATACGAAGTCGGGACATTTGCTCGCCCTGAGCAGGGGGACGGCGGCTTCCGTTTCGAAGGCCTTGAGTGCTTCCCCGTCCGAAAGCTGCTCCTTGCGAATGCGCAGGATGCCGCGGGTCACGCCGAAGGCGGCCTCGAGCAGATCGCCGCGCGCCGCTTCCGGATTGAGATTCATGAGCAGATTGACCGGCGTGCCCTTGGGCAGCGGCCCGATATTGAGGTCGCCGAGCCTCCCGTTCACGAAGGCGTTGGCCTGCATGCCGGCGAAAGCGGCGAGGCCTGCCAGCACGACAAACAGCACAGGAGCGGTCCAGCGCCTCTGCGGCAGCAGCCAAAGCAACAGCGCCGCCACCGCCGCGATCCCCGGCACCAGCCAGAGCCAGGGATAGACCGAATCGACGCGGCTATAGCGCAAGAGGACCGCAATGAGGACGGCGATGAGGGCTAAGGCGAAGCCGGCATGGCGCTGACGGGCGACGAGGGCAAGAACAAGTGCCGCGAGGCCCAATCCGATCCAAAGATAGGTGGTGAGGACGTTTGTCAGGAACGGGCCGAGCATGCTTTCGGCGAGCGGGCGGATGAAGTTGGCGGGAAAATCGAACCCGGTCGCCTCGGTCGTGCGGTAGATGAAGCCTTGGTCGCCTCCGGCCAGGTCCTTGTGGTCCCAGCGCAGATCGCCGGGCCGATCGTTGGCGCTCGGGATGCGCCTGGCTTTCCACAGGATCTTGTCGATGCCGTCCTCGAAGGCCCGCAAGCGGCCGGCGATCGAAGGATCATGCGTATACTCGCCGAGCGCGTTGTTGTGGAGGAAAGGCGCCGTCGCCCACAGGCTGATGAGCGATGCCGGACGATAATAGCCAGGTCCCCCCGCGGGTGGATAATAGACATCGTTATTGCCCCAGGCATCGACAGGCTTGCCGGAATAGGGGTTGAAGAAACGCACCGGTCCCACCGCCGGCAGGTTCTTGTAGGTTTCGGACGAGAAATTGTCCCACATCTGCCCGCGCATGGCGTTGGTGGCGACGGCGCGCGCGGAGTTGGTCCCGACCAGGGTTACCGGCACCCGAATGTCGGTGGAGAGGAAGTTATCCTTGATGAAAGGGTCGGGAACGCTCGCTGCGCCGGCGAGGGCGGCGATCTGTTTCACATAGCCGCCATAGGCGGTACTCTTGGTGAACTCCGTCCAGTCGGCGTAATCCATGGGCAAGGTCAGGCTCGCCTGTCCCGTCGCGGCTGAAGCGTGCTGGCGCCAATCGCGCGAGAAGCGGAGCTCGAATCCGGACGGCTGCTTGCTCGAATGACAGACGGCGCAATTCTGGACGAAGACAGCCCGCCCTTTGCTCGACAGATCGCGCTCGGCATCGATCATGGGCCTGCCGATCACGGTGTCGGCAAGATACATGGGCGAAGCCACGTTGCCCCCGGTATTCTTGTCCTTATGGGTGAAGAATGCGGCGAGATACGGAATGCGATAGCGCTCCGCCGTCCGCCAGTAGACGGAGTTCTTGAGCAGCGTCGAGACCGTGAACGGCCGTTGCGGCTTGAAGCCGATCACCGTGTTGTGGAGGCGCTTCCATTCCTCGGAATAGGTGCCGATATTGACATAGACGCGCGACAGCGCCCCGAAGACGCCGATGCTGTCGGAGCCGTCGACGAGGACGCGCGGCGTATGCCGCGGATTTGCCTTGGGCTGCGGATCCTCGACATGCGGCACCATGAGGTTGGATGCGCTCTGCTCTTCGGGCGGATTCGCCAGCGCCCGATCCAGGCGCGCCGGCACATCGAAGATCGCCGTGATGGTGTTGGAGTTGTTGATGTGGTCGGTGCTGACGAGCGATGTGTCGATGGTCCCCGGTTGCTGGCTGGCCAGGAACTGATACAGAAAACTGTGCGGCTTTTTCAAATTCGTGAAGGTCTTGACCGGCGTCCAATATTGATCGCCGATGACGCTCGACAGGTCGGACCATTCCGGGGCCTCGACATTGGCCGGAGGGCTGAGAGGATGCGGCCCGACATGGCAGAAGCCGCATGACATGCTGACCCGGAACGGGCGCACGAGCTTGGGATCGGCATTGATCGAGGATTCGGTGTAATAGGCATCTCCCGCCGCCTGCTCGACGCGCTGGTTCCAATAGTCGCGCGCGTCCCGGGCAGCGGGCGTGTTTCCGAAGAAATCCGGATTGGGGAACAGCCGCAATCCGACGATGCCCGAAGGATAGCCGTAGATCGTGGTGTCGAGGCCGTCATCGGCGAGCTGCGCCAGGACCTGCTTGTATTTTTCGGGCTCGCCTGGCGTGAACAGCTCGCGGCCGGCGTGATTTGGCGGCAGCGCCGGGCGGACGACCGGCTCGGTCTTGCCGGCGTCGATATCATTGTCAGCCTGCTGCAGCCGGATCTTGTCGCCGTCGGCCTGGTCGAGATAGAGGCCTAGCACCTTCTTGTCGGTCCGCGCTTTCATTCCCGGCTGGTTGATGAGGCCTGAGTCCTTGAAGCGGCTGCCGCGCTGGCGCGAATCCATGAGAATGAGGAAATCGGCGAGGCCATAGCCATGCTGCTGCACCCACCCCCAGAAGACCTCATTGCCTTCGCCCCACAGGAGCCAGGTGTTCTTGCCGCGAATGGCATTGCGCGCTTCAGGTGAGACCTTGTTGTCCGCGTCACGATAGTTGAACGGCCTCAATCCGCCGGGCGTGCCGTCGGACACCCGGTCGACCTGGCTGAAGAGATCGCGCTGCTCGGACGGAAAACACTGCTCGTTGCGTTTGCTGATGGGTGTTCCGGCCTCGGTCATGCCGCCTTGCGCTTCATCCGGCGGCGCGGACACGTCGAGCTGATCGGGGGCGCTGTCCCAGCCCGGCTGCGTGGCCGGCGGCAGCGATGCGGCGGGATAGGCGTTTTCCTCCGCCGCTGCCACAGAAGACGCAGCGAGGATGCCCGCCAATGCCAGGGTCATGATGGATGCTCGCAAGGCGATGGTCGAAAGAGCGCGCAGACTTCTCGACATGATCAGGTGAGGCACCGCGAATCCTCCCGAAGAAAGAATATCGTTGGCACATATCGCCATCAGGTAATGTGAGATTCGTCACAACGCCGATGGCACGACAGACCACATCACGCCCGGCCAGGCTGGCGCCGGCACATTCTCATGACAAAACAGAATTATGCCCGAACTTGCGGTGTTACACATCCCTTAAAAAGGGACGCCGCGCGTCGCCGCGCGTTTCACTGCGCCACAAGAGCACGATCGTTGCCGTGTTGTCCAAGAGGTGTGCACCCGCGTCTCATGCCGAATGCGAGACGTTGCTACCTGCCAACGCAATTGATGAAAAAATGAAGCTTTTTGGAACAGTTTCCAGTCGACACTTGTGTCTCCTGGCGCCGGGCCTCAGTGCAAGAGCACGCCGCCGTCGACGACGAGATCGACGCCGGTGATGAAGCCTGCCCCGTCGGAGAGCAGAAAGAGCGCGGCATTGGCCATGTCATCGGCGGTGCCGATGCGCTTCAACGGCACGAAATCGGCGACCTGGCGGCGGATCTCGTCAGTGTCCCAGCGCGCCTGCAGCGGCGTCAGCGTCGGGCCCGGACAGACGCAGTTGGAGCGGATGCCATCGGCGGCGAGCTGCATCGCGAGCGAGCGCGACATGGCGGAGACGGCGGCCTTCGATGCCTGATAGGCGTCCTGCGGCTTGAGGTCGCCGCGCATCCATTGGATGGTGGAGAAATGGACCATGGCGCTGCCCTTGCTCTTGCGCATGAAGGGCGCCGCGGCGCGGCTCGTCAGCACCATGCTCTTGAGATTGATGTCCATCACCTCGTCCCAGACCTCGAGGTTCATATCGAGCAGCGACTTGTCGCGCCCGAACCACAGGACGCCCGCGACATTGGCGAGATAGTCGAGCCGCCCACTGCGCTCATAGGCGGCGGCGACCGTCTGCTCGACAAAGGCAGCGTCGCGCAGATCGCCCTGCGCGTAGGCGATGAGCGATCCCGCCGCCTTGAGGCTGTCGGGGCAGGGCTTCACGTCGATGGCGGTGACCGCCGCCCCGGCTTTGGCCAAAGCGAGCGCGATGGCTTCGCCCATGCCGCCCCCAGCACCCGTCACGATGGCGGCTCGCTTCGAGAAGTCATAGCTTGGTGCTGGCATCAGGGGTTTCCTTCCGGTTTTATGGCGTCGATCGCTTAATACGAAAAAATTTTCCATTTTCGATAATTCATGTAAGCTGCCGCCGTCAATGGCTTTCGGAAAGGGCAGCAATGAATATCGCGGTCACGGCGGATGAGGGGCAGGCTTTCGACGTCGTGTCCCCCGTGGACGGCAAAGTCTACATGAAACGCCGCTATGCCGGCGCGCGCCAGATCGAGGCGGCGCTCCGGCGCGCCGAGGCGGCCGCCAAAGACTGGGCCAGGACGCCCATCGCCGAACGCCTCGCCCTCGTCGATCTCTTCGGCGAAGAGATGGCCAAGCGCAGCACCCGGCTCGCCGAAGCCCTCGCCTGGCAAATGGGAAGGCCCTTGTGGCAGGCCGACGAGACGCCGCGCCTCAGGCTGGTCGGCGAGCTCATTGGGCAAGCGGCGGGGGCGCTTGCTGATGAGGAATATGAAGCCGATCCCGGCATCCGCCGCTTCACCCGCCGCGTGGCGCACGGCGTTACCCTGTCGATCTGTGCCTGGAACTATCCGGTGGCGATGCTGGGCTATCTGGTGTCGGCCCCGCTCGTCGCCGGCAATGTCGTGCTCCTCAAGCATTCGCCGCAAACGCCGATCATCGCCGACATCGCGGCCGAAGCCTTCGCGGCGGCGGGCGGTCCCGACGGCGTCTTCCAGGCGCTCGACATGACCCATCCCGACGCCGAGGGCCTGATCGGCTCGGGCCGCCTGCGCGCGGTCCATTTCATCGGATCGGTCGCGGGCGGCCGGCAGGTCCATGCCGCGGCCGCCGGCACCTTCACCCATGTCCATCTCGAGCTCGGCGGCAAGGATCCCGCTTATGTCCGTCCCGATGCCGATCTCGACAAGGCGATCCCGCTCCTGATCGAAGGCGCCTATTCCAATGCCGGGCAATCCTGCTGCTCGGTCGAGCGGCTCTATGTGCACGAGGCGATCGCCAAGCGCTTCATCGACGCCTTCACCGCGCAAGCGGCGCAGGTCACGATCGATCATCCGATCACCGGCAAGTCTTATATTGGTCCGGTCGTGAGCAGCGGCGCCGCCGGCACGATCCGCGGCCATATCGAGGACGCGCTGGCCAAGGGAGCGAAACGCATGATGCCGCCCGGACGGTCACGCGCCGGGGATTTGGGCGAGGCCTATGTCGAGCCTGAGGTCCTCATCGGCGTCGATCATCGCATGCGCGTGATGCGCGAAGAGACCTTCGGTCCGGTGGCGGCGATCCAGATCGTCCGTGACGATGCCGAGGCCGTTGCCCTGATGAATGACAGCGAATATGGGCTCAGCGCCAGCATCTGGACGGGAGACCATGAGACGGGATTGCGGCTCCTCGATGAGGTCGAGGCAGGCACGGTCTATCTCAACCGCTGCGATCATGCCGATCTCTATCTGCCCTGGGGCGGCGTCAAGAATTCGGGCCTCGGCCGGATGAACGGCCGCGAGGGCTTGAGGCAAGCAAGCGATATCAAGGCCTATCATGTCCGCACCGAATTTGTCTGAGAGCGAAAGGTCGGCGCTGGCGGAAGCGGCGGTCACGCTTGGCGGCGGCAGCGGCGCCCTTGCGCCTTTGCTTCTCCTCTGTGAGCATGCCGGCAACGAAGTGCCGGCCCCCTGGCGCGATCTCGGTCTTGCCGCCCCTTTCCTCGCCACGCATTTTGCCGGCGACATCGGCGCCGGCGCCTTGACCAGGCTCATGGCGGCCCGGCTCGGCGCGCCTTTCGTGCTGGGGAATTATTCGCGGCTGTTTCTCGACCTCAACCGGCATCCTTCGGACTGGGACTGCCACAGGCCCGATATGGGCGGCATACCGATCCCCGGCAATCGCGACATCGCGGCCGCCGACAAGGCCTTGCGCGAGGCGATCGCGCGAGTGCCGTTCGACAGGGCGGTGAGTGGATTGCTGGCGGCGCGGCCGGCGGTGGTGTCGGTGCACAGCTTCACACCGGTGATGGGCGGCAAGGAGCGTGGGACCGAGATCGGCGTGCTGTGGCGCGAAGAATGCCGGATGGGCGCCGTAGCACTTGAAAGCCTGCGCCGGCATGGCGGCTTCGTCATCGGCAGCAACGATCCCTATGACTGGCATAGTTCGGAGGGCCATACGCTCAACCGGCACGGGCTCGACCTTGGCCTCGCCTGCCTCTATCTCGAGATCCGCAACGATCTCCTGACGAGCGATGAGGAACGCCGGAAAGTGGCGGACGCATTGGTTCCGGCACTCGAAGCTGAGATCCGGTTCATGGACTTGAGATCGCCAGGAGCGATAGAAGAGCCTTTGCCGGCGACGAAAGGGAGCATTGCCTGAGGTGCGCGCGCAGACCGTCCTAGCCAAGATCCGCGAGATCAGAAAATCCAAGGGCCTCACCCTCGAAGAGCTGAGCCAGGCCTGCGGGCTCTCGGTCTCGCAGCTGTCCAAGATCGAGAACGGCAAGGCTCGGCTGACTTTCGATATCGCTTTGACGCTTTCGGGCGTGCTGAGGGTGCCGGTCACCGCTTTCCTGTCGAGCCCGGCCGAAGCCCCCATCGCGCGCCGGTCGATCACCCGTGCCGGCGGAGGCATCGTCCATGACACGCCGGGCCTGCGTTTCGAGGTGCTGTGCAGTGACTTCAAGGAAAAGCGAAATGTCTTCTGGCGCGTGGTGATCACCGCCCGCAGCCTCAAGGAGGGCGGCGGCTGGCGCAGCCATCCGGGCGAGGAATTCCTGCATGTGCTCGAAGGCAGGCTCAATCTCCATACCGAGCATTATGAGCCGGTGCTGCTTACACCAGGCGACAGCATCCTGTTCGATGCCGGCATGCCTCATGCCTATGTGGCGGAAGGGGAAACCGATGTCGTCGTGCTGATGTCGAACACGGTGCCCAGCGAAGCCGGCCTGCCCAAGACGCCGGGGTCGAGGCGTTAAATTTTTCCAAATTAGAAAATTTATTGCATTTTGGAAAGCCTGCTCCTAACATTGCTTGTGGACGCCACGAAGAGCGTCGCGAGGAAAATCAGGAAGAGGGCCGTGCTGTCGATCGCCGACGTCAGCAAAAGTTTCACGGGCGTGCGCGCGCTGCGCGGCGTCAGCTTCACTTGCGCCAAGAATGAGATCCTCGGCCTCATCGGCCCCAATGGCGCCGGGAAATCGACGCTGGTCAATGCCATCAGCGGCGTCCTCAAGCCGGACACCGGATCGATCCGGTTCGATAACATGGAGCTTGCCGGCCGCGGGCCGGAATTCGCCGCACGGCTCGGCGTCGGCCGCACCTTCCAAAATCTGCGGCTCTTCCCCACGCTGACCACGCGCCAGAATATCGAGGTCGGCCTCATCACCTGCCGCCGCCACCGGCCGGATGTGGCGCGATCGATCGACGTCAATGTGCTGATGGACCAGTTCGGTCTTGCCGCCGACGCCGAGCGCCCGGCGGGAACCTTGCCTTACGGGCAGCAACGCCGGCTGGAACTCGCCCGCGCGCAAGCGCTCGGCGCGAAGCTGCTTCTGCTCGATGAGCCCGCCGCCGGCATGAACGACTATGAGACCGCGACGCTTGCCGCAACGCTCCGCGCCATCCGTGACAGAAGCGGTGCCGCACTTCTCGTCATCGATCACGATCTGCATTTCATCATGACGGTATGCGACCGCATCTGCGTCCTCGACATGGGCGAGGTGGTGGCGGTCGGCCCGCCCGAGGCCATCCGCCGCGATCCCAAGGTGGTCGAGATCTATCTCGGCGCCGCCGACATGAGCGAACAACAAACGAAACGGGAGGATAAGACATGGCACTGAAGAGAGTTGCGCCGCTTGCGGCGCTGGCGCTCGCCACCTTGGGAGCGCCCTGGGCATCGGCCGCCGACACCGTCAAGATCGGCATCGCGGTGTCGCTGACCGGACCGCTGACGCCTTACGCCGAATCCGAAGGCATGCGCTGCATGGCCGAACGCGTGAACAAGGCGGCTGGCTCCGACGATCCGAAAGTGGAGATCATGGTCGAGGACAATCGCTCCGATGCGCAATTGTCGGTCTCGCTCGGGCAGAAATTCCTCGATGCCGGCGCCCAAGTCATCACCGGCCTGCCTTTCCCGGACGCGCTCATCCCGATGACGACCATGGCCCAGACCTATGGCGTCACCGTCTATTCGGCACCCAATACGCAGGTCGAGATGCAGGAGCTCGGCACCGACAATTTCATCGCCGGCGCCGTTCCCGATCCGATCAATGCCGCCGCCACCGCTGCGGTGGTCTACGGCAAGGGTGCGCGCAAGGCAGTGCTCCTTACTTCGGAAGATTCGGGCTCCTGGTCGGCCAAGCTGCCGATCTGGTTCGGCGAGGCCTTTACCAAGGCCGGCGGTGAGGTGGTGGGCAAGCTCAGCTACAATTTCGGCATCTCCGACTGGTCGCCGCAGATCGCCAGCATCAAGGCGCTGCCCGACAAGCCCGATGTCATCCATGTGAGCGGCATATTGCCCGATGTCGGCATCCTCATTCGCCAGTTGCGCGCCAATGGCTATGACGGCTGGATCGCGGGCTCCGACGGCTTCGATGATCCTTCGCTCGAAGCAACCGTCGGCAAGCCGCAAGATCTCGACAAGGTGGTCTTCGCCACCCATGGCGTGATCGGCAATGGCGGCGCCATCGATCAGTTCCTCAAGGACTGCAAGGCGGGTGGCTTCAAGGTCAATGGCATCTTCGATGCGCTGGGCGGCGACATGGTGGCGGTGATCGCGGCGGCGGCGAAGAAGGCCGGCAGCGTCGACCCGGTGAAGCTGCGCGAGGCGATCCGTGCCCCCGGCGGCTATCCCGGCATCACCGCCGAGACCATCTCCTTCGCCGAGAAGAAGAGCTATCCGGTCAAGACCGTGCCGGTGATCGGCTTCAGCGAGGGCAAGCGCACGCTCATCACCGATGCCATGCCGCCCAACATCCCCTATCTGAAGTGATCGGGGCCGCGGAGCCGCATACGCCTGTCATGCTTTCGGTGAAAGGCCTTTCCGTCCACTATGGCGCCATTCGCGCCCTCCGCGAGGCGTCGATCTCGGTGGCGCGTGGCGAGCTCGTCGCCCTGCTGGGCCCGAATGGCGCGGGCAAGACCTCGCTCATTTCCGGCATAGCGGGACTGGTGCGGGCGGCGGGAGAGGTCGTGTTCGAAGGCAAGGAAATCCAGCGCCTGGCCACCGAAGACCGCGTGCGTCGCGGTCTTTCGGTGACGCCGGAGGGCCGGCATGTCTTCGCCAATCTGACGGTCGCGGAAAATCTCCGCCTCGGTGCAGCGACCAGGCGCGACCGCGACGGGGTCGGGCAGGACATCGAGAAATATCTCGGGCTTTTTCCGATCCTGCGCGAGCGCAACCGGCAGCTCGCCGGGACCTTGTCGGGCGGCGAGCAGCAGATGCTGGCGATCGCGCGCGCGATGATGTCGCGGCCGAGCCTTTTGATGCTCGATGAACCCTCGCTCGGCCTCGCGCCGCGCATCGTGGCCCAGATGTTCGACTATGTCAGCCGTCTCAAGGAGGAGGGGGTGACGCTGCTCGTGGTCGAGCAGAATGTCATGCAGGCGCTGAAGCATGCCGACCGCGCCTATGTGATCAGCTCAGGGATCATCCGGCATGAGGGTAGAGCGGAGGAATTGCGCGGGGATCCCAAGCTCATCGAAAGCTATCTGGGGAGCTGACGGGCGATGGACTATGCGATCCAGCAGATCCTCAACGCGCTCGCCTTCGGCTCGGAATATGCGCTGATCGCGCTCGGCCTGGCGCTCGTCTATTCGATCATGAACCTCATGAATTTCGCCCATGGCGAGATCATCGCCTGTGCGGCTTATTCGATGTATCTGGCCCTCCTCATCGGGATCGGATCGCCCTGGCTCATCGCCCCCATCGCCATCGCTTCCGGCGCTCTCGTCGCCATGTTGTTCGAGCGGATCGCCTTCCGCCCGGTGCGCCATTCGCCCACCACCACCGGCCTCCTCACCGCGCTCGGGGTCAGCATCGTGGTGCAAAACCTGCTCACCCTGATGATCTCGCCGCGGCCCCGCGCGGTCCCGGTGTTCAGCGAGCTCTCGCGCACGATCTTCATCGGGCCCTACGCGGTGTCGCTGCTGCAGATCTTGGAGCTCGCCGTGGTGGCGATCGCGATCGGCGGTCTCGTATTGTTCCTCAAGCACTCGACGCTCGGCCTCGCCATCCGGGCGGCGACGCGGGAATTCTCGACCGTGCGGCTGATGGGCATCCGCGCCAACCGCGTGATCGCCACGGCCTTCGCGCTTTCGGGGCTGCTCGCCGGCATTGCCGCGATCTTCATCGTGGCGCGGCGCGGCAGCATCGATCCGACCTTCGGATTCCAGCCGGTGATCAAGGCATTCATCGCCTGCGTGATCGGCGGCTTCGGATCGCTCGGCGGTGCCGTCCTCGGCGGCATGCTGCTGGGCTTCCTCGATGTGGCGATCATCGCTCTCCTGCCATCCGACTATGGCGGCCTGCGCGACGCCATCGCCTACAGCATCATCGCCGCCTTGCTGGCCTTAAGGCCGGATGGCCTCCTCGGCCGCAAGGTCGAGCTCGGCGACAAGGAGATCTGATGATGCAGACGACCTGGTCGCGTTCTCTCATCGGCGGATTGGTGACGGCGCTGCCCGTCATCCTCATCGGGCTCATCATCTGGCTCTACGCGCCCCTCTATCTGATGCGCATCGCCTTCGCGGCCTATGTCAATCTGCTCATCGTGCTGGGCTTGCAGATCTTCATGGGCAATTCGCTGGTCGCCAATCTGGGGCAGGGCGCCTTTGCCGGCATCGGCGCTTATTCGGTGGCGATCCTCGCCACGCCCATCGCGATGAAGAAGATGTCCATCCCGGATGCGCCTTTCGGCCTTGCCGATATCGCTCTCCATCCAGCGCTTGCCGCGGGCGCAGGCCTCGGCATCGCCGGGGTGATCGCCGCCCTCACCGGCCTCGTCATCGCGAGGTTGTCGGGCGAGGCCGCAACCATCGTCACCTTCAGCCTGATGATGGTCGTGCATTCGATCTTCATCCACTGGACCGACCTGTTCAAGGGCGCGCAGGCCTTCTTCGGCATACCGCAAGTGGTGGGGCTGCCGAGCGCCATCGCCGCGGCGGCCTTCGCCATCGTCATCGCGCGGCTGTTCAAGGACAGTGCGGCGGGCCTGCAATTGCGCGCCAGTGCCGAAAGCCTGCTTGCGGCGCGCGCTTTCGGCGTCAATGTCTTCAGGCTGCGCCTCATCGCCTGGATCGTCGGCGCCTTGATGTGCGCCGCGGGCGGCATGCTCTATGCCTTCTTCATGGGCACGATCAATGCCCGCGCCTTCCATTTCGAGCTGGTGATGACGACGCTCGCCATGCTGATCCTGGGCGGCATGCGCACGGTATCGGGCGCCGTCTTCGGCTGCGCGGTGCTGGCTCTCCTCCTCGAGGCGATCCGCAGCATCGAGAGCGGCGTCAGCATCGCCGGCGTCGAGCTTCCGCAGCTCCTCGGCCTGTCGGGCCTCGCCATGGGCGCCATCATCGTCCTCGGCATGACCTTCCGGCCGCGCGGGATTTTTGTCAGGCTGGAGCTCGACGAGCTTCTTAGGCGACTGCCCGGTCGCGCCAAACCGGCCTCTAGCAAAGAAGGACAGCGTGCATGACCACGGATTTCGCAAGCCTTGTGGCCGAACGCAAGGACAGGCTGCAGCAGCTCCACAAGGAGCTCACCGCCAAGGGGGTGCGTTTCATCAATGTACATATGCCGGAAGTGAATGGCGTCTTCCGCTCGAAGACCGCGCCCTTCAAGCTCTCCTATAATGGCGATGCGCTCAATGCCATTCTCTATTGCGTCGCCCATAGCGACGGCGCGCCCACCGGCGTGCCGGTATTTCCGGGGCCGATCAGCAATGACGACAATGGCTATCCCAACATCATGGCGCTGCCCGATCCCGCAAGCGTGCGCCAGCATGGCTGGGACCCGCGCTTCGCCTCGGTTATCCTCAATTCCTTCAATCTCGACGGCAGCCGCTGCGCGCTCGATCCGCGCGCCATATTGAAGGACCTGGAGGAGCGCTCGCTGGCGCTGGGCTATGAGCCGCGCTTCGCGCTGGAATACGAGTTCGGCATTTTCCATGCCGATCACGAGCTGATGCGCGCCGGGCGCTATCGCGAGCTCAAGCCCTGGGGCCATTCCTACATCAATTACGACCTGGTGCGCGGCGGCAATTATCAGAATTTCATCGCCGACTTCATCGAACGCATGGCGAGCATCGGCATCGGCGTCGCCTCGATGGTCACCGAATATGGCTATGGCATGTATGAATTCGCGCTGACGCCGAAGCCGGCACTCGAAGCGGCCGACGACGCCATGCGCGCCAAGCTGCACTTGCGCGAATTCTGCGCCGAGCACGGGCTCGTCGCCACCTTCATGACGCGCTTCCAACCGCCGGGCCGCGAGAGCGCCTGCGGCGGCCATCACCATCAGAGCCTGTGGCGGGACGGCCGCAACGCTTTCGCGGCCGGACCCGGCAAGCTGTCGGAGGTGGGACAGCACTACACCGCAGGGCTGCTCAAGCATCTGCCGGAAACGCATCTCCTGTTCCGCCCGACGATCAATTCCTACCGCCGCTTCGACCGCGGCGCCTGGTCGCCCGAGGATGCCTCCTGGGGGTTCGAGAACCGTACCGCGGCGATCCGCGCCATCACGACGCCGACCGAGGATGTGGTCAGGCTCGAGCATCGCGTGTCCGGGGCGGACATCAATCCCTATCTCAGCGTCGCCGCGATGCTGGCCGCGGGCTTGGACGGGATCGAGAAGAAGATGATGCTCGAGCCGCCCGCCCCGGGCAATCCGTCGGCACTCGAGCGCCCGCCTCTGGCGCGCACGCTGCGGGAGTCGATCGAGGCCTTTCGCCATTCGGATTTCTGCCGACGCATCCTGGGTGCGGATTTCTGCTCGCACTATCTGATGAGCCGGGAAACCGAGCAGGAGGCTTTCGACAGTTGGATGGCGAGCCAGATCACCGATTTCGAGTTCCAGCGCTATTTCATCGGCACTTAAAGCCTTGCTCTGATTACCTGTGATCCTTGGAATCGCCACGCGTTACATGGGGCGTGATGCGGACCGCCCCCGAGGGATCGCGGACATAGCCGCGCACGCCGGCAAAGGAGATGGCGTGCCGGTCGAGCAAAGCGACGGCCTTGTCCTCGAGCCCTTGCGGCACATAGAGGAAGAAGTGCCGGTTGCCGGTCTCGGTCAGGTTGTCGGCGGCAAGCGAGCACGTCCGCCAGATCGCGACCTTGGCCTCATCGAGCGCTTCCTCGATCTCGCCGATCTCGCGCACCTCGCCCTTGGTGTTGACGATGACGATGTCGGGGAAATGCTCGGCTCCTTCGAAGGGGATCGAGCGGGTCGGGCGCTCCACATTGGTCAAGGTCACATAATCGGCCGGCCAGTCCTTCTGGTCGTGGAAGGGAAAGCGGGTCCTGGCGATGTGCAAGACGACGGAATCGTGCTGTGAAATGGTCATGATCGTGCCTCTACACCGCGTCGCGGATCAAGGGCGACGTCGAACAATGCGGGCCGCCGCCACCCGAGCAGACGAGATCGTAAGGGATCGTGATCACTTCGACGCCCTTGGCGCTCAGGCGATCGAGCGTGTAGTTGGAGGCGCCCTCGGTGATGATCACGCGGCGCGGCGCCACCGCGAGGCCGTTGATGATCCAGGGATTGTCCTCGTGATGCACCTCGACCGTCTCGATGCCGAGCGCCTTCAGCCGCTGCAGGAAATGAAAGGGAAGCTGTGCCGGATTCACCAGAGCGAGATCCGGAGCGATCATCAGGAACTGGCCGTCAATATGGAGGCGATAGCCGGTGAGCTCGACCCGGATGAGCTCGACGCCCTGCGAGCGCAGCACTTCCTCGATCTGGCGGGCACCTTCCTCATTGCCGCGCGAGGAGAGCGAGAAGACGGCGGTCTTGTCATTGATCCAGGCAAAGCTGCCGCCTTCGCCGATGGCGGTGCCGGAGAGGGTTCTGAGGATCGGGCAGCCGATGCGGGCGAGGGTGCGCGTCGCCTGCACTTCCTCGCCGCGCCGGATGCGCGATCCTAAGCGGGTGATGATGGCGCCGCCGCCGACGCCGATCACCACATCGCGGGTGTAGCAGGATTTCATGCGGCCGGGGCCGGCCTGATCGAGCATCACGATCTCGACGCCCTCGGCCTTGAGCAGCTTCACATAGGCATCGTGCTGGCGCTGCATGCCGGCGAGATCGGGGCCCTGATTGCCGCGCCAGTACCAGCCTTCCTGGATATCGCCAAAGGCGCCCATCTCCAGGCGCTTCGACGTATCGACGACGTTCACTTCCGGACCCGGGCGGTGCATGAGCACGACGCGCAGGCGCCCGACATCATTGGTGCAGCCCCACGGCCTGCCCCACCAGCGTTTCAGCAGATCGGCATCTTCGAAGGCGGGCTCGGCTTCCGACGGGAAGATCTTGATCAGCTGGTTGTAGCGCCATTCATTTTCCGTCATCACGCTCATGGATATGTCTCCCTGATATTTTTCGAATTGGTCTTCAAATGCCGACGATCGGGTCGCCGCCATTGGGGCAGATGAGCTGGCCGGTCATGTAGCCGCCCTTTGGCCCCACGATGAACGCGATCCAGTCGGCGATCTCTTCGGGCTCGGCCCAGCGCTTCACCAGATTGAGGGCGGCCTCTTCATCGAGCGCCTCCTGGCCGTAGCGCAGTGTCATGCCGGTGCGCACGACGCCCGGCGCCACTGCATTGACGAGAATGCCGAACGGCGCGAATTCGCGCGCCCAGGCCTTGGCGAAGCCCAGCACCGCCGCCTTGGCGGCGGCATAATGGCTCGAGCGCTCGAAGCCGACCTGGGCGCGGTTGGACGAGATATTGACGATGCGGCCGTATTTCTTCGCTTTCATCTCGGGTAGCACGGCCCTGGTCGCGGCGAGCGTGCCCCAGACATGGATGTCGAAGAGCCGCTCATAGGCCGCCCGGTCGATGTCCTCGATGACGGCGTTGAAGCCCGGAACGCCGGCATTGTTGATGAGGATGTCGACGCCTCGCGCGGCGAGCACGCTTTCGCGCAAGCGGGCTTCATCGGCGACGCTGTAGACGGCAGGATCGGCATTGCCACTCGCCTTGTGGATGAGCGCGACGACCTCGCTCACGCGGTCCACATCGACATCCTGCACGATGACGCGCGCGCCGCCTGAAGCGAGCCTCAACGCGGTGGCGCGGCCGATGCCGCTGCCGGCGCCCGTCACCATGGCCGTGAGGCCGGAGAATTCCGTCATCGCCTGGCGCCTTTCCTGTCTGACCGGGGCCCGGTGATGACGCCGGGAAAGACGAGGCTCAGATAGCCTTCTTCGGCCTTCAGCATGTCCTCGATCGTCATCGTATCGGAGGAGACGAGGCGGCCGAAATGCCAAGTGCCGATGTCGGTGATGAGATCGGCCAGCACGTCGACATCGACATCCTTCTTGATCCGCCCACGCTTCTGGAAGCCCGTCAGCATCTGCACATAATGCCGCTTGATCATGCGCTGGAAGCGCTCGGACAGGCGATGGGCCGGGCCGCCCGGCTCACGATAGGGCGAGGAGAGGATGACGCGCCAGCATTCGCGGTTCAGCGTTTGCAGCGCCTGGATCGCCAGAAGCTTCTCGAAGGCATGAATCGCTTCCGCGGGATCGGGCGGCGGGTTGCGCACCAAATCGCGGCGCTTGGGAAAGGCGGCGCGCACATGGCGCACCGCCAGCGCCATCAGGATATTCGGCTTGCTGGCGAAATAATTATAGACGGTGCCCGGCGCCACTTGCGCGCTCTCGGCGATCTCCTCGATGCGGGTCGCCTCATAGCCCCGCGAGGCGAAAAGCTCGGCCGCCACATTCAGCACCTGATTGAAGCGGGTTTGCCTGTGCAGAGCGCGCAGCCCGGCCATGGTCGAGTCCTTACCGAAAGATCATCGGCCGGATGATAACGCGGCTGAGATTGAAGTCGACTTCTTTTTTATACTTGACTTCAAATTTGACAGAGTGGACGCTAGGGACAGTCGACAAGGCCTATAAAGGGTCATGCCGCGTGCAAGACGATGGGAGAAGCTCGCCGCAATCGAAGGCGGCTAAAACCTACAAGGGAGAGGACAGATGAAGAGACAGAGTTTCCAAGAAGACCTGATGGCGATCGCCGCCGGCGAAGTGAAGGCCGGGCGCCTCGACCGCCGCGATTTCCTGAGACTGACGGCGGCCGCAGGATCGCTGCCGGCCTTGGGCGTGCTCACCGGTGTCAAGCCTGCGTCGGCCCAAGCCAATGAGATCGTGCTTTCCAATTTCGGCGGCGATGCCGTCAATGGCATGAGCGAAGCCTGGGGCAAGCCCTTCACCGCCGATACCGGCATCCCGGTCAAGGTCGAGGGCGGCGTCCCGCTCGCCGGCAAGATCAAGGCGATGGTCGAATCGAAAGCCGTGGTGTGGGACGTCTGCGACGGCGACGGCTTCCTGTGCAACCAGCTCGGCAAGCAAGGCCTGCTCGACGAGGTGGACTACACGATCGTCGACAAGTCGAAGGTCCGCGAAGGCTGGGCCTGGCAGCACGGCATCGCCAACTACACCTACAGCTTCATCCTTGCCTATAAGAAGGAGCTGTTCCCCGACAAACCGCCGACCTATGCCGATTTCTTCGACACGAAGAAATATCCGGGCAAGCGCACCATGTGGAAATACCAGATGGGCGCCATGGAGGCTTGCCTGCTCGGCGACGGCGTCGCCCGCGACAAGCTCTATCCGGCCGATCTCGACCGCGCCATCGCCAAGGCGAAGACGCTCGGCGACGACGTCATCTATTGGGAATCGGGTGCCGAGAGCCAGCAGATGTTCCTCGACGGTGAAGTCGTCATGGGTAATATCTGGAACACGCGCGCGAGCCTGCTCGAGCGCGACACCCAGGGCAAGGTCACCTGGACGTGGAATGACGGCCTCTATTGCCCGTCGTCCTTCGTGATCCCGAAAGGACACCCGGCGGCCAATGAGGCGGTGCAGAAGTTCCTGGCCTCGATCCTCGATCCCGACCGGCAGATCAAGCTCCTGTCGCTCCTCGGCAACGGCCCGACCAATCCGGCGGCGTCGGCGAAGCTGCCGCCCGAATTACGCCGCATCGATCCGGGTTATCCCGATAATGTCGCTGAGCAGGCGATCCGCAGCGAGGACTGGTATGAAAAGAATTACGACGCCGCCGTCGAGAAGTGGCTCGACGGCATAACCGGCTGATATCGAAAGCTGCCCGTTCGGACCGTTTTCGGTCCGAACGGGATTTCGCCAGGAGCCAGCCATGGCCGCACAGATTTTTGGGAGGCAGCCATATATCGGCTTCCTCTTGCCCGCCGCCCTCCTGGTCTGCGGCCTGTTCCTCGTGCCGGTGGGCCAGCTCATCCTCCTGTCCTTCGACACCTTCACCGAGCCGTCGCTGCGCTGGTATGAGCAGATCCTCGCCACCGACAGCATCAAGCGCATCTTCTGGACCACCTTCCGCATTGTGAGCATCACCACGCTGATCGCGGTGGTGCTCGGCTATCTGGTGGCCTTCGCCATGGCCCATATGGGCCCGCGGCAGCGGCTTTTCCTCCTGCTCTGCGTGCTGGTGCCCTTCTGGCTGTCGGTGCTGGTGCGCGCACTCGCCTGGCTCATCCTCCTGCGCAACAACGGCCTCATCAACGAGACGCTGATCGGCGCCGGTCTCATCGGCGCGCCGCTGGCCCTGGTGCGCAACGAATTCGGTGTCGTGATCGGCATGGTGCATTACCTCATCCCCTATGCGGTGTTTCCGATCTTCGCCACCATGCAGAACATGGACAACCGCCTGATGATGGCGGCGCGGAGCGTCGGCGCCTCGCCGCTGCGAACCTTCATCGATGTCTATCTGCCGGTGACATTGCCGGCCGTGTTCGGGGCAGGGCTCCTCGTCTTCGTCTTCGGCCTCGGCTTCTTCGTGACGCCGGCGATCCTGGGCGGTGGGCGCGTGGTGATGCTCAGCGAATATGTCAGCATCTCGGTGCTGCAGACCTTGCGCTGGGGCCTGGCCGCGGCGCTTTCGGTCGTACTTCTGATCGCCACGCTCGCCTTGCTGTGGATCGTCAGCAAGGTCATCGGGGTGCGCCGCCTGATGGGGAATGCGTGATGGAGCTCAAGGGCTGGCCCCGCATCGCGGTCTTCGCCTCGGCGTGGGCGGTGGCGCTGTTCCTCTTGCTGCCCGGCCTCGTCGCCATCCCGGTCGCCTTCAATGACAGCCGCTTCATCGCGCTGCCACGCGACGGGCTGTCGCTCCGGCATTTCGAGACGCTGTTCTCCTCGGCGGACTGGCTTTCCAGCATGGGCGACAGCCTCGGCGTCGCGGTCGCCTCGACCGTCATCGCGGTGGCCCTCGGCACGCTCTGCGCCGTGGGCTTGTGGCGGGTGACGCCGTGGCTCGCGGCCGTCGTCGCGGCGCTGCTGCTGGCGCCGATGATCTTCCCGCCGATCGTCAGCGCGCTGGCGCTCTACCGCGCCTGGGTGGCGCTCTCGATCTACGACACCTGGATCGGCGTCGTGCTGGCGCATGCCATCCTCGCCATTCCCTATGTGATCATCACGGTGACGACGTCCTTGAGCCTGCTCGATGGCAGGCTGGAGCAGGCGGCACGAAGCCTCGGCGCCGGTCCCTTGCGGACCATGGTCGACATCATCCTGCCCAATATCCGCACCGGTATCGCCACCGCGGCCGTCTTCGCCTTCATCGTGTCATGGGATGAGATCGTGGTGACGATGTTCGTCTCGAGCCGGGCGGTCTACACCTTGCCGCGGCGCATGTGGGACGGCATCCGCGAGAATGTCGATCCGACGGTCGCCGCGGTCGCCGCCGTTCTCATCGCGCTGACCGCCCTGGGCGTTCTCATCGCGGTGGCAAGCACCTGGCGGCGCGGCGCCAAATCCGCATGAAGACATCGAGAACCATAAGGATCCCATGCTGCCTCTGATCAAGAACCCGCCCCTTTGGCCGAATGGCGCGCGCTGTGCCGTGTGCTTCTCCTTTGACATGGATGTCGAAAGCCTGCTCCATCTCTATCACCGGGAGGCAGCACCCTCGCGGCTCGCGACGTCGTCGGCGCTGCGCTACGGGCCCTTCGTCGCGATCCCGCGCATCATCGACATCTTCAAGCATTACGGGCTGAAGCAGACCTTCTTCGTGCCGGGCTGGTGCATCGAGACCTACCCGCAGGCGATCGAAGCGTTGCTCAAAGAAGGCCATGAGATCGGCCATCATGGCTGGCTGCATGAGCGGCCCAACACGCTGTCGGCTGCGGATGAGGCGCGCGTGCTCGACCGCGGGCTCGAGGCCTTCGACAAGATCGTCGGCTACCGGCCGCAGGGCTACCGGGCCCCGGCCTATGCCATGTCCGAGCATACGCCCAATCTCCTGATCGAGCGCGGCTTTGCCTATGACGCATCGCTGGTCGGCGACGAAGTGCCTTATCTGCTCAGGGCCGACAAGGGATCGCTGGTCGAACTGCCGTCCGATTTCGCGCTCGACGACTGGGTGCAGTATGTGAACATGAAGGAGTTCGGCTTCATGATGCCGATCCAGTCGCCGGAGCGGGCGATGGAGGTGTTCCGGGCCGAGTTCGACGCCGCTTGGAAACATGGGGCCTTGTGGATCTCGGTCTGGCATCCTTTCGTTTCCGGCCGCCTGGCGCGCGCCGATGCACTCATCACCCTCATCGAGCATATGATCGCCAAGGGCGATGTGTGGTTCGCGCCGATGAACGAGATCGCCGCCCATGTGCAAGGCCTCATCGACAATGGCGCTTGGGCGCCGCGCATCGATCAGGTACCGTTCTGGACCAGACCCGTCGATCATCTCGTGACCCAAAGCCGAGGATGACATGTCGCAAGCGCCGCAGAAGCCGCCGATCGCCCTCTCGATCCGCAACCTCACCAAGAGATACGGCAAGGTGGCCGCGATCGACGATGTGACGCTCGACATCGCGCAAGGCGAGTTCCTGAGCCTTCTCGGACCTTCGGGCTCCGGCAAGTCGACGATCCTGATGGCGATCGCGGGCTTCGTCACGCCGGATCAGGGTGAGATCCTGCTCAACGGCGAGAAGATCGACGCGCTGCCGCCGGAGAAGCGCCAGTTCGGCGTCGTGTTCCAGGGCTATGCGCTTTTTCCGCATATGACGGTGCGCGGCAATATCGCCTATCCCTTGAAGCTGCGCGGCTTCAAGGGCGAGGAGCTCGATCGCCAAGTCGAGCGGACCATCGACCTCGTGCATCTCTCCGCTTTCGCCGACCGCATGCCGCGCCAGCTCTCGGGCGGCCAGCAGCAGCGCGTGGCGCTGGCGCGGGCACTCGTCTTCGATCCTTCCGTCGTGTTGCTGGACGAGCCGCTCTCCGCCCTCGACAAGAAGCTCAGGGCCGAATTGCAGTTCGAATTGCGCAGCCTGCATCAGCGGCTCGGCACGACCTTCGTCAATGTCACGCATGACCAGGAAGAGGCGATGACGATGTCGGACCGCATCGTCATCCTGCGTGACGGCGCCATCCAGCAGATCGGCGCGCCGGATCAGCTCTATAACCGTCCCGAGACGCGCTTCGTCGCCGATTTCCTCGGGCGCGCCAATTTCCTCGAGGGCACGGTGGCCAAGGTCAATGGCGTGGAGCTCAAGATCACGGTGAACGGGATCGAGGTGCGCCATGCCAAGGACAACGACGCCGCGGCCACGGGCGAGAAGACGCTCCTGGCTCTCAGGCCCGAAAGGATGGCCGTGATCTCGCCTGATCGAGCCAGGGCCGATCTCAACTGCATCGAGGGCCATGTGCAGACCTCGGCCTTCGTCGGCAGCCAATATGTCTATGTCGTCGATACGCCACTTGGCATACTCGAAAGCCAGATGCCGGCTTTCGAGGCGGGGCCGTTGCTGCAGCCCGGCGCCAATGTCGCCGTTATCTGGTCGCCGGAAGCGGGTGTCCTCGTCAAGGACCGGTGAGGACCTATGACGCGGCGATGATGACCTCTGTGCCGGCCTCGGCGAGGGCCTGCGCGACATCGGGTGCCGGTTGAATTTCGGTGACGATCCGGTCGACCTCGCTCAGAGAGCAGACCTCGAACATCGCCGTGCGGCCGAGCTTCGATGCATCGGCGATGACGGTCACCGTCTCCGCCTGCTCGATCATGCTGCGCGCGATCTGGGCTTCATCGATATTGTGATCGAGCACGCCGCGCCTGGCATCGAGAGCGCCTATGGTGAGGACCGCATGCTGGGCGTGGAAGCGGCGCAATTGCTCCATGGCGAGCGGGCCCACCGTCTCGACGCCATCCTCGGCGAAGGAGCCGCCGATCAGATAGACATGCGACCGCGCCTTGCCGTTGCGCTCCTGCGTCGCTGCGGCTTGCGCGATGGCCGTGGCGATGAGCGTGCCATTGGTGACGACGGTCATGCCGCCGACCTTGGCGAGCTCCTCGGCGAAAGCGAGGGTGGTGCTGCCATTGTCGATGAAGAGCGAATCGCCGGGGCCGAAAAGGGCGGCCGCCCGGCGGGCGATCTGCCGCTTGGCGGCGCGATATTCGGTGAGGCGCGTCTTGAAGGTCCCCTCGCCGCGCATCTCATGCAGGACGGCGCCGCCATGCACCTTGCGCAGCAGGCCGCGCTCGGCGAGGCGCGACAGATCCCGGCGGATCGTCTCGCGGCTGGCGCTCAAGGATTGGGCCAGGGTATCGACGGTGGCGCTGCGATGCTCCTGGACGAAAGCGACGATCCGGTCGTGCCTTTCCTGCGTATCCATGCCCGAATATGCTTCCATGTTGACCGAACGGTCGTCATATGATCATTATTCGGTACAAAAGTCGATCCCCCCGGTCCATATGACGACCTTGCCCACCTTTGCTCCCGGCCGCCTCTTCGATATCGCCGTCATTGGCGGCGGGGTGGTGGGCTGCGCCGTTACCCGGCGCGCGGCGCTTTCGGGCTTGAGCGTCATTCTCATCGAAGCCGCTGCCGACATCCTGGCCGGTGCCAGCAAGGGCAACAGCGCCATCCTGCATACGGGGTTCGATGCGCCCGAAGGCAGCGACGAGCTCAAGCTCATGCGCGCCGGGCGCGCGGAATATCTGAGCCTCCGCCACGAGCTCAACCTGCCGCTCCTCGAAACCGGCGCCATCGTCGTCGCCTGGACGGCGGACGAGCTGCACCGTCTCGAGAAGATCGCCCAGAAGGGCAGGGCCAATGGCATCGACGATCTCGTGATGCTGAGCCCCAACGACATCGCCCGGCGCGAGCCGCATCTGGCGCCGGCGCAAGGCGGTGTGCTGGTGCCCGGCGAGCATGTGATCGATCCGTGGTCGAGCCCGCTTGCCTATCTGCGCCAGGCCTTGGCCCATGGCGCGCAGTTCCTTCCCCGCGCGACCTTGCGCGCAGCCTCATTCGATGGAGAGAACTGGCATCTCGACACGGCGGCAGCGCCCGTCACGGCGCGGCACGTCGTCAACTGCGCCGGCCTTTTCGGCGATGAGGTTGATTTCCTCCTCACCGGCCAGAGGCGGTTCTCCATCCATCCGCGCAAGGGACAGTTCGCCGTCTTCGACAAGGCCGCGCAAGCACTGGTGAAGACGATCATCCTGCCGGTGCCGACGGAACGCACGAAAGGCGTCGTGCTCTGCCCGACCGTCTTCGGCAATGTCCTGATCGGTCCGACGGCCGAGGAGCAGGAAGACCGAAGGCGGGCCGCGGTGGATCAGGCGACGCTTAAAGCCCTCGTCGCGACGGCGGGACGAATGCTGCCGGCGCTCGCGCATATGCCGGTGACCGCCGTCTATGCGGGATTGCGCCCGGCGAGCGAGCGAAGCGAATACCGCCTCTTCAACGACCCTGAGCGGAAGCTGGTCACCGTCGGCGGCATCCGCTCCACCGGCCTCACCGCGGCGCTCGGCATCGCGCAATATGTGATGCGGGCGCTCGGCGTGACGCAGTCGCGCGAGCTCGTATCCCCGCCGCTGAGCCCGCCGATGCCCAATCTCGCCGAGCATCTGCCGCGCGCCTGGCAGGAGAGCGGGCGTGATGAGATCGTCTGTCATTGCGAGATGGTGACGCGCCGCGAGATCCTCGACGCCCTGGAGGGGTCGCTGCCGGCGCGCGACATGGGTGGTCTCAAGCGCCGCACGCGCGCCGGCATGGGACGCTGCCAGGGCTTCTATTGCGCCGCCCGCATCGCCCATCTGACGCAGGGCCGGCTCGATCCTTCGCCCGTCACCGGCGTGGGTGGCGCATGAATGAAACGCTCGACGTCGCGGTGGTCGGCGGCGGACCGGCCGGTCTCGCCGCCGCCATGTCGGCGAAGCGCTACGGCGCCAAACGGGTGACCGTGCTCGAACGCGAATCGGTCGCCGGCGGGATACCGCGCCATTGCAGCCACTCGCCCTTCGGCATGCGCGAATTCAACCGCGTCCTTTGGGGACCTGCCTATGCGCGCCGCCTCGTCAGCCAGGCGCTTGCCGATGGCGTCGGGATCAGGACCAATGTCACCGTCGTCAAGCTCAAGCCGGAGGGCGGCCTCGTTATCGCGACACAGGAAGGCCTCCGAGAAATCGCCGCACGGCGCGTGATCCTGGCGACCGGCATTCGCGAGACGCCGCGCGCGCCGCGTCTCGTCTCGGGCGATCGTCCTCTCGGCATACTCACGACCGGCGCGCTGCAGTGCTTCACACATGTCGAAGGGCTGCAGCCTTTCCGCAGGCCAGTGATCGTCGGCAGCGAGCTCGTCGCTTTCTCCGCCCTTCTGACCGCGCGCACCGCCGGCATTCGCCCTGTCGCCATGATCGAGCCGGGAAGCCGCGCGGTCGCGCGCTGGCCGTCGGCGCTGCTGCCCAGGCTCCTGGGCGTCGATCTTCTTCTCGACACGCGTCTCATCGAGATCATCGGTCCTGAGCGGGTCGAGGCCGTCCTGGTCGCAACGCCCCGAGGCGAGCGGCTCCTCGCTTGCGACGGTGTCCTGTTCACCGGTGAATTCACGCCCGCGGCCGAGCTCGTGCGGCAAAGCCATCTCAAGCTCGATGAAAGGAGCGGCGGCCCCGTCATCGACCAGTTCGGCCGCTGCTCCGATCCTGCCTTCTTCGCGGCCGGCAATCTGCTCAGGCCGGTCGAGACCGCCGGCTGGTGCTGGGCCGAGGGTGCGCGCGTTGGGCGCGACGTGGTTCGCGATCTTGCGGGCTCATTGCCCCAGGCAGAGCACGGCATTTCCATTTCAGCAGTCGCGCCCGTCAAGTTCGTCGTGCCGCAACGCCTGGTCGCCGGCGGCTCGGAAGCCGGCGCCTTGCAATTGCGCGTCACGCGTCCTGTCAGAGGCTATCTCAAGCTCAGCGGCGAGGGCATGACGCCGATCGCGCGGCGGATCGCGACACGGCCGGAACGCCGCATCCTCTTGCCGCTCGGCGATATTGCTCTTCCGATGAGCGGCATCCGGATAGACATCGAGGAGGCATGAGCATGCGTGTCGGCGCGATCGATCAGGGAACGACATCGACCCGCCTGCTGGTCGTGAAGAACGACGAAGAACCCCATATCGTCAGCCGCTTCGAGCAGCGCCAGCATTATCCGCAAGCCGGCTGGGTCGAGCATGATCCGGAAGAGATCCTGGGCCATATCAAGAGCTGTCTTGCCGCCGCCGGCCGCCTCGATGCCATCGCCATCGCCAATCAAGGCGAAAGCTGCCTCGCCTGGAACGGCGAGACCGGCGAGCCCGTATCGCCGATCATCGTCTGGCAGGATCAGCGCACCGGCGATGCGATCGAGCGGCTCAAGCAAGAGGGGGCGGAGAAGATCACCCTGGCCAAGGCCGGCCTGCCGCTCGATGCCTATTTCTCCGCCAGCAAGCTCGCCTGGATCCTCAAGCATGTGCCGGAGGCCCGCGATCTCAGCGGTCGCGGCAAGCTCAGGCTCGGCACCAGCGATGCCTTCTTCCTCGACCGGCTCACCGGCCAGTTCGCCACCGATGTGACGACGGCGAGCCGCACCTCGCTGATGAATCTCAAAAGCTGTGCCTGGGATCGCGATCTCTGCGCGCTGTTCGGCGTTCCGCTCGACGCCTTGCCGGAAATCCGTCCGACCATCGCCGATTTCGGCAGCATCGACGGCATGCCTGTGGTCGCGAGCCTCGTCGATCAGCAGGCGGCGCTCTGGGGCCATGGCTGCCGGCGGGCCGGCGATCTCAAGATCACTTTCGGCACCGGCGCCTTCGCGCTCGCCGTCGCCGGCGATGAGGTGCCGACCGATGTGCCGCAAGGCATCCTGCCGACCGTCGCCTGGCAAGTGGGCAAGTCGCCGACCTATGCGGTCGAAGCCGGCATCCATGATGCGGCCTCGGCCATCAACTGGTTCAGACGATTGGGGCTTGCCGGCGACAAGCCTGTGCAGGATTTCGACCGGCCACCCGCGATCGATCGCGGGCTCGTCTTCGTGCCCGCTCTGACCGGGCTTTCCTGTCCCTATTGGGACAGGAGCGCCGCCGGATTGTGGATCGGCCTGTCGCTCGACAGCGACGGCGCCGATATGGGCCAGGCGCTGCTCGAGGGGATAGCACTCCACACTGCCGCCGCCGTCACGGAGCTTGCGAAAGTGACGCCGCTCGCGGGGCCGATCTCCGTCGATGGCGGCCTCACCCAGAATGCTTATTTCATCGACGTGCTGGCTTCCGCCCTCGACCATCCGGTCAGGATCGCGCGCTTCCAGGATCTGACCGCCTTCGGCGCGGCGATGCTCGCGATGCGGGCGCTCGGGCGCGAGACGGCGCCGCCTGATCAGCTCGGCAGCATCGTCGCGCCGCGCTTCGATGGCCGCCACTGGGCCAAGCGTTTCGCCGACGCGGTGTCGCGGGCACGCGGCTGGCGCTGAGGGGCTTTATTTCAGTTTCGCGATCAGCGCCATAGCGGCGGCCGGCGCCTTGGGCTTGAAGCCGTTGATCATGTAGATGAAGACGTCGCGCGATTTGGGTGGGCTCTTTTCCTTAGGCCCGATGGCCTCGAGATCGCTGGGCGCCCCGCCTTCCGACCAGAGCCTGGCGCGCTTCGCCCATTCATCCAAGGCCTTCGGCGCATAGCCGGTCTCGACCTTCTCCGAGGCGCGCTGCAGCCTTGCATAGACGAAGGGAGCGGTCACATCGGGGATCTCGGGGAAGGTGTCCTTGTCGGTCAGCACCGTCGCCACCTTGTAGTCGCGCAAGAGCGCGATGAAGTCGGGCGTGCGGAAGCTCGGATGGCGCACTTCCACCACATGGCGAAGGCTCCGGCCTTCGAGCGTCGCCGGGAGCAGCTTGAGGAAGGCCTCGAAATCCTCAGGATCGAATTGCTTGGTCGGCAGGAACTGCCAGTTGATGGGCCCGAGCTTCTCCTTGAGCTCGAGGACGCCGCTCGTGAGAAAGCGCTCGACCGACTGGCCGGCTTCGGCGAGGACACGGCGGTTGGTGGAGAAGCGTGTGCCTTTCACGGAAAAGACGAAGCCCTCCGGCGTCTCCTCGCGCCAGCGCGCGAAGCTCTCCGGCTTCTGGCTGCCGTAATAGGTGCCGTTGATCTCGATCGAGGTCAGATGCTGGCCCGCATATTCGAGCTCGCGCTTTTGCGCCAGGCCCTTGGGATAGAACGTGCCGCGCCAGGGTTCGAAGGTCCAGCCGCCGATGCCGACACGGATGCTTCCGTTCTTGGCCATGGAGTGTCTCCGGTGAGGTTCGCTAGTGTTGGAGGGGAAGATACAGGCTTGCAGGGTGCCAGACTACCTGCGCGCTCCTGTCAATTTGTGGCAGCAGCAGGCCCATAGGCCTTGAGAAAAGTCTTTACGGCGGCCGCGGCGGCGGCGCGCAAATCGGCTTCCGAAGGCTTCTCGCCCAGGATCACGCCGACATAGAGATCGGCATTGATCAGCGCCTGGAACTGGCGCGCGGCGATGTCGGGGTCGTCGACGTTCAAATGGCCGGCATGATGAAGCTTGGCGAAGCGCGCGGCGATCGCGGCCCAGGCACGCTCCGGCCCATATTGCCGCCAGGGCGCGAAGAGCTCGGGGTAGCGTTCGCCCTCGGCATGGATCAGCTTGCGCAAGGCGATGCAGTCGCGGTTGCACATGCAGTTGCGCGCGAGCCGCACGGCGAATTCGACGAGCTCGGCCTCGATGTCGGTCGGATTGTCGGGGAAGCTCGCAAGGGTGGTGTAGATGCCGGCATTGGCCCGCTCGGTCATGTCCTTCACGACCGCGACGAAGAGCTTCTCCTTGTCGCCATAGTGATTGTAGATGGTCTGGCGCGAGACTTGCGCCTCGGCGGCGATGAGCTCGATGCTGGCGCTGGCAAAGCCGTCCCGGCAGAAGACGATGGCCGCCGCTTCGAGAACCGAAAGCCGCTTGGCGAGATGGCTCCGCTGCGGGGCGGGGACCGGGCTGATACTGCCAATTTCCGTCATGTGCGCTTGATAATAAAAGCGCTTGACTGTTTTGACAACTCTGTCCAATAATTTGGACCTGCTCGTCTAGCGAGGCTGCGCCGCCGCAGACCATGAGCTCGCGGGACGCCAATTTCTGATTGATTTCAACAACTTCGAAGCTGCGCCCGGCACTGGCCGCGCTCTTCGGACGGGGGATTGTTCGCCATGCAGACAAGATTCATCCGCAATGCCGTGATTCTGGGGCTGGTTTCGGCGATCGGTCCCTTCGCCATCGACATGTATCTGCCGGCCCTGCCGACCATCGGGAAGAGCCTCAATGCCGATATCGGCGCGGTGCAATTGAGCCTGATGCTGTTCTTCGTGTCCTTCGGCACCTTCCAGCTCATTTTCGGGCCGGTCTCGGACATGTTCGGGCGCAAATTGCCGCTCTATGTCGGGCTCGTGCTCTTCGCCCTCGGCGGCATCGGCTGCGCTTTCGCGCCCGACATCACGACGCTCAATGTCTTCCGCTTCATCCAGGGCATCGGCGCCTGCGCCGGCATGGTCATTCCGCGCGCCGTGGTGCGCGATCTCCATACCGGGATCGATGCGGCGCGCATGATGTCGCTGCTCATGCTGGTGTTCAGCATCTCGCCGATCCTGGCGCCGCTCACCGGCAGTTTGGTCATCAGCCTGGCCGACTGGCGCGCGGTCTTCTGGGTGGTGACGGTCGCCGCGGTGCTGGGCCTCGTCATGATCGCCGCCTTGCTGCCCGAGACGCGGCCCCAGGCGCTGCGGCGCGAAAGCGGCATCGCCAGCGCGCTCGCGGGCTACCGGCTGCTGCTCGGCGATGTCAACTTCCTGGCGCTCTCCTTGATCGGTGGCTTCGGGATCGCGAGCTTCTTCGTCTATCTCGCCAATTCGCCCTTCGTGCTCATCGAGCATTTCGGCCTGTCGCCGACGCTGTTCAGCGTCTTCTTCTCGATCAATGCCGTATCGTTCTTCACTGTCGCGCAGTTCACCGGCAAGCTCGCCGACCGCTTCGGCCTCAGGCGCGTGGTGCGCATCGCGGTGGTCGGCTTTTTCGCGGCGATCGCGGTGCTGTTCGCCTTGACGGCATCGGGCGTGGACCGTCTCGATGTGCTCGCGCTCTGCCTCTTCGTCGCCTATGGCTTCCTGGGTCTCGTCATCCCGACGACCGCGGTGCTCGCCATGGAGGATCACGGCGAGATCGCCGGCACGGCTTCAGCGCTCATGGGAACCTTGCACTTCGTCACCGGTGCGCTCGCCGTCGCCGCCATCGGTCTCATTGCCGACGGCACGGTGCTGCCGATGGTCACCGGCATCGGTGCTTGCGCGCTCATCACTTTCATCCTGGCACAGGTGACCTTGCGGCAGCGGCAAGCTTCTGAAGTTCCGGCAGAATAATTCATTTTCTCCGGAACCATCCGGCTGGCTCTGAGTTCTAATAAAAGTCTCAGCGGCAGGAGCCGTCCCGTAAGCTGAGGCAGGGCTCGCTCCAGAGATAGCAATATCTCAGGAGCGAGCCTTTCCGTTTGGGCTCCCGCTTTGACAAATCCCTGAAATTAGAGAAGTTTGGCGCCGCTATCAGAAAGAGGGAAAAATGCGGGCGAAATCCAAAGCCATCATCACTTGCGCCATCACGGGATCGATCCACACGCCGTCCATGTCGCCCCACCTGCCGGTGACGCCGAGCGACATCGCCGACCAGGCGGTCGAGGCCGGGAAAGCCGGGGCCGCGATCCTCCATCTCCATGCCCGCGATCCCAAGGATGGGAGGCCCTCGCCAAGCCCTGAGCTCTTCCTCGACTTCCTGCCGCGCATCAAGCAGGGGACCGAGGCGATCATCAACATCACGACCGGCGGCGGGCAGGGCATGTCGCTCGACGAGCGGCTTGCCGCGGCGGAACGCGCGTCGCCGGAAATGACCTCGCTCAATATGGGCTCGATGAATTTCGGCCTCTTCCCGATGCTCAACCGCTACAAGGATTTTGCCCATGACTGGGAGCGCCAGCATCTCGAGCGCTCGCGCGATTTCATCTTCCGCAACACCTTCAACGACATCGAGCAGGTGCTGAAGCGCCTGGGCGACGGCCATGGCGTCAAGTTCGAGTTCGAATGCTACGATGTCGGCCATCTCTACACGCTCGCCCATTTCCTCGACCGCAAGCTGGTCAAGCCGCCGCTCTTCGTGCAGACGATCTTCGGCATATTGGGCGGCATCGGCCCCGATCCGCAGAATGTGCTGGTCATGCGCGACACGGCCGAGCGCCTGTTCGGCGATCAATATCACTGGTCGGTCCTGGCGGCGGGGCGCTTCCAATTGCCGTTCTGCACCATGGCCGCCACCATGGGCGCCAATGTGCGCGTCGGGCTCGAGGACAATCTCTTCATCGGCAAGGGCAAGCTCGCCAAGTCCAATGCCGAGCTCGTCGCCAAGATGCGCCACATCCTCGAGGAGCTGTCGATCGATGTCGCGACGGCCGACGAAGCACGACAGATGCTGGATCTCAAGGGTCCGCAGAACGTGAAGTTCTGAAGCAGCGCTTCATCTGGCAAGGAAGCTGCGTGTATCACATAGGTGAAGGTCACGCAGAAACAGGCGCAATCCGTGCATCGGATCAGATCCTGCGTGGATGTGGGGCCATGGTCCAATAGAAGTCCGCCGGCCGGTATGCCTAATCTCCCGGATCGCGATCCTTTCAGGGCTTCCGCCTGAAGGGAACGTGATCGGAAATTTTGATTTTGGCGCGAGATGACAAGGATTTTCCCTGGTCGCGCGCTAGAGTTTCCTGCAGGGGGCCCTTCCGTCCGTAGCTTTATGAGAGAACGCAATTGATGAGGCAATTACGCAATGCCGGGCATGCGGTGCTCGGTTTCATCGCCTTTATTTGCGCATGCGCAATGGCGAATGCTCAGGAAGGCCTTGGCGCCTTTATGCCGCATGAGGGCGGCTCGATTACCACCGCCTGGGCCAATGCCTACGGGCCCGACGCGGAATCCTGGATCCGCTTCGCCAATGTCCGGCCCGACTCTTTCGACATCAACTATTCGAGTTCGCGCGGGACCGTCGCGGTCCGCCGGATCTTCGTCTCCGACCGCATGACAGCGCGAACCCTGATCCTGGGATACAGCGCGAAAATGCCTCTCGTCATACCCAACACCACGACCCTCGGCACGTCCGCTGCCGTGCTCCAAGAGCTGCGCTCGACCGGACAGGCCGCGTCCAATCTCGTCTACACTGAGGGCATGGCGACCATGACCGGCATGTTCACGCTGGTCGAGAAGGCCCAGATGTCCGTCAATATCGACGGGAATCCGGTGAATGTGCCGGTGATCCACGCCACCGGAAGCTTCAAGGACGGGCGGCAAAGCGCGGTCGGGGACTTCTATTTCCTCGACAACAAGAACAACCCCATGATGGTGCAATACAACATCCAGTTTCGCGGAGAAAAGACACCGCGCAGCGAACGCTATGTCCTGATCACGCCCGCGGCCGATGAGCGGGCAAGGATGGAGCAGGCTCTCGCGGCGCGAAAGGCCTATACCACCTATGGCATTCACTTCGATTTCGACAAGGCATCCATCCGGAACGACTCCGTTCCCTTGCTCAAGCAGATCGCCATTGCTCTGCGCAACAACCCGCTGTGGACGCTGTCGATCACCGGGTACACCGATTCGATCGGCGAAAAATCCTACAATATGAAGCTCTCCAGAGCTCGCGCCGATTCCGTGAAGGCAAGGCTTGTCAAGCTCGGCGTCGATCCCGTCCGGCTGAGCACGGCGGGAGCAGGCGCCGGTGAACCTGTCGCGACAAACAAGACCTTGCAAGGACGCGCCCTCAATCGCCGGGTCGTTCTGGCCCGTACCGACCGGTAGTCCAATGAGGAGCGCATCAAACATGATACTGGCGACACGTCTTCTGCTGGCCGGGTTTGCTCTCTGCGCAATGGCGGCAACCGCCTCTGCTGCCGACAAGATCGGCAACTGCGAGCTGACCGGCGCCAAAGGCTCGATCCCCATCACCGCGCCGGCGGTGCCGGGTCAGCTCACCGTCGCGGTCTCGCTGCCGGCACCGGTCTGGTGGAACGGCGATACGCCGGAGGCGATCAAGGACGGCATGGAATACTGCCTGGCGGCCGAGATTGCCTGGCGTGCCGGCTATGACAAGCTCAAGGTCGTGGCCGTGGAGTTTGTACCTCTCGTCGGCGGGCAGACCAGCGGCCACGACCTGGCGCTCTCCGAGATCTCCATCACCGAAGAGCGCAAGAAGCTCGTCGACTTCTCTGTCCCTTACTTCAACTCGGATATCGGGGTGCTGACGCGCGCCGATAATCCGGTCGACGAGAAGGCGGTCAAGTCGGTCACTGTCGGCATCCAGCAAGGGACGACCGGCGCCGCATTCGCGCTCGATGTGCTCAAGGTGACGAACTACAGCGTCTATGCCGAGCGCGCCGATCTTCTCAAGGCGTTGCGCGATGGGGATATCGATGCGGCCCTGACCGACACCTCGATAACCCTTTCGGCGGAAGCAACCGATGCCGGAAAGACCAAGGTCGTGGGCCAGTACAAGACCGGCGAGATCTACGCGGCCCTGCTTCCCAAGGCCAATACGAACAACGCGGCACTGGACAAGATCATTCAGGCCATCATCGATGACGGAACGATGAAAAAGCTGTCAGCCAAATATCTCGCCGCGGCCTGGGGCAAAGACCCGGCCAGCATTCCCTATTTCCAACCATAAGGATTTGGGGAGCTAATTCTCGATGATCGGCACATGCGGTGCGGCATGGCGCGGCATGTGGCCGGTGAGCCGCGGATCGGGATGGATCTCGACGGCGACCTGGTAAGGCGTGAAGCCCGAGCGCCGGTAGAAGGGAAGCGCCGCCGGGTGATCGAAAGTGCAGGTATGCACCCAGAAGCGCGTGATCGGCTTTATCCAGGCGAGGCGGATGGCTTCGCTCATCAGGAAGCGGCCGGCGCCCTTGCCGATCGCTTCGGGCAGCAGGCCGAAGAAGGACAGTTCGCATTCGTCCTTCGTCGAAAAGTCGAGCTCGAGCAGGCCCAACACCGTGTCTTTGTCGAGAAGCCGATAGATCTCGATCCTGGGCTCGCGCAATATCCGCAAAAGCTCATGGTCCGGCATCACGAGGCGCGAATACCACAGCCAGTTCTCGCCAATGGCCTTGAACAAAGAGCGATAGGTGGCGAGATCGGCGTCGCGCCAGCGTTCCGCCACCAGACTTTGGCTCGGAATCGGTGACGAGACGGGAGGCTTCGCCCGCATCTCCAGGAATGTCGCGACATTGGCGACATGGCGCGGGGGAACGATGGAGTAGCCTTTGGGCGCGGGTGATGGGGCGTGTGACATGGCGCGTAACCACCCGCTGCCCGATCGGTTGTCAAGTGGCTGCGTTAAAGGCTGACCGACAGGCCGCCATCGACGGCCAGCACATGGCCGTTCACATAGGATGCCGCCTCGGACGCGAGGAAGACGACGGCGCCGCCGAGCTCATGGGGCTTGGCCCAGCGTCCGGCAGGCGTTCGGCTCTCGACCCAGGCGGTGAAGGCCTTGTCCTCGAGAAGGGCGGTGTTGAGCTCGGTCGCGAAATAGCCGGGCGCGATGGCATTGACGGTGACGCCGTGGCGGCCGATCTCGGCGGCCATGGAGCGGGTCAGCCCGTGGAGGCCCGCTTTCGCCGCGGCATAGGCATGAATGGTCGGACGCCCGAGGATCGCCGCCACTGATCCGGTATTGATGATGCGGCCATATTTGTTGGGCAGCATCAGCCTGGCCGAATCGCGCGCCAGCCGGAAGCAGGCCGAGAGATTGACGGCGACGACGCGGTCGAAATCCTGATCCTCCCATTCGGTGAGCGGGCGCCGGTGCTGGATGCCGGCATTGTTCACGAGGATGTCGAGCTTGCCGTGCTTCGAAGCGATCCTGGCGAGCGCCGCGCTGCATTGTTTCGGATCAGCCACGTCGAAAGCGAGATGATCGGCTTTGAGCTTGCGCGCGGCTTCCGCGAGCGATGCCTCGTCGCGGGCATTGAGGATGACGGTCGCGCCATGCTCGGCCAAGGCTTCCGCCATGGCGAAGCCAAGCCCGCGCGATGCGCCGGTCACCAGCGCCACCCGTCCAGCCAAAGAGAAACGATCGGTCATTTGGGGATTGCTTTCGACAAAAGAGAGCAGGCGGGGATGATCCCCGCCTGCTCATGAGGCGTTAAGAGACTTATTTGCCGATGCAAGTGTCGGCGGTTTCCGGCGTGCAGACATCGAGCCCGGTATAGGTCGGATCGGTGACCGTCTTGCCGTCCTTGAGGTCCTTCAGGAAGAACATCGACTTGTAGCCCATCTCGAAGGGCCGCTGACCGACCTGGCCCTTGGACAGGCCGTCCTTCATCAGCTCCATCTGCACGGGCAATGTGTCGGCGACGACGAGGGCAAGCGCGCCTGAGGCGATCTTGTCCTTATAGGGCTCGACCGCCTTGCGATAGGCCTCGGGCACGAATTGCGGGAAGCCGCCGGTCGGCACGAAGGCGTCGAGATCGGGGTATTTCGCCAGCGTGTCTTCCAACTGGGCGACGGAGCGCGGGAAGTCGTCATCGGTATAGAGCGGGCAGCCATCCGCTTCCTTCCAGCCGTTCTCGCCATTGAGCCGGTCGCCAGGCGAAGCGGCACTCTGCTTGCCGGAGAGCGTGTCGCGAATGCCCTGCATGCGCTCATTGTGGTTGGCGGCAGCCGCACCGCCCGACTGGATGCAGATCGTGCCGCCCTTGGGCTTGATCTGCTGCACGATCTTGGCGAGGTTGACTCCGATGTCGTAATTCTTGGTGCCGACATAGGCGACACGCAGGTCCTTGTTCTCGGGCAGGAGATCGGAGTCCCAGGTGAGCACCGGGATTCCCGCTGCCTTGGCCTGTTGCAGGGGGCCCGCCATGGCCGCCGCGTTGGACGGCGACACGGCGATGCCGGCGACGCCCTTGGCGACGAGGTCCTGCACGATCTGCACCTGCTCTTCGCCGCCGCCATGCTCGCCGGGGCCGATATACATGCATTCGAAGGCGCCGTTCGATTCCGACTCGGCCTTCTTGCAGCCATCGCGGGCCTGGTCGAAGAACGGGTTGTTCATGTTCTTCGGCACCAACGCCAGGGTGAGCTTGTCCTGGGCGCTTGCGCCGGCGCTGCCCAGGGCCATCAGCCCCGCGACGATCGCCGTTCCCATCAGATATTTCATCATGCACGTTCCTCCTTCTGTCTTGCTTCTTTGCTTTCGCATGATCTTATCGGAGAACCGCTGGATGGCCGGGTCAAGCCCGGCCACAAGCTTCTCCGGATCATGCGCCTGGTTCGTCACGCACGTGAGCGCCCGCGCAGCCGCTCGAGATAGACCGCGAGGACGATGAAAAGACCGACAAAGGCGCCTTGCCAGTTGGCGTCGACCCCCGCCATCAGCAGGCCGTTGCGGATGACTTCGATGAGGGCCGCGCCGATGAAGGCGCCATAGGCGGTGCCGGCGCCGCCCATCAGGTCGGCGCCGCCAATGACGGTCGAGGCGATGACGCGCAATTCATAGCCGATGCCCAGCGCATTGATGGCCGAGCCCTGCCAGCCCAGGATGAGGATGGAGGAGAGGGCGGCCATGCAGGCGGAAAGCACATAGACCTGGAACTTCATGCGCCGGACCGGAACGCCGGTGAGCTGGGCCGCCTGCTCATTGCCGCCAATGGCGAAGAGGCGCCGGCCCCAGGAGGTGTAGTTGAAGACGAAGCCGAAGATGAGCGTCAGGATGACCAGGACCCAGACCGGATTGGCAATCCCTAAAATCTGTCCGCCGCCGATCTCGAGAACGACCTGCTTGTCGGGGCCGAAATCGGTGATCATGCGGTTGCCGGAGAGAATCTGAGCGAAAGAGCGCGCGGCCGCAAGCATGCCAAGTGTCACGACGAAAGGCGGCAGGCCGACATAGGCGATGATATAACCATTGATCGCACCCAGAGCGGCGCCGGCAAGGAGGCCCGCGGGCAGGGCGACCCACCAGGGATAATGCGCTTCGAGGACGACGCCGGCGACGATGGTGACAAAGCCCATGATGGAGCCGACCGAAAGGTCGATGCCGCCGGTGATGATGACGGCGAGCATGCCCATCGCCATGATGCCGATGAAGGCGAAATTACGGGTTATGTTGTAGAAATTGCGCTCCGTCGCATAGGCCGGCTCATAGAAGCTCATGAAGACGACGATGACGAAAAGCGCCACCGTGATCCAGAAAGGCTGGCTCGCGGTCAGCCGCTGCAGAAATGTGGACTGCTGGATGCCGACCACATCCTGGATCGAGACGCTGGCGGTTTCGGCTTTTTCAGGCGGCACGGATCGCTCCCGTGATGAGACCGGTCACTTCTTCGGGTGAGGTGTCCTTGATCGCCTTGTCGGCGACCTTGGCGCCGCGGCGCATGACGATGACCCGGTCGGACACGGCGAAGACGTCGGGCATGCGGTGGCTGATGAGGACGACCGATATGCCCTGCTGCTTGAGCCGGCGGATGAGCGCCAGGACCTGCTCGACCTGGCGCACGCTGATCGCCGCCGTCGGCTCGTCCATCAGCACGAGCTTGGCCCTGGAGAGCCTGGTTCGGGCGATGGCGACGGCCTGGCGCTGGCCGCCCGACATCCGGCGCACCAGGTCGCGCGGTCGGGTTTCCGACTGCAACTCCTCGAACAGCTCGCCGGCCTTCTTGAACATCGCGTCATAGTTCATGACCCGGAACGGCCAGATGCCTTTCCGGATCTCGCGGCCGAGAAACAGGTTCTCGGCGGCGGTGAGATTGTCGCACAAAGCCAGGTCCTGGTAGACGATCTCGATGCCCTTGGCGCGCGCATCGAGCGGCTGGGTGAAATGGACCGTCTCGTCCGAGAGCACGATCTCGCCCGAGGTCGGCGGGAAGTTGCCGGCGATGATCTTGACCAGCGTCGACTTGCCGGCGCCATTGTCGCCCATGAGGCCGACGATCTCGCCCGGGTGGATTTCGGCGTCCACGCCGTTCAAGGCATGGATGGCGCCGAAGGATTTGGTGACGCTCTTGAGCCTGAGCAAGGCCATTGAAGGCTCCTCCCATCGTGCAGGCTCTCTCGGCCTGCTTGCGAAACCAGCCGTCCGGAATTTTTGCATAGCTTCGCCGCGCTTGTCGAGCGCCTTTGCGGCGGTGAGCCATATTTGTCATACTAAAGACGAGTTTGCGATTTTTCCGTCATTCCATCCATCAGCCAACGAGGTTCGGAAATGCTGAGATTTGCGCTATTCGGGGCAGGCCGTATCGGGGCGATGCATGCCGCCAATATCGCCGCCAATCCCATGGCCTCGCTCGCCTGGGTGTTCGATGTGAACAAAAATGCGGCGGAGACCGTAGCGGCCAAGCACGACGCCAAGCCGGCGCGCAGCGCCGATGAGGCCCTGGCCGACAAAACGGTCGACGCCGTGCTCATCGCGTCCTCGACCGACACGCATGTTCCTTTGATCACGGCCTCGGCCAGGGCCGGCAAGGCCATCCTGTGCGAGAAGCCCATCGATCTCGACATCAAAAAGGTCGAACAGTGCCGCAAGGACATCGCCAAGACCAGCGTCCCGGTGCAGATCGGCTTCAACCGGCGCTATGACGCGACCCATCGGGCTCTCCGCCAGGCGGTGGCGCAAGGCGAGATCGGCACGCTCGAAGTCCTCATCATCACCAGCCGCGATCCGGAGCTCGCGCCGCTCCCGTATCTCAAAAGCTCGGGCGGCATCTTCCGCGACATGACCATCCATGATTTCGACCTGGCGCGCTTCATCCTCGGCGAGGAGCTGACCGAGATTTCGGCTGCTGCCAGCGTCAAGATCGATCCCGGGGTCGCCAGTCTCGATGACTATGACACCGTGATGGTGACGATGAAGGCCGCGTCGGGAGCGCTGGTCAGCATCAACAATTCGAGGCGCTGCGTCTATGGCTATGACCAGAGGGTGGAAGCCTTCGGGTCGAAAGGCATGGTTCAGTCCGACAATCCGCTGCCCAACATGCTTAAGCGCTCGGACGCAGGCGCAACGCAGAGCCTGGGTGTGCTCCATCACTTCTTCATCGAACGCTACCGCCAGGCCTATCTCGACGAGCTCAACGAGTTCATCGATCGCATCGGCAAGGGCCTGCCGCCGACGGTCGATTTCGAGGATGGACGGCGCGCCCTCATCATCGCCGATGCGGCTTTCGAATCGCTCCGAACGGGAAAGACGGTGAAGCTAAGCTACGGGTAGCCCCCATCCGGCGCTCTCGCCTTCGCGAAGCCGAGGCTTCGCTTCGGCGGAGCAAGGTCGCGCCTCCTTCCCCGCAAGGGGGAAGGAGGGTCTTCAGTCGTTGTGCGACAGCTTTTCCAGATTCTGGTCGGCGCGGCGGGTCGCGGCCTCGAAGCGCTCTTCCATCGTCTGCATGTTCTTCTTCGGCTCCTGGTAATAGGCGGTGAGCTTGAGAAGCGAGATGAAGGTCTTGTTGATCGCGCGGCCCCAGAATTTCATCGGCCGGTCGAAATCGAACAGCAGGATGACGCGCTCATCCTCGGTGTCGTTCCACACCTCATGCTCGTAAGTGTCGTCGAAGACGAAGATCTCGCCCGGGCGCCAGACCTGGATCTTGTCGCCGACCCTTATGCGGCACTTCTCGGCGTCTTTGGGAATGATGAGGCCGAGATGCGAACGCAATATGCCCTTCGACACGCCGCGATGAGCGGGAATGTGATAGCCGGGCCCCAGGATCGAGAACCAGGCGGTCTGCAGGTTGGGCACGCTTTCGAGAATCCGGGTGGTGAGCGGCGCCTGCTTGCAGTTCTTCTCGAGCTTGGTGCCGAAGCCATAGAGAATGAAGGTACGCCAATTGTTGCCCTTGGCGATGCGCATCTGGTCGGGTGAGACTTCCTGGAACAGCGGCACGGCCTCGCGGTGCTTGAGGATCTCGACCACTTCGGCGCGCATGCCCTCCCAATTGTCGAGAAAGGGCTTCAGGGCCGGAAAATCCTTGTTGTCGTGGATCGGCATGTCGCCGACCAGCGACTGGCGGCCGATGAAATCGCCGAGGCCGCGGATCAGCCGCTGGCCGAATTTCTTGACTTTCTTCTGCCGCTTCTTCTTGCGCTTCTGGCCTAGCGTCACTTCAGTATTGGCCATTTCGTCCTCTCAACCAGCGAAAGCACCCCTTTGTATACGCATCGGATTATCCGAAAACCGGGATAGCCAGGTTTAACCCGGCCACAAGCACTTTTCGGTCCGATGCTCCAGGTGCCCCCATATAGCATTCCCGCCCGGAATCTCACCTTTAACTTGTGTAACGGATGTTGCGCGGGCTGGCTTAGGGCTGGCTCTGGCGCTATGGAATATCCGTTTGACGAGGGTATTTAGGCAAATGTGGGTCAGGACGCAACTCAAGATCGGATGGCTCGATCTCCTTGCCGGAGCTTGGAATTGTTTTAAATCCAACGACCGCGCGGCGCTCCAGCGCTCGGTTGAGAGCTTCTTTTCCGACAGTGACGACACGATCGTCACCTATTCGGTGCGCTCGGGCTTCGACCTCCTGATCCAGGCCCTCGACCTCAAGCCCGGGGATGAGGTGATATTCTCCGCCCTCAATGTGAAGGGCATGGTGCGGGTGGTGCGGGACGCCGGGCTGGTTCCGGTGCCGGTCGATCTCGATTTCAGCTCCATGGGCCCGAGCCTCGAAAAGCTCGAAAAGGCCATCACGCCCAGGTCGCGCGTGTTCGTCGCCGCCCATCTCTTCGGGACCAGGCTCGATCTCGATCCCGTCTTCGCGCTGGTGCGCTCCAAAGGTATCGTCGCGGTCGAGGATTGCGCCCAGGCCTTCAACGGCCGGGCCTATCCCGGCAGCCGCGCCGCCGACCTCAACATGTTCTCCTTCGGGCCGATCAAGACCTCGACCGCGTTGGGGGGCGCCCTCATCCGGGTGCGCGACGACAAAGTGCGCGGCCGCATGCGCGCCATCCAGGCGGCCTATCCGATACAGCCCGACAGCAAGCAACTGAAGCGCGTCTTCCAGTTCATGGGATTGAAGCTCATCACCTCGCGGGCCGTCCTCGGGGCCATCTACAGATACTACCATTCGCGCGGGCAGGATTATGAGGACTCGCTCGCCGACCGGGTGCGCGACGTGGCGCCGCTCAAGACGGCGAAGAACCTGCGCTTCCAGCCCTCGACCGCGATGCTGGCGCTGCTCAACCGCAGGCTCGAGGAATTCGACATCCAGGCGATCAGGGTCAGGACGAACAAGGGCGAGAAACTGCGCGACATGATCGGCTCCGCCGTCGCCATGCCGGCCCAGGCCAATACGCATCACGACTACTGGGTGTTTCCGCTGATCGTCGATGAGCCGCGCAAGTTCATCGACGGGCTGCGCGCCGAGGGCTTCGATGCCGCCGACCTGCCGCGCTCGCAGCATATCGCAGCACCCAAGGACCGGCCCGAACTCGAGCCCAAAACCGCGGCCGGCGTCATGCGCGACCTCGTCGTCATCCCGTGCTACGACACCATGCCGGATGAGGAACTGGCGCGCCAGGCGCAAGTGATCAAGCGCCTGGCAGGCGAACTTGCACCTTCAAAAGCCTGAATCAAATCAATATTTTGCAAGCGATGCTTGAGAGATCGATTCAAGCGCGGGCAGGTCCAAGTGTGTCAAGTCGAACGGCTCTTCTGTCAAGCCCTTCGCGCCCGCCGGGCCTAAGGTCCGAAGAGACAGAATCCCATGGGAGCTCGCCCGATGAGCCAGGCCAAAGACGATTTCCTCGCCCGCTCGAAGCAATTCTGGAATCCCGGCAAGACATCGGACTGGCAGCGCATGGGCGTCGATCTCGTGATCGACCGGCGCGAAGGCTATTATCTCTGGGACATGGATGGGCGCCGGCTCATCGATGTCCATCTCAATGGCGGCACCTATTCGCTCGGCCACCGCAATCCCGAAGTGGTGGAAGCGGTGCGCGAGGGCATGGCCTATTTCGACATCGGCAACCACCATTTCCCCTCGATCATGCGCACCCATGTGGCCGAGATGCTGGAACGGCTGACACCCGCCGGCCTCAAGCGCACCATCTTCGCCTCGGGCGGTGCCGAGGCGATCGACATCGCGCTCAAGAGTGCCCGCAACGCCACCAAGCGGCGCAAGATCATCTGCATCGAGCGCTGCTATCACGGCCATACCGGCCTTGCGGTGCAAGTGGGCGACGACCGCTTCTCCAAGCTGTTCCTGTCGGACGCGCCGTCGAGCGAAGTGGTCAAGGTGCCGTTCAACGATCTCGACCGGATGCTCGCCGCCATCGCCGTCGGCGATGCGGCCTGCGTGATCATGGAGACGATCCCCGCGACCTATGGCTTCCCGATGCCCAAGCCCGGCTATCTCCAGGCCATCAAGCAGGCCTGCGAGAAGGTCGGCACGCTCTATATCGCGGACGAGGTGCAGACCGGGCTCATGCGCACCGGCGAGATGTGGGGGATCGAGACCTATGGCGTCAATCCCGACATGCTGGTGACCGGCAAGGGCCTGTCGGGCGGCATCTATCCGATCGCCGCCGTCGTGGTGAACGAGAAGGCCGGCCAGTGGCTGAGCGAGGACGGCTTCGGTCACATGTCGAGCTTCGGCGGCGCCGAACTCGGATGCCTCGCCGCCGCCAAGGTCCTGGAAATCTGCTCGCGGCCCGAAACGCGCTCGCAAGTCCACTATATTTCCGCCTATCTTGCCGGCGGGCTGCGCCAGGTGCAGCAGAACTATCCGGACTTCTTCACCGGCATCAGGCAGCGCGGTATCGTCATGGGGCTGGAATTCAATCACGATCAGGGTGCCGTCCATGTGATGAAGCACCTTTATCAGAACGGCGTATGGGCGATCTTCTCCACCCTCGACAAGCGCGTCCTGCAATACAAGCCGGGCCTCCTCATCGACCGCGAAATGTGCGACGAGATGCTGAACCGCCTCGACACCGCCGTGGCCCTGGCGCAGGCGGAAGTCTTCGGCGGCAGGGCCCGGAGCACCATGACGAGCGCGAAACCCTCTTACTCACGGCAGTCGGCCGCCTGATGCATGACTTCGCCTGACGCGTCGCACCAAGAGAAGCTCAAGGAGCTGCAGCGGATCGCCGAAGCAGCCCTGCCTTTCTATGACCTGCCGCCCGAAGCCACGGCGACGATGATCAATCTGTCGGAGAACGCCACCTATCGCATCGATGCCGGAGGACGGAAATGGGCGCTGCGCGTCCACCGCGAGGGCTATCATTCGAAGACGGCCATCGGCTCGGAACTCGCCTGGCTTCAGGCCCTGCGCCAGGATGGTGCCGTCACCACGCCGGTCCCGCTCAAGGGTCGGAATGGCGAGCTGATCCAGATCGTGGCGCTTCCGGGCCTCAAGGCGCGCCATGTCGTGCTCTTCGACTGGGAGACGGGTACTGAGCCCGATGAGAGCGAGCTGCTCGGCCCCTTCGAGGTGCTGGGAGCGGCGACGGCGCGGATGCATCTGCATTCGCGCAAGTGGACGCGGCCGCAAAACTTCGAGCGCCTGACCTGGGATTTCGACGGCGCCTTCGGGAAGGTCAAGCATTGGGGCTCATGGCGCGACGGCATGGGGCTCGATGCGGAAAAGATGGGGCTCTTCCAGCGCGCCGTCGATCTCATCGAGAAGAGACTTGAAAGTTTCGGCAAGGGTCATGAGCGCTTCGGGCTCATCCACTGCGACATGCGCCTCGCCAATCTGCTGATCGACGGCGATGAGACCAAGGTCATCGATTTCGACGACTGCGGTTTCAGCTGGTATCTCTATGATTGCGCGACGGCGCTGTCCTTCATCGAGCACCGGCCCGACGTGCCGGAGCTCATCGAGGCCTGGGTCAAAGGCTATCGCTCCGTCGCCCCGCTTTCGGCCGAAGACGAGCACGAGATCCCGACCTTCGTCCTCTATCGCAGGCTCCTGCTCGTCGCCTGGATCGGCTCGCATGCCGAGACCGACCTCGCCAAGTCGATGGGCGTTCCCTACACGAAGGACACTGTCGCCTTGTGCGAGAACTATCTCGCACGGTTCGGCTAGCTGGATTTCCCTTGCGTCATATGAAATACTCGCCGTCTGGTGAATGATCAGGGGCGGCGCATGAGGGGTCTGATCAATCGGAGATCGGTTGTCTTCCTTGCAACAGGGATAGTTCTTGCGGCTGAGGGTGCCCGCTCGCAAGAAAAGCCGGAGTTCATAGACACGGCAACGCTCTCCGGCATTGGCGATCGTCTGCGGGGCATGACGAAAGAGCTCGCATCGCGTTTCGCGGAGCGCGCCGAGGGCGAATGGATCAAGGAGCTCGATGGCGATATTGGGCGGCTCTTTGAATTCCTGCCCAGGCTGCAGGTCTCGAAATTCTATGCCGCGATGCTCGATTATGATGTCACTTTGCTCGCGGAGGCGGTCAAGGAGGACGACCCGGGCAAGGTGACGAACTATGTCCGCATCACCCATGAAGACATCAAGGTCAAGCTCTGGAGCATCGAATTCCAGATACAATGGGGTGCCGAGAGCAGCGACATTTCCGTCGAGGTCGACACGATCACGACCTACAGCAGAAAACCCGTCAATGGGCTTGAGATCAGTTTTCACATGCTTGGCGCCGGAACGTCCGGTCCGCCGTTCAGGGTCTTCAGGGATCTCACGACGCCGACGAAAGATTCCGTGCCGCCCGGACATTACATCATCCGCGTGATTCAAATGCGCAACTACAAGCCGGAGGTGCGGCGCGAGATGACGCGGACGATCTGGGGCCGGCAGCCCGAAGAAAAGATCGAGATCGGTATTGGATGAAAAGGCTTCTCGCCCTCTGGCAGCAGGCGGGCCGCTATGCCGTGGCGCTCGCGGCGATCTTCACCGGCCTCATCTTTCAGCCTCCTGGACACGCCCTGCAAGGCAGCGCGCTCAACTGGAAGCTCCTGGCGACGACCGTCATCGCCTTCATCATCCTGTTCGCGGGAAAATGGTTCGCGCAGAAAAGCCGGCCGGTCGTGACCGTCGCCCTGTTCCTTATCGGCATCGGACTGGTGATCGCCTATTTCCACTGGTCGCAGCTCTGGTCTTGCGAGGTCGGAACAGGCCGGGTGGTCATCGGGTCAGTACTCAAACCGGATGCCGCGGCAATTCTCGCCAAAACACCGAGCTTCTCCTGCACCGACCTGTTGCTCCATTTCGCCAGCGATCCGCGGCGTGTCTATGAGGAGAGCGCCATATTTCTCCACGAAACGCTGCTGGGCACCCTTTATTTCGCCATGATCGTCATACTTTCAGCAGCCCTCCTGGGCCTGACGCGGAAGCCTTAATTGCCACGGATCTTCACAGGCCCGTCGCAGGCCTCGGGATTTCACTGAAGAAAGCTGCGATCGAGGCCCATTTGGTCGACAAAGGGCTTCTCATCGCCGAGGGCGCCGCTGAGTGCCGGCTCTTCGAGATGGCGCCGGAAATAGGCATTGAGCTTGGGAAAGCGCGGCTCGATCCGATAGCCCAGATAGTTGAACAGGATCAGGTTCGAGACGACGGCAATGTCGGCGATCGTCAGCTTGCCGCCGACCAGATAACCCTCAGGGTCGAGGCTTTCGAGATAGGCGAAGGCCTCGGGCGCGGCCTTGTTCTTCGCGGCATCGATCATGACCTGGTTTCCCTGAACATTGCGGATCTTCGGGGCCACGATCTGATTATGGAAGAGGGGATGTATCACGCCCCGAAACAGCTCGGAGCCTGCCCAGGCATCGAGCGACAGAGCGGCGCCATATTCCCGGTCATCGGCGGGAAGCAGCGCCGGCGTCGGATGCTTGCGTTCGAGATAGGCGACGATCGCGGTCGAATCCGCAAGGCGGAAGCCCTGGTCCTCGATCGCCGGGATGAGGCCGGTCGGGCTGATCTCGCGCCAGTTTGACGGCGGATTGCCGGGGATGACAGGAATGACGGTCTCAAGCTCGAAGGGAATACCCTTGAGCCGCGCGGCGACGATCACTTTGCGCGTATGAACCGACAGGGGCACACCATAGATCTTCATTTTCCACTCCTCATGGGTTGTGAATATCGAACAGCGATGAGCGCTGTCTTTTTGTTGCGCATCGGATTATCCGAAAACCGCTTCGCACTTTTCGGTCCGATGCTTAAGCCGCGCGCTGGACCGGGAACTGGATTTCGACCAGCGCTTTCTCAAATCCGGGCTGTCCGACGACCGGCTCGAGAAAGACTTCGCGGCAGGGGCCTGCGATCTCGTAGCGGTTGGCCTCGATCCAGGTGCCGATGGCAGCGAAAGAGGAATGGCTCACCGCATTGGTTCCGGCCCTGACGATGGTCGCCATGCTCTCAACCGCCGGAAGCTCGCTCGCGGTCAGCAGGGCATTGCCGGGCAGGCGGATGGTGGCGTTCGAGAGCCGCGTGAGCGCGTAGCCGATCTCGAGATCGAGCTTCTCGTCCTCGCCATCATTGCGCGCCACGACGATGAGCTTGTCGCGGAGCGCGGGGCGAATCTGCCGCAATCCTTCCTCGGCAATGGTGCGGACCATGGGCACGACCTCCTCCATGCCCTCGAAGGAGCGCCGCAAGGAGAGAAACGGCGTCGCCGCCACGGATTTGACGACGACGTCATAGCCTTCGATCCCGCCCTGGTGATCGATTTGCGCAATACGCGATTCGATGTGGCGCAAGCGCGCCTCTTCCGCGCGCAGCGACTGCTCGACTTGCGCCCGCTTCATGGTGAGCATGCCGCGCAGTTCCGTGGGCGATATCTGCTCTTCGAGCAGCGGGCCGATCTGCTCGAGCGAGAGGCCGAGCTCCTTCAGCGCCAGGATGCGGTTCAGGCGCGGCAGCTGGCGAATGCTGTAATAGCGGTAGCCGCTGCGGGGGTCGGCATGGTCGGGACGCAGCAATCCCAACTGGTCGTAATGCCGCAACTGTCTTGCCGACACCTGGGCAATCTGGGCGAACTCACCAATCCTGAACATCGAGGCTTTCTCCGCGGTCCAACCAACTCGGAAAGCTTCTGCGGGCTTGACATAGTGTCAAAGTCAAGCGGGAAAATCACTCAGGCTGTCTGCTGGGCCCGATAATTGCGCGGCGACGTGCCGGTCCAGCGGTGGAAGGCGCGGGAAAAGGCCGACAATTCCGAATAGCCGAGCAGGAAGGCGATCTCGGAGAAGGGCAATTCGCGCTGGCGCACATAGACAAGCGCCAGGTCGCGGCGCGTCTCCTCGACCAGATCCTTGTAATTGAGATTGTCGCGGGCGAGCTCGCGCTGGATGGCGGCGGGCGTCGCCTTGACGGCTGCGGCCACCGCTTCGAGCGCCGGATAGCCGTCCGCCAGCCGGCAGCGGATCGCCGACCTGATCTGGTCCTTGCGCGTCTGGCGGGGGAGGGGCTTCGTGCCCACACTCATCAGGCACATGCGGGTGATCGACAGAAGCTTCAGATCGGGCGCCGGCATCGGACGGACGAAGAGCTCGCGCCGGAAGACGAGCGCGTTGGTGGCTTGCGAGAAATAGACCGGCGCGTCGAAGGCGCTCTCATGCTCGCGCCAAGCCTCGGGCTTGGGATGCTCGAAATGAACCTCTTCCGGCGCCCAGGAGGCCCCCAAGCATTCGCGGATGATATTGAGGAACATGCCGAGCGAGAGCTCGGCGTCCTGGCGGCGCGCCAGGATGTCGGGCATGCGGATCTGATATTCGAGACGGACGAGGCCCTGACCCGCATCGGCGATCGCCATATGGGTCGACTGCTGGTGCAGGGCGAAGAGGCCGACGAAATTCTCGAGCGCGGAGCCCAACGTGGGGGAAGAGACGGCGGTATAGCCGATGAGGCCCAGATCGCGCGGCTTGAAGCTGTTGCCGAACCACAGGCCGAAATTGGGATTGCGGGTGTTGCGGGCGGCTTCCTCGAACAGCGCGCAGAAGGCCTGAAGCTCGAGGCTCAAGGTTGGCTGGCCCACACAAGCCGGATCGACGCCGGCCTCGCCGCAGACGCAGTCGATATCGCCGCCCAGCCGCGCAACATGGTCGGCAAGACCGGTTGCGGCCGAAGCGAGGATGCCGGGATGGGCGCTGTCTTCCCCAGGCTGCATCTGGAAGCCTTTTGTTATGGCGGCGAGCCTCGCATGGATCGGCGGAGGAAGCAACTTTGCCGAAAATTAATTCCTTAAAAAGGGGACGAGATAATATCATCCTAGATGATGCCGTGACACAATTTAAATTGTCCCTGATTTGATTAGAAACGACTGATGTCAAGCCGGCCAAATGTGGTGTCAAGCGGCCCGCTGGCGTGCCGGCCTAATCTCGGTCCATGGCCATCCATCCCCTTCTCGAAGACCGTGGCTTCACCAGCTTCCATGCCAAGCAAATGGTGGAGAAAGCGCGCTGGGCGGCGGAAGCCTTCTCCGGCTATCGCCGGTCCGAGGTGCTGCGGATCGCCAAGGCTGCCGGCGAGGCGGGCCATGCCGCGGCCCAGCGCTATGCCCAATGGGCGGTGGAAGAGACGGGTTTCGGCGTCGTCGAGCACAAGGTGATCAAGAACCAGGCCTGCTCGCGTGGGCTCTTTGAGCTCTATCAGGACCAGGATTTCACCGGCATCAGGAGCGACGCCGAGCGCAAGATCCTGGAGATCGCGCGCCCCGCCGGCGTCGTCTTCGCGCTCACCCCCTCGACCAATCCGGTGGCGACCGTCTTCTACAAGATCATGCTGTGCCTCCTGACGCGCAACGCCATCATCATCTCGCCCCATCCCATGGCCAAGGCCTGCTGCGCCGATGCGGCAAAGCTGATGGCCAAGGCGGCGGAAGAGGCAGGCGCTCCCGACGGCGTCATCCAGGTCATCGCGGAGCCGTCGCTGCCGATCGTCGAGACGGTGATGAAATCCGACCGCATCGACGTGATCCTCGCGACCGGCGGCACGCCGGTGGTGCGCGCCGCCTACAGCTCCGGCAATCCGGCGATCGGGGTGGGGCCGGGCAATGTGCCTGCCTATGTCGATGAGACCGCCGATGTGGCGCATGCCGCCAAGGCGATCGCCGAGTCGAAGGCCTTCGACAACGGCATATTGTGCACCAATGAGAGCGCCGTCATCGCCCATGGCGCGGTCGCAGCGGCGCTCGCGCAGGAACTCAAGCGCAATGGCTGTCACATGTGCAGCGATGCCGAGCGCGATCAGCTCGAAAAGACGCTGTTTCCGGACGGCAAGTTCAATATCGCGCTGATCGGCAAATCGGCCGAGGCCATCGCGGAAAAGGCGGGCTTCCGCGTGCCGCCGCGCAGCAAGGTGCTGGTGGCGCCGCTCGAGCGGATCGGCGACGACTATCCGTTGAGCCGCGAGAAACTGTGCCCGGTGCTGGGCCTCTATGTGGCGGCGAACCGCGATGCGGCGATGATCGCCTGCCGCGCCATGACGCGGCGCTCGGGCGGCGGGCATTCCGCCGCCATCCATGCGCGCGATCCCGATATCATCCTGCGCTACGGCGAAGAGATGAATGTGCTGCGCATAGCCGTGAATGTCGGCAACAGCCTCGGCGCCTCGGGCTTCGAGACCCATCTGGCGCCGACCATGACCATCGGCACGGGCTATTTCGGCAGAAGCTCGGTCTCCGAGAATGTCGGCCCCCAGCATCTGGTGCAGTGGGTGAACATGGCCTGGAACAGCGACAGTGCCATCGAGATGCCGTCCTTCAGCGCGACCGATCGCCTGGAGAAGCCGCGCATCGGCACGCCACCCAAGGGCGAGATCGACTATGATTTCGGCAATCATCCGCCGGGCGTGGCATCATCGCCGGCTGCCGCGAAGTCCTCAAGCGGCGCCGACGATATCCGCGCCGAGATCCGGCGCATCATCCTCGAAGAGCTGAAGGAGCTCGCACGCTGATGGCGAAGCTGCGCTCCTATATCTTCATCGATCAGCTGCAGCCGGGCACCATGTGCTATCTGGGCTCGTTCTGCCGCGGTTTCCTGCCGCGGGCCAATATGGCGGCGATCGTCATCGAAGTGGCGCCGGGGCTCGACATCGAGCCCCTGACCGACATCGCGGTGAAGACCGTCGATGTGAAGCCCGGCATATTGGTGGTGGAGCGGCAGTTCGGCTATCTCGAATTCCACTCGCATTCGACCGCCGCGGTCAAAGCGGCGGGTGATGCCATATTGGAGGAGCTCGGCGCCAGCGCAAGGGATGCGCTCAAGCCGGAGATCCTCGCCTCCCAGATCGTGAAGCGCGTCGACAATTATCATGCGCTGCTGATCAACCGGAACAAGTCCGGCTCGATGATCCTGCCAAGTGAATCGCTGTTCGTGCTCGAGATGCAGCCTGCCGCCTATGCGATCCTCGCCGCCAATGAGGCGGAGAAGGCCGCCAATATCAAAGTGGTCGACTACCGCATGATGGGCGCCACCGGCCGGGTTTATCTCTCGGGCGAGGAGAGCAATATCAGGGCGGCGGCGCGCGCGGCCGAGCAGGCGCTCGAGACGAGGATGGCGGCATGAGCGGCATATCCTCGGACGAGATCCGGCAGTTGGTGCGCGACGCCTTGCGCGAGCTATTGCCCGCCGGCAAGGCGCGGCCCGAAACGGGGAGCGGCACCCTTCTCACGCGGTTGCGGGCGGCCCTCCTCGATCCCAAGCGGCCGAGCGTCGACGTCAGGATCGACAATGCCAGCGACCTCACCGCTTTCGCCCGCGACCTCCTGCAGGCGCCGGAGGACGTCAGGGTCGGCATCCTTTCGGGAAAGATCGGACTCGGACTCGCGCAACGTGGGGCGAGTGCGGCATCGGCGGTGCCGGTTCGACAGCGCACGGCGCATCAGATATCGAAAGGCGTGGTGACGGAGACCATGGTCGCCGAGATCGGCAAGACCAGCGACCGCCTCATCATCGGCAAGGGCGTCGTGGTGACGCCGCTGGCGCGCGACAAGGCGCGCGAGGTGAAGCTTGAAATCGTGAGGGACCGCACATGAAAACCGGAATTGTGGTCGGCAAAGTATGGGCAACGAAGCGGCTCAGCGAATTGCCGGGCGGCGCCTTGCTCGAAATCGCCGTCGAGGAAGAAGACGAGATGGATGAGCGCATGATCGCCTTCGATCCCTTGGGCGCCGGTGTGGGCGAGCGCGTGCTGGTCACGCAAGGCTCGGTCGCCAAGGCCTGGTTCAAAGAGAGCAACAATGTCGTCGATGCGCTGGTCATCGGCATTCTCGACGAGCAGGCCCAGCGGAAGACGAAGAAAAGTTGATCTGGTCAAGTTTGCGAAAAGGAGGACAGCATGTCTAACGCAATCGGATTTGTCGAAACGCGCGGCTTCGTGGCGGCATTCGCCGCGGGTGACGCGATGGTGAAGGCCGCCAATGTGACGATCGTCGGGCGCGAGCAGGTCGGCGCCGGGCTCGTCTCGGTGCAGGTCCAGGGCGATGTCGGCGCGGTCAAGGCGGCGACGGAAGCGGGCGCGGAAGCGGCGCGCAATGTCGGCGAGGTCGTCTCGGTGCATGTAATCCCGCGTCCCCATCCCGACGTGGTCAAGCATTTCGGCAATTCGAAGTAACAGCCCGCCGTGGCGGAGCTCCGCGTCTATCTCAAGCTCTCATCCTTGAGGCGGCAGTTCGCCGCCTATATGGGATCGCCGACCCGTGCCAGGGGCTATGTGCCGCTCGAAGGCATGCATTCGCTCATCATCGAGATCGCGCCGGCGCTCGCCATCCATCATGTAAGCGATGTGGCGCTGAAGACGGTGCCCGAGGCCGAGCCCGGCATCCTCTATACGGAAAGGCAGTTCGGCATCCTCGAGCTGCATTCCTTCGACATGGACCATGTCGACCGGGCCGGGGCGGCGGTGCTCAGGGCGATCGGCCAGAAGGCCGAAGACCAGCTCAAGCCGCAATTGCTGTTCGCCGAGATCGTGAGCGAGGTGACCGACAGCCATGCCGTGATCCTCAACCGCAACCGCGAGGCCTCGATGATCATGCCGGGCGAGTCGCTGCTCCTGATCGAGGTGGTGCCGGCGCTGTTCGCGGCGCATGCGGCGAACGAGGCGGAGAAGATCGCGCCAGGCGCGACACTGGTCGATTGCCAGATGATCGGTGCCTCCGGACGATTGTTCATGTCGGGCGAGAAGAGTGAGCTCGAGAAGGCCCGCGATCAGATCGTCGCGATGCTGAAGGGGATTAGCGGCCGGAAATCCTAGATTTCAGTCCTCGTTCAGACCTGTATTGAGATGTTGTGATGTGTCCGTCGCGCGCATCTTTTGCGAGAGCTCGGCAAAGTTCGTGATCTTGATGGTGCGGTTGGGAAACCGCGCGACGATCTCGAGATCGCCGCCCATGGCCTGGATGAAACGACGAAGTGTGCTGACATACATATCGGTGCGCTTCTCGATTTTGGCGACTGATCCCTGCCCGATCTGAAGCGTTTGCCCGATTTCTTCCTGCGACAGCTTGAGTGCGCGGCGCACCTCCGCCAGATCCATTTCCTCATCAAGGCGCCGTGCTTCGGCATCAGCCTTGGCCCTGGCATTGGGCGACATTCGTGCGCGCAATTCCGCGAAGGAGCGTCTACCTGCCATCTCTTTTCTCCTTTTCCAATTCTGCCAGATGCTCGTCATAGAGAGCATCGGCCACCGGGATCATCCGATCGTGGAAGCGGTCATCACCGGTCTTGTCACCGCCAATGAGCAAAATCGCCATGCGCTGTGGATCGAAGGCGTAAAAGACCCGCAAAGGCTTGCCACCGCTCTGTATTCGCAACTCGCGCATATGGCTGTGGCGCGAACCGCTCACACCGCTCGAATATGGAAACGGCAGGTTCGGACCTCTTTGCTCCAATTTTTGGACGTGAGCCGCTACCTTGATCTGTTCTGCCTCGGTGAGCGTGTCCCCACCATTCTCCAAACTCGTCCGTGTATTCGACGGGCCATTCCATCGAATGAATAATATTCCTTTTGAGGAATAAATCAAGGGGTTGCCGTTGGACCCCGCCTCATTCTCCTAAGTATCGAGCGCTTTCTTCAACCCCGCAATCAGACGCTGGCGCGGCTCGGCGTCGACGAATGGCTCGGCGGCAGCGCCCCTGAAGAAGTCCCATCGACGAGGGCTGTAGCGCTCAATGAGCGCGCGCGCCTGCTCAAGGTCGCCGAGATGTCCCAGGCAAGCGAGCGCGTACATGCAGTCCCACGCGCCATCGGGAACGGCGAGAAACGCCGGCAGGGCCTCCTCATATGACCCGTCGGCAAAATCAGCTACGCCAACGAATTCCCCGTACCAGAGCGGAGGCAGCGGATTAAGGCGGAAGCCTTGGGCGAAGTAATCTCTGGCGACCGGCAATCGTCCCAAATACGCGTGCAAATTACCCAGGTCTACGAGTATGTGCGGATCGCCGGGATTGAAGGACAGCGCCTTGTGATAGGATGCGGCTGCAGCGGCAATGTCGCCCAAATACAACTGGCACAGGCCCCGCGCGCGGTGACAGCCCGCACTCGTGGCATCAAGTTCGATGGCGCGTTGGGCGAGCTTCAAGCCCTTCGACAAGCCATCCCGGTCAAAATCGAAGAACCATTTGACCATCTCACAGGATGAAAGCCCGCGGTAAGCTTCAGCGTTCTCGGGAAACGCGGCTGCTGCCTTCGCGAAGTGCTCGGCGGCAACTGAACTCTCCTGAGGGTTAAGCTTTTTGAAATGCCAAATTCCTTTCAGCACATGCTCATAGGTTGTCAGCCTGCTCGGCTCCGCCGGTGCTGATTTCCGGGCGACTTCGAGTTCCACGCGGCCACGCAAAGTGCTTGTGATGATGCTGGCGACTTCGTCCTGGAGGGCAAAAACATCCAAGAGAGGCCGATCGTAACGATCGGCCCAGATTACGCGCTTGGTTCCAACATCAGAGAGACGGGCGGCGATGCGGATGCGGCCATCCGACTTTCGAACATTGCCCGACAGCACATAGTCCGCTGCGAGCTTGTCGCGAAGGTCTCGATATTGCTCCTCCCCGCCGCGGAACGCGAATGACGAATGATGACCAATCACCGACAGGGTGCGGTATTTCGACAGGCGATCGATGATGTCCTCGGTAACGCCGTCACTGAAATATTGCTCGCCAGGATCGCCGCTCAAATTTGCGAATGGCAGTACCGCGATGATCGGAGGGCGATCGGCGGCCAAATGTGCGGAAGTTGAAGCATCTGGTGCCGCCTCGTCGTCCCCGGCGGCCATGGGTTGCGGGCCGGCGTATTTGTACCCGCGACCATGGACGGTAACTATGATTGAAGAGCCCAATATCTTGCGCAAGTTCGAGATATGGGCCTGCAACGTGTTCTCTTCGACCACAAGCCCAGGCCACACGGCGTCGAACAATGCGGCTTTTGAAACAGGCTCATTCGGATGCCGCAGGAGGACCTCCAGTATCTCGAACGAACGCCCGCTGATATCGAGCCGGCCGTCGGGACCGTCCACATATCTTTCGCGACGCCTCAGCCGATATGATCCGAACCGTACATCCATGCAGCTATCCCGCGCCCCGCAAGAATGTAGCGCAGCCCGGTCGGGAATGCCCAGCCGGCATTTAAGGCATGGGTTGTGCTGCGGCCTAGGCGTCGAGCGCCTTCTGCAATCCCGCAATCAAGCGCTGGCGGGGTTCAGGATTTACAAACGGCTCGGCGGCAGCGCCCTTCAGGAAATCCCACTGGCGGTGGCTATAACGCTGAATGAGCGCGCGCGCCTGTGCAAGGTCGCCGAGCTGGACCAGGCAGGCGAGCGCATACATGCAGTCCCATGCGCCCTCGGGAACGGCCAAGAAAGACGGCAAGGCCTTCTCATATGATCTCTCGACAAAATGAAGGACCCCCACGAATTCCCCGTACCAGAGCGGCGGCAGCGGATTGAGCTTGAAGGCTTGGGCGAAGTAGTCCCTGCCGACGGTCAATCGCCCCAGATAGACATGCAAAAGAGCCCCTTCCACGTGAATGTGCGGGTCGCCTGGATTGAGGGACGCGGCCTTGTGGTAGGATTCGACTGCAGCCGCAAGATCGCCCAGATACATCTGACAGAAACCGCGGACACACTGACACATCGCGTTCGTGGCATCCAGCTCGATGCCGCGTTCGGCGAACTTCAGGCCATTTACCAGGCCATCGTGGTCAAAATCGAAAAACCATCTGTTGTTTTCGCAGATTGCAAGCCCCCGGTAAGCCTCAGCATTTTCCGGGAATTCGGCAACCGCCTTGGTGAAGTGCTCGGCGGCGGTCGCGTTCGACTGAGGCGTAAGCTTTTTGAAGTGCCATATTCCTTTCAGCACATGCTCATAGCTCGTCAGCCTGCGCGGCTCTGCCGGAGTTGATTTTTGCGCGACTTCGAGCTCGACCCGGCCGAGCAAAGTGCTTGCGATGATGCTGGCCACCTCGTCCTGCAGAGCGAAGACATCGGCGAGGGGACGGTCATAGTGATCGGCCCAGATCACCCGCTCGGTTGCTACATCAGTCAGGCGTGCGGCGACACGGATGCGGTTTTCCGCCTTTCGGACATTGCCCGTCACCACAAAGTCGGCCGCAAGCTTGTCGCGGAGGTCGCGGTAGTTGTCGTCGCTGCCGCGCAAGGCGAATGACGAGTGGCGACCGATGACCGACAGGATGCGGTATCTCGACAGGCGATCGATGATGTCCTCAGTGACTCCGTCGCTGAAATATTGCTGACCCGGGTCGCCGCTCAAATTCGCGAATGGCAGCACGGCGATGGCCGGGGGGCGGTCGGCAGCCGAGCGCGCGGGAGAAGGTAAGGGAGTGCGTGGTGCGGCGCCGTCATCTTCAACTGCCGTGGGTTGCGGACCGGTATATTTGTAGCCACGACCATGCACGGTAACGATCATCGAAGAGCCCAATGTCTTTCGCAAGTTCGAGATATGGGCCTGCAAAGTGTTCTCTTCGACCGCCAATCCCGGCCACACGGCGTCGAACAGTTCAGCTTTTGAAACCGGCTCATCCGGATGCCGCAATAGAGCGTCCAACAGCTCGAACGAGCGTCCGCTGATATCGAGGCGGCCGTCGGGGCCGTCCAGACACCTTTCGCGCCGTCTCAGCCGATATGGTCCGAACCGTACGTCCACAAGGCCTCCCCGCCCCAGGTAAAGTGTAGCGCAGGCCGCCGGGGAATGCACCGCCAGCATTTTTCAGGACTTTTCAGGTTCATCATTGGGACTTTCAGCCCGCGACGCATCACTCTCCAGGGCAATCCCGATCGAGGAGGTGGCAATGGAAACGATAGCGCGAATCTACTTCCCGCTGGTGCGCAGGTGGAAATGCCCGAAAGTTAATGTCGTGGGCCTCGCCCGGCCGTTCGGCGACGCGCTCGAATTCTATCGGAGAGCGCTATCGGCTGCCTATGTCACGGCCCTCTCCTTCGACCAACGGAATGAATGCCATCCTGACGACGATCTCGAGGGCAGGGATCCACGCTGGTAGTGTAGGAGCTCCCGAACATATGCTATCAAGCCGGTTCATCGCCGGGCCGTCATGATCCGGTCGAGCAGTTCGTGGAGCGAGACGGAATGCGGCCAAATTCGATCCTCAAGAGTGTCGGTTTCCTTGTCCTTGCTTTCGCCTTGCTGACACCGTTCAGGGAAGCCCGCGCCGAAGTGCCGCTCGACGGCTCCTTCGTGGCGGGTGCAAATTGCTCAGCCTTCCAGTCGATCCGCAAGCAATCCAATCCGGTCAAGCTCGAGGCCGGTCAGACCTATCAGATCGTCGCGGCCAACAAGCAAGCCGCCAGCCATTTCCTGATCATCGTGCCGGGCGCCACGCCGGAGCGGCGCTGGGCGCCCATGGGCTGCGGCAAGCGCGAAGGCGGCCAGCCGCTGGATGAGGGGACGGCCAAGGCACCCCAGCCTAATGAGGGGACGACGCCGGGGACGCAACAGGGCCAGCAGCAAAGCAAGCAGCGCACGCAATATGTGCTGGCGGCGAGCTGGCAGCCGGCCTTCTGCGAGACCAAGCCCGGCAAGGTCGAATGCCGCACGCAGACGCCCGAACGGTTCGATGCCAGCCATTTCGCACTGCATGGGCTGTGGCCGCAGCCGCGCAGCGTCAGCTACTGCCGGGTCGAGCGTCCGCAGATCGATGACGACAAGGCCGGGCGCTGGGATGAATTGCCCGCGGTCACGCTCGAGCCGGCGACGGCCGAGGAACTCAACAAGGTGATGCCGGGCACGCAATCGCATCTCGATCGTCATGAATGGACCAGGCACGGGACTTGTTACGGGACGTCGGCGGAAGACTATTTCGCCGATTCGCTGGCATTGATGCGGGCGCTCAACGGCTCGGCCGTCCAGGAGCTGTTCGCCAGCCACACCGGCAAGTTCCTGTCCTTCGACGACATAGCCAAGGCCTTCGATCAGAGTTTTGGCCCAGGCGCGGGGCAGCGTGTACGCATGCAATGCACCCGCGACAATGGCCGGCTCATCATCTCCGAGCTCACCATCGGCCTTACCGGCACCATCACGCCGCAATCGTCCCTGGCCGATCTCATCGCCGCGGCGCAACCGACCAAGACGGAATGCCCGGGCGGCATAGTGGACGTGGCAGGCCAGCAATGAGTGCGCTGAATCATGCATGCACACGCTTGCTATTTTGTCTATTTTGTCTATAATAGACAAAATAGGAGCGTACTATGAAGTCTTATCCGTCATCTGACCTGAAACAGAATCTGGGGGATGTACTCGCAGCTGCGAACCATGAGCCTGTGTCCATCACAAGACATCGCAAGGCACGCTATGTGTTGATGAGCGTCGAAGCCTATAACGCACGCTTTACCAAGGACGAACGGCGCAGCTATGCGCTCGACGAAATGCCAGAGGAGCATTTGAACATGCTCGAAAGCGCCATAACCGACAGCGACAATGAGTAAGCCATCCTCAGGGGATGTATGGCATTATGACTATCTGTGGCGCTGGCAACGGGACAGAGGCGAGACAGAAGGGCGAAAATCGCGACCTATCACATTCATCGCGGTCGTAACCGATACGGCGGGAACAACAGATCTATTCATCTTGCCGATCACCTCCGCGCCGCCCGGCCCTGAACGACTGGCGGTGGAGGTGCCGCAGATCGAACGCCGCCGTGCTGGACTTGGTGACAAGCCGCTATGGATAATGTTGGACGAATACAATTACGATCGGTTGGAAACGTCGTTTTACTTCGAGCCCGCCGGACGCATCGGGCGCTTCAGCGGCGCGTTTCATCAAAAAACGCTGCGCGCTTTCGTCAGCGCCGCCAGGGAGCGCCGCACCAAGCGTGTGTCACGCACCGAGTGACTCGGATCGATCCCGGGAACACATAACAACTTTGTGCATTGCCCTTTTCCCAGGCCGCTTGCGAAGCTTCGCCGCTATGAACACAAGCCGCAGGACATTTGTGAGGGCCCTGACGTCGGGCGCCGCCTTCGCCTTGGCCGGAGGTGCACAAAGCGCCGCGCCAACGCCCGTCATGCGCGCCATCCCGTCTTCGGGCGAGAAGCTTCCCGCCATCGGCCTCGGCAGCTGGATCACGTTCAATGTCGGCGATGATCCGGCGCTGCGCGACGAATGTGCCGATGTCATCGCCGCCTTCTTCGCTTCCGGCGGGCGCATGATCGATTCCTCGCCCATGTATGGTTCTTCGCAGCCGGTGATCGGCTATGGACTCGAGAAGCTCGGCCAGCCGCCAGCGCTGTTCTCGGCGGAGAAAGTCTGGACCTCTTCCGTCGATGGCGGACGAGCGCAGATCGAGCAAACGCGAAATCTCTGGGGCGTGCCGCGCTTCGACCTGCTGCAGGTCCATAATCTGGTCGCCTGGGAAGCGCATCTCGAGACCCTGTTCGCGATGAAGGCGCAAGGGCAGGTGCGCTATGTCGGCATCACCACCTCCGAAGGGCGCCGGCATGATCTCTTCGAAGAAATCATGCGCACGCAACCATTGGATTTCGTGCAGCTCACTTATAATCCCATCGACCGCGAGGCGGAGGAGCGGCTCCTGCCGCTGGCAGCGGAGCGCGGCATGGCGGTGATCGTCAACCGGCCCTTCCAGCAAGGCGAGCTGACGCAGCGGCTCGACGGCGAGACCCTGCCGGATTGGGCGGGCGAGCTTGCCGTCACGAGCTGGGCGCAATTCATCCTGAAATTCATCCTGGCGCATCCGGCGGTCACGGTCATCATCCCCGCCACGACGCGGGTCGATCATGTGCGCGAGAACGTGGCAGCCGCGAGCGGGCCGCTTCCGGACAAGGGCTTGCGCGAAAAGATGGCTGCCCATCTCCAGGCACTCTAGATAATGTCCGAATGGTGGACCTATCGGCTGGGAGATTTCCTGCTCTTCTCGCCCCGCGTCTATTGGCGCATGTTCGAGCTGCACAACGCCCAATTCTGGCCGCTGCATCTCCTGACGCTGGCTACGGGTCTCGCCATTGCCTGGTTGGCGCTTCGACAGATGCGCGGCGCCGGTTCCTTGGCCGCGCTCGTTCTTGCGGCGCTCTGGATCTTCGTCGGCTGGTCCTTCCTATGGGACCGCTATGCAGCGATCAACTGGGCGATCGTCTATGTGGCGCCAGCCTTCGGGCTCGAGGCGCTGCTGCTGGCGATCGCAGCGGCGCGCGGCGGCCTTGTTTTCGATAGGCGGGATGTGGCGGCGCGGTCCGGATTGGCGGTCGCGGCCGTCGGCCTCATTCTCTATCCGTTGCTTCCACTCCTCTTCGGACGGCCGTGGACCACTGCCGAGGTTTTCGGCATCGCGCCCGATCCGACGGCGGTGGCGACGCTCGGCATCGTGCTGACCGCGAGCGGCCGGGTTGCGCTGCTGCTTGTCCCGATCCCGCTCGCCTGGCTGCTGCTCAGCGGCCTGACGCTCAACACCATGGGTGAAGCACAGAGCTGGGTCCCCCTATTGGCGGCGGCAGCCGCCGTCATCGGCCTCGCGGTCAGGCTTGGGCGAGGGCTTCCAGAGATTCGGGCGCGATCTGGCCGCCATCGACGATGATCGTCTGGCCGGTGACGAAGCCCGCTTCCTTGCTGGCGAGATAGAGGGCGGCATAGCCGATATCCTCGACCGTCCCGAGACGCTTCAGCGGGATCGAAGCGGCCATGGTCTTCTCATAATCGGGGCCGAGATCGGCGAGGCCTTCGGTCGCGACATTGCCGGGGAGCACGGCATTGACCGTGATGCCGTATTTGGCGAGCTCGATGCAGGCGGTGCGCATGAAGCCGAGCTGGCCGGCCTTGGTCGCGCCATAATGCGTCCAGCCCGGGAAGCCCGTCACGGGACCCGTGATCGAGGAGGTCAGGATGACGCGGCCCTCGCCGCTCTTCTTCAGCGCCGGCAGGCAGGCCTTCACCGACAGGAAGGCGCCCTTCAGATTGGTGTCGACTGTCTCGTCCCAGATCTCGGGCGACATCTCCTCGATCTTCACTTGCGGGAAGATGCCGGCATTGGCGCAGAGTATGTCGAGGCCGCCATGCGTCCTGACAGCGAAATCGGCCGCCTTCTCCATGCTCTTGAGATCGGTGACGTCCGCGCCAAAAGCGGCAGCCATGCCGCCGGCCTTGATCAACTCGTCGGCACAGGCTTTTGCCTTATCTTCGTGGCGAGCGACGATCAGCACCTTGCAACCCGATTTGGCGAAAACACTGGCAATGCCCTTGCCAATGCCTTTGCTGCCGCCGGTGACCAGGACCGATTTGCCTTCCATTGATGAAAACATGATGTGCCCTCTCTCATGATTGCGCGCGCCGGCGCAGGGTGATCAGCCAGTAACCGCCCAGCAGAATGAAGGCGGCGCCGAAGGTCGACACGGTGCCCAAGACCGGAACACCCGGCGTGTAGCCCGCCACCATCTTGGCATAGAGATATTCCGGGATGGTCGTGTCGGCGCCGGTGGTGAAAAGCGACAAGGGGAAATTGCCCCAGGACAGAAGGAAGGCGAAGAGCGCGCCCGAGACGATGCCCGGCAAGAGCACCGGCAGCGTCACTTCGCGGAACACCTGGAGGCGCGAGGCGCCAAGATCGAAGGCCGCCTCCTCGAGCGCCGGGTCGAAACTGTAGACCTGGATCGAGATGACGAGCGTCACGACCGGAATGATCCAGACCAGATGGGCGAAGACCGCCGTCATCCACGACATCTGCAAGCCGATGGCATTGAACCAGAGCAGCAGAGCGAGGCCCAGCACCGACTGCGGGAAGAAGATCGGCAAGAGGACGATCTTCTGGAACAGCGTCCGGCCTTTCCAATTGTAGCGCGCGAATGCCAGCGCCCCGAAGAAGGCGATCACCACGGCGATGACGGTGACGCAGAATGCGATCGAGATCGAGGTCTCGAAGAGCTGATGGATCTCGATCGATGAGAAGGTCTTGCGCCACCAGTCGAGGCCCCATTTCGGGATGGGAAAGAGGAAATAACGGCTCGCGGTCAGTGAAGCGAGCAGGATGCAGAGCGCCGGCAAATAGACGAAGACGAGGACGGCGAGCGTCCAGGCCCAGATCAGCGCATGGCGGGAGCGCTCGCTCACGGCATCACCTCTTCCCCAATATGGCGTCGAGATCGAAGCGCTTCAGCACCAGGAGGACGAGCATGCCGACGACGAGCATCAGGAGCACGGCGAGCGCGGCGCCGAGCGGCCAGTTCTGCGCATAGGTGAAGGCGATCTCGATATCATGGGTGATCGGGATGATCGTCTGCCCGCCGAGAACCTTGGCTTCGGCGATGGCGCCGACGGCGAGCACGAAAGTCAAGAGCAGGCCGATCATGATGCCGGGCATGGAGAGCGGCAGCTCGACCTCGCGGAAGATCTGCCAGCGCGAGGCGCCGAGATCGCGTGCCGCCTCGCGCGTCTCGTTGGGCACCATCGAGACGCCCAAGGTCATCGGAAAGAGCATGAAGGGCAGATAGACATAGACCATGCCGAGAAGCACGATGCCGCGCGTGAACAGCCAGCTGTCGAACTCGATCCCGAGCCAGGATTTGAGCGTGCCGAGCAGCACGCCATTCTTGATGAAGAACAGGATCCAGCCATAGAGCCGGACGTTCTCGGAGACGAAGAGCGGTATGGTGAAGAGGAGAGTGAGGATCGGCGCCCAGCGTCCGAAGACGCGCGACAGGCCATAGGCGATCGGATAGCAGATGACCGCCAGGATGCAGACGGTCAGGGCGGCGAAGAGCAGCGACCAGAAAAAGGAGATGTAGCTGTTGCCGGTGAAGACCTCGACATAATTGGCAAGGGTCGGCGGATGGATCAGGCCGAAGGAGCGCTCCGGCATGAAGCTGTAGGCGATGACGGCGAGAAGAGGGGCGGCAAAGCCTACCCCTAAGAACAGCATCAGGGGCAGGGCGTTGCGGGCGCCTTGCGACATGCCTTTGCCGCTGTCGTGAAGCGCCGCCATCAGCCGGTCACCAATATGGAATCCTTGGCGTCCCAGCCGATGAGCACGGTCTGATCGCGCTCGAGATTGGAGGATTGCTGGCGCAGCTTCTCGACGATGAACACATTCTCGCCGATGCGGACCTGATACTGGATGCGCGAGCCCAGCGCATATTCATTGTAGAGCTTGCCCTCCAGCACATTGTCGGCATCCTTGGACGTGGCAACAAAGCGGACGAATTCCGGGCGGATGACGAGATGGCCCTTGGTGAAGGCGTCGGGAACGGAGGCGACGGCGAAGGCTTTGTCGAAGGTGTCGGCCCTGATGGTGCGGCTGCCATTCATGGTCACCGGGATGACATTGACGTCGCCCATGAATTCCGAGACGAACTTGTCCTTGGGCGCCGAATAGATCTCGTTGGGCGTCCCGACCTGGACCAGTTGCCCTGAGCGCATCACGCCGATGCGGTCCGACATCACCATCGCCTCTTCGAGGGAATGGGTGATGTAGACGAAGGTCTTGCCCGTCTCGCGATGGATATCCTTGAGCTCCTTCTCGAGCGTCTTGCGCAATTTATAGTCGATGGCCGACAGGGGCTCATCGAAGAACAGGATCTTGGGATCGAAGGCAAGCGCACGGGCGAGGGCGACGCGCTGGCGCTCGCCGCCCGAGCAGCGCAGCACCGACTTGGCATAGTAGTTCTGCGGCAAGCGGAGCTGGTCGAGGAGCGCGAGCGCGCGCTTCTTGCGGGCTTCCGGATCGACACCCTTGATCTTGAGCGGGAACTCGATGTTCTCGCCGACGGTGCGGTGCGGAAACAAGGCGAGCGACTGGAACACCATGCAGGTCGGACGCTTGTTGGCCGGCAGGTCGTTGATGCGCTTGCCGCTCAGGATGATGTCGCCGCTCGTCGCCTGCTCCATGCCGGCGAGCATGCGGATCAGCGTCGTCTTGCCCGAGCCCGAAGGGCCGACAATGGTGAAGAACTCGCCTTCGGCGATGTCGAGGTCGATGCCATCCACGGCATTGAGGGTGCCGAAGGATTTGGTGAGAGACTTCAGCTCGAGGATAGGCGCGCGCTTTGACATGCAGTCCTTATGATTAAGCTACCCTCGCCCCCAAACGGGGGAGAGGGAGGGGCCCATTGCGGAGCAATGGGAGGGTGAGGGGGAACCGACAGCAAATTCACTTCCATATTGATGAAGAAATTTGTCCGCCGGTTCCCCCTCACCCTAACCCTCTCCCCCGGAGGGGGAGAGGGGAATGTCATCCGGCCGAAGCTTCCTTCTTGGCGGAGGTCATGATGTCGAGGAGCTTGTCGTAGTCGGGAACGATGTCGTATTCGACCGAGCGCGCCATTTCCTCGTCGAGCGAATCCCACTGTATCGCGTCGAGCTCGTCCTTGGTGAACAGGTCGAAGCACTCCTTGTTGCCCATCTGAGTGACGGGATTGAAAGTGCCCTCGGCGAAAGCGACGACATGGGCGTTCTTGGGATCCTGGACATATTGCAGGAATTCGGTGGCAAGCGGCGAGAGCTCGGGATTGTTCACCGTCGAGGTGATCTCGATCCAGGCGATGCCGCCCTTGCCGCCTGCCATGGGGCCCGATTTGGGCGTGATGCCGCGGATGTTCTTGGCGCCGTCGGCGCGGGCGGGCGAAGCCGAATAGGTGCCGCCGGTCAGATGGAAGTCGATCTCGCCCGAGACCAGCGCCTGGTTCATCGTCGCGATGTCGCCGACCGCCTTGGCGCCCTTGAACACGCGCTTCGCCGTCTCGGTGAACTTCTCGACCTCATCGTCGGAATGGACCTTGAACGGATCGAAGCCGGCGATGCAGCATACGTTGAAGACGTTCCAGTCGTCGGATTCGAGAATGCCGTATTTCTTGTCATTGGCCGGATCGTTCCACAGATTCCAGCCCTGGTCCTCGGCCGCCTGGCGGCTGACCTTGTCGGTGTTGACGACGAAGGAATAAGGTCCGAAGCGCTGCGCCATGCCGATGAGCTGCTCGCCCTTCTCGTCCATCGCCCATTTATAGGGCGCCTTGAAGGCCGGCAGCATCTTGTCGAAATAGGGTTCGAACGCGGCGCGGTCGAGCGGCTTGATCAGGCCTTCCGGCAGCATGATCTTGCGTGCCCAGGGATTGTTGACATTGATGAGGTCCCACACCTTGGTTTCGCCGGCGCGCAGCCGGTTGATCATGGTGGGATCGTTGGTGAGCGACTCCGCCTTGACGGTGGCGCCCTTCGACTGGCGGAAGGGATCGAGAACCTGAGCCGAGTTGTAGCCTTCCCAGCACAGGATATTGAGCTCCTTGTCGCGGGCGGCGAAGGCCCGATCGGTGGTGAACTTCGTGCCGACGGCGAAGGCCGCGGCAAAAGCAGCCGATTGCTGCATGAAGTTCCGGCGAGACAGGGGTGTTTTCAGCATGCGACTTCCTCCATGGCTTATGTGCCCACCACTTCTTGTATAGGCAGGCTTATCCGGCGTTTCCCATCTTCAGCTTAGTCGAGCTTCATTGTCGTTGCTTGACTTTCGGACTTCCCGATTTGACACCCCTCGCGGGAGCAAGGGCGCGCCTAATCGGCATGTCGGAGCAAACCCTCGTCGCCAAAGCCTCCAGCCCCGGATCAGGGCCGGGGCTGGTTTTTGACCGAATTTGCTCCGGATTCAGCTTGCGCCATCCATGTGAGATATGCAACATAATTGTTGTAGTTCCAACATTGAGGGCGAGATGGACTTCATCTTCATGCTGACGCATCACGACAAGACCGTCCAGAACTGTCTTGACGTCTATGATTCCCTCGCCGGGATCGGCTTGCGGCATGTCGGCTTCAAGGATGTCGGCGTCGACAAGGCGACGCTCAAGGAGCTCACGCGGCGGATCAAGGCCGACGGCTCGATCGCCTATGTCGAAGTGGTGAGCCAGACGCCGGAAACCATCCGCCAGTCGATCACGGCCTCGGCCGAGCTCGGCGTCGACCGGGTTCTGGGCGGGCAGGATATCAAGCTCGCCATGGCGACCTTCAAGGACGGCGGTCCCACCTATTATCCCTTTCCCGGCCGCCCCACCGGACATCCGACCAAGCTCGGGGGAACGGCGGCGGAGGTCGAGAACGACTGCCGCGATGCGATCGGCTCCGGCTGTCCGGGCGTCGATCTCCTCGCTTATCGCGCGACCGAAGCCGATCCCCTCGATCTGATTCGCGCGGCGCGCCGCGGCCTCGGCGACAAGGGCTATCTCATCGTCGCCGGCAGCATCGATTCGCCGGAGCGGATCAAGGCCGTGGCGGCCGCCGGCGCCAATGCCTTCACCATCGGATCGGCGGTGTTCGAGAATGCCTTCGCGCAAGGCGTCAAGGGTGTGCGCGATCAGTGCAAGGCCGTGCTGCGAGCGGTCGGGACATGAGCGATGGACGTGCTCAAGAAACTGCTCGCCGGCGATTACCGCGATCCCGAAACGGGTGAGCGTCTCCATGTCCCGGTGAAATCGCTGGTCATCCAGGAGAGCCTCGCCGGGAACGAGGCCGATCTCGTCAAGGCGCTCGATCTGCCGAAACCCTATGCGGTCGTCTCGGACGACCACACGCATAGAGCCCTGGGCCTCAGGGTAGAAACCGCGCTCGCCTCCTTGGGCAAGCTCATCCCGATCCGATTGGGCAACCGCCCGCATCCCGACGACAAGACGGCTGAGCGGGTGATGCAGGAAGGCGAGAAGGCCGGCTCCTATATCGCGGTGGGCTCGGGCACGATCTGCGATCTCGGCAAATATGCGGCTGCCCGGCAGGGCAAGCGCTGCGCCGTCTTCGCCACCGCGCCCTCGATGAACGGCTATACGTCGGTCAATGCCGCGATCACGGTCCATGGCCACAAGAAATCGCTGGCGGCCGTCTCGCCCGAGGGCGTGTTCGTCGATCTCGGTATCCTCGCCAGGGCCCCGAAGCGCCTCATCCAGGCCGGTTTCGGCGATGCGATCTGCCGCTCGACGGCGCAGGCCGACTGGCTCATGGCCGGCCGCCTCCTGGGCCAGCCCTACCGCACCACCCCCTTCGCTTTCATCGCCGATCTCGAAAACGAGCTGGTCGCCGATCCCTCAGGGCTCCTCAAGGGTGATCGCCCAGCCTTGAGCCGGCTCATCCAGATCCTGCTTCTGTCGGGCTTCGGCATGACGATCTGCGGCGGGTCCTATCCGGCGAGCCAGGGCGAGCATCTGATCAGCCATCACATCGAGATGATGCCGCCGCAGGGCTGGGAGCCGGCGCTGCATGGCGAGCAGATCGCGGTGACCACGCTCGTCATGGCCAAGCTCCAGGACCGGATCCTGACCCGCGACACCCCGCCCCAGCTCGGCGCCAGCAAAGTGAGCGCCGGCTCGCTCCGATCGCATTTCGGCGACGAAGTGGGCCTCGCCTGTTGGAAGGATATCCAGCCCAAGCTTTGGGACACGGAGCGGGCCTCGCGCCTGAATGAGCGGCTGCAGGCGATCTGGCCGCGCCTCAAAAGCGAGATCTCAGCTGTACGCAGGCCCGCCGCAGAGGTCGAGGCGGCGCTCGCCAAGGTCGAGGCGCCGCGCTGCTATACGGCGATCGGCCTGCCGCGCACGACCTTCCGGGATGCGATCCTGCATGCGCGCGAAATCAGGAACCGCTATACCTTCCTCGACCTCGCGGCCGATTCCGGCCTGCTCGAACCGGAAAGACTTATCGATTGACGCAAATGCTTTCGCCGCTCGCCGCCTTCGCCCGTCCCGATCTCAAGGCGGTGAAGGCGATCCTCACCGATATCGACGATACGCTGACGCTCCATGGAAGGCTGCCCGCCAGCGCCTATAGAGCGATGGAAGACCTGCATGAAGCGGGCCTCATTGTCGTTCCGATCACCGGCCGGCCCGCCGGCTGGTGCGACCACATCGCGCGCATGTGGCCCGTCGACGGCATCGTCGGCGAGAACGGCGCCTTCTATTTCCGCTATGACGATGGGCTGAAGAAAATGCTGCGCGTCTATGGCCAACCGGCGGACATGCGCCAGGCCAACAACGAGAAACTGAAGACGCTCGGCCGGCGCATCCTCGATGAGTTTCCCGGGACCGCCATCGCCTCCGACCAGGCCTATCGCGAGATCGATATCGCAATCGATTTCTGCGAGGACGTGCCGCCTTTGCCGCTCGCCACCGCGGAAAGGATCCGGCAAGCTTTGGAGGCCGAAGGTGCGACCGCCAAGGTCAGCTCCATCCATGTCAATGCCTGGTTCGGCCAGCACGACAAGCTCACCATGACGAGGCGCATGCTCAAGGACTGTTTCGGAATCGATACCGACAGCGAGCGCCGGCATATCGTCTATGCCGGGGATTCCCCCAATGATGCGCCGATGTTCGCCTTCTTCCCGAATGCGGTCGGTGTCGCCAATGTCATGCCCTACACGGCCATCATGCCGCATCTGCCGCGCTATGTGACGCGCGCCGAAGGGGGCGATGGTTTCGCCGAGCTCGCACAGGCCCTTTTGGAGGCACGCCATGGATAGGCTGTCCAAGCGCGAAAGACAGGATCGCATCGTGACCCGCCTGAACACGACGGTCGCGGTCCGCATCTCCGATCTCGCCGAGGAGTTCGACGTCACCACCGAGACGATAAGGCGCGATCTCGATGCGCTGGCCGAGCGCGGCCTCCTGGCCAGGACCTATGGCGGCGCGGCGATGCGGGCGCTGACCGATGAGCCGGGCATCGCCACGCGCGCCCAGACCTATGTCGCCGAGCGCGAGCGCATCGCGCTCAACGCCGCGCAGCTGGTGAAGTCGGGCGACGTGCTCATCATCGATGCGGGCTCGACCACCGCGCAGCTGGCGAAGGCCCTGGCGCAGCTCCCGATCGCGTTCCGGGCGATCACCAATTCGATCGGCGTGGCGCGCATACTGGGCCAGTCCGAGACAGCCTCGGTGCTGTTGTGTCCGGGCGATCTCAGGCTCACCGAGGAGGGCGTCTTCGGCACCGAGACGCTCGACTTCCTCGACCGCTATCACGCCAATATCGCCTTCATCGGCGCCGGCGGCTTCACGGTGAGCGAAATAAGCGACGCGGATGCGGCAGGCGTGGCGGTCAAGCGCAAGATCATCAGCCGCGCCGAGCGCGTCTATCTCGTGGCCGATCACACCAAGGCCGGCATCACGCAATTCGCCACCATCTGTCCGTGGGATGCGCTCGACGGCCTCATCACCGACCAGAAGCCCGATGACAGCCTGGTGCGCGCCTTGGCCGAGGCGCAGGTCGAATTGCGCGTGGCGGAGCAGGGGAAAACCGGCATCGCCGCATGATCGTCGGCATCGACATCGGCACGCAGAGCCTGAAGGCCGTCGTGCTGTCGCCGGAGATGAAGATCATCGGCGAGGATGCAATTGCGTACCAGCCGGATTTTCCGCAGGCCGGATGGGCGGAGCAGGATCCCGGACTCTGGGAAAAGGCGCTGGGCCCCGCCATCCATGGCGCCTTGCAGAAAGCCGGCCGCAAGGCCGATGAGGTGAAGGCGCTGGGCTTTGCCGGGCAGCTCGACGGCTGCATCGCCATCGATGCGAGCGGCTCGCCGCTTCATCCCTGCCTCATCTGGATGGATCGGCGCGCCGATATCGCCGGCGTCGATGCCGATCAGGTCCTCAAGACCTGCGGCGTCGTCCTCGACGCGACGCATCTCGCCGCCAAGATCAGGTGGCTCAAGCGCAACGCGCCTGACGTCACACGGGCGGCGAAATTCCACGTGCCGGTGTCCTATATGGTGGCGCGCGTGACGGGCGCGCAGGTGATCGACCATGCGACGGCTTCGACCAGCATGGTCTATGGGCTGAAGTCGCGGAGCTATGATGAGGCTTTGCTCGCGGCCTTCGGCATAAGGGCTGAAGAGCTGCCGGAGGCAATGGACTCCGCAGCGCTTGCGGGACATCTTTCGGGCGAGGGCGCTGCGCTCACCGGTCTCAGGTCCGGGATTCCGGTCGCCGTCGGCACCGGCGATGATTTCTCTTCCGCCATCGGCGCAGGCCTGGTGGCGCCCGGCCGCTTCATCAATGTGCTGGGCACGGCGGAAGTGACGGGGGCGCTGCATCGCGAAGCCGTCATCGATCCGCAGAGGCTCGTCGAAACCCATGCCTTCCTCGGCGGCCATTATTATATCGAGAATCCGGGCTGGCTCTCGGGCGGCGCGCTGGTGTGGTTCCGCGACACGTTCGGGCTTGCAAGCTTCGAAGAGCTGACAAGGCTCGCCGGCGAAGCGCCGCCCGGCGCCGACGGCGTGACCTTCCTTCCCGCCCTCTCCGGCGCCATGGCGCCGGAATGGATCGCCTCGGCGCGCGGCGCCTTCTATGGCCTGACGCCGGCGCATGGGGTCCGGCATCTGGCGCGGGCACTGCTCGAAGGCATGAGCTTCGCCATGCGCGATGTGTTCGACCGGGTGAAGGCGCTCGGCGTCGAAGCCCACGCCTTGCGCATCGTCGGCGGCGGGGCGCGCAGCGCGCTGTGGACGCAGATGCGCGCCGATCTCTTGGGCCTTCCCGCCGAGACGCCGCGCCATCTCGATACATCGGCGATCGGTGCTGCCGTGCTGGCGGCCAAGGCCTCAGGCGCGATCGATGATATCGGCAGCACGGTGGTCGCGCTCAATCCGGTCGCCCGTGTGGCTTTGCCGCTTGCCCAAAACGCCGAGTCTTACGAGAATGCCTATCGGCGATACCGCCAGCTGTTTTCATCCCTGAGGCCCTTGTTCTGATCCGTCTTCTTCTCACGCTTGCCCTCGGTGCCTTAGGCGGCGCCGTCTTCGCCTTCATTCATTTTCCTGCCCCCTGGCTCGCGGGCAGCATGATCGCGGCCATCCTCGCCGTGCTTTTCGGCCTGAAGCTGTGGGTTCCGAATGCGGTGAGAAACGCCGCCTTCATCATCCTCGGCGTCCAGATCGGCTCGAGCGTCACCATGGAGACGCTCACCACCGCGGCGCGCTGGCCGCTCAGCCTCGTGATGCTGGCCGTGACGGTCACGATGGTGACGGCGGCCTGCTACATGTTCTACCGGCGGATACGCGGCTGGCCCGTGGCCGATGCGCTGTTCTCGAGCCTGCCCGGGGCGCTCAGCCTCGTCGTGGCGCTGGCCGACGATGCCAAGGCCGACATGCGCCGGGTGATCATCGCGCAGAGCATCAGGCTGTTCTTCCTGGTGGCGGCACTGCCGCTGGTCATCAATAGCCTGTCGACGCGGCCGGCATCACAGGCACCTCCGGGGGCGAGCGTATGGTGGGAGATCGCGCTCGTCGTCGCGGCGAGCGCCACTGTGGCGCTCCTGCTCGAGAGGCTCAGGATCCCCGCCGGGCTCTTCGTGGGGGCGATCGTGACCAGCGCCTTGTTCTATCTCGGCGGCGTCGCGCATGGCGCCCTGCATGCGCCGGTCCTCATCCTGGCGAACATCATCCTCGGCACATCGCTCGCCAGCCGCTTCCAGGATTTTACCATGGGCGAGCTCCTGCATGCGCTGGGCGACGGCATCGCCGGCTTTGCCATCGCGCTGGTGCTCTCGGTCTTGGGCGCCATCCTGGCGAGCGTCATTGCCGGTCTGCCCTTCGCCCAGACGCTGCTCGCCTTCTCGCCCGGCGGCCTCGATGTGATGACGGTCATCGCCCTGGCCCTCCATCTCGATCCGGCCTATGTCGGCGCCCACCAGCTGGCGCGCTATCTCGCCATGAGCCTCGTCATCCCGCCGCTCACCGCCTATCTCCTGCGCCGCAGGCTGCCGCCGCCGGGCGGCACCCCTGACAAGGATTAGGGCTTAAGCCACCTTTCCGCCTTAATGCGGTGCTGCAAGCATCCCATCCACGGAGCTTCCAATGTCGACGTCGCGGCCCATGCGCGATCTTATGGTTCAGGTTCTGGCGACCGTCATGATCCCGCTCACCATCGCGGGCACCGGCCTCTATTACACCCGCTGGCAGCAGAATCTGAGCGACCTCAAGACCATGATCGACCTGGTCAGCGACGAGAACAGCGAGAAGCGCAAGTTCGGCATCGCCATGCTCGAATATCTGCTGAAGAACAACAAGGTGCCGGTGGAGTTCGTGGCGGCCCAGCTCGATTACGCCAATTCATCTTCCGACAAGCAGATGCTGCCCTTGATGGAAGCGGCGCTGATGAAAGCGGCGGACGAGAATCCGACGGTCGCCGAGACTTTCCGCAAGGCGCTCGAGCGCCTGCCGAGCCGGCTCTTCGTCCATGCCATGACCGATCAGCAGCGTGCCTGCATCACGACCATGCTCTTGTCGCTGAAGGACGGCGATCGCGCCCAGATCTCGGTGCCGCTGATCGCGCAGGTCAATTGGGACGGCAAGCAACATGAATTGCGGGTGCTGAAAGACAGCGACATGGAGCGCGGCAAGGCGATCGCCAACATGTTCGCGAGCCTCGGGCTCGATTTGAAGATCATCAACCTGACCAATATCTGGGACGGCGCGAAGAAGGTCCGGCCGAACACCTTCGAATTGTGGTTCGGCAATGCGCCGCTGCCGATCGTGTGCGGCGGCACCGCGCAGCCGGCGAAGACTCAGTAAACGTTGATCGTCACCGCCTGGGTCTTGGCTTGAAGCTCCTGCGGCTTGAGCCGCATCACGCAATGGGGCGTCCCGGCCGCGGTCCAGACATCGGCATAGGTGAGAAGATCTTCGTCCATATAGGTCTTGAGCGGCTGGGCATGGCCGAAAGGCGGTATGCCGCCGATGGCAAAGCCGGTCGTGCCGCGCACATAGGCGGCATCGGGACGCGCCAGGCCCTCGCCGATCACTTTTGCCGCTTTACGCTCATCGACCCGATTCTTGCCCGAAACCAGCAGCAAATAGGGCGTGCCGGAATTGGCGCCCCGGAAGACGAGCGATTTGACGATCTGGCCGACCTCGCAGCCGCAAGCCTGAGCGGCTTCCTCTGCGGTACGGGTGCTGTCGGCCATGGTCATGATGTGAGGGTCGAGGCCCAGCTGTTTCGCGGCGTCCGCGACGCGCTGGGCGCTCGAAGGCAGTGGATTTTTCGAATCGGTCATGGCGTTGCTGGTGCGGGAGTTGCAAGATGAGCGGAAGGCGCCAAGTTACGAGTCGTTGGCGGCCCGTTTTGGCACAGTTTGTTCATAGTCCGGGAGTTTTTTTTAGTGGTTTCCCCCTTGTCGACAAGAGTGCCGGGAGATCAGGGCTTAAGCGGAGCGCTTCGTCAAGCCCGCTTGGCCGAAGCTGCCCATTTCGAGGCCGTTCTCGATATCAGGGACGCCCAGACGCTGCGACTCCAGGTCCTGAAGGACGAACTCGCGCCGGCCATCCTGGCCAACACCGAGGCCGCGGCCTTCGTCGATCTGGCGCTGGTGCCGGGCGATCCGCCGCGCCTGTGGATCGACCTCATCACCTCGATCGTCATGGCGCCCGATCCGCGCACCTATCGGCTCGTCCAGGACGGCCCGGGAGGGCGCCAGACGCTGCTCGAGACCGCCGATCGGGGGGAGATGATCGACAGGGTGAAGCAGCATATCGCCCATCGCCTGATCGCCCGCGAGCGCGAGAAGACCGCGGTTGCGGCCGCACGACCCAAGCTCATCGGCTATTCGACCGGCGCCCTCGTCCTCGCCTGGCTGTCCGGATTCACCATCGGCGTGCTCGCCCTTTTCGTCGTGGGAATCCTGATTTCCCGGCTGAGTGGTTAACGGCCAACAGGCCTCGTTATATTCTGAAATACCTTTTGATTTTATGCTTCCCGGCCAACGCTGTTAGCTAGGCAACAGGGGAGTTCGGCGAATCTTGTCCATCCAGGGATATGGTTTCCGAAACTTTAGTAAAATCAAGAGGTTGGGATTTGCACGGAACGGTAGTCAAGGGCGGTTTGAGGCCGGGTGAAAGCGATTTTGGCCCGAAGCCTACCCCACATCGCAATCCAGTGCTGGCAAAAGTGCTCGGTGGGTTTGCCACTCTGACCGCGGGTCTCGACTATGCGGCAAGGGGCGTCACCGGCTTCAATTTCTATTCACCGCGCGGCCAGCTCGAGCATGTGCTGACCTATCGCGAGCTGCGCCTCAGGGCGCTCCAGACGGCGCGCAAGCTTCTGGCCACCGGCCTCAAGCGCGGTGAGCGCGTGGCGGTCGTCGCGGAAACCAGCCCGGACTTCATGGCGGTGTTCTTCGGCTGCCAGTATGCCGGCCTCGTGCCGTGCCCGATGCCCTATTCGATGTATATCGGTGGTCGCGATGCCTATGTCGCGCGTATCGCCGGCATGCTGAAGACGGCCAAGGCCAGCTCGGTCATCGGACCTTTCGATCTCGCTTCCCATATTGGCGAGGCGGCGGAAATTGCCGGCACGGCGATCGTCATGACCTTCGACGAGCTCCAGGCGCAGCCGGAAAGCATCGAGAAGCTCAGGCCCTTCGAGGTCGACGACGTCGCCTATATCCAATATTCCTCGGGCTCGACCTCGAGCCCGAAAGGCGTGCTGATCACCCAGAAGGCGGTCGTCGCCAATACCCGCGGCATCCTGCGCGACGGCCTCGGCGTCACCAATGACGATCGCGCCTTCTCCTGGCTGCCGCTCTATCACGACATGGGGCTCGTCGGCTTCTGCCTGTCGCCGATGATGGGGCAGGTCACGGTCGATTATCTCTCGACGCCGTCCTTCGCCCGCCGCCCGGCGCTGTGGCTCAAGCTCATGTCGGAGAACCGCTGCACCATCGCCTATTCGCCGTCCTTCGGCTTCGACCTCGCCGCGCGCCGCATCAATGGCGAAGCGAAGACATTGGATCTGTCGGCCTGGCGGGTCGCCGGCATCGGCGGCGACATGGTGCGCGCCGATGTGCTCAATCTCTTTTCCGAGAAGCTTTCCGTCGCGGGCTTCGACGCACGCGCCTTCACGCCGAGCTACGGCATGGCCGAATCGACGCTCGCCATCACCTTCGCCGACCTGACCAAGCCGGTGAAGATCGATACCGTCGATCGCCTGCACTACAAGCTCGCGCAGCGCGCGGTGCCGGCGAGCGACGAGCTCAAAGCGAGCCCGGAGCTGGTGCGCAGCTTCGTCGTGTGCGGCAAGCCGATCGCCGGCCATGAGGTCGTCATCCGCAGCGATGCCGGCGAGACGCTGGGCGAGCGCGAGATCGGTCATATCCTGTTCAAGGGCCCGAGCCTGATGGCCGGCTATTTCGAGAATACCGACGCCACGCAGGCGATCATGACCGCCGACGGCTTCATGGACACGGGCGATATGGGTTACTGGCTCGAAGACGAGCTTGTCATCACCGGCCGTGCCAAGGATCTCATCCTGCATAACGGCCGCAATATCTGGCCGCAGGACATCGAATGGGCGGCCGAGCAGGTCGAGCCCTTGCGCAGCGGCGATGCCGCCGCTTTCGCGGTCGAAGGCCCGGATAGCGATGACCACGTCGTCGTGCTGGTGCATTGCCGCCCGACGGACCCCGCGGAAATGGAAGAGCTCCGGCGCAAGATCGCCGCCATCGTGCATCAGACGGCGGGGGTCGATTGCACCATCGTGCTGGTGCCGCCCAAGAGCCTGCCCTTCACATCGTCGGGCAAGCTTTCCCGCGCCCAAGCCAAGGACGGCTATCTCGCGGGCGCGATCACCGAAATCTCGCCGCTGGCTCACCTGCCGCAGCAGTCCGAGGTGCGGCTCGAAGCCGCCCAATAGAGCGCCGAGCGGTCTCATGGAACCGCCTCGGCGCTCCATGTCTTTCTTTTGCGCATCGGATTATCCGAAAACCGCTTCGCACTTTTCGGTCCGATGCTCCAAACTTCATTTGGCTACGGGCCGATGAAGGGGCCAATAGCACTCACGGGAAGCACCGGATTTGTCGGCCGGCATCTCACCAAGGCCCTGGCCGAAGCGGGCTTCACACTGCGCCTGCTGGTCCGCCAGGGACCTTATGATTGCGGCTTCGGCTCGGCCGAGACGGTCATCGGCACGCTCGACGATGAAGGGGCGCTCAAGCAGCTGGTCGGCGGCGCATCGGCCGTCATCCATCTGGCCGGCGCCATCTCAGGCCCCGACCGCGAAGCCTTCTTCGCCGTCAACACGCGCGGCACCGAGAAGATCGCCAAAGCAGCGATGGTTGCCGGCGTTCAGCGCTTCATCCATGTGTCGAGCCTCGCCGCGCGCGAGCCCGAAATCTCGGACTATGGCGCCAGCAAGCGTGCCGCCGAGGAGGCGCTCCTGGCGCTCAAGCCCAAGGGCCTACTGGTCATCAGGCCGCCCGTCGTCTATGGGCCGGGCGATCGCGCCACGCTGCCGCTTCTCGCCCAGTTCACCCGCCGCACCGCCTTCATTCCCGGCACGGCGCGGCTTCGCTTCTCGCTGCTCTATGTCGACGACCTCACGAAATATCTGATGGCGCGGCTCGCCGACGACGCGCAAGGCCTTATCGAGATCGATGACGGCAGGCCGCAAGCCTATGGCTGGCCCGATCTCCTCAAGATGGCCGCGCAAAGCGAGGGCCGTGAGGCGAGAGCGGTCTATGTGCCCAAATGGTTGCTCGAAAGCCTGGCCTGGCCGGTGGCGCTGATCGGATCGGCGCTCAAGCTTCGCGTGCCGTTGACGCCCGGAAAGGTGCGCGAGCTCTATCATCCCGATTGGGTGGCCCGTCCGACGCCGCCGCTGGCCCCGGACTGCATCGACTTCACCGAAGGCTTTCGCCGCACGATCGCCTGGTATCGCGAGCAAGGGTGGTTGCCCGGCAAGGCCGGCGCCGATAGAAACGGGCAACCCAAGGCCTATGGAGAGACGACGAAATGACCGCCAGCGCCGACACATTCATGACCTTGTGTCAGCTGCTTGAGCCGTTCAATACGGCCAAGATCACGCTCAAACCCGAGACCGACATCTCGGGCGACCTCAATATCGATTCCGTCTCGGTGATGGATTTCGTCATGGAAGTGGAAGATCACTTCAACATCGACATTCCGCTCAACGTTCTTTCCGAGACGCGATCGATCGCCGATCTCGTGAAAGTGGTCGAGGACCGTCTGGCAAAGGGGGGAACCCAATGACCGACCTGCTTGAGAAATACAAGGCGCTCGCCGAGCGCCACGAGCGCATGCTGTCCTTGGGCGTCAATGCCGTGGGCCTCACCAACGACCGCATATTGTCGCCGACCCGCGCCATCATTGCCGGGCGCGAAACCATCCTCGCCGGCACCAACAACTATATGGGCATCACTTTCGAGCCCGACTGCATCGCCGCGGGCCAAAAGGCGCTCGAGCTCTACGGCACCGGCACGACGGGCTCGCGCATCGCCAACGGCTCCTATGCCATGCATCGCGAGCTCGAGCGCGAGCTCGCAAGCTTCCTCCAGCGCAAGCATTGCATCATGTTCACCACCGGCTACCAGGCCAATCTCGGCATGCTGGCGGGCCTTGCGGGGCCCAAGGATACGATCTATCTCGACGCCGATTCCCATTCATCGATCTATGACGGCTGCACGCTGTCGGGGGCGAGGCTGGTGCGCTTCCGCCACAATGACGCGAGCGATCTCGACAAGCGCCTGGCGCGCGCCGAAGACGACGGCGGCAGGCTCGTGGTGCTCGAGGGCATCTATTCCATGCTCGGCGACCGCGCCCCCCTGGCCGATTTCGTCGAGGTGAAGAAGAAGCACGGCTTCCAGCTCCTGGTCGACGAAGCGCATTCCTTCGGCGTGCTGGGTGAGAACGGCCGCGGCCTCGCGGATGAGGCGGGGCTAGAGGACGATGTCGATTTCATCGTCGGCACCTTCTCTAAGAGCATCGGCGCCATTGGCGGCTTCGGCGCCGGCAACCATCCGCTGTTCGAGATGATCCGCTACGCCTCGAGGCCCTATATGTTCACCGCCTCGCCGTCGCCGGCGACGGTCGCGACCTCGCTCGCCGCGGTGCGCAAGCTGAAGGCGGAGCCCGAGCGGCGCAAGCGCCTCGCGCAAAATTCGGCGCGCCTTCATAACGGCTTCAAGGCGCTAGGCCTGACGCTGGGCTGCGACACGGTAAGCCCGGTCGTGGCGGTGAACTGCCCGGACGAGGTGTCGACGATCGCGATGTGGAACGCGCTCCTCAAGGCCGGCGTCTATGTCAATATCGCGCTGCCGCCGGGCACGCCCGCCAAGCAGTGCCTGCTCCGCTGCTCAGTCTCGGCCGCGCATACATTCGAGGAGATCGACCGGATCATCACGCTCTTCGGCGAAGTGGTGGCGCAAGGGCATTATAAGCAGGCGGTTTAGCTTCGCGGGAATCCACGCCTTGAAGCGCTGAAGCCATGGCTGTCTGGCAGTTCGATTCCATCTCGTGCCCGAGGCGGGGGTCTTGCGGCGCCACGGGCGTATTCCGTTGACGGTTCCTAATGGCTCGATCGATCACGAAAGCATGTGGCTGGACTTGCCTTTGCCGGGAATTGCCAGCTCGTCATTCGATCGCATATTGCCCAGGGCGATATCGTGGAGCCCGGATATCGAGCAATGCGGACACGCGGAGTCGGATAGAGTTGATGTGACGAGAGAAAAAGACCGGATCGTCGATATTCTCGTCCGGATTGAATGTGCGGATGAATGCGGTGCGATTTATCCAGACAATTGTAAAAATTGCGGAGGAAAACAGCCTGTTGATCCTGATGGAGAATGGATATCTGATCCGTCCGTCAGTGAACGGCATTCTGCGTGCAATACAAAAATCACCCGCTTTCAAGTTTGTCGAGAACCCTGAAATGTTCCTGAAGCAACTCGAACAATCGAAGGTCGGTTTTTCACCAAAGCGCAACTCATTACGCTGAGTGCTATTTAATGGCGCCGCGCCGCAAGAGCTGAGGCAGCAGCAAAAGGCCGGCGAAAACGGGATGGCGCTGCTGCCAGGGCGAGAGCGTGATTTTCCTGCCTGAGTGCCGCTCGATCTTCCATGCCGCATAGGAGGCGCCGCCTTCGAAGGTGAACGCCGCCTTGAGGAGCCTGGCCATGGAGAGCGCCTTGCCCTTCCAGCGGCGTTGCGGCCATGACACGGGCGGCACGTCCGACCGGCCCAGGAGACCGGCGACGCCGTCATAGAAGTCCGCATTGGCGGCGACAATCGCGCGGGCGCGCTCAGGTGCCTCGGGGCGCAATTCGGTGCGGTAGGTCTCGGCAAAGCCCCGCGCCCAGATGTCGGCGGGAGCGCTCCCCTGCGGCGCCGAGGCGAGCGCTGCGCGATACATGGTGATGACCGCATCGACGATGGCACTCACCACATGTTCGCGGTTGCTATCGCCCGCAACCTGGACGAGAGCCGCGGGCTGCGCGAAGCGGGCCCAGAAATAGGGGTTGGACGTCTCAGGTTTCATGCGCTCGGCAAACTGGGCGAGCGTCATGACGGCGTATTTGGCGCGCAACAGCCGCCCATCATGGAGCGTTTCCCCATAATACACATTGGGCGGCACGAGGCCGGCGAGAAAGCGGCTCAGGCGGTTGGCGCTAATATCTTTCGAGCGTTCCGTCAGGACATAGAGATCGATCAGCGATTCCTCAGGGCTGACGTCCCTGAGGCAGGAGCCATAAGCGAGGACCGCGGCAACCCCACTGTGGCGCGTCAGGATGTGGGCAGCCATGGCCCGGATGTCGGACGACAGCGGACGATCAAGATTTCGGGCGACAAGGGCTGCGATTTCAGCGGTCTGGCTCACCATCAGCCGCAAACATAGGTGAATTCGAGGCCGGTTTCGAGCCGCAAGGGGGCGTCGTCCGGCGCTTCGAAGAATTCGCCGTCGATGACGAAGGGTATCCTGGTCTTGATCTCGAAGCTGCTGCCGGAGAGGCTCCTGGCGCCTTGCGGCACGGTCCGGTCCTCGCCGCCATACATCAGGGGCAGGAGCCAGCGGGCGATCGAGGGAACCGGGTAGGGGATGGTGGAGACCCTTATCGGCCCGTCCTTGCCGCCCCAGAAGGGCCGCGTGCCGAGAATGAGCTTGTCGAGCGTCGTCGCCAAGAGCATCAGATGCTGGTCGGCCAGCACGGTTTTACCGCCCTGCAAAAGGGTGATGTCATAGGGGCGATCGATACGCGTCGGATCGGCGGGATTGGCGGGGGAGAACAGGGATTTGGCGATTGCCGCGGCGAGCGTCGCGAAAGTCGCGAAGTCGCCCTTGAGGCCGACACGGTGAACCGCATCCTGGCAGAACACGGTCGCCTGCCAGATGGCGCCAGTGCCGAGGAACATGCCATGCCGGATCTTGCCGTCCTTCGGATTGGCCACCCGCAAGGTCGGCCTCTTCGCCAGAATCCGCGGCTGCCGGTTGGCGATGAAGTCCGCCTGGACTTTGACATTGCGGTTGCGGAAGCCGAGATCGGCGGCGGTCATATTGGTGGTGCCATGCGGCAGCAAGGCGAGATGCGGGACAAAACCCGGCGCATAGCGCTCGGCGATCTCGGTCTGGATGGCCTGGACCGTGCCGTCACCGGAGCTGATGAAGAGCTCGCTCACCCGGGCCGCCGCCATCTCTTCCAGGAACGCGCCGAGCCTGGAAAAATCGTCGAGAATGCGGACGACGACATGCGTATCATTCTTGAGCAGGGAAGCGAGCTCGAGCCCTTTGCCGCTCGCCTTGCCGGACTGGGGATTGACGATGAGGCCGCGCGTCATCAGCTCTTCGCCATCCAGGATTCGAGCGGGCCCTGGCGCCTGGCGAGCAGCGCCTGGCCGAGTTGCAGGCCGTGCAGCACGAGGCAGATGACGGTCCACCAGGCCACCGCCAGGAGGCCCCAGTCGGGACGGCCCGCCAGGGTGAAAACGGTCAGGATCAGGAGATTGGGATTGCGCCTGGCGGTGATCTGGCGAAACAGCGTATCGACCTTCCGCCAGATATGGATTTCAAGGCCGAGCCATTTGATGGCGATGCCCTCCATCAGCCGCTGCAGGACATAGCCGCCGAGGATCGCCGTGATCACGATCCAGAAGGTTCGGGTGTCGAGCGCGAGGCCTGCCTGGGCGAGGCCCAGGGCCCAGGCGACATACCAGAAGGGCGGGTGCACGAGATCGAGCCCGTGATCGAAAACATCCCCCCACTTGCTGGAGGTCAGCGTGGTGCGGGCCAGCTTGCCGTCGACGGTATCGAGGAAGGTCATGAGCCACGCCGCTGCAAGACCCAGGCCAAAATGGCCTTCGAGGAAGAGCCAGAAGGCGAGGAACACCAGCACCGCGCCCACGAGCGTCACCATGTTGGGCGTGATGCCGCGCGGCGCCAGCCACCGGGTCGCCATGAAAGCGGGCCTCGGCCATAGATGCTTGGTGATGAGATCGGTGGCGCCCTTGTAGGTTCCCATGAACATGCGCCATTCGACTTCATGCCGGTTGGCGGGGTTGAGCCTGAAGGCATAGGGCGTCTCGCGCTTGCGCAGCGCCTTCCAGAACCTGGCGTCGAGCTCATCGGGGGTGCGCGCTGACAGGTGCAGGTCGGGCGATGGCTCGCGGCCATTCGCCAGGATGTCGGCGACCGCCTCGGCATGCCGGCCTTCAGCCTGGACGGCGAGCGCCATGGAGCCTTCAGCGCCATCGCCGGTGAGGAGAAGGCCGGACGGTTTCGCGAGTATCGGGATCAAAGGCTGGTCCAGCACCGCGTCCGCCCGGATGAAGATCACCGGGCCATTGTGCTGCCTCGCCGCATCGAGCGCGATCTCGTCCGTCACCTTCTCGCGCGCGAACTGCCGGCGCAGGCGCTCGACCGGGGTCAGCGCCCACAGGCGGATGCCGCTTTCGCCAATGAAGCAGAGCACGGGCCTTTGCGTCCGCTCCGGCACCGGTTCGGAAGCCGCGTCTTGGGAAGCGGTTGCTTGCGTCTCTTGCTCGGCCGTCATACGTGTTCGGTGCGGAAGGAAACAATGCCGGCGACGGCGGCGAGGCCCAATACCGGCGCCCAGGCGGCGAACCATGGTGTAACGAAGCCAAGCTCGCCCATGGTGACCGATATGCCGTCGACGATGAAGAACAGGAAGCCGAAGCCGATGCCGACGGCAAACATCACGCCGATGCCGCCGCCGCGACGGAAGCGCACGGCGAGCGGGATGCAGAGCGCGATCATAGCGAGAGCAGTGACGAACAAGGTCAGCCGTTTGTGCCACCAGGTCTGATAGACCCAGGTGGGCCTGATGCCGAAGCCGGAATTCTCGATGAAATAGCCGAGGTCGTTCATGCTCATCTCTTCCGGATCGCCCGAGCGGGCGCCGGCCGCGGCCGGGCGGAAGGAGCCCGAGTAGATCATCTGGTCGAGCCGGTTCGGGGGAAGATTGTCGCGGTAATAGACCAGCACATTCGACAAGTGCCAGCGGTCCTGGCTGAGCACGGCGGTCTTGGCCATGATCTGCTCGCGCAACAGGCCGTTCTCGTCGCGCCGGAAGATGATGACGTCATCGAGCTTGGTGGCTTGCGCATTGGCGCCCCCGGCGCGCAGGATGTCGCGGCCGGCGCGCATCCATATGGGATCGCGCTTGCCTCCCACCTTAAGCTTCTTCTCGCCGTAATCGCCGATGCCCCATTCACGCAAGACCGGTGCCGCCCGCGGCACGGCCTGGTCGTTGAGCAGGAAGTGCAGGCCGCCGGCGAAAATGGCGAAAGGCAGAAGCATGAGCACGATGCGGAAGGGCGAGAGGCCGGCCGACCAGATGGCCGGCATCTCGTTGCGATAGCTGAGCTCCATCAGGACGAGAAGCAGCGCGATCAGCACGCTGATCGGCAGGAAGGTCGCGAGCGTGGCGGGTGCCCGCATCAGGAAATAGGAGAAAACGACATTGGGATCGCCGTTGCGCAGCGCCAGGATTTCCGGCGCATAGGTGACGATCTCGAGCGTGATCACGAAAATGGAAATGCCGACGAGGATGAAGATGAAGCGTATGAACAGCATACGCGTCAGCATCCAGCCGAGGATCTTCATGCCGGATCTCCGTGCAGGATGCGCACCGCGATGCGGCGGAAGAACTGCCGCAGGACGTTGGCGATGCGGTCGATGAAACCGTCGAGCCCGTCGGCCTTGAGCGTGAAGGCGGTCGTCCAGAACCGCCAGGCGGCATAGGCGGTAAAGATCAGGAAGGGCAGCCACATGGTGAGCCAGGGCGATGTGCCATGCGCCTGGGTGGTGATCGCACCCTGCTCGATGATCTCGTTCAAGGCGACGAGCAGCACGAGGGCGATGCCGAAGCGATAGTTGCGCTGGTTGCGGCGCCGGCCGAGAGCGAAAGGCACCGCCAGGAATGGCAGCATCGGCAAGGTGAGTATGGTGACCAGCCGCTTGTGCAGTTCGGCGCGCATCTCGTCGGGTGTCGCCCCTTGCGGCGGATGATCCTGCTGGAGGATGAGCTCGGGCAGCGTCAGCTCCCGTTCATCGTCGCCGCGCGGCCTGAAGGTCTTGTCGGCGACCTGCCCGAGAGGGGTGTCGGCTATGTCGAAAGTGCTGACCGTCGATGCGGGCGGCGGCTGGCTGGAACCTGGGTCCGGCGCGCGATCGATCTGCAGGCGGTGGCCGTTCTCGAGGCGCAATACCGGCAACGGCGTATTGGTGTTCTGGATCAGCCGGCCCGTCGCCGCGGTCACCGTCTCGAGGCCGCCGTCGCCGCGGTTGTCGAAGAGGAAAATACGCTCGAAAGACCCGGCGGAGCGGTTGAGCTTGTCAAGGATGAAGGTGCGGGAGCGCGCCTGCATGAAGATGCCTTCCTCGGCGAGATAGAAGACATCGACATTCTCCACATTGAAGACCACGGCGCGATATGCGTAGCGGCCATGCGGTTGCAGCCAGCCGACGATGAGGATGGACAAAGCGGCGAGGATGAGCGACAGGATCGCCACCGGCTGGGCCAGGCGATGGAGTCCGATCCCCGAGGCGAGGAAGGCGTCGATCTCGCTGTCGCGCGACATCTTGTTGAAACTGTACAAGAGACCGAGAAAGAGCGCGGCCGGGATGGCGAGGCCCAGATAATGCGGCACAAGATAGGCCAGCATCTCGAAGACGACGCCGAAGGAGTTCTTCTTGCCCAGCGTCGTGTCGAGAAGGCGCACCATCCGCTCCGCCAGCAGCACGAGGAGGCCGATGGTGATCGATATCATCAGCGGCTTGGCGAGCTGGCTCAGCACATAGCGGTCTACGATACGAAACACGGTGCTTCAGCCTTTCGGCCAGTGATGACGAATGGCATCGCGCAGCCTCACTTGGGCCTCGGCGGGCAAGGTCGTGGCCTGAGCGAGACTGGGCTGCCCGGGCCAGCCGGCATCGGGGAACTCCGCCGCCTCGAAACGCGGCGGTTGCGCATAGCGCGGGATGATGTGGAAATGCACGTGCGGGTCGACCATCATGAGCATCAGATAATTGATCTTGTCATAGGCACTGAAGTTCCTCAGACCGGTCTCGATGCAATGCGTTACATGGGCCAATTCCGCAAAGGCTTGCGGCGGAATTTGGGAGAAGGCCGTCCAGTCTCCCTTGGCTCCCAGGATCAAGGATCCAAGGGTGACCTGCGCCGGTCGCAGCAGAACAACCCAGTGCTTGTAGTCTGCGATCAGGGTCTCGGGAAGGCCAAATTTGACGAGCGTGGCATTCGACATAATTTGTAACATTCCCTTACGTAATGATATAGCGATTTCCCGTTTTCTACAGCGTATAGGCAGGATCGGCTACAAAAGAACCCTGCTTGCCGTCCCACCGGCGCACCGTGACGCTCGTCGTCCAGGCGCCGTCCTGCCGGCGGATCTTATATAGGTACCAGGCGGCGGCATCGTAGGTGGCAAAGCCGGGGGAGGTCGCCGAGGGCGCCCCCATGAGATGGGCGGTGCCGAAAGGCGTCTTGAGGGCCGAGCGCCCATGCCGGTGATTGTGGCCATAAAGGACCAGATCGGCGCCGTGCTCCTCGATGATCCGCTTCAGGTCCTTGTCGTCGTCGAGCGCCCGGCGTCTCGGCGTCAGGCCCGGGACCGGCGGATGGTGAATCAGGATCACGCGATAGAAGCCGCGCTGGCGCAAATCCTGAAGGATCGGGCCCAGACGGTCGAGCTGATCCTGCCCCACACGGCCGCCGGCGCGGAAAAGCGATTGCGGCACGGCGCTCGAGAGGCCGATCAGGGCGATGTTGCGGCGCTGGCGGACGAAGGGGAAGAGCGCGTCCGGATCCACGGGATCGCGCGCCGATGCGAGCTTGATGTCCCCGGTCATGTAGTCGGACCAGAGGCCGGCGCCCTCGGCCCAGGGAAAGGGGCGATAGGCGTCATGATTGCCGGGCACCAGCGTTATCCAATCGGCCGGGCCGAAAGCCTTGAGCCACTGGGCTGCCGCCACGAATTCCTGACGGAGCGCGATGTTGATGAGGTCCCCGGTCAGCGCCACGTGATCAGGCGATTGGGCCTTGATGTCGGAGATCATCGCCATGGCGATCACGGGATCATGCAGGAAACGCCGCCGGCGATGCCAGCTGATCTTCCCCAGCGCCCGTTTCCCCAGATAGTCGCGCCATGATTCGGCCCTGGGCAAAGGGCCGATATGGACGTCGGAAAGGTGAGCCAGGGTGAACATAAGGGATTAAGACAGTCTCGTTGACTTCCGGAGAATCGGGTGCGAATTGAGGTCCGCCGTTTTAGAGCCTTTCGGGTTTTGGTCGAATCCTTTTGATTCGAACAAAGCGGGGGCGGGGTGATCAGCGAGTTCAAGCATCGTGAAAGTCGTCATTCTTGGAGCAGGGCAGGGCAAGCGCCTCTTGCCGCTCACTGCCGAAGTCCCCAAGGCGCTCCTGGATATCGGCGGGCGTTCGCTCATCGGGCGTCAGATCGATGCCTTCGCGAGCTGCGGCGTCGGCGAATTCGTCGTCGTGACGGGCTATGGGGCGGGACGCATGGAAGAGGCCTTGTCCCAGATCGCGCGCGAAAAGCGCATCAGCATCAAGACCATCTTCAATCCGTTCTACGGCGTTGCCGACAACCTCGCCAGTTGCTGGATGGCGCGCCAGGAGATGAAGGGCGAGTTCATCCAGGTCAATGGCGACAACCTGTTCAAGGCGGATCTGGTGAAGGTCCTGCTCGAAGCACCACCGGCACCCGTCACCGTCGCCATCAATCACAAGCCCAATTATGACGCCGACGACATGAAAGTGATGATGGATGGCGAGAGGCTGACCGAGATCGGCAAGACCCTGCCGTCGGAGACCGTCAATGCCGAGGCCATCGGCTTCTATGTGTTCCGCGCGGAAGGGGCCAAGGCCTATGTCGAAACGCTGGACCGCGCCATGCGCGAGCCCTCGGGCCTCAAACAATGGTTCCCCGCCGCGGTCGGCATGCTGGCGAAACGCATCCCGGTCCACACGGTGGCGCTCGACGGCATCCAATGGTGCGAGGTCGATTTTCCCGTCGATCTGCAGCAGGCGCGCCAGCTCGTCTCAAGCTGGTAGAGTCTTTGTTCTGCGCATGATCTTTTCGGAAAACCGGTATCCACTTTTCCGGATCATGCGCTTCTCGCGCGCAAAACTCTTTCCGCGAGTTCTTTGTCTTCAGGCTTGTCGACATCGACGGCCGCTTCCGCGAAGGGCATGAGCACCGGGCGGGCGGTGAGATCGAGGCGGCGCGAGGCGAGCGCAAAAGCGCTGTCGAGCGTCAGGGCACCGGTGAGGAAGCGCAGCAGCGCCACGGGGCCGAAAGCGCCGACCAGCCGCCAGGGCTGTTTGCGCAGCTTTTCCAGATCGTGCCAGAAGGCGAGCGCCTTGCGGGCGCGGGGCGATGTCAACGCGAAGAGATTGCAGCCCGAGACGCGATCGGGCCCGAATTTGAGATAGGTCCGCTTGGCGTCGGGGAAGCGCGCCAATATCGTCTCGGCGCGGGCGAGACCGGCTGCGAGATCGGCGCCCGACGTTGCCGCTTCGGCCAGGAAATACTGCAGCATCTCCGCGGTCAGGAGGGGATGATCGCCGGTGGTGATGGCCCAAGGAAACGCGGCGTTTTCCGGCAGCGCCGAGAGGGCCGAGCGCGCCGCGCTCTCGCCCGAAGCGAGGAATGCGACCTTCGCCGACAGGGGCCCCAGCGCTTCGTCGAGGAGCTTCCGGTTTTCGATCGAAACGGTGATCGAGGCGATTCCGGAAGACGAAAGCAGGGTGCTGATGACCCGTTTGAGCATCGGCTCGCCGCCGACCTCGACCAGGCATTTATGCGTGACGCCATAGGCCTTCGCCATGGGATCGTCCGGCCCGCGACCGGCGGCGAGAACGAGCACATTCCAGCCGGGCGCCGTCACGTGAGTCTTTTCTCGTAGATGCGATAGGTCTTGTATTCGGTCCCGCCCAGCGCCTGGATCATGCGGCGCATCGGCATGTTGTCTTCCAGGATCCACGACAATTCGGCATGCTTCGTGCCGCGGCCGAGATGATAGGACCTGACCGCATCGATGACGGCGAGGGCGAGCGCCGAGCCCAAGGGCGTGCCATGATGCTTCCGGCGCACGCCCATCAGCGGCATGCGCACCGAGCGTGGCGGCCGCGCCAGGAGCCGCCAGGCGAGCCTGGCCCATCCGAAAGGCAGGAGCTTGCCGTCGAGGTCCCTGATCCAGTCATTCAGATTGGGAAGGCTGACCGCCATTGCGGCGGGCTCGCCCTTGTAGCTCGCAATGGCGATGTATTCGTCGCTCACCAGCAGCTTCAAGTTTTTTCCCAGCGCCGCGATCTCCTCATGGGTCATCGGTACGAAGTCCCAATTCTCGGACCAGGCGTCATTGAAGATGTCGATGATGATGTTGATGTCGCGGTCGAGGTTCTTCTTGCTCAACGGCCTGATCGCGACATCGCCCGAGGTCTTGATCTTGTCGACCATGGCCTGCATGGCGCGCGGCAACGGCTTGAGACCGTCATAGTCATAGGCGAAGACGTCTTTCGCCTTGGTATAGCCGAGGTCTTCGAGATGCCGGGCATAATAGGGCAAGGCGTGCCCCATCATCATCGACGGCGGTGTTTCGAAGCCGGAAACGAGGAGGCCCATCTCGTCATTGATCGAGAAGTTGAACGGGCCGCGCACCGCCCCGAGGTCCTTCCGGCGCAGCCACGCTTCGGCGGCGGCGAGGAGGCTCGCGAAGACTTTCGGATCATCCACCGCATCGAGGAAACCGAACTGGCCGTGGCCATCGGGATGATGCTCGAGGCGCAGCCGGTCCCTTTGCGCCGAGATCCGGCCGACCGGCTTGTCATTGTCATAGGCAACGAAGAGCTGGACCTCGGAATGCCGGAAGTAGGGATTCTTGGCAGGATCGATATGCTCCTTGCGCTCGAGGTCGAGCGGCGCCACCCAGTTCGGATCGTGAGCGAAAACCAGGTGGGGCACGCGCAGAAAGGCGCTCCTGTCCGCCTTGCCAGCCGCCTCGACCACCCTCAGGCTCATGCGGCTCCGACCTTCCTGTCGACCTTGATGAGATGGCCGCGCTCGACCTTGTAGAGATCGGTCGCGATCTCCGCCCAGATCGGCCGATGGGTGATGGCGATGATGGTGTATCGACCTTGCAGCTCGATTATTTTCTCGCAAATGGCGGCCTCGGTCTCGGGGTCGAGCGCGCTCGTCACTTCGTCGAGGACGAGGAGCTTGGGCTTGGTCACCAAAGCGCGCGCCAGGGCGATGCGCTGGCGCTGGCCGCCGGACAATTTCGATCCCATGGCGCCGACCTCGGTATCGAGGCCGTTGGGCATGGCCATGATGAATTCACGCGCTCCGGCCTGGTCGAGCGCTTCCTCTATGTCCTTATCGCTCACCTGCTCATCACCCAGGACGAGATTGTCCCTGATCGTCATATGCAGCAGGTTGAGCTCCTGCGGCACATAGCCGATCGCCTGCCGCCACTGCTTGATGTCGATATCGGCAAGCGGAACGCCATCCAGCGTGATGACCCCCTTGTCGGGCGTATGCAGGCCGGTGAGCAGATCGATCAATGTCGTCTTGCCCGCCCCCGATTGGCCCTGCAGCACCGTGATCGAACCCTTCTCGATCGCAAAGCTCACATTCCTGACGATCGGGGTCTTCTCATGCGCGAAGGTGACGTTCGCGAAACGGCATTCCTTGTCCAGCACCGGAGCACGCGTGCCGGTGTTGATTTCGCGCTGCGCATTCGCTTGTTCGATGAGCTGTTCGGTGCGGACATAGGCGCCCTCGTATTCCGCCGCCTGCTGCAGGAGCTTCTGCAGCTTGCTGATGATCGAAACCACCTGAAAGAAGACGATTCCGAGCACAACGAGCGCGGCCAAGGATACATTGGCAACAGTGACCGCCAGATAGACGCCGAGACCGAGCGTCAAGGTGATCAGGAGCTCGCTTCCCTGGGTGAGGCCTTGACGGGCGACCTCGCGCGTGACCAGGGCTCGGCGCAGGCGTTTGAGGATCAGGCCCATCTGGGCGACCAGCCGGTTGTAACGATCCATCGTCTTCAGCGGCTTGATGTTGCTCATCATGTCGGTGATGAAGATCGTGAGATCGGCGGTGCGGTCGGCGCGCTTGTAGCCGGCGCGCTGGGCGACCGTCACCAGCGAGTTGAGGCATGCGGCAATCGCCAGGCCGACGCCGATGCCGAGCAAAGCGAGCCGCCAATCGACCAGGAAGGCGACGATGCCGTAAATGACGCCCTGGATGGAAAACGCCATGATCTGGGCGGCGACGAGATAGGCCATGCCGGCATTGGCGGCGTCACCGCTCATGATATTGGCGACACGCCCGGGCGGCATCTGCGTATAGAAACGCCAGCGCGCGCCGAACAAGGCCTGGATGAGCCTGCGTCGCAGAGCCGTCGAAACGCGCGCGATCGCAACGCCGGCGTAAGATAGAGCAACGAAGGACAGCAGAGTCTTCAGGGAGAAGAAGATCACGACCACCAGGATGAGATTGGGCAAATTGGGGGTGATGCCGAGGCCCGCCAGGAAATTGTGGATGAACGCCATGGCGGGCGAGCCTGCACCGGTTGTCATCCCACCGCTGGCAATCGACTGGATCGTCGGCAGAAGTGCGGTAATACTGATCGCCTCGGCGAAGCCGGAAAGAAGCAAGCAGAGCAACACGGCCCAGGGTCTGGTTCCCTCGGCCGACAGAAAGATACGGAAGACCTGTTTCATTTGCGGTTGGCTTTACTGTGATTGCCCGCCCTCTTCAAGGACAGCCCATATGAGCCGCCTTCTTCTCCTGATGATGCAGCCCTGGTTCAGATTACGGCGCGGCATGACGCTGGGCGTCCGTGCCGCCATATTCGACGACCAGGACCGTATCTTCCTGGTGCGGCATAGTTACGCCCCAGGCTGGCTTTTTCCGGGCGGTGGCGTCGAGCGGGGAGAAACGATCTATGATGCGCTCACCCGCGAAGTCGAGGAAGAGGGTGGCATCATCGTCGATGGGGCGCCCGTATTTCACGGCCTGTTCTCGAACGAGGCAAATTTCCGCGGCGATCATGTCGCCTGCTTCGTCATCCGCCGCTTTACCCGACGGGAGTGGAAGCCCGGCGTCGAGATCAAGGAGACCGGCTTCTTTCCGGTGACCGGCCTGCCGGACGGCACGACCGGCGGCACCCGCCGCCGGATCGAGGAGATCGTCACCGGCACGGCGCCGTCCGCTCTTTGGTGAGGGCGTGCCGGGTTGCCTGTTTACGAGGCGCATCGTCTGTGGTAAGGGCGCCGCCATGAAGCGGATGCTGCATATGCCCTTTGGCCTGCGACGACGAGACCGGTCGGCGCTTTCGCGCGTTTAAATCGCTCCGGTTTCGCGGATCATCCGCTTGCTGGGGCCAGTCAAGTCTCAGACCGTCGGAATCCAAAATGTCCACCATCCTCGTCGAAGCGGCTCTCGCCGCCGATCAATCGCACATAGAACACCTGCTCGATCTGGCCTTTGGCCTCGCCCGCTATGCCAAGACTTCCTATCGGCTCAGGGAAGGCAACACCGCCATTGACGGCCTGTCCCTGGTCACGCGTGAGCCGGGCTTCGGGCTTACCGGCGCCATCAGCTTCTGGCCGCTCAAGATCGGCGAAGCGGGCAGCGATGCCCTGCTGCTCGGCCCGCTCGCCGTCCATCCGGAGCGGCAGAATATCGGCATCGGGCGGGCGCTGATGCGGACCGGCCTCGACAAGGCGAAGGCGCTTGGGCAGCGGCTCGTCATCCTGGTGGGCGATGAGCCCTATTATGCGCGGGTCGGCTTCAAGCGCGTGCCCCATGACCAGATCGAGATGCCGGGACCCGTCGATCCGGATCGGCTGCTCTATCTCGAACTGACCGAGGGAGCGCTGACGCTGGCGAAAGGACTCGTGCTCCCGCCGCACCGTTTCGAAGAACTGTCAGCGGCCTTCGCGATACCACATGGCGGCGAAGGCCATCAGCAGCAGGGCCAGAGCGCCCAAGGTTGAGAACAGCGGCAGCTCGTGCACGGCGCGGACGCGATGGGCGTCGTTGGCCTTGAAGGCGAGCCAGCCGGAGCCCGCCATCTGGCGTCCGGCGTCGGCTTTGACGATGCGCGGCAGGGACGAATAATCCTCGAGCCAATAAAGGCCGCCGCCTGAGGCCCGCGCCGCCGGCGCCAGCTTGGCATCGGTCGCCACGGGATCGGCGGTCTCCTTGGGATCGGCGCTGCCGATCGCGACCGCTGCCGTGAGCTTGCCGTCGGTCAGGCGGTGAATGCCGGGCTCGGTCACCGGCAGGTTGGCGCGCCACACGCCCGGCGTCACCTGGTGGAGTTCGACTTGTTTCGTCGTCCCTGATGGCAAGGTCACCGTCACCGGATCGGTCGTATCGGCCATGGTGCGGCGCTCGATCTGGATACTGTCATTGTCCTGCTTGCCGCTCAGATATTCCTCTTCGAGATCGGGCTCCTTCATCAGCCAATGGGCAAGGCGGCGCAGCAGCTCGGTCTGCGGTCCGCCGCCTTCGAAGCCGCGTGCCCACAGCCAGCCGTGATCGGAGAGAAGCAGCGCCAGGCGGCCCTGTTCCTCGCGCGAGAGAACAAGCAGCGGCTTGTCGTCGAGGCCCGACATGACAACCTCGCCCGCTTCCGCATCGGCATCGACCAGCCTGAACCAGCGGCCCCAATTGGGCGTAGCACCCTCGGCGCCCGGAAGCCCGCGCGTCACCGGATGGCGCTGGCCGCGCTCGGTGACATGCGGCTTGAACCCACCTTCCAGGACCTGGCCCGACGGCACGACCTGCAGCACGGCGTTGAGCGGCGTGTTGTAGAGTCCGTCCTCGGCGGCGAAATCAGGCCCTGCGGCAATCAGCACGGCGCCGCCGCGCTTCACGTAGTCGGCGATATTGGCGAGATACATCATCGGCAGGATGCCGCGCCGCTGATAGCGGTCGAAGATGATGAGATCGAACTCGTCGAGCTTCTCGACGAAGAGCTCACGCGTCGGGAAGGCGATCAGGGACAGTTCCTTGATCGGCGTGCCGTCCTGCTTCTCGGGCGGGCGCAGAATGGTGAAATGCACGAGATCGACCGAAGCATCCGCCTTGAGGAGATTTCGCCAAGTGCGCTCGCCCGGATGCGGCTCGCCTGAAACCAAGAGCACCCGCAAGCGGTCGCGAATGCCTTCGATGATGGAGATGGCGCGGTTGTTCTGCTCGGTGATCTCGCCCGGCAGGGGATCGGCGATGATCTCGGTGATGTTCTGGCCGCCATGATCGACGAGCACCGGAAGCGACACGCTCTGGCCCGCCTGCACTTCGATATTCTGCTCTTCGCCGTTGTTCGCCCGTATGGTGACGCCGATCGGACCCGGCGTGTTGCCGGTCTCATCGACCCGGAAGCGGACGGTCTGCTCCTTGCCGACGATGCCGAAGCGCGGCGACTGCTCGATGACAATGCGCCGGTCGATCTCCTTGCGGCTGCCGGTGATGAGGCCGTGCAGCGGGGCATTGACGCCGAGCCGCGTCATGTCGGTAGGCACGTCATGGACCTGGCCGTCGGTGATGAAAACGGCGCCGGCGAAACGCTCCGGCGGCACTTCCGACAAGGCTTCGTTCAAGGCGCTGAACAACCTGGTGCCGTCATTCTCGGCCGAGACGTTGGAGGTGACGGAGACGACGCGCAGTTCGGTATTGCCGAGCCGGGCCACGGCCTGCTTGAGGTCGGTGAGCGCGCGCTCGGTGCGCTCGGTGCGATCGCCAAAGCTCTGGCTGCGGCTGTGGTCGACGACGGCGATCGCGATATCGGAAAGGTTCTCGCGATCCTCGTTGCGCAGGCTCGGATTGACGAGGGCCAGCAGCAGCAAAGCCAAAGCCAGGCTGCGCAAGAGCCAGCCGCGCCCGCGCGTCATCACCGTGATGACGATGAAGACGAGGCCTGCCGCCAAAAGCGCTGCCAGAAATGGCCAGGGCAACAGGGGGGCGATGGTGAAATCCCAGTTCATGCTATTGCCCCAGCCTTTCGAGCAGTGCCGGGACATGCACCTGGTCGGCCTTGTAATTGCCGGTCAGGGCATACATCACGATATTGATGCCGGTGCGATAGGCGAATTCGCGCTGGCGGTCGCCGCCGGGCGATACCGCATAGAGCGGCTGTCCGCGGCCGTCCAGGGCCCAGGCCGCGGCATAGTCATTGGCGCCGATGATGATCGAGGTGACGCCGTCGGCATTGCCGGAGCTCGATGGGCCGCCTTCCCCCGTCTCGACCCAGAGCTGGCCGCGCTCATAGCGGCCGGGGAAGGATTGCAGGAGATAGAAGGCCTTGGTCAGCACGTGATCGGGCGGCACCGGCTCGAGCGGCGGGATGTCGAGCTTCTCGACGACGCGGCGCAAGGCGAGCGTCGCGCCCGACACTTCGCCCATGAGGCTCGAGAGATCGGCGCCGTCCTCGCGCGTGTCGAAGAAAATGGTGCCACCATTCTTGATGTAGGTGTTGAGCTTGGCGAGCGCGGCCGGCGACGGCGCCTGCGCATCGGGCAGGATCGGCCAATAGATCAGCGGAAAGAACACGATCTCGTCGCGGTCGAGATTGACGCCGACGGGCTCGCCGGGCTCGACGGAGGTCCGCTCGACCAGCATGCTGCCAAGGCCGGCCAGGCCCTGCCGGCTGGTCTCGTCGACCTGCGCATCGCCCGTTTCCACATAAGCGAGCCTGGTTTGCAGCGTGTTGCGCAAGGCAAACTGATCGGCGGCCGTGTCCTGGGCGCGCACGCTGTCGGGCGGCAGGACGGCGGCAAGCGCCAGGAGAATGATGACGGCAGCACCGGCGCTGCGGCTCCGGAGCCTCTGCCAGCTGCCGGCAAGCCACAAAGCGGCGATGCAGTCGATCAGGAAGAGCAGCGCCGCCAGGCCGAAGAGATAAGGCGCCAGCGCCACCGACGGCGCGCGCTCGATGCCGCGCAGCTTTGCCGCCGAGGGAAGGGCGCCCATGGGCTTGAGATCGCTTTCGCGCAAAGTGAGGTTGATGGCGCGCTGAAGCCCGCCGCGATTATAGAGGCCGGCCGGATGCTCCGGGCTCGGTTGCGCGGAATCGATCTGGGCCGCCGCGATCGGTTGGGCATCGGGGGAAGGATCGGCGAAGTCGCCGGTGCCGGTCAGGACGCGACGCGGCGTGAAGGCCGCCTGGCTGGCGACCTCCTGGGTGCCCTTGTTCGCGCCGCTGCCGGCGCTCGGGGCGAGATCGAGTATGCGCCGCAACATCTCTACGAACATGCCAGATAACGGCAGATTCGACCAATCGGCATTGGCGGTGACATGGAAGAGGACGATCATGCCTTTGCCGCGGCGCTCGGCGGTGACGAGGGGCGTGCCGTCGGCGAGACTCGCCCAGACCTTGGGGGTCAGATCGGCGGCGGGCTCGGCCAGCACCTGGCGGTTGACCAGGACGGAGCTGTCGAGGGTGATGCCGGCAAAGGGGCTGGATTCGGGGAAGGATTGCAGTGCCTGCGGTGTCTCCCAAGAAAGCGCCGACCCCAAAGCGCGTCCGCCTTCGCGCAAGGTGACGGGAATGAGCGGGTCCTGGGCCGCGGCCATGCGGGGGCCCGCGAAGCGCAGGAGCAGGCCGCCGCGCTCGATCCAGGCAGAGATCATATCCTGCTCGTCCTGCGGCAGCACGCCGATATCGGCCAAGGCCAGGACGGAAAGTCCGGCATCGAGCTGGTTCTTGAGATCGGCCGACTGCTTGGGCTCGGAGATCTCGGTATAGGGCTCGAGCGCGCGCGAGACATAATAGAGCGGCGACAGCAGCGGCTGCGCCGATTCAAGCGTGCTCCCCGCCATCAGGCTCACCGTCTTGCGACGCCAGCGATCATCGAGGAGATAGACGGCGGCGGCGCTGCGCTCGCCCGACAATTCGACCCGCTCGACCTCGTTGCGCAATTCTAGCGGCAGATCGATGAACCCTTCGGCGCGCTGGGCATTGGAGCCGAGCGTGAGCGTGGTCTCGGCAAGGCTGCGGCCATTGCCGGCCAAAGCCCGGGCGACGACCTTCGCTTCCGGCGCGGCGGGCGGACGGAGAGCAGCGATCTTCAGGCGGCCGCTTTCGACCTGCGGCGCGGCAAGGGCAAGGGGCAAGTTGCCGGCTGGGGCGGCGATCACATCGAGGCTCGCCTTGCCGCCGGCGAGGCTCAGCAGGCCTTCGGCGAATGCGCCGGCCGAGCCGTGATCGAGACCATCCGACAGCCAGGTGACGCTGAGGCCGCCGTCGCGATAAGTCTGCTTCAGGCGCGCGAGGAGGCCCAGGCGATCGGGTTGCAAGGCCTTGGGCTCGAGCGCGGTGATCCGGCTCAAGGCATCCTGAGCCGCCTGCGGCACCAGATCCGTCCCGCGAGTCGTGGGTGAGGTGGCCGCAACGGCGACCGGCACGCCCGCCTGCTGAGCCGACGCCGCCAGGTCCTGCAGGACCGCCAGGCGCGTGTCCCAGTCCTTCGCCGCCGCCCAGCTGTCATCGACGACGATCAGCAGCGGGTTGCCGGCGAGGCGCGGCGCATCGCTCGGCGCGAGGAACGGATGAGCGACCGCGAAAATCAGGAGGCTCGCAAGAGCAAGGCGCAGCAGCATCAGCCACCAGGGCGTCTTGTCCGGCTGCTCCTCGCGCGGAATGAGCTCGAGCAGGAGCCGCAAGGGCGGGAAACGGACATGCTGCGGCTTGGGTGGCGTGAAGCGCAACAGCCACCAGATGACCGGCAGCGCCAGGAGCCCGGCAAGGGCCCATGGTGTCAGGAAGGTGAGGCCCTGCAGCATCAGAAAGCTCTCGCCTGGTTGGCTCGGCTCTTCTCTCCGCCGATCAGCCCATGCAAGGCGTGCAGGATCCTGAGCGGCGGCTCATCGGTGCGATGGACCGCAAAGCTCCAGCCGACGCGCCGCGCAATGTCGCGCACCTGTGCGCGCTGTTCCTGGAACTTCGCCTGATAGGCCTCGCGCAGGCTCTCCGTCTTTCCGGCGATATAGGTGAGAGGCCCCGCCATTTCCTCGAACCGGACGCGGCCCGAATAAGGCAAGGTCTCCTCGGCCGGATCGCAGACCTGCACGACATGGCCCGCGACGCCATTGGCGGCGATCGCACCCAAGGAGCGGGCGATACGATCGGGCTTCTCGAGGAAATCTCCGAACATCAGCACCGTCGAGAATTTCGGCAGCCTGACGGCGCCCGGCAGCGCGTCGGACGCCGGTGCCGCGATCAATGTTTGCGCTAGCCGCAACAAGGCAGGACGGGAATGCGCCGGAACGAGATTCGTTCCTAAAAGCGAGACGCGCTCATTGGCGCGAATGGCGAGGCTCGCGACTGCGAGCGCCAGCAGCTTGGCCCGCTCGGCCTTGCCGACATTAGCGAGATGGGACTGGAAGGTCATGGAAATGGACGGCGACACCCACAGCCACAAGGTATTGGCGGCCTCCCATTCGTTCTCGCGGATGAAGACGCGATCGGAGCGGGCCGAGCGGTGCCAGTCGATCTGCTGCACGTTGTCGCCGAATGAGTAGGGGCGATATTGCCAGAAGGTCTCGCCCGGGCCCGAACGCTTGCGACCATGCACACCGATGATCACGGTCGCGGCGATGCGATGCGCCTCGACGAGCAACGCCGGCAGCGCGCTCGACAAAGTCTCGGCGCGGTCATTGAGCGCGAGTGCGGCCTTATCCTGCATCCAGCTCTTTCAGCTCAACCGCGTCTTCAGGCGGTCGATAACGCTGTCGATCGTCTCACCGTCGGCGCGCGCGCTGAAGGTCAGCGCCATGCGATGCCGGAACACCGGGCCGACAAGGGCGAGAACGTCATCGATGGAGGGCGACAGCCGGCCGCCGAGCAAGGCGCGGGCGCGGGAGCCCAGCATCAAAGCCTGGCTGGCGCGGGGCGACGGGCCCCAGCCGATCGTCTTGTTGACGAAATCATCGGCCTCCTTGCCGGGACGCGCGGCGCGCACCACCGACAGGATGGCATCGGCGACCTGCTCGCCGACCGGCATCAGGCGGACGAGATGCTGGATCTTCATCAACTCGCCCGAGGTGAGCACCGTCGGCGCTTCGTCTTCCTCGGTGCCGGTGGTGGCGAAGAGCATGCGCCGTTCGGCATCGAGCGCGGGATAGGGAATGTCGATCTCGACCAGGAAGCGGTCGAGCTGGGCTTCCGGCAAGGGATAGGTGCCTTCCTGCTCGATCGGATTCTGGGTGGCGAGCACATGGAAGGGCCGCGGCAGGTCGTGACGCACGCCGGCAACAGTGATGTGATGCTCCTGCATGGCCTGCAGCAGAGCGGACTGGGTGCGCGGGCTCGCGCGGTTGATCTCGTCCGCCATCAGCAACTGGCAGAAGACCGGGCCCGGGACGAAACGGAATTGCCGGCGCCCATGCTCGCTCTCATCCAGCACTTCCGATCCCAATATGTCGGCCGGCATGAGATCGGGGGTGAACTGGATGCGCTTTTCCTCGAGGCCGAGAACGCGGCCGAGCGTGGTCGCGAGCTTGGTCTTGGCGAGACCCGGTGCACCCACCAGGAGGCCGTGGCCGCCGGCCAGGATGGCGGTGAGGGAAAGATCGATGACCTCGGACTGTCCGAAGATCACCCGGCCTATGGCCTCGCGCACCTTCTCCAGGCGGCCGGCCATCTGGTCGAGTTCGGAAACAATGTGCTTGTCAGCTTCGTTGATGCTTGCCATGGGGCTCACTATAGTTTGGGCCAAGCCAGTTGCGAAACTTAATCTGGTAGGCCAAATGCCGATTCCGTTAATGAAATCCTTGTGAACAAGCATGGCCTTATCATGACCAAGCCGGCACGCGATCCGGGCAATCCGCTTTCTGGCCTCAAGGAGGCGGAAAAGGCCTCTGGCAAGAAGGGCTTGCCGCCCGTCCATTTATGGAATCCGCCGTTTTGCGGCGATATCGACATGCGCATCGCCCAGGACGGCCTGTGGTACTATCTGAACTCGCCGATCGGCCGTAAGCCACTGATGAAGCTCTTCGCTTCCGTGCTGCGCCATGACGAGGACGGCAAATACTATCTCGTCACGCCGGTGGAAAAATGCGGCATTCACGTCGATGACGCCCCCTTCGTGGCGATCCGGATGAGCGTCGAAGGCCGGGGCCGCGACCAGGTCATTTCGTTCGAGACCAATACGGACGACATTGTCACAATTGACGCGGCGCACCCGATGCGGGTGGCGGTCGAAGATGGAACGGGGGGGCTCAAGCCCTATGTCCTGGTGCGCGGCCGGCTCGAGGCCCTCGTCGTCAGGGCACTCTTCTATGACCTCGTGGCGCTCGGCGTCGTCGAGGGCGAGTGGTTCGGGGTGTGGTCTTCCGGCCGCTTCTGGCCGATGCAGCGGGCAGCCGAGATCGGCGCCGTCCAGCAATGAACGATTTCAAGTTCGACGAGGCGGAGTTCCGCCAGCGCGCCGCGACACGGCTCCTCGCCAGCGCGCCCGACAAAGTGGGGCGCAGCGACGACGACCTCAATCCCGATCTCCGGCTGATCGACCCCGAGCTTCCGATACGCGCCGCGGCCGTGCTCGTTCCGATCGTGCTGCATGAGCCCGAGCTCACCGTCCTCCTCACCCAGCGCACCGACAGCCTCGCGAGCCATGCCGGGCAAGTTGCCTTTCCGGGTGGCAAGATCGATGAGGGCGACAAGGATGCGCTCGCCGCCGCCTTGCGCGAGGCCAGGGAAGAGACCGGTCTCGATGAAAATTATATCGAGCCCTTGGGCTTCCTCGATGCCTATCGGACGCGGACGTCCTTCGAGATCGTTCCGGTGGTGGCTTTGGTCAGGCCGGGTTTCGTTCTTTCACCGCATGAACAGGAGGTCGCCGCCATATTCGAGGTGCCGCTCCGTTTCCTGATGAGCGGTGAAAACCATTTGCGGCACAGCCGCCAATGGCAGGGCAAGGAGAGATATTTCTACGCCATGCCCTATGGCGAGCGCTATATATGGGGCGCTACGGCCGGCATGATCATGAATCTCTACGACCGCCTCTATCGCGCGCCATGAAGACAGCGCCATCGCTCAAGCACGAAGCCTGGCTCACTGACGGCGCCTTGCGGCGCGTGTTCGACGCGCTCGAGGCTGAGGGCGGCGAGGCGCGGGTCGCGGGCGGCGCCGTCCGCAATGCCCTCCTGGGCGAGCCCGTCAACGATATCGACATCGCGACCACGCTCGCTCCGCTGCGGATCATGCAGGCCGGAGACAAAGCGCGCCTCGGCGTCCATCCGACCGGCATCGATCACGGCACCATCACTCTGGTTGTCGGCGGCAAGCCCTTCGAGGTGACGACGCTGCGTGTCGATGTCGAAACATTCGGCCGCAAGGCCCGCGTCGCCTTCACCGACGACTGGCAGGCCGATGCGCTCAGGCGCGACTTCACCATGAACGCGCTCTACTGCTCGCGGAACGGGGAAATATACGATCCTACAAAGGGTTACGCGGACATCCTGCGAAAAAGAGTCAAGTTTGTCGGAAGGCCAGCCGAGCGCATCGAGGAAGATGCGCTGCGCATCCTGCGCTTCTTCCGCTTCCATGCCCGCTATGGCGCGGGCGCACCCGACCGTGACGGGCTCGCCGCCTGCGTGCGGCACAAGGCCAAGGTCAAAGGCCTGTCAGCTGAGCGTATTCGCCAAGAGCTGTTCAAGCTGCTTGAGGCGAAGCGGGCCGCCCCGACCATCAAGCTGATGGCATCGCGCAATGTGCTGAAGGTGCTGTTTACGCCGGCATCCGATCTCAATCCTCTGGCGCGCATGGCGAAGATCGATCAGGCGCTCGGGCTCGAGCCCGACGCCCTGCTGCGCCTGGTCCTGATGGCGAAAGATGCGCTTGCCTTGCGCGAGCGCCTGCGCCTCACCAATACGGAAATGCGCAGGCTCGAAGCGATCGCCCATCACACCGGTGCAACGCCCCGCTTGCGCGAGCGTGAGCGCCGGGTGGTGCTCTACCATCTGGGGCGGGAGGCCTGGCGTGATACCGTGAGGCTCGCCTGGGCCAGATCGAAAGATCCGGCCGCGAGCCAGAAATGGAAGGACCTTCTGGCTTTTGCCGATCAGTGGCCGATCCCGCGCTTCCCGCTTACCGGCAAGGACCTCCTGGCGCATGGCCTCAAGCCAGGTCCGGCGCTCGGCCGTGAGCTCGACCGTCTCGAGGACTGGTGGATCGCCTCGGATTTTGTCGCCGACAAGGAAAGCCTCCTGCGCAAGCTGGAATTGGGGGAGTCCACATGATGCAGCCGCTCCTGCGCGGGCTCACACTGATCATGGCTTTCGGCCTCCTTCCGGCGTTGGCCGTGGCCGAGGTCAAAACCGTACGCGACTGGACGGGCGACTGCGATGACGATCTCGCCTGCACGGCGACCGCTTCGGGGGCGGGCGGCATGGTCATGGGCGGCACCGGCTACCAGTTGAGGTTCAGCCGGGCCCAAGGCGACATGTCCCAATGGTCGATGCGATTCTTCCTCAAGCATGTGCCGCAGCCGAAGGCCGATGGCGAAATGGCCATTTCCGTCGACGGCGGCGCGGCGTTCAGCTTCCATGAGGAATACGGCTATCTGCGCGATGCCGATGGAATCACCTTCGGCCTTGGCGGCGGCAAGGACCTCGACAAGCTCTTCGCCGCGGTCAAGAAAGGCCGGAAGCTCGAGCTTTCCTATGAGACGCCCGACGGCAAGGCGCAGAAGGAGAGCTTCTCTCTGTCCGGCCTCGCGGCGATCCTGCTGTGGATCGACGAGCAGCAGGACCGGGTGGGCAAATCATCGGAGATTTCCTCCCCGCCCGGCGTCGAAGGCGAGGCGAGCTTCACAGCACCGAAAGAGATCCGGGGCAAGATCGAGGCGCGGATAAAGTTCGATTGCGAGCCGCCCGTCCCCAACCGGCCGGACATCGAGAGCTATCGTTTGCCCGGGGGCTACGCGCTCCATGTCGCGCCCTGCTTCGCCGGCGCCTACAACTTCACCCAGCTCTATTTCTTCCAGCGGCGCGATGATCTGCAGCTCATCTATTTCGCCGATTATTATGACGGCTGGAGCGGCACCAATCAGCTGTTCAATTCCGACTTCGATCCCAAGACGGGAAGGCTCGGCGCCTTCTACAAGGGTCGCGGCGTCGGCGATTGCGGCTCGATCGGGCAGTGGGTGTGGTCCGACACGTCCTTCAAGCTCGTCGAGTTCAGCGCCTGGCCGGATTGCGACAACGGCAAGGGCAGCGACGACTGGCCCATCGTCTACAAGCGTCAAGCCAAATGACAGGAGCAAATCATGGCGGACATCATCGTGATGAAGACGGCGGGAAAATCGGCGCCCGAGGTCGAGAAGGGGCAAGGAGAGGGCGAGAAGCTCATCAAGGGGCCCTATAAGACCAAGACCTGGAACCATTTCACCGGCGAGGACGGAAGGCTCTATTCCGGCATCTGGGAATCGAGCCCCGGCAAGGTGAAGATCGACTACAAGGAATGGGAATTCTGCCACTTCATCGAAGGCAAGGCCGTCCTCACCAACGACAAGGGCAAGAAGTGGACGCTCAAGAAGGGGGACGGCTTCCTCATCCCGCCGGGCTTCAAGGGAACCTGGGAGACGGTCGAGAAGGTGAGGAAGCACTATGTGATCCTCATGCCTAAAGCTTAAGCGACCGAAGGCAGGAAACAACAATATCTGTGATGCGGCGCCGGGTTCCGCAAGACCCGGCGCCAAACAAATTTCTGTGCCCGTGGTGCTGGACGGCATGCGGCTTCCCCCCTATATCTGCCCCTGCGACACCTTCCGCCTAGGAGACACCACCACATGGCCGATGCTCCCAAGCCGAAACTCCAGCAGAAAACCGATGTTTCAGACGTGCTCACCGAAGCCGTCCGCCAGCGTCAGGCGGAAAGCAAGGCGGTGCGCCGGGAAGTCAGCGCCGATCCGCGCTTCGCCAATATCGCCGCCAATGCCTTCTTCAAGGTGATGTTCGCCGAGAACACCAGGCCCGAGGCGAAGCGGGCAGAAGTTGCAAAACTGCTCACCTTCGAAGGAACGAAGGAAGAGAACCGCGAGCGGATCAAGGAATTCGAGCTGTTCAAGGAATATCTCCAGAGCCAGCGCGAGGAAATGGCCCAGGAGATCATCCGGCTGACTGACACCGGCACCTTTGCCGAGCTGAAACAGGTCTATGACGACCTCAATACCTCGCTGGTCCAGTTCGACGAGAAGATGCAGCCGCTGACCGACATCATCGATGCGGTCTATACCTTGCGGACGAATGGGCTGACCCTCGAGGCGTTCCAGGAGATCCTGCGCGACAGGAAGCGCGAAGAGGAGCTCCTGCGCATCAAAGAGACCAAGCGGCAGGAATTCGACAAGCTCAAATCGTCGGTCGAGCAGATCCATTCCGATATCGCGGCCCTCGGCGAGAATCGCAGCTTCTTCGGCCTCGGTGGCGTCAAGGAAGAGGCCCGCATAGAGATCGCGCGCAAGAATTCGGAGCTGAAATGGGTCGTCGACACGCTGGACGGCCTTTCGGACGAGCTTGCCCAGCTCGACAAGCAGACGCCGACCGAAAGCGAGCTCGGCGAATATGCCGAGCAGAAGAAGAAGCTGCGCGAGCTTCTCGACATCAGCGCCGACGACCACAAGCAGCGCCAGAAGGACCTGGTCGACGCGGCCGTGAATTTCGTCAACACGGCCAAGACGCGGGTCGGCTCGGTGCGCGAGCATCTCGGCCAGATGAACGACCAGGTGGAGAACCTGTTCGATGCCAACAATATGATGGGCACCGTCTATGCCATCATGAATGAGGGCATCAAGGAAGCTTCCGGGAGCAACCAGAAGAGCAGGGATGCGCTGCAGCCGCCGGCCGAGGGCAGCGAAGACCTGATCGCCAAGATGGCACGCGAGCAGAAGAAGATGGCCATCGAGCAGCATATCACCATGCTCGACGCCTCCGCCGCCGACACGATGGCGACCTATGCCGACCTGACCTCGGGCGCCATCCGCATCAAGACGATGAAGGATGCCGTCGACCAGCAGGCGATCCGGGCGCGCACCATGCACAGCCAGGGCATTTCGGGCGTCGCCGACCGCTTGAGCGTGGTGCTCCAGGCCGTGTCCTCCGCCGCCTTGGGCGAGGCCTCGGCCATGGCCAAGGACACGCTCAATCAAATGGCGCAGAACACCAACAAGGTGGCGCAGAAGGAGAGCATCCGCATCGCCATGGGCATCGAGGAGCAGAATACCGACCTCGCCAAGGCGATCGACGATCTGGGCGCCTATGGCGAGGTGGTGCGGGCGGCGACCAATATCACGCGCGAAGGCCTCTCCGACATGCGCAACAAGCTGGATGAGCTGAAACGGCTGGCCGAGGACGTGCAGGGCGACGTGCAGGATGCGATCGCCGTCAATGCCGACGTCGGACGCCCGGAAAGAGCGAAGGCGACCGCGCCGGCCGCCGGCGAGCCGATACCTTCGCCATTCAAGCTCGGGCGGCATTAGTCGAACCGCCATGAGCTTCCTCACCCGGGGCGAGGACTATCTGGCCAAGGCGCCGAATTTCCGCCTGGTCGGACGCGAGGCCGAGCTCAAGAAGCTGTCGTCGATCCTGGTCAGGAACATGGCGAATTCCGTCCTCCTGGTGGGGCCGGGCGGCGTCGGCTGCACCGCTTTGTGCATGGGACTGCAGGCGATCAAGCGCGACCCCGATGCGCCCTTCGACATCGTCAACAAGCGGTTCTTCTGGCTCGACACCGACGCGCTGTTCTCCTCCGGCGATCCCGTCAGCATCCGCGATTCGTTCCAGCGGATGATGGGCACGCTCGATCGCACACCCGATTCGGTCCTGATCGTCGAGGATACCCGCGACTTCATCGAAGCGGCGCGCAACATCGGCACGCTGCATTTCATCAACGCGCTGTGCCTCGCCATCAAGTCGAAGAAGGCGCAGGTCATCCTCGAGGCCCGCGACGAAGACCTCGACATCATCCTCAAGAGCCATTCGGATTTGCGCGAATTGTTCACGCTCGTCGACCTGGCGGAGCCCGAGGGCGAAGCGCTGTTCAAGATCGTCGCCGAGCGGGCAGAGCATCTGCATCAGTTCCACCGCATCAGGATCGCCGAAAGCGCCTTGCGCACGGCGATCGAGCTCACCTCCAAATACCGCTCGCGCGACGGCGGCATGAACCGCGCCCAGCCCGAGCGCGCCGTGTCGCTGCTCGACCGAGCGCTCGCCACCTACAGGCTCGGCGCCCACCGCCAGCCGCCCGGTCTCGCCGAAGCCGAGGCGGCGAAGCGGGCGGCGAAGACCGAAAAGCAGGCCGCCGAGGCGGACGCCCAGCTGGCGCAGATAGGCACGCGCTGGACCCAAAGCCAGGAGAAGATCAAGGCGCTCTACAAGCGCCAGCGCGACGGCGAGATCGCGGTCATCGAGCTCGAGGAGCAACTCGACAAGCAGATCGAGACGGAAGCTGAGGCGCGGCAATCGCCCGACAGCCAGGTCAGCGAGATCACCGGCCGGATCGCCAAATTCGCGCGCCTGGCCACGGGCGCGGGCCTCGAATCCGACGCGGTCCGCGACCTGCGTGAGCGCATCGGCAAGTTCCAAAGCGAGATCGCGACCAATCGGACGGCCTTCGACGCCTTGACCAAGGAGCTCAACGACCATCTCGAGCTCACGCGCGATATCGTGCTCAGGGAGTTCAGCCAGATCTCCGGCATCTCGGTGAGCAAGCTCAACGAGAACGAGCGCGAGAAGCTGCGCAATCTGGAAGCGGAGCTCAAGGTCCGGATCTTCGGCCAGGACCATGTCGTGCGCGTGCTGTCGAACGCGGTCAAGACGGCGCGCGTGGGGCGCCGCAACCAGGACCGGCCGCAGGCTTCCTTCATGTTCCTCGGGCCCTCGGGCGTCGGCAAGACCGAGATCGCCAAGGCGCTGGCGGCGAGCCTGCTCGATGACGAGAAGGCGCTGACCCGCTTCGACATGTCGGAATATATGGAGAAGCACGCCGTCGCGCGATTGATCGGGGCGCCCCCCGGTTATGAAGGCTTCGAGGCCGGCGGCATCCTGACCAATGCGATGCGCAAGAACCCGCTGCGCGTCCTGTTGTTCGACGAGATCGAGAAGGCCCATCCCGACGTCTTCAACGTCTTCCTGCAGATCCTGTCGGACGGGCGGCTCACCGACAATGTCGGGCGCACGGTTTCCTTCTCCGAGTCGATCATCATCATGACGACGAACCTCGGGCAACCGCATTTCCTCGATCCGAAGCTCAGCGTCGAAGAGGCGAATGCCGAAGCGATGAGGGAGGTCGAGAAGACCTACCGCTCGGAATTCCTCAACCGGTTCTCCGGCCGGCAGAACATCATCTGCTTCAACAAGCTCGATCTTCCCTCGATCGAGAAGATCGTGCGGCGCGAGTTCGACAGCATCGACCGCACCTATGCCCAGGAAGGCATCAAGGTCGAGGTCGCCGAGGCGGATCTCAAGGCCTTCTGCAAGGCGCATTACGACCCGGCGATCGGCGCCCGCGGCCTGCCCGGCTTCATCCAGGCGAATATCGAGCCGATCATCGTCAATATGATCCTCGACAGCGACAAGCGCGGCAAGCTCGAGCTCGCCTACAATCCCAAGCGGGCCGTCTTCGAGATCAGGCAAACATGAGCACGCTGCGCGACGAGGTCGAAGCGCTCAAGAAGAAGATCGCGGACGAGTCCCACGAGAAAGACAAGGTCCATGCGCGGTCGTGGACGGGGCGCACCCAGTATAATCTGACCGCGCTGCATAAATTCGTCTTCCAGGTCGTGCTGGCGCTGAGCTGGATCTATGCGCATGTGATCCGCCCCGTCGCCCGCATCCTGTTCAAGCCGGTCACCTGGCTGTGGCGGCTCTACCGCTTCCTGTGGGACAAGGCGGTTTATTATGAGGACGCCTATCAGAACCGGCAGTTCTCCAAGACGCGCGCCGGTATGTTCCTGCTCCTGTCGGCGGTTTTCGCCTGGTATGTCTTCGTCCCGCTGGTCGTCTTCATCTGCCATGCGCTCCTCTATTTCAGCACGGTCAAGCGCGACGAGATCGTCTATCTGACGAATTCCCAGGAGATCATACCGCATGAGAACGAGCATTCGGTCCAGGGCTGCCATGCGCTTCCCTGCACAGACCAGAACAGCATCTATTTCCGCATTCGCGCCAGCAATTTCAACGAGGCCTGGTCGATCCTGAGCGGCCGTGGCCTGTTCTATCCCGACTATGTCGCGGCGTCAGTGCCGGTCGCGATCAGCCACTGCAAGATCACCTCCTATGGCCTGCGCATCAAGCTTTTGATGCGCGGCCTCGATATCTATCCCGACCTGCTCAAGACCGAATGCACGCCGCTCAGCGAACAGCCTTGAACCGGCTCGAGGAATTGATACAAGCGGCCGGATGACCCGATCCGTCCTCATCACCGGAGCGGCACGGCGCATCGGCCGGCGCATCGCTCTCGACCTCGCCCGCGACGGCTGGGCGGTCGCCATCCATTGCCATTCCTCGCGTGCCGATGCCGAGACGCTCAAGACGGAGATCGAGGCGGGCGGCGGACAGAGCGTGATCGTTCAGGGCGACCTTGCCCGCGCCGATGTGCCGGAGCGCCTGATCGCCGAGGCCAAGAACGCGCTGGGGCCGCTCTCCTGCCTCGTGAACAACGCCTCGCGCTTCGAGCCGGATGAGGCAAGCTCGGTGACGCTCGACAGCTGGACCGCCCATCTCGACACCAATCTGCGAGCCCCGGTCTTCCTGTCGCAGAGCTTCGCCGCGCAAGTGCCGGCGGAAGCGCAAGGCAATATCATCAACATCATCGATCAGCGGGTGTGGAAGCTTACACCCAAATTCTTCTCCTACACCGCCAGCAAATCGGCGCTGTGGACGGTGACCCGGACGCTGGCCCAGGCGCTGGCGCCCAGGATCAGGGTCAATGCCATCGGACCGGGGCCGGCGCTGCCCAATGTGCGCATGGACGAGGAGGATTTCGCCCGCCAGGCCCGCCTGACGCTTCTGAAGCGCGGGACGTCGCCGGAAGAAATCTCGGCGGCGGTCAAATACATATTGTCATCGCCGGCGATGACCGGCCAGATGATCGTTCTCGACGGCGGCCAGCATCTGTTATGGCAGACGCGTGATGTCATGGATGTGAAGGAATAGGCGATGAGCGGGAAGGGCGAGGCCAAGATCACGCACCATGTGGCGAGCGGCAAAGCCCGCCTGCGCCATGTCTTCGTCAAGGACCTGATCGTCGACGCGCTCATCGGCATCTATCCGGAAGAAAAGACGACGCGCCAGAAGATCATCGTCAATATCGACCTCTCGGTGAAGGAAGGCGATAACCCGTTGAGCGACGACATCAAGAACGTCGTCAGCTATGAGATCGTGGTGAAGAAGGTCGAGGAGATCGTGGCGGCGGGTCATGTCGGTCTCGCCGAGACGCTGGCCGAGCTCATCGCAGCGGCGTGCCTGCGCGACAAGAGGGTGATGGCGGCGCGGGTGCGCATCGAGAAGCCGGACGTCATTCCCAATGCACGCAGCGTCGGCGTCGAGATCGAAAGACTCAGGGACTGATCGCCTAGATCACGCACGTTTGTCTGCTACCGAGGCGAAAGCGGCTATTGTCGGAGACAGTTGCCATGTCGCGTAGGGGCCAAGAGCGGACGTTTACCGGAACGTTTATCGGAGTTAGCCCGCCCTGTGAAAAAGGTGTATTGATGCAACCCCTCGACGATGGCCACTTTCGGCGAATCTTTACCACCGGCTAAGTCGCAGGCGGAGTGTGGGCGGCGATGCGTTTCAAGCGAAGGGAGAGGCGTCGTGGCTCAAGTAAAAGGATTCGATCCGGCAATCAGTGGGCAGCAGCCCGAAGATATCAACGGAAATCCGGTCCCGGTCGGGGTTTGGGGTGATTCCAACATAGGCGGCGGTGTGTTCGGCACGAGCGGAGTGCTGCCGCAAGGCACCAGCATTCCGATCGATCCACCGGCCGGCGTCGAGGGACACGGAGTAGACGGCCCAGGCGTGGTCGGCCGCAGTCTTAACGACAGTGGCGTAGTCGGCGAAAGCCCCGGTGCGCCGGGAGTGCTCGCCCGCAGCATTACCGCGTCCGGACTGCTCGGCGTGACATTCAGTCCCGACGATGGCTCGCAGGGAGTCTTCGGTTCTTCCACGACCGGCGGCAACGGCGTGACCGGTTTCGTCGGCGGCGCAACGGGCACTATCGGAAGCAGCGTTCGCGGTATCGGTGTGCGCGGCACGACCGGCACCGGAGCGGCCGGTGTCCTCGGCCAAACCTTTGGTGGTAGCAGCGGCAGTCCGGGTCCGGCAGTGCTCGGCAGGAGCGATGTCGGCGTGGGCGTCAGCGGCTTCAGCGGGTCCACCGACGCCACCAAAGGTCTCACCTTCGGCGAAGGCTACGGCCACTCTTCTCTTCATTTCTCCGCCAAGTCGGGCGGCGGGGTGCTGGGTGTCAGCGTGCTAGGTAATGGCGTCGAAGGATTCACTTTCAGCTCCAGTCGCGACAAGCCCGACGTGGCGGCCGTGCGTGGCCAGAGTGCCAATGGCTTCGCTGGCCTCTTTGTCGGCAGGGTCCGCGTCACCGGGCATCTGCAGAAGGCCGGCGGCGGTTTCACCGTGGACCACCCGACGGATCCAGCGAACAAATACTTATCGCACTCGTTTGTCGAATCTCCAGAGATGCTCAACGTCTATAGCGGCACAGTGACCACTAACCGCGCAGGCGTGGCCCGGGTGCGGCTGCCGGCGTATTTCGAAGCACTCAACCGCGACTTCCGTTATCAGCTCACCGTGATCGGCGCGTTCGCCCGCGCCATGGTTTCCAAAGAGATCAAAGACAACGAATTCGAAATCCGGACCGACCCCGGCCGAGTGAAAGTCTGCTGGCAAGTCACCGGGGTCCGCAAGGACGCCTGGGCCGAAGCAAACCGCTTGCCCGTTGAGGAGACCAAGCCGAAGGCGGAACGCGGCCGATATTTGCACCCCGAATTGTTCGGGAAGAAGGCCCGCGCCGTTCATCCCGTACCGGCCCCCCAGATACCCGATGCGCTGCCGGAAAAGCTGCGCGATCGGGCAGAAAAGACGCTGTACGATCTGGCGAATGGGGGTGCCACCGGCAAGGATCTGCACGCGATCCTCGACCAAGCCAAACGTTCATTCGGCCAAGAAGCCGCAGCCGGGCGATCACGCTTCGAGATGCAGTGGCGCGTGGTGCAGGAAAGCCTGGAGGCTATGCCGATGGTGCGTCCGTCGGCGCCTAAGCGCAAGCGCAAGCGCTAGCGCTCGACTGCAACGTCCCGCATCGTCTGCTCATGATACTGCTGTACAGATGATTGATACAGATCACGATCACTTCAGGTCGGTCGACCTGAAGTGATAAACGTGTTCGGAATCTTATAATTGGCGCGTGATCGGACGGAAAACCGGTGCCCACTTTTCCTGATCACGCGCTACGTGCATCCGCTGCCGCGCAATCGGCGCCGAGCAGCAGCTCCGTCAGGTCGTGATAGCGTTGACCGTCGAGTCCGGTCAGCTCCCGGATGCGCTCGATCCGGGTGTAGACCGTATTCGGGTGTTTGCCGAGGATGCGGGCGGCCTTCTGCATATTCATGTCGGCGTCGGCGAGGGCACGTAAAGTCCGGATGAGAGCGCCGCCCGCCGCCCTATCCGCGTTGACGAGGAGCGCCACCCAGTTCGGGGCTGAGGATTTCACATATTCGGTGCCACGATGAACCAGCAGGCCGCGTATAGGCAGGCCTGCGAATTGCACGACGCGGTTCTCCACGTCGGCGAAATCGAGAGCGATCGTCGCTTCATGCAGGGCTTTTGGGAGAAAGGACGTCGAGGGATGATCGGCGCTGACGCCGACAAGAACAGCCGGGCCCAGGACCAGAAGCATCGGGTGGATGCGCAGGGCGAGGTCGGCCTGCGGCGCCGTCCAGCCCGATTGCCGCCGTCTGGCCGAGACCACGGCGACCACAGCGTTGTTGCGCATCCCGACGAGCATCCGGACCGGCAGGGCAGCCAGCGCTTGGGACAATGCATCGGCGATGCGCTCGGCGCGTGCCGGGTTCTCCATCTCGGCGGCGTTGACGGGCTGAACGACGGCGATGCAATAGGCCTGGCGCTGCTCGAGATAGCCAGCGCGTTTCAAGAGCCGGGCGACACGGCCGTCTGATTCATCATAGCCGTTGAGGAGGATGTTGAAGAGCTCGCTGCGGCGATCCCCCTCGGCTTCCGCGAGCGCGCGCGTGTGATCGACATATTCGGCCGTGACGATGGAGCTGACGGTGTCGGTGTATTCGATGGCAAAGTCGGCGACCGCGGAGACCGCGTCTTCGAGGTTACTGCAGCCTGAGGCAAGGGCGGCATCGCGCATCCAGTGCGACAGGATTCGATGGCCGCAGCGATAGGCGTGCAGGATCGCCTCGAGCGGAAATCGCTGTGCGGCGCGACGATGCGCATGGTCCTTGACGAAATCGAAGCCTTGGGCTTCGCCGCCCGCAAACAGCCGCCGGATTTCATCGATATGCTCGCACGTATGACGCGCGAGCTCCGGCACCACGTCGGGATTGCCTGAATTGGAGAACGCCGGAACTTCCGCCAGCACGGCGTCGCTGAGCATGCCGCTCATCTTTTGCAGGCTGCGCTCGAGGGGCTCTCGAGCGGCGGGAAGGACGCCGGTCTCGGCGAGCCGCTCCAGGGTCCGCCGAAACACCGCATATTCGGAAGGTCGATCGCCTGGCATTGTGAAGTCTTCACAATCGAAGGCGCAAATTTATCAGAATACCTGCCATGTTCAAGGGTTTATGCTGGTGATAATTCACAGTGAGGGACGCAAGCCAAAGCAGCGGAGGAGCAGCACATGGCGAAGTATCTGTTTGTCTATCATGGAGGAAAGCCGCCGACGGATCCTGCCCAGATCCAGGAGGTCATGAATGCCTGGGGCGCCTGGTTCGGTTCGCTCGGCGCCGCGGTGATCGACGGCGGCAATCCTGTCGGCAAGTCGAGCACCGTCAGGTCGGATGGCTCGCTCGCCGACGGTGGCGGCGCCAATCCGGCAAGCGGCTACAGTCTGATCGAGGCGTCGAGCCTCGATGACGCGCACAAGAAGGCCAAGGGTTGTCCGCTGCTCAAGGCAGGCGGCACCATCGAGATCGCCCAGGCGATGGACATGTAGGATTTGCGATACGATGCAGGGGGACGCGAGGGCGTCCCTCTTATCTACAACCCGCGAATACGGGCGCGCCAGCGCTTCACGATTTCCTCGGCATCGGCGCTGCCGCCGCCGACATTGGCGCTGCGATAGATGTCGACATCGATGCCGCGCCGCGCCAGGTTGGCCACCGCTTCCGCCATGATCGCATTGACGATGAAGGCGCCGGATATGGTCGAGGTCGAGCCCATGCGCTTGTCGGAATTGGGAATGGTCAAACAGGCATCGCCATAGGGCGCGTGATTGTCGATGACGAGATCGGCGACCTCATGCAGCATGCGCCCGCTCTTGTGGCGCGAGGTGACACGGGCGGCATGATCGCTCGAGGTTATGGCGATCGTCCTGGCGCCTTTCTCGCGGGCGAAGAGGGCGGCCTCGATCGGAAAGGCGTTGCGGCCCGAATTGGAGGCGATGAGGACGACGTCCTTGGGGCCGATCGGATAGTCCTGCAGCACGACCCGGGCATAGCCTTCGAGCCGTTCGAGCACGGTGGAGCGATGAGCGCCCTGATGCAGCATGAGTGCCGGATCGAGGATCGCCTGGACCGGAGCGGCCCCGCCGGCGCGATAGAACACCTCCTCGGCGATCATGTGGGAATGACCGCTGCCGGTGACATAGACGAGGCCGCCTTGCGCCAGCACGTCGGCTATCCATTCCTGCGCCTTGGCCAGCTTGTCACGCTGTGACGAAACCAACTCCTTCAGCATCGCGGTGATGCTGTCGTAATATTCGTCGGTCAGCGTCGTCATGCCGGTCGTGCCACCCCTCACATCATTCATCGACACTCATTCCGTGATCTCGGCGATATATTCGTAGCGGTCGCCGCGATACCAGCTCATGGCATCTTCGAGCACATTGCCGGCGGCGCCATAGCCGATGCGGTGGATGGCGAGCACGGCGGCACCGGGCTTGACGCCCAGATGCTCGGCAATGTCCGCCGGCACCTCGGTCGCCTTGAGGCTTTGCATGATGCGCCGCGGCCGCCCGCCCATCGCATCCATGCGGGCGTAGAGCGAACCCGTTCCGTCATAGTCGGCGCCGACCGCCTGCAGCGGGAAGATCGAACGGTCGAGGCCCATCACATCGTCATCCACCTGGCGCAGGCGGGTGAGCATCATCATCTGCGTGCCGAAGGGCAGGCCGGTGCGAAAAGAGATGTCGGGGGGCACCGGCATCACCTTGAGCTCGAGAATGCGCGAGGTGGGCTTGAGGCCGCGGCTCAGCATGTCATCGGTGAAGCCGGTGAGCCGGGTGATCGGCTTGAAGATGCGGTTGGCGATGAAGGTGCCGGCGCCGGGACGCGTCGCCACATAGCCGTCCTTGGCCAGCTGCTCGAGGCTCTGGCGCAAGGTCGAGCGCGAGACACCGAGCTCATGCGCGAATTCGCGTTCGGGCGGCAAGGGCCGCCCGGCTCCCAAAGTGCGATCCTCGATCGCGGACGTCATCGCCATGACCAGCCGGATGCCGAGCGGGCCTGTCAAATTATCCATGCGGCGGCGGATTTCCTGAGTCTCAGTCATTGGCACCGGTTTGTGGAACTTGCTCACCATAAGGTGATCCGATGCCGATGACAATACCGGTATGGTTTTGGAGCGCTCCATTTCGGCCCGGTAAGGTTGTGATATTGCATGATAAATTCAGAATATGTGAAGTATAACAACATGATGAGTTTACTTATCGTAAGGGCAGAATATTTCCGGAAGATCATTATAAAACCCTGGACTAATACAGAGCAGTCCGATAGCATGCCAAAAACATACCAGTACGGAGGATGTGATGATGGCCAGGAAAGAGCGCGCATACAGGGCTTTTCCACTCTTGGCCCTGGGCTCGCTCCTCTTCGGCAGCATCGCCATCGCCACCCATGGCGCCGAAGCCGGCGAAGTCCGCATCACCCATTCGATCACCGGCGGCGCCCAGAAGGAGGCGCTCGACTCGATCATCGCCGATTTCGAGAAGGCCAATCCCGGCATCAAGATCAAGCAGATCGTCTATGACGACGATCTCTATTCCGACACCGGCCTCATCACCCAGCTCAAGAGCTCATCGCCGCCCGAGATCTATTTCCAGTGGGCGGGTGCGCCCATCGGGCGCGATGCCCGCGAAGGCTTCGCGATGGATCTCACCGCCGCCATGGGCGAAGCGGGCTGGAAGGACAGCTTCATCGCGCCGGCCTTCTCAAGCCAGATGGGCGCCGTCAATGACGGCAAGCCCTATCTCGTGCCCATCACGCTCGATGTCACCAATGTCATCTGGTACAACAAGCAGCTCTTCAAGGAAGCGGGCATAGAGGCGCCCAAGGATTGGGCGGCGCTCGTCGATCTGACCACGAAGCTCTCGGGCTCCGGCAAAACGCCGTTCGTCATCGGCAATCAGGAATTATGGCCGCTCGGAAACTGGGCATCGCATATCGCGTCCCGCGTCGTGCCGCCCGCCGATTACGAAGCGGCCTTCCGCCTCGATAAGCCCTTCAACACGCCCGACTTCGAAAAGGCCCTGACCCTCGTCGATGAATTGCGCAAGGCCCAGGGCTTCAACAAGGACATCGCCGGATTGGGCGCCGACCCGGCGATGAACACCTTCTTCCAGGGGGCCGCCGTCATGCATCCGATCGGCTCCTGGCTCGTCTCCTCGGCGGCGGAGCTCGCCGACAAGGATTTCGACTATGACGAGTTCAACACCCCGCTGATCGATCCCGCACATCCGTTGAAGGACAGCGTGATCGGCACGCTCACCGGTTTCGCCGTCGGCGCCAAGAGCGCAAATCCGCAAGAGGCGCTGACGTTCCTGCGTTTCTTCACCACCCCCGAAAACCAGGTCAAATGGGCCGAGGCCGGCAGCTTCAGCCCGGTCAAGGGCGTGATGGAAAAGGCCAAGCTCGACCCGAAGACGAAGGCCATGGCCGATCTTCTCAACACCGCCCAGTCGCTCGTGCCGCCGCCCGACACGACCTATCCGGTCGAAGTGGCGGAAGCCTATTACCAGGCCGCGGCCTATGTGGCGGGCGGCGAAAAGACGCCTAAAGACGCGCTGATCTGGCTCGACGACCGCGTGAAAGGCATGCGCAAGCAGTGACCGGGAGCGGCTCTGGGAACCATTCCACGAACTCCGAAAGTGCGACAGGAGCGATAAGGGCCGGTACGACGGGAATACTCTTCGTCGTGCCGGCACTTGTCTTATATGCGGCCTTCGTCCTGTGGCCGCTCGCATCTTCGATCTATTATTCGATGACCGACTGGGACGGCATCGGCCAGGCGCGCTGGATCGGCTTTGCCAATTTCGAGCGCGCCTTCAGCGACAAGATCCACCTCGCCTCCTATCTCCATGTCAGCCTCTACATATTGGGCACGCTCGTCTTCGAGGTGAGCTTCGGCCTCTTCATGGCGGTGCTGCTCAACAGCGACCGGCCCGGCTTCGCGACACTGAGGGCGCTGTTCTTCTCACCCGTGGTCCTCTCCATGTCGGCGGCGGGCGTCCTGTGGACCTTCGTCTTCGACTACCGCACCGGCATCGTCAATGCCGCGCTCACCAATCTCGGCCTCGCCAGTTGGGCGCAGCCCTGGCTGTCGCAGCCCGCAACCGCGCTCCTCTGCGTCATGCTGGTCTCGGGCTGGAAGTTCGCCGGCCTCTACATGATCCTGTTCTTCGCAGCGTTGAGGCGCATTCCGCGCCATCTCTATGAAGCAGCACGGCTCGAAGGGGCCGGCGCCATCTGGTGCTTCTTCAAGATCACGCTGCCGCTCCTCAAGCAGAATGTCCTCGTCGCCGTGCTGCTCGCCGTCACCGGCGGCTTCGCCGGCTTCGACCTGTTCTTCACCATGACCGACGGCCAGCCCTACAATTCGACGGAAGTGCCGGCGACCTGGATCATGAAGCAGGCCTTCGACAATGATCAGCTGGGCTACGGCATCGCGCTCACCGTGATCCTCACCATCGTCGTCTGCCTGATCTCGCTCGTCTATCTGCGTTATGCGGAGCGGGGCCATGTCGTCGAATATTGACGCTAGGCCAAGATCGTCCGGCGAATGGCTGCAATTCGGTCTCGGCAGCGGCATCGTCGCGGTGATGTGCTTCCCGGCGGTCTGGATGGTCTATTCGGCCTTCAAGTCCAATCGCGAGATTTTCCGCTCGCCTTTCGGGCTGCCGGCGGAATGGCGCTGGGAAAATTTCCTGAACGCGTGGAACGAAGGCGGGCTCGGCGCGCTTTTCCTCAACACCATCATCGTCAGCGGGGTTGCCGTGACCTTTTCCGTGCTCTTTGCCAGCATGGCGGCCTATGCCTTCGCACGGCTGGAATTTCCCGGACGCCGCCTCCTGTCGCGGCTCTTCCTGGTGGGGCTCCTGCTGCCGCCGCCCGCCGTCGCCATCGCTCTGTTCACGCAATTGAGCGCCCTCGGCCTCATCAACACCTTGTGGGCCCTCATTCTCACCAATGGCGCCTGGGTGCTGGCGCTCACCACCTATCTGCTCGGCGGCTATTTCAAGACGCTGAAGCGCGAGATGGAGGAGGCCGCCCTGCTCGAGGGCGCCAACCGGTTCCAGATCTTCTGGTACGTGGTCATGCCGATGGTGAAGCCGGCGATGATCACCGTCGCCATTCTCAATGCCATCAATATCTGGAACGAGCTCCTGTTCGCGCTGCTGTTCATCAGCGACGACGACAAGCGCACGCTGCCTGCCGGCATCGTGCGCTTCTCGGGCTATCACTCGACCGATTACAGCCTCATCTTCGCGGCCCTCACCATCACCACCATACCGATCATGATCTTCTATTTCGCCTGCCAGCGGCATGTCATGCGCGGTCTCGTCGCCCAGGTCGCGGAGTGAAAGCGAGCATGTTCTATAGCGGCGTCATCGAGGGGTTCTACGGCCGGCCATGGTCAGGGGCGCAGCGCGTCGAGATGCTCGACTGGATCAAGGCCTCAGGCTTGAATGTGTTCGCCTATGCGCCCAAGGACGACATCAAGATCAGGGCGCGGTGGCGCGAGCTCTATGACGAAAGGGAGGCGAAGAGCCTCGCCGATCTCGCCCAGGCCGCCAAGGCGCGGGGCGTTGCGCTCATGGGCGCCGTCTCGCCCTGTCTCGACATCCGTCACGGCGATCCGGGTGAAGTCGAGGCACTCAAGCGCAAGCTCGGCCAGCTCGACGCCTTGGGCATGCGCCTTTTCGTGCTCCTCTTCGATGATGTCCCGAGCGTTCTGGGTGCCGAAGACCAAAGGCTTTTCCCGTCCTTTGCCGCGGCACAGACACATGTCGCCAACGCGGCGCATGATTTCGTGAAGGGGCTCGGCCCTGACCGCAAGCTGTTCTTCTGCCCGACCGAATATTGCGGGCGGATGGCCGGCGGCGATGTGCGCCGGTCGGCCTATCTCAATGAGATCGGCGCCAGGCTCGCGCCCGGCATCGAGATCTTCTGGACGGGGCCTGAGATCGTGTCGGCGGAAATCACGGCCCAATCCTTGCATGAGGTAGCCCAGGTGCTCCGGCGCAAGCCGGTGATCTGGGAGAATTTCCATGCCAATGACTATGACATCCGGCGTGTGCATCTGGGGCCCTTGGGCGGGCGCAGAAACGACATCGTGACCGAGATCTCAGGTTTCATCACCAACCCGAACAATGAATTCGAAGCCGATTTCCCGGCCGTCCATACACTGGGACAGTTCCTGAACGGGGTGTCCTATGACGAGACAACGGCGCTCAGCGCGACATGCCGGGCCTGGCGGCCAAGGTTTCGCTATGCCTCGTCGGATAAGGCACGGCTTCTCGATCAGGATCAGATCGAACTGCTGGCCGATCTCCTCTACCAGCCGTTCCAGCCGGGGCCGCGATCGCGCGACATCGTGGCGACCGCGCGCCGCCTTCTCGCCGAAGCTCATGCATCCGAGACCTTGAACTGGAAGAGGGGGCTCGCGACGATCCACGATTTCCTCAAGCGCGTCTCAAAACTCTTCGACGACCTCACCGAGATCGGAAATCGTGATCTCTTCTACACATTCCAGCCCTATCTGTGGGAATGCCGCGAGGAGCTTCTGACGCTCACCCACTATCTCGACTGGCTGGCGACGAAGCCCGCCAAGGACGCGCATTTCCCGCACCACGATCGTCTGCCGAACACTTATAGGCAAGGTTTCGCCCAAGCCCTCCAACAACTCCTGCAGCGTGATCCCAATGGACATTACACCCATGAATCTCGAGTCCTATAGCCTGCGTGCCGCGACGGCCGACGATCTTCCGGCACTTTACCGCGTGTGCTTGAGGACCGGCGATGCCGGCAAGGACGCGACCCATCTCCAGGACGACCCGGACCTCCTGGGCGAGGTCTTTGTCGGGCCTTATGTGATGCTCGAGCCCGATCTTGCCTTCACGCTCCAGGGACCGCGCGGTCCCGCGGGCTATGTCCTGGGCGCCCTCGATACGAGGGACTTCAACAAGCGGCTCAAAACCCACTGGCTGCCGAGATTGCAGAAGCTGCACGCCGATCCGGGCGAGGATTCAGGCCTTTGGCGGGGCAGCGACTGGGTGCGCCATGCGCTGCATCACCCATTCCTCGAGTTCCCGCCGGTGCTCCATCCTTACCCGTCGCATGTCCATATCGATCTCCTGACGGAAGCGCGCGGCCAGGGCATCGGGCGCCATCTGATGCAGACGATCCTGGAAGAGCTGGCGCGGCTCGGCTCGCCCGGCGTACATCTCCAGGTGAACCCGAAGAACGCCGCCGCCCAGTCCTTCTACCGCAATCTCGGCTTCATCCCCCTCTCGTCGGCCGATCTTCCGAACGATACGCTGTTCATGGCGTATCGGTTCGAGGACGATGATGGCGCATATTGAGTTCGATCATGTCTACAAGGATTTTGGCGGCACGCCGGTTCTCGAAGATGTAACGCTCGGGATCGAGGCGGGCGAGCTCTGCGTCTTTGTCGGTCCTTCGGGCTGCGGCAAGTCCACACTTTTGCGCCTGGTGGCCGGACTCGAGACCGTCTCGGCCGGCGAGATCAGGCTCAATGGCGCGCGTGCCAACGAGCTGGCGCCTTCTCAGCGCAATGTCGCCTTGGTGTTCCAGACCTATGCGCTCTTTCCGCATATGACGGTCGCCGAGAATATGGGCTTCGGCCTCAAGGTCAGAGGCGTTCCGGCGCCGGCGCGGAGAGGCAAGATCGCCGAGGTCGCGAAAGCGCTGCAGCTCGACGGGCTGCTCGAGCGCAGGCCGGCGCAGCTTTCGGGCGGCCAGCGCCAGCGCGTCGCCATCGGGCGCGCCATGCTGCGCGACCCGCAGGTCTATATGTTCGATGAACCGCTCTCCAATCTCGATGCCGCGCTGCGCAGCCAGACGCGGCTCGAGATCGCGAGGCTGCATCAGATGACCAGGCGCAGCATGATCTATGTCACCCATGACCAGGTCGAAGCGATGACGCTCGCCGACCGGATCGTGGTGCTCAATCGCGGAAGGGTCGAGCAGATCGGCTCGCCGATGGAGCTCTACGATCATCCGGCCAACAGCTTCGTCGCGAGCTTCATCGGCTCGCCGAAGATCAATTTCCTGGAGGCGGTCGTCAAGTCGTCGACAGGGCAGGGGACGCGGCTCGAGCTCGGCGAGACGGTTCTCGAGGTGAAGGGCATGGACGCTCGGCCCGGCGACAGGATCACAATTGGCTTGAGGCCCGAGCATCTCTCCGCCGGCCGGGGCGAAGGGGAGATTCTGTTCACGGCAGAGGTGGCGCTCGTCGAAAGGCTGGGCGGCGAAACGCTCATCTATGTGAAGCCCAACAGCGGCGGCGATCTTCTCATCATCAAGACGACCGGCAAGACCGCGCTCAAGCCGGGCGAGCGGATTCCCGTCGCTGCGGCGCGCGAGCACATGCATCTCTTCGCCGCTAACGGACGCAAAGTTTCTTGAGTCGGAACAGAAACTTACGAGCGCAAGCTCACAAACTGATACAAACTCAGCCATTGGCGATCGTGGTCTGGCTAGCGATCGAAGCTCAGGGGCTATCGACAGCGAATACCCCGCACGGCCATACGCCAGATCAAGTGGGCCATACTTAGCTGGGTGCCTTATGGTCTTAGGCGTCCCACAAATCGAGATTGAACGCCCAGACCCTCGGCCAGAGTACTGACATGGCGTTTCATTCCTCGAGATCGTCCAGGACAAGCCCTCCGCCGAAATCGGAAATGCACTGTCACCGAAATCCGAATCTCTGATTTAGCTCGGAAGGTTTCAATTCAGATCGCACCACTGGCCATCGACGCACATTATCACGTTGGAAAACAGGGCAGAAAAGCGGTTCGGATGCAGGGTATGAATGGGAACAACCATGCGTGCAGCAATACGATTTGCAAATTCCACCAAATCAGAAACATGCGCATGCCCGGAGGTATGCTGAATCTCAAAACCCATTCCATGCTTTTCGCACCACTTGCGCAAGTCGGGCTCCCCTCGATCAAGGTAGCCGGGCCAAAGCGACCAAATGAGCCGCCCACCGCCTAAAGCTCCGATTTTTTCAACGTCATCAACCATCGACCCTCGAAACATCATTACCCACCGCTCTGGTGAAGCTCCAATTTCGGAAGAGTAGATTCGGCAACTACGGTACGGGTCGACAAGGTCGAACCTTCCTCCCCTGACTATTTGCAATTTTTGTCGCTTCGGCAAGAACACTCGGATCCCAGATGTGCCTGAGGACGGCATTGGCAAAGACTGTAGCGCTAGTCCATCGAGGATACCGGCCATGTAAACATCGACGATAAGCTGTCTGCCAGAGCGCAATGTCGCCTTGTAGCAAGTCACGAAGCGATCGATATTTTGCGCCGAGAAGCAGGCTAGTACTAAACCCTTTGTGCTCGAAATTGAAGCTGCGATGCTTGTTTCAAGCTGGGCCTCAGTTACCGGTTCGGGGTCCCATTGCCGCCCAATTACCGTTCCTTCCATCAACAACGCATCAACCTTATCTGGTGGCTGTGACAAAAAGGAATCGAAGGCCCAAGTCTTCCTACCGTGCGCGCGGAAGTCGCCACTGTAGAGCAGCCGTCGGCCGTCGGCTTCGACCAATACGCAGTAAGCATCGAACCCCGAATGATCCATCAGGTAGGGCGTGACGAGGAAGGGCCCAATTCCAAGCGTTTCCCGGTTGCGGTAAATCGTGACCTTTTGAGGAAAAGCCTGTGTGGTGAATGGCGCAGCCGCGTTCAGCAGCTTGCGCGCTCCATCGCCCATGAATACCGGAATTGACGGGTGGCAGCTTGCCAACAATCCGTAGTGATCACCGTGCGGGTGGCTCAGGACGATGCCGACAAGGTCCGGGTTGCTTCCATTCGCCAGTCCAGCGACAGGTGGCAGCAACTCCCTGTCAGGCCCATCAGCATCCAACGGCAAGCCCAGATCGAGGAATAGCGATTTTCCGGCAGACTGCACCTCAACGCAGTTGCCGCCGATCTCTGTGGCGCCCCGGTGAATACGGAATCGCATCGCTCCTATCGCTGCCGCCTGGCGTCCAAGGCAGACAATACGGTAGCTGGTTCGGCACCGGGCCATGAGAACCATTGCGGGAATGCGTCAAAGCCAAAGGACAACAGCACCCCATTTGCCTCGCCCAAGGCTTGCACGCCTTCTGTCAAGCCATTGGCTAGCCAGGACAGATTGAGGTCTCGATAGTAGGTAGATGGCGCAAGGACCGAAAGTCGCACATCAGAGGCCATGATGAGTGTTTTACCGCCATATCCCAGGATATCTCGATTCTGCCGACTGAGGAGCCACACCAATCCGTACTGCAGAATTTCGATGGCGGCGTAGAGTGGATTGTTGCTTCTGACCTTCAGTTCCACGAAGTCAAATGCGCCCGACCCGCGCTGATGCACCAGGTCGACCGCGCGTCTTCGATCTCCTGGCCCGACAATGAGCCCCGATGCGATAGGAATCTGATTGGACCAGTCGCGTCTGCGTTGAGCGACGGCAGCGGCTGTGACAGCGCGCTCTAGCGTAACCTCAGGGCTGGCGTTGTGGGGAGAGATGTTCACCTTGGGATCGAACCAACGCCAATTCTCTACGGAGGGAAATCGCTCAAGCTCAGCAAGGCACGCGTGCCAGTTTGCTGATATTTGCGAGAACAATCCCGTCACAAGCGCGGGGCCGTCGAAATCGGAAACACCGCGCCTGTCCAGTTCCAGAACTGCAGACCAGTGGCGACAGCTTGTGATTCCGAGAAAGTCTGAGACGAAATGGTCAACCCCGTCGAACAGGGACAATCGAGTCGCGGTCAATTGTGAGCACATGCTGCTTCGCCCATCACCAAGCCAACGAGGAAACCTGTATTATATTACTGTCTATGAGGCAGCAATCAGAGCAGTACTAGCGGTGATCGTTGCCCAGCGCCGTCATGTGATCGGTTCCCGGCTTTGGCCGCGCCGAACCTTTTCCGGCTCTCCCGTAGCAATTCTTGCGGCCGCAACAGCGGAAAGCCGGTGGCTGTTTTCGCGCCGGGACTTTTCGAGGCCCGATTCTTGCTCGGCATTCTGCTGACGGCGAACGCTCGAACCGATCTGTGTCGTTTTGAGCGTGTGTTGCGCGGGATGCCCCGTTGGCCACCGCGCGCCCTGAGAACCCTGCCGGCAAGAGTGCCAACCTCCACCGGCAGGGTTTTCCTACCTCTTCAAGGCTTGCCCGGTGGATCACCTAAACGGCCCCGTATCGCATAACCATAAACAGGCGGCGAGATCGCGACCGCTGCTGTCCTCGCGAGAGGGGAAATCCGTGCCCGATAAAGCGATAGTCGCCCTTGAGCGATTTGCGCCGGGCGCGTGTCCAAAGCCAATATGGAAAAAACAGGAGCGCACATTCGTCATGTGCGCCCCAGTCGCCGTCCGTAGATTTTCAACGCCCGCCGCCCGCGTTGTCTTCAAACGCTATCCGAATACCAAGGTGATCGCTATGATATGGATCACAAATTTGGAGTATCTTTCAGGCTTGCGATAAACAGCGACAGGGACCGGGTATCGGTCGGATCGATGCAGGAGCCCCAATAGTGACAGGATCCCCGCCGGCCAGATCGGCCATATTGCCGCGTCTGCCGGAACATCTGTCGAGACTGCTTTTTGCGAGCGCGGAACCACGCCACCTCGAGGCCGGGGAGGTCCTCTTTGCCGCGGGAGATACCGGCGATGGCTGTTACCGGCTCGAGCGCGGCCTGCTCAAGGTCGTCATAAGCTCGCCACAGGGCGACGAGCGGATATTGGCCATTCTCAGGCCAGGCTCGATCGCCGGCGAGCTCGCCGTCATTGACGGGCGACCCAGGTCGGCATCGGTCGTCGCCGTCAGGGCTTGCGGGCTGAGCTTCGTCAGCCACGCCCTTTTTGAGGAATGCACCCGGCAGCATCCCGAAATCTACCGCTACCTCGTGAGCGTGCTGGCAGCGCGCCTGCGCGAGGCCGACGGCGCACTGGCCGCCATCAGCTTCATGACCGTCAAAGCGCGCCTGGCGCGTACCTTGCTCGAGCTTGGGGAACTGCTCGGTGAAAAAGATGGTACCGGGCAAGTCGTGATCCGTCACCGGATAGATCAGGGCGACCTTGCGGCGATGGCTGGGGTAGCGCGGGAAAATGTGAGCCGGGTCATCAGCGACTGGAAGCGGCGCAAGGTCATAACCTGGTCCTCAGGCTACTGTTGTCTCAGCGACACCACGGTACTCAAGCAAAGCGTGGATTCCTAGACCGTGATGACTTGAAAAAGAGTCACTCGCAGGCTTGCCCGTCGGGACGAAAATTCCGCTTGACCTTGTGGGCCAAACGATGAGATTTGGGAAATACCAGGATCGCAGTTGTTGCGCCCACGGCTCAAACCCGTGGGCGTTTCGATTCTGAAGCCAAGCTTGTGCTCAGACCGCAAGGCGCGGCGCAGTCTCGCCGGCATCGACATGGCCATGCCGCTCGTTTGCAACTCACCACGCACTACGGTACCTCATGAATGCCCGTCGACTCGGGAGCCTGAATCGGTCTATGCCGACGTTCCTGGCTGAACAAGTCATCGGCATGCGAGCCCGCAGGTCGGGGACGACCCGCCGCTTGCGCCTTCAGGACGATCGTCGCCGCTCGCAGAAGGAAGCGGTCGCAATTGCAGGGCGGCGTGTTTCTGGAAGGTCCGCCCGTTGAAAGGTCAGGCCGGAGGATGAGGACACTGAGAAAGCTTTCGCCATTGGTGCGGCTTTCTCTTCCGTCACGTAAATACGGAGGCCATCGATCCCTCAGACATAGGCGATGGAACGCCCGGCAATGACGGCCAGGATCCATACGCTCGCCGAAATTCCCGCATGCCAGCGGGCCTGTGGCGGGACCGGCGGATGCATCAGGACGCGTTGCCTGGCGCGGTGATAGAGCGACAGATTTGTCAGCCCAATGATGATCAGGACCATCTTGACGAGGAAGATGGGATTGCGCCCGAAGGCCGTCGCTTCGGCGCTGAACATGACCGGTCCGCTGATCAGAAGAAGCGCAAGGCCGGTCGCAGCGACGCCGAGCGCCACGCGCGAGATGTTGCTCGCCATCTCGAAACGGTTGCGCAACAGGAGGATGTCGAAGACCAGGATGGCCCCGACCAGCATCGACGCGCCGACCACATGGGTCAGGTTGGCGAGCGGATAGAGCCAGATGGACCCGCGCGCGGCGAATCCCAAAGCAGAGAATTCGACACTCTGAAGGAATGCGTCCCACATCAGCGCGCATCCCGGCGAAGTGGAATCACTTCGCCGAAAAGGATTCGCGCCAAATCAATATGTCGGAGCAAATCCTTATCGCCAAAGTCTTCAACTTTGGCGGGATTTGCTCTAGCGCATCTCATAGACCTTGCCGTCGACGGTGATGCGCTCGGCCCGCATCTCGTGCTCACGGCGGGTCGAAGGATAGCCTTCCGCCTTGATGACCGCACCGGTCTTCAGCATCTCCTCGCTCAAGCCGCGGCGCTGCATGCGCGAGATCGGCGCCAGGGTCACTTCCCAGGTCGCATTCTCGTATTTGAGCATCACATGGGCATGCGGGTTCTGCCAGGCCACCATCTCGACCGCCGCCTCGATGGTGAATTTCTTGGTCGAATCGTAGCTGCCCCAGCCGTGATGGGCCGAGGCGGCGATCGTCGCGGCGATGAGAAACAGGGAAGCGGCTGTCCATTGTCTCAGCATGCGATCCTCCATGGGCCGTCCTTCCCAACTTAATGCCTGACGCCTTTGCGGCAACGCGGAAGGACGGACCTCGCCGGATTGTGATGGCCTTGCTTTTTGCATAAGTATCCGCTTATATGATGGCCATGATCGAAACCGAGATATTCCGGGCCCTGGCCGACCCCACCCGCCGCGCCGTCTTCGAGCGCGTCGCGGCGCGCGAGATGAGCGTCAGCGAGCTCAAAGGTCATTTCGCCGTATCGCAGCCCGCCATCTCGCAGCACCTGGCGGCGCTCAAGGTGGCAGGGCTTGTCAGCGAAAGGCGGGAAGGCCGTTTTGCCTATTATCGCGCCGAGCCGAAAGGCATGGCGCCGCTTCTGAGCTGGATCGAGCGCTACCGCGCCTTCTGGCCGGAGCGGGTCGAGAAACTGAAAGACGTTCTGAAGGGAATGAATCCATGAGCAGCGAAACCAAGGTCGATGATGCAATCGTCACCGAATGCGATCTCGATGATGAGCCGGGCAAGGTGTGGCGGGCGCTGACCGAGCCTGAACTCACTGCCGCCTGGCTGGTGCCGGAGGATGTCGACTGCAAAGTCATCGAGGCCGAGCCCGAAAGGCTGTTGCGCTGCTCCTGGCGCAGCGATGAACGCGACGACCTGGGTAACAGGCTCGATACGGTCGTCACCTTCGAACTCAGTCCGATGGAGGGAGGCGGCACGCATCTGCGTATCGTGCATGAAGGTTTTGCGATGGCGCGGGCCGCCAATGACAACAACAACACCACCATGATGATGAGGGCGGCATGACCAATTTCGTTCCGATCGTCGTCGAGCAGTCGAGCCGCGGCGAGCGCTCCTTCGACATCTTCTCCAGGCTCCTGCGCGAGCGCATCGTGTTCCTCAACGGCCCGATCGACGACAATGTGTCAGCACTCATCTGCGCGCAATTGCTGTTCCTCGAGGCCGAGGGCCCAGGCAAGGAAATCGCGATGTACATCAACTCGCCGGGCGGCGTGGTGACGAGCGGCTTCGCCATCTACGACACGATGCAATATATCAAATGTCCGGTCTCGACCGTCTGCATGGGCTTCGCCGCCTCGATGGGGTCCTTCCTGCTGATGGCGGGCGAACCCGGCCGGCGCATCTCGCTGCCCAATGCCCGCATCCTGGTGCATCAGCCCTCGGGCGGCTTCCAGGGCCAGGCCTCCGACATCGAGCGCCATGCCGAGGATATCATCAAGATGAAGAAGCGCATGATCGGGCTCTATGCCAAGCACTGCAAGCGCAGTCCCGAAGAGGTCGAGCGCACCCTCGACCGGGACTTCTTCATGACGGCGGAAGAGGCCAAGGATTGGGGCCTCGTCGACCATGTCTATGCGGTGAGGATAGGCCAGGCCGCCGCCTGAACTTGACGTTGGCGTCCTGCCAATTCCGGGTGGCCTATCGTGATATTTGCGGAAACCCGCTGGAATCACGATATTGGGCCCTATGGACGAACCCAAGGACATCATCGCGGATGAGGCCGAGGAGGGCATGGGCGAGGGCCCGGGCCCCCATGTCATCCGTGCGCATCTGAAGACGCTGCCGAACCGGCCGGGCGTCTACCGGATGTTCGACGGCAAGGGCGACGTCCTCTATGTCGGCAAGGCGCGCAGCCTGAAGAACCGGGTGGCGAGCTATATCAGGCTCGGCGGCCATACCAGCCGGATCGCCGCGATGATCTCGCTCACCGCCAATATGGAATTCGTGACCACCGAGACGGAAGCCGAGGCGCTGCTCCTCGAGGCCAATCTGATCAAGAAATTGCGGCCGCGCTTCAATGTCTCTTTGCGCGACGACAAATCCTTTCCCTATATCCTGATCCGCAAGGACCACCCGGTCGTCCAGATCGTCAAGCATCGCGGCGCCCGCTCGCACAAGGGCAGCTATTTCGGGCCCTTCGCCTCGGCCGGCGCCGTCAACCGCACCATCAACGCGCTGCAGAAGGCCTTCCTCCTCAGATCCTGCAGCGACAGCGTCTATGAGAACCGCACGAGGCCTTGCCTCCTCTATCAGATCAAGCGCTGCTCGGGGCCCTGCACGGGCGAGATCGAGCTCGAAGCCTATAGCGAGCTGGTGAAAGAGGCCGAAGCCTTCCTCAACGGCAAGAGCAAGACGGTGAAGGCCGATCTCGCCAAGCTGATGGAAGAGGCGTCCGAGAAGCTCGATTTCGAGAGCGCGGCACGCTATCGCGACCGCATCCAGGCGATGAGCTTCGTCACCTCCGAGCAGGGCATCAACCCGCAAGTGGTGGACGAGGCCGATGTTTTCGGCCTCGCGCAAGAGGGCGGGCAGACCTGCATCCAGGTGTTCTTCTTCCGCGCCGGGCAGAATTGGGGCAACCGCCCCTATTTCCCGCGCGCCGACAAGTCATTGCCGGCGGCCGAGGTGCTGGGCTCGTTCCTGGCGCAGTTCTATGACGACAAGCCCATCCCGCCCTTGATCCTGCTCTCGCAGGAGATCGAAGAAAAAGAGCTGCTGGAGGAGGCGCTCGCGACCCATGCCGGCCACAAGGTCGAGATCGCGGTGCCGCAGCGTGGCGAGAAGAGGGCGCTCGTCGACCACGCCGTCACCAATGCGCGCGAGGCCATGGGCCGCAAGCTGGCCGAATCCTCCTCGCAGGCAAAGCTTTTGGCCGGCGTCGCCCGGGTCTTTGGCCTAGCCGAGCCGCCGCGGCGCATCGAGGTCTATGACAACTCCCATATCCAGGGCGCCCAGGCGGTCGGCGGCATGATCGTGGCAGGTCCGGAAGGCTTCCTCAAATCGCAATATCGCAAGTTTAATATCAGGGCCGAAGACCTGACCCCAGGAGATGATTTCGGCATGATGCGCGAGGTTCTGACCCGCAGATTCGCGAGGCTCCTCAAGGAACATGGTGAACGGGAGCCCGCCAATGAGACCAATCCCGACCAGCCGCAGGCCTGGCCCGATCTCGTGCTGATCGACGGCGGCCAGGGCCAACTCAATGCCGCGCGCGCCGTATTGGCCGATCTCGGTATTGCCGATCTCTGTATCGCGGGTGTCGCAAAGGGACCAGACCGGGATGCCGGCCGGGAGCATTTCTATGTGCCGGAGAAGCCCTCCTTCATGATCGAGGCCCGCGACCCGGTGCTTTACTATATCCAGCGGCTCAGGGACGAGGCGCATCGCTTTGCCATCGGCAGCCACAGGGCCAAAAGGGCCAAGGCGATCGCGCTCAATCCGCTTGACGAGATCGCAGGCATTGGCCCGACTCGCAAAAAAGCCTTATTGCAGGCTTTTGGATCGGCCAAAGCGGTGGCGCGGGCCAGCCTTGCCGATCTGGCAAAGGTCGAAGGGGTGAATTACGCTCTGGCCCAGGCTATCTATGATCACTTCCACGAGGGCGGTCCATGAGCGATACGGTGACCAAACTGGCCCAGCAGGAAAGCCAGCGCCATGCGCTGAGCTTGCCCAATCTGCTGACCTACGGCCGGCTGGTCGCGGTGCCGGTCGTGGCGGGCCTCATCCTGTGGGGCGGCGATGTGGCGCGCTGGGCAGCGCTCGCCCTCTTCATCGCCGCGGCGATCACCGATTTCTTCGACGGCTATCTCGCCAGGCGCTGGGCCCAGCAATCGGCCTTGGGCCGCATGCTCGATCCGATCGCCGACAAGGTCCTGGTGGCCGTGGTGCTGCTGGTGCTCGCCGCCGACCGCACCATCGATGGCGCGCATCTGTGGGCGGGCATCATCATCCTGTCGCGCGAGGTGCTGGTGTCGGGCCTGCGCGAGTTCCTGGCGGAATTGCGCGTCTCGGTGCCGGTGACCAAGGTCGCCAAATGGAAGACCACCGTGCAATTGGTCGCCATCGGCTTCCTCATCGCCGGACCCGCCGGCGACAAGATCGTTCCCTATGTCAGCGAATTCGGCCTGTTCTGCCTGTGGATCGCCGCGGCCCTGACACTCTATACGGGTTATGACTATTTCCGTGCCGGCATCGGCCATGTGATGGACGACAAGTGACAAAACTCCTTTATTTCGCCCGCATGCGCCAGATCATCGGCAAAGCGGAGGAAAACATCGCCATCCCGGCCGACGTCACGACCGTCAGTGGACTGATCGATTTCCTGAAAGGCCGCGACGACGCCTATGCCTCGGCCTTCGCCGACCCGCGCATCATCCGCGCCGCCATCGACCAGGCGCATGCGCCGCTCGACGCCTCGATCGCGGGCGCGCGCGAGATCGCTTTCTTCCCGCCGGTAACGGGGGGCTAACGGCTTCACCACATGCGGCGACTGTTGCGCGATCCGTTCCTATGGGGCTCGCTGCTGTTCATTGTCTTTTTTCCAGCCTTCGATTTCTACGTGCTGGAGAGCAACTATTACGACAACGGATCCTATTTCGGGCTTGTGTTTGTGGGGCTCATGGCTTGGGGCTTGTGGCTCCTCTGGCTGCTGACCTGTGGGAATCGTTAACTCCCTTGAAGTTGCCTTCCAGATGGCCTATCTTACCTTTGTCTTACAGGAGTGAGGCGGATGTCGGTGGCCGAACAACGCAAAACAAGGGTTTCCACCAAGGGGCAGGTCATTCTGCCCAAGGCTATTCGTGAGAAGCGGCGATGGAATGCCGGCACGGAGCTCGTCGTCGAAGAGACCCCCGAAGGTGTGCTTCTCAAGGCCGCCAGCCTCGTTCCGCGAACCGACCCGAAAAAGGTATTCGGAATGCTGGCCTACCGAGGTCGGCCCAAGACCATTGAGGAAATGAACGCCGGAGTCCTGGCGGAAGCAAAACGCCAGCATGATCGCGGTTGATACCAATATAGTCATCCGTTACCTGACGGGGGATCATCCCAAACAATCGGACAAGGCGCGCGCCTTGATTGAGGAGAATGACATCTTCTTGAGTCGTACGGTGGTGCTCGAATGCGAATGGGTGCTTCGCAGTGTCTACGGATATTCGGCACTTGAAGTATGCGAGGCTCTTCGGGCCTTTGCCGGCTTGCCAAGAGTATCCGTCGAAGACCTTGGAATGGTTGTTCAAGCTCTCGACCACGCAGAAAACGGCGTGGGTTTTGCCGACGCACTTCACCTTGCCGCGGCAAATAACTGCGATACTTTCGTGACCTTTGACCAGGATTTCATCAAGCGCGCCAAGCGTGCTGGCATCGACAAGGTCGCAACAGCGTGATCGGCTTTTCCAAGTAGCGTCAGCTACGTTTTGGCGCCAATCGGAACCTCTCTCACCTGCCTCGGTTGACGGCATAAGAGAGAGGAGGTTGATGATGACCACAGCTTCCAAGAAACGCTGGTCGCAGCAGGTGACCGAGAAGAGCGACGCGCTCGATCTCGACAAGGGCGTGTTCACCTGGAAGAATCCGAAACGCATCGCTGCCTCATTGAAGCGTTCGGCGGAGCACAGCAAGCGGCGGAAGGCGAGCGCCTTCCGCTCGGCCATGTCGATGCTGACCTTTTACGTCAATCGCGGCGGCAAGGATCTGCCAAAGGCACGGAAGGCGTTACTGGAGCGCGCCAAGGATGAGTTGCGGGCGCAATTCGGCCGCGCCCGCAAGGATTGAATGATCAGGCTGCCTTCTTCTTCGGCTGCACTTCGTCGAGATAGTCCGAGCGCAAAGTGCGGGTGAGATCGCCCACCTTGAACTTGTAGGGGCCGATCTCGCCGACCGGCGTCACCTCGGCCGCGGTGCCGACGATGAAGCACTGGTCGAAGGTCTTGAGCTCGTCCGGCATGATGGCGCGCTCGACCACCTTGATCTGGCGCTTCTGGGCGAGACCCATGACGGTCCGCCTGGTGATGCCGTCAAGGAAGCAATCCGGCGTCGGCGTGTGGATTTCACCGTTCTTGACGAAGAAGATATTGGCGCCGGTGCATTCGGCCACCTGGCCGCGCCAGTCGAGCATCAGGGCATCGGCATAACCCTTGCGCTCTGCCTTGTGCTTGGAGATCGTGCAGATCATGTAGAGCCCGACGGCCTTGGCCTTCGACGGCGCCGTCATGGGATCAGGGCGGCGATATTCGGCGATGTCGAGCCGGATACCCTTTTCGAGCTGGGCCGGATCGAAATAGGCCGGCCACTGCCAGATGGCGATGGCGACGTTGATCTTCGTATTCTGGGCGGCGACGCCCATCATCTCCGAGCCCCGCCAGGCGATCGGGCGGACATAGGCGTCGGAAAAGCCCTGCCGCTTCAAGGTCTCGCGGCAGGCGGCGTCGATCTCGGCCACGGTATAGGGGATTTTCATGTCGAGGATCTCGGCCGAGTCGAACAGGCGCTGAGTATGCTCGGTCAGCTTGAAGATCTCGCCGCCATAAGCGCGCTCGCCCTCGAAGACGCCGCTGCCATAGTGGAGACCGTGCGACAGCACATGGACCTTCGCATCCTTCCACGGCACGAACTCGCCGTTCATCCAAATAACGCCTTCGCGCTGGTCAAAAGGAACGATCGACATGGCTGGTCTCCCAATTTTCAGGCTGCCACGGGCATTTTTGCACGCAGCAACGGTTCGGCCTATATGTCATCACGGCTGTCCAAATTTTCGGCCACAATGACGCAACAAGGTTTCTTGCGACTGTGACGACTTGTAACAAACTTCGGAAAATACGTCAATATGGCTGACATAATTTCTGACCGTGATGCCAGCGACGAGGAGATCGTCAGCCTGATCGAGCTGTTATTCTTTGCCTATCGCGATTTCACCTCCGATCCCGACGCCATCCTCTCAGAATGGGGCTTCGGGCGCGCGCATCACCGGGTGGTGCATTTCGTCGGCCGCAGTCCGGGCATGACGGTGGCCCAGCTCTTGAGCATTCTCGGCATCACCAAGCAGAGCCTTGGCCGGGTGTTGCGCGACCTGATCGAGAAGGACCTGGTCTATCAGCGTCCCGGCGACCTCGACCGGAGGCAGCGTCTCCTGTTCCTTACCAAGGAAGGCGAAAGCCTGCGCCTCACCTTGATGGCGCCGCAGGCGGAGCGCATCATCCGCGCGCTGAGCGAGGCGGGCGGTGAGACGGAACCCGGCTACCGCAAGGTGCTTTATCATCTGATCAGTCCGGAAAACCGCAAAGGTGTCAGTGAATGGCTCAGGACCCGCAAATCGCAGGCGAGGGAATGACCGAGAACAAGCCGCATATATTGGTGATCGACGACGACCGCCGCATACGCGAACTGCTGCAGTCCTATCTCGCGGATAACGGCTTCAGGGTCAGCGTGGCGCCGACCGCCGCGGTGGCACGCGAGAAGATGCGCGGGCTCGCTTTCGACCTTCTCATTCTCGATGTCATGATGCCGGGCGAGAGCGGGACGGCGCTGGCGCAGGCGCTGCGCGGCTCGCAAGAGAGCGTTCCCATCCTCATGCTGTCGGCGCTCTCGGAAATCGAGGACCGGATCAACGGCCTGATGGCCGGCAGCGACGACTATCTGCCGAAACCGTTCGAGCCCCGGGAATTGCTGCTCAGGGTACAGAACCTCTTGCGCCGGGCGGCGCCGCCGGTCGACCAGCGGATCGATGTACGCTTCGGCGAATGCCTGTTCAACGTGGCGCGCGGCGAACTCCGGCGCAATGGTGAGGTGGTCAAGCTGACGACGCGGGAGCGCGATCTGCTGCGGCTGTTCATCCAGAACGCCGGCCGGCCGATCACGCGCACCGAGCTCGCCCCCGATGGCGCGGAGGAGAATGCGCGTACCGTCGACGTCCAGATCAACCGGCTGCGCCAGAAGATCGAGGAGGATCCGTCCAATCCGGTTTATCTGCAAACGGTGCGCGGGGCAGGCTATACTCTCCATGTCGATTGAGAGTGCAGGAACATGAGCGCCATCACCGAGACCGACAAGAAGATCGAGCCGCACACGCTCTATTGGCGGTTCAACCGCCTGCTCGAGCGTTACCTGCCAGCCGGACTTTATCAGCGTTCGCTGCTCATCGTGGTGATCCCCATCGTGCTTTTGCAAAGCATCATGGTCGGCATCGTCCTCGACCGGCATTGGGACAGCGTGACCAAGGTCCTTGCCCGCTCCCTGGCGCGCGAAATCTCGCTGATCATCGAGCTCTATGACCGCACCGACAAGACGCCCAGGGCGATCGAAGACCTCAAGACGATGACGAATGACCGCTTGCGCCTGCGCCTCAGCGTCGAGCGCGATTCGGTGCTGCCGCTGCCGGTGCCGGCGCCGTGGCTGTCATTGGTCGACACCCGCCTCAACCGCTATCTCGATCACGAGACCGGCCGACCCTTCTGGATCGACAGCAGCAGCAATCCGGGTTTTGTCGAGATCCGCGTCGAAGCCGAGAAAGGCACGATCTTCCGCTTTCTGGCCGATGACGATCGAGCCTATGCGGCGAACACCAATCAGCTCCTGATCTGGATGTTCATTTCCTCGCTCATCCTCCTGGTCATCGCCATCATCTTCCTGCGCAAGCAGATCAAGCCGATCCTCGAGCTCGCCCATGCGGCGCGCGGCTTCGGCCTCGGCCATGATGTCAGCCACTTCGCGCCGCGCGGGGCGGCGGAAGTACGCCAGGCGGCACAAGCCTTCCTCAACATGAAGGAGCGCATCGAACGCCATGTCGAGCAGCGCACCGCCATGCTGGCCGGCGTCAGTCACGACCTGCGCACCATTCTCACCCGCTTCAAGCTCGAGCTCGCTTTCCTCGGCGACAATGCGAAAGTGACGGCGCTCAAGGGCGACGTCGAGGAAATGCAGACGATGCTCGAAGCCTATATGAACTTCGCGCGCGGCGCCGGCGGCGAGAAGGCCGAAGCGCGCAACATCGCGGAAATCATCGAAGGCGCGGCGAAGACCGGCGCCCGCCCGCATTCGAAGCTGAAGATCGACGTGGCGCAGGATCTCATCGCCAAGGTCAGGCCCAATGCGTTCCGGCGGTTGATCGTCAACCTGATCGCCAATGCCGCACGCTACGGCGAAATGATCGCCGTGGTGGCGAAGACCCGGCGCAACCGCTTGCGCATCACGGTCGACGACAATGGTCCGGGGATTCCGGCCAATATGCGCGAGGACGTGTTCCGGCCGTTCTTCCGGCTCGATGAGGCGCGCAACCAGGACGAGGGTGGGACCGGGCTCGGGCTTGCGATCGCCCGCGACATCGCCCGTTCGCATGGCGGCGACATCAAGCTCGAGGAAAGCCCGCTCGGCGGCCTGCGCGCGGTGGTGGAGATCCCGGTTTAGGCCGCGACCTGTTGGGGACTGTAAATTCCGGGATAGAGAGCCTTCAATCCCGGCACGCGCGCAAAGGCGTCGAGCACCGGCGCCATCGCGGCGCGCACGGCGTCGAAGTATGGCTTTGGATTATTCGCGAAGTCGGCGCTGACGCGGTGCTGAGCCTCGGTTTCGATGGCGGCAAGATGCTCCGTCACCCTCTCGCCATAAATGCGCTGATAGTCGGGCAGCAGCGCCTCACGAATCCTGGCGAGCGACGGCTCAGCGGACTGGGTTATGGCTCTTGCATACTCACGCCGGAAGCGCGTGATCATGGCGCCATGCGCGACTTCGCCCGATACCCTGTGCACGTTGAACACAGTGCGGGCTCCCTTGGCATCCTCGCGTTCCAGCGTCATGAGGCGTTTGGATGGATCGTAAGTGGTCTTGACGAGCTGGAGCCATGGCAGCGTGAAGTGCGAGGGATGCTGCAGGGTGCGTGCGAGCAATGCATATTGTGCCGGCGGCAAATCGCGCTCGACGGTGCTCGAGGCGTCCTTGGCAAGGCCGATGAGCGGCTCCAGCGGTCCGGCGGCCTTGGCGATAATGTCGACGGCTCCGGACTGGGCGACTTTGCGCAGCGTCGCGGTGGAGAACAGCGGCTCGTCAGGCAGTTGCGGCAGGAAGACGAAGCCGGCTTCGGTGGCATAGAGAACACCGTCGACAGGAGAGGTTCCTTCCGGACCGGCCATGAGGGGGCTTACCGTCCAGGCCTCGTCCAGATCGGCCGTGGCGATGGCGCGCTCGGTCATGTCCGGAGGGTCGGCAAGCTTGGGCACCTCGTAGACTTCGACCGGCCCGTCGGCAGCCGCCGCCATCACGGGCTGCGGCGCCGGAGCCTCCATGTCGAGAGCAAAAGCGCCAGGCAGCACGCGCAGCGCGATATAGCTCGCGGCTGCCGCAGCGCCTGGCAGAAGCAGGCCAAATGCGAAGAGGGGTGTCCAGTCGCCGAGCGCGTCCGTCATGGAGAGGAGAAGGGCCGGCACCAGCGCCAGCGCCCCTGCGCCCCAGCCGAAATACTTCACAAAATTGCCGACCGTGCGTTTGGCTTCGTTGGCCCTGGCGGCTTCGGCAAGCTGCTCCTCGGGCGTCCACACCTCGCCCAGGGAATAGGGGAAATCGGTCGCGGCGACGAGCTCGCGGTCGACCCGCATATGATGAACGAGCCCGAGGATGATCTGGTAGATGCCCCAGAACACCAGCAAGACGCTGACGATGCCGAGCGCCGGAATGGTGCCAATGACGATCAAGAAGAAGATCGCCCCGGCGACGAGCGGAAACAGCCCGAAAGTGACATGCTCCCGGCCGGCTCTGCGGTGACGCAGGGAGTTCTCGAAATCGAGATAGCGCAAAGCGAGCGGCGCCAATCCGGGATCGAGGCCATTGTGGCGAAAGTCGTCGGCAAGCTCATTGCGCCGCACGCCGCTCGCCATGACTTGCTTGGCGTGGGCGCGCGCCAGACGCAGCTGGTCTCTGTCGGGTATGCCGGGATCTGTGCTCATCTCCAACCTCGCCGTCGGTCATTCATTGTGGAGGCGCCGCAAGTGCAGCATCGAAGGCCCGCAGCTGCTCGCGGAAATAATCGTCATAGGCCGTATGCCCCGCCGATCTGTAGACATCCCAGGCGGCTTCGGTCGCTTGCCGTCCATCCAGAATCATTCGCCGGTCACCGTTCATGAGGCCGAGCGTAAGCAATGCCGAGCCCAGTCTGCTCTGGGTCGTGGCCCAATGCAGCGGCGCATCCTTGCGTGTCTGAACGGTAAGAGCGGCCCGATAGGCCGCTACCGCCTCGGAGAAAAGGGCTGTGTCGCCTTGACGCTCGGCCAATATCGACAAGACATTGCCGAGATTGGTCTGCGTTGCGGCCCATTTCAGCGGTACGTCAGTGCGTCGCCATACGGTAAGCACCGCGTCATAGGCCGCGACCGCTTTGCGCAGAGAGCGCGTGTCGTTTTCCTGTTCGCCGATCATTCGCAAGGCCGAGCCGAGATTGTTCTGCGCGGTGGCCCAATTCAGAGGTGCCGTCTTGGGCGTCAGGACAGTCAGAGCCGCCTCATAGGCTTTTACTGCATCGCGAATGGACGTCGTGCCGCTTTCCCTTTCATTCAATCTCGTAAAGGCATAGCCGAGATTGCTTTGGGTCAAGGCCCAATCGAACGGCAAGCGTTCAAGCGTCCGCACGGTGAGGGCCGCCTCAAAGGCCGTCACCGCCTTGCGCAGAGAGTCCGTGCCGGTTTCACGTTCACCTCGTCTAGTGAAAGCCGTGCCGAGACTGTACTGGACCAAGGCCCATGGCAGCGGCGTTCGCTCGCGCGACAATTCGGCAAGAGCCGCCTCATAGGCGGCTACCGCCTTGTTGATGGAGGCAACACCGGTTTCATGCTCACTCAGGCTGGCAAAGGCATTGCCAAGATTGTTCTGGGTCATGGCCCAATCGAACGGCGTGCTTTCTCGCCTGCGCTGGGTGAGCGCTGCCTGGTAAGCTGCCACCGCCTTGGACAGAAAGGTCGTGCCGGCTTCGCGCTCGCCCAGATTCTGAAATGCGGTGCCGAGATTGTTCTGAGTTGCGGCCCAAGCGAGCGGCTTGCGGTCGATGGTCCATTCGGTCAGCGCCGCCTCATAGACTGTTACCGCCTTGAGTAGAGAGTCCGTGCCGACCTCTCGTTCGCCCAGTCTGGTAAGGGCGTTGCCGAGATTGTTTTGCACAAGAGCCCAATTGTCACGGTTGTTGCCGCGTTCGGCGGCGAGGAGAGCCGTCGCATAGAGGGCCAAAGATTGCCTGAGCGCTTCATCGTCGGCCTTATAGTCGCCATGGTCGGCAAAGGCATCGGCTTCGGCCAGCTTGTATTTGAAGGCCAGCGCATTGTCCTTGCCTTCGACCTGTTCATAGGCTTTGCGGTATTGCTCGCCCGCCAGTCGGAAGTCGAAGGCCAGGGTCGCGGTCGCGGCATAATCGGCATAGGTCGAGGCGAGCTCGATCCGGTCGGCGATCACTTCCGCTTCGCGCCGGTCGAGCGTCTTGTCGAGCTCATCGGCGCGCATGGCTGCCTTGCCGCGGTAGTCCCTTGCAAGAGCGATGGCGCCTTCCGCCTGGGCCCGGTCCGCCAGCCCGGCGAGCTCGATCAGCTTCGGATCGTTGCGCAAGGGCAGTGCCTTCTCGGCCAAGAGCTTTCCGAGATTCTCCGCACCCCTGCGCAATTGCTCGTCCAGCTCATCGCGCCCCGCCGACGTATCGACCTTCAGCTCCTTCAGCATGCCATAGAGCTGATCGAGCGGCAGGGATTCGCTCCGTGCGAGGTTCTCGACCTCCGCCCTGACATATTGCGGGGTCGCCGCGATCGAGAGCGCCAGCTCGCGGCGCGCCTGGTCGCGCAAGGCATCATCATCAGTGGCGGCGGTGGGCGCGGCCTCGCCGAAATAGAGCAGTCGCCGCAAGCTCATATTCACCCAGGGCCTCTGCTTGCCTCGGGTCTTGAGATAGACCTCTTCGGTGATCATGGTCATGACGTCGCCGAGCGACGCGCCCTTCAGCGCGCCCAGATGCCGGAGAATGGCCGCGGCATAGGGGCTGTTCGAGCTTTTTGGATCATCATAGGCGACCGTGCCCGGCGCCGACGCGAAGCCCAGCACCATGGCCAGATTGTCGTCCGTCTCCTTCACATTCGTGTCGGCAAGGCCGACCGCGCCATAGGGGTTGTTGCGGCAGGCATCGAGCAGGAGGATGACGACCGGGACGGAAGCCCGCAGCTGATTGAGGATCTGGGTGAGCGAGATGAAATCCGCTTCGGGATCCGCCAGGCCGGAATAGCCCGCATCGATGGGGATGAGATAGTTCTCGCCCGAGGCCTGGACGCCGTGGCCGGAATAATAGAGCACCGCCACATCGGCGCCCTTCGCATCTTCCGCAAACCGGCCGATCTGGCGCTCGAGCTGCTCAGCGTCGAGATCGAGGGCGGCTCTCGCCTCGAAACCCAGGTCGATCAGGAGCTTGGTGATCTCACGCGCGTCGTTCTTGGGATTCTCGAGAGGCGACACGTCGCTCTTCGAATAGTCGCTCTGCCCGATGGCAAGGGCCACGCCCCTCAGGGGCTTTGCGTCTTGCGCCGAGGCGAGGGGGGCGAACAGGCAGGCGAGCAGCAGGATAAGTCCCGCCAAGGCCTTCCGCACCGCCTGCCGTCCTGCGCGCATCCGACACTCCGACTTCTGCCGAAGCCTGACATAGCGTCATGTCAGCATGATGCCCGAATTTGGGCAAGCCCGGAGATCAAGCACCTTTGCGCTGGATCATCACCTTGCCGTCGAAAGCGAAGACCAGCTCGCCATCCTGGTTGAAGCCTTCGCTATGCTTGGTGGCGAGGCCCCAGCGCGGCCGTGACGCCATCTCGCGCTTGGCGATGATCTCCATCCAATAGGTGACGGTGTCGCCCGGATAGACCGGCTTGATCCATTTGAGGTTGGTGATGCCGGGGGAGGGGCCGTGCTCGGGCAGGACCTCGCCGCGGGCGATCCTTTGCTTGCGCGACGCCTCGTCCGCCTCGACATAGCAGCGCATCCAGGCCGATGCGGTGTGCCAGCCCGACGCCGCAAGCCGGCCGAAATGGCTGTCGGCAGCGGCAGCATCGTCGACATGGAAGCTCTGCGGATCATAGGCGCGGGCGAAACGCAATACCGCCTCGCGGGTGAAATGATAGGAGCCGAGCTGCCATTTCTGCCCGACATGCGTCTCGTCGTAATAAAGACCCATCATGGCTGGCGCACCTTGATGAGATTGATGCCCGTCATGTCGATCTTGGTCTCGCCCTCGGCCGACTGCGCCTCCCAGCGCATGGTGACGAGGCCCATTTCCGGCCGGCTCTTGGACTGGCGCTTGGCGAGAACCGTCATGCGGCCGTGCAACGTCTCGCCGGCATAGACGGGCTTCAGCCACTTCACCTCATCGAGGCCGGGCGAGCCCATGCCGGCGGTGCGGCCGAGATAGCCGTCGACCATCAGGCGCATGAGGATGCCGCAAGTGTGCCAGCCCGACGCCGAAAGTCCGCCGAGGACGGAAGATTTGGCGCGATCCTCGTCAAGATGAAAGAACTGCGGATCGAATTCGCGCGCGAAGCTCTTGATCTCTTCCGCCGTCACCCGATAGGCGCCGAGATCGGTGCTCTTTCCGACAGTGAAATCCTCATAATGGAGAAGATCGGCCATCGCGTCCTCTAGTTGGCGAAGCGGAAATGCAGGACGTCGCCGTCCTGCACGACATAGTCCTTGCCTTCAAGCCGGAGCTTGCCGGCGTCGCGCGCACCCGCTTCGCCATTGAGACCGACATAGTCGTCATAGGCGATGGTCTCGGAGCGGATGAAGCCCTTCTCGAAATCGGTATGGATGACGCCCGCTGCCTGCGGCGCCCTGGTGCCCCTTGTGACGGTCCAGGCGCGGGCCTCCTTCGGCCCGACGGTGAAGTAGGTCACGAGATGAAGAAGCTCGTAGCCGGCGCGGATCACGCGATTGAGGCCGGGTTCGGTAAGGCCCATGGTGTCGAGATAATCCCTCTGCTCGGCCGCCGGCAGGACTGCGATCTCGCTTTCGATCTTGGCCGAAACGACGACCGCTTCGGCGCCTTCCTCCCTGGCACGCTCGATGACCCGCGCGGAATATTCATTACCCTTGTCGGCCGACGCCTCCTCGACATTGCAGACATAGAGCACGGGCTTCGAGCTCAACAGGCCCAGCATGCGGAAGTTTCTCTCCTCCTCGGGCTTCCTGTCGACGAGCCGCGCGGGCTTGCCCTCCTGCAGCAGCACGAGGGCGCGCTTGACGAGGTCGAACTGCTCCTTGGCTTCCTTGTCGCCGCCGCGCAGGCGCTTTTCGAGAGTGCTCGTCCGCTTCTCCAGGCTGTCGAGATCGGCCAGCATCAATTCGGTCTCGATCGTCTCGATATCGCGGATAGGGTCGACGCCGCCTTCGACATGAGTGACATCGCCATCCTCGAAGCAGCGCACCACATGGGCGATGGCATCGACCTCGCGGATATTGGCGAGGAACTGGTTGCCGAGGCCTTCGCCCTTGGAGGCGCCGCGCACCAGCCCGGCGATGTCGACGAAGGTCAGGCGCGTCGGAATGATCTGCACGCTCTTGGCGATCGCCGCGAGCTTGTCGAGCCGCTCATCGGGAACGCCGACGTCGCCGACATTGGGCTCGATGGTGCAGAAGGGATAGTTCGCGGCCTGCGCCGCCGCGGTCTGCGTCAGGGCGTTGAACAGGGTCGATTTGCCGACATTGGGCAGGCCGACGATGCCGCATTTGAAACCCATTATTCTTTCTCCTTTTTGACGGGCTTCGGTTTTTCCGGCTCAGGGTTGAGCGCCAGATGCACCCGGTTCTGGAAGGTCGCAAAATCATGCGCCGCGAGCAGGGGGGCATTTTCGGCGATCGTCGTGATAAGCGGTTCGAGCCAGGCCTTGTCGGCTTTGCTGAAATCGCCCAGCACATGCATATGAGCCGTGCCCTTCACCTCGAGCTTGCCGACACCGAGCCGCACGCGGTGATAGTCATTGCCGATATGAGCATCGATCGAGCGGATGCCGTTGTTGCCGGCACTGCCGCCACCGGTCTTGAGCCTGACCTTGGCCGGCGGCAGGTCGATCTCGTCATGGAGAACGACGACGTCATCGGGCGCCAGATCGTAGAAGCGCATCGCCTCGCCGACGGCGCGGCCCGATTCATTCATGTAGGTCTGCGGCTTCAGCGCCAAGACGCGCTCGCCGCCGAGCGTGCCTTCCGCCGTCTCGGCCTGGAAGCGCTTGCGCCACGCTGCGAAGCCATGGCGGCGGACGATCTCGTCCACCGCCATGAAGCCGATATTGTGCCGGTTGGCCGCATATTTGGACCCGGGATTGCCGAGCCCGACCAGAAGAAGCATTGAGCCCTCCCAAACCTTTCCGTCCCCTCGGGAACGGGAGGCGCAGGGTTACTTCTTCTTGTCGCCACCCTTGGCGGCAGGCGCCGGAGCGCCGGCCTTGGCGGCGGGAGCCGCGGCGGCAGCCTTGGCATCCTTGCCGGCGGCAGGAGCCGCACCCGGAGCCGCGGGAGGCGCCTTCTGGGCGGTCGCCGGGACTTCTGCGGAGGGCGTTTCGCCCGCGGCAGCAGCGGCAGCGGCTTCTTCCTCTTCCTCCTTGAGCCCGGCAGGAGCGGCGATCGTCGCGATCGTGAAATCCTTCTCGCGAACTGCCGAGGTCACATTCTCCGGCAGCTTCACCGCGGTCATGTGGACCGACTGGCCGATCTCGAGGCCGGTGAGATCGATCAGGATCTCGTCCGGGATGAAGTCGGCCGGGCAATAGAGGTCGATCTCATGGCGCACGATGTTGAGCACGCCACCCTTCTTGAGGCCGGGCGAGTCGACGTGGTTCTTGAAGTGGACCGGGACTTCGACATGGATGCGGGCGTTCTTGCCGAGACGCAGGAAGTCCACATGGCTGATGAAGTCGCGCACCGGCTCGAACTGGATGTCGCGCGGGATGGCACGGACGACCGTTCCGTCGACTTCGAGGTCGACGAGGGTCGACATGAAGCGGCCGGTATTCACATGCGGCTGCAACTCGTTATAGACGAAGGAGATATTCTGGGGCTCCTTCTTGTCGCCATAAACGACGCCGGGGACGAGACCTTGACGGCGAACTGCCCGGGCGGCCCCCTTGCCAGCCCCGCCACGCGCCGTGGCCTTAAGCTTGATGATCTTGGACATTCTCAACTCCGATTGGATATGGATTGCGCGGACCTTCCTCCAGGGGTGACCGGCGTCCACGCGCGGGCGGATATACAGATTTAGCCCCGGAGAAGCAACCCGGGACTATCCGGGGGCCAATGCCCGAGTTGGCAGAAGGTTGTCTCGGAAGATACTGTAAAATATGGTTTACACACGCCGTGAACTGTGATTTACATTCTTCATGGTTGAAATCCTCAGATCGCAAGCCTTTGCGGACTGGTTGAACAACCTCCGGGATCACCAAGCCCGGCTTCGCATCAGCCCGTATTCTCCGCCTGCAAGCAGGCAATATGGGTGATGTCGCCCCGGTTGGTGAAGGTGTCAGCGAACTGAGAATTCACTATGGCCCTGGATACCGGTCTATTTCGTGCGCCGCGGTTCGGTTTTCCTGCTGTGCGGTGGAGATAAATCGACGCAGGCCGCCGATATCAAGCGGGCGAAGCAGATCGCTCAAGACTGGAAGGGATGAACCCTATGGCCGAGAAATTCTCAAAGTACGATGCGGCTGAATTTCTCCGTACCCCGGAAGAGATCCGCCAATTCCTCGAAATCGTGTTCGAAGAGAACCTGGATGACCATGTCGTCATTGCCAATGCCATCGGTGCCGCCACCCGCGCACATGGCATGATGAAGACGGCCAGGGAAACCGGGCTTACCAGAGAAGGCCTCTATAAATCGTTCTCGGAGAACGGCAATCCAAGCTTCGCAGCTGTACTCAAGGTGTTGAAGGCATTGGGGTTGGGGCTGAAGCCGGTCACAATAAAAAAATCAGCACGGCCCCGGGTTGCTGCTGAATAGTGAGGAACCGAATAGACGGTCCTTGATCACGGCCATGCAAAGCGCATAGCCATATCAATCTCCTTGCGACGCGGCCTGGATGAGCGCATGGGCCCGTGCCAGGTCGACATTGCCGCCGCTGCCGATCGCCACCAGCGGCGCCCGTCGGTCGGCCAGCCCGCCGAAAGCCAAGGCGGCGGCAAGGGCGACCGCGCCCGCGGGTTCGAGCCATAAGCGTCCGCTGGCCAGCGCCACCCGCATGGCGTGGGCGATCTGCTCTTCCGTGACCGTGACGACGTCGTCGACATGGCGCTGGATCAGAGGGAAGGTCAGGTCACCCAATTTCTGGACCTTGATCGCATCGGCGCTACTGGCGCTCGGACCAGGGAGCGCCACGAGCTGCCCCGCGCGGAAAGATTGTGCCGCATCATTCTCAAGCTCGGGCTCGACGCCAAGGATCCGTATCGCCGGCTTGAGCTGCTTCAGGGCCGCGGCGATGCCCGAAATCAGACCGCCACCGCCAATGGGCACGAGCACCGCTGCCGCATCCGCGATCTGCTGGGTGAGCTCGACCGCGATCGTGCCTTGGCCAGTGATCACATCGGCATCATCGAAAGGCGGCACGAGCTTCAAACCACGTTCATGCGCGATCTGCTCGGCGAGCGTGCGCCGCGCGGCCGATGAAGGCTCGGCCATCAGGATCTCGGCGCCCAGGTCTCGTGTGGTCTTGATCTTGGGCTTCGGCGCGTCAGGCGACATGACGATGACCGCCGAGGTGCCGAAACGGCGAGCAGCCATGGCGACGGCCTGGGCGTGATTACCGGTCGAATAGGCTATGACGCCGCGGCGGCGTTCATCCTGCGAGAGGCCTCCCAGCACATGCAGGGCGCCCCGCACCTTGAATGAGCCGGTCGGCTGTAGGCATTCGGCCTTGACCATGATGGCATGGCCTGCCACCGATGCGACCCGGTCCAGCTCGATCAGCGGCGAGGGCCGCAAATGCCGGCCGAGAAGCTGATGCGCGCTGTGGAAGCGTTCAACGGCAATGTCGATCGTCATGGGGGCCGAAGCAGCTCAGTCGAACAGGCTCGACACCGACTCCTCGCGCGCGGTGCGCCCGATTGCCTCGCCGATCAAGGGGGCGATCGAGATCACCCTTATATTGCGGGCGACCTTCACCGCTTCCGTCGGCTGGATCGAGTCGGTGATGACGAGCGATTTGAGCTTCGATGAGGTGATGCGCGCGACGGCGCCTCCCGACAGGACGCCGTGGGTGATATAGGCCGCGACATCCTTCGCTCCCTGCGCCAGCAGGGCATCGGCGGCGTTGCATAAGGTGCCGCCTGAATCGACGATGTCGTCGATCAGGATGCAGGAGTGGTCCTTGACGTCGCCGATGATGTTCATCACTTCCGACTCGCCCGGACGGTCGCGACGCTTGTCGACGATGGCGAGCGGCGTGCCGATGCGCTTGGCGAGCGCCCTGGCGCGCACCACGCCGCCGACATCGGGCGACACCACGACGGTGTTGCGCAGGTCATAGTGGTCCTTGATATCGCGCACCAGAACCGGGCCGGCAAAGAGATTGTCGGTCGGGATGTCGAAGAAGCCCTGGATCTGGCCGGCATGCAGGTCGAGGGTGAGCACCCGGTCGACGCCGGCCCGGGTGATCAGATTGGCGACGAGCTTGGCGGAGATCGGCGTGCGCGGACTGGATTTGCGGTCCTGGCGGGCATAGCCGAAATAGGGGACGACGGCGGTGATGCGGCGCGCGGAAGAACGGCGCAGCGCATCCACGATAATCAAAAGCTCCATAAGATGGTCGTTGGCCGGGAAGGACGTCGACTGGACGATGAACACGTCCTGGCCGCGCACATTCTCCTGGATTTCGACGAAGATCTCCATGTCGGCGAAGCGCTTCACCACCGCCTTCGCCTGCGGCAGGTTCAGGTAAGAGGAAATGGCTTCGGCGAGCGGCCGATTGCTGTTTCCGCTGATGATTTTCATGAAGGGCCGGCCCTCTTTGGCAGGAAATCTCTGGCGGCTCTATATCAACAGGTCGGGCCTGGCGCAAAGGGCAGGTGGTGTATTTTCCTTAACATTCCACAGCTGCGAGAAAACTCTAACCCTCAAGGAAATCAGCGGTATTTCTTGACCAGGTCGTAGATGCCGGAGGCAGCTGCCTGTGCGGCAAAGAGCGCATTGTCGCCGAAACCGCCTTCCAGCGACCCCACGGGCACCTTATTGGCCTGTTTCACCGTGCCAAGCGTCTTGCCGTCCGGCGTCTTGACCGTCCAAGCCAGCGCCACCTCCTGGCTCTTCGCCGCCTTCGGTCCAAGCTTCACATGGCCCAGAATCGTGAGCGCATCCTCGCGGGGGCTCGTCAGCACCGGCCATCCGGCATCGGCCAGGGTCTGGCGCATGGCTTTGGTCAAATCGGCATTGCCGGTGCCGGGCGCGCCGCTCACCGGCAGGACGACGACGGCGCCGATCTGCTTACGGCCACTGCCATCTCCCTTGACGGGCTTGGCCGCCGTCGCGACCACCTTGTCATCTGCAGGCTCGGCTTCGGCGGCGGCCAGGGCCGCAGTCTTGCCCTCCGCGGGCGGCTGGGCCTCGGCTACGGCCGTCGGTCCCTTCCCTGGTCCATAGAGCGTCTCGTAATCGATATCCTTGTCGGCATCGGGGCCGGCTTTGGCATAGGTCTCGAGCGGCGGCGGGATGCCGCCCACTTCCGTCGCATAGCCAAGCTGTGACAGCCGGCTCGACAGGCTCTCGGCGGTATAGGCGGCAATGCGTTGGATCACCGTCGGCGTGACCTGCAGCCACGGATCGCCCGCGGGTGCCCCCGGCGCCACTTCCTCGGTCGAAATCGTGTGCAGCACGGTGCCCTTGGGATCGGTCAGCGTCCAATTGTAGCCGAGCTTTACCGCCGAGGGATCGGGAACCATGGTGAAGCTGCCGGTCAGCGAGAGAGTGGAGCTGTCGAGCTTGCTGTCGATGATCGCCATGTCACGCTTGCCGGCGGCAATGGCGAGCGCGTCCTTCAACTGGGCAAGCTTCGCCGCAGGCAATCCCGTCACTTGAACGAGCGCGATCGGCGGCACGGTCTTGCCGCTTGGACCTGGCGTCCCTTCGCCCTTGGCGAAAGGCTTCGACCCGCCGCCGCCGCAGGCGGCAAGCAAAACCAGGCACAGGACCATTAGTACAAGGACGGTGCCTTGCCGCAACCGGGCTGGACCTATGGTGAGAACGTCTCCCATGACCTCAGCGCAGGATCATCCGCAACGGATACTTTGACAAGGGCTCAGCTTTATCACGGCCCACGATGTAAGTCCTGCCCAGGCTGAAAGCGTGGCCCGTGACGCTGTCCATCAGGATCATGTGCAGGAAGAAGACCTGGTTCTTCGCGAGCTTGACCGGATTGCCGGTGAAGAACATCGGAAAGTCCATCCAGCTCGGGGTGAATTTGGCGCCCAGCGAATAGCCGCAAGCATTGTAGCGGTGCGCCTTCAGGCCATGCTCGTCCATGACGCGGGCATGAGCGTCGAACACCTCGCCCGCGGTCCTGCCGGGGCGCAGGACCGCCTCGCAGGCCTTGAGCGCGGCGCGGCAGGCCTCATCCATCTTCTCATGCGCCTTGCCGGGCTTGCCGATGACGATCGTGCGCATCAGCGCCGCATGGTAATGGCGGTAGACGCCAGCGAATTCGAGGGTGAGCTGGTCGCGTTTCGCGAGCTTGCGGCGGCCGGCCTTGTAGCGGCTCAAGAGCGCATCGCGGCCGGAACCGATGATGAATTCATTGCCCGGGTAATCGCCGCCGCCGGCGAAAATCGCCGCTTGCTGGGCCGCCAGGATACGGCCCTCATCGGCGCCGGCGCGGGTCTCCTCGATGCCGGCCTCGAGCGCGAGGTCGGCAAGCTTGCCGGCCTTGCGCACATAGCTGAGCTCGGCGTCCGATTTCACCACCCGGATGCGATCGACGAGGTTGGTCGCCTCGGTAAGCGTGCAGAAACCTGAAAGCGCCTGATCGACGGCCTTGCCGTTGAAATGCGTGAGGCCGTAGGAATTGGTCTCGATGCCGAGGCGCTTGCCCTTGGCGCCCAGGCTCGCCAGCATGTCGCGCAGTTGCTCGGCGGGCTTGGCGCCGGCGGCGTCGGTCCAGATCCGGATGTCCTCGATGATGGAGGTGTGCTGCGCCTGGCGCAAATCGGGTGCCCGGGTCAGGAGCGCCAGCTTGCCGTCGGTGCCGAGATAGAGGCACTGGAAGAAGCAGAAGCCGAAAGTGTCGTAGCCCGTGAGATAATACATGCTCTCCTGCTGGAACATCAGCAGGCCGTCGAGCCCTTCTGCCTCCAGAGCACGGCGCACCTTGGCGATGCGCGTCCGGTATTCTTTGCGATCAAAATGCAGTGCCATAACCCCTCACTCGATGTCTTGATTGTCAGCGCGACAGCACGATGGCGGAAATCTGGCGGCCATAGTCTTTTTCGTTGCGATGCGTGGCGCGGCGGAAGCTGTAGAAACGATCTTCGTCGACATAGGTGCACAGGCCCATGTCGACGACCTCGCCGACACCTTGCCGCGTCAGGCGGCGCTTGAGATAGGCCGGCAGGTCGAACATGTGGTGGCGGGCGCGCGGCGAGGGCGTGAAGAAATCCGCATTGTCCCGGGCCTCGGCGATGAACTGAGTGGCGAAATCGGGGCCGACCTCATAGGCATCTCGCGAGATCGTCGGGCCGATGACGGCGGTGATGCGCTCGCGCCGCGCTCCTTTCTCTTCCATGACGGCAATGGTTGCATCGCTGACACCGGCAAGGGCGCCTTTCCAGCCGGCATGCGCCGCGCCGATGACGCCCGCTTCAGCATCGGCGAAGAGAATGGGCGCGCAATCGGCGGTGAGGACGGCAATGGCAAGGCCGGGGCTCGTGGTGACGATGGCATCGCCCTTGGGCGGTTTGAGCACGTTCCAGGGCGTTTCGGCGACGATGACGTCGGGGCTGTGCCACTGCCATACGGTGAGCAGCTTATCGTTCGCGACCCCGAGCCTTTCGCCGGCGGCGGCGCGGTTCCTGGCCACCGCCTGCTTGTCGTCGCCCGATCCGAAGCCGCAGTTCAGCGAAGCGAAGAGGCCCGAGGAATGGCCGCCCTGGCGGGTGAAGAATCCATGCCGAAGGGATTTTGCCGATGTGAGTTGTGAAGCTTCGATCATGGCGAACCAAAAGGATAAGGCGTTGCTAGTCCAGGCGATGTGGCCGCCATAACCTTGAACAGGTTACCCATTTGATTTTCTCCGGCAAGCCGTTCCGTCGCATGGGCAATAATCTTGCGTTCCGCGAGCTTGGCCTTGCGACTGAGCAAGGCGGCACGTGTCTCGATACCCATGGCGAGCAGGAACTGCCGCTGGGTGATCGGCCCAAAAATGACAGCGCCGCCTTGCGTCAAAGCGCGCCTCAAGCTTTCGAAGTCGACATGCGAGGTGAGATCGGCCTCGCCCGGCCGGTCGAGGATACTGCAGAATTTATGGCGGCGCACAGCCTGCAGCGTGTCGCCGAGCGCGGAAGCCGCATGGCCGTAGTCGAAGACGATGAGGGCGCCGGGGAACCGCGCCAGGTGAGCGCCGATGCGGCGCGCGATGTCGTCTCGCGTGGGCCCCGTCTCGAATATGGCGCCCTCGCTCGCGGGCGGTCCAGCGAGCGGAAAGGCCGTGCGTCCGAGCACCAGACGATCATCCGCGCTTAAGCCGATGCGCCGCTCCATCCATTGCCCCTGGTGGAACTCATATTGACGGATGGGCAGGGCATCGAAGAACTCATTGGCGATGATGATCGAAGGGCCGTCGGGCAGGCTGTCGACGGTCTCATGCCAAGTGACTTGAGCGCCGAGCTTCTCGCTTTGCAGCTTGCGCAAGGTCGGGCTCGTCTCGACCAGGTGGATCTGCGCGCCGTCGTTGAAACCGGGCATCACGCGGGTCGCCCTGAGCACGTCGCTCATCAGCGTGCCGCGTCCCGGCCCGAGCTCGATCAGGCTGAATCGACTTGGCGTGCCCAAGGCCTGGAAGGCGGCAGCACACCAGATGCCGACAAGCTCGCCGAAGATCTGCGAGATCTCGGGCGCGGTGATGAAATCGCCGTCCGGCCCGAAAGGATCGCGCGACATGTAGTAGCCATGGAGCGGGTGGCCGAGGCAGAGCGCCATATAGCGATCGAGCGGCATCGGCCCGTCCTCGCGGATCATCGCGACGATCAGGCTCTCGAGCGGCGTCGGCTTCTTCATGTATGGCGCGACCGCAAGAGCAGCCAGATGCCGATGGCGACCAGGGGCAGCGAGAGGATCATGCCCATGGTGATGAAGCCCGCGAAGTAGCCGAGCTGGGCGTCAGGCTCGCGGAAGAATTCGACGATGATGCGCGACAGGCCGTAGCCGAGAGCGAAGAGCCCGGAAGCGCGGCCGGGATGAGCCAGCGCCTGGAAGCGATGAGTGGCGATGCGCACGATGAGGAAGAGCACCAGGCCTTCGAGGATGGCTTCGTAGAGCTGGCTCGGATGGCGCGGCACCTGCAGCGGGTCGTTGGGGAAGATCATCGCCCAGGGGACGTCGCCCGGGCGCCCGTAAAGCTCGCCATTGATGAAATTGGCGAGCCGTCCGAGGCCAAGGCCGACAGGGGTCGCGGCGGCACCGAGATCCAGAAGCCGATCGAGCGTGGCACCGTGCCGCTTGCCATAGATGAGCAGCGCCACCACCACGCCCAGGAATCCGCCATGGAAGGACATGCCGCCTTCCCACATCTTGAAGATGTCGAGCGGGTTCGCCGCGAAATGCAGCGGATTGTAGAACAGCACATAGCCGATCCGGCCGCCCAGGATGACGCCGAGCGCGATCCAGATGAAGAGATCATCGACCTGCTGGGGCGTGATGGTGGGCGTCCGGTCGGCCCATAAGGCCTTGGTGGCGACTAGGCGCTTGGCGTACCAGATCGCGAAAACGAGACCGGCAATATAGGCCAGCGCATACCAGCGCACGGCGAAGGGGCCGATGGAGAAGGCGACGGGATCGATATTGGGAAAGTCGATCATGGGGGCTCGACCTTAAGGTCGGGCCATCCGGGGTCAAGCGATTCACCTTGAATTGCATCGCTCCCATACCTAATTGTCAGGGCACCGGAGCACAGGGCCGCTCAGCTGCACAGCGTCGGCGTCCTATGTATTTCGCTCCCTTGCTTTTGGAGGATCCTCGATGACCACGACATCATCCCGGTTCTTTGACGAACTCGCCAAGCTCGCCACCAATGCCGCCGGTGCGGCGCAAGGGGTCAGGCGCGAGATCGATACGCTCGTGAAGGCGCAAGTCGAACGCGTCCTCAATGATGTGGGCGTCGTGAAGCGCGAAGATTTCGATGTCGTGCGCGAGATGGCGCAGAAGGCACGCGAGGAAAATGATCGCCTCCATCAACGTATCGCGGTGCTCGAGGCGCGGCTCGGTGTGACACCGCCGGCCGCCGGCAGCCAGCAGGGCGAATCGCCCGGCGAGACTGCGACTCACTGACGCTTCGATTCCCTTGCCTGGATGGCCGCCTCGAGGGCGGCTTAAATCCTTTATCTGGATGGCCGCCTCAAGGACGGCCATGAAATCCATTGTGGAGGAATCACCTCCATGGTTAACGCGCGGCTTGAAGCGACTCAAACGCTTGGGCACGGTCCGTCCCAGGACTGACGAATTGATTCGTCGCTGGGAATTGGTGAATGGCGGGCCTGCAATCGCTCTATAAGGACACTTCCAACCCGCTCGACCGGGTGGAGCATATCGCGCACGGCCATGACTGGTTCATCGACCGTTCGGCGGAAGACGAAGTGAACATGATCGTCGCCGCCGCCTGGGGCGATATGAGCATTAGCATCCATTGGCGGGAAGATTTCGAGAGCCTGCATCTTGCCTGCAGCTACGATCTCAAAGTGCCGATGAACCGGCGCGAGGAGATCGGACGGCTTCTGACGCTGATCAATGAGCAGCTCTATTTCGGCCATTTCGACATCTGGCGCCAGGACGGGTCGGTCCTCTTGCGCAACAATCTCATCCTTTGCGGCGGAGCCCGCGCCACCGATGCGCAATGCGAGGCGCTGATACGGATCGCCATAGAAACTTGCGAGCGCTATTTCCCGTCTCTACAATTCGTCATCTGGGCCGGAAAGAGCGCCGAGGAGGCTCTGGAGGCTAGCCTTCTCGACACCGTAGGCGAGGCATGACAATTGCATTGAAGGGTACCTTGGTTCTGGTCGGCGCCGGCAAGATGGGCGGCGCCATGCTGGAAGGCTGGCTCAAGAGCGGTGTCGCGCCGCAGCAGGTGGTGGCGCTCGATCCCTCGCCGCCGCCCGAGATCCTGGCGCTTCTGCAAATGCATCGCATCAGGCACAATCCGGCGGTGGCGACGGTGAAGGATGCCGAGGTCGTGCTCGTCGCGGTCAAGCCGCAAGTGATGGAGGACGTGCTGCCCGGGGTCGCGAGCCTCAAGGCGTCGCAGCCGCTGGTGGTCTCGGTCGCCGCCGGCAAGACGATCGCCTCCTTCGTCCGGCATTTCGGCGAAGATGCCGCCATCATCCGTACCATTCCGAATACGCCGGCCGCGGTCGGCCGCGGCATCACAGCGATGGCGGCGAACGGGAATGTTTCGCCGGCCCAGCTCGCTTTGGCCACCAGCCTGCTTTCGGCCATAGGCGAAGTCGTGACGGTCGCCGACGAGGGGCTGATCGACGCCGCTACCGCCGTTTCGGGCTCTGGCCCCGCTTATGTCTTCTATCTCACCGAATGCCTCGCCGCCGCCGGCGTGTCCGCCGGCCTGCCGCAGGACGTCGCCGTCAAGCTCGCGCGGGCGACGGTGGCGGGGGCAGGGGAGCTGATGCGGGTGACCGGCGAAGAGGCCGCGACGCTCCGGCAGAATGTGACCTCCCCCAAGGGCACGACCTATGCAGCGCTCCAGGTGCTGATGGCCGAAAACGGGCTCGAGCCCTTGATGAAAGAGGCCATCGCTGCGGCAACCCGCCGCTCGCGCGAATTGGCAAGCTGACGCCGCATTCTTAGTCCGCTAAACTCTTTTCCATGAGCAATGAAACGCGCGACCTCATCGTCGATGCTGCTTTGCGTCTGGCGGCCGACAAGCCGTGGCCGGAGATAACGCTCACCGACATAGCCCAGGCCGCCGGCGTCAGCCTCGCCGAGCTTGCCCGGCACGTCTCCGGCAAGCCCCAGATCCTCGAGGCCTTTGCCCGGCGGATGGACGTTGAGCTTCTGGCCTCGCTCACCAGCGATCCCGTCGAAGGCGATGCGCATGACCGCCTGTTCGACATCATGCTGCGCCGGTTCGAGTTGCTGGCGCCTTACAAGGCGGCGATCGCCAATATCGCCAAGGCCCCGGCCGACGGGCCGGCCGAATGGCTCCACCTCCTGGCGTCCTCGCTCACGACGCAGGGCTGGATGCTGGCCGCCGCCGATATCAAGCTCTCCGGCTTCACCGGCGACGTTGCCAAATTGGGCCTGGCCAAGATTGCGACCGACACCTTGCGCATCTGGCTCAAGGACGACGATGCCGGCCTGGCGCGCACCATGGCCGCTCTCGACCGCAAGCTCCGCGACGGCGAGGCGCTGATGAACCGGCTTGAAACGCCGATCGCCTTGTGCTCTGGCTTTGCCCGCGTCTTCCGCAGCCTCAGGGAAGAGCGGACATCCTCAAAAGCACAGGCCCATGACACAGCCGACTGACAAGCCAGCGCCGATCACCTTCGACGATTTTCTCAAAGTCGACGTCAGAGCCGGGACCATCATCGCGGCGGAGCCTTTTCCGGAAGCGCGCAAGCCCGCCTTCAAGCTGCAGATCGATTTCGGTCCCGAGATCGGCGTGAAGAAATCCTCCGCTCAGATCACCAAACACTACCGGCTCGAGGAGCTGGTCGGGCGGCAGGTCGCCGCGGTGGTCAACTTCCCGCCGCGCCAGATCGGCAAGTTCATGTCGGAAGTGCTGACCCTCGGCTTTCCCGACAGCGAGGGCGAAGTGGTGCTGGCCGCCATCGAGCGCAAAGTGCCCAATGGCGGAAGGCTATATTAGCCGACGAATGCCTTGAAAAAGGGCATTCCATGATATACATTTATTTCATGTATATCATGGAGAATGACCATGCAAGTCGCCAAATGGGGCAATAGTCTTGCGGTTCGGCTGCCCGCCACTGTGGTCGAAGCTCTTGAACTGAAAGAGGGTGATGAGATCGAAATCCATGTCAACGATGTGCGCAGCTTCGGCATAGAGCGCAAGCCCAGTCGTAAGGATTTGCTGAAGCGGCTTCGCGAATTTCGTGGTCGACTCCCTGCGGACTTCAAATTCGATCGCGAAGATGCGAATGCCCGGTAGTTTCTTTGACACCAATGTGTTGGTGTATCTGTTGTCAGATGATCAGGCAAAAGCCGATCGCGCTGGGGTGCTCATTGAAGAAGGCGGGACGGTCAGCGTGCAAGTGCTGAATGAACTCGCCAATGTAGCGCGTCGGAAGAGAACGCTGCCATGGAGTGAGCTTCGTCAGTTCCTGTCGACGGTCTGCTCCCTTCTTGAGGTCTGTCCGCTGACCAAGGAACTCCATGATAGAGGTCTTGCGCTGGCGGAACATCACAAGCTCTCGGTCTATGATGCCATGATCGTGGCCGCTGCTCTCGAAGCCGGATGTGAAACGCTATGGTCGGAAGATATGCACCACGGATTGATGATCGAGCACCAGCTCAGAATCATCAATCCGTTTGTCGCTGCGTAGGCGTTAAGCGTTGACGAGCTTGAGGCCTTCTTCGGTGTAGCGCTTGCCGGCGACGGCTTCCTTGGGAACGGCCGCGGCGATGGCGGCGAGCTCCTTGGGTGTCAGCGTCACATCGACCGCGCCGATATTCTCCTCGAGGTGCTTTACCTTGCGCACGCCCGGAATCGGCACGATGAAATCGCCCTGATGCAGAACCCAGGCGAGGGCCAGTTGGGCCGTGGTCACACCCTTGTCGCGCGCGAGGTTCTCGAGCGTCTCCACCAATGACAGGTTTGCCTTGATGGTGTCGGCCTGGAAGCGCGGCTGCGTGCGGCGCCAGTCATTGTCGCCCAAGGCGTCGGTGCTGCGGATGGCGCCGGCCAGGAAGCCGCGGCCCAACGGGCTATAGGGGACGAAGCCGATGCCGAGCTCGCGGCAAGCGGCGAGCACCTCCGCTTCCGGATCGCGCGTCCACAGCGAATATTCGCTCTGCACGGCCGCTATGGGATGAACCTTGTGCGCCCGGCGGATGGTCGCGGCACTGGCTTCCGAAAGGCCGAGCGCCTTCACCTTGCCGGCTTTCACCAACTCGGCCATGGCGCCCACCGTGTCCTCGATCGGCACGTTGGGATCGACGCGATGCTGATAATAGAGATCGATCACGTCGATCCCCAAACGCTTCAGCGAGGCATCGGCGACGTCCTTCACGTGCTGAGGTCGGCTGTCGACGCCGGTGATGGGGGAGGGACCTCCACGGTTCCTGTCGAAGGTGAAGCCGAATTTCGTCGCGATCACCACCTTGTCGCGCAGGCCCGTGAGCGCCTTGCCGAGCAGGATCTCGTTGTCGAAGGGGCCATAGACTTCGGCGGTGTCGAAGAAAGTGACGCCGAGATCGACGGCGCGACGCAGCGTCTCGAGCGATTTCGCCTCTTCCTGGCCGCCATAGGCATAGGTCATGCCCATGCAGCCGAGGCCGATTGAGGAAACGGTGAGGTCGGCGCCGAGCTTGCGATGTTTCATTGATATTCTCCTCTTTGGAAAGTCATCCCTATTTGGTGCCAAGGCATTTGTTCGATAAGTCGTGCAATGATGAACAGGTTGTTCTATTCTGTTCATCAATGAAGCGAAGCGATCTCGCAGGCCTTACGCTCTTTGCCGAAGTCGTGGTGCATGGCGGATTTCGCGGTGCCGCCAAGGCCATCGGCATATCGCCCTCGGCGGTGAGCCATGGCATCGCCAATCTCGAGAAGCGTCTGGGCGTGCGGCTCCTCAACCGCACGACGCGCAGCATTGCGCCGACCGACGCCGGCATCGGCCTCCTGGCGCGTCTCGGTCCAGCGCTCAGGGACATTGATGCAGCACTGGCCGGCCTCTCCGACGTCGGCGACGAGCCGGCCGGCGTCCTGCGGCTGACGCTGCCACAATCCGCCGCGGACTTCCTGCTCATCCCGCATCTCACCAGTTTCCATGAGCGCTTTCCTGGCATCACTCTCGACCTTCATGTCGACAACAGCTTTACCGACATCGTCGCTCACAATTTCGACGCCGGTATCCGTCTCGGCGAAAGCCTCGAGCAGGACATGATCGCGGTGCGCATCGGCGGCGATCTGCGGAGTGTCATTGTGGCGACGCCTGGTTACCTTGCGTCCAAAGGCATTCCGCAATCACCCGCCGACCTGCAGCATCACAATTGCATCGGTCTCAGATTTCCACGTGGCCTCTATCAATGGGAACTCGCCCAGGACGGAAAAGAGATCGAAGTTGCCGTCGAGGGCTCGCTCATCCTGAATGACGGCAACCTCGTCGTGGAAGCCGCGAAGTCCGGGCTGGGGCTCGCTTATGTCTTTGAAGACCGGGTAAGAGAGGATCTTGCGGCTGGCCGCCTGGTCCGTGTGCTCGAGGATTGTTGTCCGGCCTATCCCGGCTTCTTCGTCTATTATCCGCGCCAGCGCCAGATGCGTCCCGCTCTGCGCGCCTTCATCGACTTCATCCGGCAGACTAATCGAGGGACGTAATGTGCGGACGGTATTCGATCTCGCGCAGGAGCTTCAGGCGCATAGCCGATGCGAAATCCTCGTAGCTCTTCGCCGCCATCACGAAGCTCTCAGGCCCCGCCTGGACATTCTTGCGATAATAGTCGGCGAGATCGCCGACCTCGTTCTGGATGGCAAGCCCGTTGACCACCACCCCGCGGCTCAGAGCCATGGCGCGCGCCTGGTCGACGAGCACGGTGAATTCCCGCGCGACCGACTCGCGGCCGTCGCCCGAGACGTCGACGGTTTGGCGCGGCGCTTCGATGCCGTTCGCCTCGAGGCTGCGCAGGGCGCTGGCGATGCCTTCGCCAATCGCGGTCGCACCCGTCTGTCGGCGTGGAAAGGCTTCGGCCATCCGGGCGAAATTTTCGGCATCAGCCTCTGAGGCGATGATGAACCAACCAGTCATGTCCTTGGGAACCTGCGGCTCGGCCCAGACCAGGAGATTGACGGCGATCGCCTTGGCCGGACCCGAGCGAATCGCCTTGCGGACATCGGGATCGCGGAACCCTGAGGCAATGCCCGAAAGCTGGAGCGCATATTCCGCGTCATTGACGCTGCCCGAGGCATCGACCGCGAGCACGAGCTCGAGATCGACAACAGCATCGCCGGCCCGACTTTCCAGAACCAGGCTCAGCCCAAGGAAGAGGACGGCCAGCAGATAGCGCATCGCTTGCCTAAGCCTACAGGCTGCGCCGCGCTCGGGGCAGGGTTGAAAACTTCTCACCGGTGAGACGCCGTACCGCCGTTGCGAGGCTTCCGGGCATTCGCTAGAACCAGCCGGATTATCCCCGTCTTTTCAAGGAATCCCATGCGCAGTCAGGCTCGTGTTGTGGTCATCGGCGGCGGTGTCGTCGGTGCATCTGTGCTCTATCACCTCACCAAGCGCGGCTGGAAGGACGTGGTGCTCATCGAGCGCGATGAGCTGACCTCGGGCTCGACCTGGCATGCGGCGGGTGGATTTCACACGCTCAACGGCGATCCCAATGTCGCCAAGCTGCAGGAATATACGATCAACCTCTACAAGGAGATCGAAGAGATCTCAGGCCAGGCGACCGGCATCCATCTGACCGGCGGCGTGATGCTCGTTTCCAATCGCGACCGCTGGGACTGGCTCAAGATGGCGCATGCGCGCAACCGCTATCTGGGCGTCCCGACCGAGCTGATCCCGGTGAAGGAGGCGAAGAAATACTGGCCCTTGCTCGACGAGAAGCAGTTCATCGGCGCGATGTTCCATCCGCTCGAAGGCCATCTCGATCCCGCCGGCACGACCCATGCCTATGCCAAGGCGGCGCGCATCCAGGGGGCTGAGGTCATCCGCAAGAACAGGGTCACCGACACGGTACAGCGCCAGGACGGCAGCTGGGACGTCGTCACCGAAGAGGGCACGATCCATGCCGAGCATGTGGTCAATGCGGGGGGCCTCTGGGCGCGCGAGGTCGGGCGTTTCGTCGGCCTCGAGCTGCCGATCCTTGCCATGGCGCATCAGTACCTCATCACCGAAGAGATTCCGGAAGTCGTCGCCTTCAACAAGGAAAACGGGCGCGAGATGCTGCATTGCATCGATTTCGACGGCGAGCTCTATATGCGCCAGGAACGCACCGGCGCGCTGGTCGGCACCTATGAGCCCAATGGAAGGCCATGGTCGCCGAAGGCCGCCCCCTGGGATTTCTCGACCGAGCTTCTGCCGCCCGATCTCGATCACATCTCCGCCAATCTCGAACGCGCCTTCCAGCATCATCCCGCTTTGGCCAAGGCCGGAATCAAAAATGTCATCCACGGGCCCTTCACTTTCGCGCCCGACGGCAATCCACTGGTCGGCCCGATCCGGGGCCTGCGCAACTATTGGGTCGCTTGCGGCGTGATGGCAGGCTTCAGCCAGGGCGGCGGCGTCGGCCTCGCTTTGTCAAACTGGATCGTCGATGGCGATCCAGGCTTCGACATCTGGGCGATGGATGTGGCGCGCTACGGCTCATGGGCCAACATGTCCTACACCTCGAAGAAGGTGATCGAAAATTACGGACGCCGCTTCCGCATCACCTTCCCGAACGAGGAGCTGCCCGCGGCGCGGCCGCTGCGGACGAGCCCGCTCCATGACCGGTTCAAGGCGATGGGCGCCTTCTTCGGCGTGAGCTACGGCCTCGAGCAGGCGCTGTGGTTCGCGCCCAAAGGCAAGAAGCCCACGGAGAAGATCACCTTCCGCCGCTCCAACGCCTTTCCGATCATCGGCGATGAGTGCCGCGCGGTGCGCAATGGCGTCGGCGTGATCGAGATCACGGGCTATGCCAAATACGAGATCACCGGCGCCGGCGCCGAGCCCTGGCTGTCGCAGCTTCTCGCCAACCGCATGCCGGCCAAGGGCCATCTGGTGCTGACACCGATGCTCAACGAGGCCGGCAAGCTCATCGGCGATTTTACCGTCGCCAAGGCGGAGGACGAGCGCTTCTACATCTTCGGATCCGGTCCGGCCGAGAATTACCACATGCGCTGGTTCGAGGCGCATCTGCCGAAGGATGGCAGTGTCGCGGTGCGTCCACTGACCACCGAACTCACCGGGCTATCAATCGCTGGTCCCAAATCGCGCGAGCTCCTGGCGAAGCTCACCGATCAGGATGTGTCAAATGCGGCACTGCCCTTCATGGCCTTCCGCGAGATGGATCTAGGCCTCGTGCCGGCGAAGGTCGGGCGTGTCTCCTTCACCGGCGATCTGGGCTATGAGATCTGGGTCAGGTCCGATTACCTCACGACCTTGCATGACATGATTGTCGAAGCGGGGCGCGATCTGGGGCTTGCCCATTTCGGCGGCAGGGCGCTGATGTCGCTCAGGCTCGAAAAATCCTGGGGCACCTGGGCGCGCGAATATCGCCCGATCTATGGTCCTCTCGAAGCGGGCTTAGGCCGCTTCGTGTCCTTCAAGAAGAACGATTTCATCGGCCGCGATGGGGCGCTCAAGGAGAAGGAGACCGGCGGCAAGCTCAGGCTCCTTACCTTCACTGTCGACACCAAGGATGTCGATGTGATCGGCGACGAGCCGGTCTGGCACAGGAACAACGTCGTGGGCTGGATCACATCCGGCGGCTATGCCCATCATGTCGGCCGCTCGGTGGCGCTGGGCTATGTGCCGAAGGAGATCGCTGAGGTGGATGACGGCTTCGAGATCGAGATCATCGGCAGGCGCTACAACGCCCGGCCGCAGCGCGAACCCTTGTTCGACCCCAAGGGGGAGCGGATGAAGAGCTGACGACGGCGGGTGTGGAGAGCCTCGTTCATTATGACATTAACTAGCGTAGTGGCCCGGTCATACGCTTTACCATTGACATTTTTACGTTAAAAACGTATAAGGCCCTGAAAATGGAGTGATGGGCTATGACCGATGAAGAGTTTGCCAGACTATTCCCGAACGCGACTTGGCCGAAGACCTTTGAGAGCAAGAGCGCTACCCACGTGATTCCAACGGATCCCGCAAAGCATATCGAAAGGTTTCTCGCCTCTCCGATAACTGAAGATAAAATACCTCCGGACAGCGTAGGGTCGCTCCGCAACTACATGCCAACTCCGCGCGATAGGCTGGCCGACGTCCTATATGGAATTTATGGCAGCGATCCCGAAGGGAAGCACCGCGTCGACAACTTGATGAATTATGCGGACTTCTTCGGCGGCACGTTATTTGGTGCATACGACACGCCGCGAGCCCTCGGCGAAGGCCGGTACAAGGATGCTGTTTTGCCTGGCGTGATGACCTTTGCGCCCTTCGCCGGCAAGCCTGTGAAAATGCTGACCGGAGCAATGAATCGCAAGGGCCACTATGACGACGTTGTCGAGAATGCCAAGGAT